>DASVTR010000018.1:0-296424 GCA_036387475.1 Pyrinomonadaceae bacterium | reverse complement strand
GAACATCAGGGCAGTGTCAGGCTTACCGTATGGATTGACGGAGCGAGCGATAGCGGCGGCCAGACAGATACGGTTTAGTCCGGCGATGAAGGATGGGCGGGCAGTCTCACAACATATTCAGATTGAATATAACTTTAATCTGTATTAACGCTGGCCCTAGGCTGAGCTTTTCCAATCTCAATTCAGGCGGTGCTTCTTCGCGTAAGGAGCGCCGCCTTTTGTTTGCCGCTCTCAAGAAGGCGCGAAGAATTGCTTTCAGGAAATTAAAAAGTAATTGCAAGCCCGAAGGCGCGGCGCGTTCTATGACAGTAATGTTTTGGAACTAGGGTTGATGTTGAGTGTCTAAGTAAGCAGGTGAGCTAATCAAGATTAACGCGCGGCGCAGGCTTGCGTTCGCGCCGAACCCTCGCGCCTATTTTTTTAAGAGGAGAAGTCTGATGTACCGAAATCCTTTGATGAGAGCGATGCTCGTGCTGGCGTTGATGATTGCCGGTGTGATGTTCTTTGCGGCACGTCAGGGTGCGAAGACGACACGCGCTGCTAAAGCCGAAGATGAAACGCCGGGCGCGTTGCAGGTTGTAGACGCGAGTGGAAAATTGAAGGGCGTCTGTCCGCTCAAACACACCAGCGTGAAAGCCGAGATTAGCGGCTTTCTCTCTCGCGTTTCTGTCACGCAGGAGTTTGAGAATCCGTTCAAGGATAAGATTGAAGCTGTTTACACGTTTCCCTTGCCGCAGAACGCGGCGGTTGACGATATGACGATGCTCGTCGCCGACCGCACGGTGAAAGGAAAAATCATGCGGCGCGAACAGGCGCAAGCCGTTTATGATGCTGCGAAGAATGCTGGACAGGTAGCGAGCCTGCTCGATCAGGAGCGGCCCAATATCTTCACGCAATCGGTCGCCAACATCATGCCGGGCGAGCGCGTGACGGTGACGCTCAGCTACGTCCAGACGTTGAAGTATGAAGACGGCTCTTATGAGTTTGTCTTTCCGATGGTCGTTGGCCCACGCTATGTTTCGGGCGCGCCGACAGGGCAGCAGGGCGGTGGCTTCTCACCCGACACTACACGCGTGCCGGACGGCTCGCGCATTACGCCGCAGGTCGCGGCCAAGGGCACGCGCGCAGGCCACGATATTTCCGTCGAAGTGACGCTTGATACGGGCGTGCCGCTTGACGAGTTGAAATCGAATTCTCATGAGGTTGATGTCGAAAGGCACGGCGGCGGTCGTGCGGTCGTTCGTCTCAAAGATAAAGAGACGATTCCCAATAAGGATTTCATCCTGAAGTATGACGTGGCGGGCCGTAAGGTGGAAGATGCAGTGCTCACGCATCGCTCAGACCGTGGTGGCTTCTTCACTTTGATTCTGCAACCCCCCGACCGCGTGACCGCCGAAGACGTGACGCCGAAAGAGATCGTCTTCGTGCTCGACACGTCGGGTTCGATGAGCGGTTTTCCGATTGAGAAGGCGAAGGAATCAATGAAGCTGGCGCTCGATGGAATGTATCCGCAGGACACTTTCAATCTGATTACGTTTGCGGGCGACACCAGCATACTCTTTCCGCAGCCCGTCCCTGCGACGAAAGAGAATCTCTCGAAGGCTCAGAAGTTTTTGGAGACGAGAGAGGGCGGCGGCGGCACAGAGATGATGAAGGCGATTCGCGCGGCGCTCGAACCGTCGGACGCTGCAGACCACATACGCATCGTCTGCTTTATGACGGACGGCTACGTCGGCGACGACATGTCGATTATCGCTGAGGTGCAGAAGCACTCGAACGCACGCGTCTTTTCGTTTGGCATCGGCAGTTCCGTCAATCGCTTTCTGTTAGACAAGATGGCGGAATACGGGCGCGGCGAAGTCGAGTACGTGTCGTTGAATGATGACGGCTCGGCGGCTGCGCGTCGTTTTCACGAGCGCGTGCGCAGTCCGCTCTTGACGGACATCACCGTTGACTGGGCTGGACTGCCGGTCACAGACGTGTACCCGCAGCGCATCCCGGATTTGTTTAGCGCCAAGCCGGTCATTCTTTCGGGGCGCTACACAGGAAGCAAGCGCGGCGTGATTCGCCTGAAAGGAAAGATGTCGGGCCGCGATTTTGTACGCGAGATTCCAATTGAATTGCCTGAGCGGCAGACGCAGCACGATGTGCTGGCGACGCTCTGGGCGCGAACGCGCATTGATGATTTGATGGGCCAGGATTACAACGGCGCGCAGCACGGACAGATGCGTCCTGAATTGCAGGAAACAATCACGCAACTCGGCCTCGAATATCGCTTGATGACGCAATTCACTTCGTTTGTCGCCGTCGAAGAGATGACCGTCACGGATGGAGGCGTGCCGCGTCGCGTCGAAGTGCCCGTCGAGATGCCGGAGGGCGTCAGCCGTGAGGGCGTGTTTGGCGAAGAGGATCAAAAGGCTGCTGTTCCGGTGCAGACTGGGGCCGCACTAAACTATCGCGTTTTAGGCAACGCCGATAAGAGCAGAGGTCGAACGCGCGGCGGCGGAGGCGGCGGCGGAGGTGGTGTAGCCATGCGTAGGTCAATGAGGGTTAAGGAAGCGGCGAAATCACCGCCTCCTCCGCCGACCAGCAAGGCTTCAGGGACATTTATGGCTGATGGAGCAGCCGACCGCGCCGTGGCGCTCTCGCCGGAAGAGCGCAAACGGCAGGAGATGCTCACCAAGCTGCATCCGTCAATCATCAACGTCATCG
This sequence comes from Pyrinomonadaceae bacterium, assembly GCA_036387475.1. Lineage (GTDB taxonomy): Bacteria > Acidobacteriota > Blastocatellia > Pyrinomonadales > Pyrinomonadaceae > DASVTR01. Next base: position 293,712 of record DASVTR010000018.1, on the reverse strand, counting down.
AGCGGCTGGTGAAGAAAAACTCGCAGCCCGGCGCGGATGAATCCAGGTTTATCCGTGAAGGTAAAGCCGAGGTGCAAATCTGGCTGACGGATAAAACGCCGGAGACGATGGCGCAACTCAAGCAACTCGGTTTTGAAGTTGTGCTTGAGCCGAAGACAGGCAAGCTCGTCATCGGGCGGCTGCCGATTGAGAAACTGTCGAAGCTCGCCGCGCTGAAGTTCGTGCGCTACGTCGCACCGCAACTGACGAGCAGTTAGCTCAAAGGGTTTTCGACAGAAACTTAACGCAAAGACACAAAGGCACGAAGAAGATTCAAGTTCTTCGTGCCTTTGTGTCTTTGTCTGTTTGTGCTTTGATAGAGCGCAAGCGTTCTTCAATTTCAGATGCGAGACAAGACCGGACGCCAGAGCGAGATGCAAAGCGCGACTGCGATGGAGATTGAACCGGCGGCGAGAGGTGAGCGCTGGCGCGTGCTGGTCTTGCTGGCAATAGCAGAGTTGCTGGGGATGACACTGTGGTTCAGCGCCTCCGCTGTCATGCCCGCGATTAGTACGGAATGGCGCTTGAGTGAAACGAGCGCGGCCTGGTTTACGCTGGCCGTCCAACTAGGCTTCGTCGCGGGCACGCTTCTAAGTGCCTTGCTTAATCTGCCGGACATCATCAACGCGCGTCACCTGTTTGCCCTCGCAGCCTTTGCCGGAGCAGTCGTCAACGCGCTTTTCGGCCTCTTCGCACACGATGCTGCGATTGGCATTACGCTGCGTTTTTTCACGGGTCTCTTTCTGGCGGGCGTCTATCCGCCGGGAATGAAGATCATGGCGACGTGGTTTAAGCACGGGCGCGGAATGGCGCTCGGCGTGCTGGTCGGGGCGTTGACGCTCGGCAAGGCTTCGCCATATTTGATTAACGGACTCGGAAGCCCCCTCTGGCGTCACAACGTTCTGTTCGTCTCCGCGCTGGCCCTCGCGGGAGGCTTGATTGTGCTGCTCTTCGTCGGTGACGGGCCGTATGCTCTGCCTGCCGCGAAGTTTGATGTCAGGCAGGTTTTGACCGTCTTTCGAGAACGCAGCGTGCGGCTGGCAAACTTCGGTTACTTCGGCCACATGTGGGAACTCTACGCGATGTGGACTTGGACGCCCGTGATGATTCGCGCGAGCTTGGCGGAACAGGGAAGCCAGCCTGCGTTGGCTGAAATCGCTTCCTTTCTGGTTATCGGCAGCGGCGCGATTGGCTGCGTAGCTGGTGGCCTTATCGCCGACCGCGTGGGCCGCACCGTCGTCACTTCATGGGCGATGGCCGCGAGCGCTAGCTGTTGCATTATCATCGGCCTGCTGTTCGGCGGCTCGCCTGTGCTCCTCTTAACAGTGGCGGCCGTCTGGGGCGCAACGGTCGTCGCTGATTCGGCGCAATTCTCAACCTGCGTGACGGAACTCGGCGACCCGCGCTATATTGGCACGGCGTTGACGCTGCAAACCTGCTGCGGATTTCTACTGACGATGGCCTCAATTCAGTTGATTCCAAAGCTGGTTGAGACAATCGGCTGGCGCTACGCCTTTGCGGCGCTCGCCGTTGGCCCACTCTTCGGCGTCATCTCGATGCTTCGACTGCGCTCGTTGCCCGAAGCCGCGAAGATCGCACACGGACGACGATAGAAGAGAACCCAAAGTCTGAAGTCCATAGTCCAAAGTCAAGAATGGCTTTGGACTATGGATTTTTTTATCGCTTGACCATCTTATCGCGCGGATAGCGTTGCAGGATACCTTCTTCGCGCATCAGCTTTTCGATGCCGGGAATGTCCATCGGCACGAAGTCTGACAGGATGTCCGCGCCCTTGTCTGTAATCACAATCATGTCTTCGAGGCGAATGTAAATCTTCTCTTCAGGGATGCGGAACTGCGGCTCAATCGTAAAGACCATGCCGGGGCGCAGCGGCCCGCTATCGTCGCCAACGTCGTGCGTCGCCATCCCGACCCAGTGGCCGAGCGAAGCCTGCGGGTCTTGAGCCTCTTCTTTATAGCTTGCGACGAACTGGCGAGCAGCGCTCTCATACGTAGGCTTCGAGAAGCGCGAACGCGCCAGCACGCGTTCCATCTCCTGCGCGGCCTCCTGCATAATCACGCTGGCCGTCACACCGGGACGGATGGCTTTCAAAATCGCGCGATAGCAGTCCAGATAAAAGCTGTAAAGCTCTCGCTGCCAATTGTTGAACTTGCCGTTGACGGGCCACATACGCGTCACGTCGCTCATGTAATAGCCGACATCCGGCGCGTAGTCCATCAACAAAAAATCGCCGTCCAGCATTTTCCGCTTGCCCGCGTTGTAGTGCGGCCACCAGGCGTTGCGCCCGCTGGCGATGAGCGAATAATAAGCGTCGCCCTGCGCGCCGTGCCTGTAGTAGATATACTTCGCCACCGCGTCCAACTCGTATTCCATCTGCCCAGGCTCGGTCGAGCGCATCGCTTCCATCAAAGCCAGCCCGGATAGTTGAGTTGTTTTCTTAATCACAGCGATCTCGCGCTGGCTCTTAATCAAACGCAGGCGGTCGAGCACGGGCGTCAAATCGCGGACTTCGAGTTGCGGATAACGCGTGCGTATCAGTTGTATGAAACGGCCTTCACGCGGCAACTGTCCGTCCCAGGGGTCGGCTGCGATGTCTGCGATGACGCGTGTCGCCAGATCACGACTCATCGCCATTCCTTCAGCAGGACTAAAGGGCGTCCAGACGATGCGCCCGCTTCCGCTGCGAGCGTAGCCACCAAGATGCTCCGCCATCACCTCCGTGCTGAGGACTGCGTCCACGCCCGTCAATTGCTTAATCATCTCTGCATCTTCCGCAGACAAGACTTTGCCCTCAGAGCGCTCGCGTCGTTCGTTGCGGTGCGGCAGATAGAGAATCGTACGACGCTGCGCTCCGAGCAGCGCCAGATAAGCGTGCGGCACTTCGACGCCGCAGAGATAATAAAACTCGTTGGATTGACGAAAGCGCGTGTATCCGGCGGGGCTTGGCGCACCCTGAATCACGGCCACCGAATCGCCGATGGCTGCGTAGACAGCCGCGCGCCTGTCCTTAAATTCCTGCGGCGGAAAATCTGTCGTAAAGAATGGAATGTCTTCCTGTGCGAAGGCGTGCGCGGGCAATAGCAACAACAAGAGCGCCGCGCACCGGCATAGTTTGCTCATAACAGTTTGTCTCCTTCAGATTAAGACCGATGATGACAACTCATCTCTGGCGATTGCCGGAGCGTGTGCGGCGTGTGCGTTCGAGTGCCGGGCCGAGCCGCTGGCGCATCGCGTCGGCAGTCTTCGCGCGCTTGTCTTTCGTCTCTTGCTCATTTACGAAGGGCCTGGCGGTTGTCGTCTCTTCCTGCTTTGTCGGCTTGAGCAGCGATTCAAGCAGAGGGGAACGCGATTGCGTGCCGCCGGGCGCAAAGGCGAAGGGCACGCAAGCCTGACAGCGCGGCCAGAGCCGCAAGCCTTGCCCTCCTGCGTGCGGGTCGCGCGTGAACATCTCTCCCGCCGCCACGACGCCGCCGCACGAGGCACAGAACAGCGGACGCAAAGCGCGATAGGCCGTTCCTCTCGCGCCATCGCCGAAGATAGCCTGACCGATAATCTCGCTGACGCCGCTCTTCATGGCGCAAGAGTATCACGAAAGGCAAGCTGTTTCTGATTTTAGAAATAGAAAAGAGACCGGAATTCTGATTTTGAACTCCGGTCTCTTGTAAGCAAGAGGAATTGTTCTGCTACCTGTCTCTTACCAGCTTCGGGCGCGCAGGATAGAGGCGACATCAACTAATGACCTGAGCGGGACTTGTCCGGAAAAGCTCTGGTCGAAGCGTCGCTCCATGATGTAGAGCGGGAGTGTAAAGCCCGCATCCAGTTGATACCTGACCTGCCCGCGATTGCTGAACGCCTGCCAGACGACGCCTGGAATCGAGCGCAGATTAACGACCAGCGGCAGATTGACGCGCGAATTTCTTCCGACCTTGAGCGTGCCGTTGTGCCTTCCTTCGATTAGCTCCTGATCGAAGAGGCTCAGCCGGTAGTCGAAATCCTTCAGGCTGACAGGCACGAAAGAATTCCTGATGTCGAGGCCGACGCTTAAGTGCGCCGTCTGGTCGCGAAAGTCTATTGCTTCGAGAGTAATCTCGCCGACCTTGATGTCCACCAGTTTTCCGCCGATTTTTTCAATCGGAATACGGCTGCTCCACTGTGCCGAAGCGTTTGTCGCCAGCCCCATCACTAAAAACGACAGCAGGAGAAGGATGTGAGCGATTTTGTAGCTCTTGAAATTCATTCTCTTCATCTTCGGGTTTCCTCTCAGGTAAAGGGTTTTCGGAAAACTTCCGCTTCGGCGGTCGGCAACACGGTCGGGGCTGTTGCCGTCAGGGTATTAACAAATGCCGTGCCGTAAGCCCAGGCCGCGACTAACCGCCGCTAAATCATCTTTTTCTAAGGGAAACGCCCGATTCTTACCCGAAACCGTAGCCCCTTTGACCGAATCGTATGCCCGCCGATTAGTGGAACTTTCAGAAGCCCGGAGGTGAATAACAGGCAGCGCCAATGTCAGCAAGAATGCTCGCGGGAGGCTTCAGCACTTTTTACGAACTTTTTACACCGCCCCGGCCCAAGTAAAGGCATAATAAGCCGCAAGATGGCTAAGTGAAGATTGACCTACTCAAGGCCAGAGAAGTTTTGAAACTAAATTGCTGCTCGGTGCGTTTGCAGCTTAGAGTATGAAAATCTTTGTGTCTTAGGCCAAGCTTTCCGGGCCGAGGCCATTGACAAAGGCGATTCCTGATCGCCTTGACCAGAGTTCTTTAACCGGCAAGAGCGGATATTGCGGTAATCCCGTCCGTCTACGAAAAACCCCGGCAGACCCGCCGTCGAGACGCCGAAAGGCAGGGAACGATGAGGCTCAAATCCAAATACGTCACGCTGGTCGCATTGGTCTTACTGACCGCGACGCCCCGCGCCTTTGACCAACTGGCAAATCTGAAACATGCCGCGCAGGAAAGATTCAGGGCCGAGTTGCTGAACATCTTCTGGACTTTCACCACGCCGGAATCGCGTCGCGTCGACGCACGGCAATACTCCGAACTCCTGGCGCGTATGCAGGCAAGCGCGACCGACTGCAACAGCACAAACGAAATCAAGGCGACGCGCGGCAACAGGACATTCAGCTTTGCACGCGCGACGCCGAAGGCCGCTGACCTCGGACATCGCCAGCCATTAGACGTAGCCGAGCCGTCTGAGGATAACTTCGTCGCAGACATTTCGACTGAGGCTGAACAGAACTGGGAATTTACAGAGGCGGACGATGCCGCTGCGGCTGACGGTCAAAAGGCTATCCTCATCGCCCGTAATTTCACAGATTACCCCATCTTTGACGAGACTTATGGGCCGGTTCGTGTTGATGACCAGATAGCTCAGCTTCAATGGAGACGAGAAGCCGAGCCGTCCGCGTTGCCGCGCGCTAAGCCCGCCGCGTTTCCGAAGAGGGAATTGCCAGACACGCAACGCTTCGCACGAAAGTTTGTCGAGACAAACATTCAAATCCGACTGTCGGAAAACTTCGACGCGGTGCTGAACAAGACGATTATCAATAGCAACACTCTCATCAAGATTCATGCTGCACCCGCGCCAGCCAAACCGAAGTGCCGCGTCACGCCCGCGCCCGTCGCGCCGGAAGAAGCCCCACGCCCGCTGGAAAAACCAGCCGTAATTTCGTAAAGGCCAAAGGAAAGCAGAAGTAAAAAAGTAAAAGGCAAAAGTCAGGGGAAGCCAACTTTATTAAAAGCGGTTTCCCTAAACTTTTGCCTTTTACCTTTCTCTTTGCCTTTTTACTTTTACTTTCTTCGGTTTGCCTTTCTTCTTGACGGGGCGCTGTCGGCGCGCGTAACTTTTACTTCAATGATTCATCTTTCTGACCGCCGATGAGCCTTCCCGCTCGTTGTTTTGATCCGGGACTTACACCAAAGCGTGGCGGGCGTTTGTTATCACGAAGGGCTTTGACAGAGGAGCGAAGCGATGCCGAAAGAAATAGAGAACAAGCAGGAAAATGACAAACAAGCTGGCGTGAGCCGTCGCGGCTTTCTTAAAGGCGCGGGCTTGACGGCGGCGGGCGCGGCGATTCTCGATGCAGGGCTGCTCGGCGCGAGTGAAGCAGTAGCCGCTGTAGCAGAGCCGAAGGTCGTCGGGCCGGGGCGCGTTAACATCAGCCTTCGTGTTAACAATAAGCTTCGCCGCGCAGAGGTTGAGCCGCGCACGACGCTGGCCGAAGCCCTGCGCTTCGATCTCGGATTGACCGGCACGAAGGTCGTCTGTGATCGCGGCTCTTGTTCAGCCTGCACGGTCTGGCTCGACGATGTGCCCGTCTGTTCCTGCATGACGCTGGCAATTGATGTCGGAGCGCGCGCGGTGACGACGATTGAAGGACTCGCCGAAAAAAATGGCGAACAATTACACCCCGTTCAGGAAGCCTTCATCGAGCACGACGCGATGCAGTGCGGCTTCTGCACGCCCGGCATGATTATGAGTTGCGCGGCCCTGCTCAAACGTAAATCCAACCCGACGCTCGAAGACGTGAAGACGGCGACGAGCGGCAATCTCTGTCGCTGTGGCACATACCCGAAAGTCTTCGAGGCGACGCTTGCCGCCGCACAAGGTGGTCGCCGCAGGAAGGGAGACGAATAAGAGATGAGCACGCGTTTGCAGGGACAGCGACGAAAGAAGAAGAGACAATCAAGGCCAGCATCGAGCGCTCCGGCCAAGGCTGGCCCGGCCTCTGCCCCTACGGGCGAGCCGCCCGTGCCGAAAGCGGCGACGGAACAGGCTAGGGAAGCCAAAAGCAAAAAAGAGACGAAGCCGATGCGCAAAGAGCGTCTGCCATCAGGCATCGTCGGCGCGATTATGACGGATGTCGAACGGATGATTCCGCTTGATGAACCGCCGCCGCTTGCGCTTAACGCTAAGCTCTCGGTCATAGGCAAGCGGACGCCGCGCGTTGATGGGCGCGCGAAGGTGACGGGCACGGCGCGCTATACGGCTGACGTGCGCCTGCCCGGTATGCTCTATGCGCGGCTCGTCACTTCGCCGCACCCGCACGCACGCATACGCTCGATTGACACGAGCGCGGCAGAGCGCCATCCGGCGGTGCGCGCCGTACACGTCCTTGACCGCGTGCTCGGTAACGCGGAGCTTCGCGATAAGTCGAAAGAGTTGTCGGGCAAATTTCCGATTGTACGCTTCGCAGGGCAGCCCATCGCGGCGATTGCCGCCACGACACAGAGGGATGCAGATGAAGCTGCGCGTCTTGTCCGTGTTGACTATGAAGTGCTGCCGTTCGTCACAGACTTGGAAGAAGCCCGAAAGCCTGATGCGCCGCTCGTCTTTCCCGGCCCGGCGGATCAGGCGGCGACGGCTGGCGGCGGCGGTGGGCCAGCGGGCGTGCCGCAGAAGGGTAACGTGCGCGGGCCTGTCAGGGGTGGGCCACGCGGGCAACCGCTCGGCGATGTTCAGAAGGGTTTCACTGAAGCTGACATAACGGTCGAGGGAGAGTTTCGCACGCAGGTACAGACACACTCTGCGCTCGAAACACACGGCGTCGTCGCAGATTGGCGTGCAGACGAACTCGTCGTCTACTCTTCGACGCAGGGCACTTCGAGCGTGCGCGACGAACTGGCGGAAATCTTCAAGCTACCTAAAAGCAAGGTGCGCGTTATCACAGAGTATATGGGCGGCGGCTTCGGCGCGAAATTTGGCGCGGGCAACTACGGCGTGCTCGCAACGCACTTGTCGAAGAAAGCCGGAGCGCCTGTGAGCCTGATGCTGAATCGTAAGGACGAGCATCTCTCTGTCGGAAACCGCCCGGACTCCGTGCAGAATTTGAAGATCGGAGCGAAGCGCGACGGCAGCCTGACGGCGATTCACCTGCAATGCTACGGCACGGCGGGCACAGGCACGGGCGCGGGCACAGGCGGGCCTGCGCAGAACATGTACAAGTGCCCGAACGTCCTGACAGAAGAGTCTGACATCTTCACGCACGCTGGCCCTGCCGCAGCCTTCCGCGCGCCCGGACACCCGCAAGGCTGCTTTGCGCTCGAACAATTGATTGATGAACTGGCCGAGCGCCTGGAGATTGACCCGCTCGCGCTGCGCGACAAGATTGATGAAAGCCCTGCCCGTCGTGAAGAACGTCGCATCGGGGCAGAACGCGCCGGTTGGTCTAAACGCCACGCGCCCGGCGCTGACGCTGGGCCAACCAAGCGAGGCTTGGGCGTAGCACAGTCCGTCTGGTATCGCTTAATCAATCTGGACTCATCCGTGGAAGTTCGCTTAACGCGCGACGGCTCCGTTGAGTTGCTTTCGGGCGTACAGGACATCGGCGGCGGCATCCGCACGGCGCTGGCGCAGGTTGTGGCAGAAGAGTTTGGCCTGCGTCCCACAGACATCACGATTAAGATTGGCGATACGTCGTTTCCGGGTGGGCCAGCTTCGGGCGGCAGCATGACGACAGGCTCGATTACGCCCGCCGCGCGCAACGCCGCCTACAACGTCAAGCAGCAGATGCTTGAACAGATAGCTCCGCAGTTCAACACGACACGCGGACAACTGGAAATGCGCGACGGCGCGATTTTCACGCGCGGGGGAAACGGTAATTCAGCAAGCGGCAGCGGAAAGCGGCTGCTGCTGACATTCAAACAGGCGGCGGCGCGTTTAAAGACAGAGCAAATTGCGGCTCGCGCCAGCCGCTCGGACGATTACGGCGGATTCGCTTTCAAGAACGAGGCGGCGTTTTTCGGCTTTGGGATGGGCCACTATGGCGGCGTACAGTTTGCCGAGGTCGCGGTTGATACGGAAACCGGAGTTATTAAAGTTGAGCGCGTCGTCGCCGTTCACGATTGCGGTCGCCCGGTCAATCCACTGGCGCTCGAAAGCCAGATTAACGGCGGCGTCATACAGGGCATCTCGTATGCTCTCTATGAAAATCGACTGCTCGACCGTAACACCGGCCTGATGGTCAACCCGAATCTGGAACAATACAAAATCGTCGGCTCGCGCGAGACGCCGAAGATCGAGGCCGTTGTGATTGAAGAATACGTGGGACGAAACTCTACGGACGCAGGAGGCATCGGCGAGCCTGCGACGATTCCGACCGTCGCGGCGATTGCCAACGCCGTCTATAACGCGACGGGCGTGCGTCTCTACGAGATGCCGATGACGCCCGCGCGAATGCTGGCTGCGCTGGGCCGTGCGAAGATGAAAGGAAAACTTTCATGAACAGATTCGAGTGGGCGGAGGCTGCAACCGTGGGCGAGGCCATCGGGCAGATGAACGGCAAAACGGTCGTCAAAGCCGGTGGGATTGATTTGCTCGATAGGCTCAAGGAAGGACTCGAAGCGCCGCAGCGTCTCGTCAACATCAGAAACCTGAAGGGGCTTGAACGCATTCGTGATGACGCGAAGGCGGGCTTGCATCTTGGGCCGCTGGTAACCTTGGCCCAACTGGATGCAGACCCGACCATCAGGCGGCGTTACACTGCGCTCTCGGATGCAGCAGGCCACGCGGCCACGCCGCAGATACGCAACATGGCGACCGTCGGCGGCAACCTCCTTCAACGCCCGCGCTGTTGGTACTTCCGCTCCGAGCAGTTTCATTGTCGTAAAAAAGGCGGCGAGCGCTGCTTCGCCATAGAGGGCGAGAATCAGTATCACGCCATCTTCGGCAATCAACTATGCGCCATCGTTCATCCGAGCGCGACTGCTGTCGCTCTGGTTGCGCTCGGCGCGCGGCTGGAATTGACGGGCGCAAAGGGCACGCGCGAAGTCGCGCTCGAAGAGTTTTTCCTCACCCCGGAGCAGGACATCAGGCGCGAGAACAGCATCGGTGCTGACGAGCTAATCACGTTGATTCGCGTGCCCGCTCCCGCGCCTGAAGCGCGCTCCGCTTATCTCAAGCAGGGCGAGAAAGAATCTTTCGATTGGCCCATCGCGGAGGTAGCGGTCGTGTTGGAAAGCTCAGGAGGGCGCGTCTCGCGCGCTTCAATTATTTTAGGGGCGGCAGCGCCCGTTCCGCTCAGGGCACGCGCCGCCGAAAGCGCGCTCGTCGGTCAGGTTGTGAATGAAGAATCGGCGGGCAGGACAGCGCAGTCAGCCGTAAAAAATGCGACGCCGCTTTCAGAGAACGGTTACAAAGTGCCCATCTTCGAGACGCTGGTGCGCCGCGCCATTTTCGCTGCTGCCAGTTAATGAGGAACGTGATGAGCGAAATAAAAGAGAACGCGGAGGCGAGCAAGCCCGTCGTCTGTCGCTTGTTGAGAACAAAGACGGCGTTCGGCAGCTTCGTCGGCAATCTGCACGCATGGCAGACGGGAGCTTCGACGACAGCCGTCTACTGGTGTCTCAACACGATGGAGACCGCCGGGCCGGATGATTCTTACGCGCACCCGCACAACTGCCGCGAGGGGCGCGCCTGTTTTGAAGAGCCGGAGTAAGGAAAAAGGTCAAAGACAGTCGGCAACCCTCAAGGCGACGTAGATTCCTCTCAGGAGTTTGGCAGTCTCATTTCAACGCCTCATCCAGCTAGCTTTCAGCAAGTTGCTTTTGCTTTTACTGCGGCTCGGCGGCCTCTTCTTTGGCAGCCTTGCGCTCTTCCAGTGTGCGGTGCGCGGCTTCGTCTACTAAACGTATGCTCGGATTGCCACCGATGGAGGAGATTGTTACCTGAAAATCGTCGCAGGATAATTGCCGCCCTCTGGATTTGGTTTGCCATGCGTCGGGCAGATTGAGCGAGCGCGTCATGCCGCCGAGGAATTCGTCCGCGCTTTTCCATTTGAAGTCGGGCGCGTAACCTATCCAGAGCATGACGACGCGCCCGTCCAGAAATTCCAGCGAGATGGTTCTGACTCCTGCAAAAGACGACTTGTCAGTAATGTCGTTGTGTTCCGGATAGATGTTGATGGCGGTTGCGCCAAACTCGTCTGCGGGCCTGATGGCTAGATTCGGCAGGCGCGCTTTAAACTGTTCCATCGTCATGCCGAGGCGAAAACCGCGCAACTCCGGCGCAACGGCCAACTGCGTAAGCTTCAGCGTGCATTTCGTTTCCTGTGCCGAGGCTGTCAGAGTCGTGCAGAAAAGCAGGACGCAGGCGAGCGCTAGGGTTTTGAAGTTCATCTCTCTTCCACCAATCACCAAAAACATCAACGCCGTAGCTTAATCCAATCCCCTAGCCTGAGCAAATTCTGCGATTCTCTTTGAAGCTTTCCGAAAAACTTTTTCAGTGATAGTTAATTTTTCAAAAAAAACACTTGCGCCTGACGTTACGTCAGACCTTAGGATGTGAGTGGAAGGAGGTTTGAGGCTTGAATAACAGACAGGCGTTATTGTATCTGGCGCAGGAATTCGCAGAGCGCGCCGGTGTGACGGTGCGGACGCTGCACCACTACGATCGAACGGGGCTGCTCAAGCCGAGCAGCTACACTGCAGCAGGCTATCGCCTCTACGGCGAGAAAGATTTGGCGCGGCTGCAACAGATCGTGACGTTGAAATTCATAGGCTTTTCGCTCAAGCAGATAAAGGAACTGCTCGAAGGAAGAGAGTTTGATTTAACGGCGACGCTGCGGCTGCAACGCAAGGCCATCGAAGAGCAGCGCCGTCATCTGGAAACAATCGTTCAGGCCATCGAACGCGCCGAGCGCGTGCTGGCATCAGGCGAGGCGCACAACTGGGAAACTTTCAAAAAAATCATAGAGGTCATCAACATGCAAAACAATATGGAATGGATAAAGAAATACTACACCGAGGAGCAACTCGAAGAACTCGAAAAGCGCGGCGCAGGTGGTGTGGCCGAGCGCGGCCAGCAGGAGTGGGCAACGCTCATCAAGGAAGTGCAAGAGGCCGTCAGCAGTGGCCTTGACCCGACGAGCGAGAAAGCGCAGGCGCTCGCCGCGCGCTGGGCCAACCTCATCGAAGCGTTCACCGGCGGCAACCCGGCCATCGCGGAAAACCTCAGGCGGCTCTACGCAGACCAGGCCAACTGGCCGTCTACATTCCAGAAGCCGTATAGCGACGAGGCGGAGACTTTTATCTCGAAAGCGATGGCGGCGCGCAAGAAAAGCTGAGCGCGATACTTTCCTCTCGACCACGCAGAAGAGCGAGGGCAAGCATCTCTTCCAGACCTGTGAGGCGGCTGGCGTTGAGCTATCAATCAACGCTGTCTCGCAGGTCAGGAAGGCGGGCTTGCCCCGTCTTCTTTATTCTGTTCGGCAAGCCGGTACTAGCTTCTGTCGCGCCCGATCTTGTCGAAGCTGATATTGAGAATGGGATACTCTTTCCAATCCTTGTAATCGTAATGCCACCATTCTGGTTCGTAGACATTGAAGCCTTCTGCTTCCATCGCGGCGCGGAGCAAATCGCGCAGGCGGCCTGCTTCCGGGTCAGCGCACTTGTAGTTGATGTGCGAGCGTTCCGTCATCTCGTCATACTCGCTCGGCATTCGGACTTGCTGGCCGGTCTTTAGGTCGTAGAGCGTGAGGTCAACGGCGCAGCCGCGATTGTGGCGCGAACCCTTGGCGGGGTCTGCGACAAACTCTTTCTTCTCCGCCGGAGTCGCATCCCAGAAAACTTTCGTCACACGCCACGGGCGGTAGCCGTCGAAGACCGCAAGCCCGTAGCCCTCTGCGTGAAGCGCACGGTTTACGCGAACTAAAGCTTCAGCCGCCGGGCGCTGTAGAAAGGCGCGCGCTTCTTTATAGACGGCGCGGCCCAGAAAATTGTTTTTCGTCGCGTAGCGAATGTCGAGGCGGATGGTCGGCTCGAGTTTGATGAGTTCGATTAACTCAGGCGCGCGAAATGGCCCTGTCTCTTTGGGTGGGCCGTCCTGCGCGTAGAGAAAAGCGCTGATGCTCGTTAATAAAAGCAGGGCCGCTAAGCTGTGATGCGTGTTTTTCTTGATGTTCATGCTGGACAAAGCTCATCAATTGGACGGAATGAAGTCGAGCACAATCGCGTCGTGGTCGGAGAGCGGCCCCTGCTCGTCGCGTAAGTCTGCGATGACTTGCGGGCGGTGGGACGCATCAATTGTCAGCCCACGACCTGTAAACCAGTCGAGCTTGAAAGAGCAGCGGCCTTCGTGTTTCTCAAGTGCGCGGTTGATGAACCAGAAGCACCACTGCGGAACCCAATCGCCAACGTTCGTGTTGACGGCCAAGTCTTTCACATCGTAATGGAGCGTACACGCGCCCGGCTCGTTCATGTTGCGATAATCGTAGCCGCGTCGCTCCAATTCGCGGAAGAGGTGTCGCTCAAACCAGCGGTCTGGATATGGATAGTGATTCTCTATGACGTGGCGGACGCCCATCGCCGTGCGCCGGAAGAAGCCGAGGATGGAATAGACGGCGCGGCTCGAATTGTAGGTTTGCGTATTCAGGTCGCCGCCGATCAAAACGGGCAACTGCGGCTCAAGACTATCCAGGTGGTCAAGCACCAGTCTCATCTGATGATGACGATGACGTTGGGTGGAGTGCGCGTCCAAGTGCAGACTGACGAGCCTTACTGTTCCGAGCGGATGCTCCATGTCTGCGATGACGGTGCGCTGGCTGCCGAGACGTTTTTCCGCGCCATGCATCAAGTCCTTTCCGTTGGGCAGCGCAAGCTGGTGTGCGCGCAGAAGCGGGTAGCGCGAGAAGACTGCGTTGCCGTGCAGCGCCAGAGTGTTTTCGCCCTCGACAAATTTCTCGACGCCGCTGCCTTTGTTGAGCGCCAGATAGCAGGGAGCAAACGCGTAGTTCATCTCCAAGCGCTCGGCCAATTCGCGCGCGACGAAGCGATTGCCGCTGCGCGCCATACCGTAATCAAGCTCGGTCAAAAGCAGCACGTCGCTCTCGCGTATCCGCTCGTGTTCTTTGAAGACGCGGACTAACTGTTCAAAGCGCGACCCGCGCTCGATGTTCCATGCTGTCGCGCGAATCGAGCGCAAGGGCAAAGGCGAAAGGGCGGAAGGCTGCGGTGCGAATTCCTCCTGCACAATACCATTCAAGACTCGCTCTATCTCCGGCCTGAGCCGCGCGTAGAGCGCAGAGGCCGTCATGGCCTTCGTCGTCGGAAACTGCGCGAGTTCCGGGAAGAAAGGCGTCAGTTCGTGTTGTAGTGCGTTGGTGGCGGCGGCAGTCTGCGGCTCGATGATTGTGTCGCTCAAAGTGCTTGGGATTTTACAATTCGCGCCCGCTCTCTACAAACGTAGCGGAAGCTCTATTTTCAATTACAGTATAGCTATCAATCAAAGCGCAGGCGGGGGCGGCGGCGCTGGCGTGCTCGCCGGCGCGGCGTTCTTATTGTTTGAATTATTTGAATTGCTGGAATTCTTCTGTGAGCCAGCGCCCTTCTTTTTCAGGAGCGCTTCCTGCTGTTTCATGAAAGCATCTTTTCGCTGTTTGCCGAGCTTGGCTTTTTCTATCGCCTCGCCCGCGCGGAAATTGTCCGGGTCTAAGTCCATAGACTTTTGCAGAGCGATGAGCGCCTGATCGTACTCGGCCAGCTTGCTGAGCGAGAGGCCCAACTCGTAATGGAACTCGCCGTTTTCAGGTTCGAGCTTAACAGCCTGACGGAAAGCCTTGACGGCTTCCGCCGGTTTCAGGAGCTTGCCGTAAGCCAATCCCATGTTGAAGTGCGCTCTGGCATCCTTGGAATGTTTGCGCACGTACTTTTCATACGCCTTGGCAGCCTTCTCAAAGGCTTCGGTCGCCTCGTCTTTTTTCGCCAGCGCGGTGTAGGAGTAGGCCATGCGAAAGTACGCCTCGGCATAATCCGGGTCAGCCTTGACGGCCTGCTGGAAAGCTTCGACGGCTTCCTGATCCTGGTCTCTGAGTGACAAATCTTTGCCGCGCTCGAAGGCTGCGAGGGCCTCGCTGTTAGAAGTCCCCGCCTCGCCGCCCTCTTCATCGTCTGAGACTTCCTCAGGCGTCGCTTCAGCTTCTGGAGACTCGACGACAGTTACAACCGCTGTGTTCTCCGTCGGCGCTGGCTTTTTAGACGAACAACCGGCCTGGGCCAATCCCAGAGAGATTAGCGCGAGCATGACGAGGATTTTGTTCATGTAAATCTTTTGCTCCGAGAATCGCTCTAAGACCAAGAGTATCTACGCCAAATCCGTCAGCGAGTCAAACGGCCAGCGCTCTCTCTAGATTTCTCCAAATAAACCTGGTTCGAGTTATTTACGCCCGGCCTCTTTGTGCTACAAGTAGGAATCGCTCTGACGAGTTTCGGGATTCTCAAAACTTTCGACGCGAGAGAGATGCAGGATGAGTGATGACGGCTACGTTCTGGCGATTGACCAGGGAACGACGGGGACGAAAGTTCTCATCTTCGATCAAGAGGGCAGCACGCGCGGGCGCGCCTTTTCCGAATTTACGCAACACTATCCGCAGCCCGGCTGGGTTGAGCACGACGCCGAAGAGATTTGGCGCATCAGTCTCCGATTAGTTGGTGAAGCTCTGGCGAATGCTGGCATCAGCCCAAAAAATTTGCGCGCTATCGGCATCACCAACCAGCGCGAGACGACAGTCTTGTGGGAGCGCACAAGCGGCGAAGCAATTGCGCGTGCCATTGTCTGGCAGGATCGCCGAACCGCTGCCCATTGCGACGAGCTACGCACGCGCGGGCTGGAAGAAATTATCCGGCGCAAGACCGGATTGGTCGTTGACGCATATTTTTCGGCGACGAAAATAAAGTGGCTGCTGGACAATCACGAAAATTTGCGCGGGCGTGCCGAGCGTGGGGAGTTGGCGTTTGGCACTATTGATTCGTGGCTCGTCTGGAAACTGACCGGCGGGCGCGTTCACGCCACCGATTATTCCAACGCCTCGCGCACGTTGCTCTACAACATCTACGATCTCAAGTGGGATAAAGATTTGCTGGAAATCTTCAACGTGCCTGAATCCCTGCTTCCGCAGGTCTGCCCTTCGGCCTACGTCTACGGCTACACCGACCCTGAAATCTTCTTCGGCGCGCGAGTGCCCATCGCTGGCATCGCCGGAGACCAGCACGCGGCGCTCTTCGGGCAAGCCTGCTATGGCGAGGGGCTGGCGAAGAATACCTACGGCACAGGCTCTTTCCTGCTGCTCAACACCGGGCGCGAAGCCGTCCCCAGCCAGAGCGGACTCTTGACGACCATCGCCTGGGCCATCAAGGACGAGCCAATTGAGTATGCTTTAGAGGGCGCAGTCTTCATCACCGGAGCGGCCATTCAATGGCTGCGCGACGGGCTTGGCATCATCCATGACGCGGCGGAAACAGAAGCGCTCGCACGCTCTCTCGCTTCAAACGAAGGCGTTTATTTCGTCCCCGCGCTCGCGGGCCTCGGCGCTCCGCACTGGGACGCTTACGCGCGCGGCACAATCACGGGCATCACGCGCGGCACAACGCGGGCACACTTTGCTCGCGCAGCGCTTGAGAGTATCTGCTACCAGACGAGAGATGTGTTGGCGACGATGGAGCGCGAATCAGGAATCCGTTTGAAGGAGTTGCGGGCCGACGGCGGCGCGGTGGTCAATAGCTTCCTGATGCAATTCCAGTCAGACATCCTCGGCGTTCCCATCGAAGTACCGGAGACAACGGAGACAACCTCGCTTGGCGCGGCCTACCTCGCCGGTTTGGCCGTCGGCTTCTGGCAGAGCAAAGAAGAACTGGACGCGAAATGGAAAATGGCCCGCCGCTATGAGCCGCAGATGAACGAAAGCGAACGTGAGCGGCTTTATGAGCGCTGGTCGAAAGCCGTCGAGCGCGCGAAGAACTGGGCATAATCGAACCAACGCGCTTCAGGATGAACGAACGCATCCCGGCAGACATTGCAGAGACGACGTTTGATGCCATCATCATCGGCGCGGGCATCAACGGTGCGAGCGTTGCCCGCGACGCGGCGATGCGTGGGCTAAAAGTTCTCCTGCTTGATAAGGGTGATCTGGCGAGCGGCACGACCAGTTGGTCAACGCGCTTGATTCATGGCGGACTGCGCTATCTGGAACACGGGGAGTTGGGGCTGGTGCGCGAATCTCTCCGCGAGCGCGAGCGCCTTTTTAGACTCGCACCGCACCTCGTCAGGCCGCTGCCGTTGCTGATTCCGATTTACGAGCGGGCGCGTCGCGGGTTGTTGACCATCCGCGCCGGGATGCTCGCCTACGATTTGCTCTCGTTCGACAAATCTCTCGAACATCATCAGATGCTCTCGCGCGATGAAGCTCTGCGGCGCGCACCCGGCCTTAACCCTGTGGGCTTGCGCGGCGCGGCGCTGTACTACGACGCGCAGGTTGAATACGCCGAAAGGCTTGTCGTCGAAAACGCTCTTTCGGCCCGCGAGCACGGCGCTCTTGTCTTCACTTATGCGCGTGTGGAGCGGCTCATTCAAGAGGGCAACACGGTGCGCGGCGTCGAGTTCGCGGACGTGCTCGAAGGCGGCGCATACACGGCGCACGGTACAATCGTCGTCAATGTCGCAGGGCCTTGGGTGGACTTGATGCTGGGCCAACTCGGTGTAGAGTCTTCGCGCCTGATCGGCGGCACGAAGGGCAGCCACCTCGTCGTCGAACCGTTTGCGGGTGCGCCCGCCGATGCGCTCTATGTGGAAGCGAGCGCGGACGGGCGTCCCTTCTTTATCATTCCCTGGAATAATTTGTATCTCGTCGGCACGACAGACCGGCGCTTCGACGCCGAACTCGATCACGTCGAAGCCGACGAATCGGAGATTGACTATCTGCTCTCCGAGACGAATCGCGTTATCCCGTCGGCGCAGCTAACTCGCTCAGCAATCGCTTACACTTACTCCGGCGTGCGCCCTCTCGCCTACTCCGCGAGCGGTGCGGAAAAGAGCATTACCCGCCGCCACTTCGTACACGATCACGCGCCGCAGCTTGAAGGCTTTCTCTCCATCGTCGGCGGCAAGTTGACGACTTATCGACATCTGGCAGAGCAGACCGTCGATCTACTCTTTAGAAAACTCAATCGCAAATCGCCTCTCTGCCCGACAACAGGAGCGCCTCTGCCGGGCGCTGTCGGCGATGACGCGGCGGAAGACTTTCGGAAGTTCAGCGAGCGCTTCACAAGCGAGAGCACGCTTCCACATGCCGTCAACGAAAGACTGCTGCGAATTTATGGCACGCGTGCCAGCGTTATCCTCGAATTGATTGCTGCGCAACCCGCGCTTGCTGAAATCTTTTGCCCTGAGACGGGGGCAGTCGGCGCGGAGGTGTTGATGTCGTTTCAAAACGAAATGGCGCTCACGCTTCAGGATTGTTTGCTGCGTCGCACAATGGTCGGCATGAATGCTACCGCCGGGCTGGGCGCTGATGAGGCCGCCGCTTCGGTAGCGCGCAAGCACCTGCACTGGACTGAAGAGAGAGCAGCGCGCGAAGTCGCTGCTTACCGTGAATACATCAGGCGCTTTCACCCGCGCGCTCTTTGACGCGGCGGGCTTTTAGCTGGTAAATGTCATTCCGACAAAACCAATGGTGAGCATCGATCTGGAAAGCCAATGACAGCTAACGCTCTGTGAGTAGCTGCTTGTCAGTTGTCCTTCGACAATTGCCTGAACGCAGATTGAATTCAAAATGGACTGGATTTCACAGTTAGAGATTATCGGAGAGGTCGCGCTGGCGATGCTGCTCGGCGGGATGATCGGCATTGAGCGTGAGATGGCGGATAAGCCCGCAGGCTTTCGCACGCACATGTTGGTGGCGGGAGCGGCGGCGCTGTTGGTGGGCCTGGGCGATGCGCTTCTTCATCGCTTCAACATCGGCGCTAATGAATATCTGCGATCAGACCCAATCCGCATCGTCGAAGCCATCGTCACCGGCATTAGCTTTCTCGGCGCGGGCACAATCTTTCGCCGCGAGCGTGGGGAGCAGGTTGAAGGCTTGACGACAGCCGCTTCCATTCTCCTGTGCAGCGCCATCGGCATCGCCGTCGCACTGCGCCAGTTTGTGCTGGCGGCGGGCACGACCGTGTTGGCACTACTCACACTACGCGGGCTAAAGTTTATTGAAAAATGGTTGGCCCAGCGCAGGCAGATGCGCCTGAACCGCTCGCCGGACGCCTGAAATAATTCGGCGCGCCTATCTGCGATATGCTTTAATTGTTGCCATTTCAGGTCACGCTCTTCGATTAACTTCTTACAGACAACAACTGCATGGAGAAGCCCGCCCGCCAGCCAAAGAGCATTTACACGGAAGCGATTGCGGGCGTCACGACCTTTTTCACGATGGCTTACATAGTCATCGTCAATCCAGCCATTTTGTCTACAGAAGGAACGGGCATGGCGTTCAGCGGCGTGCTGACGGCGACCGTTCTCGTCTGTTTCACGATGACGCTCTTGATGGGCCTCTATGCGCGGCTGCCGTTTGCCGTTGCGCCCGGCATGGGCATCAACGCTTTCTTCGCCTTCACGATTATCCTGGGCCAACGAGTGCCCTGGCCGACAGCGCTCGGCATTATCTTCTGGGCGGGCGTGCTCTTTCTGCTCATCTCCGTGACGCCGATCAGGGCGACGATTGCGCGTGCGATTCCGCCGGGACTACGCATCGCAACCGCCGCAGGGATTGGAATTTTCCTGACCTTCATTGGCTTGAAGAACGTCGGGTTTATCGTCGCCGACCCCGTAACGTTCGTCAAACTCGGCACGCTCGACTTAAAAGCGTTGCTGACCATCCTGAGCGCGCTTTTGACAGTCTGGCTCTTAAGCCGTAAAAGCCCGTTTGCTTTTCTGGCGGGCATCTTTCTGGTGACGATTGTCGCGTGGGCGTTTGGACTCGTGAAAGCGCCCGCGCAGTTTTTCAGTTGGCCCGATTTTAGAAGCGTCTTTCTCAAGCTGGACATACGCGGCGCGTTGCAGCTTGCGCTGCTGCCCGCGATTATCTCTATCCTGTTTACAGACCTCTTTGATTCCATCTCGACCTTCATCGGCGTCTCGCAGGCGGCGGGGATGCTTGACGCCGAGGGTCATCCAGTCAATCTCAGGGAAGGATTGATTGTAGACGCCTGGGCCACGCTCGGCGCTGGACTGGCAGGCACTTCTTCGGGAACGGCCTACATCGAATCGGTCGCAGGCATAGAGATGGGCGGGCGGACAGGGCTGACATCAATTTTCACAGCGCTCTGTTTTCTTCCCTGCTTCTTCGTCGGGCCGCTGGCGGGGATGGTTCCGCCCTATGCGACCGCGCCCGTGCTGATTCTCGTTGGCGCGGCGATGTTTCGCAGCGTCGCGGAGCTTTCACTCAGGAAGATGGAAGACGCGCTGCCCGCGTTTCTGACGATTATACTGATTCCGCTGACGTTCTCCATCACGCAGGGAATCCTGTGGGGTTTTGTCTCGCACGTCGCGCTTTACATCTTAGCCGGACGACGCCGCGAGATTCATCCGGTGATGTACGCGCTGGCGCTCGTCGCAATCGGACTCTTGCTGCTTGAGCACGCAAAATTTTCGTAGCCGCATTGGGATGTTATAAAGTAGGATTCACCGAACAAGCACTTCGAAATTTTCTTGAAAGCGAATATTATGAAAAAACAGGCTTCCATCATCTTCATCATTTTTCTCTGGCTTTCAATCATTGGCGCTCAGGCTTTGCCGCTAACTCATTCCAAGGGCAGCGCGAGGCGAGTTGTGTACAAGACTTACACAAACGCGCGCTATGGTTATTCCATCGCTTATCCTTCGAGCCTACTCATTCCGCAGGGCGAGGCGGACAACGGCGACGGCCAGGCGTTTCGCTCAAAGGACGGCGCGGCGGAAATGCGCGTCTACGGCTCGCAGAATATGGGCGGCGGATTAACAGCGGCGTACACGGAAGCGCAGGCGGGCAAGGATGTCAGCTACAAGATAATCAAGCGCAACTGGTTCGTCGTTTCAGGCCGCAGCGGCGGAAAAGTTTTCTATCAAAAGACGATGATGAAGAATGATGTGCTGAAAACCTTCACTATCGAATACGACGAAGCGCAAAAAGCCACCTATGATGCGGTGACCACCAGAATCGCGCGCTCTTTCAAAGGCTGAGGAATAGATTAGATGGCGCAAACAATCGTCGGCCAGCCCGTGCCGCGCAAAGAAGGGCGGCGTAAAGTCACGGGCCAGTCGCGTTACATCGACGACATGAGCTTTCCCGAAATGCTCTACGGCGCGACCGTGCGCTCGCCCGCCGCGCGCGGTCGGATTAAGAACATTTCGTTTACGGATGACAGTATCCCCTGGGATGAGTTCACAATCGTCACGGCCAAAGATGTGCCGGGCGCAAACTACGTCGCGCTGATTCTCAATGACCAGCCTTATCTCGCCTCCGAGTTTGTCAATCACCCTGAAGAACCCTTGCTCCTGCTCGCGCACGCGGACAAGTATCTACTGGAAAAAGCGCGCCGCAGCGTCGTCGTCGAAATCGAACCGCTGCCAGCCATCTTCTCGCTCGATGATTCCCTGAATAAAAAAGAGATTATCTGGGGCGAAGACAACGTGTTCAAGACCTACACGGTCGAGAAGGGCAACATTGATGAGGTCTGGGCCAAGGCAGACTTGATTGTCGAAGGCGAATATCGAACGGGCGCGCAGGAACAGCTTTACATAGAGAACAATGGCGCAGTTGCCATCGCTAACGCCGAAGACGGCGTGACCGTCTGGGGTTCGATGCAATGTCCTTACTACGTGCACAAGGCTCTCATCAAGTTGTTCGATTTGCCCGATGATAAAGTGCGCGTCATACAGATGGAGACGGGCGGCGGCTTCGGCGGCAAGGAAGAATATCCATCGATGGTGGCGGGGCACGCGGCGCTGCTCGCTTGGAAATCAGGCAAGCCGGTTAAGATTATCTACGACCGCGCGGAAGACATGGCGGCGACGACCAAGCGGCATCCGTCCTGGACGAAGCATCGCACCGCCGTCACGCGCGACGGAAAATTGCTCGGCATGGAGATAGATTTCGTCGTTGACGGCGGAGCTTACGCGACGCTCTCGGCGGTCGTGCTTTCCCGTGGGACGATTCACGCCGCAGGGCCTTACAACTGCCCTAACGTTCGCATCAGAAGCAAGGCCGTCGCCACCAACGTGCCGCCGCACGGAGCTTTTCGCGGCTTCGGCGCGCCGCAGAGCATCTTTGCGCTCGAAAGACATTTGAATAAGGTCGCGGCGACGGTGGGCCTCAGTCCCGAAGAGTTTCGCCGTCGCAACTTTATACGCGAGGGAGAACAGACGGCGACCGGACAGGTCATACGCGAGAAGGTTGACATGGAAGGGCTGCTCAATCGCGCCTTCGAGTTGACCGATTATCACGCCAAGGTTGAAAGATTCGCGGTTGAGAATCCTGTCAGTCAAAAGAAGAAGGGCATCGGCTTCGCATCGTTTATGCACGGCGCAGGATTTACAGGCTCAGGCGAAAAGTATCTGGAATCAATCGTCGGCCTCGAAGCAACCGTCGAGGGCAAAGTGCGCGTGTTGGCCGCGAGCACGGAGATAGGGCAGGGCACTAACACTGTCTTTTCGCAGATTGCCGCCGCCGCTCTCGGCATTGATTACGAGTTAATTGAAATCTCACAGCCGGACACAGCTAACGTCCCGAACAGTGGGCCAACGGTCGCATCGCGCACTTCTATGATCGTCGGCAAGCTGGTCGAATCGGCGGCGCTCGCTTTGAAGCAGACTTTGGTTGGGCGCGGGTTGCTCGCCGAAACGTATACTCAGGATGATTTTCAAAAAGCCTGCGCGAGCTATATCGAAGAGTATGGGCCTTTGAAAACCTTCAGCCAGTATAAAGCGCCGCCCGGTATAGAGTGGGATGACGAGAAGTACAGGGGCGACGCTTACGGCGCTTTCGCATGGGCCGTCTATGTTGCCGAAGTGACCGTTGACCCGTTGACGTATGAGACGCGCGTTGATGATTTCGTCGCCGTGCAGGAAGTGGGCCGCGTTATTCACCCGATTCTCGCCGCCGGGCAGATAGAAGGCGGTGTGGCGCAGGCCATCGGCTACGCGCTCTACGAAAAGGTAGTCTGGCAGGATGGACGAATGATAAATAACCAGATGACAAACTACATCATGCCGACCGCCGCCGACATCCCGCCGATTCGCGTCTTCTTTGAAGAGCAGCCTTACCCTTACGGGCCAAATGGCGCGAAAGGCATCGGGGAATTGCCGATGGACGGCCCCGCCCCGGCCATCCTCAATGCCATCGAAAACGCGATTGGCCTCGGCATCAACCATATTCCGTTGCTGCCCGAATCGCTGATGCAGGAGATGGAGACTGAGCGTGTCTGAAGCTTCTGGAAAAGTTGAAGTGCGCTGCACTGTGAACGGCGAGGAGCAAACCTTGCATGCCTATCCGATGGCGCGCCTGCTTGATGTGCTGCGCGAAGAGTTGCATCTCACGGGTACGAAGGAGGGCTGTGGCGAAGGCGAGTGCGGCGCGTGCTCTGTTCTTGTGGATGATATTTTGGTCAACAGTTGTCTCGTGCCTGTCTTGCAAATTGAAGACGCGGAAATCAAAACCATCGAAGGCATAGCTTCGGGCGAGCAACTGCACGCCGTACAGGAAGCCTTCATCGCTTGCGGCGGAGCGCAGTGCGGCATCTGCACGCCGGGCATGGTGATTGCCGCCGTCAATCTTTTAGAGCGCGTGCCTGAGCCGGACGAAGCTCAGATTCGCAACGGCCTCGCAGGGAATCTTTGCCGCTGTACAGGCTACATGAAAATCTTTGAAGCCGTCGTTGAGGCTTGCCGGAGCAAACGCAGCGCATAGCAAAAGCATACGGGCGAAAGAAGGCGCTTGAGATTTAGGTAGACCTGTTGAGGAGTACAAGGCGGGAGTGCAGCAAAGCATCTCCCGCCAGGTCTATCGGGTATGACAATCAGTCTATGGCTTCGTTTGCGCGCTCAGGGCCTGCGCGCCAGTTCATTCTTGATCTGGGTCAGCGTTTCGTTCATGCGGAAAAACAGAATCAGTAGCTCGCAGTAGATTCTGATAATCAACGGGCCGACGACCATGTAAACCAGCCCGAGCAGAGCGCCGAGCGGAACGCCGTTAGACAGGGCGGTGATTATTAAGAACAGTCCGGCCAGAACACTGAGAGCAACTCCGATCCAGAATATTATCTGAATAATCGCCGGTGTAATCATCCGGCGAAAAGTCAGAAAGTCGTTCATATTGCTGGTCTGTGCATAGCTGCCCACGGGCGGCCCCGATGGCGGCGGCGGCGGATAGCCTCCACCCTGAAAGCCGCCTCCGGGCGGATAACTTCCTCCGGGTGGATAACCACCGGGCGGCGTGCCGTATGGGGGTTGAGAACTCATCTTGAATTTTCTCCTTGGCTGGGATTATTTGAAAGAGCTTGCGCGTTCGCCGTGGCATACTACTTTCGCTTAAATGACCTGTCAATTATTATCTGGAATAAAACAGAGGAACGTTGGCAGTTTTCGGAATCGAGCCAGCTTGTGAGCGCCGCCACAGTACGCTTTGATGACTGCCTGGCGGAGGCGTCGGAAGACTTCTAGACCTGCCATTAACGTTCTCTCGAAGATTGGAGCCGAAAGCTTGAGAGCTTATCTTCCAGCCTACGATTTAAGGACACCGAAAGACTTAAACGATGCGCTCGATTATCTGGCGCGTGAGCCGGGCGTCTGGAAGCCGTTTGCGGGCGGAACGGATTTGATGGTGCTGTTTGAGGCGGGGCGGTTGGCCCACGGCAAGTTTATCAACATCTGGAATCTGTCGGAGCTACGCGGCATTGAGGTGACGCCCTCGCATGTGACGCTGGGAGCGCTTGTGACCTACACGGATGTGCAGGCGCACGAAGTCTTGCAAAGCGAATTCCCTTTGCTCTGCCATGCGGCATCTGAAACGGGCGGCCTAGCCATTCAGAATCGGGGCACGCTCGGCGGCAACATCATCAACGCTTCTCCGGCGGCGGATTCGCCCCCGGCCCTGCTCGTCTACGACGCCGAACTGGAACTCATCTCTTCGAGCGGAGCGCGCTGGATTCCTTACAGCGATTTTCACACCGGCTATAAACAGATGAAGATTCGCGCAGATGAACTGCTCAGCCGTATTCGCTTGGAGCGCAAGACAAATGGCTGGCAGCAATACTATCGCAAAATCGGCACGCGCAAGGCGCAGGCCATCTCCAAAGTCTGCTTCGCCGCCGCCGTGAAGGTTGATAAGGAACACGTCGCAGACATACGCCTGGCGCTCGGCAGCGTCGCGCCCGTACCTCTGCGCTGTCTGAAGACCGAAAGTGCTTTGAGAGGACGGAAGCTTGACGCAGATGCTATCAACGCGGCCAAGGCTGAGCTGTCCGAAGAGATTGTTCCAATTGACGACGTTCGCTCGACTGCAAATTACCGCCTGCGTGTCGCGGCTAACGTGCTGGAAGACTTTCTGTTGAAGCTCAAAGATAGTCCGGCCTGAGACGCGCTGGGTCTCATTCAAGTATGACCAGTTCAAGGAAACAGATAAATGTTCTCTATCATGACGAACAGACTCGCAAGGTAGTTATCTTTCAACGCGAAGACGGCAATTATGGCTTTGAGGAGTTCAGGTTTGGCGTCAAAGAGCAGGCTTGGTTTCCTGTCGGGCGATATTCCGAAGCGTTTGTTGAAAGCTCCGAAAGCGCTTTGAGAGAAGCTCGCGCTCGCATCACCTGGCTTTCCGATTCAATAAAGGAATGAGTATTCCCGATCTCGTCATACGCGGTCGCAGTATCGCCACAGCGGATGCGCTCGGCCCGGCGGCTCTTCATATTCGGCAGGGGCGCATCGCGGCGGTCGCGCACTTTGAAGAAGTGCCGGAGGGCTGTGCTCTTGTTGAAGCTGACGCGGATTCAATCATCATGCCCGGATTGGTGGACACGCATGTGCACGTCAACGAGCCTGGGCGGACTGAATGGGAGGGATTCTGGACGGCGACGCGGGCGGCCGCCGCGGGCGGCGTGACCACGCTCATAGAGATGCCGCTCAACAGCATTCCGCCGACGACCACTGCGGAGAATTTTCAAGCGAAGCTCGAATCCGCGCGCGACAAATGCTGGGTGGATGTCGGATTCTGGGGCGGCGTCGTGCCGGGAAATTCAGGTGAACTCCGATTAATGTTCGAGGCTGGCGTCGTCGGGTTCAAATGCTTTCTAGTCCATTCGGGCGTTGACGAATTTCCGAACGTGACCGAAAGCGACTTGCGCGCGGCGATGCCGGAACTGAAAAAGTTGGGAGCGGTGCTGATCGTACACGCCGAAGTGCCCGCGCCGATTGAGCGGGCAGCCGAGGCGCTAACCGAAAGCGTTGCAGCAGACCCGCGCCGGTATGAGACGTTCCTGAGATCGCGCCCGCGCGTGGCCGAGGATGAAGCCGTCGCTTTGATGATACGCTTGGGGCGCGAGACGGGCGCGCGTGTTCACATTGTTCATCATTCGTCGTCGGATGCGTTGCCGTTGCTGCGTCAGGCGCGCGCTGAAGGCGTGGCGATAACTGCCGAGACTTGCCCACATTATTTGACGTTCACGGCGGAAGAGATACCGGACGGAGCGACGGAGTTTAAGTGTTGCCCGCCGATTCGTGAGCGCGAGAATCAGGAGCGTTTGTGGGAAGCGCTGGGCGAGAATTTAATCGAGATGATTGTCTCGGATCATAGCCCATGCCCGCCAGAGATGAAGCGGCGCGAGACCGGAGATTTTCTACAGGCGTGGGGCGGCATCTCTTCGCTGCAACTGCGGCTGCCCGTCGTCTGGACTGCGGCGCGTGCGCGCGGGTTTGAACCGGGTCGCATCATCGAATGGCTGTGCGGCGCTCCGGCTCGACTCGTCGGGCTGGATAAGAGTAAGGGAAAGATTGCCGCAGGCTATGATGCAGACCTTGTAATCTGGAAACCAAACGAGACGTTTGACGTTCGGCCTGAGAGTCTTCATCACAGGCATAAATTGACGCCATATGCTGGCCTGAAGTTAAGCGGGGTGGTGGAGAAAACATTCTTGCGGGGTGAGTTGATTTATGAGCGCGGGCGCTTTCCCGCTGAAAAGCCGACGGGCGCGCTACTGCTCAGAGGAGATTTTTGTTGATGGATTTTACAGAGCTGGTTGATCTGGCCTCGGAACGATTGGGCGGCGCAGTCCTCTACGCTAACGACGAATTCTTCGCGCCCAAAGAGAATTTGTTGAAGCCGAGCGCGCCCATCTTTATCGAAGGCAAGTATACGGATTTGGGAAAGTGGATGGACGGGTGGGAATCGCGCAGGCGGCGGACGCCGGGTTTTGATTGGTGCGTTATTCGTCTGGGTTTGCCGGGGCGTTTGCGCGGCGTGGTCGTTGATACCAGCCATTTCAAGGGCAACTATCCTGAGCAGTGTTCGATTGAAGCCTGCACAATGGACGGTCATCCAACGGTCGAGCAACTATTGGACGAAGGAACACGTTGGATGGAAGTTTTGCCGCAGTCTCAATTGAAGGGCGATTCGCAGAATCCGTTTGCCATCGAAAACGAGCAGCGCTTCACGCACCTGCGCTTGAAAATCTACCCGGACGGCGGCGTCGCACGCTTGCGTGTCTATGGCGAGGTCGTGCCCGACTGGCGGCGGATTAGCAGTCGCGGCGGCGAGATTGATCTGGCGGCGGTCGAGCATGGCGCGCTCGTCTTGGCATGCAGCGATATGTTCTTCGGGCATCGGCACAATCTGATTATGCCCGGACGCGCGCAAAACATGAGCGACGGCTGGGAGACTAAACGACGGCGCGGCCCCGGTCATGATTGGACTGTGATTCAACTGGGAATTGCCGGAACAATTCGACGGGCCGAAGTCGATACCGCTCACTTCAAAGGTAACTTTCCTGAAAGCTGCTCGATTGAGGCGTGCGATGTTGGAGGACAAGCTGGCGCGTCGTCTGGCTTTGATGCGTGGGCGTGGAAAGAAATTCTGCCGCGCACGCGGCTTCAAGCACACACGCGCCACTTCTTCGACGAAGAGATTAAGGACGTTGGGAGAGTAACGCACGTTCGCTTCAACATCTTCCCTGACGGCGGCGTCAGTCGCCTGCGGTTGATGGGCACAATCGGCGGGAGGGAGGCTTGACGAAGCGGCTTGATGAATTCAATGCCCTTCCGCACGAAGAGGCAGAAAGAGAGTTGATGAAGTGTTGCGGCTCAAGTGCGTGGGCGCGAAAGGTGGCCGCCGCGCGCCCGTTCATTGAGATGGACGAATTGCTGACTGCGGCTGATCGTATCTGGTGGTCGCTTGATGCTGCCGATTGGCTGGAAGCCTTCAGCCATCACCCGCAAATTGGTGAGAAAAAAGCGGAGCGCCCGCAGGCAGCAGAGGCGAGCCGTTGGTCGGAGGAAGAACAATCGAGCACGCGCGGCGCGGATGCTGAGACGCGTGCCGCTCTCGCTTCAATCAATCGCGCCTACTTCGAGAAGTTCGGTTATATCTTTATCGTCTGCGCGACCGGCAAGAGTACAAGTGAAATGCTCGCGCTCTGCGAGCAGCGATTGCAGAACGAACCCGACACGGAATTGCGCATCGCCGCCGAAGAACAACGCCGCATCACTCATCTACGGTTGCGGAAACTTTTAGAATCATGAGCGCGATTACCACACACATACTTGATACAGCACGCGGCAAACCGGCGAGCGGTGTGCCCGTCGTGCTTGAATATGAACAGGGGGGAGAGTGGATAGAAATTGGCAGAGGGCAGACGGATGAAGATGGTCGTTTGAAAGATTTGCTCGCGGCTGATTTCAATTTAGCGGCGGGAACTTACCGGCTCATCTTTGATACGTCTTCTTACTTCTCCGCGCATAATACGGAAAGCTTTTATCCAAAAGTGACGGTGACTTTCGTCGTCCGTGAAGCGGCGCAGCATTATCATGT
Organism: Pyrinomonadaceae bacterium; assembly: GCA_036387475.1. Classification (GTDB taxonomy): domain Bacteria; phylum Acidobacteriota; class Blastocatellia; order Pyrinomonadales; family Pyrinomonadaceae; genus DASVTR01. Next base: position 264,842 of record DASVTR010000018.1, on the reverse strand, counting down.
TCCGCTCTTGCTCAGCCCCTACGGCTATTCAACCTATCGCGGGAGCTAGTCAATGATAATTGACCAGAACGTAACCGAATGGCTCAATTTACTGGCGCGTTGGATGCACGTCTTCGCCGCGATTATGTGGGTCGGCTCGACCTACTATTTCACCTGGCTCGACGGGCGCTTGACGGAAGAGGAAAAACGAAGCGCCGCCGGAGATGAAACGGCGCAGGTCTGGATGGTGCACAGCGGCGGCTTTTACGTCGTCGAAAAGCAGAAGAAGCCGGGGCCGCGAGAGTTGCACTGGTTTCGCTGGGAGGCGGCAGTGACGTGGCTCAGCGGTTTTCTGCTGCTCACGCTGATGGCCTATCTGGGCGGCGGCACGGGCATCATAGACCGTGACGTGCTGGACATCTCCGGCCCGACGGCCATTGCCATCGGAATCGGTACGCTCATCGTCGGCTGGTTAGTTTACGACCTCATGATGCTCTCGCCGCTTGGTCGAAGTGAGATGCTGTTCGCAGTTATCTCATACGTCCTCGTCGTCGGGGCGGCTTATGGTCTGACACACACGCTGAGCGGGCGCTGGGCCTATCTACACATGGGCGCGATGTTCGGCACGATTATGGCCGCAAACGTCTGGATGAGAATTCTGCCCGCGCAGCGCCGGATGATCGCCGCCACGAAAGAAGGGCGCGAGCCTGACCCTTCTTTAGCCGCACGCGCCAAGCTTCGTTCCAAACACAATACCTTCATCGTCGTGCCCGTAGTCTTTCTGATGATTAGCAATCATTACGCAGTGATAACTTACGGGCACGACTACAACTGGGTCATCATGTCAGTGGTCATACTCTTAGGCTGGGGCGCGGCGAAGATTATCAGGAGGGCTTGAAATGTAGAGCGGCTATCAACCGTGTGCGCCGCGACGATTTACCGGACAACTTTTTGATTAAGCCTTTTTGTGATTAAGCCTTTTGATATTCTTCCCGGCGCAATCTCCAATGCCATACTTGCCCTTGTTCTGGGTCAGGCAACGCTGCCATAAACTTCATGCCGACTTTCTTTAGCACCTTCGTCGAAGGGTTGGTTTCGGCCAGCGTATGAGCGTCTATCATTTTGATGTGCGGATGCGAGAAAGCGTAATCAATTAGCCCCTGTGCGGCTTCGGTTGCCAGCCCGCGTGTCCTCCACGCGGGTGCGATGCTGTAGCCGATTTCGACCATGCCGGATTCGTCCGCCACGCCTTTGAATCCACCGTAGCCGACGAGCACCTTTTCCTTCGTGTGTATGAACAGGTACGTCCACCAGCCGAGCGCTTCCGGGTGGGCTTTGAGATATTTATAGCTGTAGGGCAGCGATTCGGGAAACGCAGCCCAGCCCTCCGCGATAGAGATGCCGAGCATCAACGCTAACCGCTGCGGGTCGTTCAAGACTGCTTCAAAGTGGGCCAACTCGAAGGGGATAAGCGTCAGGTTTAAGGTTTCAATCATGTGCGATGTTGCTTAGTGGCGTTATAGATTTTGGCGATTCTTCAGAATCTTGACGAACGAGCCGGAGCGTAGTTCTTCAACGGTCAGGCTCGACAAGCGCAACGCCTCCTCTTCCGTGATTGCGCCGCAGTTGATAGCGCGCAGGAAATAGTTGAGCAAGCCCTGTCCGGTCGCGGCATCGTCAAAGACATCGCCGACGAGCGTTGCTTTAGCGGCCTTTTCGACAAAGTTGCTGAGACGTTCGGAGGCCGCTTCGAGGCTTTCGAGGAAGAAGCTGTAGACGGCTGCATAGCGGGTCGGCAGTTGCGCCGGGTGCAAGTCCCAGCCCTGATAGTAAGCGTTGGTCAAAGAATGCTGTATGTGGTCGTAGTGAAGCTTCCATGCGCGATGCACGGTCGTCGTGTTCTCTTCCGTTTGTTGCCCGGTGAGCGCAGGGCCGCCCTCTACGGCGCGGTGCGGCGCGACCGGCATAATGTTCGTCGCGCCGTCGGAGAGCCAGACGCCCGTGCCGCCGAAGGCGACCTGCATCATGTGTCGAGCGAAATCGCAGGCCGGATGCGTCATGTGCTGGTGCGCGGCTGTTATCTGGCAACTGGCCGTGTAATCGTAAGTGCCGAAGTGCGCGGCGATGCAGCGCCCGCGCGCCGCCGCGAGCAGGAGCGGCAGATTCGATTCGCCACGGTCGTTGAGAATTGATTGCGTCGTCTCAATCATCAATTCCATCTTGAGCGAGCCTGCGGATAGACCAAGCGCCTTTTCCAGTAACTCGAAGATGTCAACTAGCGCAGTGACCTGTTCAGGGATGGTGACTTTGGGAAGCGTGACGACGAAATTATCGGGTAGCTTGCCGCCTGACTGTTCGGAAAGGGTGGAGAGAAAAACGTCAAGGGTGCGAAAGCTGCGTTCGCGTAGTTCTTCCGTCAGTGGCTTGATGCGAATGCCGATGAAGGGCGAGAGCGTGCCGGAAGCGATGCCATTCGCCACCTCAGTTGCAGCCGCCGCCGCGTGCCCGTCCTCTTCCGCATCGGGGCGATTGCCGTAGCCGTCTTCGAAGTCAATCCGAAAATCTTCGACCGCCTCGCGGCGCAGTTTTTCCAGAACGCGCGAGTAGATGGCGTGGGCCATCCACGCCGGACGGTTCTCTGCGCGTGCTTCTTCAGGGCGCTCTTTGAGTTGCGTTTGCAAGGCCGAATCGCCAGCCAGAGAGAGCGGCAATTGTTCTGCGCCGGGAAGATTGATGGCGCGGGCGAAGATGAAGGCGTCGGGCGCAAATTGTTCGAGCGAGCGGAGGGCCAACGAGCCGAGCCTGCGCGCCGAATCGGCCTTGAAGAGATGCGCGCCGCCGTAGACGGTATGCACGGGCTGTCGGCGTCCGGTCTCGCCGGGATATTTCTGGGTAAAAGCCGTGTTGGCCTGTTGGAGGCGTTCGGCGATACTTGCGGTTGATGCTTGAGACAGTGATGTCTTCATCTATTGAATCCTCTGAAAGATAAATGGATTGACCAAAGCGCATGCGACTTTATCACGGCAGTGAGTGTTGAAATCAAGCTGCGTGATGAAGTGAGGAGCAGTTTCACGCAAAGACGCAGAGGCGCTAAGAAAAACGCGGAGCGCAAAACAGAGAGGCGATTGCCTTATTGTTTAGGTTTCTTCTTGTGCGTCTGTGCGTCTTTGCGTGAGATTGCTTTTCTGCTTCGATTTAAGATGAAGAGCAAGCTATGAGTCGTAGAGTTTTTGGAAGCGTGGGTCTTGCTGCAAGGCGTCCATTCGTGGGTCGTCTTTGAGGGTGCGGCCAATTTTGTCTTTGTGCAGCTTTTGCAGCCACTCCATGACCTGCTCGTGTTGGCCCAAGCCTTGATAGACGACGGCGAAATCGTAGGGCGTGACGTGCCGCGCCTTCGACAATTCTCTCAGTTCTTCGAGCACGCGTCGCGCTTCGTTTCTTTTGCCAGCGAGCGCCAGCGTGTGTCCGAGCGCGGAGACCATCCAGGGATTGCTGCCGGAGAGCGTTCTGGCCTTACTCAATTCCGCGATGGCCTCTTCGTAGAACCCCTTTTGTTCAAGGGCGAGACCGAGCAGGTAATGGGCCGGGCCAAAGTTGGTATCCATTTCGAGCGTCTTACGCAAGTGAGCGATGGCTTCGTCATACTGGCGTGCCTGATAGAAACGCTCGCCGAGCGTGGCGTTGATGACAAGAGAGAGCGGGTCAAGCCGTAGCGCGCGGTTGATTTCGGCCATCGCTTCGGCGGGACGACCGGTTGCCGCCAGAAAATCGGAGTACCAGTGATGAGCGGTGGCGTAGTTCGGGTTCAACTCGATGGCACGTTTGAACTCGCGCTCGGCAGCCGCCTCGTCCTGGTCTACATCGTTGATGGAGAGCGCCAGCGAAGCATGAGCTTCGGCGAGGGATTCGTCCAGTTCTAAAGCCTTGAGCGCCGCTCGTTTGGCTTTTTGGAAACTTTCCGCTGGCGGGAGCTTGCCAAACTGGTAAAAGCCGATGACGCTGTGCGCGTCGGCGAGGCCCGCGTAGGCCAGCGCATAGCGTGGGTCTCTCGCAATCGCCTCGTCGAAGTAGGTGATGCTCTTGTTGAGGCTCTCTTCGTTGCGCTTGTTCCAGAAGTAGCGCCCGCGCAAATAGGATTTGTAAGCCTCCACGTTTTCCGTGTAGCGCTTTGCCAGCAGCCGTTGTTCCTCGCCCGTCAATCTCAATGTGAGCGCCTGTGCGACCTGTGCGGAGATGGAATCCTGCAAGGTAAAAATGTCTGTCAGGCGTTCGTCGAAAGTGTGCGCCCAGAGCGGTCGGCTTTCGCGTACGTTGACGAGTTGCACGGTCACGCGCACCCTATCACCCGCGCGTTGAATGCTTCCCTCCAACACTAAGTCCACATTCAATTCGCGCCCGGCGGCAACGGGGTCTGTCTGGCTCTCGCCCGAAAATTTGGTGACGGCGCTGGTCGGACGCACGCTGATCTGTTGCAGATTGCTGAGCTTGGTAATCAAAGCGTCGGCCATGCCGAGGCCGAGATAATCCTCGCCCGCGTTCATGCCGAGCGCTTTGAAGGGCAGGATGGCGATTGACCCCGGCGGCACGGGCGGATGTGGAGCGGGCCGCGCGCGGTTTGCAATCCACCAGTAAGCGACTAGGCCCAGGATGCCGACAAGCGCGATGACGAAAGCCGCGCTTTTGAGAAGAGAGGCGGAACTATAACGCGACGACGCGTTGACGCGTTGACGCGGAGAAAAATCGGGAAGCGTCGCGCTGCCTGGCTCTGAAGTCAACGGCTGATTGAGATATTCCGCTTCAGCGTTGCTGGCAGTAGCCCCGTTGCCGTTCGTCTTGATGCTTTCGCCACGTCTTTGCGTCAACGCGTCAACGCGTACTGGCGACTCCGCGTCAACGCGTCTCTGCCCTTCCGCGTCGCAGACTTCCCTGACGCTGGCGACGAAGCGATAGCCACGGCCTGGAATAGTAACGATGTAGCGGTGCTCGCTCTTGCTTTCGCCGAGCGCTTTGCGGAGCACGGAGACGTTTTGCGTCAGGTTGTTTTCTTCGACGATGGTGTCGGGCCAGACCGTCCGCATCAATTCGTCTTTGTCCAGGTCTTGCCCGCTGTGCTGGACGAAGGTCAAGAGCGTATCGAAGGCTTTGGCTGTCAACGGCACGGTCTGGCCGTCGCGCAGCAGCAGCCGCTTCAACGTATCAACGCGGAACGGGCCGAACTCATAAAAATGTTGCTCGGTCTGGCTGCTCATCAACGCTCGTTTAAACGCTTTTCAGAAAATTTCAGAAAGTTTCAGCGCGTCTAAGGACTTCGCGCCTGCGCGCGGCGCATCATCCGCTCTATTCACAGAGGGGCCGGTGGGAAGTCCGGCTTGCCAGCTTGTTCTGTTGAGCAGTGTAACAAAATGCGTCGGCGAGCGGGAAGCTTGCGGCCATCGCTATCCAGAGAAATAGTTAAAAGGGGGAATGGAGAGAGGGCAGGGGAAGCGGAATGAAGCCGAAGAGGCTTTCCTTTCTCTCTTCAACCATTCCTCCTTTTAACTATTTCTCCTTCACAGACGCTTCAATGAGGGAGGTCACAAAAAATGGCGCAGGAAGTCATCACTTTGGACGAGCCGCCGATTACAGACGAAGCGCACGTCCCCGTAGCCGAAAGCCACGCTGTCCATAAGCCTTTCGTGCCCGCGTCACGATTCCTGCCGGAGTTTACGCCGCGCGCGATTATCCTAGGCTCAATTCTGGGCATCATCTTCGGGGCATCGAGCGTGTATCTGGCGCTGCGCGTGGGGCTGACGGTCTCGGCTTCGATTCCGATTGCGGTCATGTCCATCTCCATCTTCCGCGCTCTGGGCCGCGCTTCCATCCTGGAAAACAACATCGCGCAAACGACCGGCTCGGCTGGCGAATCGGTGGCCGCCGGAATCGCCTTTACTATTCCCGCGCTACTCGTGCTCGGCTACGACCTTGAGATTTCTCGGACGACGATGGTGGCGCTTTTGGGCGGCTGGCTCGGAGTGCTGTTGATGATTCCGCTCCGGCGCGCATTGATTGTGAAGGAGCACGGGAAACTGCTCTATCCGGAGGGGACTGCGTGCGCAGAGGTGCTGGTGGTCGGCGAAAAGGGCGGGACGGATGCGAAGCTCGTCTTCGCGGGCTTCGGCGTCGCCGCCGTTTATCGTCTTTTGATGAGCGGCGCGCGTCTCTGGAACGAGACGCCAGCTTACGTCATGCGTTGGTATCAGGGCGCGACCGCATCAATCAACATCACGCCGGACTTGCTGGGCGTCGGCTATATCATCGGCGCGCGTGTGGCGGCGATGATGGTCGGGGGCGGTATCCTGACGGCGCTGGTCTTGATTCCGATGGTCAAGTTTTTCGGCGCGGGCTATACAGAGCCGCTCTTTCCGGTCGGGGCGGGCGGGCCGCTCATCTCCTCTATGAACGCAGGGCAGGTGCAGGATTTATACATACGCTATATCGCGGCGGGCGCTGTCGCGACCGGCGGCATCATCAGCCTCGTCCGCAGCCTCCCGATGATAGTGGGCGCTTTCGCTTCGTCAATCGGCGGCTTCGGCGCGAGCGGAAAGAAGAAGGGGCAGGACGCAATCCCGCGCACGGAACGCGATATGCCGATGACGTTTGTGCTCGGCGGCATACTGGTGTTGAGCGTCGCCATCTTTATCTGGCTGACGGTGGCCGGAAGCGCGGCTGATACGCCGAAGAGCGGCGTGCTGATGAACATTCTGTCGGTCGTGCTCGTGCTCGTCTTCGGCTTTTTCTTCGCCACCGTCTCGTCGCGCATCACGGGCGAGCTTGGCTCTTCGTCGAACCCGATTTCGGGAATGACGATAGCCGCCATTCTGATGACCTCCTTGATTTTTCTGCTGCTCGGCATGGGCGGCGCAGACTCGCGCGTGCTGGCGCTGTCGGTCGGCGCTGTGGTCTGCATAGCGCTCTCGAATGCTGGCACGACCTCGCAGGATTTGAAGACGGGCTACCTGGTCGGCGGCACACCGTCGCGTATGCAGTGGGGCTTGATGGTGGGGGTGACGACCTCTGCGCTCGTCATCGCATGGACGCTCTCTTATTTGAACAACGCCTACACGAACCTGTTGCCGAGTTATTACCCATCGTACCGCGCGCAGGTGAAGCAGGATGACAGGCAATGGGCCAAGGGCGATTTGCGCGGCGGGCAACTTGCGGGCGGGCCATTTTACGTGCATCGCCTCTCGGTTGAAGAAAAGGGCAGCGACGGCACTGTGATTCCTTCGGGGCAATACCTAACGGACGCGCTGGGCGAGATTCACTATCGCATCAATCCGGGCGTCGGCGGCACGCGCACCGCCGTCACGACCGAGAATGTGCCGCTCGCGCCGTTAGACATGAACGCTGGTGTAGAGATAAAGGGAAGTGCACGCGGGCTTGACGACCAAATCTATAGAATCGCGATTGTCAAAGGCGCTGATGCGACGCGCACGTTCTATGTTGATGATAAGGGGCAAGCTAAGTATGAAGAGGTGACGACGGGCGCAGCCTCCAAGTTTGACGCGCCGAAAGGCCAGTTGATGGCTATTCTGGTGGACGGCGTGCTGACGCAAAAGCTGCCCTGGTCTTTGATTCTGATTGGCGCGTTTATCGCTATCCTGCTCGAAGTCGTAGGGATTCACGCGCTGCCTTTCGCCGTCGGGATGTATCTGCCAATCGCCACTTCGGCAGCCATCTTCGTCGGCGGGCTGGTGCGTGCGCTGGTCAAACGCATGACGCGCGAGCGGCAGACTCTCGCCGAAGAAGAGAGCGGCCCCGGCGTTCTCTATAGCTCCGGCCTCATCGCTGGCGGCACGATCACGGGGCTACTACTGACCATCCCGCAGAGCGTTGGTCGCGGCGATATGTTCAGCGTCGTACACTTCCTGCCCGCCTGGTTTGAAGAGAATCGACTGACGGCGCTCGTGATGTTCACACTCCTTGCGGCCACACTCTACTATGTCGGCAAAAACGGATTGAGCAGAGCGAAACGAAAATGAAGGTGAAGCGAATAACATTAAAATCTTTGCTGCTGGTTGCCGTCGCTGTGAGCGTTGTCTTCACTACCAGCGCGGTGCTTAGCCAGAGCGGCGGTCGATGTCTCAGTGACCGCAGGACGGACAAATCGCCAAAGCGGGCGCGGATTTGTTGAATGGTGAGAGACGCGGGCTGTTGCGGCCCGTGTCTCTCAAAAGAAATGTCAGGGCGTGACGGAGTTCTTGGCGCGCGGCGTGCCGTTTATCTGGCCGCCGCCGGAGTTAGTGCCGTTGCGCGTCACGCCGTTGTTGTTGGCCCAATTAGCAACTGAATCACCGCTGCCTCCGGCGCTGATTCTCTCCATCGTGTAATAGCCCGTAGTCGTGCCTGCCACCCATGCCACGCCGCTTGAGTTGACTATATCCACACGTGTACCGCTGGCGTTCTGTAATTCCAGCGTGTCGCCTGTATTGGCGAGGCTGATGCCCGCGATTGTAACGTCGCCCGTGACGCTCGTGACGTTTGCAGAACGCTCAATCAGGTAATAGCCGCCAGCGGCAATCGTGCCTGAGAGGTTATAGGTCTGCGCGCCGCTGTCATCGACAATCTTCCAGCCCGTCAGGTTAATCGCGCTCGCGGTCGTGTTGTAAAGCTCTATCCATTCGTCGTAGGCGCTGGCGCTTGAGCCTACCCAGGCTACTTCGTTGATGACGACGGGCGGCGCGACGCCGTAGTTGCCGTCGGTTGAATAGTTGAAGGTCTGGCCCGTCGAACTGATTGTCACGGAGTAGGTGCTGCCGTTGGTCAGGAAAGTAATGTTGCCGCCGACTTTGACTTTCGAGTGGGTTGCGCCCGCGCCCGCTTCGGTCTGCCAGATGGTGTCCAGGCCGGGCGAAGCGGCGAGGCGGTCTAAGATGCTTTGCGTCGGATGCCCGTAAGAGTTACCGTCGCCGCAACTGATGACGGCCTGTTCGGGCTTGACGGTGTTAACAAGCGTCTGGTTGGTCGAAGTTAGGCTGCCATGATGCCCGGCGTGCAACACGTCCACGTCGCCAGCGTCCTGCGCTATCTTCGTCTCCACGTCAGCCGTGCCGCTGCCGCCTCCGCTCAGGTCGGAAGTGATAAGATAATCAAACGAGCCGTAGCGCAACACAAGGGCGATGGAGCGGTCGTTTTCGCCCGTCGGCGTGACATTGCCTTGATTGGTCGCGCCGTTGACAGCGATGCAGGTCAGAACGCAGCCGCCGCCGAGGTCTATCTGCTGGTTGAGCGTGATGGTTGTGCGGCGTGTGCCGACGGCGTTAACGTAGTCTGTGTAGGTTTGCGATGAATAACTGCCGCCGCGATCATAGCTGGCGATGTTGATGGGGATGCCGCCGTTGATAACTTCGTCTATGGCCCCGATGTGGTCTGCGTGGTAGTGTCCAGCGACGAAATAGTCGAGCGAGGTAATGCTGAGCGAGTTGAGCACGCTGCGGATTTCCGTGCCTGAGCCTGTGACGCCAGCGTCGAAGAGCAAGGTCTTCGATGGGCCGACGATGAGGGTTGCGTCGCCCTGCCCGACATCTATGTGGACGATTCTGACCTGCTGTGCGGAGGCCGTGCCGCCGATTGCGAGGAAAGCTAAAAGGAAAAGGCAGGCAATGGCTGTAGTTTTGAGATGGCTGGACATGGGCGCTGTTCCTCGGCGTTAAAAAGTTAATTGCAAAAGGGTCGTCGGGCCGGAATAGTCAAGTTATTTGCATTCCGGCTGCGCCGCCCGCGACGAGCGAAAGCGAGTGAAACTGGATTCTATAACAGACGGATGGCGGGGTACAGGAGGGAGTGCAAAAAAAGTGACAAATAATGCAAAGAGTTTATTGACCGAAGCTTCCATTTTACCGGAAGAGATGCCGGAGAATTTCACTTACAGGAAAGTGCGCGAGATTCTGGGCGGGTTGGAATCCTTTGGCGAGGATGAATTGCGCGCGGCGATTGCTGCCACAGAGCGGCTCAGGATACGCGGGCCGCTGGCGTCTGTCATCTTCATCAAGCAACACTTGGCGGGCGCGCATGAGGTGGAGGTTGACCGCGTGGACGAAGGCGAAGAGGGCGCTTCATTTGCCGTCCTCGTTTACGCGGAGGGCGAAGTGCCTGTTCCGGTTGACGAGCTACCGCAGAACGTAACTGCCGGAAGCCTGCTGCGCTACGAGCCAGCGGCGGGGCAGTATCGGCAGTAGAGGCATTCGGACGGCGGCTTAATTTGGGCGTTAGGCTTTGACTTCACACTAATCAGCGTATAGTTTTCGTCTGATGAAGCCGAAGGTTTACATTGAGACTTCTATTCCGAGTTTCTATCACGAGATTCGTACCGAGCCTGAGATGGTGGCGCGTCAGCAATGGACACGCCAATGGTGGGAAGAGTCTCGCAATGATTACCTGCTCGTTACCAGCGTAGCAGTTTTAGATGAACTGGATAGCGGCTCTTATCTGACCAAAGATAAATGTATTGAATTAGTCAGTGACCTGCTGCTCGTAGCCGTCGAGCCTGAAATTGCTGAAATTGTTAAAGCATATATTCACCATAAGGTGATGCCCGATGACCCGGTTGGAGACGCGTTGCACCTGGCGTTAGCTTCTTTTCACAAGTGTGATTTCTTGCTGACGTGGAATTGCCGTCATCTGGCGAATGCCAATAAATTTGGTCATATCAGGCGAGTTAATGCTATGCTTGGATTGTATATCCCATTACTGGTGACTCCTTTAGAATTGTTAGGAGGGCGTAATGAGTCAGAAGGATGATCCGACGATTGAGAGAATCAGAGAGGCACGACACAAGATTTCCGAAGAGCACAGTCATGACCCGCAGAAGGTTGTGGAATATTATATTGAACTGCAAAAGAAATATCAGCGGCAAATAGTAGAAGATTCGGAGGAAGTGTCTGGCGAACCTGTCAAAGCCTAACAACTCATATAATTCGACCCCGCGATAGTATACCTTTCATCATCGCTCCTCGCCGTGTAAATTGGATACTGCTCACGCGGGGTGGATTAGTTCGGGCGCTGGGCGCTACCTATCTATTTGACGTGATAAACCGGATAGACGGAGAAGAGAACTCAAGTATCCGGTCATAGATTGGGTCTGGCAGGTGAGGAACGAATATCTCGATTCTTACCCTCTCGGATAGCGGCAATTAGTTTCTCCTTACGTCTGGGGAAAGTCTTGACACGCTTTAACGCCTGCTCGCGCGTGACGTTCTCTTTCTGCGGGCGTTCGATTTTAATTTGCTTTTTTAATAGTTTCACAGCTTCCTCCAAAAAGATTATGAGAGACGACCACCGTTCTCGGCGTGGTTTCTTTACGGCAGCGCGGGAGGCGTCCGGCGTCTGGTGCTTGGATGAGAATTTATTGAAATGGGGTGACTAAAACTTCTCGCTTGCCGCGCGCTTTAGCGTAGCTGATTTCACCGCTGAGAGTCTCGTTTGCCAGGTCTTGAACCTCTTGCGCAGTCTCTTCGTCAAGATAAGTCTCGCCGCAATTTTCACACACGCGCGCAGGTATGTCAGTGATGAGCAGGATCGCGTTGCCGCGTTCAATCGGCAGCACTGTAGTACCTTTCTTAAAGCGATTATGTTTGCAGACCAGGCATTTCATTTCGTCACCTTTGACGCGTCAAAACATATGGCGGGTAGATGATTTCCATGCTTGAGTTAACATTCTACGGTCGCCATATTCAATCATCAATACTACAGGCGTTGTCCTGAGACAAGAAGAGGCGGCGGGCACTGTTCATGCTCGCCGCCTCTTGTTTTCGTCTCTTGACGGTTAATTACGGCTGCGGCGTTGGTGGCGGGGTCAGCGTGGTTTGTTTACGGCGGCGCTTCGTGAAGAGAACGCGCGCATTATTCTCATATTACGCGTGCAATCTTTTAGCGTGAACGAAGGTGTTGCCCTAAGCGGAGAGTTTGTTGAGCAGGCGTGCGAGCAGATTCTCCAACTGTTCGTGGTCTTCGGGATAGGTGATCCAATCATTGCCGCTGACGTTAACGTCCGTGCCTTCCAAATCTTTGCCGTACTTCTCGGCCATCACGACAAGCGGAGTGTGCCCGTCATATCTGGCATGTTGGCGGATACGCCGCCCTATGTGCAGAGCCTCTTCCGGTGATTTGCCGACGAGGTTGATGAGCACGAGGTCGGCTGGAAGATTCCCACCGTTTATCCTTTCCAGCGCATCCTCTTCGTCCAGCGCAACGATGACGCGGTAGCCATCCCTTTGCAGATTGTATTTGAGTAAAGGACGCGTCTCGTCGTCTTCTTCGATGAGAAAGATTGTTGCCTTGTGTGGCTGTTCTGTGTTCATCGCTTAGATACCTTCCCTGATTCGGAACAGAAGAGTATCACACGTTAAAGATTATCTGTCTATACGGGCATGACATTGCTCTGTCCGAGACGGACGAAAGTGAGTGTCCATTCCGGACGAAGTGTGTTAAACTGCTTACGAACTAAAGAACAAGTTCTTTTGAAAAGCTCCATTCGACATTGGGTTAGCCTGGCTACCTCTCCTTCTGCCGCGTGCTGTCTTTGATGGGCGCAAACGCACACAGAGAGGCTACCAATGTCCACAGCTATACCAACGCCTCCCGCAACAGCAAATCAAATGCCCGCGCTCAATGAATCACTTCCGGCAACGGAAAATCAAATCCTCAACACGCTAACGCGCGACGAATACGAACGCCTGGCAGTTTATTTAGAACCCGTCAATCTCTCTTTAGGCGAAGTTCTGTGTCATCCTGAGCAGCCCATCAGGCACGTCTATTTCCCCAATCGCGGCACAATCTCGCTGGTCTCAACTTTTGAAGACGGCGGCAGCGTTCAGGTAGGGATGGTGGGCAACGAAGGGATGTTTGGCGTCTGCGTCTTTCTGGGGAGCATCAGCACTCCGCTGTTGGCGATTGTCCAACTGCCGGGCGACGCCCTGCGGATGCGTGCCGACGTGTTGAAGAAGGAATTTAAGGACTGCGGGCAAATGCAGGACTTACTGCTGCGCTATACGCAAGCCTTCATGACGCAGATAGCGCAGACCGCTGCCTGTAATCACGCCCACTCCATAGAGCAACGTTTGGTGCGCTGGCTGCTGATGTGCCAAGACCGTTCGCATTCTAAAGATTTAGCGCTGACGCACGAGTTTATCGCCTCCATGTTAGGCACGCGCCGCGCCGGTATCACACAAGCGGCGGGCCAACTGCAAGCCAATGGCTTGATTAAATACTTTCGCGGTCAAATCAACATCCTCGACCGTCAAGGGCTGGAAGAGGTGTCGTGTGAATGCTATCTGATAGTGAAGAAGGAATTTGCGCGGCTGATTGGCGGCAATGGCCGCCAATGATGAGTCGCCAAACCCGTCGCAGGGCGTTTAGCTGCCCGCCGCTGGCTTTCATTTTACCGCTTTTCACTTCAAACCGGCACAGCACTGCTCCGCCAACCGAATAAAGCAACAGGCAACGATTTTCGGTAGTGATTCAGTTTAGAAATAAACTGAATCACTACCATATTGTGCGCCCGACGGACAATTCGCTATACTCAAGACGCTAGCCCGGAAAGGAAGGTGTTTGAGCGGTAAACAGAGACTTTTCGTGGTGCTCAATCCGAAAGCTAAGAAGTACCACGAGATGAGCGATAAAACTCGTACTGTCTGCGGTCTGCGCGTGTCCACCTTAAAGCATCTCTTACATGAACCACCGTCGGATGCCACCCTCTGCCGATTGTGCTCAGGGAAATGGACTCGAACAGCACCGTCACAGACACGTTCAAAAACATAATACTCCCGATACAAACCATAGCGGGCCAGTTCTCAAAGCTGGCCCGCTATTTGTTTAAAGATATAAATGACCCACTCCCCGATTTCCAGTCCAAAGCCCGCTTCCGCACGATAACCGTACACTTTTAGGCCAAAAACCTTTCCGTTCGCACTGTGGAGTGCCTCGTCCGCACTGTTGGAAGAGTCGTCCGCACTGTTGAGTGACGCGGACGCACCATTGAGTGAGTCGTCCGCACCGTTGAGTGACGCGGATACACTGTTGGAAGAGTCGTTCGCAGTGTTGAAAGAGTCGTTCACAGCGTTGAGTGAGTCGTTTGCAGTGTTAAGTAACCCGGACGCAGCGTTGAGTAAATCGTTTGCAGTGTTGAGAGAGTCTTTTGCAGTGTGGAGTGTCCCGTTTGCACTGTGGAGTGAGTCGTCCGCAGTGTTGAGTCAATCGTTCGCCATGTAGGATTAATCGTCCGCAGTGTGGAGTGCGTCGTGCGCGGTGTGGGAATCATCGTCCGCGTGGTGGGGTGAGTCGTTCGCAGTGTGGGGCGACGCGTGTGCATGTTGCGCGTCAATGTGTGCGGGATGGGAAGGGTCGTGTGCTGTGTGGGTGTGGGCGTTGCTACGTGTGTGGAAGCATGTTGAGCGTGCCCTGCGAGATTAGCTCTCAGGGTTGGCATCAGCCGCACGCTGTAGATTGAGGGCGAGGAGGCGGGCGAGAATCTCTTCGTCGTTGATGTTTGCGTCCCAGCCGTAGGCGGCTGTGACGGCGGCGTCGAGTGTGCGGTGCGCTTGGTCGAGCCATGTGGGGCGCTGGTTGTAAAGGTTGGTCAGGGTGCGGCGCGCTAGTTGTTGGGCCGAGGCTTCGTCCTTTGCGACCTGTCGCGGATAGCGAACGAGGCCCACTCCGCCCTCCGTTGCCGCTTCGACGTAACGCGCCCAAGGGCCATCGAGCGAGCCGGGAAATTCCAGGACTTCGGTGCGCGTCCATTCGGGCGGGTTGAGCCAGTTGGAGCGCAAGCGGTTAAGGGCTAGATTCGCGAGGCGATAGCGTGAGGCTCAAGAAGATTATAATTTATGGCTCTGCCACTAAAGTTTTGCCCTGTTGCTCGCTTAAAGTGTTAAAATCGCGGGCATGAACTATAAGGATATTATTACTATCGAACCCGGCAAGCGCGGCGGAAAACCTTGTATTCGAGATATGCGCATCACCGTTTATGATGTCCTCTCGTATCTCGCTTCAGGGATGACAGAGCAGGAAGTGCTCGACGATTTTCCATATCTCACCAGAGAAGACATTCTGGCTTGCTATGGCTACGCCGCCGACCGGGAAAGAAATCAAATGGTGGTGCAGGTTTGAATTGAGTAAGGATTGGAAATGGCTGCAAACGATCACGGGCGTTTCTACTGGTGGGTGAAGCTCACTAACGGGCAGGAGGTCGGAGTCTACGCCGAGCGGGCGGAGGTCGCGGGCGATGGCGCACTGGTCTTTTATGGCGGCGGCCAATCAATCAGCGCCAAGTTCGTCAATCTGGCTTTCGCTTCCGGCGAGTGGCAATTCCTCTACGCCGCCACGCCCGAAGATGGGCGGCCCGTAGCCATCGAACACTGGCAGAAAAAGAAATCGTAAAGACGCGTCAGCAGTAGGAGCGACGGAGAAAACATCCGTTGCAGGGAGAGTCAGATGAAAACCAGAGGCTTAGGCAGATCAATCATGGCCGTGGGCGTCCTATGCCTCATCATCTACGCATTGCTGGCCCTTCAGGGACAGTCTCCGCTGGGCGTACGCGTGGGCGGCATTCTGTTTTATGTCGGCGTCGTCGCAATTCCGCTCGGCGTCATCCTGCTCTGGACGGGCGAAATGAAACGTCCGCCTGTGAAATCAAGAGAATAGAATTGATTGACCGCGCAAGCAAGACGAGAGTTTGAGCAGCGCCTCCCTGCCCGCCCGGTGTCAGGTGCAATCCAAAGCTTCGGAATAGTTCGTACATTATCTTGAACAACGCGTTATGAAGGAGCTTTGAAGATGAATAGACGATTCTTCCTGACATCCGGCCTTGCCATCGGAAGCGCTGCGCTTTTGTGCCGCACGCCGCTGGTCAACGCTCTGGCCCAAAACGATGTGCGGGCCAGCAACGATGAACTGCCATTCGCTAAGGTCGTCAAGACGGATGCCGAATGGAAGCGCATCCTGACGCCGGAGCAGTATTACATCACGCGGCAAAAGGGGACTGAAGCGCCTTACACCAGCCCTTTGCTCAAGATTCACGCGAAAGGTATCTTCGCCTGCGTCTGCTGCGACTTGCCGCTGTTCGACTCAAAAACCAAGTTTGAATCCAACACGGGCTGGCCCAGCTTTTGGTCGCCCATCAACGCGAAACACGTGCGAGAGGAAGTTGACAATAGCCTCGGAGAGACGCGCACGGAAGTCTCGTGTAACCGCTGCGACGCACACCTCGGACACGTCTTTAACGACGGGCCGCAGCCAACCGGCCTGCGCTATTGTATGAACGGCGTGGCGTTGAAGTTTGTGAAGAAGCGTTGACGCTCAAAGCAAAACAGCACGGCTATTTTGAGTTTGAGGAAGATGTTTTCGAGTGACGGCAGTTAGCGATGCAGCACAGGGGGCGCGCTCTCTAAGCACTCGTTACCAAGGCAAGCTTCCCAACTCAACTTCGCCTGTGGGCCAAGCTCGTCCGTGACACGGCAGTATCAAGGTCGGCACTGGCGACCATCTCCGGCCAGAGGGCTGTTCGATTAAGACAGGCCCAGCGATATTCTGCCACCCCAGCGACTCGTAGTACGACACCAATCGCGGCAAACAGAACAGCAGCCCCGCTTCCACATCCCACTCTCGCTTGAAAAATTCTGCGGCATGACGAACGAGCCTGCCAGCATAGCCCTTACCCTGCGCTTCCGGTCGCGTCACGACGCCGCCTAAACCCGCGACCTTCACAGGCTGCCCTTTAACACTGACCTCATGCTTGAGAAGGCTGGTGTGGCTCAGCGGCACACCGTCAACGTCCATGAAGAAATGCACATCCTTGGGCCTGAATTTCAGATCATAGGATGTCACGCCGAAGATGTCTTCGCCCCAGTTGAAGAGCCATTCTTTTTCTTCGTCCGTCATGACGTTTGCCTGCCTGATCTCTTCGGTCATAATCGCTTAAGCTTCTCTGACAATGCGAGGCGTAAGTCACCCCGAGTAGCTTATTCAACCGTCACGGACTTCGCCAGGTTGCGCGGCTGGTCTACGTCGCAGCCGCGACGGACAGCTATGTGATAGGCCAAAAGTTGCAGCGGAATGACGGCGAGAATAGGCGAGAGCAGGTCGCTCGACGGCGGCAACTCTATGATGTGGTCGGAGACGAGCGAAGACATCGTGTCGCCTTCGGTCAAGATAGAGAGCACGACGCCCTCGCGCGCTTTGACTTCGACGATGTTCGAATGCGTCTTTTCATAGCGCAGTTCCGAAGCACGGTTGCCTTCCTCGCGCGTGTTGATGATGACGACGGGCAGGCGCTCGTCAATCAAGGCGTTTGGCCCATGCTTCATCTCGCCCGCCGGATAGCCTTCGGCGTGGATGTAGGAAATCTCCTTGAGCTTCAAAGCACCTTCGAGCGCGACGGTGAAGTTAATCCCGCGCCCCAGATAAAGAAAGTCCTGCGAGCGGAAGAACTCTTTCGCGAGTTCCTCTATATCGTCCGATTCGTTCAGAAGATGTTCGAGCTTGACTGGAAGCTCCGCCAATTGCTGTACGTGATAACGCGCATCATCCTGTGAGAGATGGCCGCGCAGTTGGCCCAGGTAGAGGCCGAAGAGGTAGAGCGCAATCATCTGTGCCGTAAAAGCCTTGGTCGAGGCGACGCCGATTTCCGGCCCGGCGTGCGTCAGGATAGCGCCGTCGGCCTCGCGCATAATCATTGAGCCTTGCACGTTACAAACGGCCAGCACTTTCGCGCCGCGCTCTTTTGCTTCCCTCAGGGCCGCGATGGTGTCTGCCGTCTCACCCGATTGAGAGATGACGAGCGTGAGCGTGTCTTCGTCTATAACAGGGTCGCGGTAGCGAAACTCCGAAGCGTAATCAACCTCTACGGGAATACGCGCCAGTTGCTCAATCATATACTTGCCGGCGAGTCCGGCATGCCAGCTTGTCCCACAGGCGGCAATCTTGACGGAAGTGAAGCGCTTGAAGTCAGCTTCCGTGATGTTCTTCATCTCGTCCAGAAAGATGCGGCCCGTTTCCAGCGAGACGCGCCCCTGCACCGTATCGCGGACGGCGCGCGGCTGCTCATAGATTTCCTTGAGCATGAAATGCTTGAAGCCGCCCTTTTCCGCCATGATCGGGTCCCAGGTGATGCGCTGCTGAACCGGCTCAACCGAGTTACCCTCGAAATCCGTAACGCGCACGGCATCACGCGTCAGCACCGCTATCTCGCCGTCGCCCAGAAAGAAGATGTCGCGCGTGTGTTGGAGGATGGGAGGGATGTCTGAGGCGACGAAGTATTCGCCGTCTCCAAGACCGATGACGACCGGCGGGCCTTGCCTGACGGCGATGATCGTGTCCGGCTCGTCCGCAGAGATAATCGAGAGCGCGAAGATGCCGTGCAAATCTGCGACGGCCCGGCGCACAGCCCCTTCAAACGAGCGTTCCGTTTTCAGATATTCTTCGATGAGATGAGCGACGATCTCCGTGTCCGTCTCTGTCACAAAGCGATGGTCGGAAGCACGCAGGCGGTCTTTCAAGCGCAGGTAGTTTTCGATGATGCCGTTGTGAACGACGACGACGCGGCCCGTGCAATCGCGGTGCGGGTGGGCGTTCTCTTCCGTTGGCCGCCCGTGCGTGGCCCAACGCGTATGGCCGATGCCGTATGTGCCGTCGAGCGGGTGCAAGCGAATCGCTTCTTCCAGATTACGCAGCTTGCCTTCCGCACGCCTGATCTCCAGATCGTGCCCTTCGTCAACGACCGCTATCCCCGCCGAATCGTAGCCGCGATATTCGAGCTTTCGCAGCCCGTCAATAATCACCGGCACAACCTGCTTATTACCGACATAACCAACAATGCCACACATAAAAGCTTTCCTCTAAGTCCAACTTTCTCTTTGTTCCTGATTACACCGAAGCATCAGCGACGCTTGCCGCTTTATCGTCCTGCGCCTCTTTCTTCTCTGCTTCACTATCGGCGGATTTATTGATGCGCTTCTTGATTGATGCAGGGACGCCCGCGACAAGGGTGTCGGGCGGCACATCCTTCGTCACAACAGCGCCCGCCGCCGTCACAGAGCCGCGACCGACGCGCACGGGCGCGACGAGCATTGTGTCCGAGCCAATCTTCACTTCGTCTTCGATGACGGTCTGGTGTTTGTTCTGTCCGTCGTAGTTGCAGGTCACAGTGCCCGCGCCGATATTCGTCTTTTCGCCAACGGTCGCATCGCCCAGGTATGTCAGGTGCATAGACTTTGAACCGCGACCGAGCCGTGATTTTTTCATCTCGACGAAATTGCCGATTGCCGCCTGCTCTTCCAATTGTGAGTTCATACGCAGGTGCGCAAACGGGCCGATTGAACATCCATCCGCCACTTCACTGTCAACGATGACGCAGTGATCCTTAATGGTCACGCCGTTGCCGATACGCGAGTTGGTAATGCGCGTGCCGGAGCGGATTTCGCATTCGTCGCCAATCACAGTCTTGCCTTCGATGTGTACGTCCGGGTAAACAACGCAGTCGCGGCCAATCTGCGCGTCTGTGCTGACGTAGGTGTGCGAAGGGTCTATGAAGGTCACGCCGCTATCGAGCATTAAACGGCGGAGCGTGCGGCGGCGCAGCAGATTTTCAAACTCTGCGAGTTCAACGCGAGTGTTGATGCCGGAGACTTCGCGCGCGTCCGTGTGCTGGTAGATGCCCACGTCTTCGCCGTCTGCGCGCAAGATGCCGGGCACGTCCGTCAGGTAATATTCGCCCTGTGCGTTGGCTGGCTGCACGCGTGCCAGCGCGTCAAACAGCGCGCGTGTTTCAAAGCAATAGATGCCAGCGTTAATCTCTTTGATTTGCCGCTCTTCGGCGGTCGCGTCCTTTTGTTCGACTATCTTTTGAAAGCGCCCGTCTTCATCGCGGATGATGCGACCGTAGCCGGTCGGGTCTTCGAGACGGACGGTCAACATCGTGCAGGCCGCGCCGCGACCACGATGTGTGCGGTGCTGGTGAACGAGCGCGCCTAAGGTTTCTGCCCGCACCAGAGGCAGATCGCCGTAGAGTGTCAGCAGGGTGGAACTGGCGTTGAGCAAATGGTCGCGCGCGGCCATGACGGCATCGCCCGTTCCGCGTTGCTCACGTTGCTTCACGTAGGTAGCGCCGCCGTCGCCCAACTCCTCGCCAACAGCCGCCGCGACCGCTTCCGCCTGGTGGCCGACGATGACGTAGATGGAACGCGGGCTGAGCGCAGCCGCAGCGCGGCAGACGTGCGCGACGAGCGGACGACCGTCGAGCTTATGCAGCACTTTGGCCGTCTGCGAGCGCATGCGCGTGCCTAGTCCTGCGGCGAGAATCAGCACGTCGAGCGGCGCGGGCGTCTCGTAGGTGTTGGACTGGGTTTGTTTTTCCATATGCTCGTTCTAAAGCCGTATTGCGGTGGCGGGACGCGTGCGCGCCTGCTCACAGCAAGCAACTATAACACGCGCCAGCTTCTCAGGGCTGTGCCGCACCTTCTCGCCTTCGTCCAACAAATCCGCGCGAATCACTTCCGTCTCCGCGCCGTACTCTTTTTCGAGCATGTGATCCTGCATCCCAATCTGGTAAGCACCGTCCGCAGCATACAGCGCGGCCTGCTCTTCGCTGACGGGCCGATTATTGGCGATGACGTAATCGAAGGAAATCTGCGGCGCGTACTTCTTGACGGCTTCAAGGTGCTGCCGCGCCGTATAACCATCGGTTTCGCCCGGCTGCGTCATCAGGTTGCAAATGAAAATCTTGACGGCACGTGAGCTGCCGATGGCTTCGGCGACACGCGCTACCAGCAGGTTTGGCAGGATGCTCGTGTAAAGCGAGCCTGGGCCAATGGTGATGGCGTCGGCAGAGCGGATGGCGGCGAGCGCTTCGGGTAGCGGCAGACACTGTTCCGGCTCAAGACGCAGACGGCGAATCGGCGCTTTTGACGCCGTAATCTGCGTCTCACCTTTGACTTCGCTGCCGTCTTCCAACTCTGCGACAAGCCGTATGTCGTTGATCGTCGCCGGATAAATGCGTCCCTTGCTGGCGAGGACTTCTGACGAAAGCCGCACGGCTTCGACGAAATCTCCGGTCACTTCCGTCAACGCGGCGAGAAAGAGATTGCCGAAGCTATGGCCGCCAAGTTCGCCGTCGCCACGAAAGCGATAACGAAAGAGACGCGAGAGCAGCGTGGAATCCTCTGACAGAGCGACCATGCAGTTGCGTATGTCGCCGGGCGGAAGCATCTGCAACTCTTCACGCAAGCGACCGGAACTGCCGCCGTCATCCGAAACAGTAACGATGGCCGAAAGCGTATCGAGCCATACGCCGTCGCCGACGCTTGCGCCGACCAGAAGCTTCAACCCGGCCAGCAGCGTCGAGAGTCCCGTGCCGCCGCCGATGGCGACGAGCTTTAAGCCTTGATTCGTTTGCGCGGCAGACATCTCGCGGGCAATCTCCTTCGCAGGCTGGCGCTCTGTCACACGCCAACGCTCTCGATGATACCTAAAAAGATGCGGTCATTGAAACGTTTGATTTGGGAACAGGCAGTAAATGGTCGTCCACTGCCAGCGGGTGTGAGCGTCAGAAACGTGGGGCGAAGACCAGCCGCTCGAATTCAGGGTCGTTTCGGAGCGCGGTCAAATCCTGATCGTGCTGTGCGCGTATGCGCAGGTTGGGTTGAATTTCCAGCGCCCTGTGTAGCGATTCGAGCGCCGAGTCAATAGAGCCGAGCCGTGAGCGCGTGGCCGCCAGACCGTAATGAATATGCGCGGCTGAGGGTTCACGCTTGAGTGCGCGCTCGAATAATTCCTGCGCCGCCACGTAATCGCCCCTGTTCAACTCTATGACGCCACGGTCGTAGAGCGAATCGGCATCGCGCGGTAGCGATGGCTCAGCGCGCAGGCGTGATTCGGCAATGGTCAGATAGGTGCGCGCACGCGCTGTCACTTCCGAAACGCCCGCATGCTTTTCTACTAAAGCGCGAAACAATTGCCGCGCCTCGCCAAAGTGACCGCGCACGAATTCCTTATGAGCGCGCTCAAAGGCGCGCAGCGCAGCCGCTTCATCCTGCGTCGGTTGACGGGGGGGCGGCAGTGGAGTGACGTGCTTTCGCCCCGGCACAGGTTTCGTTGCCTTACTGAGGCGGTCTTTTGCAGAAGATTTTGCAGACTTCGCAGGAGCAGCGACGTGCTTCTTCGCAGGCGTGGCCGGTGATGCCTTACGAGTGACAGACTTGCTCTTGGACGGAACGGGCTTAGACTTGGCTTTAGTAGCTTTAGCCGACGCTTTTGTAGAAACAGCTTTAGGTACTACAGCTTTAACGGATTTCTTGGCCGGAGTGCTTTTCGCAGGCTTCGCGCCCTTGTTTTTGGCAGCAGCAATCGCGGGCGACTTGGCAGTCGTCTTCGTCGCTTTACGCGCGGGGGCTTTATCCGCCGCCGAGCGTTTTTTCAAAGGCTGCGGAGTTGCCGTCTTGCCTGCACTTCCTCGATTCTTAGCAGAAGACGTGTTTGAACTGTGACGCGAGGCGGGGCGGGAAGGGGATCGTTTCACGCCCTTGATTACGGGATCGCTCATGCGAAGCACCTGGGTTTACAAGAAGCCGCCCGACTCGAAAGCAGAGCAGCCAGATACGGGCCAAAGCTTAACACAGCTTGGCTGCTAAATCAACGAGATAAGAGGGTTTGCGGGGATTGACGGAGCTTTCGGTTGAACCTTGGGTGGCTGAAAATAAACATGGAAAAACACTTGAAGTCACTTTGTCCGGCGTGTTAGAGTGGTTTTTGTGGTTGCGGCCTCTTGCCACACAGGTAGGCTGGCGACCACGCGCTTGATTGTGCGGACGGGCGAAAGTCTTCTGAATCTTTGGGTTAGTTACCAAAGCGACCATTTTAAGGCAGCCGCGCTGAAGCCTCCCGCCTCGCCTGTTTCACCCCGTAAAAGAGAACTGTACTAATGGCAGACACTCCAATCGTAATGCGCGAGCAGCATTACCACCAGATTAAGGCGGTGCTGGCTAAACTGCGTCTGGATTCCGCGTCGCGTGTGGCTTTGCTCATTGACAAAGACGGGCAGCAGATAGCCGTCCATGGCGAGGTCGGGAATCTGGACACGACCAGCCTTGCCTCGCTCGCCGCCGGAAACGTGGCGACCACGGGCGGGATGGCACAGTTAATCGGTGAAAAGGAATTCCCGACCCTTTCACATGAAGGCGAGCGGGAAAGCATTTATATCTGCATCATCGGGCGCGTGCTACTGGTCGTGATTTTCGACGAGCGTTCGAGCCTCGGCCTGGTGAAACTACGCGCCAAGCAATCGTCGCGCGAGTTGGCAGCTATTTTCGAGGAAGTAATACGCGAGTCGAAAGAGAAGTCAGAGGACGAAAATTCGCTGTTCGCGGAAATTACGGACGAAGATATAGACAGTTTATTCAGTTAGTCTCAGATGACAATTGATAGACGGCAAGAAGCTTGTCTTTGGTGCTGCCCCATCATGTTGTCACACGTTACCTGTCACTTGATTTATCCATGACATTCATCAATTACGCTTCTCGCGAAATCAACTGCAAGATTGTGTACTACGGGCCGGGCTTGTGCGGCAAGACGACGAATTTGCAGTACATCTTCGATTCGACCGCGCCGCAGTCCAAAGGCAAGCTCATTAGCTTGGCGACGGAGACAGACCGCACGCTCTTTTTCGATTTCATGCCGTTGGAACTTGGCACTGTGCGCGGCTTTAAGACGCGCTTTCATCTTTACACAGTGCCCGGACAGGTCTTTTACGATGCTTCGCGCAAGCTGATTCTAAAGGGTGTTGACGGAGTGGTCTTCGTCGCCGATTCACAGGAAGAGCGCATGGATGCCAACATCGAATCGCTCTACAATCTGGAAGAGAATTTGCACACGCAGGGCTACGAATTGATGAACCTGCCCTACGTCCTGCAACTCAACAAGCGGGATTTGCCAAACGTCGTCCCCGTCGAAGACATGGCTGCCGAACTGCATCGCAAAGACGAGCCTGTCGTGGAGGCTGTCGCCGCAACGGGCGTCGGCGTCTTCGATACCCTCAAGGCCGTCGCCAAGCAGGTCTTGACCGAATTGCGTAAGAGCTAAAGGAATAGTCGAAAGTCTAAAATCCAATGTCCAAAGTCTAGAACTTATATTCTAGACTTTGGACATTGGATTTTAGACTATTGAAATTTAATCGAGCGACTTGACCATCAACAAGCCGTCGCCGCCGTTTGAGTAGTAGCGCGGCAGGCGTTGCGTGACGATGTAGCCGAGGTTGCGGTAGAGGGCTTGCGCGCCTGAGTTGACCGAGCGGACTTCGAGGCGAATGATTCGCACGTCGCGGCGACGAAAGCCGTCTTCGACCTTCAATAGCATTCGTTCGGCGATGCGGCGGCGGCGATGCTCCGGCGCGACGCCGAGCGTTGTCACGTGTCCCGTGTGATCCGGCTCGACGAGGCCGACGATGAAACCGACCATCACTCCGCCCTGCGTCACCGCGCGATAAGAAACCGATTCCGGCGCGGTCAGCAGATACTCGAAGGTGTCGCGGCTGTAGGCTTCACCGTCAACGAAGCAACGCTGATCGAGTCGCCAGCATTCGTCCAGATGCGAGACGGTCATGGGCCGCACGTCGTAGCGAATCTGAATCAGTGTAGACTCTTGCGCCCCAACGTCGACCGGCGTTGCGTCCTCCCCCGCCTCCTCTCCTTGCGACCACCATCGCGCGCGAATTTTCTTTAGAACAGCCATAAACCAGTTTTCAGTTTTCAGTTTTCAGTTAAGAGCAAAAGCTAACTACTGAAAACTGAAAACTGATTACTCATATTATTAACATGCAATCGCCGTAGCTGTAAAAACGATAACGGGCGGCTACTGCGTGACGATAAGCGGCGAGAACCAGGTCGCGTCCGGCGAAGCTGGAAACTAAAACCAGCAGGGACGAGCGCGGCAGATGAAAGTTAGTTAAGAGCGCATCCACCACGCGAAATCTGTAGCCGGGCGTGATGGTCAATTGCGCCAGCCGCGTGCCAGCCTCAACGCGTCCCTCTTCGCTCACGGCTGATTCTAAGGCGCGAGTGGTAGTTGTGCCAATAGCCAGTATGCGCCCGCCGCGCGAGCGTGCCTGATTGATAATCAATGCCGTCTCTTCTGTGATGATTGAGCGCTCCGGCCTGACCGTGTGATGCTTCAGATCATCGGCGCGCACTGGCTCGAATGTGCCGTAGCCGACGTGCAGAGTAATTTCCACGACCTGCGCGCCGCGCGCTCTTAACTCTGCGAGCACCTGCGGCGTGAAATGCAGACCGGCGGTCGGGGCGGCAATCGCTCCGCGCTCGCGCGCATAGACGGTTTGATAGCGCTCGCGGTCTGACTGAAAATCTTCTCTCTCACGCTTGATGTAGGGCGGCAGCGGCGTTTGGCCCAACTCTTCGAGCAGCGCCTCGAATGATTCGTCCGCATCAAAGCGCAGCAGGCGACGCCCCTCGTCTAAAACTTCAAGCACTTCAGCTCGCAGGCGGCCCGCGCCGAATCGTACGCGCGCGCCCTGCTGCAACCTGCGTGCGGGCCGCGCCAGCGCTTCCCAAATGTATGGCTCGCGCTCGTTAAGCAGAAAAAGCTCGACGCGCCCGCCGGAAGGCTCTCTCTCGCCCGCCAGTCGAGCGGGAAAGACGCGTGTGTTATTGAGCACGACCACATCGCCCTCGCGTACAAATGTCGGCAATTCGGGAAACTGGCTGTCACGCCAGCTTCCTTCGGCGCGGTTGAGGATTAACATGCGCGCCGCGTCTCTTCGCGCGGGTGGATGCTGGGCGATTAACTCTTCCGGCAGTTGATAATCAAAATCAGAAATCTGCATAAACGCGAAGGGAGAAAAGGTTAAAAGGGGAAGAGGGGAAAGGAAAATGCTGAAGCCTTGTTATCTTAACTCTGGTCATCACTCTGGTTATACCCTGACCCTTTCCCCTTTAACCTTTCCCCTCGAATCTTTTACGGCAGTGGAGCGATGGCAGCGTCCGCCGGTGACGGTTGAACTGGCTCTGCAGGGTGCTCGCGGTGAAAGACCGCCGTCAGTTGCGCGCCGAAGAGCAGGATGAGGCTCGACACGTAGCTCCAACTCATCACGGCGACGACCGCGCCGACTGACCCGTAAAGCTGATCGTAATGAAAGTAGTGCAGGCTCCAAGCGAAAATGTATTTTGACAATTCCCACAACAGCCCGCCCAGCACCGCCCCCGGCAAACAATCGCGCAGGCTGACCTTCGCGTTCGGCATAAAACGATAGATGAGCGTAAAGAGTGTGATGGTGACGAGAATGCTGAGGAGCGTAAAGACGATTTGCCAGACTGCGCTGGTGACGGTCGAGAGCAGCGTCATGCGCTCAAGCGCCCGGAGCGGAACACGCGCGGCCAATTGCTGTAAGAAGACCAGCAGGGAAGTGACCAGCACGGAGACCGAGAGCAGCAGGCCCGCAATGCCGATCATGCCGAGGGTGAGCGCGCGTCCGTGCAAAAAGGCGCGAGAGGTCGTGCCCCAGATGCGATTGAGCGCACGCTCGATGACGGCGAAGACCCATGAGCCTGCCCAGAGCACGACGATGATGCAGGTGATGATAACGCCCGGCCCGATGCTTGCCAGCGAGCGCACCGTCTCGCGCAGGAATTCCGCCGAGCCTGGATAAACCTGCACGACGCGCGTCAGCATATTCGAAAGCAAGGCTGTACTGCCCGCCAGTTGATTGCTCAGCGCCAGCAGCAGCAGCAGCGCCGGAAAGAGCGTCAGCAGGCCGAAGTAGCTCATCGCAGCAGCCGACGTGAACAGATCATTCTCGTGAAAGTAATGAAAGGTGTGGCCGAACATGGTGAGCCACGGCGCGCGATTGCGCACACCGAAAGAGTGACGAGAAAAAGAAGCGAGTCGGCGCATAACTTAACTACGAATTCAGAATCCCGAAGAAAAGAAAATCAGAAGAATGGTTGCCGCCGATTATTCTGGCTTCTGAATTCTGGATTCTGAATTCTGCTTTTCCATGATTGCGCGCGCGATGGCGAGTTGCGCGAACAGTCGCGGCACGTCGCCTTCGAGCGCGCGGGCGCTCGTCAATGCCCTCTCAAAGTCCAGTTGGGCCATTGTCGCAAAAATGGCATCCAAACGGAATAGCTTCGTCGTCAGGATAAAAGGCGATTCGCTCTCCGAATTCTCGTCCGCGCGTATCTCAAGCGAGACTTCGTCGCCAGCGTAATCTTCTAACTGATTGGCGGCCCTGACGAGTTGTGTCAGCAGTTCCCATGCGCGCTGGCGGTCAACGCGCGCGGCGTGCATCGCAATCACTACGTAGGCAGCGACGCGGTGGCCCGTGCTCACGTCTGCGCGTTCGGTGTAGTGTTCCGCTTCCGTCAGCAATTCGGCGACGCGCTGCCGGTCTTTCTTACGTGCGGCCACCACAGCCGCCTGCGCGTAACCCCAGGCAGCAGCCAGCGGCGGCACGTCAACGCTCTTTAAGAAAGCGACGATGCTTTCGTAGTCATCTTCCTTTTCGTCCGCATAGGTGTAGGAGATGTCTGCGATCTGGTTGACGGCGATAAAAGAGTTGGCCGCGCGACGCGTGCCCTCGTCGCTCAGTTCCGCTGCGGCCCGACGCGCGCGATCCCAGATATGATTGCTCGCGGCTGTCTGGATAATTCTGATTGTGATGCGGTCGCGCTCGGCCTGTTCCGACGTGCGCGAGAGTTCTTCAAAATGAGAGCGGAGCGGGTCGTTCGAAGGCGGCGGGCCGATCGTGTGCAGATTGAGTTGCGATGAAAGCGAAGCCCTGTGGCTCTCCGTCAATTCATTGAGGAGAGCGCCCGCAAGCGCCTGGAGTTCCGGCGCGTACTGCGCTGCGTCGCGCTCGAAGAAGGGCAGCAGTCTACCGATAGCGAAATAGCGCGCGGCCTTGTCCTGCGTTTCGCTGATACCTGCACGCAAGGTGGCCGGGCGCAGCAGGATATTGGCGGCGGTGCTGAAAAACGCGTTGCGCGTGGCTGATGAAAGAGGCGGCGGCGAGCTAAACTGCCATGCAGCGCGGGCGATGGGGCGAAACTGCAACGAGCCGTACTCGTTAACGGCAACCATCAATTCCGGCGAGACGATGGGCGTCGAGAGCAGCAGCACAGTGTTGGCGTCGGCTCGCGCCTCTCTGCTCGCCTGCGTTATCAGCAGGCGATAGAGAGCATCTCCGAAAGCCGCGTTCTGCCTGTGCAGTTGCAGCATGAAAGTCATCAGGCTGGCGCTAAGACCTTCGTTGACAATTGGCTTGACAATCCTGAAGGCGCTCTCGGCATCGCCTTTGTCAAGCATCTCTAAAGCAAGCGCGATGCGCCGCGCACCCATAGCGCTCGGCGCACGCCACGTTGTCGCAGGCTCAGGCTCGTTTTCTTCCAGAGCGCTTTCGGCCTTCCGGCCCTTGTGCAAATCACGCAAAAAAATATCTGCCAGCGCAGCATCGCGCGCCGCCGTCTTCGACAACACTTCATCGCGCGCTTCCGTGACCTGCTCTACCGAGTCCGGGAGCGCGCCGATTTCCTGTGCATACGCTTCCTGCTCGGCCTTGTCCGAAGCGGTGGCTGCTTCCCATGCGTGGCGAAACGTAGCGCGGGCGCGTTGCCGGTCATGGGGCCAGAGCGCGTCAGCCGCCAGCGCTTGAAGCCGCGCGCGATAAAATAGATCGTCGAGGGCGCGCGCGTCGTCAGCCGTCTCGGAGAGCAGCGTGAGCGCCTCGGCGCGTTGCACACGCTCAGCCTCTTGAGCTTGTGTTTTAGCCGTCGGACGGGTGCGGCTGCGCCCGCGTTGCTGAGCCTGGGCGTTTAGAAAAACGAAAGGAAGCGCAAGCGCGAGCAGGACGAAGAAAGCGAAGCGATTAAAGTTGCGAGGCGTTGTCTTCATGGCCTGTTAAATCTACCACGAATATTTTCATTCGACATCAAAGAGGCCGGGGGAGTTGGGCGGCGTCGAAGGGTTAATGCCGAAATGCTGGTAGGCGAGGCGCGTCACCATGCGCCCGCGCGGCGTGCGATTGAGAAAGCCTATCTGAATCAGATACGGCTCGATTATCTCTTCGATGGAATCCTTTTCTTCGTGAATCGAAGCGGAGATCGTGCCAAGCCCGACCGGGCCGCCGCTGAACTTTTCGATGATGGTTAAGAGCAGCTTGCGATCAATTTCGTCAAGGCCGTAGGTGTCAACCTCCATTCGGTTGAGCGCATCGTTTGCGACTTCCTGCGTAATGCGACCATCGTAATCAACCTCCGCGTAATCTCGTACGCGGCGGAGAAGGCGGTTGGCGATGCGCGGTGTGCCGCGTGCGCGTCGCGCCAATTCGCGTGCGCCGCCGTTATCGATTTCCACCTTGAGAATATCAGCCGAGCGTTTGACGATCACTTCCAAATCCGCGTGATTATAAAAGTCAAGATGAAAGACGATGCCGAAGCGACCGCGAAGTGGAGGCGTAATCAAGCCTGCGCGGGTGGTTGCGCCGACAAGCGTGAACTTCGGTAAATCCAACTTGATAGAGCGTGCCGCCGTGCCCTGCCCGATCATCAAGTCGAGTTGATAATCCTCCATCGCTGGATAGAGCACTTCTTCGATGGCGGGGTTGAGACGGTGAATCTCGTCTATGAAGAGCACGTCGCCTTCCTGCAAGTTGGTGAGCAGGGCCGCGAGGTCGCCGCTCTTTTCGATAATCGGCCCGGCGGTCGAACGCATCTCTGCGTTCATCTCGTTGGCGACGATATTGGCGAGCGTAGTCTTGCCCAAACCCGGCGGGCCGGTCAGCAGCACATGGTCGAGCGCTTCGTGGCGGCGCAGCGCGGCCTTGATGAAGATGCCCAGATTGTCGGTCGCGCGGCGCTGGCCGATGTATTCCGCAAGACGCGTCGGGCGCAGCGACAACTCAAACTGTCGCTCCTCATCCAACGGCGACGGGTCACGATTGTTCGCTGGTTCGAGTTCCTCAGACATAGAATTTAAGTATGAATGATGAACGCGGAACGATGAACTATTAAGAGCTTATCTTTCATTCATCGTTCATCGTTCCGCATTCATCATTGCCGCGTTCAGCCCTTAGCTAAGAGGCGCAGGCTGCGGCGCAGGATGACTTCGACGGACAACTCGCCGCCCTCCTGCATGGCCGTCGTGACGGCCTTGTCCGCCGCCGCTTTTTGATAGCCGAGATTGACGAGCGCCGAGAGCGAGTCGTCGCGCATGGCGTCTTCGCTGGCGGGCGCGCCCGCTCCGGTCGTGGCGGCAAACTCTTCTTCGAGCGCTGGCGAAGAGAGCGCAGCGATTTTATCTCGCAGTTCGATAACGAGCCGTTCGGCT
This sequence comes from Pyrinomonadaceae bacterium, assembly GCA_036387475.1. GTDB lineage: Bacteria > Acidobacteriota > Blastocatellia > Pyrinomonadales > Pyrinomonadaceae > DASVTR01. The sequence goes on along the minus strand of DASVTR010000018.1, from coordinate 234,503 downwards.
GTCTTCTTGCCGACGCCTGGAATCGAAGTTAAGCGTGCGAGATTGTTAGTGCGAATCGAAGCGATCATCTCGTCGGCGCTCATGCCCGAAAGCATCGTGATACCGAGCTTTGGGCCAATGCCGCTCACAGAAATGAGCCGCAGGAATAATTCTCGCTCGCGCGCCGTCTTGAAGCCGTAGAGCTGGAGCGCGTCTTCGCGGACATGCGTGTAGATGCGCAGGGCGACCGATGTGCCCGTGTCTTCGAGGTCGTAAAAGGTCGAGAGCGGGATGGTCACTTCGTAACCGATGCCGCCCACGTCAACAATCACAGTGTTAGTTTGTTTGACGAGTAGAGTTCCAGATAGGTGTGCGATCATTAGCTTGTTTAAATAGATTTCTGCCGAAGAAGAGAATTTCGGGAGCGCCTTCGTTTTCGTTTTCGATTGTAGTTTATCGCCGCGTGCTTCGGCAACAAGACAATTGTAAAAGCAGGAGTCAGGAGTCAGAATCCAGAATAAGAGGCTACAACCAACTGCTTCTGATCTTCTTTTCTTCTGGCTTCTGAATTCTGGACTCTGACTTCTGCCTTTACGAATTACTCATCACTTCCTTACTGTTCTTTGAGCCGATGGCTGATTGGCGCTATACTGAGTTTGACGAAAAGACCACGACAATTGAAAAGTGTAATGAAATCGGAAAAAATTTCAGAGTTGACGACTAACCGCTTGAGCGTTTACCTGCGCTGCCTCAACCGGCTTGCGGCGGCTGGCATCAAAACGGTCTCCTCGCAGGCGCTGGCCGACCAGTTCAATCTCAATTCCGCGCAGATTAGAAAAGACCTCGCCTACTTCGGCGAGTTTGGCGTGCGCGGCGTCGGCTATTTTGTCGAAGAACTGCGCAACCATATTACGAAGATTCTGGGGCTTGACCGCGCGCACCGCGTCGGGATTATCGGCGCAGGCAGATTGGGAACGGCGCTCGCCAACTACAAAGGCTTTAGCCGGTCGAATTTTACGGTCGTCGCGCTTTTTGATAACGACAAAGAGAAAATCGGTCGTCGCAGCGGTGACGGCGAGATCATGATTTACGACGTGAAGAAGATCGAGCGCGTCGTGCGCGAAGAGGCGATTGACGTGGCGGTGATTGCCGTCCCGGCTCGTGTGGCCCAGCGCGTGTTGAATCAGGTGATGGCGGCTGGCGTCAAGGCCATACTGAATTTCGCGCCCGCGCGCCTGCGCACCCGTCTCGATGTGAAGGTGAAAAATGTTGACTTAACCATCTCGCTCGAATCATTATCATACTTTCTGGCACGTCCCCAGAGTACCAGTGTGACAAACCCGCCAACGGTTTCCCTCTATCAGGAGACGACGCAGCGGGAGGAGCAGGAGTTGTAAGGCTCTTAGAAACAGGAGTAAAGAAATGTCTACGTGCTTGCTCAAAAGAATTTTGCCCTTCATGTTAACGCTCATCATCGGCCTCGGCCTGGGAAGCCTCTTTCAATCGAGAAGCTGGCGCGGGAGATTGAGAAAGAACTCGTGCAGGTATACATCGCGCTATATGCCGACGACTAATCCAGCCGCTATGAATTATCAAGCGAGCGCTTCGACGCCGCTCGCTATTGTGTTTGAGCCATCGACGCGCATGACGGCGGCGGCGCGCAGAAATCAGACCTACGGCGTCGTGCAACTGCTCGTCGAATACGGCGCTGACGGAAAAGCGCGCGTCTTGTCTCGCGTCGCTAGTTTGCCTGACGGCCTGACCGAAGAGGCCGAACGCGTTGCGGAGTCAACACAGTTCAGACCCGAAACGCTCAATGGTGAGGCGGTCTCCGTCACGAGAGTTCAATCGTACTACTTCGACATGGGCCGGTTTTAGACGGACTTCAGAATGGATGAGCAAACGGCGCGGCGCGAAATTGTGCGCGTCGGCCAGTTGATGTACGAGCGCAGTTACGTTGTCTCTTCGGACGGCAACATCAGCGTGCGGCTCGACGACGGGCGCATCGTAGCAACGCCGACGATGACCTCTAAGGGACGCATGACGGAAGATTCGCTCGCCGTCACGGACATAGAGGGCAAGCCGCTCAGCGACCGTAAGGCTTCATCTGAACTGGCGATGCACCTTTTGATTTACCGCGAGCGAACGGATGTGAAAGCCGTCTGTCATGCACATCCGCCACACGGCACTGCGTTTGCCGTTGCCGGGCTGGCTATTGACCAACCGATTTTGTCGGAAGTCATACTGACTTTGGGTTGCGTGCCGCTCGCCAGTTACGGCACTCCTTCAACGACAGAGTTGACGGAAGCGATGCGCCCGCTCGTTAAGCGTCACAATGCACTCTTGATGGCGAATCACGGCGCGGTCGCTTATGGCGCTGACCTTTGGCAGGCGTTCGACCGTCTCGAAACCTTAGAACACACGGCCAGGATTGCTATTCTCTCGCGCCTGCTCGGCGGCTCGAAGAATCTTCCGGCTGACGCCATAGAGAAATTGATTAACGTGCGCGAATCGGCAGGCTATCTGGACGAGGGCGCACGCTGTCAGGCTTGCGGCTACCTGCACGAAACGAGCCTCGCGTGCGCGACGGGCGAGCGCCCTGCTGCTAAGGTCGCGGCGAAGGCATCAACCAACGGCGCAGGGAAAATCGCCTTGACGCGCGATGAACTTGTCGAACTCTTAAGCCAGGCGGCTCAATTAGGAAAGGTTTAGTCATTGTTTCATTCAATCATTGATTCATTGATAATCAGGCCAATGAATCAATGATTAAATGAGTTAATGAATAAATCTTGAACGAGGGAGCAAATGAATGCCACAAGAAGCACTCGGCATGGTTGAGACAAAAGGCCTGGTAGCGATGATCGAAGCGGCGGACGCAATGGTCAAGGCCGCCAACGTGACGCTCGTCGGTTATGAAAAGATTGGCGCAGGATTCGTGACGGCGATTGTGCGCGGCGATGTCGCGGCTGTGAAGGCAGCGACGGACGCGGGCGCGGCTGCCGCGCGTCGCGTCGGCGAACTCGTCAGCGTCCACGTCATACCACGTCCGCATGGCAGCGTTGACGACGCGTTGCCCATCGGCAATAACGGATAGAACAGTTTTTAGTTTTCAGAGAAGCACGCTCGGCTTTTGCTGAAAGCTGAAAACTGAAAGCTGCGTTTATGATTATCGCGCGCATCCTCGGCACAGTCGTCGCGTCGCAGAAGGACGAGCGGCTGTTGGGAAAGAAGTTGCTCATCGTTCGTCCCGTTAATCCTGATGGGACGGACATGAGCGGCTACGTCGTCGCGGTTGATACGGTCGGCGCGGGCTTTCACGAGCGCGTGCTTGTCGTCGCAGGCTCCAGCGCACGCCTCGCACAGGGCATGAAGGACGTGCCCGTTGACGCAGCCATCGTCGGCGTCATTGATACGGTGGACATCAGCAATGATTAGAATTCAGGAGTCAGCATCCGGAATTCAGAATAATCGGCTGAAACCCGCTTTTATTTTGTTCTTCTTTTCTTCTGGCTTCTGGATTCTGACTCCTGACTTCTGTGGTTATGCAACTCGCTCGCGTTATCGGTACGGTCGTCGCTACCGTTAAGAATAATTCTCTTGAGGGGCGCAAGCTGCTCGTCGTTCAATCGCTGAATGCGCAGCTTGAGCCGCAGGGGAAACCTTTAGTGGCGCTTGATGCTATCGGAGCGGGCACGGGCGAGTTGGTCTTCTGGTGCAGGGGCAAGGAGGCGAGCTTTCCCTTCAAGAGGGAAGATACTCCGACCGACTGCACCATCATCGCCATCGTGGATTCCGACGCGCACGTAACAAACGGAGGGCGCAAACAGTGATTCTGGCACGCGTGCTCGGCAACGTCGTCGCGACGCAGAAAAACTTTCGCTACGCGAACGCACGCATCATGCTCTGCCAGCAGATCACGCCCGAAGGCGAAGAGATGAGCAACACTGTGCTGGCGCTCGACTCGGTTGATGCGGGCGCGGGCGATACGGTCTTGATAGTACAAGAAGGCTGGGGCGCTTCGACAGCCGCGACGGGCGAGCCGGGCGCGGCTATTGATTCCGCGATTGTCGGCGTCGTTGATCGAATTGATTTACTGGCAGACGAGAAGTAGGAAGGCGGCCTGAGTTGAGCAGCGAGCAAGATCAAGTGCGACAGTTGGCCGAGCGCATCGCGCGCCGTGTCGCGCAGAGCAGCGCCGAACAAAAGACGGCTCAACCGTCAGCAGGCGCGGGCGAGTTGAATAGTGAGGTGGCGGCTATGCGTCACAGCCTCGCCGAACTCCAACAACGTCTCGCCAACATCGAATCGCACCTTAAGCCGGAAGACGCTGCGACCCGCGACACGCAACGCGCAGCGCACAGCAATCACCACGCAACGAGCCGTGAGCTTGCGACTGAAAACCCTGGCCCAGCCACACGCTCACCCTGGCTCAGCGGCATCTACGTTCCGGCCACGCATCCGAGCCAGGAAAAATTCGGCGTCGAAGAGGCCACCGTCTCAGAACTGGTAGACTTTTTTGAGGGCACGAAGACCTGCGAGCTTGAGCCGGGCGGCAAGCCCTGCGACCACTGCGCTATGTGCAGCTCGCGCGGCTTTTAATCTCTTTCTATGCCGGGCCAAAATAAAAAGCTCAAGAGGCCGCTCCAAATTGGAGCGGCCTCTTGAGCTTTATTGCAACGGCCTTTCAAGCTTGGCTTGCGATGATTCTTATTTCGTCTTACTGTTTCGGACGCACGGAATCGGCGCTAATCTTCGGAGCTTGCGTTGAGCCTTCTTCGGCCTTGAAGTATGGCTCTTCCTTAAAGCCGTAAATCTTCGCGCCGATGACGGTCGGAAAACTTCCGCGCGTCGTATTGTAGTCCTGCACCGCATTGTTATAGTCGCCGCGCGACGTAGCGATGCGGTTCTCCGTCCCCTCCAGAGAGTCCTGAAACTTCTGGAAGCTTTCGCTGGAACGAAGGGTCGGGTAATTTTCCGTCAGCGAGAGCAGCCGTCCAATCGTCCCGCCAAAGCTGTTGTTGGCTTCGATGATCGCCTGCTTCTGCTCGGGAGATTTGTCTCCGCCTTCACCCGCCGGAGCCGCGCTCGTCGCATTCAGCAGGCGCGACCGCGCGGCTGCGATGTTGTTAAAGACTTCCTGCTCCTGCACGCCCGCCGCCTTCGCGGCTTCAAAGAGGTTCGGGATCAGGTCAGCGCGTCGCTGAAGCTGGCTTTCGACGTTGGCCCACTTGGCCTTGACGTTCTGCTGCTTGCTTTGAAGCGTGTTGTAGCCGCACCCGCTAGCCGCCACAGACACAAAAACTGCGAGAACCAGCAGCAACATTCTTCTCTTATTCATCTCTCTTCTCCATATTGATAGAACACGACTCGCCGGAAAGGCAGAGTCTTTTGTGAGCCGCCCTGTTAAGGCAACTCATTAAACGATTCGTCAGGCACGCGCTTCCCGCGCACCGCTTGTCATCTGGTCAACTACCTCGATCACGCGCTCAATCTGCGCCAGATATGCGCCGAAGAGTTCGTTTGCTTCCTGCTCCGTCAGCGACAGGTCGCCTGTGCGTAAATCGAAAATCCGCTCGAAGGGTTCGCCGTCGAGCTTGAGCTTGCGAACGGTGGCGCGCACACAATCGGGCTTCGCCACGGGCGGTTCTTCACCGCTCAGCAGCAGCACCGCGCGGAAGAGCGCCGCAAAGCTGCCGAGGCTATCCGACATCAAAGCCGACAATTTTTCAATTGAGACGGAAGATGGGATGTAGAGCCGCCGCAGTTGGAGCAGCTTGCTTCTCAACTCGTACTCCGTTTGATGCCGCAGGTTGACATCCGAAAATTCCAAAGCCTCGAAAGGGTCTGTGCCGTAGAGTACAACGTGCGCTTTCTCCATCTGGTGAAACTCTATGGGAAAAACGTCTGCCGCATCGCTTAGCTCCGCAAGCGTGAAATAGACCGGCAGCGGATGGCCCAACCGTTGCCACTCGCGCATCGGCGCTTGGGCGACGCGCAAATCCTCAGGCGCGATGCGATGCAAGGCTATCAGCAGGTTATAGTCCGAGCGCAACTCTACGTGGTCGCCTGCCGCCGCCGAGCCGTACAACACTACGGAGGCTAGATTCTCGCCGTGCGTCGCGCGCAAGTCGTCAACCAGCCCGCTGAGCGCTTCCTGTACGATTCTCTTAGACATATTAACCCAACGATGAAGTCGGAACGATGAACGCGGAATGAAAGACAAACTCTCTTCAGTTCATCGTTCATCATTCCGACTTCATCGTTTCCATTCTACTACCAACTGCCGCCCGCGCCACCGCCGCCGAAATCTCCGCCGCCGCCAAAACCGCCGAACCCTCCGCCGCCGCCACCGCCACCACCACCGCCGCCCCAGCCGCCACCGCCCCAGCCGCTTGACCGACCGCCGCTATTAAGGAGCGAACCCAGCAGAAACATATTCAAGCATCCGCTGCCGCCGCCGCCTCTGCCGCCACGCGAAAAGAGGAAGATGACGAAGAGCAGAATCAGCGCAAACAAACAGATTTTCGGAAAGCCTATCTGCGGCGTGCCTCTTCCCCTCTGACGAGTGCGCCCGGTCTCTCGATAGGCTTGCCGCTGGTCTATTCCTTCAATGCTAAACCCACGGCTCTGGGCCAACGTGGCGACGTAGGTCTCCATTGTGTCTGAGATTCCCTGGCCGTACCGGCCTTCTTTGAATCTCGGCACAAGCTTTTCGCGTTGTATCTGTCCCGCAACTCCGTCCGGCAAGTCGCCTTCGATGTGTCTGCTGGTATGTGTGAAATATTTGCGGTCGTTAACCGCAACAAAAAGCAATAGGCCCGCTTGATCGCCCTCCTTCGACCCGATACCCCATCCGCGCGCCACCGACAGCGAGTAATTGTAAATATCCTGACCTCCGGTGGTATCAACAGTCGCTATGGCGACCTCTATCTGCGCGACCCGTTTCAGATTTTCAAGAATAGTCTCAAGGCGCTGCTTCGTCGCGGCGTCAATTACGTTAGCGTAGTCGTTGACATGACCCGTCGGCGCAGGCAGCGGCGATTGGGCCGTCTGGGCGCGCGTACTGCCGACCCCTGCCCATAGCACACACCAGAACGCGAGGAATACCTGTAAAACAAACTTTCGATTATTGCTGTTCAATAACTCTATCATACCAACTCAAGACTGCACGTCAACACTGCGCGACGCGTGCCAGCAACGATTGCGAAATCTTCCTTCAGATAGCTCGCTTCTCATCATCGCTGCCCGCTTATCCTTCAATCAGGCGATGCAGCAGGTAAAAGAATGCTACACCGCCGAAAACGACAATCGAGACCAACGGGTTCTTTTCTTCCTTGTGATTGACTTCAGGTATCAAATCGCTGGCCGCGACATACAGCGTGACCCCTGCGGAGAAGGGGAGCGCGTAGGCCACAGCCGATTGAATCTTAGTCTTGAGCAGCGCGACGCTAATCACTCCGGCAAACGTCGCCACTCCGATAGCGATGCTGGCCGTGCGCGCTTTGCCCGGCGAGCGCCCAGACGCCAGCATGATCGAAGCGACCGTAAATCCTTCGGGAACTTTGTGCAGGAGAATGGCGATAAAGACCAGCAAGCCTACTTTGAAACTGACCAGAAAAGAGGCGGCGATGGAAACGCCGTCGAAGAAGGTATGAATCATCAATCCGCCGATGGCCGTATAGGCTGCCGAAGGACGAATAACGTGCTCCGGATGCGTCTCCGCGCCGAAGTGAAAGTGCGGGGCGATGGTGTGCTCAAAAAGCTGTATCAGCAGATAGCCCGCCAAAAGAAGCGTCATTGCTCCGAGCACGGCCTCGGCGGCTGCGTCGCCCGAAAGATTCTCCGTCCAGAGGCTAACGGTCTCCGGCACGATTTCAATGAAAATCGCCGCCAGCATGAAGCCAGCGCCCAGAGCCACCAGATATTTGAGAAACCGCTCGTTAAGGCGACCCGCGCCCGGCGAGGTCAGCAATAGTCCGCCAAACAGGTTCGCCAGCGCCGCCAGCGCGCCGAAGAGGAGAATCCCGCCGAAACTAGTCTCCATTAAAGCTCTTCATCTCAACTGTGTATTAAAAGGCATGGCGACTATACATGATGAGACCTCGATTGGCTATCAAACGCGCCCGCCGAAGCGCCCACAGACGCCTTTCAGCACCCTGACTGCTTAAGACTCAATCAATTTAGAGAAGAGAAATCACGATTATTACACCATTTCGTGCTTAAAAATCTCTGTCAAACAGTTTTTTTCTTCTTGACAGCCTGCTTAAGAGGGGCGTAGTATGCGGCGCGGGTGGAGAAAAGTGGTAAGAAGTGGGCTTTTCTGAGCAGCTTGTGCACTATCATTAAAGTTTTACTTAAAGGTTTAAGCACCTCGCGTCCCCTGCCACCCGCCCAAACCCTATGCTGCGAGGAAATTACACAGCCCGGATTGACCCCAAAGGTCGTTTGAAAGTGCCGACCCCCTTTCGGCGGATTGTCGAAGAGAAGCATGGGGTTGGGGTCTACGTGACGAGCCTGACCGGGGAGAATGTACGGATTTACCCTTTGCCGGAATGGGAAGCCATCGAACAGCGGCTAGCGCTTTTGCCCTCTATGGACCCGGCGCGGCGCAAGTTCCTTGACAGGACGAACTATTACGGCCAACAGACGGCGATGGACGGACAGGGACGCATTCTGATTCATCCGTTGCTCAGAAAAAGCGCAGGCATTTATGGCGACGTGGCCGTGCTCGGATATTTGACATACCTGGAAGTCTGGGAGTTGGAGAAATTTCAACAGCGTCTACTCTCCGACCCCTACACGGAAGAGGACGAGGCGGCAATCGCGCGACTCGGAATCTAATAAGAGTAATGAGTAATGAGTGATGAATAATGAGTTAGAAGTAAAAGCCTATCACTCATCACACATCACACATCACTCATCACTATGCTTTTTACAGTTCTTTGAGATCACGGGGCGGTGGTGATGGCTGCGCTCATGGGGGGCATGGGCGCGCCCCATCGCCCCGTGTTGCTACGAGAGACGATTGAATTGCTCCGGCCTGAGCAGGGCGGGCTGTTTATTGACGGCACGCTCGGCCTCGGCGGGCACAGCGAGGCGATTCTCGAAGCTGCGGGCGAAGCGCGTGTGATTGGCATTGACCGCGACCGCGAGGCTCTCCGGTTTGCCACAGAGCGTCTGGCGCGGTTTGGCGAGCGCTTTCGCCCTGTGCACGCCAACTTTCGTGAGATGCCGCGAGCGGCAGCGGAAATGGGCGCGCAGCAAGTGCGCGGGATACTTGTTGATTTGGGCGTCTCGTCTCTCCAGTTTGACGACGCCGACAGAGGTTTTAGCTTTCGTCAAGATGCGCCGCTGGACATGCGCATGGATGCCGAAAGCGATGAAGAGACGGCGGCAGATTTGCTCGCGCATTTGTCCGAGGAAGAGATCGCGCGCATTATTTACGAGTATGGGGAAGAGCGGCGCTCGCGTCGCATTGCCAGATGGATCGTTGAAAGGCGCGAGCGCGGAGAGCCAATCAAAGGGACGCGAGAGTTGGCCGAGTTGGTCGCAAGAGCCGTCGGCTGGCGCAAGACAGAACACATTCATCCGGCGACAAGGACTTTCCAGGCCCTGCGCATCGCGGTCAACCGCGAGCTTGAAGGGTTGGGCGAATTCGTTGAAAGAGCGATTGATCTTTTAGAAACGGACGGGCGTTTTGTCGCCATCAGCTTTCACTCGCTGGAAGACCGCGTGATGAAGCAGCAGCTTCGTCGCTTGAGCGGGCATTGCGAGTGTCCGCCGCGCATTCCGGTCTGCGTTTGCGGAGCGCACCGTGTGGTCGAGATTCTGACACGCAGACCCATTACGCCGGGCGAGATTGAAATAGAGGAAAACCCGCGCGCTCGGAGCGCCAAGCTTCGGGCCTGCCGCAAGATTTAACCCAAAGCTTTACTCGCAGACGTGCTCGCGGACAGCAGGTTCGCACCCCCTGAGACTCTGCGCTTTGTTCCGAAATTGCCAGCAATTGAAGTGTTGAACTAGAGGCCGAGAGCATAATGAGAAGATTACCCGCGCACCAATTGAACTACACCATCCACCGCGAACGCGACTGGCACGCGCTCAGGCGTCTGGCGTTGTTGCTTGTCTGCGGCCTTGTTCTCGCGGGTGGTTTCGTCTTTGCGGCGGGACAGCACTTCGCGGCGGTGCGCTACGGTTATCAAACAGAAGCCCTGCGCCGCGAGCAGGAGCACCTCTTGGATGAGCAGCGTCGCCTGTTGCTCGAACGCGAGCAACTGGTCGCGCCCGCGAGGCTGGAGAGCGCAGCGCGCGACATTGGCCTACAGCCCGTGCAGGCCGCACAGATTGATACGAGGAACAGCGCCAGCAGCAGTAGCAGCAGCGCTTCGACTCGTCTGTCTCCGGCCTTTGTCAGTCCATCCGCTTCGCTGGGCCGTTAGCGATTAAGGCGGATAAAAGCCGCGCTGTTGGTCTCCCCTCAAAGAGCGCGGGCGCGAAGATTTTGCTTGAGCTTTTCCTGTCACGCGTGTCTGGACTTGCTGCGAAACTCTCTCACGCGTGAGTCCAGAAAAGGAATGAACCACGAAAGATGCGCGCACGACGCCTTGCCGCTTCATCGAAAGCCCGCCCTGATACTTCGCACCGCCGCGCGCTGATAGTTTCCCTGACGTTAGCTGCCTGGATGATAGCGATTGGCGCACGCCTCGTGTATCTGCAAACCGTTCAGCACGATTGGCTACGGGAGCGTGCGCGCGTGCAGCAGCAGGATGCGCTTGAGACCAGTCCTCTGCGCGGCCTTGTGCTCGACCGGCAGGGGCGTGAACTGGCGCGCAGCATCAGCGTCGAATCTTTTTTCGTCGTGCCCGGCGAAATAGAGAATATCGAAGAGACAGCCGCCCGGCTCGCGCCCGTGTTAAGGATGGAGACTGCGGCGCTCGCAGAGCGTTTGCAGGAGGCGCAGGCAGCCAAGAGAAAATTCGCGTGGGTCGCGCGCAAGTTGAACGACGAGCAGGCTGAAGCGGTGAGAGCGCTCTCTTTGAAGGGCGTCTACTCTTATAAGGAGTCGAAGCGTCATTACCCGAACGGAGCGTTGGCCGCTCACGTCCTCGGCTTCGTCGGTCTTGACGAAGTGGGCCTGGGCGGCGTCGAACAAGTTTACAACGAGCGGATACAGGGCGAGGCGGGCAAGGTCTTCATCGAGAGGGACGCGCGAGGGCAGCCCTACGCGAGCTTTGAGACGGGAGCGCAGCCGGGCCAGACGGTCGTGCTGACCATAGATCAGATGGTGCAGTACAGAACCGAGCAGGCGCTCCTTAAGGCTGTCGAAAATTCGCGTGCCAAGTCGGGCACGGCCATCGTGCTCGACCCGCGCACGGGCGAGATTCTGGCGCTGGCAAACGCGCCGAGCTTCGACCCGAACGACGTGCGCGCTTCTTCTGCACAGACGCGCGCCAATCAAGCGCTGCAAAATATTTACGAGCCGGGTTCGACCTTCAAGATCGTCGCCTTCTCCGCGGCCATCGAAAAGGGATTGGTTAAGCCGACTGACCACATTGAGTGTCAGATGGGTTCGATCACAGTGGCCGGGCGAGTCGTGCGCGATCATCATGCGTTCGGCAGTTTGACTATCGCTGAGGCGCTGGCGAAGTCCAGCAACGTGGCGGCAATCAAGCTTGGCCTGAAAGTCGGCGACCATGAGATGTACGAGTACATGCGACGCTTCGGCTTCGGCGCGAAGACCGATGTTGAATTGCCGGGCGAGACAATCGGGCTGGTGCGCCGCGTTGATAAATGGCAGGCATCTTCTATGGGTTCGATAGCGATCGGGCAGGAAGTCGGCGTCACACCCGTGCAGATGGCCGCAGCGTTTGCGGCTCTTGCCAACGACGGCTTGCGCGTCGCGCCGCATCTGGTGCGCGAAGTCCGTGCGGTGGATGGCTCATTGGTCTATCAGGCGCAGCCGGAGCAGCGAAGGGTTGTCAGCGCCGAGACGGCGAAAGAGTTACGACGCATGCTGGAAGGCGTGACCGTAAACGGCACGGCCAAGCGTGCGCAACTCAACGGCTATTCGGCGGCGGGCAAGACGGGCACAGCGCAGAAGATTGACCCGAAGACGCGCGCTTATTCGACGACGAAGTTCATCGGCTCATTCGTCGGATTTGCGCCCGTCGAGAATCCGTCGGTCGTCATCATCGTCGTCATAGACGAACCCGTCGGCGCTTACCACGGCGGCGACGTGGCCGCTCCTGTCTTTCGTGAAATCGCAGAGCAGATTCTGCCGGAGATGAACGTCCAACCGGATACTGAGTTTAAGCCCGTGCCCGCGCCGGGGCTGCTCGCAGAGAACAGGCTTTCTGCCGAAAGCGCTGGCAGAGTTAGGGAGGAACAGGAGCGAGAGCGCGAACGACAGCGCGCAACGCTCCCGCAGGTCGTCGGCGGAAACGAGCGCACGGGCCTGTCCGAGATTGTTTACACGGCGGCGAGTCGGCGCGCCATCGTCATGCCTGATTTACGCGGACGCAGCGTGCGCGATGCGGCCCGCGTCTGCGCTCAACTCGGCCTGCAACTGGAAGCCAGCGGCGAAGGACGCGCAATAAAACAAAGCCCGGCGGCGGGCATAGAAGTGGACGCCGGACAAATCGTTCGCATTGAATTCGGGAGAAGCGATTGAAAAGCAACGATGAACTCTGAACGATGAAGGATGAACTATTAAGAGCTAGTCTTTCATTCCTCGTTCAGCGTTCATCGTTCATCCTTAAATTTATGCCCCCACATAGAGACGAGCGCGCAGTTGATGCATTGAGAAGCAGAGTTATCGCCTGTCGGCAGCGTTTGAGGCGAAGGCGCGCGGCGCAGAAGTCGCCTCAGTGCCCGACAATCGTTGAGCCGTTGACGAAAAACGATAAGCTTTTTGACAGCACCTTTGACCATTCGTGCAGGGTTGATTCAGCCGGTCTTGTGCCGGATGCGAAGGCGGATCAGCAGCATATTGGGCGCTTACGGTGAGCAAGGTTGACCGCCGCGCGCGGCTATGGGCAAGATAAGAGCGAGGCAAAGAAAATCTTGCGGGCGGGAAAAGGCGGCGGACAGCTTTGAAGATCAGAGAGGCAGCAAGCTTGATGGGCGCGGCGGTGACAACTGCCAGCGCCGAGTTCCTTGACAAAGAAATAAAAGGTTTCTCGATTGACTCGCGCTCGGTCGAGCGGGGCGAACTCTTTTTCGCCCTGTCGCAGGCGGACTACGAGCGCGCCGGTTTCAACGGAAGTTTTGCGGATGCACACCAGTACATTCCGCAAGCCTTCGAGATCGGCGCGGTGGCCGCCGTCGCACGAATTGACCACGTGCGCGAAGATGCAGCGCTGCGAGCGTTCGGTGAACGCTTGTTGCTCGTCGAAGACGCCATCGCCGCGTTGCAGCAATTAGCGCGTAAAGTTTACGAAGCATGGGCGCGACCCGTCGTCGGCATTACTGGAAGCGCAGGCAAGACGACGGCCAAGGAGTTGACGGCGCACCTGCTCGCATCAACGGGGCGGCGCGTGCTCAAGAGCGAGCGCAACTACAACAACGGTCTGGGACTGCCGCTCGCCGTTTTGCAAATGGTGACGGAGGGACGCGACCCTTCGCAGTTTGATTTGGCCGTACTGGAAATGGGCATGTCTTCGCCGACACACGAGATAGAACGTCTCTGCCGCATCACGCCGCCGGACATCGGCGTCGAGTTGCTGGTTGCGCCCGTACACTTGGAATATCTAGGCACGATTGAAAACATAGCGGCGGCTAAGGCCGAGTTGATTGAAGGACTCAAGCCGGGAGGCGTGGCGGTGCTCAACGCGGACGACCCCTTCGTCATCGCGATGCGTGAAAAACATGATGGGCCAACGCTGACCTTCGGCATTGATAATCAATCGGACGTGATGGCGACACACATTGACACGACGCGCTTTGGCCGCAGCCGTTTTCAATTGCAAACGCCGCTCGGTTCAGTGGACGCGCTTCTGCCAATGGCGGGCCGTCATAATCTGATGAACGCGCTGGCGGCGGCGGCTGTCGCCACCTGTCTTGAGATTGGCCCGGACGAGATAGCAAAGGCGCTCAAGAGCGTCAAGCCTCCGCAGATGCGCGGAGAGGTGCTTGATTTTGCAGCGGGCTTTACGGTTGTTGACGACTCTTATAACTCGAACCCGCGCTCGCTCATCAGCATGATGCGCGCCATCGGCGAGACGGAAGCAGAAGCAAAGCGGCGCATAGTGGTCGCGGGCGAGATGTTAGAGCTTGGGCCAACGGGCGCACAGATGCACCGTGAGGCCGGGCGCGAGATTGCAGAGGCCGGGATTGATTTACTGTGGGGCGTGCGCGGGCTTGGGCTTGAATTGGTCGAAGGAGCGCGCGAAGCTGGAATGAACAAAGAATCGGCGCGATTCTTTGAAACGTCGGAGGAGGCTGCCGCCGCTTTGTGTAGTGAACTACGCGAAGGCGATCTGGTGCTCGTTAAAGGCTCTCGCGGCGTGAGAACGGATAAGGTGGTCAAGATGCTGCGCGACCGATTCCCGGTCGTGGGCGGGGATGAAATGCAGAAGTCAGAATCCAGAATCCAGAAGTCAGAATAATTGGCGGCGACCCGCTTTTATTCTGATTTTCTGACTTTCTTTTCTTCTGACTCCTGAATTCTAGATTCTGACTCCTGCTTTTAACGATGATTTATTACATCTTCTTCGAGGTACTGTTTAATCGGCTGAAGGATGGGGAGTCTTATCTCGTCAAGGCGCTGAACGTTTTCCAGTACGTGACGTTTCGTACCGCTTACGCTTCGATTACGGCGCTGCTCATCTCGCTCTTTTTCGGCGGGAAAGTTATTCAGGCGTTGAAGAATTGGAACGTCGGGCAGCAGATACGAGAAGAAGGCCCGCAGGCGCACATGGCGAAGCGCGGCACGCCGACGATGGGCGGCGTCCTCGTTATCTCTTCGGTCATCATCTCGACGCTGTTGTGGGCCAGGCTGTCGAATCTCTACATCTGGATTGTGATGATCGCGACCGTTTGCTTTGCCGCCATCGGCTTCGCAGACGATTACGCGAAGATGGCGAAGAAGCGCAGCCTCGGTTTGACCGGCAAGCAGAAATTGGCGGCGCAGTTTTTGATTGCGCTCGGCGTCTTTGCCGCCCTCTACTTTTCCGGCACCTACGCCTGGAACGTGAACATTCCGTTCTTCAAGGCAACGTCAATACCGGGCGGGGTCAGCAACATCTGGCCTCTGCCCTACGCCGTCTTTATCATCGTCGTGCTGATGGGTTCGTCAAACGCCGTGAACCTGACGGACGGGCTGGACGGATTGGCGATCAGCGTAACTTTCATCGCGATGGCGGCGCTGACGGGATTGACCTACATCAGCGGCGATAAGCGCTTTGCGGATTACCTGGGGCTGGTGCATCAGCCTGAGGTCGCCGAGCTAACGGTCTTTTGCGGCGCGATGGCGGGAGCTTCTCTGGGCTTTCTCTGGTATAACGCGCCGCCCGCAGAAGTGTTCATGGGCGATGTTGGTAGCCTCGCCATTGGCGGCGCAATCGGCACTATCGGAGTGTTGACGAAACAGGAATTCGTGCTGCTGATGGTGGGCGGCGTCTTCGTCATCGAAGCCATGTCGGTGATGATTCAGGTAGCTTCGTTCAAGATGACAGGGCGGCGCATCTTTAAGATGTCGCCCTTGCATCACCATTTCGAGTTGCAGGGCTGGCGCGAATCGAAGGTCGTCTTTCGCTTTCTGATACTGGCAATTCTGTTCGCTCTTTTAAGTTTGTCAACGCTGAAGCTGCGCTGATGGAAGTTGCGGGGAAGAAAGTTTTAGTCATCGGCGCGGCGCGTAGCGGCATTGCTTGCGCTGGATTTCTGGCGGCGCGGGGCGCAACCGTCGCGCTCAACGATAGAAAGCCGCTCGAAGAATGGTCGCCTCAGGCGCGGGCGCTCAAAAGTGAAGGCATTGGATGTCTAGCGGGCGACGTGCCTTCGTGGTTGCTGGATCAGATTGAGTTGGTGGTAGTGAGTCCGGGCGTGCCGACGGCGAGTATCCCGATTCGCTATGTGGAGCGCGCGGGCGCGGAAGTGATTGGAGAAGTCGAACTGGCCTTTCGTTTTTTGCGCGGGCGCATCGTCGCCATCACGGGCACGAACGGAAAGACGACGACGACGACGCTCATCGGAGAGTTGTTAAGAGACGCGGGACTCAACGTACAGGTAGGCGGCAACATCGGAACGGCGCTCATCTCGATGGTTGAAAGCTCTACGGATGACGGATGGACAGTTGCGGAGCTTTCGAGTTTTCAGTTGGAGACGATTGTGGATTTTCACCCGACAGTGGCGCTCTGTTTGAACGTCACGCCGAACCACATGGATCGCTACGAAACCCTGACGGATTACGCGGCTGCGAAGCATCGCATCTTTCGCAACCAGACGGCGGGCGACGTTGCGATTCTCAATGCCGATAATGAAATCGTCTCATCTTGGGCCGAAGGGTTACGCGCTCACGTTACGTTCTTTAGCGTGCAGCGCGAATTGGATGAGGGGTTATTCCTGCGCGGCGGGCGCGAGATTGTTTCGCGCACAAGTGAGGGCGAGCGCGTGTTGATGATGCGTGATGAGATGCAATTGCGCGGGCTGCATAATGTGGAGAACGTGTTGGCGGCGCTCAGTGCAGGGCTGGCCTGCGGCGCTGCGCCAGATTCGATGCGCGAGACTGTTCGACAGTTTCGTCCCGTCGAGCATCGTCTGGAAAAAGTCGCGGAGATAGGCGGCGTGAAGTTCTATAACGACTCGAAGGCGACCAGCGTTGATGCGACGCTCAAGGCGCTGGAAGCGTTTGCGGACGATGCCGGAAAAATCATTCTCATCCTCGGCGGGCGCGGCAAGCGTGCGCCCT
This sequence comes from Pyrinomonadaceae bacterium, assembly GCA_036387475.1. GTDB lineage: Bacteria > Acidobacteriota > Blastocatellia > Pyrinomonadales > Pyrinomonadaceae > DASVTR01. The sequence goes on along the minus strand of DASVTR010000018.1, from coordinate 217,615 downwards.
ATGCGCCGCTCGCGCCGCTCATCCGAGAGCGCGTGCGTAAGCTGATTTTGATTGGCGAAGATGCGGAAACAATTGAGACGGAATTGAGGAACGATGCCGAGAGCGAGCGTGCAGAAGATATGGCGGACGCCGTGCGCCGCGCCTTCGCTTCGGCCATAACGGGCGACACTGTGCTGCTCGCGCCCGCCTGCGCCAGCTTCGACATGTTCCAGAGTTTTGAGCATCGCGGGCAAGTGTTCAAGGAAGCAGTGAAGGAAATGCAGAATACAGGAATCAGGAGTCAGGAGTCAGAATAATAAGCTGCAAGCTTTTCTTTTATTCTGACTCCTGACTCCTGACTCCTGACTCCTGATTTTATGGCTCGAAAGCTACAGGCAGATAAGTGGTTGTTTGCGGCGACAGCGGGGCTGGCGCTGTTTGGCATCGTGATGGTGTACAGCGCTTCAGCCGTCACCGCCGCCGAGCAGAATAACAATCAATATCACTACGTCATCAAGCAGGGCTTCTTTACGGCCATCGGTTTCGTCGCGATGCTCCTGGCGATGCAGTTTAACTATCAACGCCTGCGCAATCGTCGCATCGTGTATGGGTTGCTGGGCGTGACAGCCGTTTTGTTGCTCGCCGTCTTCGCGTTTCCGCGTATTAACGGGGCGCATCGTTGGATACGGGTGGCAGGCTTCTCGCTTCAACCATCGGAGGTGTCGAAACTGGCGGTGACGATTTTCCTCGCCTACTTTCTGGAAAAACGCGCTGGCGAGGAAGGCTCTTTGTGGCGGACGTTTGCGCCGTGCATAGGGGTGACGGGCGTGTTCGCGCTCTTGGTCGTGGCCGAGCCTGATTTGGGCACGGCGTTGATGCTGGCGGTGGTCTGCATGGTCGTTTGCTTTACCGCCGGAGTCCGTTTGCTGCATCTGGGAATGGCTGCAGCCCCGGCGCTCGTCGGCATTGCCGCGTTGCTGGTGTTCGTGCCGTGGCGGTTGCAGCGCCTTGTGACGTTTTTAGACCCCTGGGCTGACCCGCGCGACAAAGGGTTTCAGGTTGTGCAGTCGTTGATTGCCGTCGGCTCTGGCGGCCTCGACGGTCTGGGCTTCGCGCAGGGCAAGCAGAAGATGTTTTTTCTGCCGTTCGCGCATTCGGACTTTATCTTTGCGGTGGTGGGCGAAGAGTTGGGATTGTTCGGAGCGCTGGCAGTCGTCCTTGTCTTCGGAGTGTTGTTGTGGCGCGGCGCTCGCGCGGCTTTGCTTGCGCCGGATAGATTCGGAATGCTGCTGGGCTTAGGGTTGATAACGGGCATCGTCGCGCAGGCGCTCTTTAACATCAGCGTCGTGCTCTCGCTCGTGCCGACGAAGGGGATTCCGCTGCCGTTCATCTCATACGGCGGTTCGTCGCTCGTGCCAACTTTAGTCGCCGTCGGAATCCTGCTGAACATTTCGCAGTATGCGGGCGCAGGCGCAGGGAGCGACACGGCGACGCTTGGACAGGAACTAGACGCGGGCGTGCGGAGACGCGGCGAGGCGGAGACGGAACGAGGAAGAAGCGCGGCGAGCGTGTCTTTATCTCCGCGTCTACGCGTCCCCCTGTCGCCGCGTCGTGGGTAAAGGCGATGCGCGTGCTGATTGCTGCCGGGGGAACGGGCGGACACATCTATCCGGGAATCGCCGTGGCGAAGGAAGTGATGCGCCGCCATCCGGGTTCGGAGGTCAGGTTCGTCGGCACGGCGCGAGGGTTGGAGACGCGTCTTGTGCCGCAGGCGGGTTTCGAGCTAACGCTCATTGAAAGCGCCGGGTTGAAAAATGTCGGAATGATGGCTCGCGTGCGCGGCCTCTGGCTGTTGCCGAAAAGCTTTCTGGCGGCGCGTCGTTTGATACGCGAGTTTAAGCCGGATGTGGTTGTGGGCGCGGGCGGCTACGTTTCCGGGCCTGTGCTGTTGATGGCGGCGCTGTTGAAAGTGCCGACGCTCGTGATGGAGTCAAACGCGCTGCCGGGTTTTACGAACCGCGCGCTGGCACGTTTTATTGACAAGGCGGCAGTCTCGTTTGAAGCGGCGCTCCCATACTTTCGCGGCAAGGGCGTCGTGACCGGAAACCCCGTGCGCCGCGAGTTCTTTGAGATACCTGAACGGCAACATGACGCGACGCACATCGAAGTGCTCATCTTCGGCGGCTCGCAGGGCGCACGTGCTATCAATGAGGCGATGGTTGCGGCTTTGCCGCACCTTGAAGCACAACGCGGCGTGCTGCACATCTCGCACCAGACGGGCGAGAGCGATTTTGAAAAAGTCCGGCAGGGCTACGCGGATGCCGGTTGGAGCGAACAAGCAGACGTGCGGCGCTACATAGACGACATGGTTGGTAGTTTCGCGCAAACGGATTTGATTATCTGCCGCGCCGGAGCGACGACGAGCGCCGAACTGGTCGCAGCAGGACGCGCGGCAATCATGATTCCTTTTCCGCTCGCGGCGGACGACCATCAACGCAAGAACGCCGAAGCGCTTCAATCGGCGGGAGCGGCGCGCATGATTTTACAGCAGGAGTTGACGGGCGAACGGCTCGCAGCAGAGATAAACAAGCTGGTCAGCGCGCCCGAAGAAATCGCGCGCATGGAAGAGGCCAGCCGCAAGCTTGCACGCGGCGACGCAGCACAGGCGACAGTAGAGTTAATGGAGAAGCTGGTAAAGCAGAATTCAGGAGACAGAAGCCAGAAGCCAGAATAAGAGGCTGAAACCCGCTTTTATCTTGATTCTCTTTCCTGCTGGCTTCTGACTCCTGAATTCTGGATTCGTAGTTGAGTATGTTCCATCGCATTCAACATATTCATTTCGTCGGCATCGGCGGCATTGGGATGAGCGGCATCGCGGAGGTGCTGGCTAATCTCGGCTTTCGTGTGTCGGGTTCGGATTTGAAGAGTTCAGGTGTGACGGAACGGCTGGAGGAATTGGGCGTTGAAGTGACGGAGGGGCATAGGGCGGAAAACGTTGGCGACGCGCATGTGGTCGTGCGCTCGACCGCCGTGCGAGAAGACAATCCTGAGATTGTCGAAGCCCGCAGGCGTTCAATTCCGGTCATCCCGCGCGCGGAGATGCTGGCGGAGTTGATGCGGCTCAAGACGCAGACGGTCGCGGTCGCAGGCTCGCACGGCAAGACGACGACAACCTCTATGGTCGCGACCGTGCTCGGTCACGCAGGTCTTGACCCGACGTTTGTCGTCGGCGGTGTGGTCGGAGCTTACCGCTCGAATGCGCGTTTGGGGAAAAGTGATTTGATGGTGGTCGAGGCGGACGAAAGCGACCGCTCGTTTCTGATGCTGACGCCGACCATCGCCGTTGTGACGAACATCGACCGCGAGCACATGGATTTCTACAAGGACATGACGGACGTGCGTAAGTGCTTCGAGGATTTCGTCAACAAAGTGCCGTTCTACGGCGCGGCCATCCTGTGCCTTGACGACCCGCACGTGCAGGCCGTCATTCCACACGTCGAGCGTCGGCGCGTGACCTACGGGCTGAGCGCGCAGGCTGACGTGTCGGCGCACGGGATTCGTTTCGACGAAGGGTTCGGCTCAAGCTTTACGGTCTGGCGTGGAAGCGATGCGGTCGGCCAAGTCAACTTGCGCGTTCCCGGCCTGCACAATGTTTATAACTCGCTGGCCGCAATCTGTGTCGGGCTGGAACTGGAAATCCCGTTCGAGACGATTGCCAGCGCGCTCACGGAGTTTATGGGCGCGGAGCGGCGCTTTCAACGCAAGGGCGAAGAGGCGGGCGTGCTCGTCGTTGACGATTACGGTCATCACCCGACAGAGATTAAGGCGACCCTAGCCGCCGCCAAGATCGGCTCGGCTGGCCGCCGCATCGTCGTCCTCTTTCAGCCGCATCGCTATAGCCGCACGCACGATTTGATGGAAGAGTTTGCGCGCTCTTTTAACAACGCCGACATGCTGTTTGTGACGGACATTTACGCAGCGAGCGAAGACCCGATTGAAGGCGTGACGGCAGATACTTTGACGGAAGCGATTAAAAGCTACGGCCACAAGAACGCGCATTACGTTGGCCCACTCGATAGCGCCGTCGGGACGCTGCGCGAGCAGGTGCGCGCAGGAGATTTGGTCATTACGCTCGGCGCAGGGACTATTACTCGCGTCGGCGACCAGTTGCTCAAACTGCTCGGCGAAAAGGGCGCTGGCGGCTGATTTTTAGATTTTAGATTCTAGATTGAACTGTGAGTGTCGATGCCGGTTAGTGAAATGAAAGCGCAAGCAAAGCTCATCGAGCGCGATGCGAAGATTGAAGAAATCGCCGCGCGTTTGGGCGTGCGCGCCGAGCGCGGGCGGCGCTTTGCCGAGTTGACCTCTTTGCGCGTCGGCGGCGCGATTGATTGGGTCATCTCGCCTGAGACCGAAGAACAGGCGGCGGCTGTTGTGCACGCTCTCGACGAAGCAGAGATTAGCTGGCGTGCGCTAGGCTCAGGCAGCAACGTGTTGGCCGATGATGCAGACCATCATTACGTCGTCGTGAGCCTGAAGGAGTTGAAAGGCGAGGCACGCTTTTTTGGCGAGCGCGTGTCTGTGAGCGCGGGCTATTCGTTGCCGCGATTGTGCATTGACGCGGGGCGCAGAGGTCTGGCGGGCATTGAAGGACTCGGCGGAATTCCCGGCACGGTCGGCGGCGCGCTCTGGATGAACGCAGGCGCTTACGGACACGAGATCGGGACGGTGACGGAAACAGTCAGAGTGGCACGCGATGGAAAGGTCTTGGAAGTGCCTGGAAGCGAAGTGAAGTGGGATTATCGCCACACCTCTTTTCGTGAAGGCGAATTGCTGCTCGGCGCGACCTTGCACCTTCGTCCCGATGACCCCGAAAAAATCGGAGCGCGGATGAAGGAAGCCAAGAATAAACGTCTGGCGACGCAGCCGCACGGAGCGCGCAGCGCCGGTTGCTTCTTCAAGAATCCGCCGGGTTCGCCTGTTGGCACGGGAAAGATTATCGACGAAATGGGCATGAAGGGTGAGCGGCGCGGCGGCGCACTCGTCTCGCCCGTTCACGCCAACTTTATAGTAACGGACGGCGAAGACGCGCGCGCGGCGGACGCGCTCTCTCTCGCCGAAGAGATACGCGAGCGCGTGAAGCGCGAGCACGGCATCGAGTTGGAATACGAAGTGGAATTGTGGCGCGCTACGGAGAGTCAGGAGTCGAAGGTCGGAAGTTTGGAGTCAGCAGAAGGAGATGGGTCAGTCGGACTCCAGAATCCAGACTCCGAACTACAGACTTCGGGAGAAGAGAAGAGTTGAAAGAGCAAGTCATCACACCGAGAATGTCTGCGCGCGGCGCGGCTGGTGGTAAGGGACGCGCGGGCGGAATCGTGCAGAAGCCAGCGCGCCGCGACCGCTCTGCGAGGAGCAGCAGCGCCGGAGGCGGCACTCTGCGCACGGTGCTCGCATATCTTCCGCTCGTGGGTAAGATTCTGCTGGCCGTAGTCGCGGGCGTGCTCCTCTTCGCGGGCTATCGTGCGGCGGCTTCGGCCTCGTTTTTTCAGGCCCGCATTGTTGATGTTAACCCGACGACGCGGGCCAGCGCAGACGAGATTACGCGTATCGTGCGTCGTGCGGCGGCCCAGACCGGTGTCTGGCGAATTGATCTGGCGGCGGTCAGCAGAGAGCTTGAGCGCGTGCCTTGGGTGCGAAGGGCTATCGTCTCGCGCGTTTTGCCGGATGGCCTGCGCGTGCGCGTGACGGAACGCACGCCGCTCGCCGTAGTGCGGACGGCGAACGGAAAATTCATCTGGGTGGATGAAGATGCCGTGACGCTCAATGCCATGTCGCCGACGGATAGAATGCCTGCTTTTTTCATACGCGGCTGGGATGAAGCGGAAACCGACGCCGCGCGCGCAGCCAACCGCGAGCGCATACAGAAATACGTTGAACTCGCGCGCGATTGGGAAGCGGCAGGACTCGGCGAGCGTATCAGCGAAGTTGACCTGGCTGATTTGCAGGACGTGAGAGTCCAACTGGCGGGCGACGATTCGCAAATCGAAGTCCGTTTCCTCGGCCAGAAGAATATCAGCAGCCATTTACGGCTGGCGCTCGATAAGTTGGACGCCCATCGCAATACACAGTGCGGGCCTTTCATCACTTATCTGATGGTCAAGCCGAACAGTAGCGTGCTGATTGGCACAGCGCCGGGAATGCCGCTCTGCGGTGGCGGCGCGGCAAGCGCTCCTCCTGCTTCAAGTGAAACTGAGGCAGAGCGTGCTAAGAACAACGCTCGCCCAATAGAGCCGGACAAGCCAGCCGCACGGAATAAAGAGACGAGAAATAATGCCCCGCGCAAAGATAAAGAGGAGCGGGCCAAAAAGGAACAGAACAAGAAAGAAGAGGCCAGGAAGAAAGCTGAGAAGAATAAAGATAAGGGCGAAACTCGCCCACGCCGTGTCGGGTGAATGTAATTTACAGTTTTGAGTTTTCAGTTTTCAGCACAGACAAGTTGCTTTTAACTGAAAACCGAAAACTGAAAATTGAAACGCGAAAGGAATCGAATGGCTAAACGCGCGTCACATACTGTCGGCCTTGATATTGGAACGAGCAAGGTGACGTGTATCGTCGGCGAGCGCGGCGATAGCGGCTTGCTGGAAATCGTCGGCATCGGCGAGGCCGAAGCAAGAGGCTTGCGTAAAGGCGTCATCGTCAACCCGGATGCCGCCGTCGATGCCATCAAGCGCGCGGTCGAAGACGCAGAGCGCATGAGCGGGCTGGAAACGGAAGAGGTGACGATCAACCTCGCAGGTTCGCACATCATGGGCTTTAACGGACAGGCGATTGTCGCAGTCTCTGGCCGCGACCGCGAGATTACGCCCGATGATGTCCGTCGTGCGATTGACTCTGCCTGTGCGATTCAACTGCCCGCCGGGCGAGAAATCGTCGACCGCTTGCCACAGGAATTTATTGTTGACGATCAGGACGGCATCAACGATCCCGTCGGGATGATTGGCGCGCGTCTCGCCGTCAAAGTCCACATCGTGACCAGCCCCGTGACGGCCAGACAGAATGCTATCAACGCTGTCAATCGCGCCGGGCTGGTCGTCGCAGACATGGTGCTCGAACAACTCGCCGCCGCCGAAGCTTCTTTGACGGATGATGATAAAGAGTTTGGCGCAGCACTCGTTGACATTGGTGCAGAGACGACCGGACTCATCATTTACCAGCGCGGCGCGGTGCAACACACAGCCGTCTTCGCGGTCGGCGGCTCGCATTTCACAAACGATATAGCGTTTGGCCTGCGCACGCCGATTCCAGAGGCAGAGAAGATTAAACGCCTCGTCGGCTCTGCTTCGAGTTCTTCTTTGAACGAGGTGGAGCGTGGAGAGTTGGTCGAAGTCCCTTCCGTTGGAGGACGCCCGCCGCGACAACTCTCGCGGCAGATTCTCTGCGACATCTTGCAGCCGCGCGCCGAAGAGGTCTTGATGCAGGTCGCAGACGAGATTAGAGATTCGGGCTGGGAGCGCCAACTGTCGAGCGGCGTCGTGTTGACGGGCGGTGGCTCTCTCCTGAGCGGAATGACGGAGATTGCAGAGCAGGTCTTTGATGCGCCGGTGCGCCTCGGCTATCCGGAAAGAGACCGCTTTGGCGGCCTCATTGAAGATATTCAAAGCCCCGCATGGGCTGCCGCCTCCGGTCTTTCGTTGGTCGCGCAACGCACGCAAGGCGCAGAAGCGCGTGCCGGTGTCGGAAAAAGAGGCTCGACGACGAAGCTGACGCACTTCGTCTCAAAATTTCGTCATCGCTTCAGTAGTATTTTTTGACAAGTTGTTGTATGCTGCCGCGCCAGCCGGCACAAGATGTAGTCCGCAAGATATAGATGCCCCCGGCGCGAACAGCCCAATATAAACGAAAGTTGAGTTCGGAACTCCTCAAATGCTTCCGAAGGAGAGGACAGTGAATAATATGACATCGGACAGCCGCCAGCCGGGCAGTGCCATTAATATTTTCATAGATGACGACCCGCCAATAACGGGTGCGCGTATTAAAGTAATCGGCGTTGGCGGCGGCGGCGGCAACGCCGTCAATCGCATGATTGAAGCAGGCATCGAGGGCATAGAGTTCCTCGTCGCCAACACGGATTTGCAGGCGCTCAAGCGTTCACGCGCGCCGATCAAGATTCAACTCGGCGGCAAACTGACTAAAGGCCTGGGCGCAGGGGCTAACCCTCACATCGGACGCGACGCCGCGCTCGAAGATACAGAGAAAATCATAGAGGTGCTCGAAGGCGCTGACATGGTCTTTGTGACGACTGGCCTCGGCGGCGGCACGGGCACGGGCGCAGCCCCGATTATCGCCAGCCTCGCCACCGAGTTAAACGCCCTGACGGTGGCCGTCGTCACCAAGCCGTTTCATTTCGAGGGTCGCCGCAGGATGCAGCAGGCCGACCACGGCTTGAGAGAATTGCGCGAGTGCGTTGACACGGTCATCACGATTCCGAACGAGCGCCTGCTGCACACGGTCGAGCGTGGCGTCTCGCTCGCTGATTCTTTCAAGGTCGCAGACGACGTGCTTCGTCAAGCCGTCCAGGGCATCTCGGATTTGATTACTGTGCCGGGCCTTATCAATCTGGATTTCGCAGACGTGAAGGCGATTATGGCAGGCATGGGTCTGGCCCTGATGGGCGCTGGCCGCGCTTCAGGCGAACATCGCGCGATGGAAGCCACACAGCAGGCCATCTCCAGCCCGCTCCTTGAAGAAGCGACCATCGAAGGCGCGAAGGGCGTGCTCATCAACATTACAGGCGGGCCGGATTTGACGCTCTATGAAGTTAACGAAGCGTCTTCGATTATCCGCGAGGCTGCGGACGAGGATGCCAACATCATCTTCGGCGCGGTGATTGATGAATCTTTGCGTGACGAGATGAAGATTACGGTCATCGCCACGGGCTTTGATAAGGAATCGGCAGATGCCGGTGCGCACTCTGCGAGCGCCGCTATGGCCTCTTCACCGTCGCGCTATACCAGAACGCCGGGCGACGACACACAGCGACCCTTAGTCAACCCGACGCGCACAGATGATATAGATGTGCCCACCTTCATTCGCAAGAAAGCAGACTGAAGGAAGGTAAAAGTAAAAAGGTAAAAGGCAAAAGTGAAGTCTGGCGGCTTTCCTCGCCCGCTCACTTTTGCCTTCTTCATTTTTACCAGCTTGGCCCGCTTATTTTCCAAACCCTTACCATTTACCATTTGCCTTTTGCCCTCTTTAGTGTAGTATGTCGCGCATTCCCTTGCAGGATTTCCATTACGGGTAAAATTTTAGCTTCTCTCCTTGAATGGCCGCAGCCTGCGAGAGTGTTTTTGGTTTCGCGCCCGTCCAGACGTACAAGATTTGTGCGCGCGGCGTGTGAACCGTATTCCCTCAGATAACCGTTGGAGGTATGAAGGTCAAGTGAACCGCAAACTTATTAGAACTACGCTGGCAGAAGTTAAAGGTAAAGGGCGCGACATGTCGCATCAAAAGGAACGCGCGAGCAACGGCAGCCCGGCGCGCTCCGGCGGGGGCGGAGACAATAGCAATCAGGCACGAGAGCATCGCTCCGGGCCATCGTCCGTGCAGGTGCGTAAGCGCGTTCCGCCGCCGAACGAAACAAACGCAGAAATTTTCTACTACAAGAAGCAGATTGACGCGCACACAATGATGGTCATTGTCCTGACGGACGGCGAAGAGATCGAAGGCACAATCGAGTGGTATGATCGCGGCGCGCTCAAGGTCAACCGCAAGTCAGCCCCGAACCTGCTCTTGCTCAAGCGCTGCATCAAGTATATGTACAAGGCTGAAGACCGCGAATCGGATGGCGCTGCCGAGTAGGGGGCGCGTCTTCGGCTTCTCATCTTTCTTGCGATTATGCGCGCCGGGCGCGAGCGATCTCGCGCACCGAAGCGTCCATGTCGAACCATGACGGAGTCGCCACAAAGTACGTCTCAGAGAGTGCCGCGCGCTCGGCGGCGATTGCCGCGCATCGGCATTACGATGGGCGATCCGGCAGGCATCGGCCCCGAAGTGGTGCTCAAAGCCGTGGCCGAAGAAGAGGTACAACGCATTTGCGTACCCGTCATCATCGGCGACGCGCAACTGCTGGCCCATACCGCTCGCACACTCGATTTGCAATGCGGCTACGACATCGTGCGCCGCGACGAGCGGCTTCCACAGCATCTCACCGAGCCTGTTATCTTTCACCTGGATAACGTCAGCGGCCACATCGAGCCGGGCATTGAATCCGGTGCGGCGGGCAAGGCCGCCGCGCAATATATCGAAGCGGCGGTCGAGCTTTGCGCCGCCGGAAGTCTGGATGCGATTGCGACCGCCCCGATTAATAAGCGCGCTCTATTCCTGGGCGGCTACAGCTTTCCGGGCCACACGGAATTTCTGGCGCATCTGACCGGCACGGAGGAATACGCGATGGCCTTCGTCGCCTCCAACCTGCGCATCGTTCTCCTGTCAACGCACGTGCCCCTGGCCGAAGCGATTCGGATGGTCGAGCGCGACCGCCTTGTTCGGACAATTAGCCTGGCGCATCGTGAGCTAAAGCGCTGGGGCATAGAGAAGCCGCGCATCGCCGTCGCCGCTTTGAATCCGCACGGCGCAGAGGGCGGTCTCTTCGGCGTCGAAGAAGCTGCCGAGATTGTCCCGGCGGTCGAAGCTTGTCGCGGGCGCGACGATATGAACGTGCAAGGCCCCTTTTCGGCGGACACAGTATTCCTGCGCGCCTCGCGCGGTGAGTTTGACGGGGTCGTGGCGTGTTATCATGACCAGGCGATGATTCCCGTCAAGTGTCTCTCGTTTGGCGAGGCGGTCAACGTCACACTGGGCCTGCCGTTTATCCGTACCTCTGTGGATCACGGAACGGCTTTCGACATTGCGGGCAAGGGGCTGGCGGAGCATTCCAGCATGACGGCGGCAATTACTCTGGCCGTCGAGTTGTCAACTCGCGCCGAAGAGAGCGGGCGCGCGGTCGAAGCTTAACTACCAAAGCAAGGTGTCAAAGTGTTAGCACAGGACGCACAAGCAACCTCACGTCGCATTCTCGTCGCCGACGACGATCCGGCCATCCTGCGCCTCGTCACAGCCATCGTCGAGAAGGAAGGCTTTACGGTCGTGGCCGCGCGCGATGGCCGCGAAGCCTACAAGATTCTGCAAACGGACGCAGACTTTGTTGCAGGCATCTTCGATGTCGTGATGCCGCACATACAGGGGCCTGAGATTGTCCGTTATATGAAAACGGAAAAACGCCTGATGCGCATTCCCGTCATGATGATGACCGCCGAGCAGAATCCAAAGCTCTCTTCGGACAGCTTCGCCGCCGGAGCCGTCGTTTTTCTTCCCAAGCCTTTCACGACCGCGCAGCTACAAATCATGCTCCGCATGCTCATCAGCAAAGCCGGGTCATAAAGAGGATGAGCAAGCGTCAATTCTTTCTGAGCTTCGCTGCCGCCTTGCTGCTGCCCTGTGTGGCGGCTTCCGGCTACGCGCAGTCGAAGAGTCCGCTCAGCGCGGGTGCGGCGCGGAATGTTATCCGCCGCGCAGAGGGCATAGAGTTGCCGTCGGCTGCCGTCCGTGTCAAGAGCCTTTCCTCGCCTGACAAATTAACCGTAGACGTGCTGGCGCAAATCGGGACGGCGTTTCGCTTCGTCAAGGAGAAGAAGACGGGGTGGCGCATCGCGGAAATCAGGACGGGCGATAATCGTTGGGAAGAGATAGGGCTGATCCTGCGCGCTCTTAATGTTGAAGAGATGGAGAGCGCTTGTTCCGAGACGAGTCCAGATGTCAACGGAGCAGAGGAATCCGATCCGGGCGTGCGGCAAGCGCGTTGCCTGATAGCAGAACTGGCCGGGATTGAGCTTCCGTCTGATGCAGTGCGCGTCAAGAGCGTGTCTGCGCTCTCGCTTGGAGACATTCCGTCGGCGGTAGTCGAAGCCGTGGTCGAAGCTGAATTTCGTCTCTCGAAGGGGAGCGACAAGAAATGGCGCGTCGCCAGGATTAAGACGGGCAGTGGCGGCTGGGCCGACGTGGAATTGCTCGTAAATGGTATCAACGAGCAGAAAAGAACACGCGCTCGCGAAGAGTTGGAAACAGTGGCGGCGGCGCTCGAAGCTTTCCGCCGCGAGCGCGGCTTCTACGTCGAAGCGCAAACCGAGCGCGCGCTCGTTGACCATCTCAACCCGCGCTACCTGCGTCGCGTCATCCGCATTGACCCCTGGCTCAAGCCTTACCAGTACGAAGGCACGCGCAACTCTTACACCTTGCGTTCAAACGGGGCGGACGGTCAGCCGAATACGAGCGATGATATAGTTAAAACGATGAACGCGGAACGATGAGCGATGAACGAAAGACAGTTTTGAGTTTTCAATTTTCAGCACAGAAAAGCTGCTTGTACTGAAAACTGAAAACCGAAAACTGTAAACTGAGCGAAGCGTTCATCGTTTTTTCTTGACGCTTTGTCACGGCGGGTGTTAGGTTTCCAAGGTGGCCTGTGGGAGTAGTCCGCCGTTGGCTCGTTACATACCGCGCGCCACCAATGTTAGCTGTTCGAGTTTGCCCCGCCGGTGGTGCTTACCTCAAATGAAGGAGTCCGTTTTGCTACGGGGACGGAAGCTGCTGCTCGCAGACGATTCACTTGCCATTCAAAAAGTCATCGAACTCACCTTTGAGGACGAGGGGATGCAGGTGTTGAGCGTCGGCAGCGGGCGGCAGGCTGTCGAACGGCTGGAAGAAGTGCGGCCCGACATCGTGCTCGCAGATGTTTTCATGCCAGAGCCTAACGGCTATCAGGTCTGCGAACATATCAAGCGCGATGAGCGGTTTCGCCATATTCCCGTCATCCTTCTGGTCGGCTCTTTTGAGCCTTTCAATGAAGCGGAGGCGCGCAGAGTTGGCGCGGATGATTACTTGACTAAACCTTTTCAATCAATCCGGCAGATGGTCAGCAAGGTTGGCTCGCTGTTGAGCGGAAACAAGAGCGAGGAAGCCGCCACACAGGAATTACCCGCGCCCCCGGAGCCTCCGAAGAGGGAAACGCAGGCGCGCATGGACGACCTGGAATTGGCGACCGCCGATACCGCTCCGCTATACATGCGGCGTGAAGCTCAAAGTGAGAGCGATGCTCCGTCCAAAGGGAATTTCGCAGACTTGCAGTTGGATGACGAAATGATCGAAGCGAGGGCAGCTATCGAGTTTGGCCCAGCCGGGCAGACCAGGGGGGAGAGCCAGCAGCAGCGCCCGACCGAGCCGTTCTCGACGCGAGACCTGGCCGAAGTAGGCCTTGCGTCGGCAGGCACAGGACAGCCGATTACGTCAGGAGGATCAAACGTGCTCGCGGAGAAAACGCACGAAACCGCAGGAGTCTTAGAGTCATCTTCAACGCCGACGCGCAATGCTGAAAGAACAGCGGCAGGCGACGACGCCTTACTTGATCTGGATGATGTCGAAATGCCGCGCTCTTCTGCGATGGCTGAGGCAGACGATTTCATCCTCGATCTGCAAGACGCGGCAGAGACGCGCGCACAGACTGCGCCGTCCGCCGAAGCCTTTTCGTCGTCTTTTGAGAGCGCGCCGCCCATCGCAGAGGTTGAACCCGCGATAGAGTCAGAGCTAACGGAAGCGATGACTGAGAGCGCGCCGCAGGCGGCAGAGTTTGCCGAGGCGCAAGTCATGGGAGAAGAGCAACGCGCCGAATTTGCCCCAATCGAAGAGGAGCAATCAACCAGCGAGTTCCATTTTTATCAGCCGGGCGCAGCCGATTCGTCTCAGGAACAAGCGACCGATGAGCTGCCGACATCATCACAACTAGCTCCGACAGAGAGGCTTCCGGGAATGTTCCGGCCTGATGAAGAGACGCCCGCGCCTGAGGCGGAGAGTGCGCCCGAGGCTGCTTTGACCAGCGAAGCGCAGCCCTCAGAGCAGGGACAGATTGGATTGGCCCAGTTGTCGCCCGAAGTGATTGAGACAATCGCACGCCGCGTCGTCGAACAGCTTTCGACGAAGGTTGTCGAGCAGATAGCATGGGAAGTCGTCCCGCCACTAGCCGAACTGCTCATCAAGCGCCGTCTCGAAGAAGAGGGGAAACAGTAGACAGTTTTTAGTTTTCAGTTTTCAGAAATCAGCAATGGCCGTCAGACTTCCGTTAGTAGGAAAACTGGCGGCCATTGCCTTACAATGATTCATTCCGTAGCTGCTGAAAACTGAAAACTGAAAACTGTTCCATGGATATTCCGAAAACTTACGACCCGAAAGAAGCCGAGCAGCGGCATTACGCGCGCTGGGAGGAGCAGGGCTGCTTTGCTCCTGAGATAAACCGCGACGCTAATGCTACCGTTTTCTCCATCGTCATTCCGCCGCCGAACGTGACCGGCTCACTGCACATGGGCCATGCCCTACAGCACACACTGATGGACGTGCTGACGCGGCACAAGCGTATGTGCGGCTATCGCACGCTCTGGCTGCCTGGCACGGATCACGCGGGCATTTCGACGCAGTTGGTCGTCAGCCGCGAGTTGAAAAAAGAAGGACTCACGCGGCACGACCTTGGGCGCGAGAAATTCACGGAGCGCGTCTGGCGTTGGAAGCACGAATCGGGCGGACAGATAACAAGGCAGATGCGGCGCGAGGGGGCATCTGTTGATTGGTCGCGTGAGCGCTTTACGATGGACGAAGGATTGTCGCGCGCCGTCCGCGAAGTTTTCGTGCGGCTCTACGAAGAGGGCATGATTTATCGCGGCGACCGCATCGTCAATTGGTGTCCTAACGATCAGACCGTTCTCTCCGACCTCGAAGTAGAGAAAGTGCCGGTCGAGCGCGGCGGCAAGCTTTATTATTTGCAGTATCCTTTGAAGACAAGCGATGGCAGCAACCGGACTCTGACCGTTGCGACGACGCGGCCCGAAACGATGCTCGGCGATACGGCTGTCGCCGTCAATCCGTCGGACGAGCGGTATCGTGATTTTATCGGCGCAACACTCATCCTGCCAATTGTGAATCGAGAGATTGCGGTCGTCGCAGACGAGTTTGTTGACCCGGAGTTTGGCACGGGCGCGGTCAAGGTGACGCCCGCGCATGACCCTAATGATTACGAGATGGGCGTGCGCCACAATCTGCCGCAGGTCGTAGTGATTGACCAATTTGCGCGAATGACGGAAGCTGCGGGCGCGGAGTTCTCAGGGCTTGACCGCTACAAGGCGCGCGAGCTTGTCTTGCAGAAGTTTGAAGCGCTGGGCTTGCTTGAAAAGGTTGTTGACTACGAGTTTTCAATCTCTAAGTGTGAGCGCTGCAAGACGGTCATAGAGCCTTTAATCTCGACGCAATGGTTTTGCCGCATGGACGAATTGCGCCGACGCGCGCTTGATTTGATGGCCGAAGAAAAGAAGCCGCGCTTTACGCCCGAAACTCCATACGAGAAGGTTTACACGGACTGGCTCGAAAATTTGCGCGACTGGACGCTCTCGCGGCAACTCTGGTGGGGGCATCAGATTCCCGCCTGGTATACGACGGACGGGCGCGTCATCGTCGCGCGCTCCGAAGAGGAAGCACGCGCTCGTGCGGGGACTGACGAGTTAACTCAAGACCCTGACGTGGTCGACACGTGGTTCTCGTCGCAACTCTGGCCTTTCTCGACGCTCGGCTGGCCGGACGAGACCGATGACTTAAAGACGTTTTATCCGACGAGCGTGCTGGTGACGGGGCGCGACATCATTTTTCTGTGGGTTTCGCGGATGGTGATGGCGGGGCTGAAGTTTGTGGGCCAAACACCGTTTCATGATGTCTTAATTACGGGCACGGTGCTTGATAAGCACGGGCAGCGAATGTCTAAGACGAAGGGCAACGGCGTTGACCCGCTCGACGTGTTTGACAAGTACGGCGTTGACGCGACGCGCGTGACGCTGGCTGCTTCGGGTGCTGGCACAGACATTCGCTGGAACGATAATCAGGTTGAGTCTTATCGCAACTTTGCCAACAAAATCTGGAATGCCGCGCGCTTCTGTTTATTGAATTCCGAGGGCGCAGACTTAGGCAGTGGGTTTGAGGCTGAGCGCGAACGTTGGGCGCTGCATGATAGATGGATTATCTCGCGTTTGAATAAGACGGCTGAGAGCGTTGACCGTGCGCTCGCGGCTTACGATTTTTACGCGGCGGTGCAGACGCTCTACCATTTCTTCTGGGATGACTTCTGCGATTGGTACATCGAGTTGACGAAGCGGGAAGTGACAAGCGAACAACCGTCAATCGAACGCGACGCTGCACGCAGTCGCCTCGTCAGCGTGCTCGAACAAGCGCTCCGGCTTCTACATCCGTTCATGCCTTATCTGACGGAAGAGTTGTGGCAGCGCTTGCCCGGCGCTCGCGAAAAACTGCTGCATCCGGCTTACAGTGGAGCGCAGCCGACCGTGATGCTGGCCGCGTATCCGCAGGCGCAAAGTGAGTTGATAGACGAACGCGCCGAGTGGGAGATGCAGATGGTCATAGACCTCATCAAGCGCGTGCGCAACATTCGCTCGGAGCTTAGCCTAAAACCGAGCGAAGAGATTCAGGTCATCGTCGGCGCTGCGGACGAAAGGCTGCAAGCGTTGTTCGGGACAGAGAACACGGGACAGATTAAGCGGCTGACCAGAGCCAACAGCATTGCTGTCAGGCAGAGTTTGGAAACAGTGCCGCGTGCGTCTGCGCGCGCTGTGCTCGGCGCGGGCGTGGAGGTCGCCGTGCCACTCGAAGGCTTGATTGACTTCGCGCAGGAGCGCGAGCGCCTGAATCGTGAGCGCGAAAAGTTGCAGAAGGAAGCAGCGAAGCTCGACGCGCAACTCGCGAACCCACAGTTTGCAGAGCGCGCGCCCGCCGAAAAAGTTAGTGAAACGAGAGAGCGTCTGGCCGACATTAGTGGAAGAATGAAAGCGCTCGCGGAGATGCTGGAGGCTCTGAAATGAACTGGCTCGACGACGGCGTGCTCTTCTCGCAGATCAGCGCATTTCTGGCAGAAGATTTAGGGCGCGGCGACATCACGACGCAGGCAACCGTCGCGCGCAACGCGCGTGCGCGCGGGCGCTTTCTCGCCAAGGAAGCGATGGTCGTCGCCGGACTCGAAGCGGCGGAGGCGGTCTTTTCCACGCTCGATTCACAACAGCAAATCGAAGCCTTCGCAACGGACGGCGAAGAGGTTGAGGCTGGTAAAGTAATAGCTCGGACGAGCGGCTTTGCAGACGTGCTGCTGGCCGGAGAGCGCGTCGCGCTTAATCTGATGCAGCGCCTATCGGGCATCGCCACGATGACGCGCCGCTACGTCCGCGCCATTGAAGGAACAAACGCGCAGGTCGTTGACACGCGTAAGACGACGCCGGGCCTGCGGATGCTGGAAAAATATGCGGTGGCGGCGGGGGGCGCGCGCAATCATCGTTTTGGGCTGGACGACGGCGTGCTGATTAAAGACAATCACATCGCGATGGCCGGAGGCGTCGGCGCGGCAGTGCAAAGGGCGCGCGAAATGGTCGGACACCTGCACAAGATAGAAATAGAGGTCTCGACGGAAAAGGATTTGCGCGAAGCGATAGGGAGCGGCGCTGATATACTGCTGCTCGATAACCTGACGCCGGAAGAGACGACGCGGCTGGTCACAATCGCACGCGAATTAGCGCCACAGGTTGCGCTCGAATCATCCGGCGGCATCACGCTCGACAATATTCGGGCCTACGCCGAAGCGGGCGTCGATCTCATCAGCGTCGGCGCGCTCACGCATTCAGCACGCGCCATGGACATCAGCTTTAAGATTCAAGCGGGATAACAAAGGAAACGATGAACGATGAACGCGGCAGTGATGAAGTAAAATAAATTGCTTGGCACTTATCGTTTCGCGTTCATCGCTCATCATTCATCGTTCCTACTCTTCAGGTGTGATTCCTATGAACTACAACTATCTCGCCAATTATGGAAAGCCGCCGGAGCCTGAGGCAGCGCTGCCGTTGACCGAAGAGCAAAGAAAAGGGCGCTGGATAAAGCTCATCGGCCTGCTGTTTGCCCTCGTCGCGATCGGCCTGGTGCTCTGGTTTTTCCTCTACGGCCCAACGCCGCTCGAATTGAAGGCACGCAAATACGCTTTGCCTGACCGGCAGTTCGTAGATCAAAACGCGCGTCTTGACCTGCCGCGCGGTTGGATGATGCTGCGGCGCGACAATCCCTTTTTCCCCAACGCCGCCTCCGGCCAGATGTATACCATTCACCCGGCGTCGGGCTGCACCGCCGTTCTTTTCATCGGCCCTAACACCGGCGCGCATCTCGATTATCAACTCAACACCATCAAGGATCGCTTCGTCGGGTGGGACAGAATCAGCGAACGTGACCGCGAAAGCGTGAGCGTCGGTGGGCGCGAAGCGCGCCGCGCGATTGTTGACCTCTGGCGGCGCAACGCCATCCGCGAGGTCGCCTACGTCACGACCGTCAACGACGAAGTTCGTTATTATCTGCTCCTCGGCTACACCCCGCTGGACGGAGGCGAACTCGCTTTCTCTGCCTTCAAGGAATTAGAACAGAGCTTTCAGCTTGGGCCTGCGCCGACCGTGCCCCCAGCGCCAGCGCCGCAATAAAGCGGATGATTTCTAAAACGGTCGTTTCTACGTTAGGATATGTTGTTGGAACTGGCACGGGCGCGCGGGCGTGTAAGCTTAGCCGGAAGAAGGCATCTCGGCAGTGTAGGCGGGCATCTCTACGGGCAGACCATCTCGCGCCGAAAGCAGGATGATTGGAGGAGTGTGATGCGGATTCAATTTGTGCGGCAGACGATGTTGGCGCTTGTTACTTTACTCGTCATCGGCCTCTGCTTTGTTGACACGAGCGCGCAGGGGACGCGCCGCAGGCGTTCGCGCCGCATCACCAATCCCGTCAGGACATCTACAACTCAGCCCGTCGCGCAGCCGACACCGCCGCCGACCACTTCGGATGTGCGGATTATCAGCACCGCTGATGACCCCTTGACCAGCGACACGCAGGATGAGGAGCAACCGCAGGTGACGACACGCCGTACAAATCGCTCGCGCAACATTCCGGCAACCGACATGGAGGAAGAAAGCACACAGCGCACAGTCAATCGCCTCTCCAGACAGGTTGATAGATTAACGGACAAGATCAACCAGATAGAGGGACAGCAGCGCGCTCTGGTTGACCTCGAACGCCTGTCGCGCGCAGAGCAGCGCGCCGAAGGCTTCCGCTCCCAACTGCGTGATGTGCAGGCTAAAGAAGCCGATTTGCAAGCGAGGCTGGAACAGATTGAATATGATCTGAAGCCGGAGAACATAGAGCGCACTGCCGCCTTCTACGGCACGACGCGCCCAGAAGATGTGCGCGATGCCCGTCGTCGTCAGCTTGAAAACGAGAGAACCAGAATCCAATCGCAACTCGCTCTGCATCAGACCAGCCGCACGCGTCTTGAGGCCGCCATTGCGCTCGCCGACACGGAAGTCGAACGCCTGCGCGCACGCCTTGATGCCAGCGACCCCGTTGCAAATCCCCAAACGAACAACAACAACACCGAGCGGACGACTTCTTCTGACACGACGACAACAACCGCCCCCGCAACACCAGCGCCTGATTCTACGCCGACAGGCACGCCTTGAAGAAGGCAAAAGTAAAAAGTAAAAGGCAAAAGGGTGGGCAGCCAACTTTTTATTAAAACTGGCTGTCACTCACTTTTGCCTTTTACCTTTTACCTTCCATTTACCTTTTGCCTTCTTCCCTCCGGTGGTAGACTTGGTCACACATGGGAACAATCGCGCAGGGTGAGCTTTACCGTTTGATTGGCGAGGCACGCGAGCGCGGCGAGCGCGTCGTCGTCGCTACGGTCGCGCACACGCGCGGCTCTACGCCGCAGCGTCGTGGAGCGAAGATGCTCTTTTTCGAGAACGGCGAGGTCGCGGGCACTGTCGGCGGCGGCTGTATCGAAGCGGAGGTCTGGGCCGAAGCGCGCGAGGCGCTCGACGGCGGCGCATCATCGGCGCTTCATCACTTCACACTGACGGCAGACGAAGCCAGCGAAGAGGGCATGGTCTGCGGCGGCACGATGGAGATTTTTATAGACGTATGGAACGGCAAGGATGAAGAGGGAAAGGTGAAGGATGAAGGGGAAACTATTCAAGGTGAATAATTATTCTTTCATCTTTGCCGCCTCCATTCCTACTTGCTCTTGGAGGTGAATATGCCGACATCTTTCATGGAGGACTACAAGGCGAAGCATCGTCATCCGTTGAATAAGCTGACGCACAGCATCGGCATTCCGATGATCGTCGTCAGCTTGCCGCTCTTTTTCTTCGACTGGCGCTGGGCGCTCGCGCTCTTTGTCGTCGGCTGGATTTTCCAGTTCGTCGGACACGCCATCGAAGGCAATCAACCGGCGTTCTTTCGCAACCCTGTCTACCTGCTCGTTGGCCCAATGTGGGTCGTCCGTCGGGTGGCGGAAACGTTGGGAATCAGCAAACGCAACTCTCAGCATTCAGATCGAGCGCAGCATTAAGACCGAAACGCCAGGCGAGTCTCTACGGCATGTCCCGTGTTAGCGACCAAACGCCGTCAAGGCAGATTATAGAAGCGGTCGCGCGCATCTTGCAGCACAGCTCGATTGCGGCCCTCGCAACTATCATCGCAGCCACGCGCAATGTCGGCGCAAAGCTCCTCATCGAAGAATCAGGCGCGCGCGTCGGCAGCCTGAATGATGCGGCGCTCGACGAGGCGGTCGCAAGGCACTCAATCACCTTCCTGAACTCGCGCAATGAAGCGCGTACCTTTAATGTTGAAGAGTTTGCTTCTCATCTGGACGCTTGGCGCGGAGCGCGCCTGCTCTTTGAACGCATAGAGCCTGAGCCGCGCCTTGTTATCTGCGGCTCAGGCCACGTCGGCGCATCGCTGGCGAGGCTGGCGCGAGTGCTTGGCTATCGCACGACGCTGATTGACGACCGCGCCGATTTCGTCACGCGCGAGCGTTTCCCGGATGAACAGATAGAGTTAATCAGCGCGTTGAACTGGACGGAAGCTTTAAGCCAAGCTATCGGGCGCGGGCGTAACGTTGCGGTCGCGGTCGTCACGCGCGGCCACAATGAAGACGAAGAGTGTATGCGTGCGGTCGTTGCTGCGCGGCCCGATTACGTAGGGTTGATCGGAAGCAAGCGGCGCACGAACATAGTGCTCGAACGCCTGCACGAATCAGGTGTGGACGAAGAGTTATTAAAAACAATCCGCGCGCCAATCGGGTTGGACATCGGTGCAGTCTCGCCCGAAGAAGTCGCGCTCGCCATCCTCGCGGAGATAGTCGCCGAACGGCGCGGCGGCACGGGCGCTCCGCTCTCTGCGTGGCGGCGTGCGAAGGATTAAGATGTCAGCCGAAAGTTGAAGCTGATGAAAAAGATAATGGAGTGAGAACAGTAGTTTACGAGGAAATCAGTGGGAACTAGCGAGATTGCGGGAGCGAAGGCTCTGTTCCTGCTCGTTTAGCGGACAAAACCGGGCGCTATCAATGGGGGTACAGGTAGAACTCAGTGAAGATGAAGCGGCGCAGGCGGCGACGCATGCGGGCGGGATGTTTCGTGCGCTGTCGCACCGCAACTTTCGTCTCTTTTGGGCGGGGGCGTTTCTCTCCAATACTGGGACGTGGATGCAGGCCGTGGCGCAGGGCTGGCTCGTGCTGCACCTAACGGATTCGCCCTTCTGGCTCGGCGTCGATGGATTCATGGCGACCGCGCCGGGCTTGCTGCTCACCTTGCTCGGCGGCGTCTTTGCAGACCTCGTTGACCGTCGCCGCCTGCTCATCTACACACAAATCGGCGCGGGTCTTTCGGCGCTCGTGCTCGCTCTGCTCGTCTTAACAAACGTCGTCCACGTCTGGATGATTCTGGCGCTCTCGTTTGTGACGGGCTGCTGCTTTGCGCTGGCCGGGCCTTCCTATCAGGCGATTACGTTTGACCTGGTGGAGCGCGAAGATTTAGCCAACGCCATCGCGCTTAACTCTACGCAGTTTCAACTCTCACGTGTCGTCGGGCCAATCTTCGCCGGATTGGCCTTCAAGTGGCTCGGCCTCGCCGGATGCTTTTTCGGAAATGCGCTCTCCTTCGTCGCCGTCATCATCGCGCTCTCGCTTGTGCGCTTTGACGACATCAAGCATCACGTTCCGGCTCATTCGGTGAAAGACCGTCAGGCTATCTGGCAAGACTTGAAAGAAGGAGTGCGTTATGTACGAAGGCGGCGGCGCGTTTTCATGCTGCTCTTGATTTCGGGCGCGACGAGCCTCTTCGGCGCGCCGTACCTGACGTTTATGCCCTACTTCGCGCGCGACATCTTGCATCTGGACGAACGTGGGCTTTCTATTCTGATGGGGATGTCTGGCGCGGGCGCATTCTGCGGTGCGCTGGTGCTGGCGTGGCTCGGCAACTTTCGCTACAAGGGCTGGTCTGTGCTGGGCGGCGCTTTCTTTTTCTCTCTGTGCGTCATAGGCTTTGCGCTCTCCACGCATTTAACTACTTCCTTAATTTTTATCTTCGGGATGGGCTTTGCGATTGTCAGTTGCGTGGCGGTCGTCAACACGCTCTTGCAGCAACTCGTCACAGACGAAATGCGCGGGCGCGTGATGAGCATGTTTATCCTCTCCTTCATCGGCACAATGCCCATCGGCAATCTCGTCGCCGGAGCAGCCTCGCAACGCTTCGGCGCGCCCTACACGCTCGCCACCGGCGGCCTTATCATCGCCGTCTTCGTCATTATCGTCACACTCGGCAATCGTCGCATACGCGAGCTACATTAGCGTCGTTGTAGGCAAAAACGGGAACAAATGAGTATCATCAGCGTGCCTACTCGCATACTCGCTTACGCAAGAAACGCTGCGGCGGGCGTTCTAGCCGTTGAACGCGCGCCTCAGATTCGGCGCATCAACAGCTTTGAGGAGAGATGTCATGCCAATCAAAAGAGCTTTTGTTTGCCTGTTATTCCTATTGTTTGTGGCGGCGACAGCCATCGTCGGACAGTCACAGGGCGTTATCGTCCCGCGTCCCTGCGACCGCTGCCCACGCCCGCCGCAGCAAGTAACATTGCCGCGCGCCCTGCCCATCAAATCAATCAAGCTCGACACGAAAATCAGCGGGCAGGTGGCGACCACACACGTCGAACAAATCTTTCGCAATGACACGGGAGCCACGCTCGAAGGCACTTACCTGTTTCCGATTCCCGAAGCGGCTTCAATCACGGAGTTTGCCATCTGGGACGGCGACCGCAAGTTGGTCGGCGAAGTGCGCTCGCGCGAAGAAGCGCGGCGGATTTACGACGAGATAGTGCGCCGCCAGCGCGACCCCGGCCTTTTGGAATACGCCGGAAAAGACTTGTTTCAGGCCAGCATCTTTCCCATCCCTCCGCACTCGGACAAGAAACTGGAAATAACTTATACGCAAGTCCTGCGCGCCGAATCCGGCACGGTCTCTTATCGCTACCCGCTCGGAACGGGACACAATCTGGCACAAATCGGCACTGTCTCAGGCCGCGTTGACATCGAAGGCAAAGAGCCTCTTCGCAATATCTACTCGCCGACGCATCAGGTTGATTTGACGCATCACGGCTCGCGCAACGCACGCGTCTCATTTGAAACTTCGGGCACGAGCGGCGGTGGACAGCTTCAGGACTTCCAACTCTTTTACGCGCTCTCGCGCGACGACTTCGGCCTCTCTTTGATGACGCACCGCGAGCCGGGCAAGGACGGCTACTTTCTCTTGATGCTCTCGCCGAAGGACGAACTGGCCGAGCAGGAGTATGCGGCCAAGGACATCGTTTTCGTCTTCGATACGTCAGGTTCTATGGCCGAAGAAGGCAAGATGGAGAAGGCGCGTGCGGCCTTGCTCTTTGGCGTCGGCAGCCTGCGCGACCAGGATCGTTTCAACATCGTCTCGTTTGCAGGCGAAGAGCGCCTGATGGAAAGCGGAATGATAACGGCGGATGCTCGCGGGCGAGCGCGCGGAGTTGAATTCATCAAATCCTTACGCGCGACGGGCGGCACGAACATTAACGGCGCGCTTCAAGCAGCGCTCAAGCAGTTTGATTCCGGCACGCGCCCCAAAATGCTCGTCTTTATGACGGACGGCTTGCCGACGGTCGGCGAGACGAGGCCAGACCGGATTGTCGAAAACGTGCGCGCGGCACGCGTCGCTGGCCTTCGTCTCTTTACGTTCGGCGTCGGCTATGATGTCAACACTGCGCTGCTCGATAAGCTGGCGGCGGAGAATAAGGGAACGGCGGATTACGCCGAGCCGAAAGAGAACTTGGAAGTTAAGGCTTCAAACTTTTTCGCCAAGGTCAATCATCCGGTCTTAACAGACCTTGTGCTCAACATGGGCGGCGTCGAGACGGATTTAATTTATCCGCGCGACATGCCAGACCTCTTCAAGGGCACGCAACTGACCCTCATCGGTCGCTATCGCAACCACGCAGACCTGACCAACATCAATCTGCGTCTGGAAGGCAAGACCAATCAAAACCGTCGCTTGTTTACCTATGCCAATCTGCGCTTTCCCTTAAGGGAAGATAACAACGACTTTCTTCCTCGCTTGTGGGCCACGCGCCGCGTCGGCTGGTTGATGGAGCAGATTCGCACCAACGGCGAGAATAAAGAGTTGCGCGACGAGGTCGTTGACCTGGGCACGCGCTACGGCATCGTGACGCCTTACACTTCGTATCTGGCGCTTGAGCCGGGCGCGCAGCCCGCCACGGTGACGAACGCAGGCGGCGCTGACGTTACGGGCGGCACTCGCCGCGACCGAAGCGGCAACGTCATGGGCCGAACGGTGGATAACCTTCCGACTCAGCGCAGCACACAGTCGCTTTACGGCGTCACGCCGAGCGCGGCTAAAGCCACGACCGGCGAGGCGGCTGTCCAGCAGAGCAAGCGTGCGCGCGAGCAGCAGGACGCCAGCCGTCTGGATAAGGATAATGAGTTATCATCTGCTGTGCGCAACGTCGGCGGCAAGACGTTCTACCTGCGCGAAGGCGTCTGGACTGACGCCGAGTTCAAGGCGGATGCCAGACTGCCGGAGACGGTGCTCGAATTCGGCAGCGAGGCTTACTTCGCGCTGCTCAAACGCGAACCAAAGCTGGCGGAGTTCTTCGCGCTCGGCGAACGCGTCACGGTCATCCTCGACGGACGCGTCTACCGTGTCAACGCTGCAACTCCGTAAAGGATAGCCCTTGACGGGCGACGGTTCGTCCCTTTGATGCTTGAAGCCCGCGCCTTCGGATTTTGTGAAGCGCGGGCTTCAAGTCTTGTCTTTAGGCCATGAGTTCGTGTACAAGAGCCGGGGATAATTCAGGGCATTGATAACTTTGCTGAACATAAAGGGGCGGCGAGCGCCGCAGTTGTTCCGGCCCTCGCGCTTGCAGGCTCAACGTCTTGGAGAAAGCTAAATGAGGATCAGAGCGGCGTTGCGAACCAGCTGGTGTTGGCTGGCCTGTGTTCTGCTGCTGGCGAGTCTTGCGGCGCACAGCAGCTTCGCGCAGGAAGGCTGGTCGGGGGTGCGGCGCGGCCAGCCGGGGAAAGATTTAAACGCAGTCTTTTTCGCAGACACCAAGCGCGGCTGGGTGGCGGGCGATGAGGGATTCGTCAGCTACACTGCCGATGGCGGGCGCACCTGGACACCGCAGCCCATAGAGACGAAGGACGCTGTTAACGACCTCTACTTTCGTAATAAAGAGGACGGCTACATCGTCGCCGGTAACAGCATCTTCAGCACGGACAACAGCGGGCGAACGTGGAAAGAGTTGCGCCGCTATTTCGCCTCAGACTTCGGCGGCGCGCTGCCGGAGCTTTACAGCGTGCGTTTTTCCGGTAAGAAGAAGGGCTGGGTCGTCGGCTCAATCAGCCGCGACGACGTGGTGGTCGATAGCCTAGTGCTCTACACAAACGATGGCGGCACGTCCTGGCAGCGCCAGCGTATGCCGACCAAAGAAGAGTTGATTCACCTTGATTTCGTTAGCGACAAACGCGGCTGGATTGTCGGCGACGGCGGCACAATCCTGCACACGACGGACGGCGGCGAAACATGGACGCCGCAAAACTCTAACCTCAAGGCCACGCTCTATCACGTTGATTTTCGCAACGACCGCGTCGGCTGGGTCGTCGGCAAGCAGGGCACGATTCTACGCACGACGGACGGCGGCGAGACCTGGTTTACAGTTGAGCCGCCGGTACGCAACACGCTGCTGAGCGTGCAATTTGTTGATGACACGGATGGCTGGATTGTCGGGCGCGGCGGTGTCATCCTGCGTTCTTCGGATGGCGGCGCGACGTGGGTGCGGCAGGAGAGCAGCACAAAGCAGAATCTCTACGCGCTCTTTTTCGATAAAGAGAACGGCTGGGCCGTCGGCGGCGACGGGACGGTTCTTCGCTACGTCAGGTAAAGCTTGAGTGGAGCGGCGTTTAGCGAAGGGCGTTGGCGGCAAGCAACCGAAGGCCGAGACTCAGGCATCAGAGAAATTGGCAAAGTTAACCTGAGACTAAATGGGGAAACTCAGGTAACATTCGATTCCTCCTGTGATTTACCGCCCGGTATGTGAGTTCATGCCGGGCGGCTTTTTTGTGAACGATGAACGAGGAACGATGAACGCGGAATGAAAGACAAGCTCTTGATAGTTCATCGTTCATCGTTCATCGTTCCGCGTTCATCGTTTATTTATCGCGTGTTCCGGTGAAGGGGAGCGGTGGAAAGTTTTGTAGGTTGATTTCGCCCTTCATCTTGTCTGTCTCGACGCTGCCGTTGACCTTGCCTTCCATAATCTGGCCGCGCGCGTCCAATTTGAGATTGGCGTTAAAGCTGCTGCCGTTGAGATTAATCTCGCTTAAGGTGGCCTGGCCCAACTGCGTTTGCACAGAGCCGTTCAAGCCCTGACCTTCCTGCTTCATGGTCAACGTGGCGGGCAGCGTTTGCCCGTTCGGCGCGGTAATGGTCAGCGACCATGAGCCGACAAAGCTGGCGGGACTGCCGGTGCTGCCGGTCGTCGTCTTCGCAGTGTTGTTGCCGCTCGTATTGCTCATCTCCATACGCTTGCCGGAAATGTCGTAAAGCTCTACGGTTTGAGCATACGGCTTAATCTGGTCTGAGACGGCGGCGGCATCGCCGACGATGACGATGGCGACCTTGTCTGGCGTCACGTTTTGATTGGCGACACGCTGAATTTCAGCGGCGGTCACACTGTTGACGCGCTCGCGGTAGGTCTGCAAGTAGTCTGCTGGCAGCCCGTACATCTTGATTTGCACGAACTGGTCAATCAAGCCTTCCTGCGTCTCTATGCGAATGGGAAAGACGCCCGTGAGATACGCCTTCGCGTCTCTGATTTCTTTCTCGGAGACAGGCTCTGTGCGTATGCGCTCAAGCTCGTAGAAAAACTCTTTGAGCGATGCGCCCGTGACGGGCGTGCGGACTTCGGCGGTCGAGCGAAACGTTCCGGCAAAGCGGCGCGTGTCCAGATTTGAATAAGCGCCGTAGGTGTAGCCCTTCGCTTCGCGCAGATTCATAAACAGACGCGACGAAGCGTTTGCGCCGAGCACCGTGTGCATGACGAGCATCGGGAAATAATCCGGGCTGGCGCGATTGATAGACGTGTTGGCGATAACGATATTGGACTGCGCCGAGCCGGGGCGGTCAACTATGTAAACGGCGCGTGCGTTGCGTGCGGGCGGAGCAGGGAAATTTTCAGTCGCCGCCTGTCCCTTGGCCCACTTGCCGAAAAGATCGTTGACGCGTTTCAGCACGGCGTCGCGCTTGACATTGCCGACGACGAGCAGCACAGCGTTGTTCGGGATGAACATAGAGCGATGAAAGCTCATCAGCTTATCGCGCGTCATCGCGTCGAGCGATTCCGGCGTGGCCGAGATGGTCGCGTAAGGATGCTGGCCGAAGATGATGCGCGAGAGGCGTTCGCTGGCGAGAAACGACGGCTGTGCTCGCTGCGCGATTAATCCCTGTTTGCGATTCTGCCTTGAAAGCTCCAACTCGTTTGCCGGAAACGACGGGCGCAGCGCGACATCCGCCAGCAAGTCTAAAATCTGATCGCCGTAAACCGAAAGAGCGGAAGCCGCAACGGTCGTATAGTCGGAATTGACCCCGGCGTTCAAGGTCGCGCCGAGGCGTGCTACTTCGTCTGCAATCTGCTTGCTCGTGCGCGTCTCCGTTCCCTCGTTGAGCAAGTCTGCCATCAGCGATGAAAGGCCGGGCAAATCCGCAGGGTCATTGGCCGAGCCTGTGCGGAAGGCCAGACGATAGCTGACGAGCGGCAATCGAGTATCTTCGACGATGACGACTTGCAAGCCGTTGGCGAGCGTCGTCTCGTAAGGCTTCGGAATGGTGAGCGGCTTGGACGAAAGAGGCGGCGGAGCCTGTCGGCGAAATTCTTCTGTTTGGTTCATGGTTTGTGCGTTAATCGTCAGGGTAAACGCGCCGCCGACGGCAAGTGCGACGCTCATCAATCTACAAATTCTCAGCAACATTATGACCATCTTCTCCTTGCTCGCTCATGGACGTTTGGGTTGCGCGCCGGGTTCTGTCTGTTTGGGTGCATCGGCTGGCTGCTGTGGCTGCGCGGGCTGTGCCATCGGAGGCTTGATAGCCTGCGTTGGTGTTGATGCGGGTTGCGCCTCCGGTTTTGCTGGTACTTGCGGCGCGGGCGCGCCGGGCTGCGTCGAGACGCCCGAAGGCTGCGCTGTGGCCGCAGGCTTTTCAGCGCCGCGTCCCGGCACAATCTCCATCATCACGCGATTGTCCGTGTCCAGATAACGCGCCGCCGCTTCCTTGATTTGTGCAGGTGTCACGCTCAGGTAACGGTCAAGCTCTGTGTTGAAGAGATTGGGGTCGCCGTCGTAAAGAGCAAACTCTGCGAGACGTTGCGCGCGAAAGAGCGAAGATTGACGAGCGCGGACGGCATCGTTGCGCAGATTGTTATGCAGCTTTTCCATCTCCTCTGCGGTTGGCCCATCGGTCGCGAGTTTCTTGATTTCGGCCATAATCGCCTGCCGAATCTGCGCTATCTCCTTGCCCGGCTTCGGAATGGCGAAGATGAAGGCCGCGCTTGGCCCACGCCGCTCGTCTATATTGCTTTGAATCTGGACGACCGATTCCTCGCCCTTGACCAGTTTTTGATAAAGGCGCGAGCTTTCGCCTTCGGCCAGCAGGGAACTTGCCAGCGCGATAGGGTAATAATCCTGCGTGCGGCGGGCCGGAATCTTCCATGCGAGCATGAAGCCCGGAAGCGGCGCGAAGCGGTCGTAAAAGCTTTCCTGCCGCTGCGCTACCTCCGTCGGTTCTGAGACATCGACGGCGGGCGGTGCTGGCTGGCGCGGAATGCTGCCGAAGTATTTCTCGACCAGTGAGCGCGCTTCCTTTGAATCGAAATCGCCGACGATGGTGAGCACGGCGTTATTCGGCGCGTAGTAGATACGGAAAAACTCCTGCACGTCTTCGACCGTCGCCGCGTCCAAATCTTCCATCGAGCCGATGGTCGAATGCGAGTTTGCAGGGTTCTTGAAAATCAACTCGTCAATCCGCAGGAACGCCGGAACGTATGGCTGATTATCAACGCGCAGGCGTTTCTCTTCCTGTACGGCCTTGCGCTGATTATCAAGATTCTCCTGCGTTACCTTGAGCGAGCGCATACGGTCGGATTCGAGCCAGAGCGCGAGCGGCAATTGATTGGCGGGCAGCGTCTCAAAATAGTTGGTGCGTTCAGACGACGTTGTGCCGTTCATCGTCCCGCCTGCGTTTGAGATGAACTGAAAGTGCGCGGCCTTCGGCACGTTCTCAGAGCCTTGAAACATCATGTGCTCGAAGAGATGCGCAAAACCTGTGCGGCCCTGCTTTTCATTGCGCGAGCCGGTATCGTAGTAGACGGCGACGGAGACTACGGGGACGGCGTGGTCTTCGCTCAAGATGACGCGCAGGCCGTTCTTGAGCGTAAACTGCTCGACGGGCGTGCGTGGAAGCTGAAATGTCTGTGACACGTTTGACCTCGATTGATTTTGATTGCTACTCGTATTCGTCTGGCCTGTGCGCGCTTGTTGCGCGAGAGCGATTGCGCCAAGCGCCGCAACGAGTAGGACGGCGGTGGTAAACTTGATTGCTAAGCGTTTCATTAAACCTTTTCCTCGATAAAGACAGTCTGAGACACTTTCTCTCTGATGAGCGCGTAGCCGCCCGCGAGCGTGCGGTGTGGGGGTAGTCACGCCTGTCGAAAACAAACGATGAAAAGCAAGCTTGTTTAAACGTGCGGGTAATTAAAAAGTTTCAGGCCGGAGCTTCTCCATTGAGTTTCAGAGTCTCAGCCGCCAAATTTTAAACTTCGGGCTTTCCTTCGTTAATCATGCCGCGCAATTCTGCGCGCAGGCGCTCGATTTCGGAGAGCTTCTGCTGCACGCGGTCGAAGAGGGCCGATTGCGTCTTGATGCCTTCGTCAATCAGAAAGGCTGCGGCTTCCGCCCGGCTGCGAAAGACTCCCGCCTGAACCAACTGCTCCAGCTTCTCCTGTGCCTCGTGTGAGACTTTGACGGCCACAACGTAGTCGTCCTTGGCGGAGATGGCGCGCTCGATGGTGCGGCTGATGTCGCGTCCGATGGCGCTTAAGGATTCGGGAATCCGCGAAGCCATCTCGCGTACGCTCGTCGCCGTGCGTGCCCTTTCGTTGTTGTGCTCCGGCTGCTCTTCGGGCAGCATCAGATCGTCAATCGGCTCGTCTTTTTGCGGGTCATGATCGGGGTCGTATGGACTGCTCATCTTCGTTCTCACTCCTCAAGAGCGCATCTGCATTCGCGCGTCACAAGCGACGCCGCACGCTGGCGGCGCATCTCTTCTGCCAGCAAAGCGCTGCACGCGCTTTATGATTTCCGAAAGGGAACTGCAAAGTATTCTACGGACGCGCCGAAACGAACGTCAAGCAACGAAAGGCAAAAGGTAAAAAGGTAAAAGGTTAAAGGGAGGCTGAAAGCATTTTTAATAAAAGTGGTTTGCGGCCTCGCTTTTGCCTTTTTACTTTTACCTTTTGCCTTTCTTCTGTCTTCTGTGTTGCAACAAAATCGAGTATATTTTCGTTTCTGCTCGACAAGCAATCTTCTCTTGGGACTTCTCGCAGGGAGCACGCAGCATGACGATCAACAAACTCGAACTCGGCGAGCGTGAAGCGAATGAGGCCGCCGTCATAGACATCATCGGCGAGCTAACGGTCGGCAGCGACAAGGAACGTTTGCTTGAGATGGTACGCAAAAAGATCGAGGCGGGGCGTCGCTTGTTGGTGATTAACATGAGCCAGTGCCGCCGCGTTGACAGTGCAGGGATAGGTGAATTGGTCGCCTGCCTTGTCACGGCGACGCGCCATGACGCTGCCTTGCGGCTCTCCGATATTCCTTCGCAGATTTACGGGATTATGAAAATAACGAACGTGCTCAAGTCATTCGACGTGTTTGAAACGGAGCAGGCAGCGCTCGAAAAGGCTGTCTAAAAGGATTCTTAAAATAATATGGAAACGGTGCAGGAAGTGGCGTTTGAATCAACGGGGAGCGGGCCGCAAGCGCGGCTCATGTTGCGCCTTGAGCGTGCGATTGAGTTGCGCGGAGCGGGCGATGTGGATGGGGCTACGAGCGAGTTGGAGCGTGCGCTTGAGGAAGCTCGGCGGACGCCTTACGAGATTAAATTTCAAACGCGCGTTCGCCTGACGACGATGCTCACAGGCTCTTATCTCGCCGTTGGCAAGATTGAGCAGGCGCGTGAAATGCTGGCGGAAGAATCTGTCTACGCAGAGAAAATCTTTGAACTGATACAAGCCACAGGCTCTGTCGCTGAGAAGCGGATGGCAAACGCCGACCGCATCCAAATTCGTGACCTCGCCATACAGTTGAGCATCATGGGGCAGCCCGCGCCGGAAATAGAGGTCGCGCGTTGGGTTAACGCCGAGCCGCATAGTCTGGCGGATTTACGCGGGCAGGTGGTGTTGCTGGAATTCTGGGCAACATGGTGTAAGCCCTGCCACGAAATGTTCCCCAAGCTTAAAGCATTGCACGACGAGCATACGGAACGCGGCCTGAAAATCCTCGCTTTGACGCGCCATTACATGGCTTATGGCGGGAGCCAGACTGCGCGTGAAGACGAACTGGAGATGATCCGTCAATTTGTAGCAGAGCGAGCGCTTCCGTTTCCCGTCGGCGTCGCGGAAAACGAGCGACTGCAAACTCTGTATGGCGCAACCGGCCTGCCAGCAGTCGCCTTGATCGACCGGCGGGGCACTGTGCGCTACAGATTCGGCGGCGGCACGGATGCGTTGTTCCACCAAATTCTCAAGGAATGTTTGGCCGAGACGGCTTAAGACTTACGCTGGCGGTCTGCGAACTTCAATCCGGCGGAATTTGCAGATGAAAGACGTGCTTTTACGTTGTTAACATTTTGTTTAATCGCTTCCATGCGGGCGCGAGGGAAAAGTGCTTGCGCGAGCGCGCGTTTGCTGCTAGGATGCGCCTGCTTTAGACCACTATAATCTGGCGTGGCTGCTACAGTGTGCCGCCCTTACAAGGCGCAGCGTCAATCCTTAATTGGCGTCTGCGTTGTCGAGAGCGTTCCTGCTCTTCGCATTAAATTCTAGTTCAGGAGTAAATCACATCGCTACCCGCGCCGGTTCTGTCTTTAGCTGTCTGTATTTATCGTTGCACGTTGGGCCGCGAGAGTGCGCTGGCGAGAAGGCTTGCGAATCGCTATCGCAAAAAGCTTTTGAGTCTGCGTCAATCAAACGAACCGAGAGCGAGCAAGAGAAAAATTGACAACCCAGACGCAGTTCGGTTTGTTAGCTGCCGAAAGTTTTAGCCGAGGCAGCGTGAATTTGAGATTGAGCCGGTCATGCACGAAAGATCGAGCGTAAGACCGACTTTCTGTTGACAATTAACCCTGAGGAAAAATTCCTCTTACAAAGTTTGAAAAGGAGAATGAGAAAGCCATGGCTATTCTGAGCACACTGCCCCAAGAAGGTGGAGAACCAACCTATTACAACGTCCCGGACGATCAACTCTCAGGTTTCGAGCAGATCGAAATGAAGAAGGTCTCCTCTTCGGAAGGCGACACGAGCAAAGGCCAGCAGGTAGATGCCCCCGGCGCGGTCAAGGTTGAAGGCGATGTTCAAGCCTACAATGATGTCTGCATCTGCTACATCTACGACAGAGTGACCGGCGACATCCTCTATTGGTACTATTGTCGCTGCTAACATTGCCCGGTCAAGTGATCGGTCAACGGGCGGGAAGAATGCCATGGCGCTTTCTTCCCGCCCACGTTTTTTTGTTCCATCATCCCTTTCCCCAACAGATATACATTCTGGACGAACGCCGAGGCTTCAGGTAAAGTATCGGCTCGCGCGCCCTATCGTGCTTTCGCGATTTTGAAGACGCCTTCACGGCCCGCTTCGTCTGAGCATTCTTTTGAATCTTCATGCCCAACTAAAAAGAGGATTATTATGGCAACCGCACCGCAGCCTCCTGACATGCCTCCGGGGATGCCTACCGGAAAACCTATGAACGGGCCGGGACAACCGTTGCCCGCCGGAAAAGCTGTTGGCCCACCGCCGGGCGGGATGCCGCCGGGAGCGATGATGGGAATGCCGCTCTCCGGCGGGAAGATGAGCGCGCGTCCCTACATCAAACGCGCTCTCGGCCTGCTCGGTAATCATAAGGGACTCGTCGCGCTGTCAATCCTGCTGGCTTTACTGACGACCTTGATTCCTTTCGTCTACAGCGCCGCCTTCGGCCCATTAATGGCAATCCTCGGCGGCGTGGCAGCCCGTCCCGAACAGTGGGATCAAATCTGGACGCTGCCCGGAAGACTTTACAGCAAGCCGAACGCCTCTGAGTTAACGGGCCTGCAAGGCTGGCTCGCCACGCCCCTGACCTTCGCCACCATCTTCGCCATCTGGGCGTGTGCGCTCGTCCTCTCACACGTGACCAGCTTCATCCGCGCTTGGCTCGACTCGAAACTCGACCAGCGCTTAATCACGGACATACGGCAGCAGGTCTACGACCACATGCAATCGCTCTCGCTCGATTTCTTCACTGGCGGCAAGACCGGCGCGTTGATGCAGCGCGTCTCTTCGGAATCGAGCGGCGTACAGCGCCTTTTGACGCAGGTGCTTTTGACGCCTTTGATTGACGCCATCGTGCTGCTCATCGCCTTCGTTTATCTGCTTGGCTTGAGTTGGAAGATGACGCTGGTGGCGATTGCGTTGGGGCCGCTGGCGCTATTGATGTTTCGCTACACGAGCGGGAAGCTGCAAAAATCCGCGATGCAGATGGCCCTGAGCGGGCGCGACCTCGGCGCTGAACTCGAAGAGACCATCAGCGGCATGGCCGACATACAGGTCTTCAACGCGCAGAAAAAGCGCAGCGCACGCTTTAACGCCGTCTCGAAGGCTTCCGCCCGCTTCAACGCGGAAATGATCGCCTGGGTTTATGCTGGCGCGAGCGGCGCGCAAATCTTCATTGCGCTCAGCACTGCTCTCGTCCTGCTCGTCGGCATCATGTTTGGCCGCACCCTCGGCCTGACCATCGCCAGCATCATCGTCTTCGTACAGTTTGTGCCGCAGATGTTTGGCCCAGTGCAACGCTTGATTAAGTCTTACACGGATTATCAATCGCTCGTGCCGAACGTCGTCTCGACCTACCAACTGCTCGACACCAAGTCAACGGTCGTCGAGAAACCCGGCGCGAAAGACTTGGGCGAGGTGCACGGAGACATCACTTTTGAGAATGTGCACTTCGGCTACTCGCCGACGCAGAAGGTCTTAAACGGCATGTCGTTTCACATCCGCGAAGGCGAAACGGTCGCCTTTGTTGGCCCAATCGGCTGCGGCAAGTCAACGATTATGAATTGCATCCTGCGCTTCTTAGACCCAAGCGA
This sequence comes from Pyrinomonadaceae bacterium, assembly GCA_036387475.1. Lineage (GTDB taxonomy): Bacteria > Acidobacteriota > Blastocatellia > Pyrinomonadales > Pyrinomonadaceae > DASVTR01. The sequence goes on along the minus strand of DASVTR010000018.1, from coordinate 182,687 downwards.
AGGCCGCATCCTGATTGAAGGCAAAGACATCTCCGACTTTACGCTCTCGTCTTTAAGAGAGCAGGTCTCAAAGCTCTCGCAGTTCCCGTTTTTCCTAAAGGAGACAATCAGGGAAAACGTGCGCCTCGGCAAAGAGGGAGCGACCGACGCGGAGATTGAAGAAGCCTGCCGATTGGCCCACATTCACGATGTCATCGTTGACCCGCAGCGTATGCCGCAGGGCTATGAGACAGTCGTTGATGTCTCCGTGCCGTCGGGCGGGCAGAAGAGATTGATTGCGTTGGCGCGTTGCCTGCTCAGAAAGCCGGAAGTGCTATTGTTAGATGAACCGACGGAAAACTTGGACGCCGACCAACGCAACCGACTGATTACGGTCATCCGCGAATACGCGAAAGACCGCACCTGCATCGTCATCAGCCACGACCTCAACTTCGTCGCCGCAGTCGCCGACCGCATCATCGTTCTTAAAGACGGTCGCGTCGCGGACGAAGGCACGCACGAAGAACTCATCAACCGCGAAGGACTCTACAAGACGCTCTACAATCTAAAGAACGTCGACCCGTCGCTCCTGCGCTCGCGCGGCGACGACGCAGGCGCGATGCCGCTCGGCGTTCCACAGAAGGGCGCACCGCCGCCGGGCATGAAAGTGAAGATGGTCTAAGGAAGGTAAAAGTAAAAAGGTAAAAGGCAAAAGTGCGGGGGAAGCCAGCGTTTTATTAAAGCTGTTTCCACCAAACTTTTGCCTCTTATTTTTACCGGCTTTTTATTGACATGCCGGTTCAACCCTTATAAGCTCCGCTCAATACATCGGCGTCTCGCTTTTTTTGGTAACATAACATTTCAACTCACGAGCATCGGTAGGGAAGCAGTCCATCCGGCATAGAACATATCGGGTTTCCTGTGGCAGGGGACACTGATTCAGCTCCACACAGAGGCAGAGTCTCCTAAAACCTGTGGCATAACGTTTCAAAGCCTGATGCGTTGTTCATAGAGCTTTGAGCATCTTCCATCGCCATTTTAGCGCACGCCGCAGCAAGCGTCGTGCATGTTCAAGGACAACCCTCGTTGACGCGGGCACAGGCACGCCCAATTCGACCTTCACCTATCAGTTGAGCGTCAGTGTCATTTCCGGCAATCTCCGCAAGTGCACGACCTACACGGGTGGCACGACGGGCGCGATTGCCGACGCCGCCTCGACGGATTTCACGCTCTCCGTGCCCGACTCTAAAATCATCAGCAACCTACAACTCTCGCTCAACGCGACGCACACGCTCCTGACGGATTTGGACGTGAGCCTGCTCGACCCGCAGGGCGACGAGGTCGTGCTCTTTGACGACCCGCCGAACTCGAGCGCAACCGCTCCGCAGTTTAACCTGATTCTTGACGACGAGGCGGCAGTACCGGTGGCCTTATACGGCATTGATAGTGGGATGCATTACACGCCGGAGTCCTTCACGCGGCTCGACTTCTTCGAGGGCCAGGCGGCGAACGGCACTTGGACGCTACGTGTGCGCGACGATATGTCAACAAACACGGGCACGGTCAATTCATGGAGTCTGACGGTTTGCGAAGAGCCGCAGCTTCGCCGCGCCGCGAGTTCAACCTCCGTCTTCAGCACCGATTTTGAAACAGGCAACGCGGGCTTCACTCATTCAGGCACGGCTGACGAGTGGGCGCGCGGCACGCCTTCGGGCGGCTCAGCGCCCATCACGGGCTGCAACAGCGGGTCAAACTGCTTCAAGACAGACCTGACGGGCACTTACAACGCCAGCAGTAGTCAAGACCTGTTATCGCCCTCCGTTGACCTGACGGGCGCAGCCGCCGGGCGTTACATCACGGCTCAGTGGGCGCAGAAGTATCAGATGGGCACGGCTTCGGAGGACACGGCTTACGTAGAAGTGCGCGAGGTCAGCAATCCGTCTAACTACCGCCGCCTGTGGGAGTGGAAGGGCGGGGACATGACGCGCTCGGTCGGCACCGCTCCATCAAGCATCGGCATCGCTGCCGGATGGGGCTTGATGGAGTATGACATTTCGGATTTTGGCGGCAAGATAGTGGAGTTGCGCTTTCATCTTGAAAGCAACGCGACAACGAATCGTTCCGGCCTCGCCATTGACGACTTCAACGTCTCTTACGATGCGACCGCCGCCCGCGCAGACTTTGATAACGACGCGCAATCTGATGTCTCGGTCTGGCGTCAATCTAACGGCAACTGGTTTATCCGCAGAAGCAGTGACGGGTTGATTACCTTCATCAACGATTGGGGGCAGGGCGCGCTGGGCGACATCGCCGTGCCGGGCAATTACGGAGGCACACAGTTAACCGACATCGCCGTCTGGCGCGAGCCTGAAGGCAACTGGTACATCCTGCCTGACCCGACTCTCGGCGCTTCGCCGTTCCTCGTCGGCTGGGGCATGAATGGCGATGTGCCCGTGCCGGGCGACTATGACGGCGATGCGCTGACTGACTACGCCGTCTGGCGACCCTTCGAGGGTAACTGGTATATCAGGTTTAATAGCGGCGGCTCGGCTGTGCGCAACTGGGGGCTGAGTAGCGACACGCCCATACCCGCAGACTACGACGGCGACGGCAAGACAGACATCGCCGTCTTTCGTCCGAGCGAGGGCGCTTGGTACATCATTGACAGCTTCACAGGCTTCGGGCGTGTCGTCAGCTTCGGCCAGTCAGGCGATAAGCTCGTGCCCGCAGACTACGATGGCGACCGCAAGGCAGACATCGCCGTCTGGAGAGGCAATGAAGGCAACTGGTATATCCTGCGCTCGTCGGATAATCGCCAGACTGTACGCAATTGGGGACTCTCAACCGACACTCCTGTGCCGGGCAAGTATGACGCCGACGCCAAGTATGACATCGCCGTCTGGCGTTCATCAGAAGGTAACTGGTACATCATCCGTAGCTCTGACAACGCAGGAGCGATGTTCAATCTTGGACTCGGAACGGACGTGCCCGTCCCGTCGGCTTATTTCCCGCAACCGTAAGAAGGGAGAAGGCACAACTAAAAAGGTCAAAGGCAACAGTGAGGGGAAGCCAATTTAATTAAGAGTTGGCTTCCCCTTAGCGTTAGTGAACAACCATTAGTAAGAAAGACTGCAAGCTAATTCACGCGATGGCACGCGTCAGTTGAGGCTTTAGTGCGACAATCTAGAGTTAGTGCCTGAGAGGCTGAGCGCTATGATTGCTTGCCCGTGTCAGTCTCTTGTTGGTTCTGGCGGGCGATGGCGTAAAGAATTGTTTTGGCCTGAAAGGGCGTCAGGTCTGGATACGCCTCCATTATCAGGGCAATGATGCCGACGATGGCCGGGCAGGCAAAGCTATTGCCTGTAATCTGTCGATAGCCGCCGCCGGGCCAGGTCGTTCTGACCTGCACGCCGGGCGCGACCAACTCTATGACCTCGCCGTAACGATAGCCGAACTTAAACGGGTCTGTGCTGTTGTTTTTGACGACCGAGACGAGCGAGGAAGAAAAGATGGATGGAAAACTCGGCTGCGGCAGATTGTTGGCGGCGGCGGCGACGATGCAGCCCGCGTGATAGGCGCGGTCGAGCAGGTCGTGTAGCGGCCCGTGATACTGCGGCTTCGTCGTTCCCAGAGAGAGATTGATGACCTGCATCTTCTGCTTGATGGCGTAATCAAGTCCGGCCAGAAACATTTCGCCAGAGCCGGAAGCGTTCGCGCCGAGCACCTTGACGCTGTAGAGGTCAACGTCCGGGGCAATCGAGGTGATGATTCCGGCGCAGGCAGTGCCGTGGCCCGCCGCGTCGCCCGACTCCGACGGGCGAAAGTTCACTTTCCCCCCCTCGACGTAGGCTTCGACAGAGCCTTTCACTTTCCCCAGCAAATCCGGATGCTGTGTATCTATTCCGCTATCAACGACGGCGACACGCACGCCGCGCCCCGTCCGACCCTTCCAGGTCGTGTCCGGTTTGATTGACGACCATAAATCAGGGAGCACGCTTGCGGCTGCGAACGCTGCATCCGACTGCGCCATGTAGAGCTTCTCCTTCGCCTCTAAAGACTAATCTTCTCGGTTCACGAGCGGACGGCTATTGTACAGAATGAGCCGTCAGAGCGCACGCGAAAACTATGAAGGCGGAACGATGAACGATGAACTGTAAAAAGCTAGTCTTTCATTCCTCGTTCAGCGTTCCACGTTCGTCCTTGCCTTACAACCTTGCTGCCTTCGTCCGCATCCGTTACTATGCAAACGGCTAGTTCGTTCAGCAGGACGCCGCCCGGCAAGTTTAGAAACGAGCGGCGCTTTGGTTTCTTGAGACCCAATTTTTAAGAGGCTTGTAGCAGTGAAGAACAGATTTACGACGGCTCTGGTAGCGCTCCTTCTTGTCGCTCTGACGCTCCCCCTCTTCGTCTCCGCACAGCAAACGCCGCCGCCGCCGAGCACGGGGCGCAGCGACATGCCGGGGACGCGTTCCAACAGCACTTCCATTCTCGGTCGTCGCGCGGCGCGCTCGCGCCTGCCCAATGAAGCGACCGCCGCAGTCGAAAAGGATTTTGCGGAGGCGCTGACGATCATTGAAGAGAATTACGTTGACGGCAATAAGCTGGACTACAACGCCGTCTTCAAATCTTCGATCATCGGCATGCTGCGTTCCTTAGACCCGCACTCGAACTATTACGACCGCGAAGAGTTTGACGAGTTAAAGACAGACCAGCGCTCGGAGTATTACGGTATCGGAGCAAGCATCGGCAATCAAGCGATGGGCGAGCAGACGGATACCTATATCCTTGCGACCTTTGAAAATTCACCGGCGGCGCGCGCGGGCTTGCGTTTTGGCGACCGCATCGTCAGTGTTGACGGTATTGACATGCGCGGCAAAGGTTCTCTCGAAGTCCGCGACAAGATACGCGGGCCGCGCGGCTCGCAGGTCAAAATACTGGTCGAGCGGGCGGCGACGCATCGGCCTGAGATGGTCGAGATAACGCGCGACGCCGTGCCGCAGCCTTCCATCCCAGACGCTTACATGTTAAAGCCGGGCGTCGGCTACATCGCCATGACGAACGGTTTCAACTATACGACGACAGACGAATTGCAGGCCGCTCTCGAATTTCTGCAAACGCAGGGCATGACTTCCTTGGTGCTCGATTTGCGCGGCAATCCCGGCGGCTTTCTGGATCAGGCCATCCGCGTCTCCGACAAATTCCTGCGGCGCGGCCAATTGATTCTGACCCAAAAAGGGCGCAACGGTTTGGGCGACGCCGAGTATAAGGCCAGAAATCTCGCGCCGACGCAGACGCCGCTCGTCATTCTAGTCAACGGAGGCAGTGCCTCTGCTTCCGAAATCGTCGCAGGCGCGATGCAGGATCACGACCGCGCATTAATCGTCGGCCAGCCGAGCTTCGGCAAGGGACTCGTGCAGGGCATCTTTCCGCTTGACTACGGAGCGGGATTAACGCTGACGACCGCCAAGTATTTCACGCCATCGGGCCGACTGATTCAGCGCGACTACTCAAACGGCGGCTTTTACGATTACTACACGCGCGGCGGCTCTATTAATCTGGAGAAGAAAGAGCAGCCGAAGCCGACAGGCCCGGAGAGCCGCACAGATACTGGCCGCCCGGTCTATGGCGGCGGCGGCATTATGCCGGACGAGGTGGTCAAGCCGCGCACGCTCAACGCGGCGAACATACGCCTGCTGAATCCGCTCTTCTTCTTTGCGCGCGAAGTCGTGAATGGTCGCATTCCGGGCTTCGATGCCTACAAGGTATCGCGCGTCACCGACTACAATCACAAGCTTTTGCCGACGGATTATCCGGTTAACGAAGCGCTCTATAAAGCCTTCAAGGAATACGTCGCGCGCCAGCCCGACTGGAAAGCGCTCGCGCCGCAACTAGACCGCCAGCGCGCTTTCATCGAAGTCCAGTTGCGCTTTAATCTGATTACTGCCGCCTACGGCAGGGTCGCAGCCGATCAGGTTCTCATCAACGACGACCCGCAGGTCGCCAAAGCCGTAGAGGTCATGCCACGCGCCAGAGAATTAGCGATGACGGCCCTGCGCGCTCGCAAAGAACCCTAAAGAAGGCAAAAGAAAAAAGCAAAAGTGAGGGGAAGTCAACTTTTATTAAAAAGTGGCTTCCCCTCAACTTTTGCCCTTTGCCTTTTTACCTCCCTAGTCGTTTCCGGTGTCGCTGTGCGGACTGTCAACCGGCTTGGATTCGGGCGATCCCTTCTGCCGCAGGAAAATGCTTAAGACCACCATTAACCCGATAGAGAAAAACTCGCTCTGCCAATTCTGGAATGACTCAAACCAGAAACGTGATGTGCCCATGTATTGCATCATCGAAACGGCCTGCCCGCCGTGCTCTAGCTGATCCTGATTGTATTCTTGCACGCCCCCATAGGCGTGCAAAAGAAATGACGCGAGGAAGAGCAGCACGAAAGCCAGAGCCAGAGAGTTTTCGTAAAGCTTAAGAATGAAGCCGCCGCGACGCACGGGCCAGGGCGTGTCCTTTTCCTTACGCGCTTGTTTGGAAATGAGGTCAACCCTTTCCACCGCATCAGGCTTCTTGGATTCCGAAGAACCTTTCTGATAGAGAAAGATGGTGAACACAACATAGGCCGCCATTTGCAGAAATTCGCTCTCCCAATTTTCAAAGGTTGCTTCGACAAAGTGGCCGCTCGTTAGATATTCACCGAAGCTGGCGGTCGGCTGTCCGTGCTCTTGCTGATCGTCGTTATATTCCTTGTGTCCTGTCAGGGTCTGGCCCACCAAACTAAAGAAAAAGAGTAGAAACAGAACAATAGAGAGACCGTTTTCCCTAAGTATCCGTCGCATAAACCCTCCCTTGTCAGATGAAAGTAGCGGGGGCTAACCAAGTTTTGGCGACGACGAGCGCCGCCGGGGTCATACAACTCATTTCTTAATAGCAAACTGCGGGGCTTGCGATTGCGGGTTCGCCGCTTCCGGCTCATGCGTCGCCTGCCCGAAAAGCTCTTCAAGGTTCAATTCTGTAGACGGCCTGATGTCCGCCTTGAGCACACGCTCCATCAATTCCAGCGCGTGCTTGTTCTCTTCTTCGTCGGCGGATGCAATACAGTCTGAAGGAATAACCAGATTGAAGTCGCGCATGTACGCGTCGTTGGCCGTAAACAGCACACAGATGTCTGCTGTCACTCCGGTGAGAATCAATGTTTTGGCTTCCAGATATTCAAGCAGGGTGTCGAGCGTGGTGGAAAAAAAGCCGGAGTGCTTCGGCTTCAAGACGAAGTAATCGTCCTCTTCAGGGCGCAGCATCTCTGCGAGCGGCTTGCCGCACACGCCGTCTTCCAAACAGTGCGCCAGCAGCTTATTGAAATCAGATTGCCATTTGCCGAAGTTGTCGTTGACGTAGATGGTGGGAATCCCTGCCTCTTTGGCGCGTCGTTTGAGAGCCGCAATTTTTTCGGCCATCGGCAGCGCATGTTTCAAGAGCGCTCGCCCGCTCTCAAATTCCAGATCGTTAATAACGTCAATCAGCAGCAGCGCCACGACCGCTTTGTCTGGCACGTTCCCGTGTAAATCCTCATTCTTAGACGGCATCCCTCTTGATTCCCCCTCGATCACCCAAGGCTTTCTCAGCAACGCACGGCGCGGATGAAAAGCAAAGCAGCGCTCAGACCTTCTTACACGGTCTGGGCCAAGATTGTTTGCGCCAGCGCTCTAATGAGAAGTGCCTGCTGTTCTGTAGAGCCGGGGTAGTGTATCACGCGTTGCTGCAAAGAGCGCTGCGTCTCGATGAGATTTTGTCTAAAAACGGAAGGGCGAGTTTTCCATATTGAAACTCGCCCTTTCAGTCTTCGCGTGCTATTTGAAGATGTTCAGGAAACCAACTCTTGCACGACGGCAAATGGATTACCGTATAGGTCTTCAAAGACGGCTTCGATGCCGTAGGGCTTTTCCTTCGGCGGGGAAGTGAATTTAACCCCGCGCGCGCTCAAGGTCTCATACGTCTCCTGACAATTATCCGTGCCGAAGGCCCATGCCGGAGCGCGTCCGACGTGCTCCATCAAATCCATGCCAAACGAGTCAGCCTTAGCAAGAAATATCTGCAAGTCTTTCTGCTGCGGAGCCGTGACGGTCAGCCAGCGGCCACCCTCGCCGAACTCCATGTCGTCCATCTTCTCCATCCCCAGCTTTTCCGTGTAGAACGCCAAAGCCTCGTCCTGATCGCGCACCAAGATAGTGACGACGGAAAGTTTGGTCAGCATCTTATTTCTCCTTACTTGAAAATTGGTGTGATTCAAAGTCGAGCGGCTCATGAAAAGCCTGCTCCTCTTCGTCTTCGGACTGTTGCTTATTGCGCTCCGGGGTTCATTGATTCGTGAGTGTGGACGACGCGCCACGTGTTACCCTGCTTGACGTAAACGGTAGTGACCTTGCTGGTATAGTTAACGGTGCGCCCGCCGAAATTGACAGACGACGCTCCGTTATAAGTAAGAATCGCCGTATCGCCATAGACCTGCACGCGCGGGTTGTACATCTGCGAGTCCAGGACTTTCATCATCTCCGCGTACTGCTCAAACTTCGGGAGGAAATTCACTTTGGGGTCGCTTTCAAGATACGGGTTTTGCGGGAAGAACGCGGTCGAATCCTCAGACATGTAATCCATCCAGAAGGCTTTGTCCTTCTTTTGCCATGCTTCGACCGCAGCCTTTTCGCGGGCGATAATCTGCGCGGCAATTGCTTGCTGCGGTGATTCGGCAAAACTTTCGCTCGCGGCAAACAAACAGACGCCACCGGCGAGCAGGACGAAGACGGCGACGATCAAGCTCAAATGCTTTTTCATAAACTTTGCTCCTTTTAGCTTTTGTTGATGGCGCGTCTCTACGGAAAAGCCGACGCGCTCAAGTTTATCCTGCGAGGTGTTGTTGCTTCAGCGTTCCCTTTGAAAGAGAAGGGAACAATAGCGGCTTCGGCCACAGTGGGCCGCGAGCCTGCTGCGAGGTTAAGCTTGATGCGAGGGACGCGGCGGTAAAAGAACGTCGCCGCGACTTTGAGTATTGCTGGAATTAAAGAACTGCAAAAATAAAAGGTGAGTCTTCGCACTTAATCGAAGACTCACCTTTCAAAGACCCCTTGTTCTTACTGCCGAAAGGACTATGTGTTCACTTTAAAAATTGTTCGGCTCTTAGTGTGCTGCGAGCCATTCACTGAAAATCTCAGACTCTTCCTGCTTCCCACTCCAACGCGCGCGGTTCTTGCCCGTCAGCGCCAAGACCATCGCCTGATGCTGTCCCGCACGATCTCCCAAACGTTCGAAATAGTTGTAGAGGCGTTCTATCTTCTGTACGGATTCACGCGCCGCCTCGACGGTTTTGAAACTGAGCACGTTGCGAAAGAAACGCGAATAGACGTTCTGCTCGCGCGCCGTCGTCGTGTAAAGATCAAAGTAACCGCTAATCAGACCAGCGCCCTGAAGCACCTGCGCGACGTAAGAAGGCCGCGCTGCCACACGGCGTACGATCTGTGCGATGTCTGTCATCCCGCTCTCGTAAAGCGCTAAGATTTGCTCTTTCTTCGAGCGAGTCTCTTCCGCCGCTTCCCTGGACTCTTCCGTCTGCTCAGGCCGCGCGGTCGCCGCTACAGGCTCGTCCGCGTAGTCCAGTTCGAGCGCCAGCGGCTTCATCTCTTCAAGTAGTTCCTGTGTCATCATCTTTCAAACCTCCTTCGCGAGAAGATTAGTAAGCTGGGAGCAGTAAGCAGCGAGCAGATTTTCTTTGATTGCTCACTGCTTACTACTAACTGCTCACTAGCGGCTTAGCTCGCGCGGCGCATACCGCCGACCGCTTCCTGTTGCAAACCCTTCAGGTGGTCGATGAAGCTCGACGCTGCGCGCTTCGATAGCTCGTCTGTCTTGCAGCGCAGCACCGATTGACACTCTTCCTCGACATCAACGGAAGCTTCACGCGCCAGCGCGCGAATCATTCCGAGCTGCTTCGGCGTGACGAGGTCGGCCATGGATTTCGCCAGCGGATCGCGTGGGAACTCTGCGGGCGTGGCCGCGCCTTCCTTCTCGATCACTTCCGACTCGCGCTGGTACAACTCGCGCGCGATGCCGAACTTGACAGCCGCACGCTTCAAGGCATCGTGCTCGGCCTTCTTAATGCCCATCTCGCTCTCGGCTGTGCCTGTGCCAACGCCTTCGCGTGTGACGCCGTCAATCGTGATGGCGGCTGTAACGGCCACCATATCGCCAATCTGCGCGACGTTGCGGACGGCGTGCTGCCAGGTCGGTGCAACGCGGTCTAGGATGTCTGCGACAGCATGCCACTCGACATATTCAACCATGTGCGTGTTGCCGTTGCGGTCACGCCAACCCTCGCGGGTCTTGATGACTGCGGGGTCAACCTGCTGCTTGAGAGCGCGCAGGGTATTGGTGAAGGCGAGCGGCACAACGGGTGCGACCGGCTCTGCCGTCAAAGCCATCTCGCGCGACTCTTCCACTTCGGACGCGCGTGCGATGGCGGTTCTCGTTTTCTCTTGATTCTTACTCATTTCTTGCTCCTCATTGTTTGTGTGTTGCGCGAGCGGGCGAAGGTTGTAGATTTCGGCATCGGCTTCGTTCGCCGCTGTTTCAGTCTCTTTAACTTCCGCCTGCTCCCGTTCGGAGCGTGCGACCTCTGCGGCCACAGCGTTTGTAGCCTTTGGTGTCTCACGCTTCTCGGATGCGTTTGTGTTTGTGTTGGGCGCAACCGCCGCCGCCTGTGCCGGCGCTGGCTGTTGCCTGGTTACCGCTTCCGTGTTTTTCGCCAGAAGCGAATGCTTAACCGCGAGAATATGCTCGCAGCGGAAAGAGGCGTCTGCGGTCGCCTGCTCTTCGTATTCGAGACAGGAGCAACGAACCTTGCCAGCCTCATCGCGCCAGACTTCGTAACTGCTCTTGCGTCCGCGCAGGGTCGGCGTCGCCACGCGAAAGCGGTCGCCCTCGCGCGTCACTAGGCCCATCGCCGCGATGCCCTGCGCGCGTTTGTCGCGCATGATCGCTTTCTTGTCGGTTGTTCCGGCTTGTGCTGTAGTTGCTGACATGGCTCAAAGTCCTCCGCAAAAATCCTTCTAGGCCGCGCGCTCGGCGGGCATCTCTTCAAAACTGCTCAGGGGCTGCGCCTGCTGTTGCTGCGCTGGCTGTTTGGGCGACGGCTCGCTCAAACGGCGCTCAAGGTCAATGATTCGCGCTTCGAGTTCCTCTACGCGGCGACCCTGCCGGTGCACCGTCTTGAACAGGCTATCGAACGTTTCCCAGATATATTCTTGGCTCACGACTCTTGTTCCTCTCGTACTTCCACAGTTGGCCGTTTCCATCTGTTTCATACGTGAAACAGTGTACCACGGGTTCTGTTTTGTTGCAAGCATAAAACAAAGTCTTGCATCTAAAATTTTCCTGTGCTATGTTTTGGGCGGTAGGAGGACGTGCCGGGCGCATTTCTGCGCCGGGCCGCGTGCCAGAAGGAGGCCAGGATTATGGCAGAATCAGCAAAAAGCTTAGTAAATACGGTGGAATTGGGGCGTGCCATCCGCCGCAAACGCGAGGAACAGGGCTTGAGCCTGCGCGACGTGGCAGATGAAACAGGCGTTTCAGCCTCGACGCTCTCGCGCATCGAAAACGGCACGGGCAAGCCCGACGCAGACAATATCGCCCGTTTGACCGCTTGGCTCAACGTGCCGATGGAACGCATCATGGGCGGCCAGCGAGCGGAAGGCGAAGACGCGGCGGTCGTCTATTTCCCGCAGGAATCCACGCCGGAGATCGTCGAAGCGCACCTGCGCGCCGACCGCAATCTCTCGCCGGAGACGGCCAAAGCGCTCTCCGAACTCTTCCGCGTCGCCTACGCGCAGTTCAGCCATCCCGGCGAAGATACGCGCGGGCGCAGACGGAAGTAAGGCGAAGCAAGCTTTCAGGTTTCGGAAGTTTATCAGGCGCTCGACTCATGGTGGGTTGAGCGCCTGATTTATTATTCGGTGCGCGACGCGGAAATGTCATGGACGTTAAGCTCAGAAAAGCAGACCTCGCCGACCGGCCTGCTATTACGCAACTCATTGAACTGTCTGCGCGCGAGTTGAGTCGTGCGGAATACTCCGATGCGCAAATTGAAGGAGCAATAGCCACTGTCTTCGGTGTTGATTCAGACTTGATTTACGACGGGACTTACTTCGTTGCCGAAGTCTCTGGTGTGTTGGTTGGATGTGGAGGATGGAGCAAGCGTCGGACGCTCTTTGGCGGAGATCAATATGCCAGACGGGAATCAACTGAACTCGACCCCAACTCTGAAGCAGCTAGAATTCGCGCGTTCTTCATTCATCCTGAATGGGCGAGGAAGGGAATCGGACGCGCTATTCTGGAAAAGTGCGAGGCGGAAGCACAGGCCAGTGGGTTTCACTCGCTTGAGCTAATGGCAACGCTTCCGGGGCTGACTTTTTACAGGGCACTTGGATACGTCGGAAACGAACGAGTCACATACGACCTTGATGGCCGCGTCAGCATTGAATTTGTTCCGATGAGAAAGAATCTAATGTGAAGGTGTGTGGCCCACGTTAGAATACTAAATGCACGATTATGTAGAAGCCTTCGGCGGAATAAGGTCGGGCAATCACATTTGGATGTCTTAGATTGAGCGCAATGGGCGCGGGCAGGGTATAATTCATTTCGTGGACGAGCCTCTTTATCCGCCGACGTTTAAGGGACGGCAGTACGAGTTGCGCGCGCAGGGACTCAGGGAGTTTGCGGGCCTCAGGCGCGACGACGAGCCGTTAGACCCGTTTGCGCTAGCCGATTACGCGAAGCTGCTGGTCGTGGATTTCGAGAAGATTAACGGACTCTCGGAAGAGACGCGTGTGCATCTGCTCGGCACCGGCGTGAACGCTTGGTCTGGCGGCACATCTTCGCGCCCGCTGCCGAATGGGTGGCGGCTCGTCATACTCAATCCGCGACACGGCGCGCAACGCAACAACGCGACCTTGATGGAAGAGGTCTGCCACGTCTTTCTGGGCCATAAGGCCAATCGCCTGCACATTGTCGCCGAAGATAAGAACGGGAAGACCGTCTCGCGCGATTATAATGATGATGATGAAGAAGCAGCTTATGCTGTTGGCGCTGCGGCGCTCGTGCCATACACCTCGCTCCGCCGTTTCGTCCTGAAAGGCAAGACCTCAAGGGAAATCGCACAACATTTTAACGTCAGCCGCGAGCTAATAGAGTATCGCATCAAAGTCTCGCGCCTGTGGCCGGAATACAAAAAGCGCCACCCCGAAGAAATACGCTTGAGGCGCGAGCAGTTTGGCGGAAACGGGCGCGCGACGCGCCCGTAAGGTAAAAGACAAAAAGTAGGGGGCGGAAGTAAGAAGAGAAGCACTGTAACAGATAGCGGCTTTATCTTTCTTTTGCCTTTCATCTTATTCTGACTTTTACCTTTTGCCTTTCACCTTTTGCCTTATTTCTATGGAGCAACGTGGTCAGACGAGCGCGGGCTTGCGCGAGTTGTGCGAGGAGATTAAGGCGCGTATTGACTATCGCTCGTTCTACCAGCGTTATTGCCACGAAGGACGCGCGAGCGGTGCTCAGTTTCACACGCACTGCCCGCTGCCTGGGCATGCCCACAGCGGCACAGGCAGCCCCAGCCTATCAATTGATTTACGGCGTGGACTCTTTCATTGCTTTTCGCGCGACGAGGGCGGCGATGCGATTCGTTTTTATGAACTGATGCACGGCGTTTCGTTTAGCCGGGCTGTGCGCGATATTGCGCGCGACCTCGGCATCGGTAGTCGCAACCGTGCGCAGCGTTCGCTTGCCGCACGCTCCGCGCCTGATGTTGATGAACAGGAGCAGCAGGATTTAGAACCGCTGCCGACGGAGCGTTTGAGCGCCGTCTGCGAGCACTTTCTGAAAGTTTGTCGCGGAGAAGAACAGACCGAAGGGCTTAACTATCTGGCGCGGCGCGGGATTGATGCCGCAACGATGATTCGCGCCGGAGTGGCCTATTTCCCGCGCCGCGCTTATCGTCGCGTGATGCGGCAGATGCTCGATAATTTTGCGCTCGAAGAATTGCAGCAAAGCGGCCTCTTCAACGCTCAGGCTCATCTGACCTTCTATCAACACCGCTTGCTCTTTCCCTTTTATCAAGAGGGGCGCGCAATCTATTTGCAGGCGCGCTCCACCGCTTCGGGCGTTGCGTCGCGCTGGCATAACATGCGTGGCGGAGTGCCTTCGCTGTATAACGTAGATGCGCTAGAAAATCTCACGAGCGGCTCAATCGTTTATCTCGTAGAGGGTTTTACAGACACTCTGACGCTCTCTCCCCACGGTTTCGCGGCGGTCGGCCTTGTGGGGGCTGGCGGATTCAAGGAGGAATGGCTCGCACCGCTCGCGCGCTTTCGCGTCGTGGCAGCGCTTGACCAGGACGCTGCGGGCCAACGCGCGACTCTGCGCTATCGTGAGTTGTTTGCCGCGCGCGGCGTCCGTCTCGCTCAACTCAGCCTCCCGACTGATGTCAACGACTTCTTTCGTCAGCACCCGTCTGCCGCGCTCGAATTCGCTTTATTGACCGAAGCGGCGCTGGACGAAAGGATTAGCGATGAGCGCGAAGCAATGAACTGAAAGAGGCGGCTTTTCGTTTATCATTTTGTGTTAGTGCTTCATCGTTTCGCGGCTAGCAGGTATAATTAACAGTTGGCTTGTGACACGGCTTTTCCGCAGCGTCGCGCCGCGAGAGCAGGTAAGAAGCGTAAAAATTATGGCAGAGCATCTGAAAGAAGGAGCGGTCGCCACGGCTTTGCAACTCACCGTGACGGACAAGCTGCGTCTGCTGTTGGACATCACCAAGAAGATCAGCCGCTCGCTAGACTTGCAGGAAGTTCTACACCTGGTGATGGACACGCTCGATTCCTTGATTCCTTACGATGCCGCCGGAATCTTCGTTTTAAAGTGTGCGATGCCTAACGCTTCCAAGTTGCCTGCGCAGGCTTGCGTCTTTCACACGGAGGCCGTGCGTGGCTACGACATAGAGGAATTAAGAGACCTGCGCTTAAAGATGGGCGAGGGCATCATCGGCCACGTCGCCTTGACGGGCGAGCCTGTCATCTCGCCGGACGTGCGTACAGACCCGCGCTATATCAACGCGCGCGAAGAGACGCGCTCCGAGATGGTCGCGCCGATTATCTCCAACGATGAAGTGATCGGCGTCTTCGATCTCGAAAGCGACCAGTTGAACGCCTACACGCCCGACGATTTACAGGTCTTGCTCCTGCTGGCTTCGCAGGTCGCTATCATCATCGAAAAGGTGATGCTGCACGAGCAGTTGATTGAAAAGAAACGTCTCGAAGGCCAACTTGAAGTCGCACGACAGGTACAACTTGAACTGCTTCCGGCCTCCGACCCGAAACTCGAAGGCTTTGACATCTGCGCTTACAACTTTTCGACCGAAGAAGTGTCGGGCGATTACTACGATTGGGTCAGCATTTATGAAGACCAGATAGGAATTGTGATTGCGGACGTTTCCGGCAAGGGCGTTCCGGCGGCGCTCCTGATGGCTTTCCTGCGCGCAAGTTTACGCGCGGCCATACACATCGGCTACGCGCCGCACATCTCCATGGCGAAGGTTAACTACCTGCTCTGGGAATCCATCGAGCGTAACCAATTTGTGACAGCCTTTTACGGAGTGCTCGACGCCTCGAACATGACGCTGGCCTACACGAACGCCGGGCACAACCCGCCGCTGCTGCTGGATGCGGACGGCACTGCGCGATTTATAGAGCGCGGCGGCATCCCGCTCGGCATGTTCCAGCACACGCGATATTACGAGTATTATCAAGCCATCGAGCCGGGCCAAACGCTTGTGCTCTATACGGATGGCGCGACGGAGGCGGCCAACGAAAAGGGCGAAGAGTATGGGCGCTTCCGTCTGGCAGAGACCGTGCGCAACGGGCGACACCTGGGGGCTAAAGATTTGATAACTTTCATTCAGGCTGACGTGCTTGAATGGACGGGCGGGCGCGGCGCGTCTGATGACATGACCTTTTTCATCATCAAGGCCCTGTGAAAAGTCATAAAGTCAAAAAGTCAGGAGTCCAGAGTCTGTAGTCAAAGGCTTTTGTCTTTTGACTACAGACTCTGGACTCCTGACTCCAGACTTTACTGTTTTTAGTGCGTGGTTAAAGAACTGTGCGCGCGGTCGCCGCCGGGGGCGAGGGGCGCGCGGTAATCTCCGAAGTGAAAAGCCGCTTCCGAGTCGGAAAAATTGTAAACGTCGAATCCGTATGCGTCCAAACACGCCGCTAAATCATCGGGCGAGACGAGATAAACAACGGGAGAGTAACCCGCATCAGCACGAATTTCCAGCAGGCGCTCGACGACTTCAATGGGAGCAAAACATCGCACAGGGTCTCTGTAAGTTGCCATTGTCTTTCCTAGCGCCTCTCTTTCGTTAAGTTTCGGGAGACTCGCCTCAAACCGACCGAGCCGAGCGCTCCCTCTGGTCTTGCATTTGTTTTGATGTACGCCCTTAATGTCGCAGTTGTTCGTGCTAAAGATTTATTTTTGGTCACGAGAATGCAGTGAAACTTTGCTGCCCGTTTGGACGGATAAGCCCTGAAGGGAAGATTAACTGATGAATCGCCGTAAATTCATCCGCAATTCAGCCGCAGCCGCGACTGCCGCCAGCGTTGCCGCTGCCTCTTTGGAGCGGAGCATTGCTGCCTTGAATCCGCCGACGCCAGCCAGCGCCCGCCGCCCTCTAAGCGCCGTCGGCGGCTTTACCTTCGCGCGCCTGCGCTACGCTTCCGGCAACTGGGACGCTGACCCGAAGATGCCATCCAACTTGCTGAATTCGCTCGTCGAATACACTTCGATTCGCGTCGAAGCGACGGAGCGCATTGTGGATGTCGGCTCAGAGAGCCTCGGCGATTATCCATTCGTCTATTTGACGGGCAACAAACTCGTCCGCTTTAACGAAGCCGAGCGCGCCAATTTGCGGCGCTACCTGCGAAACGGCGGCTTCATGTTCGTTGACGACTGCAACCACGACGTTGACGGCACGTTTGCCAGAACCTTCGAGAGCGAAATCAAAGCCGTCCTCGACCGTCCCGAAGAGGTTTTGCGGAAACTCCCGAAGGAGCATCCCCTTTATCGCTCCTTCTTCAAATTCAAGGACGGCCCGCCCCCTACCTCGCACGAATTGAATGGCTGGGGCGACGACATCGTTCATGATTACCTGAAAGCCATAGAGATTGACGGGCGCATCAGCGTGCTTTATTCCAACAAGGACTACGGCTGCGAGTGGAACTACGACTGGACGAACAAGCGTTTCGCTACCAAAGACAACACCCGCTTCGGTGTCAACATCATCGTCTACGCATTAACACATTGAGAAAAGTGGTCAGTGGTCGGTGATCGGTGGTTAGTGAAATCGAGAGAGCAAAGACGATGACTGTTAAAAGCTATCAAGAATTAATCGTCTGGCAGAAAGCAATGAATTTGGTCGAATCCATTTATCAAATAAGCGGGCGGTTTCCCAAAGATGAAATCTATGGACTGACCAGTCAGCTAAGAAGAGCCGTTATTTCCGTGCCATCTAATATAGCTGAAGGACAAGGGCGCAACTCTACCAAAGAATTCTTGCACCACTTGTCAATCGCTTACGGGTCATTCATGGAGACAGAAACACAGTTACAAATATCAGGCAGGCTCGGCTACTTACAAGACGCAGAAACCACGCGCTTGCTAGAACAAACTGCGGAAGTTGCCCGCCTTATCAACGGTCTCTCACGAGCTTTACTAAATAAGCAGCCCTAACTCAAAGGCAATCTGACCACCGACCACTGACCACTGACTACTAGTTTATGACTACACCTCCTCAGCCACCGACGAATCCTCCCGTGGGACAGCCCGTTACTGCTGCGCCGCAACTCAACTTCGTGCAAGTCCTACAGCGCATGTTGGGCGTCTCAGACAAGGTCAGCGACCTGATCTTTTCGCCGGGCCGTCCGCCGCAGGTCGAACTTGTCGGCAAACTTCAGGGCGTTCCCATTCCGGGCCTCGAAAAGCTGACGCCCGCGCACACCGCCGGCATCAGTAAGCTCATCATCGGTAATCAACAGCAGGCAACAGGCAATCTTGAGAAGTTTGGCTCAGCCGATCTCTCGTTTAGCGCGCCCGGCCTGTCGCGCTTCCGCGTCAATATCTTCATGCAGCGCGGAACGCACGCCATCGTGATGCGCGTCATTCCGGCCAACCCGCCAAACTTCAGCGACCTTAATCTGCCTTCCCAATTGCAAAATATCGCCGAGTTGAAGAACGGCATCGTGCTGGTGACAGGCCCGACCGGCTCTGGGAAAAGCTCTACGCTGGCCGCCGTCATCAACCTGATTAACGAGCTGAAGTACTATCACATCGTCACCATCGAAGACCCCATAGAATTTCTTCACCAGCACAAGAATTCGACGATTCACCAGCGCGAGCTTCATTCAGATACGCCGGATTTCGCGCTCGCCCTGCGCGCAGCCTTGCGTCAAGCGCCGAAGGTCATCCTCGTCGGCGAGATGCGCGACCGCGAAACGATTGAAGTCGCGCTCGAAGCAGCGGAGACGGGCCATCTAGTGCTCTCCACGCTGCACACGATTGATGCTTCCAAGACCGTTGACCGCATCATCGGCGTCTTTCCAAAAAACGAAGAGCAGGCCATCCGCAATCGTATCGCGCAATCCTTCCGCTACATCATCTCGCAACGACTGATTCCGCGCGCCGACCAGAAGGGGCGCGTCGCCGCCATCGAAATTCTCAAGTCAACGTCGCGCACCAAAGAGTACATCGAAAGAGGCGAAAGCGAGGGCAAGTCGCTTGTCGATGCGATGGAGCAGGGCGACCAGGAGGGAATGCAGACGTTCGACGGGGTTATCGAGCAACTCATACGCGCACGCGTCGTCAGTAAAGAAGAGGCCCTGGCCTATGCTACGAACCAGAACAATTTGCTCCTACGGCTGGCCGACTTCGGCGGCGCAAGTGGTACGACTGCTGCGCCACACGAAACGCAGCCAGCCAGTTCCGGCTCGATGCTCGACATGATTGAATAACCTTTAAAATTAAGATGGAGTGATGAGAGATGGGCCAATCACGGCTTGAGATTTTTGAGGCGATGGCACGCGAGCAGCCCGACGACGCTATGATCTGGTACGGCCTGGCGAGCGAATACCTCAAGGTCGAGAGATGGAGCAAGGCAACAGATGCCCTGCGAAATGTCGTGCGCGTCAATCCTGATTACACCGCCGCCTACCAGATGCTCGGCACTGCCCTCCAGAATCAGGGCCAAACAGAGGAAGCGCGACGCGCCTGGGCCGTAGGCATAGAGGCTGCCGAACGCACCGGAGCGTGGAAAGCGCGGCAACACATGGAAGGCTTGCTGGCTGGAACAAATCCTCAGTCCGGTACGGAATTCTGCGCTGAAGATAAAAGCTCTTGAATCATGCACGTTACTAAAGAGAGCGAAAAGGCCGCGACCGTTGATGCTTTGCAGCAGTCGCTCGCGGAACTGGAAGCGGAGATTGCGCGCGTTATCGTCGGCCAGCGCGAGGTCGTACGCCAGTTGATGTTGGCTGTCGCCTGCGGCGGCCATTGTTTGCTTCGCGGCGTGCCCGGCCTTGCCAAAACACTGCTCGTCAAGACCCTCGCCCAATCGCTCGATTTGAGTTTCAATCGCATCCAGTTCACGCCCGATTTGATGCCGTCGGACATTACGGGGACTGACGTTATCGAAGAGGATCGCGCGACGGGGCGGCGCGAGGCGCGCTTTATACGCGGCCCAGTCTTCGCCAACATTGTGCTCGCAGATGAAATCAACCGCGCTCCTCCTAAGACGCAAGCCGCGCTCTTGGAAGCTATGCAGGAGGGGCAGGTGACGGCAAGCGGAGTGCGTTACGCGCTCGATAGGCCGTTCTTCGTTCTTGCCACCGAAAATCCGATTGAGCAGGAGGGGACGTATCATCTGCCCGAAGCGCAACTCGACCGCTTTCTCTTCGAGATCGTCATTGGTTACCCTGCGGCTTCGGAAGAACATGAGATTATCGCGCAGACCACAGCAAATCGGACGGCTCGTGTGCGTCCCGTCCTCGACGGTGCGGCTCTGCTCAGAATTCAGGAAATTGTCCGCGACGTGCCAGCGGCGACGAACATCATAGATTACGCGGCACGCATGGTGCGCGCGACGCGCCCGCAGACGCACGAAGCCATCGCTTACGCTAATGAGAACGTGCGCTGGGGAGCGGGGCCGCGCGCAGGGCAGGCGTTGATCTTGGGCGCAAAGGCGTCGGCGCTCTTTGACGGTCGCTTCGCCGCCGGGTTTGATGATGTGCGCAGAGTGGCGTACCCTGTACTCAGACACCGCATTCTCCCCAACTTTCGCGCCGAAGCCGAAGGCATCACCGCTGAAAACGTTATTCGTGAACTGCTGCGCGCCATTCCGGAAGATAAGTAAAAAAGGCGGAAGGCAAAAGTGAAGAAGGAACAAACAAGAGGCAAACGCAAACGGCGCACAGGCTACAAGCTTCTGTCTGCCTGTTTGCTATTTTCTGCCTTTTGCTTTTTACCTCTTTACTTTGGCCTGGCTGCTGATGAGGGTGTACGACTTGAGTTGCCCGCAAACGGTGCGCTGCATATTGAAAATTGGCGCGGCGGCATAAAGCTTGAAGTTTGGGGGGAACGTTTTGTTTCCGTTACTGCGACGATTGACGGCGCAACGCCGAAAAGCTCACCCGTCGTCGTCAAACGAACTCGAAGACTGCTCAGTATCAGCGTCGCTCGCCAAAGGCCCGGCACGACGCCGCAGCGTGTTGATCTGGTCGTGCATCTTCCTGAGCGCGCACGCGCGGAGGTCGTCACCAGCAGCGGCGAGATAGACGTGCGCGGCGTCTCCACAGCGCTAACTGCGCGCACCATCAAGGGCGATATACGCGCCGAAGTCTCTTCCGACAGCAACGCCGCTGTCAGGGCGGAAACAACGAGCGGCAGCATTGATTCGAGCCTCACGACGAACGGTTCGGCCAGCCCCGGCAATCGTTTCTTTGAAACTACTTTAGGGAAGGGCCGCAACCTCTTGCGCCTACGCTCCGACAGTGGACACATCACGCTCGTCAACGCAGACTCTCCGGCTGAGACTGCTGAACGCACGCCGTCGACTGAAAGTATTTCAACTATCGGGCAGGACAATCAATCAAGCGCAGGCGGAACACGCAGGCCGCCGCGTCTCGTCGGCAATGATAGTAGAGGAACGGGCGCGGGCACGCCTGCGACCCCTTTAGCGACGCCCGAAGAGATTGACGAAAATGATGTTGTGCGCGTCGATACGGAACTCGTCACCGTCAACATGAGCGTCATTGATCGCGGCACGAATCGCGGATTGACCGGCCTCACGCGCAGTGATTTCAAAGTCTACGAAGACGGCGTGCCGCAGCAGATAGCGCATTTCGATTCCGCGTCTGCCCCCTTCAATCTGGTGCTGCTCATAGACCTCTCCGGCTCGACAAAGGATGTCGTGCATTTGATTCGGGAAGCAGCGCTGCATTTCGTCAATGCGGCGCGCCCGGACGACCGCATCAGTATTATCACCTTCGGCTCTGAGTCCACCATCATCTCGCCGCTGACGAGCGACCGTGCGGCCCTGCGCCGCAGCATCAATGCTATTGACAAGCAGCAGGGCAGCACCAAGCTTTACGACGCGCTCAATTTCGCCGTCGACGAAGTGCTGAAGGATTCTAAAAACTCGCGGCGCAACGCTATCGTCGTGATGAGCGACGGCCTCGACAGCACGCTCCCGAACGTCACGGGCGACGGCTCTACGCTCGGCTATAATGAACTGCTTGGGCGCGTGCGCGAATTCGACGGCGTGCTTTATACTCTATGGCTTGAGACCGAGACGGAGTATTCGTCTTTGAGCGAACTGGACGTGCAGCCCGAAACCTTCGATTTGGCCCACGACCGGATGCAGGAGTTGGCAGAAACGGGCGGCGGCATCTTCTACGAAGTGTTGAGCCTCGAAGACCTCGCGGGCGCTTACGAACGCGTCGTCGCAGACCTCGGCACGGTCTACAGCATCGGCTATCGCCCGACCAACAAGCAGCGCGATGGAAAGTGGCGCGCAATCCGCGTCGCCCTCTCACGAGCAGGCGCGGTCGCTCGCGGCAAACGCGGCTATTATGCAAACTGACAGGCAGTTTTCAGTTTTCAGTTTTCAGTCTTCAGTTTGGACGACTATTCGTCGTTTGCTGCTTGCTGCCTGCTGCTCGCTGTTAATCGCCTTCTGCTTTTCGATTGCTCAGGCGCAGGACGACGAGCCGCCACCGCCACCACCGCAGGTAGCGCAGCAGGCGCAGGAGTCGATAGAGACGATTCGCGTTGAAACGGAGTTGGTTGACCTCAACGTCAGCGTCTTCGGTCGTGCCGCGCAGCGCGCTATCGGCGAGTTGCAGCAGAAGGATTTCCTCATCTACGAAAACGGCGCGCCGCAGGAAATAGCATTCTTCGCTCCCGCCGCGACGCCTTTCGATCTGGTCTTGCTGCTGGACCTTTCAGGCTCGACCGTTGACAAGCTCGATCTGGTGCGGAAATCTGCGCGGCGTTTCGTTGAAGCCGCGCGCCCAACTGATCGTATCGGCATCGTGACTTTTACGAACGACCCCACCATTGTCTCGCCGCTCACATTCGACCGCGCGGAATTGCTGGCGCGGATTAAGAAGATTAAGAAGCCGGAGGGCGGGACGAAGTTTTGGGACGCGCTGCGCTTTGTCATGGAGCGTATGTTTGAGCGCAAAACGGTTGAGCAGCGCCGGAGCGCCATCGTCGTGATGACTGACGGTGTTGACAACGCCCTGCCTGATGTTCCAGGCGACGGTTCTACGACTGATTATCGTCAATTGCTTAACGCCGTCAGAGAATCCGACGCCATCGTGCTCCCGATTTATCTCGATACTGAGGCCGAGATGATTAGAGACCGCCGCTGGTTCGGCATCGAAAGCACCTTCGCCATCGCGCGGCAGCAACTCGCGCAGTTGGCAACGGAGAGCGGCAGCATTCTCTATCGAGCGCGCAGGGTGGAGGATTTGAATGGCGTCTACGAACAGGTGATACGCGATCTGGGGATGGTTTACAGCATCGGCTACAATCCGACGAACAAGCAGCGCGACGGCTCCTGGCGAGCTGTCAGCGTCAAACTCGCCAACCGACCGGAGCTGGCCGCGCGCACCCGTCGCGGTTATTTCGCCAGGTAAATCCTGCTGGCCTTTTAAGCTTAAAGAGCACAGATTTTGTTTGCGGTTGTAGACGATGGCGGCTGATTCTTCGACGAAAACGCGCCTGCTCAGACCCGACGTGCTCGCCGCCATCGGGCGGCTTGATTTAATTGCGCGCAGCGTTGTCGAGGGTTTTCTGGCGGGGCTACATAGCAGTCCTTATCGCGGCATCTCGCAGGAGTTTGCGGCACATCGCCCGTACATCGCTGGCGACGAAGTGCGCCGCGTTGACTGGCGCGTCTACGCACGCACGGACAGGCTCTACGTCAAGGAGTTTGAGGAAGAAACGAATGCTCCGCTTCGTCTGCTGCTCGATACCAGCGCCTCACTCAAATACGCGCCGCGAGCGACGAGCAAATTCGACTACGCGCGTTATCTGGCGGCGGCGCTCTGCTATCTAGCCATCAGGCAGAACGACCGCGTTGGCCTCACCTGTCTCAACAATGAGGCATCTGAGCGCACGGACGCACGCGGCGGCCAGCGTCATCTGCACACTATTTTGGCCGCGCTCGAACGCGCAGAGGCCACAGGCCAAACGCGCCTCGGCCCACTCATCCTCAGCGAGGCCGCGCGTTGGAAACGTCGCGGGCTGGTCATCCTCATCTCCGATCTTTACGACCGACGGGAAGAAGTAATCGAGGTCTGCGCGACGCTGCGGCGTGTCGGCCATGAGGTCATAGTCTTTCACCTGCTCGACCGCGCTGAGAAATTCATGGAGCACACGGGCACGCATGAGTTTCGTGACCTTGAGACAGGCGAGCGGCTACTGGTTGATGCAGACCGTGTGCGCCGGTCTTACCTTGAAAGCATAAAGGAGATGCTGCTCTTCTTTCGCCGCGAGTTTGCACGCGTCGGCGCAGACTATGCCGAACTCGATACGGCTGAGCCGCTCGACAAAGCCCTCGCCGTTTACCTCCTGCGGAGGAAGGCACAGGGCAAAAGGTAAAAGGAAGACACGCATCTTCATCTTAATAATCTCTAGCGGTAGCCAGTCATCACTTTTACCTTTTTACTTTAGACCTATGTCTTTCTTAAGCCCGCTGGCACTCATCGGGCTGGCTTTGGTCAGCTTGCCCGTCATCATTCACCTGCTGTCGCGGCGGCGCGCAGAGAAGCTTGATTTCCCGACGCTGCGTTATTTGCGCGAGACGCAGAGCTTCCGCTTGCGCCCGCGCCGGATTCGCCAACCGCTGTTGCTCGCGCTGCGTGTGCTCGCGCTTCTGCTGCTCATCCTGGGAATCGCGCGCCCGCTCTTCACCTTGCGTTCTCAGTCTCAACCAACAAGACTGATTATCATTGATGCCTCGCTCAGCATGCGCTCACAGAATCGCGCCGCAGCCGCCAGAGAGGAGGCACGCGCCATCATCAACAAGCTGGCGCAAGACGAACGAGCCGCCGTCATCTCTCTCTCATCCGAACCCCTTGTGCTGGCTGCGACTACCGCCAACCGTCAAGAGTTGCTGGCCGCCGTTGAGCAATACGAGCCGGGAAGCAGCGCTGTTGATTTTAACAAGGGCTTTACCATCACTACCGCCCTGCTTGAGCGCGAAGCGCCGGGCAGAGCCGAGATAGAACTCATCTCAGACTTTCAGCAAACGAATCTCGTCGCACTGACCGAGCAACCATCAAAGCCACCGGCGCTCGTCCGCACGCATCCGGTTGGCGCAAGCCTTGAGCGCAACGCGTTTCTGCTGGACGAAGCTGTTTGGAAAAATGAGACGGGTATCCAATTGTTTGCCTCCGAAATTGTTTCAGCCGCAGACGGGCGCAGCGGCGTGCGCCGCATCTGGATGATTAACGCGAACGCGGGCGAGCAGCCCGACATCGTCTGGCGAACTGAATCGAACGGACAATTGACGGGACGCATCAGGACGCTCGCGCCGGATGATTTCGAGCCGGACGACGAGCGCTTTTTCGCTTTCGCCGCGCCGCGCGACACACGTGTTCTGCTGATTGAATCAAACACCGAAACAGACCTTTACTTAGGCGCAGCGCTCGAAGCGGCGGCAAGCACCGCAAACAGGAGCAGCCCGCCTCTGACGCGACAAAGACAATTGCCAAAGAGCGCCGACGAACTCAACTCTTACGCGCTCGTCGCATTCACTCTGCACGGCACACTGCGCGCAGATGAGTTGCGCCTTCTATCGGAGTACGCGCGGGGCGGCGGAACAATCTGGCTGTCTCTGGCGCGCGATGCCGATGTGCCTGCTTTGAATGCCCTGGCTGCCACAGACGATGGAAGCGTCCTGCCCTTTAAGAGCCTGTCGAGACTAAGTAGTGAGCGCTCATGGAATATCGGTTCGGCTGACCTGTCCGCGCTTCCTTTGCGTTCGATAACGGATAACACTCTGCGCGCGTTGCAGGCTGTGAACGTGCGCGAAGGTTATGCTTTTGACCAACGGGCAGGTACGGAGACCCTGATGCGTTGGAGCAACGGAACAGCGGCTTTCATCTCGACGCGGCTCGGCGGCGGAAGAGTCTTGCTGTTGGGTGCTTCAGTTGAAAGCGCGGCGAGCGATTTGGGACGCTCTCCTGCTTTTCCATCGTTGGCCCACAGCATCCTACGCGCAGCCGTCGCGCCGCGAGAGCCGCTTTCATATAACCTGGGCGAGCCTGTTGACCTGGGCCTTGCGCCGGAAGCCAGCCTAACGATGACAGATGCCGCCGGGCGCAACAAACAGTTGAAGGCACGCGACCTCATGCAGCGGCCTCTTTCCGTCTTGAAGGAAGCAGGAATTTATCGCGTCGAATCCGAACGGAGCGTGCGCTTTGTGGCTCTCAATGCACCTGCCGCGGAATCGGAACGCTCGCTGATTAACGCCGCCGAAGTTCAGCATTACTTTAACGTGGGAGAGCCTGTCGCGACCGTTGGCGGCAACGAGTGGCGCGAAGCCGTCGAGCGCGGCGGCAACGATTGGCGATATTTTCTGTACGCGGCCTTTCTGCTGCTCGTCGGAGAATTATTCGTTAGCGTGCGACGACGCTGGAAACGTAATGCGGCGGCTGAAATCGTCAATCCGCTCTGAACAGGACTAAAACGTGAGCGCCACATCGCCGGAAATCCGAATCGAGACGCGCAGCCCAAGCCAGCGGGTAGACGTGCGCGCGGCAATCTTTCGTCTGGCTTTCCGGCGATGGCTCTGGCGTGCCGTGGCCCGGTTGACGTTCGTCACCGCCTTCACTTTAGCGCTGCTCTGCTTGCTCGGCGCGCTGGATTACCTATGGCCTCTGCCGCAGACCGCGCGCATTGTCGTCGTCGTTACCGTCCTGCTCGCGTTTCTCCTACTCTTCGCGCGTGCTCTCTGGCAACTAGCGCAGCGGCCAGCGCTCGCTGTAGCCGCGCGCGAGATTGAGCGTGCGGCGGGCGACCGCCATAACGCGTTGGTGACGCTCTGCGAGAATCTTGAAAGCGCGGCGATTGTGGAGGGAGCGCCCTACATGCTCGCGCGTCTAGCGAGACAGGCGCGCGAGGAACTGTCGGCGATTGACGAGAGACGCGGCGCCCCTCACGAACATGCGCTGCGCGGTACGATTACGTTGACTGTCATGCTGCTCTTTATGCTCTTGTTGCGCGTGCTCTTTCCGGCGGCATTCGCGCTCGAAGCCGGGCGGTGGTTGCGTTTGAAGAGCGATGAAGCAGCAACTCGTCTTTCGGTATCGGAGTTGATTGGCCCAAACGTAGGCGAAGCCGTCGGCGTAGTGACGATTGAAGAGTTACGCGTGCGCGTTGTGCCTCCTGCTTATACGGGTCTGGGCGCGTTTGAAGTGCCGGGTGACGCGCCCGTGCGCGCTCTCGCCGGGTCGCAGGTGGAACTCACACTGCATGCGCGCGGCACAGTCGAAGGCGCGAGCCTGAGCTTCAACGGCGCGGAGGCCGCCATGCGTGCGCTCGGAGAGGGACGCTTCAGCGGGACTTTCATCGCTGCCGCGAGCGGCGCATTTGAAGCGCGCATCCTCACTGATGAAAAACTTGCGCCCGCGCCGCTTGTGCGTGCCGTGGAGGTCTACGCCGATGTTCCGCCCGAAGCGCGCATTGTTGAGCCGAGCGGCGATCAACTGTTACGCTCGATTCCGGCTGAACCCGTTAGCGTGCGCTGGACTGCGCGCGATGATCTGGGGCTGGCAGGCATCGCTTTGAAATACATTAAGAGTCGCGGCGAAGGTGATGCGGCGAAGTTTACGAATGGCGAATTAAGCCTCGGCAGCGTCGAGCGCGAAAGCCCGCGCGAGTGGCGCGGCACAGCACAGCTTGACCTCGCGCGGCTGGGCTTGCAGGCCGGTGACACGCTCGTCTTCTGGATAGAGGCGCGCGACCGCAATACGAGCGCAGGCAATACGGGCCGCTCGGCCAGCCTCGCAATCGCCATCCGCGCGCCCGAAGCAGCTAAGCTTAACCTGAGCGATTTACTGCCCAACGAAATCGGGCGCTTTCTGCTAAGCCAGCGGCAAATCATTATCAAGACGGAAAAGCTACACGCCGAACGCACGCGCCTGGCGCAAAGCGAACTGCTCAACCGCTCAAACGACATCGCCGCCGACCAGCGCGATTTCAAAAACTCCTTCAACGATTACATCAAAACGGAAGGCGACAGCAGCGATGAAGAAACGGACGCAGGAACAGGAGAGGCGAGCGTTGAAGAGCGTGCGCGTGAGGCTGAAACGGAACGCACCGCGCCGCACTTTCACGGCATCCCTGAACCGCCGACGGGAGCGCCCGCTTCCGTGCGCGAGATGGTCTATGCGATTCGCGCGATGTGGGATGCAGAAGATGCGCTCTCAATTGGCGACACAGCGAAGGCTCTCGTTCATGAGCGTGACGCCCTCACGCGCTTGAAGCGTGCGCAAGCAGCCGTCCGCTACATTCCGCCTATCGTCGCCCGGAGCAAGCCGGTTGATCTGAAAAGACGCTACGCGGGCGAACTGGCGGAGATAAGGACACGGCTGGAAAAGCTTGCACGTCGTCCGCAATCGAAGGAATCCGCAGAGCTTCGTGCGGCGCTACAGAATGCTTATGCAGCACTCGGAGATTTGCAGGGGACACTCAACGTTCCCGCCAGCGTTCGGGGCAGCGCTACGGCACGCGCACGCGAGCGTTCCATGAAGGCAGCAGACGCCCTCGTCCGCATTGGCGGCAATCATGCAGCAATCATCGCCGAAGCGGCGGGCCAACTGCGCATCGTCGAAACAGAGTTGGCGCGTCTTGAAATCGGCGGAACTACGGAAGAATATGCCGCGCGGCTCAGCAAGCCTCTGGCCTTGCTGACTCAGGCCGCCGCGAATCTTTTCGCCATCGCCGAGAGCAGCACGCGTTCAGGCAATAATGAAGCGGGCGCGCTCCTTCCCGCCGACGATGCGCGTGCTGCAGAGTATTTCCGGCGACTAAACAGCGGCGGGCAGCGATGAGCAATCCCTTCAACATTCCTGACGCAGCATCTCGCGCCGTCTTCGTCGCGGCGCTGGCGCTCGTTGCGTTCGCGCTCTTTCGCTACTGGCAGAGCCTTGACGGAGCGGCGCGGAATCCGCGTCGGCTGCTGGTCGCACTTCGCGGCGCGTCGCTGTTGCTGTTGGCGTGTGCGTTGGCCGGTGTACGCGTTGAATATGAGACGGCGACGGAGGCGCGCGTGCTGTTGCGACAGACGCGCTCTGTTGTTGGCGACGACAAAGCAGAGGCAGATGCGTCATGGGCCACGAGCCAGGCCGCAGGGGAAATCGTTAACGCCTTAAAGAAACAATCTTTCACTGTCGTTGAAGAAGCTGAAGCGAGCGGCGAGTTGATGTCGGCAGACGATAGAGTTTACGTCGCCGGAATCCTGTTGACGAACGGCGCGATGAGGCAGGATGTGGCTGCATCGGAAGTCAATCGTTTACGCGCAGCGATGGGCGGCGTACCTGTCTTTGTTGTTAATAGCCCAGCGCCAACGAAGCCGACGGTTGCGATAACGGGCGTGGCGATTACGAGCCAGCCCGTCAGCGGCGTACCGGTCAGTGTGCGTTGCAGTGTGCATGGGCGAGGGATGCGCGGGCGCGAATCGCTCATCACCATTGCCGATGAGGCTAAGGTGCAGGCGTCTGCGCGTGTGCGTTGGACGAGCGATGAAGAGTGGCGGACGGTAACGCTCGAAGTCGTGCCGAAGGTGGCGGGGTGGATGCCTTACACGGCACGCATCGAAGCGGCGGGCGGCGAAGACAAGGGTGTGCTCTCGCGCCCTTTCACTCTCTACATCGAAGAGCGGCGCTGGCGCGTGCTCTTTTTCGAGGGCGAGCCGACGTGGGAAGCGAAGTTTATCCGCCGCGTTTTGGAGCGAAGCCGATTATTTGAAGTTGACTATTTCGCGCAGGTCAGCCGCGCGGCAGCGATTGGCGCAACGGAAAGGAGCAGCGAGCAGGCGGACGACGAAACAGGCGAGCAGGACGAGAAAATTGATGAAGGCAAGGCTCGGAAAGCCAGTTCGCCGGAAGCAAAGTTACATGCCGTGCTCGGCAGCATGGAGCGTCTCAACAGTTACGATTGCATCATCGTTGGCCCAACGCCGAACGAAATGTTGTCGGCTGCGGAGGCTGCGCGCTTGAGCGTGTGGACGGAGCGACGCGGCGGCGGCATCATCATTCTCGGCGGCAATAGTTTCGCCGGATCAATCGCTGCCCCAAACGGAAAGCTCTACGCGTTGATGCCAGCGGCAATTGATGCGCGCGGCCTCGCTTCGGAGGCGCAGCAACTTTCGCGCGGCACTCCTCTCGAAGCAGAGAAGAACAGAGACGGCCTATCGCTTTTGCCGACCGCAGCGGGCGCAGGCTCTGCGCTCGGCGCTTATCTGAGTGCGAGTCAAGAAACGGCGGCGAAGACGAATGTACTGACAGGGCAGGGCTTGCGGTTTGGAGCGTTGCGTCCGAGTGCGACGGTGCTTGCAGTCGCAGGACGCGGCCACGCGGTCGAACAAAGCGAGGCGGGCACGCCTTTGATCGTTGCGGCGCGTTACGGCGCGGGGCGCACGCTCTTGTTCGCTCCGGCTGATTCATGGCGGCTGCGCACGAGTGCGAGCGGCGAGCAGGATGAAGCGGCAGCGCCCTACGGTGCTCTCTGGCACGGACTATTGCTCTGGGCGACAGCGGGAGCGAAGCCGCCCGTGGAAATTATTTTGAGCGACGAATCACCCGCAGCCGGACAATTGTTGACAGCAGAGATACGCGTCCGCGACGCGCTCTATGCTTCCGCAAAGATTGAAAAGCTGAACGCTCGTTTGCAGCCTTTGGCGAATGATGAGGAAGAAACTGCAAACAATAATTCACAGCCGCGCGAGATCGCGTTCGTCCCGGATGAAACGGACGCCAGCGTGTGGCGCGCGGCGCTTCCCGCATCAGCGCCCGGCCAGTATGCTCTTGAAGCGGACTACAAGGCGGGCGGCAAGAGCGGCAGCAGCATCAAGTATTTCACAATCGTCTCTGCGCTCGCCGTCGAGCCGGGCGCGGCCAATGATGCGCTTCTCCGCGCCGCTCGCGAAACCGGCGGCGACATCATCACGAGCGACGCCGCAGCTTTCTTCGAGCGCATCAATGCCAACTCCCTGAGCCGGGAAAAAACTCGCCTGACCTGGGAACTCCGAACATGGTGGCCGCTCGCCTTTATCATTCCACTCCTCCTCTCAGCCGCATGGCTGATTGAAAGGATGAACGATGAACGATGAACGATGAACTGTAAAGCAGCTTGTCTTTCATTCCGCGTTCAGCGTTCCTCGTTCATCCTTGCTTTTTATCGGCATCGCAAAGCGGCGTTCGTGCGTCTAAGCTTTGTGATGAGCGAACAGGGCAGGGGAATAATTTATTTTTCCGTCATTATCATCTTCTCTTTAATCGTCGCGGCGTGTGGCAGTAAGCCTGTGACGCGGACGAGTGTGGCTACTACGACGAGCATGCCGGTGGCGCGGACTCTGCCGCCGCTGCCCTCGCGCCAGCTATCGAAGAAATTGCAGGAGATGCGCGAGCGCGCGATGCGCACGTCCGCCGGCTTGCGCGAGTTGAATTGGACGGGCGAAGTAGGGATGTCGGAGTTGTCCGGCTGGGAGTACGGGACGCGCGCCAGCGAGATGGCGCAGGTGCTCGGCGGCGAAGAATTGCGTTCATTGAGCAAGCTTGCGGTTGCAGGCGGCATGTTGCCGGAAGGCACAGACCTTGCGATGCTGGCCGCGCAGTTTACAGCAATCTCTGCGGGCGCGACCTATTCGCCACTCGATAAGCAGATTCTGCTCGTTGACAAATTCAAAGACGATTCGCTCTTGACGCACGAATTCACACACGCCTTGCAGGATCAGCACTTTGACTTGATGAAGCTGTTGATGGTGCAGCCCTTTAATTTTGACCGGACGGAGGCGCTGTTTGCCGTCGTCGAAGGCGATGCGATGAACGTCCAGCGGCGTGCGCAAGAGGGTGATGCTTACGCGCGTAAAGCGCTCGAAGAGATACTGCGGCAGGAAGACGAACGCTTCGGCGATTACCGCGCGGAGATGAATGCGCTCTTTCCGCGTTTGTTAACGGAGACTTTCATCTTTCGTTACCGCGATGGTGCGCGCTTTGTCGAGAGCGTGCGGCGCAGCCGGGGAGAGCGCGGCGTCAACGAATTATTCACACGCCCGCCCGCTTCCAGCGAGCAGATTCTTCATCCAGAGAAATATGCGCAAGGCGAAAGCCCGCGCGAGATACAGTTGGACGAAGCAGCTTTTACGACGAGCGGCTGGCGCAGCGTGGCCTCGACGCCGCTCGGCGAGATAGGCGTGCGCGGGCTGCTGCTCGAAGGTGTTGCTGAAAAGGATGCTGTGCGTGCTTCGGCGGGCTGGGGCGGCGACCGCGCTTATCTTTTTGAACGCGAAGGGGGCACGCCGCTCTTCGTCTGGAAAACTTTTTGGGACAAGCCTGCGGACGCGGAAGAATTCTTCAATGCTTACAACGCGCTCCAACGTCGCCGCAACGGCGCACAGGCTGGCGAGACGCTCGCTGCCGGAAGCGACGCCGGAATGATCTGGCGCAAAGGCGGGCGTGTCACATTGGTGCAGCGCGTGGGCGATAGCATCATCGTCGTGCGCGGCGCGGAGAAGGACATAAATACAGCGCTCGCTCTGGCGGTGGGTTAACGTATAAGAATCGTAGTGGCAGAGCAAGTCCCCGGCCCGTTGCACTTTTCTGGTAGCCGAGCGGGCCAGGGGCTTGCTCTGCCAATTTTATGCTAGCGTTTGGTCTTAAGTTTGAGTTGCAGCCAATCGCTCAATACGTCGAGCACTTCATCCGGAATGAGGTGCGTGTTGAGCGTAGAGTATTCGCTTTCCGCTCCGGTCTTGGCCGGGAGAAAGAGATGGTTGAGGTTGGGAAAGACGCGGACTGTGACATCCCTGTTGCCAGCCGCACGCGCGGCGCGTTCCAGCATCGCCGCCTGCTCAATTGTCACCTGCCGGTCGAGCGCTCCGTGTAGAATCAGAATCGGCTGGCGTACTTTGCGAATGGTTGGAAGCGGGTCGTAAGCGAGGAAGGCGCGCGTCCAATCTGCGTTGAGCACCTGCAAAGCTGGCGGATATTTTGAGACATCGCCCTTTTCTCTAACGGCGCGAATGAAGGCCTGATTCTCAGCGCGCTTCTTCGTCTTCTCTTCGTCAGACAGTTTCGGGTCGCTGGCATAAGCTAAATCGAGTTGGTAGCTCAGAATCTCTTCGCCGCGCTGGGCCGGGCCAGCCATGAGGACGACGGCTGCCAGACGCTTATCCGTTGCGGCGACGAGCGGCCCAATAGCGCCGCCTTCGCTGTGGCCGACGATGGCGATACGCTCAGGGTCAATCTCGCGGCGCGTGCGCAGGTAAGAGATTTGTGCGCGCACGTCGTCGGCGAAGTCAAACGTCGTCGCTTGATAGAGCGTGTCGAGGCCGGTCGAAGAGCCGACACCCCTATCGTCAACGCGCAGCACGGCAATCCCACGACTCGCCAGCCGTTCTGCAATCTGGCGAAACGGCCTGTACTTTTCCAGGCCCGGAATCGGCACATTCTCGTCGCGTGTTTCCTGTCCTGAGCCTGTACTGGTCACGACCGCCGGAAAAGGGCCTGTGCCTGCTTTAGGCACAAGGAGTGTGCCCGCGAGCTTGAAGCCTTTGTGCTCAATCGTTACTTCCTCAGCCGTGAAGGGCGCGTCGGGCGGTGCGCTGTAATCGGGCACTAAATCTTTTGACGTGGCAGAGAGCGCCGCGCGCAAAGGTTCTGCAAACTGTGCATACTCTTCGCGGATGGCTATGAAATTCTGCGCGGGTACTGAAAAGGCCGCGAGCCGCCCGCGCCGGTCAGTCCAAATCAGCAGGTTGGGAACACCGGCCATCGACAACGAATAGCGGTCGAAGGCCGTAGGCTTGACGGCAGCCGCCGCAGACATTCCGGCAGCCAGCACTTCATCATGCCCCGTGCGTTCCATCGTGATCGTGATGTTCGGGAAGATTTGAAGCTTTTGCGCGCCGCCTTGCACTGTGTCGTAGTGTGCGGCGACAAACTGGAAGAGATATGTCACGTTCGGAACGAGAAAGGTCGCGCCACGGGCGTAAGCTACTTCATTCGTCTTGCCGCCGTCAACAATCGTCGCTTTGTCATTCTTTACCGTAATGCTTTGGTCTATCGTATTCGGGCCGAGCACTCCCTTTAGAGTAAATTGCGATGGCGTCGCCTGCTTGTCCGTTTCGATTGAGGTGTTGAGGTCAATGGTTAGTCCCGGCAGTTTCATTAACGTGCGCCCGCTGGCAGCGTAGCCGCCGTCGCCGCTGCACATAATCTCAAACGTTTCACTGCCGAGAGACTGCGTGCCGAGCAGGAGTTGAAAGACGCCCTTGCCACAAACGGCGGGCGAGAGCATCGAGGCAGCTATCGGCAATTTCGTCTGCGCGACTGCACTCTTTTCCTGCGCCGTTGGCCGGGGCGTTGCCGTCGGCTGCTGCGCGCACAGAGACGAAGACGTGAGCAATGCCATGAGGCAAAAGATGATAAAGGATTTCATCCGGCTTCTCCTCAGAAGAAGGCAACAACCTGCGCGAATCAACCGGGTTTCAGTCTAAAGGAGAGGGCGAAATTCGCCAAGAATTGAGAGCGATTAGCTTGTGCGATTGTTGAAGGTGGATTCCGGCTATCGCTTGATTGGCGCGGCTAATTCGTTGGCGACGATGAGTGCGGAGTGTGTGACGGCGGCCACACCGTTGCCTGGAAAAACGGAGTCGCCGACGAGGAAGAGATTCGGCAAGTGCGTGCGATGCGTCACAGAGTTTGGGCCAAAGACGGCGAGCGATTGGCCCACGCCGCCGACCATTCCGAGCTTGCGGCGCGTCGTGTCATAGAAGGTGCGCGGCGTCGCCGTTTCGATGACCTCTATCCGGTCGCCGAGTTCGGGCAGGGCCGTGTGCAGGCGCTGCCAGCAAGTTTCCAAAAACTGCTGATCCTGAGTTTCGTGCTCGGCCTCGACTTCATGAAAAGCAAACCATTGCGCCGCGTCTGTGAAGGTCTGGACGGTGACGGCGCGCTTGTGCGCGGGCGCGCGTGTGTCCCAGACGGGCGCGGCGCTAAACATGAACTGCATTGCTTCCGCATCGTACGGCTGATTTTCCTGCCAGTCCGTGAGCGCCAGCAGGTGTGTGGCTGGCAGACTCTCTGCCGCAGCTTCGTCCATGCCCAGATAGAGCAGGTAAGCGCCCCAGCCGCGCAGGTTTTTAAGACGACGGCGCATCTCTTCGGGCGTGCGACTGAGGCCGACGAGCTTACCGTATGTGTCCCAGACGGTGAGATTACTGACGACGGCGCGCGTCACTTCAACGCGCTCGCCGCTCAGCAAATCGACGCCGGTGGTGCGCCCGCTCGCATCATAGGCGAGGCGCAGCACGGGCGCGTTGAGGCGCACAGTGCCGCCGCTCTTTTTAATAGAAGCGATGAGCGCGTTTGTCAGGGATGCAGCCCCGCCGCGAATCTCGTGCATCCCTCGACGCGGCAGGCTGAGCGCAACGCAGGCGTAAAGATAAGCACAATCCGTGCTCGCACACTGCGCGAAGATTTGGAGTTGGACATCTATGAAACGACGAAAGCGTGGCGATGCCTGCGTTAAGTGCTCGGCGGTCGTTTGATTCATCGCCGCGAGCACGCGCGGCGCGATGCGTGCTTCTGAAGCGGCGGCTCGCAGGCGTTGTAGCTGAGAGATGTTGGGCAAATCCGGAACGCGAGCAGCGGTGCGTTGCAGGGCAGCACCGATGGGTGCTATCTCGCGGTAGAAGTTGACGGACGCCTCCGCGCATTCGGAAAAAGCTGCGCGCAAGTTCTGTTCAAAGTTCTGATCGTCTTCGACGAGCGCCACCTCCGTCATGTCCGGCAAGCGGACGATATAAGCCGGCGAAGCGGGGCGGACTTCTGGCGCGGCGACGGGCAACTCTGCAAAGACGCGCTCGTGTATTTCGCCCGGCTGCCATCCGGCGTAAAGCGAAGCGGTTGATTCAAACGTGTAGCCGAACTTTTCAAACGTCGCCGCGCATCCTCCGGCCTCTGCCTCTTTTTCCAACAGGCAGACATCAACACCGCGCGCTGCAAGGAGTGCGGCGGCGGTCAATCCGCCCAAGCCCCCGCCAACGACTACGACCTCGTGTGCCATGTTTTCAAATCAGCATCGGAATGACTTGCGAGAACAGCTTGACTACGGCGGCTGCCTGTTCTTCGCCGGTTAAGGAGGGCGGCAGATAGGGCTGAATGATAATCAAGACGGATTGAATGCCATTAAAAACCAGGTGCATTACAAAGCACGGAAGCAGGCGGCCCGTGTAGGCGCGCACAAGAGTCAAAGAGAGGCTGAGCAGGCCCACCGCCCCTATGACGCCGAAGTTGGGCCAATATTGAGGGACGTGAACGAGCGTGAATAAGACCAGCACGCCGACGATGGCCCAGTGCATGCCGACCCTTCTTTGCAGCGCCGGATAAAGAATGCCGCGATACACTACTTCCTCGACCAACGGAGCGGTGAAGACCGCCAGAAAAGCCAGCGACAGTGCCGCAGCACGCGAACTGGCGACGACCTGATCCAGAGAAGTCTTCTGCTGGCCGAACAGCATTATCAACACGATGCCGACGACATAAAGTGCGACAGCCAGACCCACGCTCGTCCAGAATCCGACCCTTTTACTCCACGTCCAGCCGAGCGCGCTCCAAAACGTTCGTTTGCCAAAGTGTGTGATGACCGCCCAGGCTACGCCGAGAGTCAGCAGGTGCGCGGGTATCGCCGAAAGTATCAGCAACAGGATAACGGTCTTGTCCGTCGTTAGAAATTGCTCAAGCGCTTCTCTGCCGCCCCTGAACTTGAATAAACCGTAGAACACTACGACCACCATATTCATCACCAGCAGCAACACGACGCTCCCTATCCACGTCAGAATTGCGGCCAGCAGCCCCCACGGCGGATTGTTCGGGTCAACTATGATTGAAGGCGGCTGAGGGGTTGGCCCATGCTCAAGGCTCGCGTAGCTCTCAGCCGAAAAGGGCGACAGGGTCGTCGGGTCTTTAGATGTTTCCACGATAGGGTGAAGTGTAAGAGAGAGGCCGCGAGACGGTCAACCAAACAAGTCGAATCAGGAGTCTACAGTCTTGAGTCTGGAGTCAAAAGAAAGGTAGGTCTTGTTGTTGACTCCAGACCCAGGACGCTGAGGCTCAAGACTTTTTCTACAGCGACTCGAAAAACATCTCGTCAGCGTAGCAATAGGCCCAGTTCTCGCCCGGCTCGAAGGATTTGATGATCGGGTGATGGCTCGCTTGATAATGCTTGGTGGCGTGCTTGTTCTTTGAGCTATCGCAGCAGCCGACGTGACCGCAGGATTCGCAAATCCGCAAGTGTAGCCAGCGGTCGCCCGTCTTCAAACAATCCTCGCAACCGTCGGCGCTCGACGCAACCTCCCTCACTTGATCCAGATGCGTGCAGCGTTTCGGCATACATTCCTCCACAGATGGTCAGGCGTTTCGCTGTTAGGGTTGAAATCAGGCGATAAAATTACTCAAGCGCTTGCTCAGAGAGAGCGCTGCCGCTGCGCCGAATGCCAAGACGTTCTGCGGCCAGCGTCAGGCCGATGATTGTCTTCGCGTCTTCAATCTCGCCGCTGGCGATCATCTCAAGCGCGCGTGGAAAAGTAACGCGCACGACCTCCACCAGTTCATCGCTTTCAAGATTCTGCTGCGTCTCAGTTAACTCGGTCGCCAGATAGACCCAGAGCTTCTCTTCACAAAAGCCGGGCGTGGTGAAAAACTCCGCCAGCTTTTCCATGCGCCCGGCGCGGACTCCGATCTCTTCTTCCAACTCGCGTGCAGCGCAATCCTCAGGCCGCTCCGGCGCGTCCAGCCTGCCCGCCGGAAGTTCCAGCACATAGCGCACCGTCGGATGACGATACTGCCTGACCAGCGCGATTGTCCCATCCTCAAAGACGGCGACCGTACTCGCCCCGCCCGGATGATGCACGACTTCTCGTTGGTAGGTCTTTTCGCCTTCGCGAACGGTGTACAGCGAAACGTCGAAAATCCGCCCGTGATAAATCTCTTCCGCCGCGAGCACTTCAGGGTTTTCTTCCCGGTCAGGTGTAGCCATAATGAATTCTCGATTGCGAGTTTACGTTTTTTGAGAGCGCGACGACAACAGGCGCGGCAGGTTAAGACAAAGCAAGTCTTGCGAAGCCACTGCGCTCTGGCTTCAACGCGCGCCGAGAATGCTTTGTGCTTCGCCGACGAGATAGAGCGAGCCTGTCACGCAGACTAAGCCTTCGCGCGTGGTCTCGGTGAGCGCAATTCTCAGCGCTTCTCTTAAGTCGGGCGCGGCTGTAATCGTAGCGGCAGCGTCAGGCGGCACAACCTGCGCCAGCATTTCAGGAGTTGCCGCGCGTGGACTTGATGGCTGCGTCAGAATCAATCGTCGTGCGACAGGGAAGAGAATCGCCGCGATCTCTTTCAAGTCTTTATCACGCATCGCGCCGAAGACGAGCGTCACAGGATGACTGACGAATTCGTCCAGATAATCGCGTAGAGCCTGCGCCCCGGCGATGTTGTGCGCGCCGTCAAAGAGGATGCGCGGAGATTCTTCGTAGATTTCCAGCCGTCCTGCGTGTCTGGCGCTGTGAAGGCCCGCGATAATATCCGCGCGTGAAATAACAAAGCCACTCTCACGCAGGGCTTCTGCCAATTGAATGGCGATGCACGCGTTTGTCACCTGATGACCACCGCGCAATCCCAACAGCACATCTTCGTAACGATCTTGCCCGCTCTCGAAAGTGACGCGCAGACGCCCGTCACGGGATGCACCTTGAAGCGTGGGCGCGCAATCGCTCTGGCGCAATCGCACCTCACACTCCGCGCCACGACGCTCGATAACAGCGAGGGCTTCAGGCGGCTGCGGCGAAACGATAGCCGTCACGCCGCGACGAATAATCGCTGCCTTTTCGGCGGCAATCTCAGGAAGCGTCTCACCCAAGTATTCTTGATGGTCGAGCGCGATAGAGGTGATTGCGACTACTTCAGCACCGGCGGCGGTCGTTGCGTCAAGCCGCCCGCCCAAGCCTGTTTCAAGGATTGCCAGTTCCGTTCGAGCATCGACACAGGCGAGCAGAAACATCACTGTCAGATGCTCGAAGAATGTCGGCAAAGCCTGAATCGCACCCGCAGCGAGCAACGCATTGGCCGCCTCTCTTACTCTGGCCGTCAGATCGGCGAAAGACTCCGGCTGAATCTCGCGCCCGTCAAAGCGCAGACGCTCTGTAATTGAGACGAGATGAGGAGAAGTGTAGAGGGCCGTCTTGATTCCAGCCGCGCGCGTCATCGCATCGAGCATGACGGCGGTTGACCCCTTGCCGTTAGTGCCAGCGATTTGCACTTTACGGAAAGCTTTCTGAGGCTGGCCCACGGCTTCGAGCAGCCGCTCCGTGTTGGCTAGTCCGAGCTTGATCGCAAGCGTCTCATGGCCCAGACTCAAAAGATACTGGAGCGCTTCGTCGAAAAGCATACTCAACTACGAATTCAGAAGTCGGAATCCAGAATTCAGAAGAACAAAAAATTCAGAAGAAAGAAGGATAGAATAAAAGCAGTTGCCGCCGATTATTCTGAATTCTGGCTTCTGATTCCCGACTCCTGCCCTTTAAACAGGGCTATGTCCGGCTGAGGCTCGCGCAGGATTTCGGGATTCATCATGAAGTTGAGGGTTTTGATGATAAATGTGCGCATCTCGCGGCGGTCAACCACGGCGTCTAACATGCCATGTTCGAGCAGAAACTCGGAGCGTTGAAAACCCTTCGGCAGCTTCTGTCGAATCGTTTGTTCGATGACGCGCGGCCCTGCGAAACCGATGAGGGCTTTCGGCTCAGCGATAATCACGTCGCCGAGCATGGCGAAGCTGGCGGTCACGCCCCCCGTGGTCGGGTCAGTCAGGATAGAGATGAAGGGCAAGCGCGCTTCATCCAGTTGCGCGAGCGCGGCTGAGATTTTCGCCATCTGCATTAACGAGAGCGTGCCTTCCTGCATGCGTGCCCCGCCGGAGGCCGCGAAGATGATGACAGCGCCGCTCTCATCAATCGCCCGCTCGATTAATCGCGTCACCTTCTCGCCGACCGCAGAACCCATCGAGCCACCGATAAAGAGCATGTCCATCGCGCCCGCGAAGACGCGATGATTGCCGACCCTCCCGCGTCCGCCGATGATCGCCTCCGGTAAACCGGAGATGCGACGAGCCTGCTCAAGACGTTCCGGGTAGGGCTTGCTGTCAACAAATTCCAGCGGGTCAATAGAGATTATTTCCGCGTCCAACTCTTCGTAGACACCGTCGTCAAAGAGCATCTCCAGACGCGAGCGAGCGTCGAGACGAAAATGATAGGAGCAGGTGTGACAGACTTGCAGGGATTCTTCGAGGTCGCGTTTGTAGAGAGCCGCATCACACTCTTCACATTTGACGAAAACGTTTTCCGTCCGCACGCGCCGCTCTTCCAACGGCACTGCTTCATTCTTCTGCTTCTTTTTACGAAACCATGTCATGCGTTTTCAGTCGCTCACACGCAGCACGCGGGCCTTCATCTTTTGTTCAAGTAAAATCAGAAGGGAACGCCGCAGAGAGTAACATAAAAACAATGAAGGCGGAACGATGAACGATGAAGACAGTTAACAGTTTTCGGTTTTCAGTTTTCAGTAAAAGCAGTTTTGTCTGTGCTGAAAACTGAAAATTCAAAACTGTTAGCTGTTATTTATTCATCGTTCCGCGTTCATCGCTTATCGTTAGTTTTAAAATTCTATGCCTTGCTGGGCGCGTATGCCTTGCTGGAAAGGGTGCTTGACCTCGCGCATTTCGGTGACGAGGTCTGCGGCATCCAGAAGCGCAGTGGGCGCGTCGCGGCCAGTCAGGATGATGTGCAGCGCGGGTTGCTCTGCGCGCACTTGGGCGATCTCGGCGAGCACCTCTGCGGTTGGCAACATCTCGTAGCTGAGGACGTAAACCAACTCATCGAAGACCAGCATGTCATACTCGCCGCTGCGCAGTTTTTCGACGCACAGCGCCCACGTCGCGCGCGAAGTCGCGCGATCCTGTTCAGGGTTTTTAGTATCCCATGTGAAGCCGTCGCCCATCGTGTGTATCTCGATGCCGAGCTTCTCCGCCGAGACGTGCTCGCCATAGCGGTCATTGCGCGATTTCATAAACTGAATCATGCAACAATTCAGCCCGCGCCCCGCCGCGCGCATCATCAGGCCGAGCGCGCACGTCGT
Source organism: Pyrinomonadaceae bacterium (assembly GCA_036387475.1). Classification (GTDB taxonomy): domain Bacteria; phylum Acidobacteriota; class Blastocatellia; order Pyrinomonadales; family Pyrinomonadaceae; genus DASVTR01. Next base: position 141,648 of record DASVTR010000018.1, on the reverse strand, counting down.
CTTGCCCTTTCCATTTCCCGTGTGAACCATCAACAGCCCACGCGTCTGCTCCTGATAATCTGCGCGCCGCCATTTATACTTTTTCTCTTTGACAGACATAGCTCAACTACAGGAGTCAGAATTCAGAAGCCAGAATAATCGGCGGCAACCACATCTTTCTGATTTTCTTTTCTTCTGAATTCTGGATTCTGACTTCTGCTTTTACGCTGCTTCTTCGGTTTCCGCTCTGGAATCGTGCTCGGCGAGCGCTGCTTTAACGGTGTCGCGGTGGCCGTTGCTGCGGTGCTCGATGGCCTCCTGCAAGAGGCTAACGATTGTTCGCTCGGCTTCGTCCCAGTCGCCTGTGAGCGTGCATCCGGCGGCGTTGCGATGGCCGCCGCCGCCGAATTTTTCTGCGACGCGCGCCACGTTAATGTCGCCCTTCGAGCGCAGGCTGGTGCGGTAGATTCCAGGCGCGGTCTCTTTCAGAAGCGCGACGGCTTCAACCTCTGAGACGGTCAGCGGGTAATTAACAAATCCGTCGCCGTCCTCTTCGTGTGCGCCCGTTCCGTTTTGCATCTCAAGCGTCTGGCGCATCCATGCGATACGGCCCGTTGCATCACGCCGCACGGTGGCGAGCACCTTGCCAAGCAACTCAATCTTGCGCCAAGGGTAGCTGGAGAAGACAGCCTGCGCTATCTTCGCAGGCTTGACTCCGGCGCGCACCAACTCGGATGCCACCTTAAACGTGCGCTCGGTCGTGTTCGAGTAATGAAATGAGCCTGTGTCGGTGATGAGCGCGGTATAGACGCATTCGGCTATCTCTTTGGTCACGCGCACCCCTGTCGCTTTGCATAGATTGTAAATCATTTCGCCGACCGCCGAAGCCGTAGCGTCAATCCAGTTGATTGTGCCAAACATGGCGCTCGTCGAGTGATGGTCTATGTTGACGACAAATTGCTTGTCCAAATCCTTAATGCCGGGACGCGTGATGTCAGAGCATTCGATGACGAAGACGGCATCGTAAGGACGGTCGATGACCTCCGTGACGCGCACTTCGCTTGCGCCGGGTAGCTTCAGATAAGACTGCGGAACGGGGTCGTGAATGATGACTTCGGCCTCTTTGTCCAGCGCGCGTAAAACCCAGTAGAGGCCGAGCGACGAACCCAAACCGTCGCCGTCGGGGCGAATGTGCGAGGTAATCGCAAAGCGTCGCTTCGACTCGATCAACTCGACAACTTGACTAAGCATAGTTTTCAAAACGATGAACGATGAGCGATGAACGATGAAGTAAAAGCAGATTGCCTTTCATTCATCATTCATCGCTCATCGTTCATCGTTCATCCTTTCTTCGTCGGGGGACTCTTGAATCGGAGCGTGTTCGGCCCCTCCCTGCTTGATCTCTTCTAAAAGCTGGTCAACGCGCTGGCCCTGTTCTTCGACCGTATCGCGGACGAAGTGGATTTCGGGCGTATGGCGCAAACTGAGCGCAAAGCCCAGTTGCTTGCGCACGTAAGGCGCGGCGTGCCGAAGCGCGGCCATCGCCGACTGATGTTCGGCTTCATCGCCCACGATTGTCACGTAGACGCGCGCGTCTCGCAGGTTATCGGAGACGCGCACGTCCGTCACCGTCACCATCGTCAAACGCGGGTCTTCCAATTCATAGCCAACAATCTGCGCTATCTCCTCGCGCAGCATGTCGGCAACTCTTTCCGGCCTTCGCATAACACAGAGGTTAGAGGTCAGAGGTCAGAGGTCGGTAGAAGTCTTTGACTGACCTCTAACCTCTGGCTTCTGACCTCTGCATTATAGTTCCGTTGCCGCGACCTTCTCGACGATGTACGCCTCGATTTGGTCGCCGACCTTGATGTCGTTGTAGTTTTCAAGGCCGATGCCGCACTCGAAGCCCTCGCGGACTTCCGAAGCGTCGTCCTTGAAACGCCTGAGGCTGCTGATGCCGCCTTCCCATGAGACGATGCCGTCGCGTATTAAGCGCGCACGTGCATTGCGGCGCACCGTGCCGTCAATCACCATGCAGCCTGCGATGACGCCCGCCTTCGGCACGCGGAAGACCTCGCGGACTTCCGCCTTGCCCAGGATGCGCTCCTTCTCAATCGCTTCCAGCATCCCGATCATCGCCGCGCGAATCTCTTCCTCGACCTTGTAAATAATCGAGTGCAGTCGCACGTCAACGCCCTCTTGCTTGGCTAGCTCGGCGGCGCGAACTTCGGGCCTCACGTTAAAGCCTATGATGACGACAGCCGTCTGCGAAGCCCCGGCCTGTGTCGCCGAAGCCAGCAGCACATCCGACTCCGTGATTGCTCCGACCCCGGAGCGTATGACCTTCACCTTGACCTGATTGGTCGAAAGCTTCTGCAATGTGCTCTTTAAGACTTCGACAGAACCCTGCACGTCCGCCTTGATGATGACGAGCAGTTCCTTGATCTCCGTCTGTCCGAGCGCTTCGATACCGCGCTTGGTGGTTTGCAGCAGCGTGTTCTGGCGGGTCAGCATCTGGCGATGATGAGAAATCTGCTGGGCGCGCGTAATGTCTGCGACGACCTGGAAGGATTCGCCAGCCTGCGGCACGCCCTGAAGCCCTAACACCTCGACGGGCGTGGCCGGGCCTGCTTCCGTAATGGCCTGTCCACGGTCGTCGAACATGGCGCGCACCTTACCGAAAATCTGTCCGACGATGAAAGGGTCACCGACGCGCAGCGTGCCCTGCTGCACGAGCACGGTTGCCACAGCGCCGCGCCCTCGGTCAAGCTTGGCTTCGAGCACGACGCCGGAGGCTAAGCGCGTCGGGCTGGCCTTTAATTCGAGAATGTCAGTCGTCAGCAGGATGGTTTCCAACAGCGTTTCCAGATTCTCGCGCTTCTTGGCCGAAACCTGCACCATCTCCGTCTCGCCACCCCACTCGACGGGCTGCAAGCCCTGATTCGCCAACTCCTGCTTAACTCGGTCGGGGTTGGCATCGGGGCGGTCAATCTTGTTGATGGCGACGATAATGGGAACACCCGCTGCACGCGAGTGCTCGATGGCTTCGATGGTCTGCGGCATCACACCATCGTCAGCCGCGACAACGAGGACGACAACATCCGTTGCCTTCGCTCCGCGCGCGCGCATCATCGTGAAGGCTTCGTGGCCCGGCGTGTCCAGAAAGACGACCCGGCGCGTCTCCGCAGGGTTATCAGGACTTTGCACCTGCACGCTGTAAGCGCCGATGTGCTGCGTGATGCCTCCGGCTTCGCCCGCCGCAACGTCAGTCGTGCGGATACCGTCGAGCAAGCTGGTCTTGCCGTGGTCAACGTGGCCCATCACTGTGACGACGGGTGCGCGCGGGAGTTCCACGTCGTCCGCGTCGGTCGCAATCAACTCTTCAAACTCTTCTTCAGCGACCATCTCTTCAAACGGCACGAAGGTCACCTGATAACCGAAGCGACGGCCCAGGTCGGCAGCCACGTCGTCGTTCAAAGGCTGGTTGATGGTGGCGAAGACGCCGCGCTGCAAGAGCAGTGTAACGATGTCTTTGGGCTTGATGCCGAGCTTTTCGGCAAACTCCTTGACGGTTGAGCCTTCGACAATGCGTACGGGCTTGAGTTCGCCGCTCGTGGCGGTCGTCACGTCCAGACGACCAGCGATGCGGTCTTCTAAGGAGAGCGCCTTCGGCGGACGGATAAAATCTCTATCCTCAAAGCGCCCTCTTCTATCGTCGGTCTTGTGCCCGCCGCGCAACTGGCCGCGAGAGCGTCCCTTCTTGCGATCACTCGGCGGCGGCGTGTAAACGGTCTGCGGCGTAGCCGTTTCGCCCGGCGTCCCGCCGCGATCCACGCGTGGGTAAGCGGGGCGCGCCGCGCGTGGGTCGGGCCGCTGCTCCGGTCGTTGTTCTGCGCCGCCTCGACCGGCGCGTTCCTGCCGTTCAAAGCGCTCGCGCGGGCTGGGCGGCGGCGTGAGCGGAACGGGAGCGCGGCCTCCTGGGCCAATAACTCCCGATCTAAGCGCCTCGCTCGTCGGGCGCAACACCTTCGTGACCTGTCTTGATTGAGCGGGCTGTGCCGTAGTGGAAAGCTCCGGCTCCGGCGTCAGAAGAGGCGAGACGGTTGGCTGCTGCATCTGTGCCTGCTCGGCCAACATCTCCGGCGCTTCGCTCGTCGCCTGTGCGGGCTGTGCCTCGATTGAGGGTTGCTGTGAAGTCGCGTCGTCCGTTTCCGTTATTTCCTGTTCGGCCTGAGCCACACCCGTAGCGGCGGCTGACGGATGCTCTGCGCGCACGGCTGGCGTCAGTTTCTTGACGACGCGCGGCGCTGTCAGGGGGCGCGCCGTCTTGGTCACGTCAGTCGTCGTCTCTTGCGGAAGCTCAGGCGTCGCTGCGGCCTGCGGCGCGGAAGCTGCCTCTGCCAACGGCGGCTCGATTGTCGTCGGAGCTTCTTCTTCGGGAACAGCGCGGACGGCCTTCTTGACGACCTTGACCATGCGCGGGGCCGTCTGTTCTTTCTTCGGGAAATACTTGTTGCGAATCTTGTCCGCCAACTCCCTGGAAATCGAGTTGGAGGGCACACTCACATCCACGCCCTCGCGACGCACCTCTTCGATGAGGCGCTTCGTATCGAGCTTCAGGTCTTTGGCTAAATCGTACAGACGAACTTTGGAGGTAACGGTCATGCACTCCTTCTTCGACGCTTTGGTAAAACGGCGTCGTGCGCTTCAAAAGGGTTTTGGGAACACTCGCCCCGTCAACCCTTTCAAGAAGGCGCTTCCCTTTCAGGAGCGACAGTGCGAAAGAGGCTGTCTGGGCGAGAAGCGTGACGCGCACACCGGAAGGCGTGCGCGCCCGCCATGATTACTGTGCCGCATCTCGTGAAGCATCGGTTTGCTTCTCGTCTTCTGTGCTCTCGTCCGGCGCGGCTTCTTCACTAACTTGCGGCACGGGAGCGGACGCAACTTCGGGAGCAGAGGCCTCCGAAGCGAAATCTGCCTGCGGTGAAAAACCTGACTCTTCTTCGACGGGCGGCTCGCCTTCGCCGACGCGACCTGCGGCCTCAATCATCGCCGCGCCCGTTGACGTAATATCCGGCGCGGGTGTAATAGTGTCCGGGCGCAAATCGCGTCCGGCATCCTGCAAGCGAAGCTCTTCCTCAGAGATGGGGTCGGCTTCGGTCACGGCAACAGGGTCTGCGGAATCTTCCGCGAGAATATCGGCCTCAGCCGTAAAGGGCGTCCCATCGCGGACGGCTTCGTCATAGCCATCTGCAATCATCTCATCGGACGGCTCGACTTCACCTGCATTAACACTCTCGTCCAACTCCGCAGAGAATGCGTGTTGCTCGACCGGAGCGCTCGTCTCTTGGTCAGCGACATCTTCGTCTGTCGCATCAGCAACAGCAGCCTGCTCGTCGTCCGTCATCTCTCGGTCGCCTACAGCCTCGCTCGCTTCAACCGGCTCATCTGCTGCGCCCTCTTCTGCCGGAGCAGTTTCAGTCGCAGCCGTTTCATCTGTCGCGGCTTCGGCTTCGATGGCTTCGCCTTCAGTAGCTTCGCCTTCGGCAGTTTCGCCGCCTGTGGCTGCTTCAGCCTCCTGCTTGCTGGCATCACGCGCGGCAATCACAGCCTGCGCTGCTCCGAGCATCGCCTCGGCCTCGTCCAGGCTCACGTCCAGATAATCAACGAGGTCGTCGACGGAGGTTGACGCAAGCGCATCAATATCGTTGATGCCGTGCTCTGCGAGGGAATCTGCCTGCTGCGCCGTGACGCCTTCAATCGCGGAGAGCGGCACTGCGCCGCCCGAAGCGATGAGCGCGCCCATCTGCAACGCGACCTCTTTCTTAAGTTCCTCTTCGCTGCGAATGTCTATGTTCCAGCCGACGAGCTTCGTCGCCAGCCGCACGTTCTGCCCGCGCTTGCCGATGGCTAGTGATAACTGGTCTTCGTTGACGATCACTTCCATCTGCCGATTTTCGATGTCAGTGATTCGTACCTGGTTAACTTTGGCTGGCGACAAGGCATTAGCGGCAAAGACCGAAGGCTCGTCCGACCATTCTATGATGTCTATTTTCTCGCCGCGAAGCTCGCGGATAATAGCCTGCACGCGCGAACCCTTCATGCCGACGCAAGCGCCCACGGGGTCAACGTCGCGCTCGTTACTTGTGACAGCAATCTTGGCGCGCTCGCCCGGCTCACGCACAGCCGATTTGATAACCACAGTCTCGTCGTAAATCTCCGGCACTTCCATCTCGAAGAGACGACGCAGTAGTTCCGGGCTGGTGCGCGAGACTTCAACCTGCGGGCCTTTCGATTCCTTCGAGACGTTGTTGATGACGACGCGGATGCGCTCGCCCTGATTCCACTGTTCGCCGCGCGATTGCTGCGAGCGGGGCAGAATGGCTTCGAGGTTTCCGAGGTCAACGATGATGTTGCCACGCTCAAAGCGTTTGACGAAGCCGTTAACGAGATCGCCAATCTTGTCTATGTACTGGTCGTAGATGTTAGAGCGCTCGGCGTCGCGCACTTTCTGAAAGAGAATCTGCTTGGCGGTCTGCGCGGCGATGCGGCCTAGTTCTTCCATCGGCAGCGGCAGTAGCAGCGCGTCTCCTATTTCCACCTCATCGCCAGCCATCTCTTTAGCTTCGTCGAGCGATAATTCGGTCGCCGGGTTGGTCACTTCGTCAACGACCACCTTCGTCGCCGAAAGCTCAATGCCGGTTTCGGCGTTCCAGTCAACCTGTATGTCTTCGCCGGATTTGAACTGCTTTTTGGCAGCCGCGCGCACGGCCTCCTTCATCGCTTCGATGACAAGCTCGCGATCAATCCCTTTTTCCTGGCAGAGGGTGTCGATGTTCTGCGCGATGGATGTACTCATAATCAGTAGTCAGTGGTCAGTGGTCAGTGGTCAGTAGCCGTTCAGAGGCTAATTGACGAATGACTTGTGACCTGGTGCATATTCAGTTGTAAGTTTGGCTGCTTTATTTACCGGCAGCCTGTTCGCGCTCCTTAGCGCGGCGAAATTCTTCTTCAACGTCCAATTCAAGATTGGCTTTGGCGACTGCTTCGAGCGGAATGAGCACGCGCCCGCTGGTCTTATCTTCAAAAACAACGTCGTCGCCTTCAAGGCCGATGATGCGCCCGCGAAAGTTGCGCTGGCCGTTAATCGCCCGGTTCGCCCTGAGCTTCGCAAGCCTGCCCGCGAAACGCTCGTAATCCGCACGCTTGTAAAGCCCTCGTTCCAGGCCCGGCGACGAAACCTCCAGCGTGTAAGGCGTGTGGATGAAATCCTCCACGTCGAGCAGTGTGCCCAAGTGATGGCTGACCTCTGAGCAATGCTCGTGGGTCACGCCTTCCGGCTTATCAATAAAGATACGCAGAATGGGCTTGCCTTCCGGCCCGGCGACCTCCGCGTGAACCAGTTCGAGTCCGTACTCAATGCAAACGCGCTCGGCAATCAATTGTACCCGCTCGGCAATCGGAGAATCCGCACTCATCCCGGCCCACTCCCTTCGCTCGTAAATTCGCTCTCGCAGCAAAAGAAAAAGTGGGCGCGAACCCACCGGATGAAACCGCCGCGCTCCGAGCAAGCGAAGAATTATACGGAAAGGAGGGGGGAGAAGCAACCGCAGAAGCCGCTATAGTTCTACGCTGTCGGCTTCAAGAGGGAGGTGTTGAACGCGCTCGTAAAATCTCACCATCAGCCCTTCGTCGAGCATTAGAGCCTGAGTTGAAGCGAATCCGTCGAGAAAGCCAGCGGGCATAAATGTGTCTGCGCCCTCGATTGTGAGCGGAATCTCCGTGACAATCCAGCGGTTAATCTCCGCTTGAAAGGTTTCGTAAATCTGCCTGCCGCCGATTACAAACAGGTTGCAGGAGAGAAAGGGCAGTAAAGAAAGGACTTCGAGCTTGTCCCGCAGGACGAGCAGGGAGGGCTGCGATGCGATTTCCGAGCGGCGGCTCAGCACCAGGTTGAGCCGTCCGGGCAAGGGCTTTTTCAATGTGAGCCACGTTTTGTGGCCCATCAGGCAGGCATGGCCTGTCGTCTGTTGCCGGAAAAATTTCAGGTCAGAGGAATAATGCCAGGGCAATTGTCCGCCCCGTCCGATAGCACCGTTTCTGGCAACAGCCACGATTCCGATAATTGCCATCTTCGTTTATTGTTTCCTTTGAACCGCGCAGGAATCAGATTGCGCTGCTGGAATTCGAGCAGCGTCAGGAAAGATGTTCGAGCCTGTAGCGTGCCTTCACTATCTGCCGGTCGATGCGTTCGGCCTGCTCTGCCAGCGCGTCTCTGCCGAGCTTGGCTTCCTCGTCAATTCTTTGCTTGAGTTGGTACAAGCCATCCTGCCTGATTCGCTTGATACCAAACTCGACGGTGCGTAAATCCTCTTTGAGCGTGATAAGACGGCTGGCGAGATCAGTGGGGTCGTCCAGCCCTTGCGCCGCTGTACAAAAGAATTGCAACTCTTCATCGCCGAGCAGCGTGTGCAGGCTTTCGACATCGCCTTCGCGATAAGCACGGCTCGCTTCGGCCATCACGACGTGGCGGCGTCGCGCTTCCTGCTCGTCCGTTGCCATGTCCGGGTGAAACATTTTAGCCACGGCCCAAAACAATCCGCGCAGGCTCTTGCCAATCTGCGATGACGGCGTAGCTTGAGCCGCATCGTCACTTGCTTTTGGCTCTCCAGCTTCTTTCGTTTCCGCGTCGTCTTCGATGCCGAGCCGACGGCTTTCCGCTTCCCTGATGGCAAGCTCGACTTCCGCTAACTCGGCCAGACGACTGCCGATGGTTTGCGTATAGAGCGATTTGAACTGACGGAATTCTTCCTGCAGAAGGGTCAATTCTGCACGGCGCTCAACGAGGCTGCTCTCAAGCCGCGAAACTTCGAGCGCTAAATCGAGCGGCTCTTTTTTGGCAGCGGACAAGTGGTGGCTCAAGCTCTGCATACGTTTCGACTTTAGCAAAGCCTATCTCTCATCTGCAATTCGACTCGTGACGATGATGCTTCCGAGCCTCAGCGCGCGAGACGCAAACCGGGCGGCAAATCCGTAGCGAAATTCATTGACAACCATATTTAAGTGAGACTATGCTTTCAGCGCTTTTCGCACATGGCTTGTTCCTCCCTCCCGCCATTAAATCGAGTTTTAATCCGGGAGGTTTCATCATCCCGGCGCTTGTCCGGCAGGCAATTCATCGCACCACATTACTTCTCGTACGTAGAATTGGCCGAGCGTGACCCGGCGGCCATGACGGTTGAATAATCTAAACGAACAGAGGGCGGAAGAAGTAGAGTAAACGGCTTTTTTGACTCATGGTCAAACGCGCCGGACTGCATTCTTTCACCGCTTAATCCTTCCTGCGCCTCAGTTCAACCCAACAGCAACACGGGTGGCAGAGCTTGTAAAGAGCTATTGAGAAATCGTCTTTGAACGAAAGTCCATTGCAAATGTCCAGGAAGCTGGTCACACACACGGTAGAGAGCACGGCGGACGCTCGATCTTTTTTCGACCGTTGCGCTCCCGCCTACGCCGAGCAGCATGGCGACGCCGAGCGTTTGTTCAAATATCGCACTGCTTTAATCAAACAGCACGCGCGCTTTAGCAAAACGGACGTGCTGCTCGACCTCGCGTGCGGCACGGGCGAGCACCTGCTGGCCCTGGCAAGCGATATAGCGCAGGGCATCGGGGTTGATCTTTCGCCGGGGATGATTGAGGTCGCCGAGCAGAAATTGGCCGCATCATTTTACTCATCGAAGCTCGACTTCAGGGTTGATAACGGTGAAGAGTTGGCTACTCTTGCAGACAACTCGATTGACGTTGCCATCTGCGTGGGCGCGTTTGAGCACATGCTGGACAAGCAGGCTGTGCTCTCTCAAGTCTATCGTGTGCTTGAGCCTGCTGGCCGTTTCTTCTGCTTGACGCTCAATGGTGACTACATCTGGTACAAAAGGCTCGCGCCGCTCGTCGGCCTCGAAACCAGACACCTTTCGACGGACAGATTTCTCACCAAAACAGAATTTGTGCAGATGCTCTCGAAAGCAGGATTCAAAAAGATAAGGGCGGGCTACTGGACTTTCATTCCGAAGGGAGACATGCCTGCGGCGGTAGGAACGCTGCTGGCGGGGATGGATTTGATGGGGCAGGCGTTGGGCATCAACTCGCTGCGAGGCGGTTTGTTAGTTTGCGCTGAAAAGGAAGAAAGACTTTGAAGGATTCGCTATCTGGATGTGCCGCGCATGGAAGAACGAGCGGCCTTTTGAATGGAGATGTTGCTATGAGCGCGCAATCTGTGACTCAATTAGTCAGGGCACGTATCCCGACGCCGGAAGGCAAGTTTGATCTCTGCCTTTACGCCAACAATCAGGACGGTAAGGAACACCTGGCGCTTGTGACAGGCGACGTTGCCGGGCGGGCGGATGTGCTGGTGCGTGTTCACTCTGAATGCTTTACGGGAGACGTGCTCGGCAGCCTGCGCTGCGACTGTGGGTTGCAACTCGAACAGTCCATGAAACTGATTGCAGAGGAGGGCGCAGGCATTCTTCTCTATTTGCGTCAGGAGGGACGCGGGATTGGTCTGGCAAACAAGCTCCGCGCTTATAATTTGCAGGACAAAGGTTATGACACGGTGGATGCAAACCTGCTTTTGGGCCACCGTATGGACGAGCGCGACTACACGACCGCCGCGCTGATTCTGAAAGATTTGGGCGTCGATTCCGTGCGCCTGCTGACGAACAATCCTTTGAAGACCGAAAGCCTGCTGGCATTGGGCGTCGCTGTGACATCGCGCGTTCCCCTACCTTCGCTCGTTAACCCGGAAAACGCCGCATACATGATGACAAAGGTGCAACGGATGCGCCACATGCTGAGCCTGGACACCTTCAACACGCCCCAGCCCGCTAACGGCAACGGCGACAAACTGGAAAAGGATAGCAAGCTTGATAACGGGCACAGGCCACATCAACCGAACACAGCGGAGCAAATGGAGCCGGGCTTCTTACAGACAGACGAAGGCATAAAGTCTCTGCTCGAACGAGCCGCAGAGCATCGCCGTCATCATCGTCGTCCGTTCGTCACCTTAAGCTACGCGCAGAGTATGGACGGCTGCATCGCCTCCAGTCCGGGTCAACCGCTGGCGCTCAGTTGCCAGCGCTCGCTCGTGCTGACACACAAGCTGCGGGCCTCGCACGACGCCATCCTCATCGGAATCAACACGGTGCTCGCGGATAATCCGCGTCTCACAGCGCGACTCGTCGAAGGCAGACACCCGCAACCCGTCATCGCAGACAGCCGCCTGCGCTTTCCTCTGGATTCCAACCTGATGCAAAGCAAAATCCTCTCGCCCTGGATTGCGACCTGCGAGGATGCCGATGAAGAACGACAGCGCGTGCTGGAAGATGCGGGCGCACGCGTGCTGCGCTTGCCATCAAACGCACAGGGGCGTGTTCATTTGCCGTCGCTGCTGGAAAAGTTGAGTGAGCTTGGCATAGGCAGCCTGATGGTCGAAGGCGGAGCAGACATCATCACGAGTTTTCTGGCCGAGCGGCTGGTTGACCAGATAATCGTCACGGTCGCGCCTGTACTCGTCGGCGGCCTGCACGCCGTCGGATGTTTGAGCGAAAACGGCGCTGTCTGTTTGCCTCGCTTACGTAATCTGCGACATCAACAACTCGACGGCGATACGGTCATCTGGGGCACGCCTTACTGGGAGCAGGGATGAAGCGGCAAGCTCTGTACTTCACAGGCCCAGGCCGAGTTGGTGTGCGCGAAGAGGAATTATCGGGGCCAGCGCCCGACGAGGTGCTGGTGCAAACTATAGCTTCCGCCATCAGTCCGGGCACAGAGTTGTTAATCTATCGCAATCAAGCGCCGACAGACATCACGCTTGACGAAACCATCCCTGATTTTGCGAATCAAATTCGTTATCCGTTGAAGTACGGCTACGCGGCGGTCGGGCGAGTCGTTGAGGTTGGGAGCAAGGTGGATGCCTCATGGCAGGGCCGCTTGGTCTTCTCCTTTCACGCGCACGAGAGCTATTTTCACAAGAATCCGTCTGAACTGCTGACAGTCCCCGAAGACCTCTCGCCGGAAGAAGCGGCCTTTCTGCCGAACATGGAAACGGCTGTTAATTTCCTGATGGACGGGCGACCGTTAATCGGAGAGCGCGTCGTTGTCTTTGGTCAGGGCGTGGTCGGACTGCTCACGACCGCTCTGCTTTCGCGTCTGCCGCTCGCGAACCTCATCACTCTCGACAGGTTTTCGCTCCGTCGAGAAAAAGCAATCGCCCTCGGCGCTCACGCGAGCTTTGATCCTGAGTCGTCAGAGATGTTGGCCCAGTTGAATGATTTGCTCGGAGGTGATGTCGGAGGTGCTGATTTGACATACGAACTCTCCGGCAATCCAGCGGCGCTGGAGCAATCAATCAGTTGCACAGGCTCTCACGGGCGCGTAGTCATCGGCTCATGGTACGGGCAGAAGCGTTGCGATTTGAACCTTGGCGGGCGTTTTCACCGCAGCCGCATACGCCTCGTCAGCAGCCAGGTTAGCACCATCGCACCGGAGTTGACGGGCCGCTGGTCAAAGTCTCGACGCCTGCAACTGGCGCTTCAACTGCTCAGGCAAGTCCGTCCCGCTCATCTCATCACGCACCGCTTTCCATTGGCCCGGGCTGCTCAAGCCTACGCCCTGATTGACCAACAGCCGGAAGATGCCGTGCAGGTAATCCTGACGTATGACAGTTAGAGATTAGGAATGATAAGTCAGTAAGGAGAATTTTGGAGATGTACACAGTAGCCGTGCGGCAGGATTTCGTGGCCCGGCATTTTCTTCTAGCCCTCGATGCGGGCAGCGAAAATCAATTGCATTCTCATAACTACACAATCGAGGTGCAGTTGGAGGGAAAGCGTCTGGACGAGAACGGCTACCTGTGCGACATCACCGAAATTAAGTCCGTCATGGAAACGCTGCTGGCTCGGTATCGTGAGCAGACTTTGAACGACGCGCCGGAGTTTGCCGGTCTTAATCCAAGCGTAGAGCATTTCGCACGCATCTTCTGCCACTCGCTCGCCGAAGCGATTCAAGCGCCGAACTTGAGCGCCATTACTATCCGGCTGTGGGAGGATGAAAACGCCTGGGCCGCCTACCGGCAGGAACGATAGTGCGAGTCGGGTTGATTATTTACGGCAACTTGGAAACGCTCACCGGCGGTTATCTTTACGACCGCATTCTGGTCGAACGCTTGCGCGAATACGGAGACGAGGTCGAAGTTATTTCCCTGCCGCTGCGCTCCTACGCGCGCAGCTTGAGCGACAATTTTTCGCGCTCGCTCTTACGCCGATTGTGCCGCTCCCGTTTCGACGTGCTGCTTCAGGACGAGCTTTGTCATCCGTCTTTGTTCCGGCTCAATTTGCGATTGAAGAAGCGCGTCGGTTATCCGCTCATGACAATTGTCCATCTGCTGCGCGGCAGCGAGTCGCGCCCGGCATGGCAGAATCGTTTCTACCGCCGTGTCGAGAGAAACTATTTGCTGAGCGTGAATGGCATTGTCTGCAATAGCCGGACGACGCGCGTCGCTGTCGAAGAACTAATGGGAGCAAAGCCTCCATCAATCGTCGCTTATCCAGCGGGCGATCACCTGCGCCCCTCCATCACGCCGGAGCAGATGTTGGCTCGCGCACAGAAGGACGGCCCGCTGCGTCTATTGTTTCTAGCCAACGTTATTCCGGGCAAAGGGCCACACGTCTTGATAGAAGCGTTGTCGCAACTTCCGCCTGAAAGCTGGCATTTAACAATCGTCGGGAGTCTCACGACGGCCCCCGATTACGTGCGTTCCATTCGCCGACAAATCGCTCAGCATCAATTAGACTCACGCGTGAAGATGACGGGCACAGTGCCTAACAAGGAAGTCGCGGGCCATCTGGCAGAGAGCGATGTGCTGGCCGTGCCCTCTTTTTACGAGGCGTTCGGCATCGCCAGCCTCGAAGCTTTGGGCCACGGCCTGCCCGTTATCGCAACCAGCGCCGGAGCGACCCACGAAATCATCACGCACGGGCGCGAAGGTTTTCTAGTCGCCCCCGGTGATGTCGGTTCCATCAAGAAGTACGTGCGCGAGCTATCCGAGAATCGTGAGCGCCTGCGCGAGATGAGCCGCGCGGCCTGCGAACGCTACTCGGCGCACCCGACGTGGGCCGAAAGCATTAGCCGCATACGCGCGTTTATGCAAACGCTCGTTAATGCTTGAAGGAGGCCGCCCGTGTTTGATTCTACGTCTTACAGTTTTCCAGCTTATCTGTCAGCCAAAAAGAGCGTTGATGACCGCGCTCTGAATCGCCACGTCTGGCAAAGCCTCGTTAACGCTCTGCCTCCGCTCACGCCGGAGAGTCCGTTGCGTGTGCTGGATGTCGGGGCTGGCACGGGCGTTATGCTGGAACGAATGCTGGAATGGAGACTGCTGACCGATGCTGCCTACACGGCCATTGATGCTGACTCCGGCAACATAGACTCAGCCCGCCAGAGCCTTCCGCGCTGGGCAGGCGAGCAGGGCTTTCGCGTTAGCGAAGCGGGCGCGGGACGAATGCTTTTCGAGCGCGACGAACAGAACATATCTGTTGAATTGGAAGCAATTGATATTTTCGCTTTCATCGAGCGCGAACAAAATCTGCGGAAGTGGGATTTGCTGGTCGCCCACGCCTTTCTTGATTTGATGAATCTGGAGACGACGCTGCCCGCCCTCTTTAACGTCGTCAGTCCCGGCGGTCTCTTTTATTTCACCATCAACTTTGACGGGGCGACTATCTTCGAGCCTGAGATTGATTCTCACTTCGATGCCCTGATTGAAACGCTTTACCACCGCACGGCTGACGAGCGGCGCATCGCTCATCGGCCTTCGGGCGACAGCCGCGCCGGGCGGCATCTCTTTCATCATTTGCGTGAGGCTGGCGCTCGAATTCTCGACGCGGGCAGTTCCGATTGGGTAGTCTTCGCAGGGCCGGACGGCTATCCCGGCAACGAAGCATACTTTCTGCACTTTATCATCAACACGATACGCGCGGCGCTCCTGGGACATCCGCAATTAGACCCCGAACGCTTTTCGCGCTGGATTGACGAGCGTCATCATCAGGTCGAGCAGGGAACTTTGACCTACATCGCACACCAATTGGATTTTCTGGGACGCGTGCCGCCGCGCTTATGAGCAAGGGTCAATTAAACATAAGACTGTAGGGGCATGGACAAGTCCAATGTCCAAACAAAGCTGAACCATTTATGCCATCATTAATCTCACAACTTAATATGCAACGTCGCTGTCCACTAAAGCTGACATTTGTCGGTGCACATGGGACAGGGAAGACCACTTTAATAAATACCCTCTACACACAGATCACATCGCTGGGGATACGGTGTAGTATTACGCCTGAAGTGCCCCGCATTGTATGTGAGAGCGCGGGCGACCCAACTTTTTTCAGGCGCGGTAACAATACGCTGATAAAACAGACTTTATTGCTTATGGGGCAGCCTATACACGAGGTTGCCGCAGCAACTGAGGAGGGTTTAATTCTATTATGTGATCGTGCCATATTAGATCACTGGGCATATACAAGGCATCTCTTTATGAAAGAACTGGAGTCGGAAGGCGTTCTGCTCCCTTTAGATAATTTCGTCGCCAAGCATTGCGGCTCTTACGACCTGATCTTTTACGTGCCGATAGAATTTGCTCCACAAGATGATGGGACGCGTGAAGGCGATCGGGGATTTCAAGCGGCAATTGATGAGGAAGTGAGAGGACTACTCAAATCGTACAAACTGACATATCATACGCTCAGTGGAACGGTGCCTCAGCGTATGGCTCAGGTGATGAGCGTGCTGAACTCTTAACGCACAACAACAACAATGGACGTATATTATGGCACGAACTCTTTTCCCTCCTCCTCCGCATGTGCTGGTTGATAGTGCAGACGCCGCATACGTGGAGACTTTATCGCGCATCCTTGATTATGGTGAAGCCGTAACCGCCGGTGCTTCTCTCTCCGTCGGCTCGCAGAAGTCCACGCGTGAGTTGTTAAACTTCACAGTGGTTCATAGTAGCCCGCGAGACAGGCTCATTTATAATGCTCCACCCTTCAAGTTGCTGGTTGCGGTCGCGCGGTTCGTGTGGATGATGGCGGGAAGTGATCGTTTGGCCGACATAGCATTTTACGAACCTAAGGTTAGCCGTTTTACAGATGATGAAATCTCAGTCCCCGGCTCTAACTATGGTCAACGAATACTGCACCCTCGCCCTGGCCTCGATCAATTGAGAGCAGCTATTGACCGTCTCATTAAAGACCCTCATACGAGGCGCGCTGCAATATCTATTTATCACCCGGAGGATGTTGTTCGCCAGTCGCCTGATATTCCTTGCGCGTTTGGAATCTTCTATCACATCCGAGGTGACGTTCTCCGTGCGACGACTGTCATGCGGTCGAATAATGCGTTCGTTCTTTTACCTTACAATATATTCGAGTTCTCTTTGTTGGCCGAGGTGGTCGCTACAGAGGTTAACGTCCCGCTTGGGCCGCTCACGCATACAGCCTTATCAATGCATATCTACGAAGAGCATGTAGAGGCCGCAGGAAAGGTAGTTGATGGTTTTTTTAAGCAACGCGCTGGCCTCAAACGTGTCTCTCTTCCTGAGATGCCTTCAGACCCTAACCCATTAAGCCAGATAAAAGACCTTGTTATTATCGAGGCAAGTCTCAGACACGAATCGCAGGGGCTAACCGGAAGCAACATTGAGGAATGGATAACCAAGGGGAATAAGCTTAACTCATACTGGAGGCAATTCTATTATTTACTGCTTCTGCACGTGGTCACACAAAAATCCCATTTTTTACGCGCTAACTTAAGGCAGCAAGAATTGGCCCTGGACGCTCTTGATTCGGTTATTGACCCGCCCTGGAAGTCGTTTCTTCCGGAGGGAATATTTGTGGCTAAAGGCGAAGAGGTAGGTGGGGTCGATGGCTTAGCTGCGCTTGAACTGCCTCCAGGGCTGGGGGCGGCAAAAATTATTCAATTCCATAGTACGCGTGGATACCAACAACTGAATGAGAAAGTTGACGAGTACGAAGACGAATCAGGAGATATAGTTTCACGGCAGGAGTTTGGCAAATTACAGATTTACTACGCAGACCGAATTGAGGGGGTCGCCGCACGCGACGAAGTAGCTATCACCAAAGAAGAAATCGTCCAGGTGCTTCAGGGGATTCGCCAAGATGGTGGGCAGTGAATTACAGGTAAAGTCCCTCGGCCTGGAAGCTCTGTGTCGCGCGCAAAATACTGAGTCGCCGGAAGCTGCGGTAAAAGGCGCGTGCCTTTACTTACTTAAAACTTGTGGAATTACGCAGCCGCCAATTCCACTCAAGCCGTTGCTGGCAGCTCTGGATATCTCCTTTAGCTGGTCAAAATCCAGTTTACATTGGCGTCCTGGTCACGGTACTGCTTCGCTGAAACCAATCAAGGGACGGTTAACAGTCTTTATTCATGAAACCGTAGCCAGGTCTAACTGGCGTCGGAGCCGGTTTAGCGTGGCCCACGAAATAGTCCATGCGCTCATCATTCGGATGCTCGGAGACTCAAGGCTCATCGCCACGCTTGACGAAACAGATGAAGCGTATAATGAGTTAGAAAGAGTCTGTAATGTTGGTGCAGCAGAGTTGCTAATGCCTTCAACCATGATGCGCAAATCTTTGAAGGAAACGGGAGTTTCTCCAATCGCGCTTTTGACTCTGTATGATCGCTTTCTAGTTTCGAGGGAGGCAATGCTGTGGCGTATTGCATCTGTAGTTCCACATGCAACAATCACTAGATGGCGTCAATATGCAAGGAATGCTGCGGAAGGCAACTGTTTTCGGGTAGTATCTTGCTATCCGCCTTATGAACGCGGGAGCGGTCGCCCCTGGCTACCAGAAGGCGCGACCACAAAGCATTTGAATTCTGGTGTAGTAGAGCGTGTAGCTCAACAGAAAGAGCCGGAATATCTAAGCGATTTGGAGATCGAGCTTGGCGGGAAGGTTTTGCGGTGTGAAGCCGCAGCCACTTTCTTTCCTGCTAGGAAAGGTAACGCAGAACAGCCGCAGTTTGAAGGATTCCCTGTGCCGGATGAGAAGGGATCGTTATGGAGCAATGACATTCTCGTGTTTGCAGCGAAAAAGCAAATGACAGCTTCACGCATGTTATGGAGGGGCGAGCAGCCAATTTAGAATATGAGAATATATATTTCAGGAGCATTTTGTGGTTCTAAAAATTGGGAAGCCGCGCGCGCGCGATATGAGCATCTCGGTGTGCTGTTAAGAGAACAGGGGTTCAGTGTATATTTACCTCATAATCACACAGACCCAATCCAAAGTGCGGAACTCAGTTCACGCGCTGTCTTCGAGCAGGATATGGAGGAAATATATAAGTCAAATACTTTGCTTGCTTTATTGGATGAACCTTCGCATGGTGTCGGAGCGGAAGTAGCTTTGGCCCTAAAGGCTGGAATGCCCGTCTTTGGTGCTTGTTCTCGCAGTCAGACTGTATCAAGGTTTATCCAGGGATTACTCGAAGTCTCAGAAACCGGGGAGTTCTTTGAATACGACAATCTGGATGAGGTAGTAGAAAAAGTTATTGAAACGATGTCGGCCAAGAGAGTCGCTCTATATGAGAGCGCGTAAAAGAGTTTGCGCAAGCTGAAAGATCAAAGACGCATAGTCCTGACAACAGTCTTACCCAATATAGGGCTTTCCATCAGCAACCGTATTAATTCACTCTTTAGCATTGCTGTAGTAGAAGCTTTGGAAGCCACTTGGCGCTCTTAAACCGCTACTTTTCCTGCTATGTGTGGATGCGCCTGGTAGTTGATGAGTTCGAAGTCTTCAAATTTATAATCAAAAATAGAATCGGGTTTCCTCTTAATAAGGAGTTGAGGGATTGGATAGGTCTTGCGTGTCAATTGTAGTTTTACCTGCTCAATATGGTTTGAATAGATATGGCAATCGCCACCTGTCCAGATCAGTTCACCTACATCAAGATTACACTGTTGGGCGAGCATGTGAATGAGTAAAGAATAACTGGTTAGGTTATAGGGTACACCGAGGAAGCTATCTGCTGATCTTTGATACAACTGACAGGACAACTTATTTCCAGCAACATAAAACTGGAAGAGTACGTGGCAGGGAGCTAAAGCCATCTGCTCCAATTCACCTACGTTCCAAGCCGAAACAATCAAACGACGAGAATCTGGATTAACTCTGATCTGTTCGATTACTTGACTGATCTGGTCTATTATCCTTCCATCAGATGTTTCCCAACGTCTCCATTGCTTACCGTAAACTGGGCCAAGGTTTCCCTCCTTATCTGCCCATTCATCCCAGATGCTAACTCTATTGTCCTTTAAATATTTTATATTTGTGTCGCCCCTGAGAAACCATAAGAGTTCATGAATGATAGAGCGCAGATGAAGTTTCTTAGTAGTGACAACGGGGAAACCGTCTTGCAGATTGAAACGCATTTGATAGCCGAAAGTGCTGATAGTGCCCGTTCCGGTGCGATCCTTTTTCTGGACGCCGTGATGAAGAATGTGCGACAGGTAGTCTAGATATTGTTTCATGTTTTTTCGTCAGGATGATTATCCGATTGCGCTGCTAACGCTTGGTGATTGTAGAATAGTCCTGCCCGTTCTGTACACGCTCTCAAATTCAAACTCGCGCGCTAGGGGTCACGCATGAAAAACGGATCAGGCCGTCTGTCTGACATCAGGATTTTTCTTATCATCCTTTTCATCATCATGACGCCACTGGCCGGTTGCCATCCACAGACGGGCGGCGGAAAGCAGTTGACGCTGGCCGTCAACTCCGGCGTCGAAGGCGATGCGCTCAAACAGGCTGCGCGCGATTACGAAGCGCAGACCGGCGTTCATATCAACATCGCTGAATTCCCCTACGCCAACCTCTTCGAGAAAGAACTCGTTGACCTCAACGCGCGCACGGGGGCTTACGACCTGATAATGCTCGACGACCCCTGGTTTCCGCGCTTCGCCTCGCTCGAAGTCCTGACAGACCTCAAGCCGCTTTACGAAAAGCGCGGTGCGAAGGGGCCGGACGAAGACTTCGTGCCCTCGTCCATCGCTCTCTGTAAGCATCCATATGAAACCGGCGCGCTCTACGCTCTGCCCTACGTCGGCAACTCGCAGCTCTTTTTTTATCGCAAGGACATCCTGCAAAAACATAACCTGAAAGAACCCGCGACGTGGGACGACGTGCTGGCGGCGGCGCGCACTATCAGCGAACGGGAAAGCGAGAATGCTTCGGGCGGCGGGCGCATGTACGGCTACGTGATGCGTGCGGCGCAGGGCAACGCCGTCGTCGCAGACTTTATGCCGATCTTCTGGGCCTTCGGCGCGGAGATGTTTGACGCGCAGGGGCGTCCTGTCGTCAACAGTGCGGAAGGCATCGCAGCGCTCAGGTTTATGTTGGAACTCGGCAAGCATGCTCCGCCCGGTTATCAGAGCTTCAACGCCGATGAAGTCTCCGCGCATCTGTTGCAGGGAACGGCTGCAATGTCTATCAACTGGCCCGCTTGGATTAGCGCCTTTAGTGACCCGGCCAAATCGAAAGTTATCGGCAAGATGGAGTTTGCCGCGATGCCGGGCGCGAGGCTTCCGGGCCGCGCCGAAATCGGCAACTGGCTCATCAGTATTCCGCGCGACGCGAACAATAAAGATGCGGCGTTCGATTTTCTGCTTTGGGCCACCGCCCCGGAACAAATGAAGCGCTCTGCCCTGCGCGGTAATCCGCCGACGCGGCGCTCCGTCTTCAATGACGCGGAACTGCTCGCGAAGTTCCCATCCTACCCGGCGCAGCTACGTTCGCTCGAAAGCTCTAAGCCGCGCCCGCGCACGCCGCTCTGGAATGAGATCGAGAATGCTTTCGGCATCTTTCTCTCCAAGGCCAACAGCGGCGAGCTATCGCCCGAAGACGCTATGAATCAGGCGAACGCGGAAATCGCTCGCATCATCGAGCGCGGGAGATGACGGCGTACCGATAAGACTTCGACCAAAGCGGGGATGGGCGCACACCGACACTTTTGATTCATGAGCCAAAACGCTTCACGTCAACTGCGACGGAAAAAGCTTCTTTCGCCGTCGCGCGAGTGGAAGTTTCCTTACCTGCTGCTCGCGCCGACCGTGCTTGTCCTGCTGGCGCTCTCAATCTATCCGCTCATCTACGCCGTGAAGGTGAGCTTTCAGATTGGCACGGGCGCTGGCGTGCGTTGGTCTATGCAGAATTTCGCGCGGCTGGCCTCCGATAGCTTCTTCTTTGAAGCGCTCAAGCACACGCTCATCTACGCGATTGCGGCGCTGACGTGTGAATTTCTGCTCGGACTCGGACTCGCCGTTCTGATGAATAGCCGCTTGCGCGGGCGCACGTTTTTCCGTGCGGCGCTGCTTGTGCCGATGATGTTGCCGCCGGTGGTCGTCGGCGTCGTTTGGCGGTTGATGCTCAACCCGAACTTCGGCGCGATTAACGGCAGCTTGAAGGGCGCAGGCGTGAACACGGATGCGCTCGTGTGGACAGCTTCACCAAAGCTCGCGCTCTTCTCCGTCATCATGGTTGACGTGTGGCAGTGGACGCCTTTCATGTTCCTTGTGCTGCTGGCAGGGCTGCAGGCCATCCCGCAAGAGCCTTACGAGGCAGCGCTCGTTGACGGCTCAAGCGCCTGGCAAACTTTTCGCCACGTCACGCTGCCGCTTCTAAAGCCAGCCATCCTGATAGCGCTGCTCTTGAGGACGATGGACTTGCTGCGCGTCTTTGACCAGATATTTATTTTGACGGAAGGCGGCCCAGGCTTCGCCACCGAGACCATCAGCCTTTATATCTATCGCGCCGCGTTTCGCTTTAACGACTTCGGCTACGCGGCGGCGATGTCCTTCGTTCTACTGCTGCTGACAAACATCATCAGCCTGTTCTACATACGCTTGCTGCAACATCAGGAGGCCGCTTGAGCGCGCAATCAAGGTTAACGAAAAAGCTTTTCAGCCGTCGCCGCTTCCTCATCTCCCGCGTCTGGATGAAATACGCGCTGGTCTTCGTCGCTCTTCTGGCCGCGCTCGCGCCCGTCTACTGGATGCTGACCATCTCGCTCAAAAGTGAAGTGGAGCAATTCGCCGTGCCGCCTCGCTGGTTCGTTTTCACTCCGACGCTCTTTCATTATCGAGAGGCTTTTGTTGAACGCTCGTTCGGGCAGTATCTATTGACGAGCGCCGTCGTCGCCGTGCTCTCGACCGTCTGCGCAATGTTGATTGGAACGCTCGCAGCTTACGCGCTGGCGCGTTTTCAGTTGCCGCACAGGCTAGACACGCGGCTCTCTTTATGGATTCTCTCGACGCGCATGTTTCCGCCAATTGTCACCGCCGTGCCGCTCTTTCTGATGATGCGCGACGTGCGGCTGCTCAACACTAGACCTGCGCTCGTTATCGTCTACACGGCTTTTAATCTGCCCTTCGTCGTCTGGATGATGCGCGGGTTTTTCCGCGAGATACCGCGTGAGATAGAGGAAGCGGCGATGGTGGATGGCGATTCGCGTTTGGGCGCGCTCCGGCGCGTGTTGCTCCCGCTGGTTGCGCCGGGGCTGGCCGCGACCGCCGTCTTCTGCCTGATTATCTCCTGGAACGAATTCCTCTTCGCGCTCGTCCTGACGCAAACCGACGCTGCGATGACGCTGCCCGTTGGTATAGCCGGGCGCGTCACGCAATACGAAATTAAGTGGGGCGTGATGAGCGCCGCCGGTGTGGTCGCGATGATTCCAATACTCGTCTTCGCTATGGCCGTGCAACGCTATCTCGTTCGCGGGCTATCGCTGGGCGCGGTCAAAGGATAGGCTAGAGCAAAATCAGGCTCGTATTGGATTACTCGATAATGAAAAACCGTCTCACGCAAAGACGCAAAGGCGCGAGCAAAGCATGCAAGGTCAGCCAACTTTCAATACCTTTGCAGCTTTGCGTCTTTGCGTGAGATTAAGGTTTTGATGAAGATGGACGTTCGATTTGAAAATGTCAGCAAGAAGTTTGGCTCAGCAGTCGTTGTTGACGACCTGAATCTGACTATCAACGATGGCGAGTTTGTCGTACTACTTGGCCCATCCGGGTGCGGCAAGACGACGACGCTACGGATGCTGGCGGGCTTAGAAGATGCGACCACTGGCGACATCTACATCGGCCCTGAGCGAGTCAACGATGTGCCGACGCGCTTTCGTGATATTGCGATGGTCTTTCAGTCTTACGCGCTCTACCCGCACATGACTGTGGCCGAGAACATAGCTTATCCGCTGCGCGTGCGAAAAATCGCGCGCGTTGAGATTGCGGGGCGTGTGGAACGTGTGGCGCGGATGCTTGAGATTGAAAAGCTATTGGGGCGCAGGCCGCGAGAATTGTCTGGCGGCGAGCGGCAGCGTGTCGCTCTGGCGCGAGCCGTCGTCCGCGAGCCGCGCGTTTATCTGATGGACGAGCCGCTCTCGAACCTGGACGCAAAACTGCGCGTGCAGATGCGCGGCGAACTCAAACGCTTGCAACACGAACTGGGAACGACGACTGTTTATGTCACGCACGATCAGGCGGAGGCGATGACATTAGCCCACCGCGTCGCCGTGATGCGCGGCGGGCGTCTACAGCAATTCGACGCGCCGCTCAATATTTATCATCAACCGATTAATCGCTTCGTCGCCGAATTCGTCGGCAATCCGAGCATGAATTTTCTGGAAGGGCGTGTAGACATTTCAGAGCGAGCGTTCACGTGCGGTGATGTACGGCTGCCGCTCTCTACGGCGCAGTGCGAACGGCTGGGCAGCAGCGAGCGCGTGACGCTCGGCATCCGCCCGGAGTACGTTCACGTCTCGCTTGGCGAACAAGCAGAAAGCTTACGCGCCACCGTCTACGTCACGGAATTAATGGGCAACGAGACTTTTGTTTTCCTGCAAATGGGCGGCGAAAAAATCATCGCCCGCGCGCCCTCTGAATTTCGCGCAGAGCCGAACGCGCCCGCCTTCGTCAAAATCGAAATGGACAGGGCAGCTTTCTTTGACGCAGAATCCGGTGTGGCAATCTGAAGAGCAGTTATCAGTTATCAGTTTTCGGTTTTCAGTTTTCAGTATAGACAGGCTGCTTTTTCTTTTAACTGAAAACTGGTTCTTAGAAGGAGTAAGGGATGAAACTGGCATTGAATGGGGCGACGACGATGCGTGCGAGTCTGGTCGAGGATGTTGAGGCGGCCAGTGCGGCGGGCTTCGAGTATCTCGAAATCTGGGCGACGAAGCTGCGAAAGTTTCTCAAGACGCAGACGACCGCCGAGCTTAAAAGCCTGTTCGCTGAAAAGCAACTGAAGCCCTATAGCATCAATTCCATAGAGCACGTCACCTTTAGAGATGCCGAAAAACATCTGGCGCTGTTGGATGAGTGCGAAGAATTGTGCAGTATCGCCGCAGAGATTGATTGCCCTTACGTCGTCGTCGTTCCCGGCCCGCTGCCGTTGGGAGTGAAGCGAGATGAAGTGATTGAAGAATCCGTGCGAGTGCTCACAGAGTTGAGCCTCATCGCGGCGCATTACAATGTGGGTCTGGCGTTCGAGTTCCTGGGCCAATCCAGTTGCAGCGTGCAGACGCTTTCGTTGGCCGACGAGATTGTCAAACAGGTGGCGCAGGCAAACGTCGGGCTGGTAATTGACAGCTTTCACTTTTACGCGGGCGGCTCAAAGATAGAATCAATCAACGCACTCGACCCTGAGCGCCTCTTCATTTTTCACATCAACGACGCGGAAGACCTTCCGCGCGAGCAACTCGAAGACCGTCATCGCCTGCTGCCTGGCCTCGGCATCCTTCCGCTCGTTGAGATTACGAGAGCGCTTGAGCGCATCGGTTATAAACGTGTCGTCAGCATCGAAATTTTCCGGCCCGAATACTGGGAGCGCGACCCCTTTGAGCTTGCGCGCGATGCTAAGGCTGCGACGATGCGCGTGCTCGGTCTGTGCGAAGAGTCTGGCAATCAGGTTGAAGCGGGAGCGTAGATGGAGAAGCTCAGAATTGGAATCATCGGAGCGGGATACATCGGCGGCGTTCACGCGTCTGTGCTGGCGCGCGATGACAGAGTGCGGATAGCAATGGTGCACGACGTTGACGCGGCTCGTGCCGAGCAACTGGCGCGCTCGTCGGGGGCAGCAATCAGCCCTAGCGCCGAAGAATTAATTGAGAGCGTTGATGCCGTTTACATTACGACGCCGAACACGAAGCACACGGAATTAGCGATTGCCGCCGCTGCAAATGGCAAACATGTTTTCTGCGAAAAGCCGATGGCGACGACGATTGAAGCGGCGCGGGCGGTGCTCGATGCGGCGCAGAGTAGCCGGGGTGTTTTTCAAGTCGGGCATAATCGGCGCTTCGCTCCCGTTTACGTATTACTCAAGCAATTGCTCGCCGATGGAAACACACCGCACTCGGCGCACGCGAAGATGAATCGCGGCGAGTTGATTAACCCGCAGTGGGTCGCGGACGCGCAATTGACGGGCGGCTTTCTCTACGAGACAACGATTCACATGTTCGATATGCTTCGTTTCCTCTTCGGCGAAGTCGCGCAACTCGTCGCCTACGGTTCGACACACGAGTACGCCGAAGTGGACGACTTTTCGGTGCTGCTCAAATTCCAAAGCGGGATGCACGCCACGCTCTGCTCGTCGGCGGACGCAAGCTGGCTTTTCCCGTTCGAGCGCATAGAGGTCTTCTCTCATCACGCAACGCTTGTGACGCGCGAGATGGAGAGCCTCGTGCAGAGTGAGGCTCTCGACGGCAAGCACACGACGCATTCCATGCATCAACTTGCGAAGGAAGAGAAGTGGGGTTACGCGCAGGAAGACCGCGCGTTCGTTGATTCGATTCTCGCGGGCACACCCGCCGCCGTGACTGCACTCGACGGTTACAAATCTGTCGAGTTGGTTGACGCCTGTTACCGCTCTGTGCAGACGGGCGAGCCTGTTTTATTCGACGAGCACTCGTCAACAGTTTAGGGTTCAATTCAGCCATGAGTTATCGCTGCTCAGTCTGTGCGGAAGTCCATGACGACCTGCCTGATATTGGGAGAGACAAGCCCGATCATTGGTGGGACGTGCCGGAGGGTGAACGTGATCGGAGAATCGAGCTTTCTTCCGACACCTGCATTATTGATGATGAGAACTATTTTATACGCGGCGTCATCGAGATTCCCGTTCACGACTACCCGGCTGGCTTTGGCTTCGGCGTCTGGGTCTCGCAGAAGCGCGAGAATTTCTACACGTACTTGGACAACTTCGATTCCGGCGAGATAGGCCCGTTCTTCGGCTGGCTGTGCACGCGCATCGCTTATTACAAAGAAGACACGCTCCTGCTGAAGACGATGGCCCATTTTCGTGACGGCGGCCAGCGTCCGAGCATCGAATTGGAAGAGACGAACCACCCCCTGTCCATCGCTCAGCGCAACGGCGTAACTCTGGACGATGCTTGGAAGATTGTCCATTTCTACATGGATGTCGACGGGTAAAGCGTTGGGCGCATGATCTTAGCAAATAATTCGACGGCACATCTTTAGTTGTTGCCTCACAGTCGTTTAGCCACAATATATGCCAGCGATTTTGTCCTCCAAGTAAAAGCTACGAAAATTTTCGTTGACAATACGAATTCCTTCGTATTAGGATGCCCGCGTTGCAACATGCCGAAGGAAGGAAGACCAGTTATGCCGAGACAAAGCACGCCGCGACCGACCGATTCTGAACTGGATATCCTACGTGTGCTCTGGCAGCGCGGCCCGTCAACGGTTCGCGAAGTCTACGAGACGCTTAACGAAAAGAGGCCGACCGGCTACACGACCGTTTTGAAGTTAATGCAGATTATGACGGAGAAAGAATTGGTGCGGCGCAATGAAGAGCAGCGCGCGCACGTCTACGAAGCGAGCTTGCCGCAGGAGCAGACGCAGCAACTGCTAATTGGCGATCTGTTGGAGCGGGTGTTTGACGGCTCAGCGAAGAAACTTGTGATGCAAGCACTGTCGTCGCAAAAAGCGTCCGCCGAAGAACTGTCTGAGATTCGGGAAATGTTGGATACATTCGAGCGAGGTGAAAAATGAGGAGCATCGAAACGCTGCTGGCGCAACCATTCATACAGGCTCTAGGTTGGACGTTGATTCATTTCATCTGGCAGGGCGCACTGATCGCAATTCTGTTCGCGGGCGTCCGCTCATTATTCAAACATCAAGCGGCCAGCATTCGCTATAGTCTTGCCTGCGGCGCGATGCTGTTGTTGCTCTTGCTGCCGCTGGCGACAATTTCCATCATCAACGTTTCAACAGCGGAAACAAACGCCGCTCCGCATGGACACAGGAGCGCCGTGCAACTCGCCAGACCGCCCGACAAGCTTTTGGATTTAATGGACGTGGAACTAATTACATCGGTGGAGGACGCGAGCGATGAAGCGATGACGACCATTCCTGCGCCGCTCGGCCACTGGGCTTTAAAGAGCTTCAGCGCCGTGTTGCCGTGGCTGGTCTGCGGCTGGCTGATGGGAGCGCTTTTTCTCTCCCTGAGATTCATCGGCGGCTGGGTAGTCGCACAGCGGCTCAAGCGGCGACAGACACACAGGCTTTCAAGACGCTGGCAAGATGCGGCCACGCGCCTCTCGCAGCGACTGCGCCTCTCAAAGCCTGTCAGATTGTGTGAGTCGTCGCTCGTCGAAGTCCCGACGGTGATTGGATGGCTGCGGCCCGTCGTTCTGGTTCCGGCAAGCTTGCTGATAGGCCTGCCCGCGCAGCAGGTTGAAGCCTTGCTCGCGCACGAGTTGGCCCACATACGCCGCCACGATTATCTCTTCAATTTGTTGCAGACGATTGTTGAGACGCTGCTCTTTTATCATCCGGCTGTGTGGTGGGTTTCGCGGCAGGTGCGCGTCGAGCGTGAGCATTGCTGTGATGATCTGGCGGTTCAGGCGTGCGGCGACGTGCTGGTTTACGCGCGCGCTCTGACAGAGCTTGAGCAGATGCGCGTCCGTGCGTCCGGGCAACTGGCGCTGGCGGCCAATGGCGGCTCGCTCTTAGAGCGCATCCGTCGGCTCGTCGCAACGACGCCTCCCGCTGCTTCGCCTAAATCCTCATCGTTGTTGGCCGGTGTGATGGCGCTCTTCGCCGTCTGCGGCATCCTGGCCGGAGCGCAGAGCACGCTGCTTTCCGCTCAAACCGCGAGCGTCGCGGGCAACTCGCATTCGGGCGCAGGGTCTGGCGGGCG
The DNA here is from genome assembly GCA_036387475.1 of Pyrinomonadaceae bacterium. Classification (GTDB taxonomy): domain Bacteria; phylum Acidobacteriota; class Blastocatellia; order Pyrinomonadales; family Pyrinomonadaceae; genus DASVTR01. Next base: position 113,386 of record DASVTR010000018.1, on the reverse strand, counting down.
GCAGGCAGCTTTAACGATTATGAGCGTGCCTTCGATTCGCGTCTGGCGTAAAGATGCAGCGTCTCTTGAAGACATCACGAAGAAAACGCTGAAGAGTATAACGGCCAACAATATTCCGGCAGTTGGTTTCGTCGGTGAGGGCGTCCTGACTCAAGGGGTTGAGAGACAAGCGCGCATCAATCTACTGAAGATGTGGCTCGACGCCGGACTGGAACTAGGCAACCAGACCTATAGGCACATCAGCCTCTACAACACGCCTTTGAAAGACTACGAGGCGAACGTGCTCAACGGTGAGCGTGTCATGCGCCCGCTGATGAAAGAGCGCGGAATGCAGTTGCGTTATTTCAGCTACCCGTTTCTCAACACCGGGCCTAATCCCGAAACCAAAGCGGCGTTTGAGCGTTTTCTGGCGAAGCACGACTATCAGCTAACGCCCGTGACGATTGACAGCATGGACTGGCTCTTCGGGCAGGTCTACGACGATGCGCAGCGGCGCGGAGACGCGTTGACGCAGCGGCGCGTGGCCGCCGAGTACGTGCCTTACATGGAACGAATGCTGGAATTTTACGAGCAGCTTTCGGTGGATGTTGTCGGCTATGAAGTGCCGCAGGTGTTAATGCTGACGGCCAGCCCGCTGCTCGCAGAGCAGATGGATGACATGATAGCGATGATAAAAAGGCGCGGCTACTCTTTCATCACGCTCGAACAGGCGCTACAGGACAAGGCTTATCGTCAGCCTGATAGCTATACAGGCCCGGTCGGCATCTCCTGGCTGCAACGCTGGGCCATCACAAAGGGGATGGGCTTTCGCAAAGAACCGCTGCTCCCTACCTTCATGCAGCAATTCGACAAGCGCAGCGCGAGCGGTTCGGATTTTAAGAGCGAATAAATCAAAGGTTAGTAAAGAACAAAAGAACGATCCACGAAGCCACGCGAGACAGCACTCAGAGTTAGCCCTCTAAACAAGTGCTGTCTCGTATGCCTTCGTGGATTATGCTTGTTTGCCCGTCCCCACCTGCACTTACTCAACCACGCTGAACGCACGCCTCGGTTTCCTCACGTTTCAAAATCTCTCCTGATTATTGTAGAGTGCTAAAACTTAACTGATAACAGTTTCACGAAGGACGCTATGGCTGAAGAGTTTCTGTTGAATGATGTGGAAGTGCGCGTGCTCGGCTCGTTGATTGAGAAGCAGATGACGACGCCTGAGTATTACCCGTTGACGTTGAACGCGCTCACGCACGCCTGCAATCAGATTTCCAATCGCGACCCTGTCGTCGCTTATGATGAGAAAACGGTCGTCCGCGCGCTGGAAAGCCTGCGCGAGAAGAATTTGGCCTATATCTTCTACGGCAGCGAGAGCCGCGTGCCGAAGTACAAACACGTCGTGCCGGAAGTGCTGCATCTGACGCCGCAGCAGGTGGCCCTGATGTGCGTCCTGATGCTCAGAGGGCCGCAGACCGTCGGCGAGCTTCGCGGGCGCACCAATCGTCTTTACGAGTTTACGGAATTATCGGAAGTCGAAGCGACGCTCGAAGAGTTAATCCGTCATGAACTGCAACCGTTGGTCGCACGCCTTCCGCGCCAGCCCGGAAGAAAAGAGTCGCGCTACGCGCATTTGCTCTCCGGGCCAATTGAAGTCGAAGCGCAGGAAGCAGCGCCGCGTCCTGAACCTGCGCGCCGTGAAGTGCTGGCGGAGAATGAAAAAATCGCTCGCCTCGAAGCGGAAGTTTTGACTCTGCGCAATGAAGTGGCGGAGTTGCGACAACAGTTCGACGATTTCAGAAAGCAGTTTGAATAAGCCTCTCTCCTAATGGTCGCCAAACTCCCGCGAGAATTTTATACGCGCAGCAACACGTTGCTCGTGGCTCGTCAACTGCTCGGCTGCCGCCTTGTTGTTCGGGCGGCGGACGGCGCACGCGTCTCAGGCTATATCGTCGAAACCGAAAGCTACATGGGGCCGGAAGACAAGGCCGCGCACTCCTACGGCAATCGCCGAACTCCGCGCACGGAGGCGATGTTTGCTGCGGGCGGCAGGGCTTATGTTTATTTCATCTACGGCATGTATTATCAATTCAACGTCGTCACGCACAGGGAAAATATTCCGCACGCCGTCTTGCTGCGCGCGCTTGAGCCGCTGGAAGGCATCGAAAGGATGCGCGAGCGGCGACCCGTAAAGCGTGATAGGGATTTAACAAGCGGCCCCGGCAAACTATGTCAGGCGCTTGGGCTTGATCGCTCCTTTAACAATGAAGACTTGCTGGGCGAGCGTGTCTGGATTGAAGCGGCTGAAAAGAAGCTCTCGCCGCGCTTGATTATGAGCGGCGCTCGCATCGCCATTGACTATGCGGAAGAGTATAAAGATAAGCCTTGGCGCTTCTGGATTAAGGACAACCCTTACGTCAGCAGGCTTCGTTGAAGATTTCTAAGCGAGAATGAAAACGCCTTTGCGCCTTGAGTTTTTCCTTTTTTGAGCCTTTGCGTGAAACTGCCTTTCTCGCAAAGGCGCAAGTAATGAAAGGCAGAAGGCGCAAAGAGTTGAGTTGTTCGTAACCTTGGTTGTCCAATAGCGTGAGTCGTTATCTGGGGCGAGAAAAGTTAAACTACAACCTGTGGAAGTTACATTTTTAGGAACAAGTTCAGCCGTGCCGACCCGCTCGCGTAATGTTTCGAGCGTTGCGCTGCGTCTGCCGCAGCGGGCGGAGGTCTGGCTCTTCGATTGCGGCGAGGCAACGCAGCATCAATTGCTCCGCAGCGCACCGAAGATCAGCCAGATCAGCCGCATCTTCATCACACACATGCACGGCGATCACGTCTTCGGTCTGATGGGCCTGCTGGCGACGTGCGGCCTTGCAGGGCATCCCACGCGGATTGATGTCTACGGCCCGGAGGGCTTGGAAGATTACGTGCGCGCCTCTGTGCGTTACACGCACACGGGCTTTTCTTATCCGCTCGAAGTCCATACCATCGAGCCGGGGATGATCTACGAAGATGAAGAACTGGTGGTCAGTTGTCTGCCCTTGAAGCATCGCATTCCGGCTTTCGGCTTTCGCGTGACGGAGAAGGACAGGCCGGGGCGTTTCGATGTCGAACGTGCGACGGCGCTCGGCATCCCCGCAGGGCCGCTCTACGGCAGGCTCAAGCGCGGCGAGCAGGTCACGCTCGCGGATGGACGCACCGTCAACGGCGCTGAACTCTGCGGCCCGACGGAAGAGGGACGAAAAATCGTTTACTGCACGGACACCATCTTCAGCGAGAATGCCATCGAACTCGCACGCGACGCCGATTTGCTGATTCACGAGGCGACTTACGTAGAGCAGGATGAAGCGTTGGCTCGTCGCGGTCAGCACTCGACGGCGCGCATGGCGGCGCGCGTCGCAGCCGCAGCGCGCGTGCGCAAGTTAATCATCACACATTTCAGCCAGCGTTATGCTCCCGGCAATGATGTTGAGCCTGACGACTTGCTGGCAGAGGCCCGCGCCGTTTTCCCTGAAACGGAGATGGCACGCGATTTTCTGACTGTCGAAGTCCCAAGGCGTCTCGAAAGCTTTTGAGGGAAACGAGGGCGATGAGCGCTGAAATGATGCCGACAGATGAGTTGGATTCCGGCTACGATGCCTTCGCCTGGTTCTTTAACAAGTACTGGAGCCGCGATATTCCCGAACAGATGTTAAGCGCAATTGAGCAGGTCTTGTTACCGCGCCTTCCTGACAGAGCGCGGCTCTTAGACCTCTGCTGCGGCACAGGCCAATTAGCCTCCGCCCTGACCACACGAGGCTACAATGTGACGGGCGTCGATAGCTCGCCGAAGATGCTAGACTTCGCGCGGCGCAACGCGCCCGCCGCCGAATTTGTCCAAGCGGACGCGCGACGCTTTCATCTTCCAGACTCGTTCGACGCAGTTGTCTCAACTTTCGATAGTCTTAACCATTTCCTGAGCCTCGAAGAATTAGGGGCGGTCTTTCGTCAAACACGGCGCGCGCTTGCTCCGGCGGGCTGGTTTTTCTTTGACATGAATGTCGAGCGCGGCTTTCTGGCCCACTGGCGCGACTATTTCGCCGTCGTCGAAGAAAGCGAAGTATGCGTGCTGAGAGGTGAGTACGACACGGAGCGTAAACTCGGTCGCTACGACATCACAATGTTTCGACAGCGCGGGCGAATGTGGCAACGCGCCGACACGACTATCCTCGAAAGATGCTACGAGCAGAAAGAGATTGAGCGCGAATTAAAGCAGGCGGGCTTTGGTGAAATGCTGGCCTTCGATGCCGTAAAAAATTTGGGCCTCACAGACCACACCGGGCGGATTTTCTTTCTCACACGCTGTTAAACCTTCATCGCTAAACTTGTATCTTCAAGCGCGGCGTAGCAGAATCTTTGTGAGAGGCGAACCCCTATGCCGAGACAGGATTTTGAACACGACGAAGCGGTCGTCACAGAGAGCGAGACGCGGCTTAAGAAGCCGCCGCTCTACAAGGTGTTGATTCACAATGACGACTACACGACGATGGAGTTTGTCGTCTTCGTCCTGCAAACTGTCTTTCAGCACGAGGAGACGGAGGCCGTGCACATCATGTTGCAGGTACACGTGCAGGGCGTCGGCGTCGCGGGCGTTTATACCTACGAAATCGCCGAGACGAAAGTGGCGCAGGTCGAGAGCCTTGCGCGCGCGCGCGAGTTTCCGCTGCTCTGCACATTGGAAGAAAACTAAACGAGCGGGAGTTTCATCAATAAGCTTGAGTTAAAAACTCAAAAGAAGGGCACGCCAAAATGATGACACCGGAACAGCGTTTAGACCGCTTGGAGCGAATCGCCAGATTAATGGTTAGCTCAGGACTACGAGAACGCCGTCGGATACGCGAGATGGATGACAAAATAGGTATTCTCGTCGACATGCAGGTAAAAAATGAAGAGAGATTCGCTTTGCTTGCTGAGGCCCAGAGGGAATTGGCTGAATCTCAAGCGCATACCGGCCAGCGGCTCGACGCCTTGATTGACATTATCAGAGAAGGCCGTAACGGAAAGCCGCCGACCGAATCTTAATGGATTGTTAGTGCTTAAATTTTCAAGAAGTCGCGTTCATTAATAGCGACAGGCATGTAGTAAATGATTACCAGAGAATTACAGATTACATTGAGCGCCGCCGTCAACGAAGCCATTCGGCGGCGGCACGAATACGTCACGCTGGAGCATCTGCTGTACGCGCTCTTGCAGGACGCTACCGCCAGCCGTGTAATTCAACATTGCGGCGGCGATACGGAAACGCTCAAGCGCGAACTCGAAAAGTTTTTGGACGAGAATCTGGAGCGTGTCAAACGAAGCCTGGGCCGTATTCCTGAGCAGACAATCGCGTTTCAGCGCGTGCTCGAATACGCGTTGATGCAGGCTGAAGCTTCCGGGCAAAAGGAGACCGACGGGGGCAATATCCTGGCCGCGCTCTTTCAGGCCGAACAGTCGCACGCCGTCTACCTGCTCAAAAAGCAAGGCATCACGCGGCTCGACGTGCTCAATTATATCTCTCACGGCATCTCGAAAATCACGGACGATGGCGATGCGCCTTTGACCGACGCGAGCGAGGCGGAGGATGACGCGCAGGGCGCGCAGGCTAATCGTGACCCGCTGAAGGCTTTCACGGTTAATCTGGTTGAGCGTGCCGCCGCAGGGCATATCGACCCGCTCATCGGTCGCAGCCCCGAACTCTTGCGCACGATTCAGATTCTCTGCCGCCGCCGCAAAAATAATCCGCTCTACGTAGGCGAGCCGGGCGTCGGTAAAACGGCGATTGCCGAGGGCCTTGCGCTCAAGATTCATCAGGGCAATGTCCCGGAAGTCTTGCGCGACGCCGAAGTTTACGCGCTCGATATGGGAGCGCTCCTTGCCGGGACGAAGTATCGGGGCGAGTTTGAGCAGCGTCTCAAGGGCGTCATTAATGCCTTGAAGAAGATGCCCGGCGTCATTCTCTTCATTGACGAGATACACACGATTGTCGGGGCGGGCGCTGTGTCAGGCGGCTCTATGGATGCCTCGAATATTATCAAGCCCGCGCTCGCATCCGGCGAATTGCGCTGCATCGGCTCGACGACTTATAGCGAGTACAAGGCTGCTTTCGAGCGCGACCGCGCGCTGGCCCGACGCTTTCAGAAAATTGAAATCGGTGAGCCGACCGTTGCCGAAACCATTGAAATCCTCGACGGACTGAAGAGTTACTACGAAGAGCATCATGGCGTCCATTACACGGACGAAGCGATACGCGCCGCAGCGGAGCTTGCCGCCAAACACATCAACGACCGTTTTTTACCCGACAAGGCGATTGACGTTCTGGACGAAGCGGGAGCAGCGATGAAGTTGCTGCCGGCAGAAGAGCGGCCCGAAAAGATTACACCGCACGAAGTCGAGTTGGTCGTCGCGCGGATGGCGAAGATTCCGCCGAAGACTGTTGCCAGTTCCGAAAGGAATCGGCTTCAGAAACTCGAAACAGAATTGCGCGCCGTTATCTTCGGGCAGGACGAAGCGATTGCACAGATTGTTAACGCCATCAAGCTTTCACGTTCGGGATTGGGCCAACCGGACAAACCCGTCGGCTCGTTTCTCTTCTCAGGGCCGACCGGCGTGGGCAAGACCGAACTGGCGAAGCAACTGGCCGTCGCCCTCGGCGTCGAATTCTTGCGCTTCGACATGAGCGAGTATGCAGAGTCGCACACGGTCTCGCGCCTGATCGGCGCGCCGCCTGGCTACGTCGGGTTCGATCAGGGAGGCTTGCTGACGGACGCCGTGACGAAGACGCCGTATGCCGTGCTCGTTCTTGACGAGATCGAAAAGGCGCATCCGAACCTCTTCAATATTCTGTTGCAGGTGATGGATCACGCGACGCTGACGGACAACAACGGCAAGAAGGCAGACTTTCGCAACGTCATTCTGATTATGACGACAAATGCGGGCGCGCGCGAGATGAGCGGGAAGGGCATCGGCTTTCAACAGGGCGAAGGCAATAAAGGCAACGCGCGCGGCGCTATCGAGCGCACGTTCAGTCCTGAGTTTCGCAATCGGCTGGACGCGTGGGTGGCCTTTAATCCGTTGAGCTTCGAGATAACGGAGCGCGTCGTTGATAAGTTCATACGGGAAGTCAACGCGCAACTGGCGGAGAAGAACGTTACCGTTAAGCTCACCGAACCGGCACGCGCATGGCTCGCCAAAAACGGCTTCGACCGCCTCTACGGCGCGCGTCCGATGGCGCGCCTTATTCAGACGAAGATTAAACAACCGCTGGCGGAAAAGCTCCTCTTCGGAAGCGAAGAAAAGGGCGGTGAGGTGCTGGTTGACGAGCGAGACGGAGAGATCGCATTGAGCTTTCCAGACGATCACGTCTCGTAGCGATTAAAACAGGAAGTCTCACGCAAAGGCGCGAAGATGCAAAGAAAACATTTGATTTCTTCTTTGCATCTTTGCGTCTTGGCGTGAAAATTGGTTTCCGATGTGGTTCAGAAAAACTACGCCCTATATCAATTTTCCAGACCCGCGCGGTGCGTCGCCTGAGGGCGTCGTTGCGCTCGGCGGCTCGCTCTCGACGGAGAATCTGCTGCGGGCTTACAGGCGCGGCATCTTTCCGTGGCCGATTGAGGGGTTGCCACTGCCGTGGTTCTGTCCGGCAGAGCGTGCGATTCTCGAATTCAAAGACCTGCACGTCTCGCGCAGCCTGCGTCATGCGAAGAATCGCAGCACTTTACGCTTCACTATCAATCAGGCTTTCCCATTGGTGATACGCGCCTGCGCACGAGTCGCAAGACCCGGAGAGACAGGGACTTGGATTACGCCGCAAATCATCCATGCTTATTACGAATTGAACCGGCTGGGCTACGCGCACAGTATCGAAGCTTGGGAGAATGACGAACTCGTTGGCGGCATCTACGGCGTCGAAGTGGACGGCGCGTTTGGCGGCGAGAGCATGTTCTACACGCGTCCCAACGCTTCAAAGCTGGCGCTGCTCTTTTTAATCGAGCATCTGCAATCGCGCGGCCTCGATTGGATGGACATACAGATGATGACGCCGCACATGCTGGCGCTCGGAGCAAGGCTCATAACGCGCGATGAGTTTTTGGAAAAGCTGGCCGAGACGCGTGCGCGCGGGTTGAAGTTGTTCAGCGCTCAGGCGAACGATGACGACGAGGCTCAATTTTAAGTTGGGCTGGCATTTTAAGCTTTGTCGGCATTGTCAGTCCGCAGCATTTCGCGTGCGAGGGCGTTGAATTTTTCGGGCTGCTCTTCCTGCGGCATCATGCGGCACTGATCGAAGATGAAGAGGCGTGCCTGCGGGTTGAGATGTAAAAGCTCTGCGGCCTGTTCGAGTTTGTTCGTCTCGTCTTGCTTGCCCCAGACGAGCGCGATGCGTTGCCGTAGACGTTCGAAGGGCAGGCGGATGTCAGTGTTGAGATAGCCGGAGAGAAAGGCTGCGATGGCGTGTTGCGCGCCGGGCTGGTGGCTGGCCGCATAGTAGTGGCTGACGAGACGCTCTGTAACCCGCGACGGATCATAAAAGAGTTGCTTGCGCGCGTAGTCGCGTATGCTACGCTCGCTCGCCATCACGTTATAGAAGGATTCACCGAGCACGGGTGATTCCAGCAATCCGTAGAAGGCAGCGCCGGTCATGCCGGGCCGCGCGTTCAGGTTGTTAACGCCCGTCGGGGAGATAAGCAGAAGGTCACGGACTAATTCTGGATGCTCGTCGGCCAAGCGCACGCTGTAGGCTGCGCCGAGCGAACTGGCGACGAGGTGCGCCGGGCGGCCTATGCAATCGCGTATAAAATCCGCCAGCAACTCAACGTAGAGGTCTGCGGAATAAGAGGCGAAGGCGGGCTTGTCGGAAAGGCCGAAGCCGAGCAGGTCTAGGGCGTAAACTTGAAAGTCTTGGGCCAACGCGTCGAAGTTGCGCCGCCACATAAAGCTGGAAACTCCAGCCCCGATGCCATGTACGAAAAGAAGCGGTGCGCCGGAATTTTCCGCTCCGGCCATTTTGTAGAAAATGTCACCGTGCCGCCATTCAAAGCTCTGCGCTAAGCCTCCGAAGGTAGTGTCTTCGGGTTCGCTGGCGCTACGGCGAATACTGGCGTTCAAGGCAGCCAGCACACCAGCGCCCGCGCCCGCCGCCAACACTGTCTTCCAGAGTTTGCCGAGCTTACCCATGATGAGGAGAAGAGGCTGGAGGTCAGAGGCCGGAGGTTAGTAAAAGCTAATGACTGACCTCTGACCTCTAATCTCTGACCGCTGCTTTTAGATGAAAGCAAAGTCGAACTGCTCTTGATGTATCTGCGGGTCGCTGGTGATGTCAACGGCTCCCAGATAATCTTCAATCTCCGTTAGCACGTCGCGCTCAGGCCCGCGCAGTGTGCGTGCGACTTCCGGGTTAATGCGCAAGGTGGTTTGCTTAACGCCGTCGCCGTTCATACCTCTTGCAAGACGGCGTGCTTCCTCCAGAATTTCATAGCAGACCGTTTGCGGCGATTTGACGAGTCCTGCGCCCGTGCAATAGGGGCAGGGCGAGCAGATTGTGCGTTCGAGCGATTGCTTGACGCGTTTGCGAGTCATAATCACAAGGCCGAAATCGTTGAAGGAGAGCACCTTCGTCGGCGATTTGTCATGCGCGAGCGCTTCCTGTAGAGCCTGCATGACGCGGTTGCGATTCCGGCGGTCTTCCATATCAATCAAATCGAGGACGATGATGCCGCCGAGGTCGCGCAAGCGTATCTGTCGGACAATCTCATCAACGGCTTCTAGGTTTGTCCGCGTAATCGTGTCTTCAAGGCGCGTGCCGCCGCGACCGACAAACTTGCCAGTGTTGACATCAATGGCGACGAGCGCTTCGGTTTGATTGATAACGAGGTAGCCGCCGCTCCTCAGCCAGACGCGCGGCTTGATGGCTTTATCAATCTCTGCCTGCACGCCGTAGGCTTCGAGAATCGGCGTCTCGCGCGTGTAGAGCTTGACGCGCTTGACCATGCGCGGTTGAATGCGATTGATGAACTCGACGATGCGCAGGTATTCCTCTTCGGAATCGACGCGAATCGCCGTAAAATCGTCCGACAGTTGATCGCGCAGGATGCGCTGCACGAGGTCAAGGTCACGATGGGCCAACGACGGCGCTTTCGTCTTCTCCGCATCGCGGCGAATGTCCAGCCACGTCCGCACCAGATAGCGCGCGTCGTCCCTCAAATCTTCTTCGCTGATGCCGACGCCCGCTGTGCGCACGATGAAGCCGCCCGAAGGCACGTCTTCTTCGGCGCGAATCGCCTGAATCAGCTTGCGCAGCCGCACGCGCTCGCTGTCCGACTCGATCTTGCGGGAAACGCCTACGTGCTCGACCGTCGGCATATAAACGAGAAAGCGGCCCGGCAGCGCGATGTGTGAAGTAATGCGTGCGCCCTTCTTGGCAATCGGCTCTTTAGCAATCTGGACAAGGATTTCCTGTCCCTCACGCAAGAGGTCTGTGATGGTCGGTTGATGACGACCGTGACGCGGGCCGGGGCCTGCGCTACTACCGCGTGGGCCGCGACCGTTGGGCGCTCTCTCTTCGCGTCCGCCACCTTCGCGACCGCCACCGCGCTCGCGCGGCTCCGGCCTCTCGCGGCGCGGCGAGCGGTCGCGTGAAGGTGGAGCAGCAACGGGTTTGGGCGGAGATGTTGGGGCAGGCGGTCTGGCAATCGGCGTTTCGGCAACCTCAATTGCCAACGCTTCGTCGTCCTTTCCGTTGGAGCGGTCGTCCTCGCCGTTCGCTGTGTCCTGCGGACGATTGCTGCTCGGACGACGGCGACGGCGGCCTCCGCGCCTGGTCGCCATCTCGCCGCGCGAGCGCGACCCCTTCAGGCTGGCTTCGGCATCCGCGAAGGTCTCATCATTCGTGTCCGCTTCAAAGTGCTCTCCGTTGGCGGCTTCGGCGGCGACCAGATCGGCCCTCTCGGCACGCGCCGCTTCTCCTTCGAGCACGGCCATATCCGTCTCGCCCTCGTCGCCGGACGAGGTTCGAGAAGAGCGCTTGCTGCTACTCTTCTTCGCCGCACTCTTTTTACTGGCAGTAGATTTCTTTGTCGTGCTCTTCGTCGTGGAAGCTGCCTTGCGGCTCATTCGCTTCGGCGCTTCGGCTTCTGTTGCGGCAGCAGCGGCTTTAGACGCGGCTTTCGCCTTCGTCGTCGTGCCAGCGGCTTTCTTCTTGCTGGCAGACTGCTTCGAGGCGCGCTTCGTAGACTTTGTTGCGGCAGGAGACGCTGCTACGGCGTCCTCCGCTGCTTGTTCGTCATCGCTGACACGCTCAAAGGATTGGGATTGTGTGCCGACAGTCTCTTCGTTGATCTCGTCAATAAACGCGCCGACGTGTGCGGCGACCGTCTCCTGCACATAGGCTGTTTCCGGTGCTGGCCCAGTAGCCTCTTCGTCGCTATCGTCCACGCGTTGAAATGAAGAGTCCGAAGTAGCAGCGCCGGATGAAAGCAGGGAACCGACTTCGGCGGTCGGCACGTCTTCCATGTCAAACTCGATGGCGTGAATCTGATCTAAGAGACGCTCTTGCAGCATCGCGTCCTTGAGCATCTCGCCGTTTTCGGCTGCACGCTCGTCTTCATCCACGACGCGCTCGAAAGAAGCCTGCCCGGAGACAAACGGCGTCTCTGCCTCTGAGACTTCGAGAGCGGGCCGCACCCTCTCTTCAATCTCTGCGCCCTCGGCGTCCGTCTCTGTCTCTGCGCCTTTGCCGCGCCGCCGCCCGCGCCTGCCGCGCCGCTTGCCGCCGCTCTCAATAGCTTGCTCCTCATCCGGCACGCGCGCAGCCACCTGCGGCAATTCTGTTTCTTCCGTCTCCGTCTCTTCGTCTTCGTCGAGTACAGCCGCACCCATCTCGCTGGCGGCTTCTTCATACGGCTCGGCATCCAGCAGCGGCTCGGCGCGTTCCTGCGAGGCTTCAATGCGCTGCTCGCGTTCGACGCGCGCCTGCTCGATGCGCTCGTGTGCGGCGCGCTCAGCCTCAGCCGGGTCGCCCTTCTTCGACTTGTCTATCACGATGCGCTCAAACTCTTCCTCTTCGTCAAAGAAGTCTGAGACGTAGAGGAAGGCGTCGCGCTCAAGGCCAATGTCAACGAAGGCCGACTGCATGCCGGGAAGGACGCGCATCACGCGCCCCTTGTAGAGATTGCCGACGATGCCCTGATTCTCTTCGCCGCGCTCGATGTAAAATTCCGAGACCTGCTCGTTTTCGATGATGGCGATTTTTTTCTCGCGTCCATTGACGCTGACGATTAATTCTTTCGACATGTTTCCTCAAATGTCTCCGGCGACGGCCCCGACGAAGTTGATGAAAGAGCAGCGATACCTGACGCTTGCGCCCACAAGAGGCGCACGGTCGGGCGCTCGCTTACGAGTTTTTCAACTGAGCGGAAAGCCGTGGCGTAAAAAGTGTGGAGTGGCGAAAGCACGCGGCCTGCAAGCCCACGAGAGGCGAGGCGCGCGCGACGCACACGTGTAGCGAGTCGCGAAGACCCACTGGATGGATGTAAAGCGAGATGGCTGGCTGTGCGCGCCAGCCTGTAGGTTGTGACTGAGCGCTTCTGTCTTGAAGCGTTCAGATGCGGGTCGCGCGCCGAAGAGTAGTCTTCAAGCGAAGCACACACGTTCGGTGCGCGCGGGTGGTTCGACCTTTTCAAACGAAAATCCCCAGAATCGCCGTCCGGGGTTAATGCCTTTGACAATCACCAAAGATAAAGGGCAGGGAGCACACTCTTTGAAAAAGAGGTGTGCTTGCAAACCCGCTCCGAAGATGCACGCCGATAGTCTGAGGCTCGCAACAAGTAAACAGAGCCGAAGAAGCGTGCCGTGTCGTTATTGATGATGACCGCAGGGCAAGATAGTCCGGGCGGCTTTCACTTAAAATTCAAAATCAGGGTCGGAAGCCCAATGAGCACGAACCCTCAAATCCTTCGCGTCGCCTTTCTTGATTTACGAGAAGCATCCCGCAGTGCGTCGTTCAAAAGCGGCAGCCATCTATACTGGCTCTCGGACGCGCCGCGCCAACTGAATGGTTCAGGCCAGGCGAGCAGTCGGAAGTATAACCGAGACGGCGGGAAAAAAGAAACGATGAACGCCGCAACGATGAACGATGAAGTAAAAGCGGATGCCTGTTCCTCACTTCATCGTTCCGCGTTCATCGTTCATCGTTGCTCGTTATGTTCCGTTAAAGCCGATGAACATGCGGCGAATATTCGCGCCGGGGAATTTGCCGGTGGCTCTGACGGTCGAGAGCATGCGCGCGGCCTCGGCCTGCGTGCGCCCGCCGTAGACGGCCATGAAATTTGTGTTTGGGCCGGTATTGGAATAATAGATACTCCCGGCATCTGCGCATCTTGAGGCGAAAACTTTGCGATTGGGAAAGAGCGACTGCGCTTCGAGGCGCTGTGCTTCGGGGATAAACTTGGTGTAGCAATCCTCATCTTTGAATCTTACGCTCGTGAGGATAACGGCGTAGAACGGCTCGGATTCCCAGATGACGGCGTTAGCAGGAATACGAAACGGCAAATCGTAAGCTTCGAAATTAGCCGTCGTCTTGCACGGCACGGTCGGGTCAAAACAGACTGTGCCACGCTGCGGCTTGCGGCCTCGCCGCGTCTGGCTATTCACAGTCAAGTCGAGCGCTACGACTGCGAGTAAGCTAATGAATAAACAACAGAATAATCTTGTTTTCATCTTCGCCTTCTCCTTCTCGTTGAACTTCAAGATAAAAAGCTCCAAAGAAATTTATTCATTTAATCATCGGCTCATTGAATCAATGAATCAATGATTAAATTACTTCAGCCTTGCTTTTCGCTGAGCCTTGCTTTGACAATCTCGCTGACAATGCGCCCGTCTGCGCTGCGTCCGGCGAGGCGCGCTTGCGCCGCTTTCATCACCGCGCCCATCTCGCGCATCGAGGTGGCATTAGTTTCAGCGATGGCCTCGTCAACGGCGCTTTCTATCTCCTCGCGGGTGGCGGCCTGCGGCAGATAAGCTTCGATGACTTCGATTTCCGTGCGTTCCTTCTCGGCCAATTCCTGTCGTCCGGCCTTCTCATACTGCTCGATAGAGTCGCGCCGCTGCTTGACGAGCGATTGCAGCGCCTTCGTCAATTCATCTTCTGAGAGCGCGCTGCCCTTTTCGATTTCACGATTCATGACAGACGCTTTCATCATCCGCAAGACGGAAGTGCGCGCCGCGTCTCTCGATTTCATCGCGGCGGTGAGATCAGAAATAATACGTTCCTTAAGACTCATCGAATTCGTTTCCTTTCTTTCAGCCTATTTGTAAGCCGAGTGAGGAGCGGTTTACAAGGCGGGCGCGAGCCGCTAGGATTGTGCGCGCTCTTTTGATTACGCATCTCGCGCCGCGCCTGTCGGCCAGACGAGCGACCGATTCACTTGCCGAAAAGACTTATCTCACTACGCCGACAACTCTGCATCCTGGCCGCGCTGGCAATGCTGTTGCTGGCGCTTTATCCGCAATTCAATCTTTGGCGTTTGCGCGGCGCTGACTGGAACGGCTCTTACGCTTATAACGATCTGGACGAAGCGGCCTACGCCGCCTACTTGAATGCCTTAATACAGGGACGCCCGCGTCGCAACGATCCTTACACCGGGCGCGATGATAAGCCCGGAGAGCCTCAACCTGAATCACTCTTCTCCATACAGTTTGTTCCACCCTACGCGCTCGCGCTCGTCGCACGCGCGACGGGTCTGTCTGCCTCATGGGCGATGATTCTGGCCTCCTGCATCGGCGGCATAGGAGCTGCGCTGGCTCTCTTCTGGTTAATCGCTGCCGTAACAAACGACGAACGCTTCGCGGCGACCGCAACACTCGTAGTGCTCTGCCTCGGCACTCTCGCCTGCGCGCAGGGAGCTATCGGCTACCTGTTGCACGACGGCGCAGCTTATCCGTATCTGCCGTTTCTACGTCGTTATGTGCCAGCCCTGCCTTTTCCGATCTTCTTCGTCATGTGTGCGCTCGTGTGGCGCTCTCTGACGGCGGCGAACATGCGCGCTGCGCTCTTTGCAGCGATTGGCGCAGGTGCGAGCTTTGCTCTGCTGGTCTACTCATATTTTTATCTTTGGACGAGCGCAGCCGCGTGGCTTTGCTCCTTGGCCTTGCTCTGGTTGCTGGCGCGTCCCGACGAGTACCGGCGCGATATTAAAGCGTTCGTCGTCACAGGCTCATTGGCCCTCGTTTCGCTTGCGCCATATTTCTACCTGCTCTCGAAGCGCGCAAAGACGATGGACGACGTTCAATTGCTGACAGCTTCGCGCGCCCCAGACCTCTTTCGTCCGCCGACGCTCATCGGCCTCGCCGTTTGCTTAATCATCGCCTGGGCCATCCGGCGCGGACTCCTGAAATGGAAAGAGCGCGCCGTCTTGTTCACAATCTCACTGGCGCTTGTGCCGCTGCTGGTCTTTAACCAGCAGGTCATCACCGGGCGCTCTTTGCAGCCGATTCATTACGAAGTGTTCATCGTTAACTACATAGCGCTTGTTGCGGTCGTGTTAGCCCTCGCGCTGCTCTGGCGCGGTCGAACGCGCGAGTCGCTGAAAACCTCTAACCGCATTTTGGTCTTCATCGCGCTCGCGGCCTTCGGTTGGGGAGCGTTTGAAGCCAAAATTACCAGCGAGCCTGTCGAAGAACAAAATGTGTCAAGAGATGAAGCGATTCTCGTTGATAAGCGGCTGGCCGAGCTATCGCGCGCGGCACAAGGCGCGAGCACTGGCGAAGTTCAAACCGTGCTTTCGACCAACTTCATACACGCAGATAGTTTGCCGACGACTGCGCCGCAGGCCGTCCTCTGGGCCAGACATCAGCACATCTTCGCCGGTGTGACATGGGAAGAGAATAAAGAGCGGCTCTATCAACTGCTCTACTACGTCGGCGCTGACGGCAACTGGCTGCGCCAGACGCTTCATGAAAACGTCGTCATACAAATAGCGCTCTTCGGCTGGGGACGCCTCACAGACCGTCTGACCGTCAACGCGCGACCCATCACCGTAGATGAAGTCGAGGCGGAAGTCGAGCGCTACAGCAACTACGTCGCCGCGTTCAACCGAGAGCGCGCCGCTCGACCAACTCTCTCCTACGTCGTCACACACGCCGAAGGCGAACCCAACCTGACTAACCTGGATCGCTGGTATGAACGCGACGCCGGAGAAGTTCTGGGGAAATACAAACTCTACCGCCTCAAGCTGCGACCATAATCGAAGGCGCATCGCTTGATGCGCTAATAATTCTCTGGCGCACGCGCGCTCGTCTTCGTTAGAATGCCTCGGCTCGGTTGCTGCGCCTCATGCGAAGTTCTTTTTCGTACATTGTTAAGAGCTTCTAACCGCACGATTCGAGATAGCCTCCATGCCAGCGGGAGAGCAGAAAGGTGAATAATTTATGAACTGTCCGCGATGCCAGCAATCAATCAGAGACGGCGCGCGGTTTTGTGATAGTTGCGGTTTCTCAATCGGCGCGCTCTCGGCGGCGGACGATACGCCCTCGGCGTTGGCCGAAACGTTGAAAGTTGATCCGCTGATCGGCCACACGCTCGATGGCAGATACCAGTTGATAGAGCAACTCGGCAAAGGCGGCATGGGCGTCGTGTATCGCGCCGAGCGGGTATTAGTGGGCGATGAAGTGGCTGTCAAAATCCTGCGCAGCGAGTTTGTCGCCGAACCGGAGGCGGTCGCACGCTTTCGGCGCGAAGCGCGGGCCGCCGCGCGTTTGCGTCATCCGAACGTCGTAGTGATTTACGATTATGGTGAAGCGCGCGGTGATGACGCGCCCGCCTTTATCGTGATGGAATTGCTCAGGGGCGAATCTCTGCGCGATGTGCTAAAGCGCGAGCGACGGCTTGAGCCGCAACGCGCGGTGACACTGATGCGAGCCATCTGCGCCGGAATCGGCACGGCGCACCGCAACGACATTGTGCATCGCGACATCAAGCCGGATAACGTCATCGTGCTTCCGCCGGATGAGGAAGAGGGACGCGAGCGCGAGACCGTCAAGGTGGTTGATTTCGGCATTGCCAAGCTGCGCGATCCGGCGGGCGGCGGGACGCTGACGCAGAAAGGCTTTCAGCCCGGCACGATCTATTACATGTCGCCCGAACAATGTCGGGGCGACGATCTGGACGCGCGCTCGGATGTGTATAGCCTCGGCGCGCTCTGCTATGAAATGCTCGCGGGCGCGCCGCCCTTCGTCGGCGAGACGCGCACAGGCGTCATCAGTAAGCATCTCTTCGATTCGCCGCCGCCGTTTCCCGCCGAACTACACGTCTCCGCAGCGCTCTCGGCGGTCGTGATACGCGCTCTCGCCAAAGACCCCGCAGCACGACAGGCGGACGCATCCATGCTCGGACGTGAACTGCAAGCGGCAGAGCGGGAAGAACAGGAAGCCCAACAACGCCGCGCCGAAGAGGAGCGCCGTCAAGCCGAGGCTGAGAAACTACGATTGGCGAAAGTTGAGGCTGAGAAACGACGATTGGCGGAGGAAGCGCGCGCACGCGAAGCGGAAACGCGGCAACGCGCCATCGAGCAGCAACAAAGACGCGAGGCCGAAGCCGCAGAACGCCGTCGGCGTGAGGCGCAAGCGGCGGAGATGCCGCACACCGTGCCTGCGCCGTCGATACAATCGACACAGCAGCCCTCCAACGCCTCGCCTGAGCCACCTGCCAACGTCAAGACGCTCTCGGTCGCTCACACGCCAGCGCCGAGTAGTACTCCAACCCCAACCATTGATGAATCAGCCATCACGCCGAAGAGCAGCAGCAAACGCGGAATAATGATTGCTCTTATCATCCTGCTGGTTGTCGGCGCTGCTATCGCCATCCCTTTGTTGCTCAATAGGCAGGGAGAAATTGAGTCATCCAACGCGGGCGTGACGGCGAATAACAAGCCAGCCGTTGGGCCAACAGGTAAGACCACGAGCGAGCCGACGCCGCCTCCAGGTATGGTCTATGTGCCCGGCGGGACGTTCACAATTGGCCGCAACGACGGCGACGAGTACGAGCGGCCCGCATATCAGGCGACAATCAACCCTTTCTTCATAGACACGCATGAAGTGACCAATGAAGAGTATGCGAAGTTCGTTTGGGCAACCGGCTGGCAGCCACCGCCGACGTGGATAAACAAGACTTATCCGGCGGGCGCAGCTCTCAAGCCTGTTACGGGCGTGACGTGGGAAGACGCTCGCGCCTTTGCCCGTTGGAGCGGAAAGCGTCTGCCGACCGAAGATGAATGGGAGTTCGCCGCGCGAGGCAAAGACGGGCGACGTTATCCTTGGGGCAACGAGTGGCGCGCAGGATTAGCCAACGCCGACGGCGCGAGCAGCGGCATGGCCGACGTAGGCGCATACAGGGGCGCGTCGCCGTTCGGCGCATTTGATATGGTGGGCAATGCCTGGGAGTGGACGGACAGCAAGCTGATTCCTTATCCGGGAGGAACTCTGCCGATTAAAGTCTCCGATAATTTGAAAGTCATACGCGGCGGCGCATACCTGAGCAACCGTAATCAGGCGACGACGACATACCGCAGAGGCTGGCGTGCGAATGAAGAAACAGATTACAGTAACACGAGTTTTCGTTGTGTGAAGGAGATAGGCGAATCGTCAAAGTAGCAAATTGAAGCCGGGCGTGAGGTCAGCGATGGAGAGAGACAATGTTCTATCAAATGCGTGCGCACGCTACGTCGTGCTGGCAGTCGCCGCATTGATGCTATTGGTCAACCCTTTGCTGCCGGGCACGGGCCGCAGTATTTCAGCCCAGAGCGGGTCGGGCGAATCATCCGCAGCCCCACCGAAAAAGCGGCCAGCAGCGAAGAGTCCGCCCAAACCCGTGTCGAAAAATCCGGCGACGAAGGCCAAACAGCGTCCTAAAGTCCTAACTCCAAGCAAAGCCGGGAGCACAATCAGAGTCGATGATACTGCCCGCCAACTCATTCAGTTTTGGATTGTGCCGTTTGGCGCTACTCCACCAATTGTAGACTCCAGTAGTACAGTACCCTGTCAGCCGCGCAAATCCCTCAATCACAGTAGTCATCAAACGGCAACTAAAAAAGGCAAGGCCGCGAGTCCGGTTGAAGGAGTTACTCCACAAGATAGTAGTAATGGAGTTACCCCCTTCGCTAATCTGACAGGTCAAACGCGATGTCCCACAATAGATGTTTCGTGCCCTGAGGCCTTTATTCCGGGGACGCCGTTAACATTTACTGCTTCCGTCAACGGCGCTGACCCGCGTGAAATGCTAACTTATAATTGGAGTATTTCTGCTGGTTATATCACTGCCGGTCAGGGAACGCCCTCCATAACTGTGGATACCAGCGGACTCGGAGGTCAGACCGTCACCGCGAGTGTTGAGGTAGGAGGGATTCCGTCGTCGTGCGTGCGAGTTGATAGCTGCTCAAGTATTTCCTTTCGTGCCGCCCCGCAGTCTTCTCTGTTCGACTCCTTAAGCGGGAGAAGCGACCTTGAGAGTGAAACAGCGCGCCTCGATAATTTTGCGATTGCCTTACAACGAGACCCCGGCGCGCAAGGCTATGTTATTTCTTATGCAGACCGCTTTGGCCGACCGGGGCAGGCGCAAGCGCGCGCTGACCGCGCTAAGGACTATTTAGTCAATACCCGTGGTATTGATGCAGGCCGAATCATTACCGTGGATGCCGGTTGCCGGTAAAGAGCAGATTTGAAGTAACGCGACTCACCTTATTTTTTATAGTTTCCCCTCTGCGCTCCGCTGCGTCCTCTTCGGGTGAGAATCTTTTGTTCGGAAGACTGTTTCAGGCCGCGCGTCCGTTGGCGCGTGCGAGGTGCTCGTGTAGATAGCGCCCCGTGTGTGAATTTTTTGCGCGGATAATCTCTTCGGGCGTGCCGGTGGCGACGATTTCTCCGCCCATGTCTCCGCCTTCCGGGCCGAGGTCAATAACATAGTCGGCGGTTTTAATCACGTCTAGGTTGTGTTCGATGACAAGGAGGCTACCGCCCGCTTCGATGAGCGCGCGAAAGGCTGCGAGCAGCTTGTTGATGTCGTCGAAGTGCAGACCCGTAGTCGGCTCGTCGAAGATGTAGAGGGTTTTAGCGCCGGTGCGTTTCGAGAGATGCGCAGCGAGCTTAACGCGCTGTGCTTCGCCGCCCGAAAGCGTCGTTGCAGATTGGCCCAAACGCAGATAGCCGAGTCCGACATCATCGAGCACGCGCAGCCGATTCGTAATCTTCTGCACTTCGCGGAAGAAGGTCAAAGCCTCGCGCACGGTCATGCTGAGCACGTCGTTGATATTCTTGCCGCGATAGCGCACGTCTAAAATCTGCGGCTTAAAGCGAGTGCCTTTGCATTCTTCGCAGACCAATTCAACGTCCGCCAGGAACTGCATCTCGACCGTCACAGTGCCGTCGCCCTGACAGACTTCGCAGCGCCCGCCGGGCACGTTGAAGGAGAAGAACGAAGGGTCGAAGCCGCGCGATTGCGCCTCTCGCGTCAGGGAGAAAGCCTCGCGGATAGCGTCGTAGACTTTGATGTAGGTGACGGGATTCGAGCGCGGCGTGCGGCCAATCGGCGATTGGTCAACGAGAATCACGTCGTCGATGTATTGCCCGCCTTCGAGCTTATGAAACGCGCCGACGTGTCCCTGCCAATCGCCGCGCTGCTTTTTCAGGCCCGCGTAGATGCAATCGTGAATCAGCGTTGACTTGCCGCTGCCCGAAACGCCCGTCACGCAGACGAGCATGTTGAGGGGGATGTCAACGTCTATGCTTTTCAGATTATGTTCTGCGGCATTGCGCACGCTGAGACGTTTTTTCTGCGGCGTGCGGCGCTGCTTCGGCTCTTTAATCTCGACTTCGCCGCGCAGGTAACGCGCCGTCAGCGAAAATTTATCCGACAGCAAGCTCTGGAAGTCGCCTTCGTAAATCACCTGCCCGCCGAGTTCGCCAGCCGCCGGGCCGATGTCCAGAATGTGGTCAGCCGCGCGCATCATCTCGGGGTCGTGTTCGACGACGAGTACGGTATTGCCTATGTCACGCAAATTGTGCAGCAGCTTGATGAGACGCGAGCTATCGCGCGGGTGCAGACCGATGCTGGGTTCGTCCAAAACGTAAAGCGCGCCGACGAGCGACGAACCCAGATTGGTCGCCAACTGTATGCGCTGTGCTTCGCCGCCCGAAAGCGTAGAGGCCAGGCGGTCGAGCGTCAGGTAGTCAAGCCCCACGTCAACCATAAAACGCAGGCGACGACGAATCTCATGCAGCACTCGCTCAGCGATGGCCGCCTGCTCCGTGGAAAGTTCCAGAGCGTCGAAGAAAGCGGCGGCGTCCTTAATCGAGAGCATGCAGATGTCCGGCAGCGTGCGGCCTCCGACGCGCACGTCGCGCGCCTCCTGCCTGAGCCGCCCGCCGTTGCAATCGGGACACAAAGTGTAGCCGCGATACTTTGAGAGAAAGACGCGGACGTGCAGCTTGTATTTCTTCGTCTCCAGCCAGTTGAAGAAGCCGCGCACACCATCCCATCCGTTCTTGCCTTCGACGATGACGCGTTGCTCTGCGCGCGACAATTCCTGATAGGGCGTGTCCATGGAGATGCGTTCCTGCTTGCAGAAACGGCGCAGTTCGGTTCTGGCCCAATCGTGTTGCGGCTTCGTCCAGGGTTCAATCGCACCTTCGTTTAAAGAGAGCGCGGGGTTCGGAATCACCAAATCCAAATCAAGGCCGATGATGTTGCCAAAGCCCTGACAGGTCGGGCACGCGCCGAAGGGATTGTTGAAGCTGAAGAGGCGCGGCTCAGGCTGCGCGTAAATCGTGCCGTCAAACTTGCATTCAAAACGCTCTGAGAAACGCAGCCGCCGGGGTTCTGCCTCAGCCGTCTCGATGATTGCCGAGCCGTGTCCTTCTTGAAAGCAGGTTTCGAGCGAATCCACCAGCCGCTCGCGCACTTCAGCGCGAGCCACTAGACGATCAATCAGCACGAAGACGTTCTCGAAATCGGGGCGCTGGTAATCGTCGGGCGAAGAGAGATCGATGATTTGCCCTTCGCTATAGAGCCGCGTAAAACCGCGCTGCATGAGGCTCATCACGTGGGCCGTCACCATCTGCCGACTCGTCACCTGCCGCTTGGGTTCACTTTTGCTACGGCTCGCAGTCTTTTTCTTCGCCGTGCCGTTGCCGCCGTTTTCGACGTTGAGTCCGGCAGCGGCGGGAAAGAGGACGTAGAAGCGCGTTTCTTCCGCCAGAGCGTCGAGCGTTTCCTGCGCAGAAGATTCGGGTGAATCCCGATAAACTTCGCGCCCGCAGACGCGGCAATAGGTTATGCCGACGCGCGCGTAGAGCAGCCGCAGGTAATCGTGGATTTCCGTTTGCGTCCCGACGGTCGAGCGCGGATTGCGCGTCGAATTTTTCTGGCGAATGGCGATTGCCGGGGCAATCCCGCGCACTTCGTCAACATCCGGCTTATCCATACGCTCAAGGAATTGCCGCGCGTAGGCCGAGAGCGATTCGACATAACGGCGCTGTCCCTCTGCGTAAACCGTGTCAAAGGCCAAAGACGATTTGCCCGACCCGCTGACGCCCGTAACGACCGTCAGTTGCCCTACGGGAATGGAGAAAGAGATGTTCTTGAGGTTATTAACGCGCGCTCCGCGCACTTCGATGGCTTCTTCAATCATGCTGTAAATAGTCGTCTACCTGCGCACAGAAGAGAATCTGCGGGGGCAGCGAACCACACATGATACCGCGATTTACTGAGAAGACGAAGCGCAGGTGAGAGTTAAGATCGCCCGCTCAGGCTCGCAGGAAGAACTCACTTTAATTTCTTTAACTTTTCTGCGTAATTCGGGCTAGCTGTCACCAGCGCGAGTCGTATCTGGCAAAACCTGCGCGCCAGTTTCCTTCGCCGAGCACGGGAATCATGCCGTCGAAAATGAGAAGAGCGTCGGGCGGACGCTTTAAGCGGTAGGTGCGACCAGACGGTGCGTTGATTGAAAGGGTGATTGCTTCGGGCGTGACGGCACTGACGGTCGCGCCGCGCCAGTCTTTACGGCAGCGCAGGATGAGCCGCGCGCCGACGGGCAGAGCGGCCAGCGTGAGCGCGTCTTCAGTGATGGGAGAAACAGGAAGGCCGCCGGGAGGGGCGGCCAGTGCCATACCTTCGTCCGACGGCCTTTGTGCATCGAAGCTTGCGCTCAAAATTTTTAGACTTCCAGAGGCTCTTCAAACGGCAGGTCTTGCTGCTCGGCAGACTTTTCGCGGCTGACGGCGTAAGCGCGCAGCGCCAGCGAGAGAATGACGAAGGCTATTCCAGCCCACGCCATCGTCCAGAAGATGGCTGGAACGCCCGTGTACGCTGCCATGTTTCCGGCGTCGGAATGCACCTCGCCGAGTGTGAACGGCGACGAAAGGAAAAAGAGCGTCTTGAGGTCAAGCAGGGCGTTTAGCACACACTGCACGGCGAGAAAGCTAACGAAGAATGTCGCCACGCGCGGGCTACTATATTTAGCTACGGCCAGCAGTCCGAGCGAAAGAAATATTCCGGCGACCACCGTGAAGGGAACACCCGCCAGGCTACCCCAAGTGCCGGAGAACAGCGGCTTGAACAATCCAAATATCAGCGTTAGCCCTCCGATGATGGCGGCTGAACCAATGAGCACAGCACGCGCGGCAACTGTGCGCCGAATCAGGACGAGCAGCAACGCGCCGAAGGCGGTCGCGCCGAGATAGCCTGCGCTGGAGATAAAGATTCTTGAAAGAAAGCCGCTCCCGGTCGAATAGGTTAAGCCAGAGCCGTCCGATGCCACGCTCAAACTCGAAACGGAGTTGCCCGTCAAGAGCGCGGCGATGGCGTGCCCGCCTTCGTGTATGAAAGTGACGAAGAGGCGAAACGGGTAGGTCAGAACGTCTGCAAAGGGAATCAACCACAGGACGAAAGTGATGGCGGCGGCGAGCATCAGCGTACGCACCTGCGGGCGCGCGTCTCTGGAAATATTAATGTTCATCTCAAAATCTCCGCTTCCTGCTGGCGACAGTTTTTCAAGTTGGCCTCAGCCGTATTGTACGAGAAAAAGGCCAAAGGCAAAAGGTCAAAGGTCAAAGGGAAGAGACGAAAAGTTAAACGCACACCGCGACGGCCATGTTCCTGAAATCTACGCCTTCAACTCTGTCTTCTCCTGCCTGACGTAATCACCTGACTTGCCGCCCGTCTTCATTTCCAATCGCACGTCCGTTATCGTTATCGCTTTGTCTACGGCTTTGCACATGTCGTAGACGGTCAGCGCCGCTACGGAGACGGCGGTCAGGGCTTCCATCTCGACGCCGGTCTGGCCTTCGGTTGCGACCTCGGCCTCTAAAAGGACGCCCGCCTCCGACAGTTTTGCACGCACGTCTATGTGCGTGAGCGCGAGCGGATGACAGAGCGGAATCAATTCGGCTGTGCGCTTGGCGGCCATGATGCCCGCCAGCCGCGCAGTCTCAAGCGGGTCGCCCTTCGGCGTTTGCCCCGCACGGATAGCCCGCACTGTTTCCGTTGACATCAAGACGCGCGCCGAAGCAATCGCCCGCCGCGCAGTCACAGGCTTTGCGCTTGTGTCAACCATCGCCACGCGGCCTTCGTCGTCTATGTGCGAGAGTCGTTTCATGTTGGCTTGCAGCGAGTATGCAGAATGAAGGCGGCAGAAAGCAATGTCTAAAACTAACTTGAAATACGTGGAAGCGTGTCGAAGAATTTCACGCAAAGGCGCAAAGAAGTAAAAAACAGAAGGCGCAAAGGGTTGAGCCTCTTCTTTGCGCCTTTGGTTTTTCTTTACCTTTGCGCCTTTGCGTGAAATTGTTTTCTCACGTATGCCCACCTTCGGCACACTAATTCAAGCGGCAGAAGCACTAGGACGATGAAACAAGCGACGCGCAATTGAAAGCTTCCGCAAGTTTTCCCAGAGAGCTTTCCCAATTGTGTGCAAAGCGAGCGCGACGAGCACGAAGAGAAAATAATGAATCGCCAGCACGTAGCGGTATTCCGTATGGAGCGCTGATTGAAAGCAGAGGTAATAAGCGGGCACGACCAGCAAGAGCACAAGAGTTTGATAGTGTCGCCTTCTAACGAGCAAAAACAACCCGAAGAGGGCGAAGGGCAGCATCACGGCTGTGATGAAAAGTTTTTGGACGACGTTGATGAGCGTGCGCGGATAACGCGTCCAGAGATGGGTGGTTGGCCCAAGCGCGTAGAGTTGGGGTTGCCCGATTTGTACAGAGGGGCGCGGCCCGCCGTTGGCGAAAGCGATTCTCACCTGTTCGTCGCTGCGACTACTGAAAGGAATCTGTATCATCTGAAGGGGCTGTTCGGCGGGCGTCTTCCAGTCCTGTATTTCGACGATGGCCGAAGCACGCGGCGTGCTGCCGTTTGTGCCAGCGACGTTGATGGTCAAGCGCCCCTGCTCAATCCTGACAGGCAAACGCAGGAGGTAATCCGTGTTCTGCTGAACGTTGATGAAAGCCGTGCTGAACTGACTCTCGTATTTGGAATCGTCGCCTTTGATGCTCAGCATTTGCACGTCGGGAGTGAGGGAGATTTCCGCCCGCGTCGAGTTGATAGTGCCGTTAATCAACAGGTCAGTGGGTGAAGCAGACCAGGCGGGCGCAGTTTCGTCTGTGATGAGCAGTGAATGTGTCACCGGAGGGCTTTGGGAAATTGTCTTGACTCGTTCGAGCCGCAGCATTCCGGCGGCGCGGCGCGCCATGACGCCAGCGAACCAGAAGGGGTGCGAGCTGATGACGCCGAAACCTTGTTTGAGTCGCAGCCGCTCGCGCTTGATGCCGTCCGGATTAAAGAGAGTTCCGTAGTAATCGGCGCGCCCGTAAGCTTCGGCTTCCATCTTCATGATTCCCATGTCGGTCGCAGGAATGCCGAATCTTCCGGCTTGATCGTAGTCGGCAATGCCTTCGAGCAAGGTTTGTCCCGCGCCTAGAGAGACAGGGATAAAATGGTCGTAGACGATGTAGTTGCGAATAGTAAGCGGCGCGACGACGAGCAGCATCCCGCCAATCAGCAAGAGTGCATAACGAACTCTTCTACCGCGCTCAAACAGTAACGCCAATGCCAGCGCCATGAAGGGCGCAAGCATCATCGCGTTGGCTCTGAGCCAGCAGGAAACTCCGACGAGCGCGCCCGCCGCGATGAATAGGGCCAGACGCGTGTGACGTGCAGCTTGCGCAAGACAATAAACCGACAACAGGAGCGGCACGACGGCCAGCGTATCCGGCAAAAGCAGAGTCGAGTTGTAGGTGAACTGCGGGGCGAAGGCGACGAGCAATCCGGCGATGCTCGCAATGGATGTTGAAAAGAGCGCGCACGCTATCAGGAAGATTAAGACTGCTGCCAGCGCGTCCGCCGTGATTTGAATTAACTGCACAGCAGCATCCGTGTCGCTCGTAAAACCGGAAACCGTTGCCATCAAGATAGAGTAGCCGGGAGGATGGCCCAGGTGATTCGGGTCGGCGAGCGGCGAAGAAGAACTCAGGAAAGAACTGATGCCGCCTTCGCGCAGCAAACGCCCAGTGTGCCTGTAGCCTTCCGTCACAGCCGTCTGCACTTTGAGCGCTTCGTGACGGTTATCCTGCAAGGCAAGTAGACGAATGCCGAAGGCGATGAGGAAAATTATAAAGCTGTTGATGATGAGTTGGCGCGTGCGGGACGGGGAAGATTGCGAGCTTTGCGCTTGCCGGAGTTGGTCACTTTCGACGCTGGGTTTGATTTGCTGCTTTGACAATATCCATGCCCCGTTTAATAGCGCTCGGTCACTACACTTTGTTCTTTAAGACTTGTGTCTTTGTGTTTTGACTTCATGCTCTCTGCTCGACTTCGTTTGGCTGTTTTACGGCAGGCGCACGAATCTGACTCTCGCTCCGGCTGCTAATTCTGCCACGCCAGCGGGCACGATGATGAGAGCCGTAGCGCGTGCGAAGGCGACGAAATCCGACGAGCCGCCCCACTTCAAAGGCTCTGCCAGTAGTTGTCCGGCTTCGTCTGTCTGTAAGCTGGCGGGAAGATAGCTGGCGCGCTCGGTTGAACCCTTCGCGTTGCGCGCCAGCACCGCCCATTCTTCGATGAGCGCCGATTCCGTGCAGCCTTGCATCGCGCGCAGTGCCGTGCGGGCAAACAAGTTGAAGGTGACGGAGACGGAGACGGGATTGCCGGGCAAGCCGAAGATGAGCGTGCGGCCCAGGCGCGCGAAGACGGTCGGCTTGCCGGGGCGCAAACTGATGCGCTCGAAAAAGATTTCCGCGCCGAGCGAATGAAGCGCAGTCTTCGTGAAATCGTAAACGCCCATCGAAACGCCGCCCGATAGAATCAACGCATCCGAGCGCTCAGCCGCAGCCTTTATCTCGCGCTGCAAAACCAAAGGGTCATCGCCCGCCAGCGGCAGACGCTCAACCTTTGCGCCTGCCAACTCCGCGTAAGCGCCGAGCGAAAAACTGTTGGAATCACGAATCTGGTCAGGGCCGGGTTGCTCGCCTACGGGCACGAGTTCCGTTCCGGTTGCCAGCACGGCGACGCGCGGCCTCGCTCCGACCTTTACACGCGCGTAGCCAAACGAAGCGAGCGCCGCCAACATGGCCGCATTAATCGTCTCGCCCGCGCGCAGCACACCTGCGCCCGCTCTTACTTCGCTCGCGCGCTTGACGATAAACTGTCCGGGGCGCGCGGCTTCCGCAATCAACACTGTGCCTTTGTCCGCAGACTCGCGCGTCACCTCTACCTTCTGCACGCTGTCAGCGCCGTCGGGCACGGGCGCGCCTGTCATAATCCGCACGGCCTCGCCCGGCTTGAGCTTCTTGTGCCAACCGCGTCCCGCCGCCGCTTCGCCGACGACGCGAAGGCGAACGGGCGCGCTCAGCGTGTCGGAGGCCAGCAACGCATAGCCGTCCATCTGCGCGCGGTCAAAGGGAGGCAAGTCTGAATCCGCAATCACGTCTTGGGCCAACACGCGCCCAAGCGCTTCTTCGAGCGCCACCGTCTCTGCGAGCAGCGGCTCTGTCTGTTGCTGAACGATGCGGATGGCTTCGGCGACGGAAATCATAGTCAGGAAAGAATTGAGACTCTCGCTAATTCGTTGTAGACCTCTGTGGCCGAAGCATACCTGTATTCGTCGTGGCGGCGGAGCATAATTGAAACGACCTTCGCCAGTTCTCCAAAGCTGCTGCCCGATGCAATCAACAAATCGGCCCTTTGGCGCGGCACACCCGCCAGGATTTGGTCATATATTTGTTGCTGCGGCAGGCTCTCGTCAATAGGCGAGCGACCGAGCATGAGCGTGAGCAGAACTACTCCGAGTTGGTACAAATCTGCTTGCTGCCTTGAATAGCCACGCCGCAAAAGCTCCGGCGGGATGTATGAAGAATAGCCTATGAAGGTGCGCGCCATCTCTTCGTGCGTGACATTGCTCTTTGAAATTCCGAAATCTGAGAGCTTGTAAATCCAGTTGGGAAAGACGAGGATGTTTTTGGGGGTCACGTCGCGGTGAATAATGGGCGAGGTGAGAGAGTGTATGTAACTCAATGCCTGAGTGACCTGCATCCCGACCGAACAGATCGCCTTCACGTCAAAGCGGTAGCCGCGTTTGACTAAATCGCCGAGAGAGCAGTTTGCCAACTCCATCACGATTACTAAATGTCCCTGAGCCGTCTGAAAATATTCATAGACCTGCACGACATGAGGATGGTTCTGGCATTGCAAAGAAGTGTTGCATTCGTTAATCCAGGTGCTGATTCCCGCCCCGCGATTATGAGGATTGGGCTTGATGAATTTGAGCGCCAGCCTCTGCCCGGCCTGATTGACGGCAGCATACACTTCGCCACCGCCGCCGCCAGCAATCCTTTCCTGTAGGAAGTAGCGGAAGCCCTGTGGACTAACGAACATATTCGTCGCGCTCATCACACCGGACATTACCTTGAACAGCCCAGTTTCTCAAAAAGCAAAAGCGGCTGCCCCGCCAGCGGACGCCGCTCAATCCTTGATCTGCCCAGCTATACTTGCGCTCAGACTTCTCGATGAGATAGAAACAGAATCATCTCCTTCCCTGGATTAATTCCGTGTTAGTGAATTGGAGTTGAAGACGGTCAGTAGCTCTCGCCTTGTTGTCCTGCTGGCTGTCCTGCCGCTACAAGACTCTCCAGACTGTCAGTTCACCAATGGCTATCGGATAATCCAGTTCCTGGGCAAAGCCAAGTTTTCGGATCGCTTCTGCCGTAATGACCTCCGGGTGAAGCTCGCCTAGATAGCCTTGAAGGCCATCGCTGGTGACCACCGAAGCGCCTCTCCCCGGAATGAATGTCGGGTCATCATTGATGCTGTATGTCCCCTCCTGGCCCATTTCGCGCAGCACCGCATCCAGCACGCTACGTACCGCAGCATAGCCAGCTTCAGACCCCATTACGACGACTCCGACGCGGCGTTCTTCCCTAATCCCGGTTTCCGCACTCGATTCCAGCAGGACGACGTTATCAATCTCAAAAAGCTTGAGGGGCATAGGGCGCTTTCGGTTCTCATAGAGCGCCTGTAATAGCCCTGTCATTAAGTGCGAACGAACTACCTTTAGCGCAACGAGCTTGGGATTCGCCACGCGAGGGTAATGCTCCGGCACCTGTTTGCGAAACCGTAGAAAGTGCTCTTCTTCTGTCGTGAGCGGTAGGCTCATCACTTCCGTGTATCCGAGTCCGAGCAGCGTGCTTCTTACATTCTGGGAGAGAAGCTCTTCGTTTCTCGCCTGTCCGACTGTCATCGTCGGTACTAAGTAAGGCTCGATGTTGAGATAGCCGTAACCAATCGCCAAATCTTCCAGCAGATCAACCTTGTGGCGAATGTCAGTTCTAAAGGCCGGATAGCGGACGCGGAAGTTCTCCCTCTCACTTCCCAATGGCTCGACATCGAGTCGCATTTTCTTCAAGCTGGCGACCAGGCTTTCGGCTGTGAACGGGATGCCGAGCCAGCCCCTCGCAGAAGATAAGTCAACTTCCGTCTCGCGGGGGGAAAGGTCAGGTGTGACGATTTCTTCCGCGGCGGATTTGATTGTGACGGATTGGGCCTGACCGCCAAGCTCTATTAAAGAACAGACCAGTGTGTCCAGCGATTTGACGACCGCAGCTTTGCTGATGCCTGTGACATCTATAAATAACCGGGTGCTGCCGACCTTCAACTTTGTTTCGTCACTGTTGATGATCGGCGGCATTGAGAGAACCTGTCCTTTTTCGTCAACGAGCACAGGGTATCTGCTATCGCTCGCGAGCAGGTGCGCATAATCTTTCCCTTTGGGATGTTTCTCCAGAATTTCCCGACCGGTCATTTTCTCGCCCGGCATGCCGAGCGGCGTAAATCTCTCGCCGTCAGGGTCGATCGTGCGATAATAAATATCACCGCTCAAGGTGTCGACATCATAAACGCCTATCGAGGCAAGCTTACGATTTCTCCCAACTCCCCAGTGCAGGTTCTCCTGCAACTCCATGATTGCTACCAGGGCAGAGGGCGTGAGCGGCGGCACTATCATCGTCGCGCAATGAATGAAGGGGCGGTAACTGCCCGGCTGAGAGAGCAATGGGTCTACATAAATCGTCAATTGTCCAGGCTCAAGCCTGTAATCCGGAAGCCCTTCGGCCAAACCCAGAAAACCTCTAAGGGCGCGTGCCAGTCCTCCCACGTCGAAGAGGTCTGGGCGGGCTGCGAGCAGGTCGAGGCGGATCACTTCCTGCTTATCAACTTCTTCAAACGGGGTCTCTGATTCATAGCCACAAAACGGGCAGGTTTTGACCTCCCGGACTCCCAGCGAACCTTTCACGACGCTCTGACAGCCAGGGCATCTATAATTTGTTATTTCGACGACATCCTCGACATCGCAGCCCATCTGTTCCAGAGCTTCATTCAAAACTTCCGTTGGAAACTCGCGTCCCAAAAGCTGGTTCAGCCATGCAATATCAATATTCACTATCGGCATAGCGGAACCTCCTCCATCTGGTCTAATGAGCAGCGATAAAGCTCCCGAATATCGTCGAAGCCCAGGCGCAGCATTGCCAGT
Source organism: Pyrinomonadaceae bacterium (assembly GCA_036387475.1). GTDB lineage: Bacteria > Acidobacteriota > Blastocatellia > Pyrinomonadales > Pyrinomonadaceae > DASVTR01. Next base: position 82,325 of record DASVTR010000018.1, on the reverse strand, counting down.
CGTTCAATGCCCAGACCCCAGGCTAAGACAGGATAGCGACACCCAAGCGGTTGGGTCACTTCGGGCCTGAAGATGCCGGAGCCGCCCATCTCTATCCATCTTTTACGGGATTCCATGTAAACCACTACATCGGCGCTCGGCTCCGTATACGGGTAAAAGGCGGGCTTGAATTTAACTTTATCAAAACCCATCTTGCGATAAAACTCGCCCAACGTGCCGAGTAGCGTTGAGAGATTGGCGTCTTTGTCTATGACGACTCCATCGACCTGATGAAACACCGGCAGGTGCTTGTAACTGATAGTTTCATTCCGAAAAGTCCATCCCACACAGAAGACTTTCAGCGGAGGCTCAGGGTGATGAGCGAGCGCACGAATCGTAGCGGCAGTCGTGTGTGTGCGCAGCACAGCCCTGCGCGCTTGCTCCGGATTCCAATGGTATCCCCATCCCTGTGAACCCGTCTCCCATCCGTTTTCATGTGTCTGACTGACACGATCGACAATGGCATCTGCGGGCAGTCCAAGCCGCTCCGGCTCAGCCATGTAAAAAGTGTCCTGCATATCGCGCGCCGGATGATCCTGCGGTTGGTACAGAGCATCGAAGTTCCAGAAGGCCGACTCGACCATTGGCGAAGCAACCTCTGTAAATCCCATCTCAAGAAACGCATGACGGGTTTCTTCCATGATTTTTCTGAGGGGATGAATCTTAGCAGGGAACACGACGCCCGCTGGCAGAGCGATATCATATTTGCGCAATGAGATTTCGCGCCAACGCCCAGAATGTATATCATCCGAAGACAGAATGTTTTGCTCGGTCTTAACTTTTACCCCGGAATCCAACAATGCGATTCCACTAGCAGTGATTGTGAGAATCCGCTGCGTGCGTTTCTTAATTCGGGCGACACCCTCACGATTAGCCAGCAGCTTACGGGCATTATCCGGGTTGATGTTTGAGTCGGCTAGTTGATCGAGGAAAATGCGATTACCCTGAGAGAGTTGCAGGGCGCGTTCATCATCCTGCGTAGCCTCAAGCGCAGAGCGCCCATCATCAGTCAAGATCACTTTAAATTTTTTGTCTTCTTTAGCAGAATTCTCAATCCGAATCTTTTGCAGCCAGCCGCGAGTTTGCCCCCAGCGCAGTACTTCATGAATAGCAATCCCATGCTCTCCAGCCCAGTCCATGAAGTTTTCCAGAGGCATTTCGCCGCCCGCCTGATTTAACATTTCCGCTGCCCGACGCTCAGGCAATCCTTTTGAGATTAAGTCAGCCGCGCCTTGCTCAGGGATTATCTCTTGGCGTTCGGATTCGGAGAGGCTCAGCAGCCCGCGTTGTTGCAACCCAAGCGCCGCAGCCATCACATGAGACGGGTCAAGCCCCGCGCTCCCGGCTAAAGCTTCCATTTCGAGCGGCCCTGTTTGCAGTAGCTTTAATATCGCAAGTTCTGCCTCTGTCAGAATCTCATCATTATTCATAGAAAGCGCACCCGGTTCATTAGAATAAACATCGACCTCTCAGCATTAACAAATCGGAAACCCTGCAGAAGTGAGCCGACAATCTTCTGCTGATACCTCTGGAATTTTCATTTCAGAGAGTAGCACCTGTGAGCCTCAATAGATAAAGAGTTATTACGCAGAATTGAGTCGCTCTTTTGACATTCTACTGTATCATGCTCGATAAATGCGATTACATATTTAGTTTCCGGCGTTCGTTGGCGGCGAGCAGCGGCTGCCTCCATCAGGGGCTTCATTCAAAAAACTATACTGCTGTGCGCACATGTTATATAATCGAGCTTACGTTAGTCTCACGCTGCGCTAAATAAACGTGCATCACAAACCAACTTGAATATCGGGCTTCAATTGTAAGCGGCGTGATGCAAGCATAGCTGCTCGACAAGCCACCATTGTGTGAACAAGTCTGTCTGGACTCGCATTAATTTTCTGGTTGAATAACAATTGAGCAGATTGGGGCCACGCCAGTCCGGCATAAAGACCTGCTGCTCCCAGGAGCAGGCTAAGAGGGCAGGAGAACTCGCGCTATGGGGTACAAGAAACAAAGATTAGTGACGAAGCTGCTGCATGCCGCCCGCAGCGAGGAGCGGTATCGCGACACGCATGTCTTTATCGGAGGAACCGGCGCGGTTGGCGGTACGGCTCTTTTACAGATGCTCTCCATGTACGAAGAGATGATGAGCATACAGAGTCCAAAGGCTGATGATGTCCCGATCTTAATGACGACGGGCGTCGGCAGGGAAGATATAGCGGCCTTTACCGCACGATTGTTCCGGTTCGTTCAGTCGCGTCATGGAGAGTCTCAACTGCCCAGAAAGCAAGGCCCAAATTATTTAACTCATAGCGGTATCTTTGTTGGCCTGGAGCGCTTCCAGTTAACTGCGCTCCCCGGTTTAGAAAATCTTCGGAAACAGCCTGTCGCTAAGCGACCTGAGTTTGTGCGGAATTTTCTGTCGACTCTGGGGAACAAAGGCAACGACTATGATCGCCTCATGCAAGCGATTTCGGAAGCACGTCCGATGAGCACCTTCCTCAAGCATTACAGGGGGAAACTCCCTCCTGACCGCCGATCTTCGCGCTTTCGTTCAGTCGTAATAGGTATTCCGATTCCAAGCCTGGTTGCTTATCATTTCGATTATTTAAAAGAAGCCTCGCCTTATATTGAAGGCTTGACGGACGACAAATTAAAGGAACTCGTGAGCGCTTTCCGCCAGACCTTAAGCGATGACCTCAACGAGATACAAACATCTCTATCCGATCTGGTTCTGCTGGCTCATACAACAGCTATCGGGGGGATGTACGACGAGGATTCGAGTAACGGAAGATTGGTAAAGACATTCCGCCTGGGGTTCTCTCACAGCGCCCAGGATGACAAACTCGTCATCAAGCAAGAGGAGGCCGAAGAGTTTGCCCGGAAATTTTCTTTAATCGGGATTAAGGTGCTGATTACTGCGGCGGCAATCGGGATTGACGAAGTGCGGATTAGGCAGAAAATCCCTCTGCATAAGCAGATTACAGAGAAGCTTTGGGATGAGCCTCAGGACTTATTCCCCGGCGCGAAGAAGATGCAAACGCTGGGAGTCAAAAAAGGCGAAGAAGAGGTTGGGAGTCAGGTTCAAGTCAGACAGTTTATCAGTATCTACCGTCCGCAAACGATTCTTTTGGACGCGCAGCCAAGTGGCCCCGTAACTTTCGAGAAGGGAGAGACTCTGCTTCCCACCTATTCGATTCGGAGCGGTGAGAATGGTTTCTTCTCCGTCTCCAACGCGGATGCCCTGTATCGCGTGATGCGTGTCGCCTCGGCCAGTGAGTTGGGCCAGATTGTGGCAACCGTCGGACTCTTCGGTGATGATCCCTTATCCCCTTGGTTCCCGGATAACCGCTGTTACTATACTGAGGGCGATAACTCACGACAGGTCTTCGATCTCATCAACCAGCCCCCACTCTTGCAAATGCAATTGAGCGGACTTGAGCCAATGGCTTTACAAGACCTCGGATCGGCAAAGCATCAGGGCGAGTTGCACACCTTATCGCTCCTCATCCTGCTGCATCGCCTCCGCACTCTTGATATGGATGCGATTGACCCATACGTGGACTTGAATAATTTCGATCCGGCGCGCTTCCTGATGGAACATTCAAAGCCGCTGACATTTGAAGATTTGGCAAACTGGCAGTTCGACACGATTGTTAAGGAGATGCGAATTTTAGCTTCGGCGGAAGAGCCTCAGGAACTCGCCGAGCTTAATCCCAGTCGATACAGCGGCCTTTTCAAGTCAAAGGATAAAGCCATCCATCAGGTGCTCAAACGCGTCCTCAAAGCAGTCTGGATGATCCCATCTCTCGGCTCGCCAATCTTATTTGAGCGCGACGGAAAAACTTTCATTCGGACGGGATACTTTGTCGCGCCGCTCGCACATCTGGTTAAAGATATGACGCTGGTTAATGATCTCAGCATGATTGACCAGTATTTAAAAAGGGGTTATGAGGAACATGCGAGGGAGAGACGCGAAGAGGGCGAGAATCCATGCGCTTTTGAGGACTACAGGGACTTTAATATCTGCGCCGGAGGATTCGTCGACCTGCGCCCGACCGCGATTCTCTGCACGGCGAAAAACAGCCATACGACGCTCACAGGAAAAATCAAGCGCTGCGCCGACGAGCAGAGTCTTCGCAACGCGTTGCTTGACTTAGAGCCTTACAGCTTTTTCACTACGTGCGGACTTGTCGCCCTCTTGTTTCGCTTGCGCGGACTGTATAACCAACTCCGAGAAGCGATGGCGGAACTCGGAACGCTCCATGAATTTCGGTGGCAGATGCCACGTGATGCCAACGGCCATATCCTCGTTGTTCCGGGCGCCATCGAAGCCTTCCGCATGGTCGCAGAAGGATTGGAAAAGACCACCGGCACGGAACGTCTTGACGGCATCTGGGGGTATGAACGGCGCAAGCCGCCTGAGCGTTGGGATGAGATACCCGGAATCAATTCATAATTGAAAGAAGATTCTTTCAAAGACAATTTGATAATGATTCATTAAAGGAAACCATCACAGGGCCAAATCTTCTACCCTTCGAGAACGGCTACAAACGTGCGGTAAAAATAGAAAAGCGCGCCTTGGAGGGAGCTTTATCACTTTTGAAGGGAGTTCCCAACGTGAAAGAATCTTCTCACTTCAACGTTTTCCACCAATTCGCCGGCTGCTTCGTCCCGCACGGGTTACTTGCACTGAAGAATCTCAGTACCGAAGCTAAACTCTGCTACGCGGTGTTGGCTCAACAAGCCAATGCTCGCGGCGTGAGTCAATTGAAACTCCCGCTGCTTGCCGCATCCATCGGAGAGTCGGAGAGGATTGCGGTGCGTTATTTGGTCGAGTTAGAAGAATCGGGCCTCATCGAGTCTTTGCGTGGAAATGTCAACAAGGAGGACGTGCGCATCTCTTTCCCGCGTCACCCGTGGCTGACACGGAATACGGCATCGGCTCAAGCCGCTACTGCCATCCCCGTAGCGCAGTCTGTCGGGGAAGCGCAGCCGCAACTCTTCGCCGTCGAATCGGCTTTTTCGCAACCTTCGACGGAGGGGCAAACGGGAGCGGCGGCAAAGCCCGCCTCTTCGTCTAGAACTAAAAGAAGAAAGCGCTGGTTCGGACGCCCACGCTCGCGCCACTCCTTTGAGACTTGCCTCAAGTTCATTACGTACCAGAAGGAAGTGCTGGGGCGACGGAGCATCTACGATCCAGAAGGTCTGGCAGAATCGTTGTACCATACTGGCAGTCAGGACAACGAAATATCTGATTGGCTTGACGAGCAGGCTAATGCAGCCTGAGATGGGATACAGTCTGTAGGTAAAAACCCGTGCGAGTGCTCAGCACTCGCACGGGTTTTTTATTGTAAGACTAAACCCCAATAATCACGCTCGACTGCGTATTCAGGTGTCCATCTCCAATTCTGCTCCCAAACTATACTTTAGGATCAATTCGCTGCTCAGAGGACATGATAACAGTTGCCAGGGCGTTAATGGTAGCTGCCACTAGCAGAAATGCGAGCGGTAGCGCGGCCCATAGAATTATCGGTTGAAACCAAGGCGTCATCAGATCGCCCTCCTGATGAATTATAGAGCAATACTAGGCCGATATATACTTAATGTTTTGAAAACCGAGTCGGAGTCAATAATAGAGTTAATCGAAACATCCATTACCGGAGTTGCTCAGGCTACTGTGGTAATATCTGTTATAGTCAGTCTAACTACTTTAGCCCTTAATAAAATCCCCTTGTTATAAATATGCCCAAATGGACTTTTAGAACTAGATGTACCCAACATGGAAGAATTCATCCTCGAGATAGCGAATCATCGCCCCTGAGTTGACAGAAAAGTGCTAGGCGTTCCTGATGACGTGATAATCAGCCTATCGCGCGCCCTCGTCGCCGCGACGAAGAGGAGTGAGCGCTCGCGTTCCTCGTGCTCGGCTATGGCAGTCGGGTCGTCTGCGAGGGACGGGACGCAGCGCGGCAAAGTATCCTCGTTGACACCTGCCAGAATCATGCAGGGGAACTCTAGCCCCTTCACCCTGTGCATGGTCGCCAGCCGCACGCCGGGCTTGCGGCGGTCATCGGTCTTCTCCAGTACAGTAAATTCCACACCGGCCGCTTTCAACGTGGTTTGATATATGTCTTTCAGCGCCGCCTTCGATGGCGCGACCATGCAGATATCTTCCGGCCGGCGCTCACTAACCATCTGCTGGATTGACTCGACGATGAAGATCGCCTCCTCTTCCTTAGTCTGGAAGTTGCGTACTTCTGGCGGCGGTCCCGTTAGTAGCGAGAGGTAGCCGGCCTGTTCGTCGTTGCCCGCGTCTAAGTCGTCGCCGCAGAAGTCCCGTAGGAGTCCCACGGCCCAACCGCGTATCTGTTCGGTTGTTCGGTAGTTTATGTTCAACTTACCAGACCTGCCGCGAACGTCAACGCCGCACTTGCTCAGCACAGCCTTGCGGTCGTAGATGCGCTGGTAAGCGTCGCCGACGATGAAAAGATCATTAGAACCAGGGGGAACAAGATGGCGGGTAAGCTTCCACTCTTCGGCGTGCAGGTCTTGAGCCTCATCCACCACCACGGCGCGGTACGGAAGCATCGGGTTCGCCTTCTCTATGAAACGGCGCGTGTCTCTGATAACGTCGAGCCACTCCGCCTTACCCAGTTCATTCAGATTTTCGCGGTACGCTTCGAAAATCTTCCACAGCCGCGCTCTATCAGGACGTGACAGCGTCTTCCCGCGCCCGACGCGCGACACGCGCAGGTAATCGTCTTTCGTCCTTATGTCGTGTGTCTGGACGATCCGATCCCATTCTTGTCTTATAAACCCTAAATCCCACTCGGCAGACGGGTATATTTGTGCCGCCAGCCGCCAGCACTCGGCCGTCTCTTCATCGGTGGCGATATCGAAAATATACCCGTGCGGGCGCATAAAACGAACGGCCCATGAGTGAAGGTTGCTGACCTCAATCCGCGACAATTCTTCGCCGCAGAGCGTTTTGAGGTTCTGCTCAATGTGTTTAGCCAAATTTGCCGTGAATGTGATGAAGAGGACTCGGTCGCCTACACCGGTGAAAACCTTCGAGGCAAGATGCCGCGCACGGTGCATGGCGACGACCGTCTTGCCCGTCCCGGCCCCGCCTAGCACACGGGCCGGTCCGTTAAAGTGGCGGGTGACAAGCCGCGCCTGGCTAGGGTGGAGAAAGACACGCCACTTCTCTAACGGGGCGTCGAGCATCGCCGCCAGATCGTGCTGTGACTCAACGGTGACGAAGCGGCGACGCGTGTCCGGATTCTCCAGTGCCTTCTCGAAATCCTGCGTGTCCACCGCCGCCCTCTCTCCGGGCGCAAGGTTGAGCGAGCGCACCTCGTCGGGCGAGAACCCTTCTGCTAGCCACATGAGCGCCTCCGCCGCCTCCTCCGGCAAGTGGCGGGCGAGTGCGTTCAGGTGTCCCTTGTCGCGTACAGCGCGCACTGCCGGGGTAAGTACTTCGGGGACTCCTAGCGCGAGGAGAGCATCTGTCTCTACATGGTCAAAGAGGCCGGCGGGATGTGATTCGGCGTGCGGGGCCGGGGAGACCGCCCGCTCCGCCTCCACGACGCTGACAACTTGCAGCGCCCCCGTGTTCGGGTTGATCTCGAAAGTCTTTTCTTTCGCCCAAGCCATTGCCTCGTCGTGGTGATCCACCCAGACCAGTACGTATACGTCACCCCGCTCGGGATGGAGCACAATGGCCCGGTAGGAGAGACTGACCCGGACGGTGCGCACCTTCGGATCTCTCATGCCGTGAATCTTCTCGTAATTGATGCTCGGCGAGGTCGGGTTAGATTGAAACTTTTCGGTGAACTCGCGAACCCTCTTCTGCTGCGCCTGCGGTATGCGCGCGAAGGCGGTGAGGAATTCGCTCGCGATGGCGACAGTGGGCATATGTTTTCACCTCTCGCGCGTGTCAGTTAAGGTTCTAATGAGCGCATCCTCTTCGCTGAGAGAAAAGATCGTCCAGCCGCCGCGCTCGAAGGTCTGCGCGAGCTCGGACTGCTCGGGGAGGAGCAGGGCGACTTTCTTGTCGGGCCATGCAAGCTCGGCGTAGCCTGCAACCACACCGCGCGCATCTGTGAGTTCAAACCCGACATCCGGAAGGGGAAGCCCGCGCTCGCCGCAGATACTTAACAACTCGACGCAGCGTGGGTCACAGTAGGCGCGCAACTCCCCCACTCGCCCCTCTTTGGTTGACAGTCCGCTCGCTCGCCAGGCGTCCGCGCCGTCCGATGTGGTGCCGGTAACGAAGCTTTCCAGCCATTCGAAGACCTTGCGGCGGCTCAGGCGATCCCAGTAGAACTGGTTCCCGTAGCTGCGCAGGCAGGTGTAACAGCTTCCGTTGGGGTCGCAGAGCGGATTGTCACAGTTGCGCGTGCGCAGCAGAGTGCGCCCAAGTATCAGCGGAAGATTCTCGATAATGCGGCGGACGTAGCCAGCCCCGCCCGGCACCTTGTCGTAGATGATCATCTCGCCTTCAAGTGTTGTGCTCGATTGCGACTGGTACGTAGCGTCGAGGTCTGCGCGTGGGATATGTAGTGCTTCGGCAGCGGCTGAGACGAACGCCGTCTGGAACGAGAGCCAGAAATCCCTGTCCGATACGTCGGGCGTGCCGAGCGCGACTGCGTCAAATCGCAGTTGGAGCGTGTCGGTCTCGAACTCATGAGCCAAGTGCGTGCGGAAGACCGTGCCGGAACAACTCGTTCCCCACGGCGTCTGATGCGGGCGCGGCGTCTTCTTGTCTTCAAAGCTGACTCCGCAATTTTTGCAGAGGCGGAACTGCTTGAAGCGATAGCCCGGGTTGGCGCGGAAGAGCTTGCCGTCTTTCCGGTAGCCGTAGGTAACGCCTTCGACTCGTTCGTGCGCGCGGAAGTCCTCGGGCCGCGCGCCGCTTACTAGAAACAGCTCGGCGTTCGAGGGTGGACGGACCCGATAGAGGTTCGGCTCCGGCACTTCATCGGAATAAAAGGTCTGGAAGCCTTCGGGCTTAATGTACTTGAACGACTGCGAGCGGAGGCCACACTCGCAGACCTGTTCCATGACCTCGTTCTCGTGTTTGGTGACGAGGCGTCGGCAGTGGCGGCAGTAGCTGTACTGCCGCACGTCGAATCCTTGCCCGGGCCGGAGCACCCCGCGGCTCTTGAAGACACGCCCGTCGGCGATGACCTCTGCACCGGGCGCGTACTCGGAAATACCAACCTCCCGGTCGCGTTCGAGGCGCATCTTCTTCGACCAGTCTTTCTGGCGCACCAGCAGCCGGATACTGTCCTGCGGAAATGCGTAGCTCGGCAGCCAGTGTGCGCTGGAAAGGAAGTCGATGATGCGCTCCCGCTTGAGTTGGTTGACGAGCCTGTCAAGCGACTCCCGCGCCCTAACAATCCGCAGCAACTCATTAGCATCCGCCTCTGCCTGACGTCCCTGAAGCTCAGATGTCTGCTGATTAAAAGTGGCGAGCGGCCTTCTCACTTTCTCCTCGAAGACCGTGTCGAGGCCAACCACTGATGCATCGAGACACGCATCGGCAGGGAGAATCTCTTTTAGCTCTTCCGGGAGTACGCGCCTCAACGCCTCGAGTAGCGCGCCCCTGTTCTCGGTGACGAACCCGCGGAAGCGCGCAGCGGGAGATGTGCCTTCATCGGGCGTGAGGAAGAAGTCAGCTACGTCTTTGACTTTCTCGTTTGGCGCTAGCTTGCGGAGGAAGCGGCCCAGCAAGTAGGAGTTGGCATGCCTCTGCGCGAGCCGCCTGTTCTCGAGGTTGATCTGCGGGACGGGTACCTTGCCGCGCACAATCATCCCGGGGTTATGGTAATAAAACTGGTCGTGTGGGAGCGAACGTGCGTAGGTGACGGCGTAAGCCGCCCCGTCGCGCCTGCGGCCTGCGCGGCCCGCGCGCTGAATGTAGTTACTGGCCGATGGCGGCACGTTACGCAGCAGCACGGCCTTGAGCTGTCCCACGTCCACGCCCATCTCGAAGGTGGTCGAACTGCTGAGGACGTTGATCTCGCCCTTGAGAAACTTGTCCTGGTAAATCTGCCCCTGTTCATTGGTGATCTGCGCCGTGTGCTCAACGACTTCGAGCGCCAGCGGCTCGGCCTTGAGAAGCCTGTGGCGGTAATGATGGTTGGCGAAGCGACGCTCCAACTCCCCGGGGTCGCACGCGCGTAAGCGGCCCTCGCAGCCCGGGGCGACGCACTTCTGGGCGACGTTGAAAACGGTAAGCCGACCACAGTCTTCGCACACGTACCAACATCTTCGGGTCGTCAGCACAATGTCTTCGGCTTTCACTTGGTATTCACCGCCCCACGCGGTGGGACGCAGCACGGTCTGCCGCAAAGATTCCCAAATCTTCTCTAACAAGCCGTCAACCTGTTTGCCATCGCGCTCAGCGTCGAGGCCGAAAAACTTAGAGACGACCGCCGCAGTGAAACTTGACGAGATAGTTCTTCTGTTTTTCTTCTCAGCGGCGTAAGGGTTCCAGCGGTAGCGTTGCCGCTGCTCTTTGCGGTCGTTGAATGTGTAGTGGAAAGTTGCGTTTTTAGGCCCGGGACCAATGTCCTCGATGAGAATGCTTTCGTCGTCAATGTAAAGCGCGCGTCGCATGAGGAAAAGCTGTAGCAGTTGTTGAATCAGGTCGAACCCTGCCTCTTCGCCCCCATCGAACACCTGCGGCAGTTGGGCGGGCAGGTCTTCGCGCGCCCCCGGCGTCAGGAAAATCTCGGCGGATGCAAGGCCCAGTCCGGGGATGTTCTGCCTCTGCCGCGCCGAAGCGCAGAAGTTCTGTAGCAACGAGATGTACGCCTGCCTCTGTAGGTTCTTCTCATCAGAGGGGCGGAGCTGCCGCGTCGGCTTGATCTCGTAGGTCAGCACGTCGCGCTCACGGTCGTAAGACCTGATGAGGACGAGCTTGCGCTTGAGGGCCTCTTTTCTGAAACGCTTCGCCACGTCTTCGAGCATGGCAGGGTCGCCCCTTGCATTATCCTCCTCAATGAGTAGGGCATCGTAAAGCGGCTTGGCGTACTCGGTTTCGGCCGTGGTGCGCTTTAAGTAGGGGGCGAAGAAGGCGGCACGCTGGCGGCTGTCGGAGAAGGCGAGCATCCGCCGACCATTGGCGGGGAGCGCGTCGGCGCCCGATGAGTCAGCAGGCAGACTCCGCATAACTTGCTCTGCGAGCACGGCGGTCGCCGCCTCCTCGCCGCTGCGGAAATCGCGGAGCACACTTGGGTAGGGCCGCGCGCCCGTCCCGCAACGTGGGCACTGCTTTAACTCTCCGCCTTTCGGCGTCAGGTTGCGAAGGCGGATGCGTGCGGCAGTCTTGCAGCACTCAAACAACCGCCCGCTCTCGTCAAACTGACCGCAGGAAAGACACAACTCGACTGAGTTGCTCGCGCCCGCTTCGGCCTCTTCCTCTTCGCCGGCCTCGGCAAGTGATTCGTCCCAAGTAAGTGACAGCCGCCGCTCGGCCTCTTCGGGTTTATCCGACGGCGGGAGTGGCTGCCAAGTCCCGTCCTCGGAGACCCAGACAGTGACTGCGGGCATGCCGCACTGAAAGCAGGTCGAGAGCGGTAGCAGGCGACTCTCGCAGGGCTGATCACAGCGGGCGCGGTTCTCCAGATAGACGCAGCTCCAAAATGTGTCGGGGTGTGCGCGCTTCGCCTCGCATGCTGGACTGAGGCAAACGGAAGCTCCATTGAGGCCGCGGAAGAAGAAATGAAACCTGACGGGCAGGAGCGGCACTGACTCATCGTGCGCACGCGCGTGGGAGGCCATGATCATCAGCCACTCGAGGGCGAGCGTGGTGCGTTCGCTCTCCTCACCCCAGAGCATTTGCGTGAGATGACCGAAGCTACTGGGGCGTTCGCTGACCGCCTGGTGAACCTTGCTCAAGGGCAGCCAGTCGCGGAAGAGGCGGTAGAGAATCGTGTGCGGCTCTGTGGCTTGGAGCGCAACAGATACATTCGGCAGCCCGGATTCCTGGATCATTGTGCGCAAACTGCCGGAGTCGTCAAGTGCGGCAAGCCAGCGGGTCAGCGCCGCCTCGTCGGGGACGGCTTCAAGGATGTCCGCGAGTTCGACGGCGCGGCAGTTCTCGTCGAAGCTGTGGACGGTGCTGCCGAAGATGATGTCCTGCGGGGCGAATGGGTCACCGGTAAGTGAAGAGCCGAAACTCGCGATAGAAGAGCGTGCCTCGGGAGTGTCTCCCTCCGCAAGTGTTGCGCTCGTCAGGATGAATTGTAACTCGTTGTTACGATAGGTCTGACGCAACCTGCGCATCAGCAGCGATACATCAATACCCTGAGCGCCGTTGTAGGTGTGAGCCTCGTCGAGGACGACGAAGCGCAGCGACTGCTGACGGAAGACGTCTGCGTCGTCGGGCCGGAGTAGGAGATACTCCAGCATGGCGAAGTTCGTCAAAAGGATGTGGGGCGGCTTCTCCCTGATCTGTTCGCGCGTGAACCTCTCGTTGAGGGCGATGTTGGCGCGCACTTCGTCTCGCACCTCCTGCATGGTGCGGGGCGTGTCGCCCGTATAGCGCCCGAAAGTGATCTCGGGCACGTCCCTGAGGAGCCGGCGCATCCGGTCGAGCTGGTCGTTGGCGAGGGCATTCATCGGGTAGATGACGATGGCGCGCACGCCCGCTTCGGGGTTGTGCACCGCGTCATCAAGGACGGGCAGAAGGAAGCACTCGGTCTTGCCGCTGCCTGTGCCTGTGGCAACGATCAAGTTGCGCCCCTGTTGTGCCTTCTCGATGGCTTCAACTTGATGCTCGTAGAGCGGCCTCTTCAAGTCAAACTCCTTCGGGCTTAACTGCCTGAGTCGGTCTGTGAGCATTGGCGGGGCGTCGCGCCCGGCGAGGTCGGCACCCGTGTGCGAGTCCTTATAAGCCGGGATGCTTGTCACCAGTGGGCTGCGGGTGAAGATGCCCTGCTGGCGGAGTTTCTCCCACACCTCTTGGCGTAGCTCCGGCTCGGAGTCGCAGATAAGGTTCGTGGTAAAGAGGTAGCGGCGGTAAGTCTCGACCAGCCGCTCGGAGAATTCGTGGACTTTTATCTCGCTCATGCGCGCACCGTCATTCTGTTCAGTAAGGCAAAAGTTAAGAAGGCGGACATCTCTTCGTCTGAGTAGAGCCAGTCTGCGGTCGGGTTGACCCGGACCGTTACCCTCGAAAAAGGCGGCACCCGCCTCACTTTGGGCGGCTCGCCGTGACACTCGGCGATAGCCCGCTCGAGGAGTTCAGTGAAACTGCCGCCGTGCTTGGTAAGTTGGAGTACCTGGTCAGGAATGAGCACAGACCTGACCGGTGTTCTACGTAGGGCGCAGCCGGTAATATCGCAGCGGAAGGCGACCTCGCCACGGAAAGTGAGACCGGAAGGCAGGCAGCCACACTCCACACACCTCACCGCCCAGCGCAACGTGTTTAATTGGGCCAGCGTCAGCCGGCCTTTACGCGCCAAGCGTGTCACCTCTGGGTCGTCATGCCGGCGTTTATCGGGTGGGACGCCGAGCATGGCTAAAAGCTTCTGCACGGCGACGGCGCCTCGCACGTGCCTGATGAACTCTTCGTCATCACCAAGCGCGAGGTCAGGCCGGCGCATGTAGACGTTGGACCTGAGTTGAAGGTTAGATGTCATTATCTTCGCGTCCTTCAATCCTCCCTCTCACACATCATCGGGCGGCTCATACATCCAGCGCAGCCGGTCGTAGGAGAAGACGGTGGAGCGGCGTCGTTTGGAGTTGCTCCATGCCTCAGCTTCGAAGACCAAGTCGGGCGTGATGCGACATTCAAGTTCGATAGTCTCGTCTCGGAAGCCGAAACTCTCGACGTGCAACTCGCCGAGGTGCGCCTGAGATATGACCTCGCCATCGCGCGCCGCGAAGCTAAAAGTTGCCGTCGTCGCGTCTTCGACCAATCCAAAATGCAGTTTAGCCCTGGCCTCGTCCGAGTCTGTGCCGGCGCGGAAGATGTCGTGATACTCATCGTCGGCCAGCACCAGGCCAACGCCCTCGGCGGTGCGGTGTCTGCCTGGATGGGCCGCCAGCCAGGCCGCGCCCCGAGCGATATCCCATTCAGCCCCTCCGGGGAAGATGATGTTGGGCTGCGGCCAGCGCCGGCGCAGCTCCCGCCTGAGCAGCGAGAGGTTGCTCGTTCCGCCAACCACAATCAGCTTCCCGATCTCCTTTTGAGAGACGCGAGACTGCTCCACGCTACGCATCAGACGGTCGAGAGCTTCAGAGACTATACCAGCCACGAGGCTGTCGAACGTCTCCACCGTGATTTCCTGCTCGACTAGCGTGAGGCCTGCGTAGCGACCGAGCTTGATCGTCCCTGCCTTTACCCCCTCTTCCTGTAGATTACGCTTGACCCTTTCTGCCTCCGTGAGCAGGATATGTCTCTCGTCCGGGTCAACGCTTTCAAAAGGAAGCCGCAGCCCATGCCTTTCTGCGAGCTGCGTGTGAACCCAGTGGGCGATGACCATATCGATGTGATCACCCGCCTTCGGTGAGCCTTCAGTTTGACGCTCGATTACACAACCGTTCCTCGATTCGAGGACGGATATGTCGAGCGTCCCGCCGCCCCAATCGAAGACGACCGCATACCGGCAGTGGCGCAACTCCGTCGCGTGCGCGATGAAGGCCGCGGTTGGCTCCGAAATGAAAGAGAGGATTTCGACTCCCGTTGCCCGCGCCGCGCGCCGTAGCGTGGCCCGCTTCGCCGGCGACATGCCTATCGGGATTGCGACCACAGCCTTACGGATGGACTCTCCCGTGTCCGTCTGCGCCTTCACCGAGAGTGCGGCGAACAGTTCAGCGGCGATGTCTTCGGGCCGCCATACCCGAGCTGGCGTGGGCCATGTTTCGTCGGCGTCGAGAAGGCTTTTGACCGACTCAACGACGAGGTGTCTCCCGCCAGCGCGAAGTTGGATAAGCCTGTTCTTAACTCCGCGTCCGACCTTAACTTCTTGCGTCAGGTTATCTACGGCGACGACAGAAGGTATAGGGATCGGCTCGTCGCCGTCGCCTATGTGCCGGAAGTGGGCGAGCGCCGCTTGCGTGTCGTATTGCACGACTGCGCTGTTGGTCGTTCCGAAATCGATGCCGAAATACTTTGCCATCAGCTATCGTTCCCCAACTTCACGCCGGCGGCGGCGAGCCTCGATTCCAATTCATCGAACCAGTGGCGCAAGAATTCGGCGAGCCGGGGGCTCGGCTCTTGGTCGTCGGTGTTCCTCTTATTATCAAAGACTGGCCGGAGCGACTCGGCCAGCTTCCATTTCAAGCCGTTTAGCTTGACTTCGATCCTCCTTCCGGCATCCTCTTCGAGCGCACGCCTCTCTTCGGTGCGGGCGGCCCGCTCTCCCTCCAGTTCCGACCTAACTCTTCCCAACTGCGCGCTCAGTGATTCGGCCGCGGCACGCGCCTTCTCCAACTCATCCAGCGCCGCAGAGAGCCGTGCCTCTCGCGCGGCAGTGTCCGACTGTAGCCCCTCGTTCCTTCTCTTGGTTTGATATAATTCTGCTTCTAACTCGGACTTTTCCTGTTCAAGGTCGGCGACCGCAGCGGCGAGGCGGTCGGCGAGGGAGGCAGCCTCTCGCGAACGCTCCGCGAGCACCTTTGCAAAATTCGTGAGGCCGCCCGCCTGCCCAAGAGTGAGCATCTGAGATGTCATCGGCAGGGATGCAGCATTCGCCGCGTCCGTCGCACTCCGCCGTTCTAGTTGCTCTGTGTTTGCCGTCTGGTGGGCGGGAGGCGCAACTGGCGAAGCATGTTCAGTAGCGCCCGCGCCCTGCGAGACGTGCCCTCCATCGGCGCTCAGGAGGACGTTGACCGCTTTCTTCCATTCATCTGTTGGTAACTGGTTAGCTAACTCAGTGACGCGGCTTCTGATTTCCGCCCGCGCTTGCTCTTCAACATCCAAACGTTTCTGAGCCATCGCCGCCCACCGGGCGAAATCGTACAGCGTTCGCTTACTCTTTGCCTTCTTAACGACCTGCGGGTCTGTCGCGGCCTCGACGAACGCAGCCAACAACGAACGCTCCACGCGTTCGTCCTCCACTTCGAAGTCAATCCAGCCTTCTTCCGACAAGAGGAAGCGATTCTGTAGCAACTTCCTTTTCTCATCCGAGAGGTTCAACCAGAACCCGTCACTGCCCTTGCCAGCTTTGCCGCCGGAGACGAACGAATGAATGATGTACGCCGCCGCCTGCTGGTCGGCTCGCGCGATCTTGTCGGCGATAGCCGCCTGTCTGGTTAACCACTTCGAGGAGTTATGTTTGGTCAGTTCTGAGAGAAAAAGGTCTTTTCGCTCCTGATTGATGGTAGGCCAATGTGCGGCGATAGCCGCCTCGACGGCCGCGACCGGTAATTCCTGCACTAGTCCGATGGCGCTGCGCACCGCGTCCGGCCCTGCCGCCCTACCGAAAAGCGCTTCAGAGAGCAAGCCTTCCGCTTTATTTACCGAGTTAGCGGGCCAATTCCTGAGAGAGCGGTTGGCTTCGGCGAGCGCGACGAGTTCGGACAAAACCCCTGCCTCTTCTCCGTTCAGCGCACGCTGGCCCCCTGCGGCTTGGTGTTGTATTTCACTATTGTCTTCGTTCATCGACCAGTGTGCTCCTCCAGTTCAACATCCCTTTCGTGCGGCGAGAAATCGGACAAGCCTAGAGAGTCGGACCCCACCTCTCCGTTCCACACGGCCCCACACAGAACGCCCAGCGTTTTTTTTAACCCGTTCCAATGGTCGCCGAGCAATGAAATCGTTTCTTGCGCCTTTATCTTAAACTGCTCGTGCCCGAAATGATAAAAGATCATCGCCTCAAGGGCCGAAGCCGTTTCGAGCACCAAGCCTTCGCGCACTTGTGCCATGACCTTCCTAACGTTAACGCAGGCGCTCGACAAATAGTCGTTGGCCTTTTCCATATTGCCACGGCCAAGCTCCTCCAAGCCGAAGCGGTAATCCTCGGCGGCTCGAGTTAATAGTTCCCCACCCGGCGCGCTCGCGAGCAAGGAGTGGATAGCACTATGCCACCGCTCGTCACGGCAGCAGATGCTCCATTCGCGCACTATCCGTTTATAATCCGCTGGGCTTTTCAGTCTATGCAGAGTTCTCAAAACCTGCGCTAGGCTCTTGCGCCAACGGTCGGTCGGCGCCTTCGGAGTATTCGGGGTAGCTTTACGGAAAGCCCGCGACTTTCGCGGTCTGGACGCGAGCAGTCGCGCGGCCTCACGCGGGTTGAAGGACGTACCAGCGTCGATAAATTCACATACTCCCGCATACCATGTCAGCGTTTCCTTTAAAGGAGTATCCGTGATCTCTTCGACCGCCATGACTCTCTTCCTGCTGTCAATCACCCTGCCGCAGATGTCATAGAATGAAAGGGATTGACGCAACGTCGGTGGCGCGCTGGAGGGAATGGCGAAGGGCGCAACCGGGCCCGCGAGCATTCCGCGCACACCCTTGACTGCGATCTGCAAGTCATCCGGCAGGAGTCTGCACCAGCCGTCGAATTCGTTGTCGTCAACATCGAAAAGGTTTTCGATGATCCGCCGCTCGTGTAGGAATACGACATCCGAGCGCACCACGCATGTGCCGCCAGCGCGCACCGCGATGCGCCCCGCCGGGAGCCCACGGTAATCAAAGGCGTCTCTTACATCATCCGTCGAAACAATCAGCAACCGGCTCCGTGGGACTGGGCCGAGATCTATCACCTTCGCGAACCCCTTCTGGTCGATGAGTCCTAACTCGACGCTACTGCCACACTCCGCGGCGGATAGCGATAAGTGAAGGCGACTGCGTCGCTTCAAGCTTTCGTCCCACAGCACCTGATCCGTGATAGACTCGCCCTTGATGTCGAACCTGTAGACCGGTCCCGCGATGTGAAAGCTGACAGCGCCTGCGTAAGTCACCTGCCCGTTAACGAAATCGAGCCACGTCGGCACCTCCCAAGTTGATTCGGCCATGTGCTCGACAGAGCTTTGCTGCCACTCCGCCGCGAACATTCCCGCTGGCTCCAGGCTAATCCGTACCCGCGCCGACTTTTCGTGCAGCCCACGAGGCCACGTGACCTTCGCCTCTGGCAATAGCACATAGTTAAGCGAGGTTTCGGCGAAGCCTCTCGGGGTGCGCCCCTTCGGCTCGATATGTACCCTCCCCTGAGAAGGCGCTTCGACTGGAAGCCTAAGGATGCCCTTGCCGCTGTACAACGACTCGGGAACGACACGCCGGCATGCGCCGCTTTCCCAGATGAGCATGTAGGAATCAGCGAAGCCAAGGTCCCAATTCTCGATTGTGATTTCCGGCAATTCCCGAACGAACACGTTCGCCGTATGCGGGAGCGGCGTAGGCGTTTCGGCGAAACGGAGCACGGGCGCGCGGTTAGAGGCGACGCCGAACACCGATAGGCTCAGTTCCGGCAGCGAAAAACCGGTGGGCAGTTCACAGTCGAAGACTCGTACAATAACCTCGTTAAATCCCGGCAGATACATCTCGCCACATTCCTCTATGACGTGCTCGTCCGGAATGCTATGCGGGTAGGGAAGTGCCAAGATGTAGCGTCCCGGGCGCAGGGTGTCGGCTGGCTCCAGGAACGAGCCGTCCGATTCTCGAAACGCAGCCCAGATAGTCGGGGAGGGCCGCCACGGCTTAACCTCCCAAGGCTCCTTCTTTCCGTCGGGCTGAATAATAGTGCCGTGCAGCCTGCCGGCGAAGTCGCCTTCTTTCAGAACGTAGCGAGCCACCCTGATTTGGACGCCATCGCTCCATTGGTATGACCCGCCAAAGGCTTGGGCGGAGAATTCAATCACCAGACGCAGGTTGTCGCGGTCGAGGATAAGCCGGGGAGGGGATAAAGAGGCGATGCGCACGCCCGCCCGGGGCGCATCCCCTAATGCCTGCAAAACCGCGCGCACCTTTGTCCTGAGGCGGAAGGAGAGAGAGTTAATCTGCTGCGGAGTAAGGATACCTTCCTCGATATTCCTGACGATCCTGGCGATGTCACGACAGTACTGTCGCCCTTTCGCAGAATTCAGAAACTTCTCCGCCGTGGAGAGTTGGCCCTCGAACTCGATACAGCAGGCTTTGTATTCCGTGTCAGAGAAGTTATGGCCGTAGAGCCGAAGCAAGCGGACGACGAACTGCGCGAAGCGTCGGTCGAGCTTCGCGGGAACGCCGACCTGCTGCATGACCGGGCGCACATACCGGTAGGGACCGGGGATATCCTCGACGTGGAAATGATCCTTCAGCAGGCGGAGGACAGGTTCGCCTACTTCTCGCTCCCACAGGTTCCCGTCTTCGGCGTGATGACCGAGGAGCTTATGGAGCGCAAGCCAGCGGAAACCTTCCTCGCCCACATCCTGCGGGGAGTAAAAGGCGAGGTTGACGACCGCGACGGCGAGCGCGGCGCGGATGTGTTCGTCATCCCACTTGGCGCGATGCAGGAACCGCCCTATGGAGGCACACACCTCGCTGACCTCTTCCTCCGGGACCTCTATCTCTCCGACGAATTCAATTTCACTGAAGTCATCTAACCATTTCCGCCCGCGCTCCTTTAACTCCATGTAATTGAACAAGCTTCTTTCTCCAAGACGCGGATTGGCCTAAAGAAGACAACGGCTTCTTCAAAACCGTCACGCAACTGCAAAGGGCATCTTGTGCCGGGCAATGTGAATTACAGGATGCCGAGGTGATGCCACGTGGTGAGAGGCATCAATCAGTAAGCTGAACTGGCGAGAGCTTAAAAAGAATGAAGACGTCCAAACTCCCGAGAGGCAACGGATAGAGCCTTAAACTTCCGCGAGTAATATTCCTCACAGATAGTTCTTTGTCAAGAAGCCGGAATACTAATAAAGCTGACGAAAGCGTTTTGAGCTTACTTACGTCCTAAGATTTCGTGGAGCATCCTGCTGATGTAGATATGTCTATCAGGTTTAGTAAATAGAACATGACGAGATTCGAAGTCGGCTAACGTCATACCACCGTCCCACCAACTTACCTGCTGATAAGGGGTATTCGAGAGTATGAAGGAGTCCAAGACAACATTGGTGTCGCCAAGTCGTGCCTCAAGGTCTTTGATTGTGCGATAGAAGCGGATCTTGGGATCATCCGGTCCTTGCAGGTTACGGATGCCCTTTGGATCAACGAAAGTGACGTGCTGGCGCTTACCATCAACAAGCCAGAGAATGAAATCGGGATAGAAGTTGCCCGCTTCGAAAAATCCAATGCCGCGCCCGCGGCTCATATTACGCAGTAAGTACAATTCTTTGTCACGGAAGGACTCTCGATTATCCTGGTAGAAGAAGCGTAGATCGACAATGAAATCTCTCTCGCCCTCGTTCAGATGAACGGGCTGCACCTGGATCAAATCGCTGTTCAGGTAAATCAGCGGTGCGTATAAATGCTGACCGAAGAAGATAGCTTGAAGATTTGAGATGTCAATATCCCGCAACTCCTTGCGCTCAATCGCGTCTTTGAGTTGCTGGAGCGTCGCAATTATGTCCTCACGCGATTCGTCAATGAGGAAGCGATATTCATCAAAGAAATTCGGATCATCTGCGCTTAAATCGCAGAACTCAAGGTGCGGCATTTCATATTCGTTCTTACGGTACTTATAGTACCTGTCGCAATACTTCTTGAGCAGAGTCGTCGCGATTTCCTGCCACAACCGTACCTTGCCAAAATTTGTAAAGGCTAACTCCTCTTTGGGAATCAGCAGGCGATACCAACCTTTTGACGACAAAAGCTCGCGGATGCTCTCGCGCGGCAGGTTCAGGTTGTACCATGAGCGTTCGTTCTTGAAGCGTTCCAGTTCAAAGAAGATTGCTTCTATATCTAAGAAAGCCAGATGATGGCTGTTGAATGTGCAAACGTCCTTGACCGCCACATCCATAATCGCCTGGATGCCTTTGCTTCGCTCGATCTGTATCTTTGGATACCAATCTACCGTGACGGGGTGTCGAGACAGTTGGTCGTTGGGGAGCGCGAGCGTCGGCTTCGAGCCTTTGCGCTTGAAGTTAATGCCGTCCTTCAGGCGAATCATCCGCAGCTTCTTTGTCCCGAGATTGTTAATGACCGGCAGATTGAATTCGATGCGCTCCTTATTGGCGGGCAAACCTTCGTCAGCGAGATATTCTTTAAACTGCCTCATGTAGTCGGCGCGGATGCCGAAGATATTGAGAGTTTCCAGCGTCTCGATATATTTAGGCGAGCCAATACCTTCAAGACGTTGGCTGCGCTTGAGAGAGAATTCGTAGCCCTTGAGGCGCACCCCGCGACCGAAAAGCTGGATGATCTCGGAGCCTTCGGAGCGTCCGATGTTCATCAGTCCCATTGTCGAGACGCGCCAGCTATTCCAGCCTTCAGTGAATTTCTTCGAGCCGATCAGAATGTTGACTGTCGTGTCCGCCTCGTTGATGCCGCGAAAGAGAGAGCCGGATAACTCGCGCTCGGTGACAACCATCTCGCTGTGTTCTTCACAGAGCTTGCAGAGTGCGGCAGGGTCGCCGACGTTGATGAGGCCGAACGGCGGATTGTCGCCGAGGCGCAGGGCGATTTCCCCATCAGTGCCCCTCAAATTCTCGACATGGAGCGCAGCTTGAACGGGAGCGTTAAGAACAGCCTGCAATATATCGCTGTAAATCTCTTCTGACGAACGAGTTTGTCCCGCCAAGTAATTGAACGCACCCGCGAATATCTCGTGATTACGCGAATCCAGCAGCCCGGCGTGACCTGTGCGAAGGCGTTCGATGCGCCGGACTGTCTCCGCGCGGTTTCGCACGAAGCCCGCGAGGAAGAGCAGGATGCTGAGAACGTCCGAGACCTTGCGACCGTTCTGCGTCCGCACGGCATTAACGCTCCCGCCGACGAAAACCCAGAGGGGATGTTCTATCAGGTAAGGCCGGAAGGCGTCGCGCTGATCCATGAAGAGTCGCAGTTGTTGATAGAAAACGAGAAAGCAGGCGGTCAGGTAAAGCTCTCGAATCTCTTCGTGCGAATCGTCTTCCAAGTTGAGAATCTGGTAGTCCTTGCCGTAGCCGTCGCGGTAGAAATATTTATAGGAATAGTCGAAGAGGATACACTTGGCATATTCCTGCGTGAGCCGCGCATTCCTCGCGGCTTTGATGGCCTGACCGAACGTGGCCGAATATTCAAAAGAGAATCCGTTTTCGCAGAGGCGGTTGCGCTTGTCCATCCATTCGACACCGCCAGCCCCGCGATGGCCTTCGTCAACGAGGACGAGGTTGTTGCCCTCGAAGGCATCAACAGCTACCGTCTTGTCGCCCATCTCATCCTTGAGTTTATGGATGTCTATGATCTCGATAGAGTGGCCGGCGAAGAGGCCGCGCCCTTCCTTGATAAATAACTCAGCCGCGATGCCCGATTCCGCAAACTCTCCGAGGTGCTGGCGCGAAAGTCCCTCGTTGGGCGTAAGCAGGATAATGCGGTTCAACTTGCGCCCACGACCGTATTGGGCTTGGTAGTGCTGGTACTGCCGGATGTTGATGTGCATGAGGAGCGTCTTGCCTGAACCGGTCGCGTTCCAGAAGGCGAGCTTGTTGAGTTGCACCTCTTCGTATGGTTCGATCTGATCTGACTGCGGCTTGTCGGCGTTGAATTCCGCGACGTGCCCGTTGAGATCGGCGAGGAGCTTCGCAGGGTTATGGAAATAGTGGTCGAGGTAAAGCTCTGTGAAGAGAAGCGAGAGATACTGAAAATATTTGGGGTAGAGCGGGTGGCCGATCAGGTTGCGCTTCTTTGTAATTGCTTGCCAGTGACGGACAATGTTCTGGTCATATTCAAGTAACTGCTGTGCCGAGAGTTTGCGACGCTCGAAGAGTCGCGTGGCGAGCCGATGATGAAAGAGCGAGATGTTGTCCTCGTCGAAACCTTCAAGGCTAGAATCTTTGAGCATATCGGCCAGTTGGTCGGAGTTGTCAACCTCAAAGAGCGATAGCATCCACTGGTTAAGGACAAGGCGCTGGTCGAATTTGAGCGGCACCGATGCGTTTACGCGCCGGGCGCGCGGGTAGCGAGCAGTCTTCGTAGCTTGCGACATGGTGGCCTTCTCCTTAAACGTCCTGCACGTCGAACATCAAGCGCTGAAACTCTTCTTCGATAAGGCGCACTTTCCACGTTTCGTTGTCGCGCTTGAGGTTTTCCAGATTGCTGTCGCCGTTCGTGTAGATGAGGTCGAACTTCCTGTCGCGCGTGTTGTATCCCTGCTTCTGGAAGAACTGATCCAGGTCGTCGTTAGATTTCTCGCGTGTGTTGCGCCAGATAACGAGCGCCTTTTCGCCTTCGGGGTTCGTGCCTTCAATGACGCGGAAGCCGCGAATCGCATCCACTTGTTTGACACGAAGGCCAAGCAGGTAGTTGAAGGTTTCGATGAGGTCGATAGTGACCGGTCGCGTCTCGCCCACGCTCGCGCCAGTAGCGACGTTGAGTTGATAATTAAACGGGTCTACGAAGGTTTCGATGTTGAGGAGACTGGCTGAGCCGCGCGCCTCAACATCGAGCATATACCGAAGCATATAATCTTCGCGGAACTCATCATGCACTTCGAGCAGGGAAGCCTGTTCTTCGGTGCGCTTCAATTCGATATTGTTAAGCGCGTCTTCGTAGGATTCGAGACAGATGTATTTGAAGAGATGGCTTGAACCTTCGCGCGAAATTGGTTTGCCGCCGCTCCAATCTTTCGAGTAGATAGCCTTTTGAATGCGTGGCTTCGTTACTACATCAAAGTATTCGCCCATCTCGACAATCACATATTTTAGACGATTGCCCTTCTCTCTATTCAAATCAATTACAGCATGGCCGGTTGTGCCAGAGCCAGCGAAGAAATCTAAAACCAGTGCTCTTTCAGCATCAAAGGTAACAGTATCTATAGCTGTAGAAACCGTATAAAGAGACTTGGGATAGGAAAAAAGTCCAGACGTGCCGAACATATCAGTGAGAAGATTGGTTCCATAAGAGGTCGCATTAAACTTTTTACCAAGCCACACACTTTGAAGTAGGTTTCGTGCTTTCTCATCTTTGTAGAGCCGATTGATGACCATGTTTTTAGTACAAATCAATAGGCCATCGCTTAATGCCTGAGCTGCTCCCTCGTAACTTAAACTCCATACCCTTTCCGACCCATCTTCTCCGAATGGGTAGATTCTTAGCCAACCATCCTTTGTACGCTCTCGCGGATAATCCTTCTTATCAATTGTGGGCGGTGGCTCTAGCCCCTTTATTTGATAAGTCGTAGGATCGACGAGTATTGCAAAAAAGCTGTTTGGCCTGCCTATTCTATAATTGTTATCTCCGGTACCACTTCGTCTGAAATTACGTTCACGCAACCCTTCTTCTCTTTCTTTACCACGCAGAACATCAGCACCCGCAGGAAGTACGAATAGATTGTATTCATGGGTGCGCGAGACGTTCGACCTCCCTGTGCCAGAACCAGGATAGTGATTCACTATGACCCTTTGAATCTCATAGTGGGGCAAAGCCTGTTGAATCACTTTTGATAAATTGGCTAATTCATAATCATCAATTGCGACGCTCATCACGCCTGTTTCTTCTTCAAACATCATAGAAGCGAGCAGCATTCTGTCATAAACCAAGCTAAGCCATGATGAGTCTTTGTAATTGTTTTTATAGATAATAGGGACAGCGTTCGTGTTGTAAGGTGGATCTATGTATATACAATCTACTTGCTTACGATATCGCTCCTGAAGCAGATTGAGTGCCTGAAAGTTCTCGCCGTGGATTAGCAGCCCGTCTGTCTGCTCGTCTAGATTCCCGAAGCTCGCCAGCAGTCTGTCCTTGAACTCCTGCTCGAAAAACTTCGTGTCGAGTATTAGAAATGGATTGGCTTTTAAGAACTCAATCGTGAGTGGTACACAGAATGCAAGGGGGGGGGGGGGGGGAATTCCTTTATAATCAAACGGTTACCCGCTATCTCGTTTATTGCAAATAGCTGCACCCATTCCTCGCGCTGCGCGTCGTTGGCGACAATCTCAACGTACAAATCTTCCGGTACGCGGTCTAGCGTCACGCAGTAGTTCGTCTCGACGACGAACTTCTTCTTGAGCCAGAGCTTCTTCTCAAAATTCTCTAACTGCTCGAGGAAAGCGATGATCTTGTGAGCGATACGGCGTATCGCTTTGACCTTACAGAGATACTGCTCGACGCGCGGTGCCACCTCCGATTCGATGTCGTCTAGATGCATGACCTCGTTCTTGATGTAGAAATCAAGCTCACGGCGCAGGAAACCGCCGAGGTCTTTATGTATGAAATAGTCGAACGTGTTGCGGCTGGTATAATCGGTCAGATGCTTTTCCAACGATGTACGGTTTGGGTTCTTCTCCGTCGGAGCCTTCGCCTGGAGCGCCTCTGTCCAATCACCGAAGCGTTCGTTACTCAGAACCTGCCGAACCGCCTCTGTGTTCAAATCTGCTTGCTTGCGTTTCTCCGCATCGGTGCGATACTCGAAGCGGATAAGGAGTTCGCCATTTTCTTCAACGAGCGGCTCCCGTTCGCTCAGGATGAAACGCCGCTCCTGACCTTCGACGGCTTTATTGTTGTTTTGCTCTGTGTCGGCAGCGACGAGTTTGAAGTGGACGCGCCTTTCGTCAGAAAGCTTAAAGATGTAGTCGCGGAAATTCTCGCTCGTCTTGATGTAATACTGGTCTGCGTTTGCCCAGTAAAGCTTGACCTCCTCGCCTTCGTAGGGAATCGCGTACACGCCCTCCTTGTAGCGTCGCAAGCTTAGGAAATCTCCCTCACTGTAGTAGCGGCGGAAGAAGTTGAAGAGATGCGAGAAGACCTCAGACTCCATCGCCGCCACACCAACCGATGCTTCCAATTTCATCCGTGCTTCGACGACAGGCGGCGCATTCTCCGGGCCAGCGACGCCAAAGCGCTTCGCCTGTTCCAGCGCCTCTCGATATTCTGCTTCGGCTTGCGCCCGGCCGCTCGTACTGAGCGTCTCCAACTCGCCCTTCACCTGCGGTAACAGGTCGTTGGTGAGAAAGCGTGTAATCTCCTCACGCTTCGCGTTCATGATCCGATAAATACCAAAGTCAAGATCAGCCTGATCGAGCATGAACAACTCAGACAACAGCTTCTTAAACTTGGCGAGGTTCGTTTCAGCCATGCGAAATTCCACTAAACCCTTTCAGATGACAGTCCAGTAAATCATAAACAGCTTTTCGCTCAACTCAGGCTAGCTCAGGCGGTGCTCCAACTTCCCGCCCAATTCATTGCATTTCTCTTTAATCTTATTATCGACATCGAAGATGTACTGGCGTCTTAGCTGGGATTCTAGCTGACGCAGTCGCCGTTACATCGCATGGGATTCCGCATCAGCACGGCGTTCGAGTCTTTCACGCTCCTGTTGGATATGCTTATCGTTGGTTTCGAGCGAGCGTGTGATGACCACTAGGACGCGTGCCGTCCACCTTCCCGCGTGAGTCGAGATTCAATCCCCCGAGAGCGCATAATCCGCTTGCATGCTACATTCGCAGTGAAAAAGTTTCTCACAAATCTCCTGATCGGGCTAGCGGCCATTCAAGTCAAAAGCGAAAAAGAGCAGATATCCCTTCTGTTCGAAGAATTTTACGACACCCGGTGCCGCGTGAACCAACCGCTTTACCCCTTATCACATTACCCTTGTGCTCAACGCCTTTCGGCATCATTGGAATCTTCACCCAACTGCGCGCCGTCTCGTCGCTAATCAATGGTTGTGCTCAACGCCTTTCGGCATCATTGGAATCTTCACGGTCGGAGTCAGCGTTGATGTCAAATATCCATCTAGTGCTCAACGCCTTTCGGCATCATTGGAATCTTCACCGCTGCCGGGTCTGGGTGGTTTTCCGCATCGAACAGGTGCTCAACGCCTTTCGGCATCATTGGAATCTTCACCACCATCCGGCGCGCTTTAAGCTCAATATCCTTGACCTGTGCTCAACGCCTTTCGGCATCATTGGAATCTTCACACTATCCTGAGTGGTTTGTGCCACCTCTATCTCAGTGCTCAACGCCTTTCGGCATCATTGGAATCTTCACATTCGCCTGCACTCGTACTTCTGAGGTTAAATTCGTGCTCAACGCCTTTCGGCATCATTGGAATCTTCACTCATCCTCGACATTATTCAATACTCGGCCAATGCGTGTGCTCAACGCCTTTCGGCATCATTGGAATCTTCACGAACGATGACCACGAACTGATTCTGCGTCCTGAGAGTGCTCAACGCCTTTCGGCATCATTGGAATCTTCACCATTGAAAACTCCCGCGCTATCAAATAGCCGAGATTCTGTGCTCAACGCCTTTCGGCATCATTGGAATCTTCACACCATCAATCAGCTTGGCGATTTGGCTTCTCAGTCTGTGCTCAACGCCTTTCGGCATCATTGGAATCTTCACACCTGCGCGAGCACGGCATCAGTCGCAAGGCTAACGGTGCTCAACGCCTTTCGGCATCATTGGAATCTTCACCTTTTTCAAGATTTCTTCTATGTCGCGAAGCCTCAGGTGCTCAACGCCTTTCGGCATCATTGGAATCTTCACGTCGGAAGAGTTGTATCACCGCCAGCGGCAAAGCGAGTGCTCAACGCCTTTCGGCATCATTGGAATCTTCACGAGAAGACATACGTCTCAGTCGCCAAAAGGGAACTGTGCTCAACGCCTTTCGGCATCATTGGAATCTTCACGCCCATGAGGTAGTTAACCGCGCCCCCACCGGTTAGTGCTCAACGCCTTTCGGCATCATTGGAATCTTCACCATCAAGGGCAGCGATGCCGGAACATCGCTCAAGACGTGCTCAACGCCTTTCGGCATCATTGGAATCTTCACCGCAGATAAAGCGCCAGAAACGCGGCTCACCAATTTGTGCTCAACGCCTTTCGGCATCATTGGAATCTTCACGCGCACGTACCTTGAGCCTCCCTGCCTCTGAAACTGTGCTCAACGCCTTTCGGCATCATTGGAATCTTCACGGCCAGCCGTACGTGCTGAACGCCACTGAATTCAAGTGCTCAACGCCTTTCGGCATCATTGGAATCTTCACGGTGCAGCCGGGCACGTTCATTCAAGACCTCTCCATGTGCTCAACGCCTTTCGGCATCATTGGAATCTTCACACGGAGACGCTCAGAGCGCACAGGGAAGCGACGCTGGTGCTCAACGCCTTTCGGCATCATTGGAATCTTCACCCTGGATGCGCGACAGCAACGGCAACAAGCTCTCTTTGTGCTCAACGCCTTTCGGCATCATTGGAATCTTCACTGGGCGGAGACATTGGGTACGCACGTCAATTCGGTGTGCTCAACGCCTTTCGGCATCATTGGAATCTTCACCTGTTTTCACCGTACCTTCAACCCGGAGGCGCAACGTGCTCAACGCCTTTCGGCATCATTGGAATCTTCACTTATTTCTCTCCTCAGTCCTTTTGAAATGAGGACAGTGCTCAACGCCTTTCGGCATCATTGGAATCTTCACAAACTTTTTTAGGCACTGGACAATAATTCTCTAATCGTGCTCAACGCCTTTCGGCATCATTGGAATCTTCACCACAGCATCAGCAGGCAATGTCACAATCCAGAAGGGGTGCTCAACGCCTTTCGGCATCATTGGAATCTTCACACAATCCGCCTATTCCTGACCTTCGCTACCTTTTCTCGTGCTCAACGCCTTTCGGCATCATTGGAATCTTCACCGAGGATGGTGAATGATAATACCACGGTGGATACTTGTGCTCAACGCCTTTCGGCATCATTGGAATCTTCACATTCATGAGCCAAGAAGAACTTGAAGCCTTCGTCGTGCTCAACGCCTTTCGGCATCATTGGAATCTTCACTTGCGAGCTTCCCAGATATCGCCTTCAGCTTCAATGTGCTCAACGCCTTTCGGCATCATTGGAATCTTCACATGCTTCTGCGTTGAAAGCTGACAAATCGTTAGGGTGCTCAACGCCTTTCGGCATCATTGGAATCTTCACCGCTCCCAGCACAGTCAGCGGAGGCACGGCGACCATGTGCTCAACGCCTTTCGGCATCATTGGAATCTTCACTGGCGCACCGTCGCGCAGGCGAACGGCCTGAGCAAGTGCTCAACGCCTTTCGGCATCATTGGAATCTTCACGGCGACGTTCACGCTCGGACAGGCAACGCACGTCTTGTGCTCAACGCCTTTCGGCATCATTGGAATCTTCACAACCCCTACTAAAAGCCTTTTGGACTATCTACAGGGTGCTCAACGCCTTTCGGCATCATTGGAATCTTCACGGCATGGTGTTGGATGGGAGATGATAGTCTTAAGGTGCTCAACGCCTTTCGGCATCATTGGAATCTTCACACGCCACAGCGAAATAGGGAAAATCATGGTTCTCTAGTGCTCAACGCCTTTCGGCATCATTGGAATCTTCACCGCTTCGACGGACTGGTGCAGGCTCTCTCTACAAAGTGCTCAACGCCTTTCGGCATCATTGGAATCTTCACCGGGTTGCTCCCAAAGCATGTAAATAGTGTTATTTGCGGACTGGCTTTCGGGGATCGGGTGTTTCCGTGAAGTCTTCATGAAGATGTAGACTAAAAAATGACGATCTACTGAGCCATAACCTATTTCAAATTAAGTGAATAACGCACCCGCAAGCATCTCAGAAGCACAAGTATCATGTTAAAGGTTTGCGGCGCTTCTGTTTTTCCCATCAACTTTATCTCAAAAGTACGACAAGCGTAGATGCTTGCGGGAACAGATAGTCGCTAGAAAAGCCCTGCCATAGCAGGGTATTTGGCGCGCTCCTTTAGGCTATTTCAAAGCTCTTTGCTTCATCGAGCCACGATTCTGGCCTGTTATGAGCCGCTACACGTCGCTCACATGGTTCGCAGAGGCTGAGAATGAGAAGCCGATCCTCATCAGTCAATATCT
Source organism: Pyrinomonadaceae bacterium (assembly GCA_036387475.1). Lineage (GTDB taxonomy): Bacteria > Acidobacteriota > Blastocatellia > Pyrinomonadales > Pyrinomonadaceae > DASVTR01. The sequence goes on along the minus strand of DASVTR010000018.1, from coordinate 52,357 downwards.
TTTCGAGTTCCCAGCGCAGACGCTCCATCTGCCTTGATGTTAAACGGCACCTGAAGATCGAATATTGCAGCCGACGCCCGTAGCCGTGCAGCATCTTAAATGCACGTCGCCATCGCTTCGGCTCGGTGATGTCATAGCAGACCACGTACCATTGTTTCGTTTCCACTTCCTCTTACCCTCCTGCTCAGCGCAGCCGCATACGCGCAAACAAACCGCCTTCACCCATCCACTCTTTCTCCAGCAGCCTAACTTCAAGCTCCATCAGCCGAGAGTAAGAAAGAGAGTGGCCGATGACCGGGTGTTTCCATTTGTCAGCCTTGCGCCGCTCGTAAATGCCTATGAGTTTCTTGCGCCCTGTGTCCGACAACCAGACCTGTTGTCCGGCGATCTGAAAATCCTCGTCTTCATCCCACTGCCGGCGATTGATAGAAGCGATCACGGGTAGATCAATCAACGGCACGCGGAACAGTTCCATCAAATCCAATGCCAGCGGATGCGCCTGCGAGCGCGGCTGATGATAAAACCCCAGACATGGATCAAGACCCACCGTCATAATCGCGTTCGTCACGTCCTTCAATAAAAGCGCATAACCAAATGACAAGAGTGCGTTGCAGCGATCTCGCGGTGGCCTACGGTTACGTCCCTCTGGACGCATGGCTGCTGAAACTTCTGGCACAACCAAATGTGGCAGGGCGCTGAAATAATGCGCTCCCGCGCTGCCTTCATAACCGCGCAAAGAATCTATATTCGTCGCACGCGACATCGGCGAGAGGAGCTTACGCATTCCACTGACAGCCTCACGCACTTTCTTAACGTCACGTCCCGTCTCACGGCTCGCGCGCAGTAGAAAACTCAATTGCCCGCGCACTCTAGCCTCTGCCAACCTGCGCGCCAAACTCAAGCACAATTCCGCATCTGTCAAAGCTTGGTATTGCCTGATACGCCTCTGCACAGAACCCATGCCTGTTGACCAGGCTCCCATGTAACGCCCGCCCGTCGTTACCCAATGCACCCCGATCTCTTGTTCGGCACAGAGCCTTAACCCCTGAGTCGTAATTTGCGAGAAGCCGTGCAGCACAACTTGCCCGATCTCCTGCACCGGATGGAGCTGCGTCTCTTCATCGCGCGCGGTAATCTCCAGCCGATCCCCTTTGCGCCCGACGCGCGCTCCCTGCGTCAGCACATGCAGCGTCCTGCGATCATCGTCAGCCGGAAACAGCCTGATCGTCTCCCGCACAGGCTGCGCAGGCGTCGTCTCCGAAATGGTCGCGGCCAGGCGCGCCTCTTCCGGCAGGCAAACCGGCGCGAGCGAGCAACGCACACACAATCGCTCATTCTCCGTGATCGGCGGGCGCTCGACAGTGCTTTGCAGTTCCCGTGCACGCGCCACCGCACGTGCCAGATCAGCCCGTGCCTGCTCATCAATCGGCACGCGCACCATCACGTTGTCCGCGTGATACCTGACACGCCCCTCCGTCACCTCTCGCCCCGTCTGCTCCTCAACTAGCGCCGCATACGCGATCACCTGCAACCTGTCGCTCGGCCACGTCTCCGCCATCCCATCACGCGAACGCGCAGACCTCCCCCGCTTATGCTCATACGGCACAATCATCCCATCCCGCCGCCGCACACAATCAATCTTCCCCGTCAACCCCCACCGCTCGCTTTCAAGATTTAAAGTCAACCACTCCTCTTCGTCCTCCTCACGCGCCAACTCCACATGTAGCCGACGCCCCGCATACACAGCCCCATCAGCGACGCGCATATTCTCCACCTCTTCGAGATAGAAGAGACGTTCACAATAAGCGAGAGCATGAAGGGAATGAACACGAAGTGGAGTCACAACTGATTCCTCCTCAGTCTGTCTATTCTTAACTCAGCTCGGAGCAACGATCTCCGTCCATTTCCATTCGTCACCGTCCGGGCCTGACGGCGAGGTAATAGCCTGCTGCTCCAATTCATAACGCAGCCAACGTGTTTTCGCCGCGCCAACGTGATCTACCCAGACAGGCAATTCCATTGTTCCTGAGTTGTGAGGGAGTAAGCGATACCAGTCGTCTTGAATCTGGCCGCGCAAGCTGACAGCGTTAACTGCATCATCACTCAAGCCCAGGCACAACACACCATAGCGATTTACACTTGCGGGAGATTGGAGCGCTTCGATAATGCGTTCCTCTAGTTTATGCTTCTTACTCTCTTTTATTTCATCTCTGTGAGGTCTTTCACCTGATGAGTCAATCCAGCAGAGGAACTCAATTCCACAGAGCGTCTCAATAAAATCCGGCGCATTACCTAACTTCGATTGCTTGCCTGGTACACCGTATTTGAAGCGGCTCAACTTGCGTAGCGTTGTGGTGATGCGCGGAATGCTCTTGTAAGCGAAAGCGAGTCTTACACCTTCATGTCTCTGCCTGAATCTCTCACCAACCAGCGAAAGCAGCATTCCATATACGGTTGCAGGTGGCGGCAACGGATAGGTCTCCGCAAATGACCGTGCGTAAGACTTGCGGAAACTCGCATAGGGCACTTCGACATGTAATGTAATCATGGCCTCATCTCCCATTGCCGGAAACGCTCGCAAACTCTTCGCCCTGCGCCGCGATACGTTGCCGCGCTTCCTGCGCTGCGGTTTTCACACCGGGAAACACTGTGACGCCCAATTTCTTCAACTCGTTACCTTCCGGGGTCTCAGCTATTTCACCGCCAACGATCAATTCATCAGCGGGGATGTCGCCGCTCTCGATGCGTTGAATCAATCGTTCAACCGTGTAACCGCGCGTTGTTTCGTTATGCTCAAAGCAGTTTTGAATTTTCGATGAGTGAGCGTTGGTCACGCGCAGGATGATTGATGCAGGTGAGAAATCATAAGCGAAGCGCGCATGATTGCCCGCTACTGACGGCGGATCAATTATTGCGTCAATCAAATGGCCGATGTGGGCCTTGTTGATGACATCACCCAGATTGACGCCGAATGAATACTGGTATTCCGTCGTATGCATCTCGGCATTGTAGAGCGAGAGCTTGCCTTTCGCTTTCTCTCCGCTGACTGCGTTAAAGGAAATCTCTCCGCGATAGGGCCGCAGTGACACAGCGCGCCCGATGGCGAGCGGGCTGATTCGTCTCGTTGTTTTGCCTTTCGCTTTCGGTTTCTTTGCTCCTTTAGCTGGCGCTTTCTGCTCTCCGTCGCCTTCAATCACTGCCGCGTCTTCTTCTTCTCTTTCTTGCTGCGCGGCGGCGGCATCCATGAAACCCATCAGGTCATCATCAATAAAGACCTTGCCTTCTGGATTCCATGTCGTGCGCTTTTCGTCCTCATAGTTGAGCTTTCCCGCGTCCGGGTCGTATGTCCGATTGAGATCGAGACCTTCCAGTTGAAAGCGATACCGGAGCGCAAACCTGATTGCTTCGGCAGAGACGCTTGTATGAAGGTCGTCTTGATGAAAGACTTTCTGAAGAGTTGTTGTGTTGCCGATGTTGTCGCCGCGATTGTTGGCGGCGACCGCCTCGCTCGTCAGAACCGTGCCGTAAAGATAATGAGTTGCCATGATTATTCTTTGCCTCCTGCTGCAGTTTTTGCTTCTTCGCTCGCGTAGCTCACGAGCGCGAATAGACACAAGTTTTGAAAGCGGTCAAAGTTGCGTGGGTTGAAAATGAACTCGCGTATGCGTGTTGATTCGTTGCGTAACGCGCCGAGCGACCCGCCTTTAGTTGCATCGGCGCAGAAGCGCAGAAACCAACTGGCTAATGCATCTGCCGTCTTGGTGCGTAAGATTGCATTACGCATCCGCTCGCGCTCAACCTCGACGAGTCTTTCAAAGTTCAAACCATCACGACGCGCGCGTTCGCCGAGTGCGCCCATCGTGAGCCTCCAAGCTTCCTGAAACGCGCGGATGATCGCTTGATCGTCGGCGTCCTTGACTGCTTCTTTCATTCGTTTAAGTCCTCCTTGCATGAATCTCATGCGGTCGAAATCTTTTTTGTCACTGACGAGCGATTTGAAATGCGCGCACCAGTGGCGTTCAGCCGCGAGGTTCGCAGCGATAAGTTCAGGAATCGGGCTGGTCGGTATGGCATAGCCTTCACCCTTTTTAGACTTGATAATTTTGCTTTGGCCCAGATAAGTATTTGCGGCGCGGAACACGTCCATTTCCGTGTAATCACCCTTGAGCTTGACGATGATGCTGCGGTTGATTTGATTGGAGTCCCATGCGACCTTGCCCATCGCCACTGCCAGGCATCCCGCGACGCTCCGTTCGCTAGAAACTTCTTCTGCTTGCAGGTCAACCAAAAATCTTAAAGCGGCTTCTTCTGCGCCGCCGACAACGCGCCCAAGATAATTATTGCTGAATCGCTTGATGTTTTGTCCGGTTGAGGCAATGCGCTGCAAAGCGCGCGAGAATGCTACAAGGTCTATGACATCAGGGACAATCAAGCAGTATTGTGCTTTCTCCTGATACGTGCGAGGTCGCAGGAGAAATACTGGGCAGCCTACCATTAAGAACATGAGTAAAATGACTTCTTCAGATGGTGCTTGAAGTTCTAATGCTCCGCTCAATGCGCCCGGCACGATGGGTTGGGAAATGTCTGCGACATCCGGCAACCTACCTTTCAGCTTCTCGTCCAGCAAGCCGGTTTTCTGTGCTTTCTGATGCGCGTAGCTGTCGAGTGCCTTATAGGTAAAAATTTGGCCTGCCTCATCGTCGGCAGTCTTCAACTCAAACCTTCTTGGCTCTTTCTCACCCGGACGCATTTTGGGATGTTGGAGAAATGTTCCGCAGATTCCGTTATGAATGGCAAGGCGCAAGTCATCTTGTCCAATTCCGATGCCTTGACCGGGTAGCTCGATTAACTTGTTCTCGGTAAGCTTGAACGACGCTGCAAGTATGCGGCGCAATGCTTCCTGATCCGTGATGTTGTCGTTCCAAGCTAACAGCACAGTATCGCGTGTGACTTCCGCTACCTCTATCCCTTCCGGCTTATTCTTTCCCCATGCACGAATTGTCGCGGCGAGGCCTCCTAGCGCTGCGCGGTGATAGATGGTGTAGCCAGGGTTGGTCAATCGGTAAGTCAGTTGTTTCGCCATCTCGCTCCGGTCCCTTCTTTAGTCTTTTCATTGAAATCGTATGCCACCGCTTCAGTTGGCGCGACGCTCAATGTTTCGACGCGCTCCCATTCGATCACAGCTTTTTTGAACGGGATGGAGACCTCATGCTGGCGCAGCCAATCGCGCGCCGGTTCGCCTCTGCTGTCGCGCTCGTCACAGTGTTTCAAATCCTCTTCAAGAATCACGCTCACTGTATAGCCCTCGCCGCGCGTGAAGCCCGGTCGCGTGCGCCACAGGCCGGAGAAGAAACAGGCGCGCTCCTCAGCCGTAGCAATGTCATATTCACGCGCTTCGCTGAATTCTGCGAATGCCTCAGTTAGATCATGTTGGCTGAGTGCTTTCTTGCGATTCATGAGCGCGCTTAACCAGCGCCCGGCCTTTTTAAGTTCATCTTTTTCGTAAGGTAACGCGCCGTTTGGCTCGCCTTGAGGCAAGGCACAAATGAGCGCGGGCTTAGGCGGGCGGTCTTCAGGCGGATTGTCCGGCGTGACGCGCCGATTAAGGCGGCCCATACGCTGAATCAAGGATGGAATGGGAGCAATATCTGTTATGAGTAGGTCGGCTGATAAATCTAAAGACATTTCAGCCACTTGCGTTGCAACGAGAATCGCCGCCGCGCCCTTACGCTTGAAATTGTCAATCACGCGCCGATGCCTTGCGCTGCGGTCTTTATAACGAAAACGTGAATGGTAAACATCAGTCGGTACTTTATCGAAACGTTCTCGACATACGTTATAAATGTGATTCGCCCACTCGACGCGATTACGAACCCAAAGGACTTTGCCGCCGCCGGTGACGCAATCGCTAACCTCATGCCAGATTTCTTCTTCCGTTGCCGTATCGTTAATCTGATACCGTTCCAATGTCTCAAACTCTCTAGGGCCACAAATGATATTGAGATCAGGACGAACAGATGCAATGGCGCGACGGCGTTCTTCGGGTAGCGAGGCCGTCATCAATAAGACCGGCAGGCGTGGAAAGTTTCTAAGGAAGATAAGCAAGTGTCCGAACATCTGCTCATCAAACGCATGAATTTCATCGAAGACGATTGCGCTACTCATAATCGCTGGAAGGCTATAAATAGAACGGCGCGCGTTAGACATCAGGCCAAGCACCGTATCTGATGTTGAGACGACAAGCGGCGTGCTCCATAGCGCAAGTGATTCGATTTTGTCTCGTTCGGCGTTGAGTGCAGCGCGTGCGGCTTCGGCTGCGTCGGCATTATCTTCGCTCGCTTCTTCCTGCGGAGCGGTTTCTGCTATTGCTTTCAAATCCACGCGAGAGCGCGAATGTGTCAAACTCGCATCAATGCCAGATTCAAGGGCGTAATCTTTGAAGTGTTCGGTTGTCGTGCCGGTCGTCGGCAAACAGAAGAACAGACGAAAATTCGAGCGCCCTTCTTGCTCGAACCTGTCACACCATCTGCGCGCCCACATATAAGCGGCAAGACTCTTGCCCGACCCACAACCCGCCTGTGCAAGTGTCAAAAAGGAATCGGACTCCGCCACATGGTTTTGAAAATCGCGTACAATAAAGTCCGGCGGCGACGATGTCTCATCGCGTAGTGTCCGGTCATCATGTGAGCGATCCCATGCCCATTTGTTAATGAGCGATGATAAATCGTCAGGCTTTAATCCAATCTTGAGACTCTCACTCACATAATAAGTGAGAGAGTAATCTTTAGCCCATTGATCCCGCGCAGCTACCGCGCTGGCGGCAACATCGGCGGCGATGCCGAAGGCTTTAACGAGCGCCAGCATTCGCCGCGCTTTCTCATCCGCGAAGCTTTCTTCGCCGTCCATGAATTCATCCTGCAAGTCCCGTATTGATTCGCGGGCTGGTAAATCGCACGCTTCATTGCGCGTTTGCGCAATAACTAAATTGCGCTCGAATCGAGGCGGCTGGCCGAGTCCCAAGTCGGCGCTCATCTCCGCAAGGATAGTTGCGAAGTCTTCATGCGCTACTTTCACGGTCAGAGGAAGACAGTTGTCCGGCGATGTTTGTTCGTCAAACTTGCGATGATGCCCCATAGCACCCCACACAGATGCAGTGAACATCATTTCAGGGAGCGACGAGAGCCATTCGCGCAGTTGAGGCTCTAACCATATGAGCAATCCCGAAATCGTTTCGTGGCGCACGAGTTGTCTGATTTGAGGTTCGCTTGTGACCATCTCTTGAAAGTGACTGCTCGCCTTTCCCAAATCTTGCATCCAGCCGCTAGCGCGCAACGCCAAACGGAATTTCTCAAAATCATCTTCATCTAATCCAGCATTGAATAGAGCCACCCGACCCACTATCAGCGCCAAAGCGCTGCAAGCTGCCGCCACATCGCGGCTATGCTGGGTCAACAGCGCGTAATCCGGCGGAGTATCGCCATACCTTTTGCGGTCATAAGATTTAGCAAGCAAACGACTCATGCTTTTGCTCCTTCAACTTATGCATGGTTCAGTATTGCATTGAAAATCCCGCAGCCCATTGTTCTCCGACCGCCGATGCCGATGCTTTGTAAACGAAGCGAATCTTCGTCGTTGAGGTTGTGTGCGGCGAGGGAGAAGCCGACGACGTGTTTGCCTTGAATGGTGATGATGCGGCGGCGAAAGCGGCCTTGTTCGTCCAGGGGCAATTCGAGCGTGGCGGTGATGCCGAGTGCGTCGAGTTGGCGGCGGGCGGCGTCGAGGAAGGGTTCGGGTTCGGTGAATTTTTTGATGGTGACGCATCGTGCGTAGAGCGAAGAAGCTGGTTGAAGCGGGTGGGCGGTGGGAATGCCGAGGCGGAGGGTGTGGCCGGAGATGTCCAGGCGGCGTCCGGCGAGGGGGAGGACATGGCCGTAGTGGTCGGCTGGGATGCGCAGGCGAAGGCTCGCGCCTCGCGTGGGAAGGACGATGATGCCTTCGCGCCAGGGGATGCCGCTCAGAAGCTCTAGCCCCAGCCACGGCTGGCCGTGAAGTGATGGCAACTGTCGTGTGATCGCGGCGTAGAGCGCGTAGCCGTGATCGGCGGGGAGCTGCCGCCCCTGTACGGGAAAATGAACGGCTATGTAAGGAGACGTGTCGGCGTTAATCTCAGAAGCAGTTGTGCCGTTGTGCTGTGCGTTGATACTCATATTAGTCCTCTCTGTGGTCTTCAAGGGCGCGCACGAGGCGCTCGCGTATCAATTTGCGTAGAGCGGCGGGGCGTTCGGCGCGGCAATGTCCGGCATAGGCAAGGCAAAAGCGCGCGACTCCTTCAAGGCCGTTGCGCCCGATGGGGAAGGTGAGACGCAGCCCGCCGTCCGGCAGGTCTTCGCGCTGTTCGTCGGGATGAAAAGCGATGCGCTCTTTCATCCAGCGTGCTTGATAGGAATCGAAGATGATAGAAACGGCGGTGCGACGACCTCCGCGCATCATGTGAAAGCCGCGACGCAGGTAATCGTCGGCGTTCCAGTTGGCGGGCGGATCGAAGTATTGCGAGGTGAGTGCAAGTCTTTGGATGCGTCCGGCGTGAAAGTCGCGCACTTCGCGGCGCAGGTGGTCGTAGGCAATGGCGTACCAATCGCCAGCGAAGTTGTGAAGCAGAAGAATATCTGCTTGGCGATGCGTGTCTTCGTTGCGGTGTTGCGAGTGATAGTCGAATGATACTGTCCTGCGCGTTGCGGCTGCGCGGGCGAGGGTTTGCAAAGTGGACGGCTCTACGCGGACGTGCGGGAGTTGCTGGAAGGTCAGTGCTTCGCCGAGCGTGGCCGCGTTGACGCTAATCTCTGGGGGAAGGAAAGCCGCGAGCTTGGCAAGGGCCGCGCGCAGGAGGATAGCTTCGGGTGCGTGGCCTGTGGCGCGCAGGGCGTGTTCGGCTGTGAAGAAGGCGAGCAGTTCTCCTTCATTAAAGTTAACGGGGGGCAACTGCCAGCCCGGCTCCTGATAACGAAAGCCGCCACGCTCACGGTCAAAAATGATTGGAGCGCCCATCTGGTCGCGCAGGACGCGCAGATCGCGTTTAACGGTGCGTTCGTTGCGTTCCAGAAGCTCGGCCAGAGAGCGCAGGGTCGGGTAGCGGCCTGCGCTGATCTCTTTATGGATTAGGTCGAGCCTGACATATGCCCGTGTGTGAACTCGGGCCGTACGGTTATCGCTATTTTCTTCCATGGCAAGTGAGTATAATTCGGTGAGGGGGACGGCCTGTGTCCCTCTGATGAAGTAATCACTCAATCTTCAAGAACAGCCAGAACCATAAATCGCCTCGCGGCATCATTGGAAGCAGGAACTTGATTCTCTTAACCCGTCGAATGTCCTAGTGCTCAACGCCTTTCGGCATCATTGGATAACTTAATGAATGATTGCAACGACGTATTGTTCTAGCCAGCGCACATGGAAAGTTTGTCTGGCAGGCTAGTATGGAGCCCTGATGTTCTCAATACGTCGCCGTAGGAAGCAGCCCATACCCGCCGCATTTCCTACATAGCTCAAGTTGGCTAAAGATAACAGCAAAGGAGAATTGCGTCAAATCAAATTTTCTGAGGTATGCGACTCCTAAGATTTGGGGATGATTTCAGACAATTATCCAAATCCTTCTGCTGTGGCGCTCTGCCTAAGCGCAACTAACCCACAATCTGAAATCAACTGTGATAGGATGCTGCAACATTTTACCTGCCCCGCGCCCGACCTCGCAGGGCTTGAAGGAAGTCTTATGAAAGTATCCTCGCGCCCGGCTCAAAAATTCAGGCTCACGGCCTCAAACATCGCCAAGTATTTCGCTAATCGCTGTGACCGTAATTTTCGCTGGAATACTGTGGCCAGCCCTCTGCGCGGCAAATCAGGCATCGGTTGGAACGTGCCGAAAAAGTTGCGTGCCCATAGTCGTCCCGGTATCGCGCTCTTGATGGAAGCGGGAAATATCTTTGAAGGCAATCAGGTTCAGGCGCTCATAGACGAACTTGGCAAGCAGGCTGTGCTGACCGCTGATATAGAGCGCACTGAGGATGGCTGTAAGGTTAAGGAATTGCCGTTCTCAGATTTCATCGCGGCTTTTCAGTCGGAGCCTTTCCCGCAGTTCGTCACGCAGCTTGAGGTTGTGCTCGACGAAGAGCAGGAAGCACGGCTGCTCGAACAGTTCGGTCTGGACGCCGCGCGCGTCACACTCGGCCCGGCGCGGCCTGACCTGTTGGAAGTGCTTCCGCCTGTCAATGAAGAAGGGAAGTTGAGACTTCGCATCTGGGATTTCAAGGCGAGCCAGAAAGCGCGTCACGATCATTATATTCAGGTCGCCTATTATTCATTCATCCTTGACCATGCCATCCGCGAAGCAGGGTTGACGAGCGTCGAAGTTGATCTTGAGTTCGCCGTTATTCGCTCGCGTGACGAGAATGACCCACCTTTTGAGTTGCGTCCCTATCGTCTGGCTGTTGATGATTTCCTACGCAACCGCGCGTCACTGCTCTTTCAAACTCCCGCTGCCGACGCGCATTTTCATGTCACAGACCACTGCCCGATGTGCGAGTACATGAATCACTGCCGTGACGAGGCGAACGCATCTTCCGATCTCTCGCGCATCGCTTATATCAGTTCGGAGTCAAAGCGCCGCCTCAAACAGTCAGGCATCACGACGCACCGCGAACTCGCAGTCGTAGACGATGGAGAACGCCTCGCCCATCTACAGTTATTAAGCCACGACCTTTCGCTTAACCTTCCGCGCTACATTGCCACAGCACAGGCGCTCGAAGACGGAGATGCGCGCCCGCTTCATTCCACAACTCTGCTGATGCCACGCTATGAAAATATCCGCGTCGTGTTGTGCGCCGAGCAAGACTCCGTAACGCAGACCTGTTTCGCGCTTGGCTTCAAGACTTATGAAGGGTGGAACGAAGAGAACGGCAAGGTCATCGGAGAGGAACAGGTCTTCATCGCGCGTAAGCCGAACTCAGAAGCGCACATTCTGCTGGAATTCTTGAGCGCTCTAAATGGACTGCTGCGGCGGGTTGATGCCGCCAATCGTGAGATAGCCAGCCAATCAGTTGAAGATGTGGCGAGCGTACAAGAGGCTGCGAGTGAGTTGGCACGGACGGAAGAAGCTCTCGCGGAGTTCAAGCAAAGATGTCCGGTGTTGCGGAAAACCAATCCGCAATATGAGACGCTGCTGGCAGAGAGAACCGCATTGCAAGAACGCGCGAAGCAGGCGCAAGCCGCGCTCAAGCAGGCGCGAAAAGACGCCCAGTGGGAACTGAGGAAGCAGCAACGCTCATTGCACTTTTACGTATACGACACGATTGATCTCTTCATCCTACGCAGCCTTATCGAGCGGCATCTTTTTGTCGAAGAGCCGCCGGAACTGCTTGCCGAGATTACACACTTGCTAAGGCTCTTCCCGCCTTCATCTGTGATGCAGGACGCGGACACGTTTCGCACAATGCCCGGCACGATAGTCACACAGGTCTTGAGAACAATGGTCGCACTGCCGACGCCTTATGTCTTCGATCTGAAAACCGTCTCTGAGATGTACCAGCCACAAAATACAGAAGGTGAAGATAAAGGCTATGTGTTTCATCCTCGCTATGGTTTCGGCTGGGACTTTTCCAGCCAAGTTGCATACGAGCGCATCCACGATGTTTGGAGCAATGAATCGTTTCAGCCCGATTCGCGCGAGCCTGATCGAAGGCTTTCACCGGATGATGTCTTTGAGAAGATCAGCGACACGGTAAAGAATAAGTTGCGGGCGACGGATTCCGTAATTCGCCGTTTGAAGCAGGACTTCCGCGAGAAACTTCTCTTGCGCAAAGAGCCTTTCATGCTCTACAGCGAATTTGATCCACTCAATTTCCGCACGCTCGAAGCCCTCCGCGCTTTCTCCATTCTGGAAACTTCTCTGGCGGAGCTGGCTGTCAAACATATTCACGCTCTGCCCGTCGAAGAACGCTCCAAAAAGTTCGTCTGCATACGCAATCTTCAATATGTGCCGGAGAGTGAACAACCGGATGGCTCACTCTGGTTCGCGTTCGACCCGGAGTCGAAAGACGTGAAATTTGAAGTGGGCGACTTTAATCTAGTCATCACGCCGGAAGACCAACCGGAAATTTTGCTGGGAGATGTTGATGGCAAGCTTTTTGAAAGCAACTGGGGGCGCGCCGCACCTTTTAAGGTGACGCTCGTTGAGTATGATATGCAAGCATCACCGCCCCGTGTGCGCCTGCTGCCGGAAAATGCGGACAAGTTCAAAGAGCATATTGATCTGACAAAACCGTGTGCACTGGATCAGTTGTATACGGATTTCTCATCGCGTCGCATCCTGACGGTGTTGCGCGAATTGCAGGAGAACCCCCAGAACGCTCTGCACATTCACAGCCTGTTGCATAACGGTGAAATGGATGCTTGGCAGTCTGTTGTGAGTGAGGACGCTGGAATTGAGCGACTTTTCCGAGATAGCATTACTCATTCAGGCAAAGACCCGGATACACTATTGAACCTGGGGCAGTGGCGCGCTTGGCGCGGCGTATTCAACGAACCACTGACTTTAATCTGGGGACCGCCGGGCACGGGCAAGACGCACACAGTCGCGCATATCCTCTTAGCTTACGCTCTGGCGGCGCAAGCCTCGAAGCGACCACTCCGCATTCTGGTCACGGCCTTTACACATCACGCCATCGTGAACGTGCTGCGCAAGCTGGCAGAGTTGGCGCTCGTCTACAATCTTGCGCCGGACGCGCTTTCAATCGTCAAACTCATGGGCAGCGGCAGCGCGGCGCATGATGAATTGCCTCCCAGTGTCGAACTGCTCGCAGACGAGGATTTGGAAGTCTGTTTACAACGCGACGCTCTTTGCGTTGTCGCTGGAGCAACCGTTTGGGGCGCTTACAAGGGGATGAAAAAAGCTGGCGGTATCATACGCCCCTGGTTCGACGTCGTACTGGTTGACGAAGCCTCGCAGATGCGCCTGCCGGATGCCCTTGTCGCTTTTGGCTCAAGCAAGCCGCATTCAAACATCATCCTCGCCGGGGATGACCAGCAGTTGCCGCCGATCATTCATGGCAGCTATCCGGAAGAGCATGAACACATGCTTAGTTCCGTCTTCGCCTTCATGCGCCGACAAATTGAAGAGGCGAGCGTTGATGACCCAAGCATCGAAGCACGAAAAATCTTTCAGCTCGAAGAGAATTTCCGCATGAACGAGCCGTTGACGGCCTATCCGCGCCATGTGCTTTATCGCGGGCGCTTCAGGTCAACTCGGCCCGACATCAGAATCCAGACCGCTCCTGCCATTGACGAGACGAGCGAAGAGATAATAGATACTATCCTGCACCCAGAGCGTCCCGTAGTTCTTTGCTGGTACACGCCGCCCCGCAGTTTCACTGCGCGCAACCCTATCGAAGCAGAATTGGTCGCGCTTCTGACAGACAGGCTCAGTCAGGTTCTGTTGCAGGAAGCAGGAGATAAGACTTTTCAACCTTACTCACCCAGAGACTTTGTACGGAGGGGATTGGCAGTGCTCTCGCCACACCGCGCGCAGAACAGCGCCATTCGTCAGGCGCTTTACAGGCGCGGATTTGATGGCAGAAACAGGCCGATGCCGCTGGTGGATACAGTGGAAAAGATGCAGGGCAAGGAGCGCGAAGTGATAGTCGTCTCTTACGGCGTGGCTGATGAGGAATATGCAACAGCCGAGGCGCAGTTTCTGCTTAGCCGCAATCGCTTCAACGTGGCGGCAACACGCGCTGAACGTAAACTTATCGTTATCTGCTCCGATACCGTGCTTGATGCCGTGCCGACAGATCGGAGAACTCTGCTGGAAGCAATGATGCTCAAAGAGTTTCGAAATTATTGTGACGGCGGTCACATAGAAAGAACCTGGATGCCTTCCGAAGGCGGCGAAGTGACTCTCAACATTCAGTGGAAAGGTTTTTGAAGCAACTATCTTATTCCTTGATTGAGGAAAAAGCGTGCCCCCAAGCCTTCGCTCAAAAGAAAAATCAAATCAGACAAGGAAAGCGTTCGCACGGCACACCGCGTCAATTCTTTCGCCGTTGCGCTATCCGGGCGGAAAGCGCCGATTAGCCGGATATATCGCCGCGACTATCCGTCTGAATGGCCTGCGTCCGAAACTCTTCGTCGAGCCATTCGCGGGAGGTGCGAGCGTCGCTCTACAACTTCTTAACGATGGGCTGGTCGAATCAATCGCCCTGGGCGAGAAGGACCCTTTGCTGGCCGGTTTTTGGAAGACGGTCTTTACGGACCACGAATGGCTTATCGAAAAGCTGCGCGACACGGAGCCGACCTTAGCTAACTGGGACCGCTTCAAGAATGGACGGCATCTGACAGACCGGCAACGCGCACTCGCCTGTATCTTTCTCAACCGCACGAGTTTCTCCGGCATTATCGCGCCAGGCGCTGGCCCGCTCGGTGGACGCAAGCAACAATCTGCCTATCCTATCGGATGCCGCTATGCTGTTGAACTCATCACCAGGCGGATAACGCAGGCTGCCCAATTGGCTAACCGTGTTCTGTTCGTCAATCATGGCGATTGGCGACACACAGTCCGGCGAGTCAAAGCGCGCAGGTATCAACTGAATGAAGTTCTCTATTATTTCGACCCTCCTTTTTACTATAAGGCCAATGATCTCTACCGCTTCTTCTTCGATGACGCGAATCACCAAAGGCTGCATGACGCACTCGGCACACTGGGGCAACCCTGGCTTTTGAGTTATGACGCAGCTAAGCCAATCATCGAGATGTATCGGCAAAACGGCATTGGTCCGAAACGTGTCGAACTGCTGTACTCGGCTGCCAATTCTGGAGAGCTTACCGAAATGCAGGAGTTGATTGTGACGAGCCTACAGAGACTACCTAGAGCCAGCCGACTATGGAGGACGGCTGACGAGTGGAAAAAGCAATAGGGCGCGTGAGCCTATTTATGTGAGCTTGAAACGGATAAATAGATCAAAGTAAAAACGCTAAAAAAGAAACAAGCTCTCTAAGGTACATGGCATGGTGTCCTTGTATGAAGATCGCTAATCTCCAAGTATTCACTGACCGGTAATAGATTATAGAAATCCCAGGAGTTAATTTTACATATGGCAACTCAACGATATTCGGTTACTCCGCACCCGATTGAAACTCTGCTCACCTGTCAGAGTTCTTCCCCAAGATGAAATGGCTGAAGAACATGAACGACGACATCTACGACCCTTCTTATACAGACATGCTGCGCGTGGCCTTCACCTCAGAGTTCCGGCGCGGGAAACTCCAAGACCTGGTGGCGCTACTTTCGGGTCGCAATTTCGAAACCAAGCAGTATGAGGAGGCAGTTGCCGAGGACGCCTTCAACAGACTCAAGCAAGGGGTGCTGAACTTTATTAACCAAACTCACTTCGAGCGACTGGTGATGATCGTCCGCTCGGCAGGGTTCATTAGCAGGGATTTAATGGGCGCCCAAAACGCCGTCAACTTCGCATACATCCTTTACTTGCGTGGACGCGCTGAGAGAACGCCAGCGGCTGAAATAGAACGAATGGTGCGACGATGGTACGTGATGTCGCTGCTCACCCAGCGATATTCCGGCAATCCTGAGAGCACATTCGATTTCGATATTCGCCAGGTGGAAGCTCGCGGGCTGGAGGCTTACACCTCGGCGGTGATCGATGCAGAACTTTCAGAAAGTTTTTGGTCTACGCTACTCCCGCAACAGATGGAAACATCTTCAGGAAGCAGCCCTTACTTTCTCGTCTTCCAGGCGGCCCAGGTCAAGATGGGAGATAAAGGCTTCCTATCGCGCGATATCACAGTGCAAGACCTCATCCTTAATCGGAGCGACGTACATCACCTCTTTCCGCGCAATTATCTCAAGCAGCAGGGATTGAGCCGGGGCCGCTACAACCAGATCGCAAACTACGCGCTGGCGCAGAGCGAGATCAACATCGCCATCGGCGACAAGGCTCCGTCAGTGTACTTTAATGAATTACTTGAACAGTGTAGCGGCGGTAAGAAAAAGTATGGCGGCATCACCGATATAGAGGAGTTGAAGGAAAATTTGCGGGAACACAGCATTCCCGAGAGTATCCTTAGCAGACCTGAAGAAAACTATGATGACTTTTTGGAGGAGCGGCGTGGGCTGATGGCAGCGAAGATCAAAACGTATTTCGCCAAGTTATAAATCCGCGACACTTTCCCTGCCTAATCGTGATAGGCCTACAGTAAGATGTGCTGGTGCGCGCTCAAATACTGTCATCCCCCAAACATCTGACGCACTATCTGCTTGCATTGTTTGAGCCGGGTAACGAATCGGCGTCCGGCACTTTACTAGATGCTGCCGTCGAGATAGTGGAGAAATATCTCACTTCGGGAACTGATAATTCTGTCTTCACGGAGCTGGCGTTCCAGAACAGCTTCAATAATGATTTGAATGCCTTCGAACGCGGGCCGGGAGTGCTGTGGCGGAAAAGAGGTAATACCCTCAAAAAGGGGTAATAAAGGGGGTAAAGTCAGCTTCGCACGCGTATTTAGAAGGAGTTGTATAATTCATGTGTATTTATTTAATCTCGTTGAATACTTGTGCAACGCAACTAAGGAGTGCCGATGTCCCCTCATCTGGACGCCAAATTATGCGCCGACTTTCCGCTACTCTACTCGGTACGCTACGCAGACACCCGAGATACCCTGAGTCACGTCGGATTCGAAACGGGCGACGGCTGGTTCGACATCATCTACTAGTCCTTCGACCGCAGCGTCGGCCAAATCACGGGCGATGAGTTGCCGCAGCCCTTCAATCTCTTTGGTGCTGGTCTTATGTGGCTGAACGGTCCCGTTTACCAGCAAGGCTTTCCAGTTCATCCTTATCTCCCTTTAAGAAAGTCTTCTCACCCTTCAGCACGCTCGTGACGAAATGATTTTCAGCTTCCACTTTCTCACGAAACTCCACGGGCGAGTAACACTTGACGTTAATCTCCCGCCCAAACTTCTTCTCTAGCATGCGCAGTGAGGGAGAAAGCTCTGACAGACCGACCGACCCGATAATCATCAGGTCAACGTCGCTAAGGGCATGTTCTTGCCGCCGCGCTACCGATCCGTATAGGAAGGCGCAAGCGATGCGGTCGCCGAACTTCGCCATGACCTCTTTGAGCGCCCCTTCGACGCCCAGTGTCTTAACGATGATGCCTCGGAGCTCACTGAAGATAGGCGAGGCAGACTCCGCCTGAAAGTACGTACGCCTGCCGTCACGCTTCCGGCGTAAGATGCCGCTTGAAACCATTGATTGGAGTTCCCTTTGTAGACTAGAAGGCGTGGTATTGAACTGTTGCGCCAATACGCTCAAATACCACCAACGGTCAGGCTGCCCATAAGTAGCAGCAAGAATATCCCTCCGGACTTTCGGGAACAATGCATCTATGGGACGCTTCTTACGCATATTGCGTACATGTTTACGCATATTGCGTAATATTACAAGATGAAATTTTGCTTAATGAAGCGGCAAGGTAATAGAAGTGAAGTCTGTTTTGAATCGTTGGTAATCGCTTTACCAATTGGCTTTGCACATCTATTCAGAAGGGCTGCATAATTCATGCGTATTTATTCATTCCACCTGAATATTTGTGTAAGACCGAGTTAAGTATATCTATGCCCTCTTCTTTTTGGAGCGCGGAGTGATACCCTCAATCTTAGCTTGGCCTCTCTCAATTGCGGCTTTGAGCAGTTGCAACGGTTCATCTTGCGGCGTCAAGTCTCCAGTCAATGATAGCAGGTACAACTTAACTGCGGCTTCGTGTGCAGCGGTATGAAGATATAGCGACCGAATGCCAACTAATAACGCAGCGCTTGCTTGCTGCACTCCATCAGGGCCACTTTCAACTGCTTGCTTTATTCTGAACAGCAGATGCGTCAAAGACTCGGCAGCAACAGCTTTACACAAAGTTGGGTTCAGAAACGTAAGCCAGTCTTCATCGTCCGCAAGTAAGTCGGCACTAGTTTCTTCTGTCGTAATTGGCATCCTCATAATCAGAAGGCATAGACTATTGGCCTGTTCCTTGTCAAGTTCCGCAATAGACCATTGGTCTATACACGATTTGGCCGCTCTGACTCACTTGTCATGTACTTGATTGACGCTGGCTAGACCAACGGCTTAGAATCCGTCCAAAATGGATGCGGATGAGCTAAGAGAAAAACGGAAGGCGCTTGAAATGACTCAGGCGCAGCTTGCAAAGGCGCTCGGAGTCAATATTATGACTGTATCCCGATGGGAGCGGGGGCTAAGGTCTATACCATCGCACTTATCGCTGGCATTGGAAGCTATTGAAGCAAAACAAAAGAAGAAGGTTAATAAAAGAGCGAGACGGAAGTGACAGCCGAGCCACAAATCATCCTGACTTCCTTTGGCTTACGTAGCCTACTAGACCCAACCGCAAAGGGCGCTGGTGCATGCCCCGAGGAGAAAGTGTCCTCATACCCGTCAGTATGCGAACAGTATCACTGAGCAACTACATTGGCTAGACTTTCAGTTGACAAAGCTCCAAGCTAAGTATATAAGGCATCCGTATTCATATAATAGTACTTGGGTTTTACTCGCACCTCATTTAGCTCAAGTTCGTCAGGTTACATCTTCTAAGATTCACTCAATGTTCATTAGCCTTTTGAGCCTCTTTATCGATCATCCGAAGATTGAATAAGTGTTTGTTGAATTCAAGCCGCCATGCCCAAGCATTTGCTGCTAGCGAAAGGTAGAATAAAAAACATGAAAAGACTATGGATTGGAATCATTGTTTTAGTAGTTGCAGGTTTAGCCTTGGCGCTTTTCTTGACCCGCGGTAAAAAAGAGCCAAACGAAATTAAGGTTGGAGTCGTGTTGCCATTGACCGGAGAAGTAGCTGTTTATGGTCAGAAAATGAAAAGGGGAATAGATCTGGCTGTAAATCAGATTAACAGTAAGGGCGGAATAAATGGCAATCAAATCAAGGTTGTTTATGAAGATGACCAAGGAGATCCAAAGAGCGCGGTTGCCGCAGTCCAAAAGTTAATAACAACAGAAAATGTTCCCGTTATCATAGGCGGCGCAATTAGTGCCACAGCTCTGCCAGTAGTGCCTATTATAGATAGAAATAATGTGGTTTTGTTCTCGCCTGCTGCTACGGCTCCAAAGTTAAGTGGGCAGAGCAAATATTTTTTCAGAAACTGGCCATCCGATATTTATGATGGACCAGCTATGGGTGAATTTGCCCGAAAGGAATTGAAGCTAGAGAAGGTAGGAGTGTTGTATGTAAACAACGAATGGGGGAACGCCATATCGGGACTCTTCTCTGACACATTTAAGAGGCAGGGCGGTCAAATTGTGGCGACGGAAAGTTATGAGCAGAACGCTACTGACTTCCGAACCCAGCTAACAAAAATTGCGAGACAAAATCCTGACGCTATTTATGTGCCGGGATATCTGAAGGAATTGATAAATATCTTGAGACAGAAAAAGGAATTGGGAATCAAGGCCCGTATACTAAGCGCTTACGGCTTTTATGACCCGCAAATTTTGGAGCAAGGAAAAGATGCGGCAGAAGGATCGGTTTTTACTGCTCCGACTTATGACCCCGATAATCCTAATCCCGCAATAAAGAATTACGTTACAAGCTTCCAGTCAACGTATGGTGAGAAACCGGATATCTGGTCAGCACAAGCCTACGATGCGATGAACATCATAGCCTTGGCTCTCCAATCTGGTGCAAGAACAGGTCCTCAAATTCGGGATGAAATAGCTAAAGTTAAAAACTTCGATGGAGTATCCGGGAACACCTCTTTTGATGAAAAAGGCGATGTGCAAAAGCCACTAAGATTGATGACGGTGAAAAATGGTGAGTTCGTGGATTATGCCTCAATGGGAAGATAAAGCATGTCTTTAAGACAGTCAGGAGAGCAGAATCTTGAAGCGAGAGCGCTTTCTGAAAGAGAGAAAGCGCTCTATAAAGCATCTCAGATCTTTGAGCTAAAAGTAGTCTCTCATTTCACTAATTTGAATGATGCTTTAGATGTCGGGACCGGCAGCGGTTATACCGCTTTCACTCTTACTAAGCACTTCAAAAATGTTGTCTCGATTGATAGTGACGAAAAATGCCTAAAAATGCGGAGAAACAAGTATTAGAAAAGAGTGTGGACAATATCCGACTTCTATCTATGGATGCTCATGGCCTTACCTTTCCTGATGAATCATTCGACGTGGTTACCTGCCGGGCAGCTATACATCATTTTGAGGACGCGCGCAAAGTCCTAGCGGAGACTCATCGTGTCTTGAGACATGAGGGCTTCTTTATCCTGATGGATTTCTGCTTCTCAGAGATTTCTAAGGGTCCGTTAGCGGCTCTAAGTCGCATTCGAGAAGATGATTTCAGAAGATACTATACTTTCCATGAATATTGTGACCTGTTGGAAGGGTGTGGGTTTTCGATTGACACAGTGTATACCTACACCCTCCCTAGATTTATTCGCGAATGGGCTGCTGCGGCACCTGTGGATATTCAGGAGAGAATCGTTAAGGCCTTTTTGAATTTAGACGAACATATACATTCGGAACTGCGACTCACTCAGCAGGAGGATCAGTTTGTAATGACCTACCGCATCTTGGAAGTTGTGTGTCAGAAGTCTTGAATAAGAGAACATCAGCCGTGTCCCATTATTTCTCACGAAGACAAAAGTCTACATCATAAAAGTCACTTTCAGCTTATTAATCCAGTCGCTTAAAATCTGGCGCTTATTAGTTAGGCTCAGGTCATATCAGTAAGTAAAGAGTAGGTAGCAGAATGGAAGAACAGGGAAGCGAAATTACCCAAGATAAAGGCGGCTTTCTAGCTGCCCTAGAGACGCCTCTTAGCTACATTATACCTATCATTAATGCGGCCGTGGGCTTTTTCTTAGGATGGCATATCACAGAACAAACCATCCATTTAGAAATGGAAGGCAGGGAAGTACACATATTCGCAAGTTTTGTGCGATACAGCTTGAGCGCGTCTTTTGCAATTCTATTTGGATTCTTTGGTGCGGTCGCTGTTGAACACCTTAAACTGTTACGGAGAGTAAAACGCGATAGAAGGGAATTCTTAAATCTACTTGATAGAAGACTAGAGAATAGACTGGGTAGAATGATTGAACATAGTGCCTTCTTTACTGAGAATGGTAGATTAGAAAATATTGTCCAACTACTAAAGAACACACCGGGAAAGAAAAAATGGATTGTTGCGAAATTCATCTCAAGACAACTGTCGGACACTTTCTTGGCGGATTTCAGAATGGAGATAGACGGGCACAGCTACTCAGCCTTTGCTGAAAGTTTATATCAAGAGTGTGAGGAATCCATTTTTCTCACCAGTCCTTTCACCCCGGAAGAGTGGTTCAGACAATTAGTATTGGATGACAAAATTAGAAGAATTGAGCAGGGTACTAGAAATGCTCTAGGTGAACATGACATCCCTGCACATGTCGAAGCCTTATTTGCCTCTCCCGCGCCTGTTAAAAGAAGGCTTGTCATACTCCCTGCTGATAAGTGGTCGGAAGTTATAGACAGTACTAAAGCCAATTTTATGAAAGAATTCTTGAAAATAAACAAGGGGGTTGATACGAGGTTTATAAATCAGGCCGACCTTCAAGATAAACTGGGATTTGACTACAGCGGGGAATTTGATTACGCGATATTCGATAGAAAGCTCCTTCTGAAATGGGAGCGACCGATAAATGGAAGAGACAAGAAGCCTTTGTGTTTATACACGGAGGTACCGGAGGCTTATAGGAGGCTCTTAGAATTGTTTGATTATGATCGGTACGGTATGTTCTTTAAGACCGGGGCGGCCATCTTAAATGACATCAGAGCGCGTCAAACCAGAATCTGAAAGCTTAGCTTTAGCCGAGCTTTGGGTTATATTACTCTGCTTGAAGCTCTCCCGCAGGAAATCACCTGTCTTAACTAAAGGAAGGGGTTGAATAACCATGAGCGACACTATGGAGCTTACTGTGGAGAGAATTATAGAAGCCGATAGCCTTTCATTAGAGATGGAATCGGAATTGAGGGAGGCGGTTCGTAAACGGAGTGATGTTCCGTTGAAGTTTTGCTACCTTGATTATGGTGCCAATTTATGGGATGGAGTTTCCACAGACCCTGACTACGAATTAGGGGAGAGAGAGCGTATAACCTTGCAAAAAGCCCTCCCCATTGCCTCGACTTATTTAGAAAAGCACTTAAACGTTCTCCACGTAGGTGTCGGGAATGGAGTCGAAGCACCCTTAATTCTCGACGCAGTCTCTCCCGCCCAGATAGAAAGCTATGGGCTTCTGGACATCAGCGCCAAAATGATTGGGCTCGCCCGAAGAAGAATACGATCTTCTTTCCCTCTGATCCACCTCAGTGAATTTCATTGCGACGTGGAAAAGAAAGGGGTTGAGAATACTCTTCAAGCCTTGCGCCATCAGAATTCATCACAGACTCTAATAACTCTCATCGCTCATGGCGGGTTGTTATCGAACTTTGAGCTCTTGCCCTTGATCAGAAGTGGAATGAGTCAGTCTGATCGTCTCCTTGTAACTCTGGAGTTGTTCGATGAGGTTAGACAGGAAGAGATATTTGCCTCTTATCGTCTGCGCTCTGTCGAAGCGCTGTTGAGCCGTGGATTGGCTCACTTGGGCTACAAGGTAAAAGAAGACAGCCTCTCAGTCAGTTATAATGCCGTTAATTCCTGTCTCAATGTTCATGCTATGCCGGAGTTGTTACCGACAAGCTTCGGAGCTTTAGACTACGAGCTGATGGATTCAACACCACTCAGACTCCTCTCATCCTACAAGCCGTCTGAAGAGAACTTCCTCAAAAGATTGGCTGCGTCTGGCCTGCACGCAGTTTACTTCACCCACTTCCGCGAGTGGGGCTGTTGCGCCGCGTTATGCAAGCCTGCTTAGTTAAGGCAGAACATGTCTGATGGCGAAGGGAAAGAGTTACTACAAGCAAAAGAGAAAAAGCCTTTCAGCTTTCCTTGGAAAAGCACTGTTGCCAACTTCTTGTTCGCACTAAGTGTTTTTGTAATGGGAACATGGTGGGGCGGTAAAGATCCAGCCTCTATGGGTGGCGTGTCTGGCTGGTGCTTCGTCGCCATACAAATGTTCTTAATGCACAGACAGCGTAACGCTGATATGGCTGCGCTAGACGAGCGGTTTGGTGGAGCCTTATCCAACATATATACACAGCTTGATGAATATAAGATTATACTTGAAAGACTTAATGAACTTAGTGCTCGCTTTGTCTCGGATAATGCGGGATACATGCGGTTCGCGCATATTAATGAAGAATCCAATTCTGTCTTTACAATAAGTAATGCCAAGGTCTATGAAATATACAACGCGACTTGGAATATTGAGATGTACGATAAATCAGAATTGGGTAAGCGGATGTATGAAATGCACGAGCAACGCCTTAGAACTGCGGAAAAGATCAATTATTACGTTCTTTATGAAGACCAATACAACATTGACGCGACCGAGGGCACGGCACGAAGCGATCAACAATTTTATGTGTCGCTTAGGGATATGGAACGCTTCCTGACGAAGTTTGTAAATGATATTGATAATACGAGAAAAAGGAGATTTATCGAAGAAAAACTAAAGGAAAAATGGACGATCTACTTGCTTAAACCAAATAAGAAACTCGACAAATCCACCTCTTTCATTCTGGCCAAAGATAAAGATAAAAAGCTACTGGCTGTTAGATTATTTGTAAATTCCCCAATCTTTATGGATTATAGAAATGCACATAAGGCGGTGTTCTCGGAGCTTAATGAAGAAAGATTCCAGAACTATGATGTTTATCTTAGTGAGCGTTTTCAGACATGTGACGGAAAGGGGGAGTTGAAAGAGGGTAGCATCCAAATAGAAGGCAACAATGTCAAGATTGTCTTCAAAGAAAGGCCAAGGCCAGTGTTGCCTGCAGCCGCACAGCCAATGCTTCCTCCTGTGCCGATTGAAGAGAGGGCGGTTGTTCGAGTAGAGAAGACGAATGATCAGCCGACGGAAGCCGCTGAAAAACCGCTGGTCTAAAAGTCGAGTGAAATTTTATGCTTGTCCTGAGAGGCAACATTAATATTGCGGTAAGCTATCAAAACAAGCGGGTCTTAGGGTGGTGATAAGGAGAGGGGATGTTTTCAAGTAAAATAAACAAAATATGGCAGGAAACAGATGTTCTATTGCAGGAGACGCGAAACCAGCCTGCGGGGCATCTAAGTCCTAATCTTATTTCCAGTGACCTCATGGCTGCTCTTCAACTCCTTACCGTGAGGCCGGAAATAGAAAATGATTTGTTCGCCGAGATCATTGAGCGAAGTGCTGAACTGAAGCGAACGGAGTTTAATAATTCGATATTTGCGATAGTTCCTCTTTATTCGACTAGTATCTGTGTAGAGCAGTGTACCTACTGCAATTACCGCGTGGGAAACGTCAGGCTCAATGTTGAAAGAACTCGCTTAACGGATGATGAGCTAAGGCAGGAAGCAACTTTCCTCATTAAGGAGAAGGGTCTCAAGGTCATTGAACTTGTCTATGCTACAGATCCGCGTGTTCGTGCGGACGAGATGTGTAGACAAGTCGAAGCAGTTAAAACCTGCTTGGAGAAAGACGGCGGTGGTCTGGTTGGTATTAATGCAGAGGCTTTAGAGGTTGATGAGTACCGGAGATTGCGTGATGCCGGTCTTGAATTCGCCGTTTTGTGGCAGGAAACTTATGATCGGGATCGCTACCGCGAAGTTCATCCAGGTAAAACCAAGAAGACGAATTATGAATTCCGGCTTGATGCTTTTGAAAGGATGTACGAAGCAGGGATTGAACATATCGGGATGGGTGTCCTCTCTGGACTAGCAGATTGGCGGCAGGAATGGGCCGTGCTGATGCAGCATGAGGAATATCTTAAGCAGAATTACGGACGACCAGTCTCGATCCTAGGTATTCCACGGCTAAAGCCTGCTGATGGGGCGACACTGAAAAACACTTCCTTCATTCCTAGCAGAGACGAGTTTCGCCTAGCCATCGCAACCCATAATATCTATTCACCGGAAACGATGGCTTTTGTAAATACACGCGAGGATTGGGACCTCTGTGTAGATATTTCTGCTGGTGGGGGAGTTCTATTTACCTTTAATTGCTCAACAATCCCCGGCGGCTATTCATTAGGACATAGAGGATACCAATTCCCAACTTTCAGTTATGATGCCCTGACTTTCGGACAAGCCATCTCCTCCTGTAATTTGAAGCCGATCTTTGCCTGGGATTTTAACGATATTGCTAGGATGGTAGAAGAAAGGCAATTGGCTTATACCGGAGCCTGAGTGATTCAACAACTAATTATAAATGGTCTGATCGCCGGTAGCATTTATGCCCTCGTCGCAATTGGCTTTACAATTATTTACCGCACAGTAAAGTTCTTTCACTTTGCCCATGGTTTGATCTATACAGCCGGAGCTTATTTAGCTTACACTCTGACACTCTCTTTTAGCTTCAATATAATTGTCTCTTTTTTTCTAGCCTCAATCCTCGCAGGGGCAATCGGTATAGCTGTTGATAGGGTTGTATACTTTCCTCTCCGCAAGAAAAAGGCACCAGCACTAGTTTTCTTAATTGCCTCTTTTGGAGTTTTCACTTTTCTCCAGAACTTAATCCAGTTAATTTATGGGGCAGATATTCTTACCTTGAGAACAGGTCCTGTACGGATGGGACGACAGTTCCTCGGGGCTGTCATTACTGACTCACAAATCTTCCTCATACTAATTAGTTTATTGTTATCGGTAGTCTTATGGTTATTTATTCAGAAGACTATACTTGGCAAAGCAATGCGGGCTGTGTCCGATGATCCAATCGCCGCCAGTATTGTTGGCATCCCATCAGAAAAAATTATTGTCGCATCTTTTGCAATCGGGTCAATTGCCGCAGGAGCCGCAGGGATACTAATTTCTTTAGAAACAAATATCGAGCCCACCATGGGAATGAACGCGATTCTAAAAGGAATTGTGGCCTCTATTATTGGAGGGATCGGAAGCATTCCTGGAGCGTTGTTAGGAGGGATTCTCTTGGGGGTAATTGAAAATCTCGGCGTTTATAGTATTCCGTCTGCTTGGAAGGACATTATTGCGTTTGTAGTGCTTATAGGCTTCTTATTAATTCGCCCAAGCGGAATTCTAGGAACAGTAACTCCGAAAGAGAGAATATAGTCCATGGAGTACTTACTCCATATTTTAATCATCACAGGCATTTACATAATTTTGACGTTGAGCCTTAACCTTATATTGGGCTATACCGGGTTGCCTAATCTAGGGCATGCCGCATTTTATTGTGTAGGAGCCTACACTTCATCCCTGCTAGCTTTGAACTTCGGATTTTCACCGTGGCTCGGTTTATTGTTTGGTGCTTGCCTCGCTGCCTTGTTAGGATCCCTAGTTGCCCTCCCTTCTCTGCGAATTAAAGATGATTATCTAGCCCTCACCACCTTCGGACTAGGTGTTATTGTTTATACTCTTGTTAAGAATTGGGTGCCGGTCACAAGAGGACCGATGGGCCTATTCGGCATTCCACCATTTTCAATCTTTGGCTTTCAATTATCAGCCACTTGGTTATATCTCTTTATAGTGATTTTGTTTGTCTTTTTAACGCTTTTCACTATCAGGAGAGTAGTCAACTCTCGCTTCGGGAGAATTCTACGCGGTATCAGAGATGACGAGTTAGCAGTCATGTCGCTGGCAAAAAATGTGAATTCATATAAAATTCAAGTCTTTATTATTGGAGCTTTCTTCGCTGGGATTGCTGGGAGCCTCTATGCACATTATATTACCTTCATTGACCCTTCCACCTTTACAATAACGGAATCCATAGCCATTCTTTTAATGGTCGTCTTTGGTGGACTAGGCAATCTATCTGGCTCTTTTATCGGTGCGTCGATTCTGGTGGTTTTCCCTGAAGTTCTTAGGCTCATTGGCCTACCTAGTCCTATTGCTGCGTCACTCCGACAAATGCTTTATGGGCTCTTGTTAGTAATCTTGATGGTAAAGCGTCCTCAAGGAATTATAGGGCGATACAAAATCAACTGAGGTGTAATGGAAAGTCTTCAGGCGAAAAATATCTCAAAGGAGTTTGGTGGAGTCAAAGCAATCGAGACTTTCTCGTTCGTACTTAATGAAGGTTCAATCACTGCATTGATCGGACCTAATGGAGCAGGTAAGACAACCGCCTTCAATATTATTTCAGGCTTTATAAAGCCGAACAATGGCAATATTTATTTCTATGAAACTCAAATCACTTCTTTGAGTCCTCACAAGATTGCCCGTCTAGGCATTGGAAGGACATTCCAGAATATAAGACTTTTTCATCAAATGTCTGTTCTAGAAAATGTAATGTTAGCTATGAGATATAGAACAGGTGAGAGCCTCCGTGCAGCATTGTTTCAGACTAACGAAATGAAGAGGGAAGACGAAGAGAATAGGAACAAAGCCCTTCGACTTCTGGAACTAATCAACTTAGCAGAAAAGAAAGATAATCTGGCTGAGAATCTATCATATGGTCAGCGAAAACTGCTGGAGATCATTAGGCTCATAGCTTTAGATCCCAAACTTTTGCTCCTTGACGAGCCTATGGCAGGATTATCTCCGAGTATGGTGATAATAATGAAGCAGGTCATCCAGGGACTAAAGAATTCCGGTAAGACGATTTTATTTATCGAGCATGCTATGAATGTCGTCATGGGTATATCGGATAGAATTATCGTCCTCAATTATGGCAAAAAGATTGCTGAGGGAACACCCGAAGAGATACAGAAAGATGAGACAGTAATTAAAGCTTATTTGGGCCGGAAGAGAAGAGAGAATACCCTAGGTAATAATCTTATATCAGCCGGATATTGATAATGACTATCAGAGGTCACCTCTTTCTTCAAGTACGCGATATAACGGTTTGCTATGGCGCAGTCGCAGCCCTCAAAAAAGTGTCTTTTGAGGTATATAAGGAGGAAATTGTCGCGATGATTGGGCCCAACGGGGCCGGGAAGTCAACCGCTCTAAAGGCTGTATCTGGTTTGCTGCAAGCATCAGGCGGATTTGTTAAGGAAGGTGAGATTATATTCGAAGGACAGAGTATTAAAGACGTCAAAACCCATGAACTTGTTGAGAAGGGGATTATACTAGTTCCAGAGGGGCGGCGTATTTTCCCTACCATGACGGTTTTGGAGAATCTTGAGATGGGAGCATATACCATAAGCGACCAAACATCTGTAAAGGATAGTATTGATAAGGCGCTCAATATGTTTCCTCAACTCGGCCGCAAGATCGCGCAAAAGGCAGGTAACCTCTCAACCGGAGAGCAACAAATGTTAGCCTTGGGCAGAGCTTTGATGCGTAAGCCAAAGCTATTATTAGCCGATGAACCTTCTTTAGGTTTATCTCCGAACTTCGTTGATTTCATTTTTGATAAATTAATCGAGATAAACAAGACTGGCACAAGTATTCTGCTTGTAGAACAAAACGCCTTGATGAGTCTTGAGATCTGTCATAGGGGATATCTTTTTGAAAGGGGTACCATTGCCATTAAGGGAGGAAAAGCAGCATTGCTTAATGACGATAGAATAAAAGATTCATTCTTAGGTAAGTCCTCCTCCTAAAAACTTCAGAGGCGGGAGTGGTGCGCTAGGATACTTGCAAACCAATTATTTTAGTGCAAGTTCTGGCAGAGAAATTTGCGCGGATTTTGTGGGGACTCAAAGAGCAACAGAGGGGTATTTAGGGCGATACAGGCGCACACGTAACATTATTAGCGATCCCTCAAACGGCTGCAAAATTCGCGTAAAAAGTAAGCGCCTGCATCTAAAAAGACACAGGCGCATACTTGGTTATGGCGGAGCCGACGGGACTCGAACCCGCGACCTCCGACGTGACAGGCCGGCGTTCTAACCAACTGAACTACGACTCCGGGTAAACTCTCGAATTTTCAAAGCGCAAATCTGAAATTTCAAATGCGAGATTTCAAATTTGACGTGGTAGGCACGGAGGGATTCGAACCCCCAACCTCTTCCTTGTAAGGGAAGCCGTCTACCATTGACGTACGTGCCTGCAAACCGAAGAGGCACGAAATTCTTAAGACTCTTGCATTCTACCGAATTTCGCCGCACTGTCAAATTGCCGCGATTCCTTATTCAGTTAACGAATCAATCGGCGAATAACTCGCGGCCTCTCTTTCAGCCGCGAAAGGATAGCCGAAAACAGCACTGGAACGCAAAGGCTCAATCGTCAATCGAGACGGAAAAACTTTTATCAGCCAGGGAAACTGCTCGTCGGATTATTTGATATTGATGCGGGCTTTGTTGCTTGTCACTCCACGCAGCCTGAGGCTGACCCACACGTCGCCCGCGTTTGCCAACTCGCCGGGCAAAATGACATTCACCTGTGTCAGCCAACTGAAGCCGGGAACTTTTCCGACGTATTCGACCGGGAGAGGACGGCTACCCAAAGTGGGACTTTCAGCCTGCGCTGTGACAGCGGAAGCGTTCTCACCGGGCAGCAAGTCAAGGTTGATAGCAAAGAGCATGACGCGCGTGCGTTTGTCCGCGCCGAAGTTGCGCTCCGTGATGACTGTGAAAGGATCACGAACAAACGTTGCCGCGTTGAGCGCGATAGCCCTGTCAGTAATCCCTTCGGTGATGATAGTCGGCGTCGAAGATGTGCCGACGGTCGTGTTGACCAAGGCGGTATTGTTCGAAGGATTCGGGTCTTCTTCGTTGCCCTGAACACTTACTATGTTAGTGAACACGCCCGCTGTCGTTGGCTTGCCAATGACGGATACCGTCTTGCCGTCAGTTACATTACCGAGATAACAAACGACAACCCCGCTATCATGACTGCAAATGCCGCCTGTTGCTGTGGCAGAGACGAAAGTTACGCCCGACGGCAGAAGATCGACCAGCACGACATCTGTCGCTAAGGCGGGGCCGTCGTTGCTCACCAAAATCGAGTAGTTAATATTTTGTCCGCTGCTCAATCCTATAGGGTCTGGCGAGTCTGTAACACTCACGCGCAAATCCGCTGTGCTCGAAGAGGGCGGCGGCGACGAACCAACTTGTAAGGCAGTGGGGAATCCTGATGCCGCAAGTACGCTGGTGGTGAAGACGGTGAAATTCTCCTGCGTCCCGGCCCTTGCCAGCACACGGCTGACGTGCCAAGTGCCCTGCGGGCTGTTGCGCGGGAAAGTCGCGCTGAGGCGATAGACGCCATCCCTGCTGTCTCCTGAAATACGGTGAGAAGGATAGAAGGCCCACCCCCAGGTATTCCCTAAGGGGTCTTCAAATTCAACGTCTCCCATATTAAAGTCTGACAAATCATCTTTAATACCGATGAGAACGGTGACGGTTTGAGCACTGGCGCTGGTATCAATCGCGGTAGGGCTAAAGCTAAAGCTTTTGAGTTGCGGCGGAGTAGTATCAGTCCCTTGCGCGCTGGCTTGACCTGCGTAGGCCAGACAAAACGCAAAGAGTATTGCTATCAGAAACTTTCGTCCCAATCTCTTGGCTATTACCTGTGAAGCATAGTGATGCTTCTGTTGGAGGCAAGGCTTGCAAGACATTCCCGTCTTCCTTGTTAGAGGTGAACCGTGCTGAACGCGGCGACAGCTTTACGGTTAAGTTGAAACCAAACGTCGGGGGTTTTGTAGATTAACAGGAGGTTTAATTCCGCCGACTAATCAAGAGCCAGCTAAAGTAACTCAAATTCGCTCAGAAATCAAAGGCGTGGCAAGCATCTCACGCGCAGGTGAGCGTCAAATGTTTACTGCGTTAATGGTCAAAGAGGGTGCGTCTCAGAGCAGCCAGACCGGCAACTCTTCTCGCTCGGCCTGTTCGTTTTGTAAATCTTTAGTCTCGTCCGACGCTGGCGCGCTCATCTGCGACGATGCAGGTTGCCGGTTTTCCGGCTGCTGCTGCTCCTCCTCCTGCGCCTCTGCCGTACCTCGTCTGTTTCTATCAAGCGGGGCGATGAGCACGGAGTCTACTTGATCGTCTAGTCTTCCGATGACAGCCATTGGCTTCGTCTCCAGGCAAACACAGCGGCCTGCGCTTTTGCGCGGCGCGCATTTGCGGCTATATTAACGCCATCCCGAATGTTGTCTCAGGAAGTTTATGACGATGACAAGACCCCTGGCAAACCCCTTATGCGCCTGGCCCATCAATTGTGGCCTTTCTTTACTGTTCGTCTTTGCGCTAACAATCTGCGGCAGCTTGACTGTTGCCAGCGCACAGCAAACCCGACCGGCCAATTCGCAGCAGCAAAGGCCGCGTAGAGTCGGCGGCAGCAGCGCGCGTCCGACCCCGACGCAGACTCCCGTGCCGCGAGCGGCAGAGACGCAGGCAGGCGAGGAAGTTGACGATGGCGATGTGGTGCGCGTCGAAACGCAACTGGTCTCCGTCCCGGCGGTCGTCACGGATCGCGCAGGGCGCCCGCTGGTTAATCTGCGCGCCGAGAATTTCCTGCTTTACGAAGATGGACGCCCGCAGCAGATCAGCAACTTTGCGACGACCGAAGCGCCTTTTGAAGTCGCCCTCCTGCTCGACACTTCCGGCTCGACCCGCGCAGACGTTGGCTTGATACGTCGCGCCGCTCAAGCCTTCATCAACTCTCTGCGACCGGGCGACCGCGTTTCCATTATCGCTTTCAACACGTCTGAAGAAGGCAGAGAGAAACTGGCGAGCGTGGACGTGCTGACCAAATTGACGAGCGACCGCGCCGTTTTGAGCAAGGCGCTGGACAATATCGGCACGAGCAACGGCACACCTTTTTACGATGCTCTGGAGCGCATCGGTGAGGTGGTATTCCGCGAGCCACCGCGCCAGGAAGTGCGCGGGCGGCGGGCCGTTGTGGCGCTGACGGACGGCGTTGATTCCGCCAGCCTCGCTGAGTTTGCAGATGCGCGTGCGGGGCTGCTGCGCGCGGGCGTGGCCTGCTATTTCGTTCAGGTCAACACGGAGGATTTCGTCGAAGACCGTCTCTTACAGGATTGCCAGAGCTACGGCACGATTCATCTCTCGAAGACACAACTCCGCCGTTATCAACGAATCTTCGTGCCGCGCGGCGACGCAGAGGACTATGCCAACTTCTGCCAGCTTGGCCCCTTCGAGCGTATGCAGATCAGCCGCCAGCTTTACAACCTGGCCCGCGCTGAGATGGCAGACCTGTCGCGCTCGACGGGCGGCAAGACCTTCAACGCGGCCAGCCTACAGGACGCGCGCGCGGCCTTCGCGCAGGTCGCCGCTGAGATAGGCACGCAATATAGCCTCGGCTACTACTCGACCAACAAGACGCGCGACGGGCGCTATCGCTCTATTCGCGTCGAAGTGCGCGGCATCAAAGACGCACAGGTGCGCGCACGCGAAGGCTACCAAGCGCCGAAAAGCTGACGTGTAAATTTACGTAGAAGGATTTTCAAGTTAATGACGCAGCCGAACAGTTTCAATCGCATCACTCTCATCGTGCTCGACAGTCTAGGCATGGGCGAGATGCCCGACGCCGCCGAGTGGGGCGACGCAGGCTCAGACACGCTGGGCCACATACTTGAGACGCGAGAGGTGCGTCTGCCGAACCTGCAAGCTTACGGCCTCGGAAACATACGCCCGCTGCAAGGTGTCCCGCCCGTCGAGCACCCGCGTGCTTCCTACGGGCGCTGCGCGCTGCGCTCGAACGGCAAAGACACGACGACCGGCCACTGGGAGATGGCCGGAATTATTCTTGAGCGCGCTTTCCCGACCTATCCGCACGGCTTTCCGCCGCGCATCATTACACGCTTCGTTGAGGAAGCGAACGTTCCCGGCGTCCTCGGCAACATTCCCGCTTCCGGAACGGAGATTATTAAAGAGCTAGGCGACGAGCACGTACGCACGGGCAAGCCCATCGTTTACACTTCGGCAGATTCCGTCTTTCAAATCGCCGCGCACGAATCGGTCATCCCTCTGCCGCGCCTCTACGAAATCTGCGAGACGGCGCGACGAATTCTAAAGGGCGAAGATGAAGTCGGGCGTGTTATTGCGCGACCCTTTGAAGGCGAGCCGGGCGCGTTTCGCCGCACAGAGAATCGCCACGATTACGCCGT
Organism: Pyrinomonadaceae bacterium; assembly: GCA_036387475.1. GTDB lineage: Bacteria > Acidobacteriota > Blastocatellia > Pyrinomonadales > Pyrinomonadaceae > DASVTR01. Next base: position 19,192 of record DASVTR010000018.1, on the reverse strand, counting down.
GCCGCCGCCGCGAGAGAATCTGCTCGTCGCGCTCTATGAAGCCGGACTCGATGTCGTCTGCATCGGCAAGGTGGCTTCGATCTACGATTCGGCGGGCGTGACCAAGGATTTAAAGGCCAAGAACAATAACCAGTCGATTGACCAGACCATCAAGGCGCTGAAAGACGACACGCGTGGCCTCATCTTTTCAAACCTCGTAGACTTTGACATGCTCTACGGCCATCGCCGCGACGCGGAGGGCTACGCACGCGCGCTCGAACACTTCGACTCGCGGTTGCCGGAAATAGAAGCGGCGATGAACGAGGGCGACATCTTCATCATCACCGCCGACCACGGCAACGACCCGACTTTTCCCGGCACGGATCACACGCGCGAGTACGCGCCGCTCATCGTTTACGGCAAGCGCGCACGCGCCGGTGTTGACCTGCGTATACGCACCTCCCTCTCCGACATCGGCCAGACCATCGCCGAAAACTTCGGCTTGAAGCTCGCCGCCGGTGAAAGCTTTTTGTCCGAGATAGCTTGAAGCGCAGGGATGGGAACAAGCCCCTCTCTCTTTCGGGTCTTCATATTATCATCACTTGTCCTGCGCCCGTTGTGAGCGCAATCTTGAAACTCACGTTTGGAGACGATTATGAAAAGGATTGTTTATTATCTCGCGTTGCTCGGAACGCTGCTATTTAATTCTGCGACCGCAATGGCCCAGACGGAAAACACAATGCCGACGCCGCCCGCCGCCAGAAAAGTCGAAAAGAAGATAGACCTCCATGGCGAGGTGTTGATTGATAACTATTTCTGGATGCGCGAGAAAAGCAGTCCCGAAGTCATCGCCTACCTTGAGGCGGAAAACGCCTACACGGACGCCTTGATGAAGCCGACCGAAGATTTCCAGAACGCGCTCTACAAGGAGATGCTCGGAAGGATTAAAGAGACGGACACGAACGTGCCCTACAGGTACGGCGACTACTTTTATTACTCGCGCACGGAGCAGGGCAAGCAGTATCCGATCTACGCGCGCAAGCGCGGCAACCTAACAGCCGCCGAAGAGATTACACTCGATTTGAACGAGCTGGCGAAGGGGTTGAAATTCTTTTCCATAGACCAGTATGCCGTCAGCAACGACGGCAACTTGCTGGCTTACACCTCTGACACGACGGGCTTTCGTCAATACAGGCTGCACATCAAAGACCTGCGCACTGGAAAGCTCTTGCCCGACACCGCCGAGAGAGTCACGTCCGTCGCCTGGGCCAACGATAATAAGACTCTCTTCTATACGGTCGAAGACCCTGTTTCCAAACGCTCGCACCGCTTCTATCGTCACACGCTCTCACAAACGACAGACGATTTGCTTTACGAAGAGAAGGATGAACTATTTAATATCGAAGCCAAACGCCCGCGCAGCCGCGCTTTCATCATCCTGACTTCCGACAGCTTCAACAGCACGGAAGTTCGCTATCTCTCCGCCGATAAGCCTGATGATTCACTCAAGGTCTTGCTGCCGCGCGAGAGCATGCACCGCTATTACGTTGACCACCACAATGAGCAGTTCTACATCCGCACCAACGAGGGCGCGAAAAATTTTCGCCTCGTCTCAGCGCCCATCAGTAATCCGGCCAAAAAGAATTGGAAGGAAGTCATCGCGCATCGCCCCGAAGTGTTGCTGGAAGAGACGGATTTCTTCGCCGACTACTTTGTCGCCTACGAGCGCGACAAGGGCTTGCAGAAGATGCGCGTCACAGAGTTTAAGACCGGCAAGGTGCATAACGTAGAGTTTCCTGAACCCGTCTATTCCGCTGCGCCGAGCGCCAACCTGGAGTTCAACACGAGCGTCCTGCGCTTTACCTATCAATCTTTCATCACGCCTGCTTCGGTCTTCGACTATGACACAAAGACGCGCAAGCGAATTCTTCTCAAGCAAACGGAAGTGCGCGGCGGCTATGATCCATCGCAGTACGGCTCGGAGCGCATCTACGCTACGGCCACGGACGGCGTGCGAATTCCCATCTCCATCGTCTACAAAAAGGATTTGCGGCGCGACGGCGCACGCCCGCTGCTCTTAAACGGCTACGGCGCTTACGGCTACCCGCTGCCCATCAACTTTAGCTCTGCGCGCCTGAGCCTCCTGAATCGCGGCGTCGTCTTCGCCATCGCACACATACGCGGCGGCGGCGAGATGGGCGAAGTCTGGCACGACCAAGGCAAGATGATGTTTAAGCGCAATACGTTTACGGATTTCATAGCCGCGGCGGAACACCTCGTCGGAGAAAAGTACACGTCGAAGGACAGGCTCGTCATCACGGGCGGCAGCGCGGGCGGGCTGTTGATGGGCGCGGTGCTGAATCTCCGGCCAGACCTCTTCAAGGCGGCTGTCGTGCAAGTGCCGTTCGTTGATGTCATCAATACGATGCTCGATGAAACGCTGCCTTTAACGGTCGGTGAGTTTCAGGAGTGGGGCAATCCGAAGGTCAAGGCCGAATATGATTACATGAAGTCTTACTCGCCATATGAAAACATCGCGGCGAAAGACTATCCGGCGATTCTCGTCAGGACTTCGCTCAACGACAGTCAGGTCATGTACTGGGAGCCTGCCAAGTACGTCGCACGGCTGCGCGCCACGAAGACGGACAAGAATCCGCTGCTCTTCAAAACCAACATGGGCGCGGGCCACGGCGGCGCATCGGGCCGCTACGACTTTCTACGCGATATCGCCTTCGACTACGCCTTCATGCTCTGGCAACTGGGAATAACGCGATAAAGCAGAATTCAGGAGTCAGAAGCCAGAATAATCGGCTGCAACCCGCTTTTACTGATGTTCTGTTCTTCTGACTCCTGAATTCTGGATTCTGAATTCTGCTTTTACAGGCTGCGGTAGATGAGTTCGATCCATCTCTCTGTGTTGATAAAGCCCGTTCCCCAATCTTTCCATACGGCGGGAAGACCCTGCGCTTTAATCTGTTCGAGCGTTTTGCCCGCCTGCTTTTGCTTGCGGACGATCTCGGTCGTTTCGACGAGCATGCGATGATAAAGCTCCAAATCGCGCTGGGCGGAGAGCGGGCCGTGGCCGGGGATGATTTTCACTCCGGCGGGCAGTTTCTTGATAATCTCCGCGACGTTCTTCGTCAGTCCGATGACGTTTCCGCCGTTGTCTATATCAACGAACGGAAATTTACCGGCGAAAAAATGGTCGCCCATGTGAACGACGTTTGAGCGTGTAAAGAAAATCACGCTGTCGCCGTCCGTATGCCCTTGCGGATAATGTATGACGCGTATCTCTTCGCCGTTGAAGTGAACCGACAGAGATTGATTGAAGGTGATGACGGGCAACGCTTCATTCGGCGCAGCGGGGACTGTATTGCCTAGAACTTTCTGCTCGGTCGAGAGACGCCGCCGCACATTATCATGAGCGATAATCGGAGCTTCTCTTCCGAATTGTGCGTTGCCGCCGGTGTGGTCGCCGTGCCAGTGTGTGTTAAGCACAAACTTGAGCGGGCCGCCAGCGCCGAGTTGCTTGAGCGCGGCGCGAATCTTCTCGGCGAGCGGCGCAAACTGATCGTCAACAATCAGAATGCCGTCCGCGCCAGCCGAGACGCCGATGTTGCCGCCCGCGCCGGTCAACATATAGATATTGCCCGCCACCTTTTCAGCCTTGATTTCGACGCCCGAAAAGTCCTGCTGCTGCGCGCGGACGCTCTCCGCGCTCCCGCACATGACGAACAGTGCACAGATGATGAGTAATCGCTTCATGAATAATTCTCCGGGTTTGGAACTAGGAAGTAGGAACGATAAACGATGAACTGAAAGACAAGCTGCTTATACTTCATCGTTCATCGTTCCGCGTTCATCGTTTAATTTAAGCGTTTGGGTCTTTGAGTATTGCGATGTAGGGGAGGTTGCGATAGCGCTCGGCGAAGTCCAGGCCGTAGCCGACGACGAAGGCATCGGGGATGGTAAAGCCGAGGTAGTTGATTTCGACGCTGACGCCCGCCCTGCGCCTTTCGGGTTTGTCGAGGAGGGCGACGAGCTTGACGCTCTTCGCGCCGCGCGATTTTAGATTCGCCAGCAGGTAAGAGAGAGTGAGTCCCGTGTCAACGATGTCTTCGACGACGATGATGTCGCGTCCCTCAATCGCCACGTCCAGGTCTTTGATGATACGCACTTCGCCGGACGTGCGCGTCGAAGAGCCGTAGCTGGAAATCGCCATAAACTCGATGCCGAGTTGGGCGTCGATGGAGCGCAGTAGGTCGCTGATGAAAATGCACGCGCCTTTGAGAACGCCGACCACCAGGGGATTACGCCCGCTGTAATCGCGGGCAATCTCTGCGCCGAGTTCCGTTATGCGCGTTTGAATCTGCTCTGCGGAGAGCATCGGTTCGAGGTTTGGATTGCTGAATTCCGAAGTCAGTTGAGAGGATGTCGTAGCCAAGATTGCCTCCAAATGAAATTGATTCGTTGATTCATTTAATCATTGTTTCATTTTTTCTAATGACTCTGATGATTAAATAGTTTCCCTGACGATTGCGTGTCTGCCCTATGGTGCGACATACTATTGGAGCAACTCCCGCAGGTCAATGTTGGATTAGAAAAATGAAACAAGAAAAGAGAGCCGTCAGGCAGTTTGCCGTCTGCATCAACAATCCGGATTATCCGGCCTCATTGGAACTTCATAAAATCTACTGCGTTTTGCCCGATGAAGATGCAGCGGTAGATGGCGATATTCGTGTGATAGATGAAAGCGGCGAGGACTACTTGTATCCGGCGGAGTATTTTGTCTTCGTCGAATTGCCGAAGGCTGTCGAAAAGTCTCTGCTGCGAGCGGCTTGAAAACAGAACGTAGGGGTGAACGCCGAAGCGAAGAAGCATTCATAGCTAAAGGAAGAAACAGTGAAAAATTTAAATTTGTCTGTCGCTGCTCTGTTGCTGCTCCTGGCCGGGATGCTGTCGGAGACGCGCATCGTTCGAGCGCAACAGGGCGGGACGGCGGCGCGTCCTGCAACGTCGCCCGCCAATGGTAGTACGCAGACGAACGGCTCGACGGCTGCACAGCCGCCAGCGCCGCTCGACATTAACGTCAAGGCCAGCGAGCGAGCCATAGACGGGAGTGTGGATGCTGACCCTGCGGTCGAGGCAGCGATAGCTCCGTACAGCGTGAAGGTGCGAGAGCTTGAGAAGCCGATTGGCAAGCTCGAAGGCGACTTGAAGAAAGGCGGAATGGGCGGCGGCTCGCTCGGCAATTTCGTCGCCGACGCCCTGCGTGCTCGCGCGCAGGTCAAGCTCGGCAAGCCCGTCCTTCTCGCCGTCATGAATAGCAGCGGCCTCAGGAAAAATCAGATTCCGGCGGGAGATGTCAGCACGAGCGACATTTTTCAACTGCTGCCGTTTGAGAACGCGCTCGTCACGCTCGATTTGACGGGCGAGCAGTTGCGGCGCTTTCTGGATGTGACGGTCGCGCGGCGCAACGCGCAGGCGGGCGCGCGAATCGTCTATCGCAACAACCCTGAGAAGAAGCAGGGCGAAATCGTCACGGTCAAGCTCGGCGCTGCCGGTGAAGAGCGCGACATTGACCCCAAGGCCACGTACACGATTGTGACGATTGATTACTTGGTGAAGCGCGGCGGCGATTACGCCGTCTTGCAGGAAGGCAAGAACGTCCGCGAACTGGGCTTGACGATGCGTGACGCTGTGCTCGATTACGTCAAGGCTGAGACGGCGGCTGGCAGGAGTCTGAAGGCTGCGCTCGACGGTCGCTTCAAATATGACCGCAGCACTCCGGCGAAGACAGAGGAGGACGCGCAACCATGAAAAGCAAGAGTAAAGAGTTTGAAGTCCAGAGTCTGAGGTCAAAAGGCCAAAGTCCGAAGCCTGAAGCCCGTAGTCAAAAGTCAAAAGTCAAAAGTCCTATGCTATCCCGGCGGCAGTTTCTAGGTGCGACGCTGATGGGCAGCGCGGCGCTGGCATTGACGAGCCGGAGTGCCTTTTCGTCTTTAGTCAACGCCACTGAGCCTTCCAGTTTCTTCGCTCCCCTACTTGAGCCTAAAGAGGGCGAGACGCTTATCACCATCCTCCACACCAACGACCAGCATTCGCAGATTGACCCGCTTCCGGCCAACGACCGCTACGCGGGGCTTGGCGGCGTGGCCCGCCGCGCCACACTCGTCAAGCGTATACGCAAGGAGAATCCGAACACCTTACTTGTTGACGCGGGCGATAGCTTTCAGGGCACGCCGTATTTTAATCTCTACAAGGGCGAGGTGGAATACAAGGCTATGTCTGCGGTCGGCTACGACGTGGTGACGCTCGGCAATCACGACTTCGATAACGGCATAGAGGCACTGGCCGAAGCGATGAAGTTTGCCAAATTTGATTTCGTCTCCGCCAACTACGACGTGCGCGGCACGGCCATCGAGAAGCGCGTTAAGCCTTACGTCATACGCGAATTCGGCGGCATACGCATCGGCCTCTTCGGCCTCGGCATCAAGCTCGAAGGCTTGAACCCGCCGGAGAGTTTCAAGGGACTAAAATACATTGACCCAGTCAGGATGGCGCGCGGCGCTGTGCGCGCGTTGCGCGAGCATGAGCGTTGCGCGATGGTCATAGGCATTTCGCACCTCGGCTATTATCCACGACCCAAAGGCGACGACCTCGGCGATTCGCAGGTGGTAGAGCAGGTGGACGGCATAGACTTTATCGCCAGCGGCCACACGCATACTTTCATGAAACAGCCCGTGCTCGCACGCCAGCCGTCAGGCAAAAACACGGTCATTTTTCAGGTTGGCAAGAGCGGTATCTACCTGGGCCGCGTGGATTTCACAGTCAAAGCAAATAAGGTGACAGCACACGCCGGACGGCTGCTCGATTTGCGCGACGAGAAGCTGGCATAAGCCGTTCTAAGCCAGCACCAACTTCAAGGATTCTATGCCGGACGATAGAGAAACACGCGACCGCGTTCGCGCTCTCGTGCGCGACGTGCTAAACAACGCCCTGCCCGCCGAAGATGAAACGACGACGAGCAGCAGTGCTCCTTCCGCTGTCTCAGCACCGGAACAAACAACAGCACCCGCTGCTTCTCCAACATCATCTGCCTCTTCGACGCCGAGCCGCTTCATCAACATCGCGCCAGAGCAAGCTTCCGGCAAGGAGACCGAAAGCCCCTTCACGCGCGACGAATCCTCCAAGACGGTGATTACTGAAACGGACGTGCACGACCTCGCCGAAGGCTCGCGCCTGCGTATCGCTGAGGGCGCTCGACTGACGCCACTGGCCGCAGACATCGTGCGCGAGCGACGCATAGAACTCATCCGGCGCGTCCCGCGTCGCGGCTCGCGCGAGACGAAGATGATAGCCGTCGGAGCAGACCATGGTGGCTACAAGATGAAGGAAGAACTCAAAACCTTCCTCGCCGAACAAGGCCATCGCGTCCACGATTACGGCACAAACTCCACTGACGCCGTTGACTACCCGGACTTCGCACACGCGGTCGCCCGCGCCGTCGCCGAACACAATGCAGATGTCGGCATTATCATCGACGGCGCAGGCGTCGGCTCCGCCATGACCGCCAACAAAGTGCCCGGCGTCCGCGCCGCCGCCTGCTACTCGGTCGCCGTCGCCAAGAACTCCCGCGAGCACAACGACGCCAACGTCCTCACGCTCGGAAGCTCAACCATCAACACAGCCGAGATGCGCGAGATAGTCAAAGCATGGCTCTCCACGGAAATCAGCGAAGAACGCCACCGCAAACGCGTTGCTAAGATTGAAGCTATTGAGCGTCAGTACAAATGTTAATAGTAAAAGGTGATTTACGTGGCAAACTTATTTTGGAAATCAAAGTCGGGTATTAAAAGTCTTCTAGCAACTCCATTCAAGACAGAAGAAGAATTTGAGAAGACAATCTTCGAAACATCTGAACTGCTAGAAGAGATTTTTCTCCTTAAAAGACAAATCAGAGGCGGCAGCAAATCAGGTATCCCTGATATTGTGGGTGTAGATAGCGATGGGAACATATGTATAGTTGAAATGAAGAATGTTACTGTTGATGCTTCAATAATCCCGCAGGTGTTGCAATATGCTTTCTGGGCGGAAACGAATCCTGATTCTATAAAATCTTTATGGTTGGAGTGCGACAACAAACCTGACGACTTATTAATAACTTGGGATACATTTCAAGTACGGATTTTGATAATAGCTCCATCCATCCTTCGTTCTACTTTAAGTATTGTTGAGAAAATTAACTATAACGTTGATTTGATTGAAGTGAAGAGATGGGTGGAAGGAGAAAACCAGTTACTTTTAGTTGATAAACTAGAGCAGGAAGAAAGAAAAACTCGAACTAAGGTCGTGAGTGGCATGCAAGCTTATGATGAGACATTCTATAGAAGTAATTACAACAAACAAAGTGCTGAGAGTTTTCTAAAGTATACAAAAGAATTAGAAAAGCTCGTTGAAAGCAGAGGTTGGATACTAGATACTAAATTCAACAAACATTACAGTGCGTTCAAAGCAGGATTTTTTAACGCGTTTGGCATTGAATGGGTAGGCTCAAAAACCTTCGCATTTTTCGTTAAGATTTCAGAAGAAGAGGCGAAGCAACTATCCCCGAAGATGACTAAATATATCTCCCAGTGGAAGCAAGCCCTTTATTATATCGAGCCGGGTAAAACAAAAGTGAGTGATTACATTAAATTATTTGAGCGTGCTTACAATAATCTAACGGGAGATTAAATAGCAGTGCTTCCTTTTAGGAGGGCTTACACAAAATGGCACATTCACACAACGGCGATCTTGAGCAATTGGTAGAGCAGATAACGGATGTCATCGTCGCGCGCCTGAACGGTGATGCGGACGGGCAGGCACAGATGTGCGGGTGTACGAACGAGTGTTTCAATCGTTGCCCGGAGCGGATGCACAGGATTGTGGATGCGGGCGCGGCGCGCATCGGCCTTGTACTTGGCGAAACGGCGTCGGCGCGTGATTGGGCGAGTCTGGTTGACCATACGTTGTTGAAGCCGGAGGCGACCGAAGGCGACATACGCCGTTTGTGTGAAGAGGCGGCGCGTTTTCGTTTCGCTTCCGTGTGTGTTAATCCGACGTGGGTGCGTGCGGCGGCGTGTCATCTGCACGGCACGAGTGTTCCGGTTTGCACCGTGATTGGATTCCCGCTCGGCGCGACGCTTCCCGATGTCAAGGCGTACGAAGCGCGGCGTGCGATCTTTGACGGGGCGCGAGAGGTGGACATGGTGATTAACGTCGGCGCGCTCAAGAGCAATGACGATTGCGCGGTCGAGCATGACATACACTCTGTCGTCGAAGTCGCGCACGAGTTTAACGTGATATGCAAGGTGATTATCGAGACGGCGCTCTTGACGGATGATGAAAAAGTGCGCGCGTGCCAGGCAGCGAAGCGCGCGGGCGCGGACTTTGTGAAAACCTCTACGGGATTTGCCAAGGGCGGCGCGACCGTTGCCGACATAGCGTTGATGCGGCAGACGGTCGGGGCGGAGTTGGGCGTTAAGGCTTCGGGCGGCGTCAAAGGTTTGGAAGATGCGCGTGCGATGGTCGAAGCGGGCGCAACACGTATCGGCGCGAGCGTCGGCGTCAAGATAGCGCAGGAGGCGTCGGGTGCTCGCCAGACAGTCTCATCCGCTGCCGCTTACTAAAAGCGTCGAACAAATAATAAACGCGGAACGATGAACGATGAATGAAAGGCAAGCTGCTTTCTATTCATCGTTCATCGCTGCAGCGTTCATCGTTTCCTCTGTGTCGCAAAGAATCGCGGCGGCGAGGAGCGGGATGGTCAGTTCGTGATGGCCTGTGATGGCGTAGCCTCGGCCAGCGCCGTCGGCGACGGGACGGCGGACGACGTTAGTCAGCGGGCGGTAGGATTGGATGAAGTCGAAGTTGGCGGTGGTGAAATCCTGTAAAGGGTGGCCCAGGTTGCGTACGAGCGTGACGGCCTTGAGGAAGATTTCGGGCAGGACGACCGCCGAGCCGACGTTTAAATAAACACCGCCGCCGTCGAGACGGCGAACGAGTTCGGAGAGCAATCGAAAGTCCGTGTGCGTCGTTGCTCCGAGTGCCGCACCGTCAGCGCTCGGATGAAAATGGGCTATGTCTGCGCCGATGGTAACGTGCGCCGTGAAGGGCACGCGCGCTTCGTAGGCGGCGCAGAGCAGGGAATACTCTTTGTGCTCTGGCTGAAGCGCCGAGAGAGCGCGGCCCATCGCTTCGCCCAGGCCAATCCCATCGAGCGCCCCTGCCCGCGCCGCTTCATTCAAGAGTCTGCCGGTTTCCTCAGCCGCGCCGAACGCGCCAGCGCCGAGCGTGGCGTCAACGTCTTCCGAAGTCGAGCCGACGAGCGCAATCTCCGCATCGTGTACGAGCACAGAGCCGTTGGCGGCAATGGCGTTGACAAAGCCGCGCTTCATTAAGTCTATGATGACGGGAGAAAGGCCCGTCTTGACGACGTGGCCGCCGATGCCCCAGATGACGGGTTTGCCTAAACTCCGCGCGCGGCGAATCTGCGCGGCCAGTTCAAGCAGGCTGCGGACGGCGAGAATGTTCGGCAGAGTTTTAAGGAAATCAGCGAGGGATGAATCGGGCGCGACAGGGTGTGCGAAGTCTTCGACAGTGACTTTGCTCGGACGCTCCCGTAGCGAGTAGGTGTTGACTTCCCTGAGGCCGAGCGGGCGCAAACTCTCTTCGTAGATTGACAAGGGCTTTGCCTCACTCCTTTTTAGCTTTCGTGCGCGGGGAAGAGTTCGCGTTCAACCAACTCGCAGAGGATGTGGCCGATTAGATTATGTGTCTCCTGAATCCGCTGCGTGTCGTCGCTCGGCACGACGAGCGCCAGATCGCAAAGCTGACGGGCGCGCCCGCCGTCGCGCCCCAGAAGGCCGACGACTTTCAACCCAAGCGCCTGTGCCTGCTCGATGGCGGCGATGATATTCGGAGAATTGCCGGAAGTCGTGATTGCCAGGCAGAGGTCGCCGCGCGTGCCGAAGGCTTCAACTTGCCGCGCGAAGACTTGCTCGAACCCTGTGTCGTTGGCGATGCAGGTGAGCACGCCGCCGTCGGTCGAGAGCGCCAGCGCGGGCAGCGCGCGTCGGCTCTGGTGTTGAAAACGGTTAACGAATTCGCCCGCGATGTGCTGCGCGTCGCAACTTGAGCCACCATTGCCGAAGATGAGAAGCTTGCCGCCGCTTTTGAAAGCCTCTGCGATCATAGTGGCCGCGCGCTTTACTTCGTCAGTGTGTTCGGCAAAGTAACGCTGCTTGACATCGAGGCTCGCCGCGACGATTGCTGAGATGTGGTCGCTCATTGGGAGGGATGAAGAATGAGGAATGAAGGATGAAGGATGAAAGTCTGACTATGCAATTTGAATAGTCTCTCTTTCATCCTTCATCCTTCATTCCTTATTGCTGCTGTACTACGCTGCGAACAGTTTTTTGAGACTGCGAGACCAGTTCGGCTTGACGACATCGCCGAACATCTCGCGCTCTTTCTCGCGCCGGATAGCACAGGCTTTCCTGAGCGCAGCTTCTTCGCCGTATTCGTCAATCGAAACCCAAGTCCTGCATAGACGCCCCGGCTCTGGATTCCACGTCACCTCGTAGACATTGTTGGTGACGCGTTCCCCATCTTTTGTCTTAATGATTTTAGTTTTCCGCCGGACGCCCATGATGCCTGTCCGGTTGCGTGAATTGTGTGCGATGACCAACCGCTCCGTGCGCGGCTTGCCCACCTCTGTCTCGACCTGGTTGCGATGCGCTATCGCTGCTTCCAAGGCTTTCTCTTTCCCCCCATGAATATGGTCGCTAAAGAATTTCGAGTGCTGTTTACCGTTGAATGTGACGCGCACGTACCAGCCGACGGTCTTGCGCTCCGGCTGGTCAATGCGGCTGATGCCTTTATGTCCGCTTTTTGCCATAGTTCCTTTCTCATCTCTCCTTGACTCAAAATAGTGTCTGGGCACAACTATCAGGCAAAGTCGAATCGCCGCAAGGACGAGCGCTTCTTCTATTGCCTACTGTCAGTGGGAGGATGCGAGGATTATATCACGCAATGTCGTGTCAGGAGTATCACGTAATTCTTTTTGGACGTTCACGCCGTGTCGCACTTCCATTTCCATTCCGCCCGGCATGACCATTGAGCAGCGGGCGCAAGGCCTGTCCCGTGTGCGAACGACGAGCGCGGGCGATTTCTTCGGGCGTCCCGGCGGCGACGAGGCGACCGCCCCCTGCGCCGCCTTCCGGGCCGAGGTCAATAATATAGTCTGCGCTCTTGATAACGTCCAGATTGTGCTCGATGACGAGCACGGTGTTGCCTAAGCTGACAAGGCGTTGCAGCACGTCCAAGAGCTTGTGTACGTCTGCGAAGTGCAGCCCCGTCGTCGGCTCGTCCAGGATGTAGATGGTACGGCCCGTCGCGCGTTTCGATAATTCTTTGGCGAGCTTGATGCGCTGCGCCTCGCCGCCCGAAAGAGTGGTCGCCGATTGGCCCAGCTTGATGTAGCCTAAGCCAACATCAAGGAGCGTCTGTAGCTTCTGCTTAATCTGCGGGATATTTTCAAGGAGCGGCAGCGCTTCCTCAATCGTCGTGTCCAAAAGCTCTGCGATGGACTTGCCCTTGTACTTGACCGACATGGTTTCGCGGTTGTAACGCGCGCCGCGACACACGTCGCAGAGCACATACACGTCCGGCAGAAAGTTCATCTCGATGCGCTTCATGCCGTCGCCCTCGCAGGCTTCGCAGCGCCCGCCCTTGACGTTGAAGGAAAAGCGGCCCGGCTTGTAGCCGCGCTCACGGGATTCGGGCAGCATCGCATATAGCTCGCGTATAGGCGTGAACAGACCCGTATAGGTCGCCGGGTTCGAGCGAGGGGTGCGCCCGATGGGCGACTGGTCAATCTCAATCACTTTATCGACGTGTTCGAGACCTTCGATTGATGCGTAAGCGCCCGGCTCGGTCAGAGAACCATAGAGGTATCGGGCCAGCGCGCGATAGAGAATGTCGTCAACGAGCGTGGATTTGCCTGAGCCGGAAACGCCCGTCACGACCGTCAGCAGTCCGAGCGGAAAACTAACGTCTATCTCTTTCAGATTATGCTCGCGCGCCCCGGTGATTTTAATGGCCTTGCCGTTCGGCTGGCGACGCTCTGCTGGAACAGCAATCTCGCGTGCGCCGCAGATGTAGAGTCCGGTAATTGAATCGGGATTACAGGCCACATCTTCGGGCGTGCCCGAAGCGACCATCTCTCCGCCGTGTGCGCCAGCGCCCGGCCCTAAGTCAACAACGTAATCGGCGCGGCGGATAGTTTCTTCATCATGTTCGACGACCAGTACCGTATTGCCCAGGTCGCGCAGAGCGCAGAGCGTTTCCAGCAGGCGCTGATTGTCGCGCGGGTGAAGGCCAATGCTGGGTTCATCCAACACGTAGAGCACGCCGCGCAGTTGCGAGCCGATTTGTGTGGCGAGGCGTATGCGCTGGCCTTCGCCGCCGGAGAGCGTGGCCGAAGGGCGGTCGAGCGTTAAGTAGCCGAGGCCGACTGTTTCGAGAAAGCGCAGTCGCGCTTTGATTTCGCGCAGGACGAGTCCGGCTATTTGTTCCTCGCGCTCGTTGAGCTTAACGCGATCAAAGGCAGCGATGGCATCGTCAACGGGGAGCGCCGTGTAGTCTGCGATGCCGCGATCACCGATGCGTACCGACAGCGATTCGGGTTGGAGGCGGCGGCCTTTGCAATCCGGACACGTAACGGGCGAGACGAGTTCTTCAATCGCCAGCCTGACCTTTTCAGACGGCGCTTCGTGCAGGCGCTCACGCAGCCAGCGGATAGCGCCTTTCCAATCACTCTGGTAAACATAAGCGCCCTGGCGGAAGGTCAAAGGCTCATCGATACCATGAAAGAAGGCTTCGCGCGCTTGCAATGGAAGCTCTGCGAAGGGGAGGCTGGTGCTCAAGTTGAAATGCTTGACGACAGCGGCGAGCGCGCTGCGCAGGTAAGCAGAGCCTTGCTTGTCCGCAGCGCCCATGAAGGCCAGCTTGTCCGCGGCTTCGGTGGCGTCCGAAATGAGCTTCGCCGGGTCAACTTCGAGCACAGTGCCGAGGCCATGACAACGCTTGCAAGCGCCGTAAGCCGAATTGAAAGAGAAGGAGCGCGGCTCAAGCGGCGGAACGTTGATGCCGCAGTTAACGCAGGCCATTCTTTCGGAGTAGAGCTTTTCCTCGCCGTCAACGACGGAGACGAGCACCGCCCCGTTCGTCAATTTCAAAGCCGTCCGCACGGATTCACCGAGCCGTTCATTGATGCCGGGCTTAATCAGAAGTCTATCAACGACCGCTTCAATCGTGTGATTACGCCTTTTGTCGAGCCTGATTTCTTCGTCGAGCGACAGCAACTCACCGTCAACACGCGCTCGCAGGAAACCGTCCTTCGCCAGCTTTTCAAGCTCCTTCTTAAACTCCCCTTTGCGCCCGCGCACGACCGGAGCAAGAATCATCACGCGCTCGCCTTCGGGCAGGCTGAGCACGCTCTGCACTATCTGCTCGACAGACTGGCGAGTAATCGGAACGTTGCAGATGTGGCAGTGCGGCTGGCCGATGGAGGAAAAGAGCAGGCGCAGGTAATCGTAAATCTCCGTGACCGTGCCGACGGTCGAGCGCGGGCTGCGTGAAGTCGTCTTTTGCTCAATAGAGATGGCGGGCGAAAGGCCGTCAACCGAATCCACGTCCGGCTTTTCCAGTTGGTCTAGGAACTGCCGCGCGTAGGCCGAGAGCGACTCGACGTAGCGGCGCTGTCCCTCTGCATAAATCGTATCGAACGCCAAGGAGGATTTGCCAGAACCGGAAAGGCCGGTGATGACGGTCAAACGATTACGCGGAATCTCTACGTTGATGTCTTTCAGATTGTGCTGGCGCGCCCCGCGCACCGTAATACGATCAATAGCCATAGTGCTTGAAACCGAAGCGCGCCCCGGATAGATAACGACAGATGAAAATTCGCAGGGACGCAGAACCGTAGATTGTAACCGAGCACTGACGGGTGAGCAAGCGGGCGGAAAGAGCGGTGGTTTTCTAATAGTGCGTTGCTGTACAATGGCAGCATGAAGCGCAACTTGATTGGCATTATTCTCTTTGTGCTGATGTTCCTCATTAGCTTTAAGCTTGTAGAGACTTTTGACTTCTGCAAGTTAGCTGCTTGCTATGACTAGTTCACGCCGACAACTGTTCTCTGCTTGCTGCCTGCTATTCTTGACACTGTTTATGAGCGAGACCTACACTCGTTGCAACGAAGAAGAATTGTTCTGCCGCTTAATTGTTGGAAGCTAAACTGGAGAGGGTGTGAATCTCCCAAACACACTAACGGTCTCGCGCATCTTTATCGTGCCATTGCTGGTGGTGGTGCTGCTGACGCCGTTTTCGGAAAACTGGCTGGGCGTGCCCCGTCACATTCTCGGCGTGGCGATTTTTCTCGCCGCCGCTTTGACGGATTATCTGGACGGAAAGATTGCGCGGCGTCGCAATCAGGTCTCACGCCTCGGAAAGCTCCTAGACCCGATTGCCGATAAGATGCTCATTTCGGCGGCGCTCATCTCGCTGGTCGAAAATCAACTGGCCCCGGCGTGGGCCGTCGTCATTATCATCGGCAGAGAGTTTGCGGTGACGGGCTTGCGCTCGATTGCGGCGGCTGAAGGCATCGTCATTGATGCCTCGCGGATGGGAAAGTTCAAGATGCAGTCGCAGGTGGTGACGGTGGCGCTCTTGATCGCTTCGAGCGTTTCCGGCAAGCCGCCCGTGGCTAACTTCGGACGCCCTTTTCCGGCCATAGAGTTTTGGTCTGTGCCGGAGTTGCGGACAGCCATCCGGCATCTCTTCGCGGGCGCGACCAACGGGCAGGACTGGCAGGTCTTGCTCTACACGACGGGGCGCGCGATGCTGTGGGTCGTCGTCATCTCGTCTGTGTTTTCGATGTACGACTACTTTCGTGAGTTTTACCAGAGGGTCGTCGGGCGTAATAGTAGTAGTGTGGAGACGGCAAGCAAACGCGCCGCCGTGACTGCACCAGCCTCAACTCGCGCGCCGCAGTAATCAATAAACAAAAATTGAAAGAAAGGCGAAGGGCAGTCTCTAAGAGGAAGGGAAGTCTCTTCGGCACGCTCGCTCACGCTTTGAAGGCAACTTTAGAAATCGTCTTGAGAACTTTGCGACCGTGAGTATGTCTTTGTATCCCAATCCTCACCGAGGAGCGGGTCATCCGCATTGGCTTCTGCGCCGCCGCTGTCTGTGACACGGATGACACCTGTTTCATCTATATAAAATGACCTGCGCCCCGACCGTCGATAACTAACTGGCGTTGCCACTGCCTCATAAGAAGCCGGCTCATTGGGCGTCAGAGCAGGCTTGACTCTCACCGTAAAGCGATAGCCTTTTTTAGTTCCGCCGGCTAAAGTTGAATCTATCAACTTATCGGCGACGAGTTCCCGCAGAGTACCAAATTCGCCGTCGCCGCTTGTCGCCTGATACGTCGCTTCGCCCGAATGAATGATTCGTAAGAGACTGATGGCAGAAGCTTCGTTGGCGGCCATGCGAGACGCGAGCATGTTCGGGATAGCAATAGCCATGATGATGGCGAGCGGCACTGCAATCATAATCGAAAGCACGCTGGTGATTAATCCGGCTATCGCCATTCCCTGACCGCCGTACTGCGCAGGATTTTTCTTAATCTTCGACAGGGCTGCGATTCCCAACACAATGCCCGTTATCGCTCCGATTCCAACAAAGCTCAGCGTCAAAAAACTGATGATGCCGACGACCAGAGAAGCGACGGCCAATCCGGCGTTCTTTTTCATCTGCGGGTAATGCGCGTAAGCGTAGGGCGAGCTTTGATAAGCCACGCTTTGATGAGCAGCGGTTTGATATGGCGAGGCGTAGGCGGCTTGCGCGTAGAGGGTTTCGTTTGCGAGGTTGAAATGCGCGCCGCAACGTTTGCACGTTTCAGCCGCAGCCCAATTCACCATGCCGCACTGAGCACATTTTGTACTCTTCATCTAACTTCTCCTGCGATGAAGGCGTGAGTTAACGCGAAAGATAGGTCATTAGCGACGGCCAGCCCTAGACGTGTCAGAGGGTGCAAGCCAGCGTAGCTGACCGCCGCTTAGAGACAATCGCTCCTATTGCAGTTCGACGTAGTCGCCGGTGTGAACTTCCTGGGCGACGCGTGTAATGATGGCCGTGGCTGTGCGCGTCTGCACGCTCAGGACGACGAGTTCGCCCAAGACCTTGCGCGGGACGCGCGGACGACGGCGCTTGATTTCATAAGTCGTCATCGCTTCATCTTTAATGTAGAGTCCCGGCGTGTTGGTAAAGTCCTTCGTCCGTTGTGATTGCGCCGAGTACTTGCCGCCAGCATAAGCGTCGCTCTCGAAGCCGTCGTGCTTGGTAGGCGCAATCTCTTCGTTCTTGAGCCTTGTGACTCTGCCGCCGCCAGCCGGGCGATAGACAGTGAAATAGTCGCCCGCCTTGATGTTGTCCTCCGCGCCGAGGTCTATGAAAACGATCTGGTTGCGCGAAACCATTTCGCGCGAGTCGCGTGCAAGGACAATGCGACCGTTCTGCTTGCCAGTCGGGTCTGCAAACCGATCAAGCGCGACTTCCGAGCGCTCGCTCGGAGCGAGACGCTGCGGCGAGGGCTGCACTAGGTCGCCGTGCAACATTACTTCGCAGGAGGATTCGACAAAAGCTACAGAGACGTTCTCCTTGACTTCGACGACGCGCAGTTGGCCCAACTCGCGCACGTAGACGCCTAGATAACCCTTCTTTCGCGTGAATTTGCTGGTCAGCTTTCCGCGCGGGCGAACAACCGAAAACGTCTGCCCGACTTTCACGCCCTGCCGCGACCCAGAGTTGATGAAAACGTAGTCGCCTTCGGCATACGCGCGCTGCTCCTGCTCCTGCTCGCCGCCGATAATCTGCACGGCGGGCGTCGGAAAGGGCACGTACTGGATAAAGCCAGCGCAGTAGAGGTCTGTGCGACTTGCAACGCGCGGCGGGCCTTCATCCCTTCCGCTTGGCAGGACGACGGTCGCGCGCGATTGCTCCTCCTGCGTTTGCGCCCCTGACGATGGATTAACGGTCTGCCCGCTAATCGTGCCTATGAATCCGCACGCCGCGAGCAGCAGCGAAGCCGTCAGGCTGTGATAGACAATCTTTCTCATCCGCACAATAATTCTCCTTAGATTATTCAGGGAAATACATTGACGCCAGCGATTTGCAGCTCCGATAGAGCGGAGCCTGGGTCAAGGCAACAAACTTGGGTGAGTCTGGAAATTCAAGCGGGCAGAAGACATTAGTTAGCCTCTTGCCCTTCTCAGGCACTTTCCATCCTACTGCGCCGCGCAACCGAAGGTCAATACAAATCTTTGGCCGTTGTTGAACACGAGGGCCGAAAAAGGCAGAACTCTATCTGCGGCTTGCGTTTTCCAAAGGCTGTTGGTAGTATTCGAGTTTTGTCGGATGGCGCTTCGGGGTGTCTGTAACAGGCCGGTGTAGCTCAGTTGGTAGAGCATCTGATTTGTAATCAGAGGGTCGGGGGTTCAAGTCCCTTCACCGGCTCCAGCGATTTTTGATAAAGACACGTGCAGGGGTGGTCGAGTGGTTAATGGCACCGGGCTGTAAACCCGGCAGGCTAACGCCTTACGTAGGTTCGAATCCTACCCCCTGCACCATGACGAAATGATGAAGTCGGAACGATGAACGCGGAATAAAAATCTGCTCATTCATCATTCCGCGTTCATCCTTCATCGTTGCTTTGGGCGGGAGTAGCTCAGTTGGTAGAGCATCAGCCTTCCAAGCTGAGGGTCGCGAGTTCGAACCTCGTCTCCCGCTCCATTTTTCGGAAACGCAGAAGGTTAGCGGACGTTCGCGCCCGAGTAGCTCAGGGGTAGAGCGCCTCCTTGGTAAGGAGGAGGTCATGGGTTCAAATCCCATCTCGGGCTTCGCTTGAGGGAGCGCTCGCACGCGCCACAAACTGATTTCCAACAAGAGGCTATCTTAGATGTCGAAAGAAAAATTTGACCGCAGTAAGCCGCACGTCAACATCGGGACAATCGGACACGTCGATCACGGCAAGACCACACTGACTGCCGCCATCACCAAAGTCCTGGCCAAGCACAATCCGAAGATCATAGTGCGTGCCTTCGATTCC
>DASVTR010000017.1:0-9408 GCA_036387475.1 Pyrinomonadaceae bacterium | reverse complement strand
CACCTGTCGGCGGCGCAGTTCGTACAGGATCAGCGTGACTCAGTTGCGCTCGTGGCGTCGCAGGATGGCCGCTTCACGGTCTTCGCCTGGTCGCCATGTGAGCAGATGGTGCACGCGCATCGCGTCGAGACCTTGCTGCTTTAATTACCAACGAAGGGGCATTGAAATCTCGCCCATCTGGCATTACCTGGTTGTTTTACTGTCTCCAGTTGTCAAACCGCTCTCCTCTGTTCGGGTGGAACGCGTCGCAGTAGCGCATCAAGACTCCAGTCGCCACCGCCCTGCGCGGCCATGTAAAGGAAGATGAAGCAAAACAGGATGGCGGGCATGCCTTGATTCTGAACGGGCCACGTTCCATTTGGCGCGTGAAACTGCCAATAGGTGACCGCCATCATGCCGGACAATATGAACGCGACAGGGCGTGTCAATAGACCGAGCATGATTGCTAGACCGCCGAAGAACTCAAGCACACCGCCGATGCCTACCTGTGACATCAATGGCGGCGACACACCTCCGGGCATCCCGCCAAACCAGCCGAAGAGAATCATGCCGCCAGCCTGGACGAACAGAAAACCCGCTACAATGCGAAGCAGGAAGTACGCTAACTGTGCGGCTCGGTTCATGTTCATCAATTGCCTCCTAAGAAATCACACGCAACCTAGCCGGAAATAGCATAGCTTTCATCCGCGGCACTGGAAGCAACTGAACTCTTCACTCAGCCGAGCGCGTTGCATGATTGATATGCGCCCGTGGGATCAATCGCCGATTTGCCTTGTTCGATGTACTTGATGATTCCGTCTTTATCCACTGTGAACGTGGCGCGCGTGCCATACCCACCTTCTTCGTCAAAGATGCCGTAGTCTTTAACCACACGACGTTTGAAATCACTGAGCAAAGGAAACGTCACGCCAATGTCTTCCTTAAAGCGTTTGTTAGCCGCGAAGCTATCAACGCTGATGCCCAGCACTTGTGTATTGCTCTGCTCGAATTTGGCAATATCAGCCTGATACGCCTTCAATTCTTTCGTTCAACCGCCGGTGAAGGCCAGCACGTAGAAGGCCAGCACAACGTTCTTCTTGCCACGAAAGTCGCTGAGTTTAACCTGCTGGCCTTCTGTGTCTGTGAGCGTGAAATCAGGAGCGGGGTCACCGACCTTCAACTGCGTCCGGGGAGCGGCAGGGGGCTGAGACGCAGAGCGGTCGCTCGCACTGTTTGAAGAAGGCGCGGTCTTGGCGCTCGTTATGTTGCCGTTGGTCTGAGCAGCCTTTTGACAGCTCAGACTGCAAACCGACAGCCCGATAATTAAAGGGGCGACTATCGAGATTCTTTTCATATCACAAGCTCCTTTTCTATACATCCACTTCTTTACGGCGCTTTTGCGTCGAACCAACAGATGATTCACTGAGAATGTATCATCTTCTCACGGCAGCAGGAGAATAAAGTAAGAGCAGCGCCGCTAAACACAACCCTTCAAATCATATTTGTCGGCGAATAGTGAATTAAAAAGGCAAATTTTTACGCGTTAACTTATAGGAGAGTTGGTTGTTTGGGCGAAGACTTAGAGATCGTCTTTGACACCGGGCAGCCCGTGCAGCGTGCGGACGGGGCTGCCAAACGCTCGGAGTAATCAAGAAGTTCTGACGTATGTGCTATTGCCGCTGACGAAGGAGAGAAGGGATGAATGTAGCTGTAACGCCAAATCACATTATGCAATTGGGCTTGGGCTTCTGGGCCTCAAAAACGCTGCTCAGCGCTGTTGAACTGGGATTGTTCACGGAACTCGCCAGGGGGTCAATGCGGGGCGAGGCTATCGGCGAGCGACTTAATTTACACCCGCGCGCGTTGCGCGACTTTCTAGACGCGCTCGTCTCGCTGAGCTTACTGCAACGCGATGCGGAAGGGCTTTACAGTAACACGGCTGAAGCTGACATGTTTCTTGACCGCGCCAAGCCGTCGTACATCGGCGGGATGCTCGAAATGGCTAACGCGCGACTGTACCCCTTCTGGGGATCGCTGACCGAGGCATTGAAGACGGGGCGACCGCAAAACGAAGCCAAGAGTGGCGGTAATTTCTTTGAGGCTCTGTACGCAGACCCGCAGCGGCTGGCTGTGTTTCTGAGCGCCATGACCGGCCTTAGTCTCGGCGCAGCCCGCGCCATCGCGCAGAAGTTCCCCTGGAGCGACTACCGAACTTTCATTGACATCGGCGGTGCTCAGGGCGGCGTGCCCGTACAAGTCGCCCTCGCGCACACGCACCTGACGGGTGGAAATTTCGACTTGCCTGCGGTTGGCCCAATCTTCGAGAAGTACGTCTCGCAGCATGGCCTCAACGAGAGGCTGCACTTCTACGCGGGCGACTTTTTCAAAGACCGGCTTCCTTCAGCCGACGTGCTGGTGATGGGCCACATCCTGCACGACTGGGACTTGGAAGAGAAGCGGATGCTGCTCAAGAAAGCCTTTGATGCGCTCCCCGCTGGCGGCGCGCTCATTGTGTATGAGGCTCTGATTGACGACGAGCGGCGGGAGAACACGCTCGGACTGTTGATGAGCCTTAACATGCTGATTGAGACGCCGGGCGGGTTCGACTACACAGGTGCGGACTGCTCGCAGTGGATGCGCGAGGCCGGATTCAGCCAGACGCGCGTTGAGCATCTGGCTGGGCCAGACTCAATGGTCATTGGTTTTAAGTGACACGCTTTCGGACGGAGAATGAGCCTGGACGAAAGGTCTGCTAATTGGAGGGGCTTTCCAGCGAAGCCTCTCCTGCATCATTTACAACTGCGGAAGCTCCGCTGGCGGGCAAGGCCGAAAGAGTCATCTCGATGCTGCCATTTTTCTGACCGGCGTGTGGCTCGACTTCGACGAGCAACATTACTTCCAGCGCATTAGAGGGCGTGTCGAATGTCCCAGCGAGAGAGATGCGCGACCCCTCTAAAAGAGTGTAGGGGGAAGAGAAGGGCAGCGCACCTCGATTCAAACCTCCTGGCCTGGCCGTAGCCGTCTGAGTCTCGCACCCTGCCGTGTTGATGGCCTTAACAGCGTCGGCGGCGACGAACCTTCCAGTTGTTCGTGCGCCTGTCAAGCACAGCTTGCGCAGTGTCGTCTCGCTCAAGTTTGCGTTGGCGGAAAGCGTATAAGGGACGTTGGAGCGAAGCTGAATGGGAATGCTTATTCGTCTGACATCGCTGCCGATTGTTGATATTGAAAGGCGAAGGGAGCGTGGGCCGAGGTTGCTGTATGTGAGTAACATCTGATCGTCTGAAAGCTGCGCGCCCGGAGCTATCGAGACGAAGACCGCTTCGCTCACATGCCCGTTGACGGTGATTGAAGCAGTGCCGGATTGGCCCAACGCTTTTGCTGCTAGAAGGAGCGTCAAAGTCAGGGCCAAAGAGAGAACGCTGAGAGAACGCATAACCAAACCTTCAAGACTCCGGGGCAATAATCAAGCGAAGCGAGACAAAAGAGCGCATGACAGAGAAGGCCGCATCCGCGCTTCAACGGCACAATCCTTCAACTCCTATTGCCTCATAGAAAGAACGAATCGCTCCCGGTTTCTATAAAAGGCTGCCGGTCAAAATCGCTCCGCTATTCTCAAAGCTTACTTCTCAAATTTTATTTAGCTGAGCGGTCAAAGAGTAAAGAATAGAATCGAACTGTGGCGCGCTCTTTCATCGTCTCTGACCGAACGGCTGACAAAACGTCAGGCGGCTGACAAAACGTCGGACAGGTCTGTCAATCCTCTTACTCACCTTGTTCTGCGTAACATCCATGCCCTGAACAACCCCTGTCATTCTCGCGGTTGAATGAAGATAAAAGCCAACGCCCGTCACGGCACGCAGGTTGTTATATCTATTCAGGTTGGAATCCCTCTTCGGCAGCCAATAGGCTTTCGAAGGAGACGAGTAGGTTGTAGTAAGCATGGCCCATGTAATGATTTGCGATGACGACGCGACGACGGCTAATGAATTGGCCGCAGCAGTGCTCGACGCCGGACACAAGGCCGCAGCGTGTAGTCATACGATGGACGTGCTGCGCGGAGCTATCGGCGGGCAGTTTGATCTCGTCGCCATCGGGCTTGACATGGCTGGTTTCGGTCGCACCGGCGCAATCGAAGCCCTGCGGGAATTGGCTCCTCACGTCGCGCTCATTGCCTTCCACAAAAGACCTGCGGAGATTACCAGCGTGGCCGCCCTCGCCGGTGTTTCTGCCATACTGCCGCGCCCCGTCTCCGCACGTGACTTCACAGACGCGGTGACACGCGCACTCCAACAAAAGCAACTGCTCAACTCTCTGCCTCGCACAAAAAAGATTACACACGGCCCTTTATCAGCTTCCTTTTAGAAAACCAGAGCGCGAGCGCCACGGTTTTCGCATCGCCCGAAGCGCAAAACCAACGCTCTCCCTGAAATCGCATTGATGGACATTTCAAGCTCAATCAGAACTGCCATGACCGTGTGCCTCATCTGCACGCTGGGTTTAGCGACAAACGCTGGCCTCGTCGCCAGCGCCGCCAGCCGCCCTGCACATGCGTACGCAGTTGCATTTCATGAAGAAGCGAGCGCAGTTGAAAAGGATAAAAAGGCGTCGAACAATCCTGCTTCCGCAACAGGCGCGGCCAATCCAAGCCAGCCGCAGAATAAAACTTCATCACAGCAGACCACCATCATAGTTGATGGCCGAACGTTGACAGGGCCGCAGAGCTTTCCACAGCAGCGGGGCGGTCGCCTCTTTCTTCCATTAGCCAGCATCGCACGCGCCCTCGGAGACGTGATAAAAATTGATACGCCTGCGCGCACAGTCGAGGTGCGTCGTCAAACAGGAGTCGTCGCCGAATTCAACGCGCAGCTTAATCAGGTCAGCGAAAACGGCTCTTTGATTCTCTCTGTCTCAAACACTGCGGATATTATCTTTCCTCCAAACACGGACGAGTTGATGCTGCCAATCGAAATCGTCGCGGCGCTGCTGGATGCTTCCATCAATCTTGACGAAGCGGCGCACGCCGTCCGCATCACACGCGGGCAAGCACAAGCGGAAGCAGTCAGGACAGGAGCGAGCCGCTCCGTTTTCGAGCTTTACCAGTTAGACTATGATTACAACCTCAACAAATATTCTTCATCCTCGAATCAGAGCCTGACGCTGCGCGCTGATGGCCGGATTGCTGATGGCCGTTTTAATCTGCTGACTAATTCCAGCATTGGAACGGGAAGACCGTTTGGCCTGCTGCGCAACGTTACTTTCATGTACGAGCGGCCAAACGGGCAACGCTTCGTCGGCGGAGACTTCGGCACGGGCACAGACCTTCTGTTCATGTCTTCGACCATGCGCGGGGCATCTGCACAGATTCCCTTCAAGGGCGTTCGTTTGACGGCGTTCGCGGGGCGGGCCGTCTCCGGCATCTCGCAATCGCAACCGCAAACGCAGTTTCCGCTGCCCACAGACATTCAGCCGCCGGACATCATTGAACCCTTCAAGCTGCGATATGATACAAACGTCTTCGGCGCGTATGCGACTTTCGGAGCGTCGGCTGGCGGCTCATACAGGCCCGGCCAAATGCTCTTCTCCGCCGGAATGATTAGCTTTAACGGCGCAGGACGGAGCGGCCAGATGTTCACGGGCAGCGCTCGATATGCTTCCACGCGAGGCCGCTTTCAGGGCGACGTAGGTGTAGGCCGGTTTAAGGGAACGCAAGCGGACGGCTCTCGCGTGGAGGGAGCGGGTTTGGCCGCAGACTTTTCAGCGTCTTATGACTTGAGCGACCGATTGACAATTCAGGGACGCTACAACTACATCGGCGCAAACTTTCTAGGCCCACAGGCAGGTCTGCATGACCCAATCAAAGCGGCTTCGGGCGGCGTGACGTGGCGACCCTCTCAATGGCTGGCCGCGTCTCTGACGGGCAGCTTTTCGACGCGGCCTGACGCTCTTAAGCAACGCGAACGCTTTATCAACGCCACACTCAACATCACGCCGCGCGGCTCCTGGCCCACCATTTTTTTCTCTCACACGCAAAGCAGTACGACGCGAGCGGGCGGCGGCGCATATACGCTCGTCAACGCCTCTAAGGACTTCTCAAAATGGCGGTTGTTTCTGAATGCGACGAGGATTAAAACTCTCGGCCCGGCTTTTGTTAATGCGCAGGTCGGCGCAAACCTCCGCATGGGCGAATACAACACGCTTCAGTTGAGCCAGTCGTTCGGCAGTCGCGGCGCGCTCAGTGGGACAGTTGACTGGAACGCGCAGTCTTTTTTCAGTAAGCGTATCAGCTTGGGCGCTGGCTTCGGCTACAATCGCGCGGGCGGCTCAGCAATTACGACAGCCGAACGTTTGTTCACGACCGTTCAGTTGCCGCGCCAGAGCACTTTGCAGTTCACTTACCTGCACGGGCAGAGCGGCCCGCAATACCTCTTGAGCCTGCGCGGCCCGCTGCTGCGCAGACGCAAGAGCGAAGCGGCGGCGCTTGGGCCAATCGCCGAAATCAACTCCTACGGCTCGTTCTACGGTCGCGTCTATCAGGACATAAATCTCAACGGGCAATTCGACGCGGGGCTTGATAAGCCGCAGGCGAACGTGAAAATACGTGTGGACGGCAGCCGCTACGTCGTCTCGGATGAGAGCGGGCGATACAGGATTGATAACGTCCACGTCGGCGAGCATGAAATCAATCTTGATCTACTGTCAGTACGCGCAGACCTGACGTTGCTCGACGAAGCGCGTCAAGCCGCCATTCTTTTACAGGGCCGCGACTCAATCGTTGACTTCCGGCTCGTACGCACGGGGCGCATCACTGGCGTCGTCTGGCTCGACCTCAATGGTAATAAACAATTAGATGAAGGCGAGCAGCCGCTCGCAGACGTGCGCGTCCTGACGGGAAGCGGCAGAGATACGCTGACAGATGAAAACGGAGTCTTTATGATAGGCGACCTTCCGCCCGGCGAGCACGTGATTCTGATTGACGAAAAGACGCTGCCGGAAAAGACTGTCTCAGGCGTCGGCACTCTGTCCGTCAAAGTCCAGGCCGGAAGCGAGACGGCCAACGTCAACTTCGCCGTTATACCCGCCCCGCCGGAAATCAAGCGATTTCCGTCAACAGGAAATTAAGCGGCACAGACACGAAGATATAATGAAAGCGCGCGGGAGAAGGCCCATCTTCTCCCGCGCGCTTTCGTGTGTCTTAGTGAACCTCTGTAATCTTTTTGCTTAAGACGAACTGGTGTTACTGAGCAGACCTGGCGGCAGCCGCTTTGCTTGCGTTGCTATCTTTGACAATCAAATCAGTGACGCCTTCCGTCGTCTTGCTGCCGTCCTGAAAATCAACACGGTACTTAACAGTATAAACTCCGGGCGCGAGCGTCTTTTCGATAACAAAGGGTCGGCTCAGCGTTGTGCCGCCGAGCAGCGGAAGCGTCTCACTTTCGGGAAGCTCCGCAACCAGATGGCCGCTCGCATCGATGACCTTGATTGAAGAGATGGGCCGCACCACGCTGTTGCCTTCATTCTTGAGTGTCGGGGTAATGACGATGCCCCTGGCGTCAATCGTCGCCTGTAAATTGGCGAGCGTGCCACGGCGCGTGGCCTGCGGGACTATGATGTAAAACATGGCCGCCATGCGGAAACGCATGACCATCTGCCGTGCGTTGCGATTCAATTTTATCGTGTCGGCCCTTTGTTCGATAATGAGCGCTGCCAGGTGATCGCCGGGAGTGGCGTCCTTTGGCACGGAGACGGTGACGCGTATGGAGTGTGTCTGGTTCGGCTGCGCCGTCACTTCCGCAGGGCTGTAGATAATCCAGGGGGTGGCGGAGTTTGGTTGCGTCCCGGCTTTATAAAATCCCAGTTCACCTTTCTGGTTGATGTCCCAATCATTGAGGCTTGCGACGAGGCGGTAGGGCTGAGCGTTGGCCCTTGACGTGTGATAATCGAGGTTGACCACGACGGTCGTCTCAGAGCCGGGCGGCATCTCCAATTCAAAGCGAGCTGGGCCTAAGGCTATGCCTTCGTCCGCCGAAGCGGGCGTCTGTGTCTTGCCTGACGAATCTTGCGCCTGTACGGGTGTGAGCGAGAAGACGAAGAGAACGATGAGCAAAAGGAGACTGAACAGGGAAGCGAGCGGCGTCTGAATCTTTTTTAGCATAGTCGCGTGTCCGTTGAATTCCTAGCAGGGGACATTCGGCCCTGCCGAGATGGTGAAGATGATCGTGGCGCTGAACGTCCCCGATTCGTAAAACTGCGGCTTGATGGTGAAAACGGCGTCAAAGATATAGCCGTTATCGTTTTCGTGCTTGGTGATGCTTCCCTTCGTCAGCTTCGGCCCGCTCAGGATGACGGTAGATGTTGTGACGTTCGACAACGATGACGGATAAGCGATTCGGCCATTCGCATCGAGCGTGATGTTCAGCGAAGGGTCGTTATTGAAGGGCGAGCGAAAGAGATGTTGGCTGCTATTGCAATCCTGCGACTTGCTTCCCATCTGTCGCAGATTGAGCACGCCGAAGCCTATGTCGGAGCGCTGCAAAGCCTGTGGGTTTCCGTTGAACGTGCCTGTTAATGAAACGGAAACCTGATAAGGGTCTGTGCTGCGGATTGCGACGGGCACGACGACTTTCACCAGATTGTTTGTGTTGGCCGGAGAGACTTCGCCGAAGTTGATCGTGATAACGAGGTCTTGCGTCGTACTGGAACTTCCGCTGACAGAGCCGCCGAGCAAGCCGGTGATGGTCGGCTGTCCGCCGCCGCTGAGGTCAAAGGTCTGCGCTGAAGCAGAGGTGGCGCACAGGGCCAACAGGCCAGCGAAGATTGCTATTGTGATGGCGCGTCGCTTCATAATCGTTCGGCCACGCTACGCCCGGCGAGGGCTACTTCGGTCTCGCATTAAATAAGCATCAAGCGCCGTCACTAACCAAAGGGAAGCGACGACGCTTGAGATGACTGACTCTGAAGCATGGCAGTTGAGACTTCGGATGCTGCCACTAAACATTAGGGAGCAGCGATGGTAAAGGTCGCGGTGGCCGTCGTCGTTCCATTCTCATAAAACTGCGGCTTGACGGCGAAGACCGCCGGGACTGTCAGACCGTTGGTATTGCTACGGGGAACGGCGTTCAAAATCCGCGCGCCGCTCAAGACGGACGAAGATGCTGCGAAAGCGCCCAGGTTCGATTTGCCAGCGACATACTCGTATCTGCCGCTCGTGCCGTTGATTGCGCCGTTGGCCGGAAGCGTCGGGTCGCCGACCGTGGCGTTGGTGTCAGTTCCGGTCGTGTTGACGCCGACTGCGTTCGAGCGTGTGAACGTGCCGATGCCGAAGCCTATGTCGGAGGCCATGACGCGATCGGTGCTCGTGCCGGTGCTGGAGACAACAGCGCTCATGGAGAGAACGTAGTTGGCATTGCTGCGCATCTTGAGCGGCACGGA
>DASVTR010000016.1:0-676920 GCA_036387475.1 Pyrinomonadaceae bacterium | reverse complement strand
CTGTGCGGCTACAGGGGTTGAAGTCGTCGCCGACGCCTGAGACCCAGGTGCGTGTGGCCTGAGCGTTGGCGATTGATGTGGCTGCCAGCACTAGCAGGCAGAAACAGAACATGTTTATAGTGATCCGAAGCTTGGACATGGGGTTCTCCTTAAGAATTAGTTACGTCCGACTCTAAACGTCGTGAACGTGTGTTTGAATTTGAAGGGAAACGTATCGGGAACGGCCCTCGAAAAGTGAGCGTAATAGCGGCAAGAACGCGGTAAAAATTCCGTGCGAGCGCTATTATTCATAAAAAACATTTTTTTGCAAGTTTAATTGCAGTCGGAAAATGGGTTTTGTGTTGCAGTTGGAAGATAATTTTATTATCCACCCACTGCGCCCTTAACCTGCTCTCTCTCAACGCTTCCGACCACGAGAGAATTTCTGAACTGAGATGGCGTCAGGCCATAGGCTCTTCTAAAATCTTTAGCGAAGTGGCTTTGGTCGCGCATCCCGACCTTGTTCATGACTTCCTTGATACTGAGCAGACGGTCTTCTAGCAAAATTTTTGCATGTCGCATTCTGATTGCCTTGAGATAACGAGCGGGAGTTTCATCCGTTTGGGCTTTGAAGAGGTGACACAGATGCCAGATTGAGAGATGCACAGCCCCGGCTATTCTTTCCAAAGACAAATCGCGTTGGTAGTTTTCTTCGATGAAGGTCATCGCTTTTTGCACTCGCGTGTCAATGGGCCGCAACAGGCCGGGTGCGCTCGCCTCCCCTTGATGTCTCTCGTTAACGATCATCTGAATTTCACTTCAAGCAATTTCGGCGTGTTTCATTTATCGCCGTTCGTTTCACCGTCGCAACACAGCTTAAACGGACTCGCCAACGAGTTCAACCCTTATCAGTAGGCTAATCTTGTTACTGCCAAGCTCTTTTTGTTATAGGCTCTTTTGCGAAAAGTCGCAGGGCGGTAGGGAATTTCAATGCGGACGGCGGCAGGCGAAGTCTAAATCGCTGCAACTACTTCAAATCGTTGAAGCACAAAGCGGCGGATAAAAAATAGAAGGGCGAGGTTTCTACTTGAAGCCTCGCCCTCTGATTTTCCGTTTTGTTTCAGCAGCAACAAGCTGGCTGATTGAAGTTAATCCGGTCGCAGTTATCAGGCGACCCGGATTGTTACTGAGCCGCCGCTAGGCGCAATGTGGTTTAGAAAGCTTCTGCTTCTTCACCTTCGATTCGCAGGTTGTTCGTCACGGAGAAAGAACCCGTCACGCCGCGCGCCGCCATGTACGCAAGCTGCCTGTCACCCTTATGCGACACGACACCTTCGAGAGACACCTGACCGCGATTGACGATAATATGAATCGAAGGATTAGCGCCCATCATGTAGCGATAGAGTCCGCCCGTGCGAGCCAGCGCGCGAAAGGTGCGCACGCGCAGCGAATCGTCCATAGATGAGAGCGGCAGCACTTCAATGTTATTCACGACCCGCTCGATGCCCTTGATCTTCGCAATACGCCGCTCTGCATCCGAGCGCGTCGTCGGGCGCACGACCTGCCCGTAGAGCGTGACCGTGCTGCCTTCGATTTTGTAGGCCAGATTGTCCCACACGCCGTAGTACGGCAGCGTCACCAGTTCACGGCGCACTTTTTTAGCTACCTGCTCCTGGCTCAAGCTCTGCCTGTCCGAAACTTTCGGAGCGCCCAGAGCCGCCGAAGTCGCAATCGCTAAAACTGCGACGAGAGCGATTATTCTGTTCCTAAGCGTTTTCATTTTCTCTTTCACTCCTCTTGCTTGCCCTTCAATGTTTTCTTACTACGTTAGATGCTTAGCCGTGCTTTTTGATTGCCAGCCTGGATTCATACTTCTCCAAAGCTGCGATCACTTTTTCCAGAGACGCGACGACCTCCGTGCGCTCAACCTCGTCGAGTTCGGCCAGCGCCGCGCTGAAGATTTCGCAGCGGCGTTTGCGAAACAGATCAACAAGGCGTTTTCCTTTGCCAGATAGCGCGACCAGCACCGAACGCCTGTCGGCGCTGTCAGTCTGCCGCTCGATCAGACCTTTGCGAATCAGCCGGTCGGTCAATTGCGTGATGGCCGGGGCCGAAATCCGCAGTTCCGTTGCGAGGCGTCCGGTCGGCACTGTGCCGCTGCGCCGTAGTACCCGCAGGGCTTGCGCCTGCGGCAGCGTCAAATCCAGTTCGGCGAGGTGCTGCTGGTGTACGTCAAGCAAAATCATTGACATCACCTCGGCAAAGCTGTTTAAGATTCCCTCTAATTTTTCCGGCGCCCGGCCAGCCATCAGACAGCCTCCGTCAGTTAACTTACTTGAATATTTAAGATGACTTAAGTATAATATCCGTTGCCATTGGAATTTGGGCGGTTTTATAGGGAGAATCAGGCAATCCGAACACTGCATTGCTTTCGTATTTAAGATAATGATGACGGCTGAAACTTATCCAATCTGGGGAACAATCGAGGGAGCGGACGAGACTGTTTTTGATGTAAAACAGGCCGCCGACCACGCTTTAGCGCAGAGGGCTGCCGGGGGCGACATGCAATCGTTCGCGGAGTTATTTGAGCGCCATAACCGGCGCGTCTATTCGCTCTGTTTGCGGATGACGCAGAACCAATCCGAGGCCGAAGACCTGGCGCAGGAAGTCTTTATCCAACTGTTTCGCAAAATCGGAAGCTTTCGCGGTGAATCGGCTTTCACCACCTGGCTGCATCGACTGACCGTTAATCAGGTCTTGATGCACTTTCGGAAAAAGAAGGTGCGCGACGAAAAGACCACCGAGGACGGCGAGACGCCGGATCAGGTAGTGATAGGCACAGACAATCCGAACCGCATGCCCGTCGTTGATCGCATCGCTTTGGACAACGCGATTGCGCAACTGCCTCCGGGCTACCGTGCCATCTTCATCCTGCACGATGTAGAGGGCTACGAGCATGAAGAGATAGCGCGGATGCGCGGTTGCTCGGTCGGGACATCGAAATCGCAGCTACACAAAGCGCGTTTGAAACTGCGCAGGCTGCTCAAGCAAATGAATGAAGCGTAGCCGCTCGCCACTCGCGCATCAACGCTTAATGCCTGACAACTCCTGTTAGAACTCACAGCCGGTCACAAATCTTGACGAGCGCTTCTCTAATGTTGGACACTGGCGGGCATGAGACGGATAAAAGACAGTCTGTTTCTCGTCGTGCTCTTTATTTCGCTCGCAGCCTGCCAGAGCACGCGGCGGAATGAACAGCGCACTTTCCCGTCTAATTCTTCGCGCACCGTTCCAATTAGCTCGCCTCTCGTCAAGCAACTCGTCGAAGCGGCGATTGAGCAGACCACTTATACACACAGCTACGATCCAACCTATGTCAGGCTTAGTTATCCGGCGGGCGATGTTCCGCTTGACCGTGGCGTCTGCACAGATGTGATTATCCGTGCCTTTCGTAAAAACGGGATTGACCTGCAAAAAGAGGTTCACGAGGACATGGCCCGGCATTTTTCCGCTTATCCGCAGAAGTGGGGACTCAGCGGGCCGGACTCGAACATAGATCACCGGCGTGTCCCGAATCTGATGACATACTTCGAGCGGCAGGGCACAGCGCTCTCAATCACCGACAATGCCGAGGATTATCTGCCGGGCGATATAGTGGCGTGGCAATTGAGCGGCAACACGACACACATCGGGATGATGACGAATATCCTGTCCGAGACACACGGCGGCTTTCAGGTCGTGCATCACATGGGCGGAGGCGTTAAAGTCGAAGAAGTGCTCTTCGCGTGGCGTATCATCGGCCACTACCGCTGCTTCAAGTAAGACTCTCAAGCAAGCTGTTGTTTGGAGACAAGCCTGGGCGGCACTGAGCGAATAAACCGTCGCGAGTGGGAAGCCTTCATCAAAGCTCCTTTTTAATTCCTGCGTCGAAAAACCAAACGGGTAAGTTATTCGACCGCAAAGCGTGTGCGTTGCGTGGCGCTTGCCCCCGTCCTGCGATCAATCGCTGTGACTTGCAGCAGGTAACTTCCGGGCGTCAAATCTGCGAGTGGGACTTCGGCCCAGTATGGCAGGCGTGCATTATCTGTGGTCGTTGCGGTTGGCACTTTGGCGGTTGGCATGGTGATGACCGCACGATTATCGCGTAGCACGCGCGCCTGAACTTCGACATCCGGCGCACCAGCGTTGCCGCGTGGAGCATTGTAAACGTAGGTCTGGTAGCGCAGCACAGAGCTACGCGCGAAGCGATGGTCAACGTCAACCAGCAACGTGCGCTGCGCTGTAGTAGCCTGTTCGCTGATTGACGATTGACGCTCGGCCAGAAAGAGACTGCTCAACTGTAGGCCGCCTTGTGAAAGGTTCGGCACTTCAATCCATTGCTGTGCGCTGCCCGTCCGACCGCTGCCGCGCTCTCTCGTGGCAACTCGCACTTGGTAGAGTCCCGCAGGCACTCGTAGCTGTTGATTCCAGAGCGCGGGCAGCCCTTGCTTTTGCGCCGTCGAATCAGGCGCGATGGTCAGCAGTTGCTTGAAACTGACGATCACTCCACGGTCGTCAATGGCAGCACCAATCACATCTATTTCGCGTTTCCGGCTATCCGCCGAATCAAAGTTAAAAGCACTGCGCTCAATCTGCATCGAGAGTTTCAGGACAAGACCCTGATCCGGCGTGTTGAGATAGCCGATGGCGAGAGAGGTTGGTAATGTTCGCTGCGGATAGAGCGCGCCGAGTGCTGTGAGCAATTCAACTTCAGGCTTGAGTTCCTTCGTTTGCTTTGCGGATGTCGAAGCAGGCGCGCGCCGCTCTTTCTGCTTTTCATGCTTAGCGTTGGCCGTGGGCGCGACGTAGTAATTACGACGCAGGCGGACGCGCAAGTCCGGTCGATGTTTAATACTGACTTTAAGCCGTGCCCTGCCGCTGCGCTGCTCTTCCGTGTCTGGTCGCCACGCCAGCAGGTAATAACTGGAAGTTTCATCGAGAGCTTGCTGAATGCTGTCGGGGATCGAATTGGAATTGAGCAGGGCGCGTCCGCCCGTGTCGTCTGCGAGGATGCGCAAAGGGTCGCGCATGGCCGCCACTTCGTTCGAAGGATTGCGCGCGGACGAGCCTGAGCCTAGCCCGTCTGGAAAATCGTTTCTGCCCGCATCCACCGCCGGGTCGCCCTGAATGCCGCGAACGTCCATCGTGTAGACGACGATGCCGACACGCGCCGCCGTCTCCGTCACGCGCTTGAGCATCGCCATAGCGTTTGAGCGCGCATCTGTAATAAAGCCGTCCGAGAGAAAGAAGACGAGCTTGCGCCCCGGCAAATCCGCAGACGAGCGCATCAGGCTCATCAGGACGGCAAGCGTATTGGCGGTGTCTGCTGTCGATTGCCCTTGAATCTGCCGGATGCGATTTTTGACGGAGTTGGCCGCAATCTGGCCGAGTCCGCGCGAGTCGCCGCCCTTCGTCGCCGTCAGTTGAAATTCATTAATAGTCGAAGTGACGAGATAGTTGAAAAGGGCGCTGTCGGAGCCTTCCGACAGCAGGTTGGCCTGATAGTCTGTGATGATTGTTCTGCCGGAGTAGGTCTCAGGGTTGCGCTTGTAATTGAGCCGCGCGATGGCCTCGTGCAGCACCGCTTCGTTATCCGTCAATTGCTGCAAGAACCCTATCTGTCCGCTTGTCGAGACAATCGCCACCTGATCGCTCTGCCGCATACGCTTGTCAACGAATTCCGTCAACGCACGACGCGCACGCGCTAGGCTCTCGCCGCTTAAATGTACGTCGTCCAGAAAAAAGAGGATGACGCGTCCGTTGTCCGTCGTCGTACTCGCGTTTAGCGTCGTACTCGCGTTTGCCTTCGTGCTCTGTTCCGCCCTCGTGCCACGACGCGCCGCCGTCACCTGCGCCGCCTCCTGTGCGCTGCCGGTCTTGATGCGCTCGAAAAAGGAGATGGGCTGCGGCTTGCCGTCCAACGTCAAATCGAACTCTTCCGGCGAAAGACCCTCGACTAAACGACCCGCCTTGTCAAACACCATCACATCCGTCTGCACAAGCTCTGTGTTAATCCGCACGACATCATCTGTCTGCTCCTGCGCCAGTAAGACGCACGGAAAGATGCAGAGCAAGGCGATGCTGAGAAAAACGCGTGCAGTTGATGAGTTGAACAGAGACATACAGATTCTCCCGACCGGAAGCTTTCGGAGACTGATGAACAAGCTTAAGGGTCTCGCGCCGCACTTATCGCTCAGGGCGTCTTCTCAATGCGGCTCAATTCTGCCAGTGCTAAAGGATATTCGACAAAGTTCTGATTTCCGTTTTCCCTGACCCAGCGTAAGTGCGGAATGGCCGCTTCTTTGTTGCCGCTTAAAGACAAATCGAGGCCAACGTAAGTATGAGCCTCCGTCAGCTTGTCGTTGTCGTTTGCCTGAGCGAGCAGTTCTTTCTCGGCCAGAGAGCGTTGCAGGTAGCGCACCACCGGAGAGGGCCATGCCGAAGTATCGCCCTTTGCCACGGCGTCTTCTAAAATCTTGTCGGCGTCTGAGGCGCGCTGCGCCTGTCTGAAACCAAAGTGGGCGACCAGGGCCATGTACGGCGCGTGGTCGTCGCGCCATCCCTGCCATTTAAGATAAGTCAGCGCATCTCTGGCGGCAAAACCGCCGTAGCCTGAACGCAGGTAGATGTAGCTGCGCGTGCGATAGAGATAAGGGTTGTTCGGGTCGAGGCGAATCGCTTCTTTGAATGATTCATTGGCCTCCTCATCCCGGCGCAGCGCCAGATAGACATAGCCGAGGTCGGCGTGCATTTGCGCGATCTTCGGATTGAGCAGGATAGATTGACGATAGAATTTGATCGCTTCCTCGTTGTGCCCTTCTTGAGCGAGACTTTCGGCGTAATAGTATGGGGCGAGGTAGCTTTTCGGGTCTGAGTCGATGGCAGCCTGCAACAGGCTCCTGGCTTCGGCAAACTGTTTCTGGCGAAAGCGAAGGATGCCCAGAGCAGTTTGCGCGGGGGCAAAGCCGGCGTCAATCTTGAGAGCTTTTCGCAGATGTTCTTCAGACTCTTCATAACGCCCGCTCTGAAGCAATAGGTCGCCCAGATGATAATGTGTTTCCGCTTCCGAAAGCGGCACGCTCTGCATCTCCTTCGCGTAGTCAAACTGCTGCTTGAAGGTCACTATCAAGGCCGGAAAGATGAATTTTCTGACGTACTGGTCGAGTTCCTTTTCAATCGTCTGGTAATCGGCCTGGAAAGATTGGCGGAAATTCTCTTCCAGCGGTATCTCGGAATTGAGTTGATTGATAAAGCGTGTCAACTGCTCTTTTCGCTTACCCTCGTTCCCAATCATCAGGTAATGAATAAGCGCCCAGGATTCTGCATAAAAGATGCCGGCCTTGCTGCTCTCGTTGTAATGCGGTGATTTGCGATCCACCGTGAGCAGCGTCTTGAGCGGCAGCAAACGATTGTTTCTGAGCGCTAAGATGTGGTTCGGGATGGGGTCGCCGAGCCGGACTTTCTGCGGGTCTTGCTCCGGCGTGAAGGTACTATAAAATTCGGCCAGCCCCTCATTTAACCAGAGCGGAGCTTTACGCATGTTATTACTGGTGATGAAATGCTCGTACTCATGAAAGATGACCTCATAGGGACTTGCTCCGCGCGTCTCCGCCGTCAACACGATATAGTTCATATCCTGTCTGGAAAGAAAATAGCCCCCGACGTTCTCCATCGTCTTGCCCTTGTAGCGCGGCTTGAAGGGGCGAAACGAATCGTGATTTTTAAAGATGATGACGGTCGTCGGGATCGCCGACTCCAGCTTCAGGCGCGGGAAAATTATCACCAGCGCCTGGCGAAACTGTTCGAGCCGGGTCGCCACCTTGCGCATCTCGCCCTCGCCTGCATTACCGATGACTAGAAAATTCTTCGAGCGGATGCTGTTCCAGGTCTCTTTAGCCTGCGACGAAACGGGGACTAACAGAAGGAGCGCAATAAGAATCGTTTTAATTAAGCGGGTTTGTTTCATGGGCTGCTGCTGGCCGGAGTGTCCGATGTTGAAGTGAGAGGCACTGGGGATTACGTCTCGCAGCAAGATGTAACATGCGACGCCGGAATTTGTCTAACTTCCGGTGGGTGCTTGTTGTTTCTCTACCTGGCCGAATCCCAAACCGGGAAAGATATTATTCAATCAGCCCGAAGGCTCTGACGGGAAACGTCCCGAAGTTTTTGACTTTCACCGGAACGGCGAAGAATTTAAAATCGCTCGCGGGCAGAGCTTGGAGGTTGCAGAGATGTTCGACAAGGGGAATGCCTGCGCGCAGGAGAATCGAATGCGCTGGCCGAGCGAGGTCGCCCGTGTCGTCAATGTTAAGCGAATCAATGCCGACGAGCGCTGCGCCTTCGTCCGCTAACAGTTGCGCGGCATCTTTTGTGATGAAGGGATGATTCTCGAAATAGGTTTCGGTGGCCCAGTGCGCGTCCCAGCCCGTGTGAATCAGGACGGCGCGCCCACGCACGTCGAGTCCGCGAAAAAGCTCTGCATCAATCTTTCTCTCGCTGGCATGGGTCGCGCGCAACAGAATACCATCCAGGTTGGCTAGTGAAGACAAAGAGAGTTCCGACAAATCCGCGCCGTCGGCGTATCTGTGAAAAGGCGAGTCCACGTAAGTGCCTGTGTTCGCCACCATCTCTATTTTTCCGATGTGAAACTCTGTGCCCTCGGCGTAGTGCTCGCGTGATGCCTCGCGCGTCAGGTAGTCGCAGATGACGGGCGCGGGTAGACCACGATAGGTCACGAGGCCGTGCTCGATTGTGTGGCTGAGATCAATTAGCTGCTGTGCCATCGAAATAGAATTGGAGAGAGCGTCCGAGCCGCCGCTCAGTCTTTACTCATCGCTCGTCGTCGCCGTCAAAATCCGCTTGAGCGTGGACAGCACTCCGAGATGATAAGCATTATGGTCTGCGACAAGGAGCGCTTCACGCAGGATGGTCTGCCCGTCGCCGTGAGCAATCGGCTCGAACAAACGCGTCGTAGAATCTTCCACGAGATTTTCCATCGCCTTGAGGTCTGCGCGGAATGCCTCGACGCTCCTCTGCCACGCCGTTGCGTCTGCCGTCGCCCCGGCTGTGGGCCAATAGCCTTCCGGCCACTTCGGCGAGACGTGATTGGCGTTGCGGCTAAACTCAAGTATGTCCCACTGCGCTATTCGCATGTGCTCAAGCACTTGCCACGGCGTATAAGGAATATGCTCTATCTTGCGATTGATAAGCTCGACGGGAAAATCCGCGACGACCGCCTCGAAATCAATGTGCGCCCCGCCGCCACCGAGCAGGTACAGAAGATGTTCGCGCAGCGCACGGTCATCGTTTGCGGTTAATGTCTGTTCTTGTTGGGTCATCATTAAGCGCGGCTTAGGTGTCCTCGTATCTTTCCACGCGGCGCTATCGCTAGAGCATCTCCCAGAAAGTGATTTCCGTCTCCTGGGCAAGCAGGCCACTGGTGCGTTCGTCAAAGCGGAGCGAGTGCGGCATTTCCAGATGCTTGTCCAAGGCTTCCCTGCTCACCCAGTTTTCATAAAAGACGAAGTGCGTTTTGTCATCAACTGATTGATGCAGGTCATAGTTGATGCAACCCTCCTCGGCGCGCGACGGCGCAACCAGCGCGAGACATTCCTGCCTCACTTTCTCCGCCGCATCTTCTTTAGCGTAGACGCGTGCCAGCACGGTCAACTTCTGATTCGTCATCTTTCAACCTTGCTTCTCTCAGCTTCGCCCGGCGAGCGTCTATGGCCCGTGACGGCTTTAGACGCTCGCTGCGCTGACGTGCTTATCAATCAGGCGCGAGATTGCCTCTTTGCCGATAGCGCCGACAATGCGGTCTTCTTCCCTGCCGCCTTTGAAGAGGATTAACGTCGGAAGACCACGGATTCCGTAGCGCTGCGCCACCAACGGATTATCATCTATATTCATTTTGACGACACGCGCGCTCGTCGCATACTTTAACGCGACAGCCTCAACCGCCGGTGTCATCGCCTTGCACGGAGCGCACCACTCGGCCCAAAAGTCCACCAGCACCGGATGCTCGGATTGTAAAACATCCGTTTCAAAACTGCTGTCGCTTGTTTCCCTGACATGTTCACTCATGATCTCTGATCTCCTAACCTTTAAGTTGGCCCAAGCGTGATTCACGCGGGCCGTTGTTTCCTGCGCGTGGGGGGACAGGGCTGAAGACGTTCCAGCACGTTTGCAATTGTAATCTTTCCCAACACGCTCTCAACCGCCGTCCCAACCTCTTCCAAAACGCCTCCGAGCACCGTTTCAATATTCATCCCGACGAAGCAACGGCGGTCTGGCGGCTGGCGATGCAGCGAGAAGATTTCGCCCGCGCCGATTGCTTCGTAAACTTCCAGCAGAGTAATCCGGCGCGGCGGGCGAGCCAATTTCGAGCCGCCCGCCGCGCCCGTTTGTGAAGTGACAAGTTGCGCCCGCGCTAACGCGCAGAGGAGGCGCCGGATTACGACCGGGTTTGTGTTGACGCTCTTCGCCACCTGCTCTGATTTGAGCGGCTCGTCACCAGCACGCGCCATCAACGTCAAAACATGTATGGCTACTGCGAATCGGCTGCTTGAAGGCATATCTGACGGCTACCGCTTAACTCGCGCCCATGATTCTTCATCCGTAACTATTATAGTTACAAATGCATGGCTGTCAACCTCTCGTCCATCTCGTTTCGGCCCGTGTGCCGCACTTGTCTTAATAAAGACTGCGCTGATCGCAATGTGTGCGGCAGAGGACGAATTGATGGTTGCAACTTTTAAGTACGCTTTCGTACTGACAGGCGTGCCCCGGCGCAATATATTCCCCGCTGCTTCAGAGCGCTGACCCGAAGATCGGTCAGGTTTGAGAGTCAGTGTGGCGCTGGCTTGATTGGCTGCCGATTTCCGAGGCTGGTGCGACTGAGGGAACGATCAGGGGGAAAAGTGTTGAAGGGTAGGTTTCCATCGTGGAAACCTACCCTTCAACTTTTTGTGTTGGAGAAGGGCACTCGCTCTCCAACACAGGCCGAGGCTGCAATCAAAGGCACAGGGTACGCATTCGTACAGACGGGTAATTTCAACACAGCATATATTTCGCGGAACAAGTAGGTTATAGTAGGCTCGGATAGATTGTTCAGCCAGCTTACACTTCAATTTGGAATTTTTATTCGGCCTGTGCTTGCCCGCAGCACTCGTTACTCACTAAGAAAATCCTGACCTCTCTAAAGGTTCGGTAATTTTGAACAATCAAGCTGACATTAAAAGAGCGTTCGGTGCGTGTGGGGATTCCCATATGCTCCGCGACCTTCAAGGCCCGCCGATGATTATGGTCGTCGAAGACGACGCGGACAGTCGCCTGATGATGAAGACCTTGCTGACGATGAAAGGCTATTGCGTTGTCGAGGCCGGGGATGGATGGGAGGCTCTGGAGGTGGCCGAGCGCGAGCGTCCGGGCATGGTTATCATGGACTTGCAGTTGCCGCGCCTGCACGGCTTCGATGTCGCACGCCATCTGCGCCAGCACACGGAGTTGGGCCAAATACCAATTATCATTATTTCCGGCTACGATTCCTTACAACACAAGCCGCTCGCGCTGGCCGCCGGTTGTAACGAGTATCTGAACAAACCTATCGACTTCGATTTACTGGAAAATACACTGAGCCGGTTGCTGCCACTCGTGTCAAGCTGATGCGAGGGCGTCAACCGGCTTAATCCGCTTCAAGCAATCTTTTCAAACCCCTTTGAGCAAATCCCTGATCTTTGGCAGCGCCCCTTCAAGGCTCTGCTTTCGGCTCAGCACGGGTTTGAAGAGGTCGCCCTTGCGTGCGATGCGCCGCAACATGCTCTTGATAGTGAAATCCTGCATTCGTATTTCTGCGCGCTCGACTTCGCTCCACTCAAGGGGCGCGGAAACTGCCGCTCCCTCACGCGGTCGCACCGAATAAGGAGCGACGACGGATTTGCCGCGCGCATTCTGCATGTGATCCAGGTAAATCTGCCCGGCCTTGCGTTTCGAGAGCGAGCGCTCGACTGTAGCAATCTGCGTGTGCTCGCGGGCTACGAGTGTTGCGACCTGTTCGGCAAACTGTGCCACCTGCTCGTAATCGTACTGCGGCTTAATGGGCACATAAACGTGTATGCCGCGCGAGCCGGAGGTCTTGGCGTAGCCGTCCAGCTTCAGACGCTCCAGCACTTCGCGGACGCCGAGCGCCAGCTTGCAGATGGTTTTGAACTCAATGCCTGCGCCTGGGTCTAGGTCGAAGACGAGCCAATCGGGACGGTCTATGTTGCGCACGCGAGAGTGCCACGGGTGTCGCTCGATAGCGCCGAGGTTAGCCATGTACAGCAGTGTCGCAAGGTTATCGCCGACGATGTAATTAACGGCGTGGCCCTCTTCGACCTCAAGCTCGGCGGTGCGTACGTAATCCGGCACTTCGTCCACATCATGCTGATGAAAAAACTTGCCTGTGATTCCGTCAGGGTAGCGCTTCATGATGAGCGGTCGGTCTTTGAGGTAGGGCAGGATGTATTCCGCGACTTCGTAGTAATACTTAACGAGGTCGCCTTTCGTGTAGCCAGCGTCCGGCCAGTAGATTTTGTCCAGATGCGTTAACAGAACGACATCCTGACCGGCCTTCACCTTGATGTCGCCGCTTAAGGCTTCAGCTTTGAGAGCGCGACCGACGGCGACGGCGGGCGTATCCTTCTCAAGCGTCTTCGTACTGTATTTTTTGACTTCGCTGTGAGCAGTGCGCTTTCGCTGCCGCGTCTTCTCTTCATTTTGAGCAGCGTCGCTTTCATCGTCGCCGCCGACGAGTTGTTTGAGCTTCCATCCGGCTTCGGCAAACTCGTCGCGGCTTTTAATCAGCAGCCACTGATTATCCCTGCCCTTGAGCCTGAAGAGATTAAACTCGCCCGCAAGCTTACGCCCGCGCAAACGGAATTTCAGTCTTCCCTCTTCCAGTTGCTTGAGCGGGTCGCTGTTGTCCGTCATTTCATAAGTGCCTGTGTCCCACATCATGTGCCGGCCAGCGCCGTAGTTGCCTTCCGGGATTTGGCCCTCGAACTTTAAGTATTCGACGGGGTGGTCTTCGGTCATGACGGCGAGACGTTTGTCTGCGGGGTCGAGCGACGGGCCTCTGCGAATAGACCAGGACTTGAGCACTCCGCCCATCTCTAAACGGAAGTCGAAATGAAGCATGGAGGCGTGATGCTCCTGCACGACGAAGCGATGCAGGTTTCTCTTTGAGAGTTTGCCCCTCGGCTCTGGCGTGCGTTTGAAATCTCTCTTTTGATGATAAAGCTCAAGCCCCATGTCTTAACCCCCCTTAAAGCACTAAGCGATTTTGGATTTTAGATTTCGGATTTTAGATTAGCAAACGAATTGAGTGGGAACAGGGATTTTCTTTTAATCCAAAATCTAAAATCCAAAATAAAAAAAGAGGGACGCGGAATTAATAACTCTCCACGTCCCTCTGTACTGCTCTTTTGCTGAAAAGCAATTTTAGGATGGCTTACGCACACGGCTGGCCGATTGAGCTAGCTCGCGTGCGCGCGGCAATAGTTCTATGCCGCGACTGATTTGCGGGTCGTCGGCGTTGAAGACCTGATAGCCCGTTATCGTTCCATAAGCCACCGTAACCAACTCATGACGGATGCGCGCTTCGATGAAGGGCCGCTCGCGGTCGAGTTGCGCTCCCGTCACCTTGAAAGAGGCTTGGCCCGTGGCGAAATCCCTGAAAGCCTTGTAGAGCGCTTCGGTCACGGGGAATTCTGTTTCCTTCAGTGTATGACCGAACTCAATCGCGCGCTCGACTTTGTAAGACTCAAAGCCCTTGACGCGACCGCGCGCCAATTCAAGCGTGAAGGCGAAGAGCGGGTCTGCGAGGCGCTGTTGCGCGGGCGAGACAGTGCGCGGCGCTATCACTTCGTCGGGCGCGATGCCGCCGCCGCCGTAGACGACGCGGCCCGTGTCCGTGCGGCTCTCCGGCCCGGCTGGATTCGCGGGCGCGCTCGTTCGCTCCGTGCGCAAAGAGCCGCCGCGCGTGTAGTAATCGTAAAAGCCGCCGTTTGAATAATCGCGTTGAATCAATCTCCCCGACGGCGTGTAATACTTGGCAATCGTCAGCATGACGGCTGTGCCGTAATCCATAGTGAAAGGAATCTGCACGAGTCCTTTGCCAAAGCTCGTTTCGCCGACGATGAGCGCGCGGTCGTGGTCTTGGAGTGCGCCTGCGACAATCTCAGAGGCCGAAGCGCTGCCGCGATTAACGAGGACGACGAGCGGCGTGTTATCCGGCGTGTCGTTGTCGGAGACGATTGAATCGGAGCTACCGCGAATGCGGCCCTTCTGCGTCAGAATCAATTGCCCGCGTTGCAGAAAGGTGCGCGCGACGCTAATGGCCTGCTTGACCAGGCCGCCGCCGTTGCCGCGCAAATCCAGAATCAAGGATTCCATGCCCTTGCCGCGCAGATTCTCCAAGGCTGCGCGAAACTCGTCGCCCGTGGTGAAATTAAAGCCGCCGGTCAGGGCTATGTAACCGACGCCCGGCTTTATCATGTAGGCTTCTGGAATGGAAGGCTGCGGTACGGCGTCGCGCGTTATCTCGACCGTTTCGGTGCGAGCGGTGGCAGCGTGTTCGATTGTGACCTTGACGGATGTGCCGAGCGGCCCGCGCAAACGTTTGCTGACTTCGTAGTAAGGCTGGCCGCGCATACTCTCGCCGTTGATTTCCAGTATGCGGTCGCCGTAGAGGAGTCCCGCGCGTCCGGCGGGCGAGTTCGGGAAGGTCGCCCTGATATACGTGTTCACTTCGCCATTGGTGCGCAGGTCTATAACGGAAGCGCCGATGCCGAAATACTGCGAGCGCTGGTCAGTCCGAAACTCGTCAAACTCCGCGCGGTCTAAAAAGTTCGAGTGCGGGTCGAGCGAGTGCAGCATGCCGTTGATTGACGACTTGAAGACAGCGTTATAGTCGAGCTTGTTGCCGTCAACATAATGTTCCTGTATGACGGTCAGAGCTTCCGCAACGTCGCGCTCGACGGCCTCGCTGGCTTGAGTTCTGGCCTGTGTGCTCGCGCGCCCGCGCACAGTGCCCGTGATTGGCGGCGGCGGAGTGTTTTGCTGCGAGTAAATGAATGTAGGCAAGCTGAGGGCGGCGATGAGCAGGCTGCCCGTGATTAAGAATAATCTGTTTCTCAAGCTGCAAAACCTCCGAGAGACCTTGACCGTTGGTGTTTTGATTGCGGGGAGTCACCTGTTTATCTGAATGCCCTGGTTTGATGCGCTATTTTCGCAAGCGCAACGCTGATGTTGAAATCGCGCGCTGTGCCCGCCGTCCTTCCGTGTGAAACGTATTACGCCTGAGCCGCTACTTTTGTTCGGGCGGAAGCGGGCTGGTCACGTCGAGCGCCAACTTCCATTTCCCGCCCTGCTCACGTTTCCAGACGCGCACGAAATACCCCTTTTCGATTGCTTTATCCAACTTCGGGTTGTCCCTCAATTCGTAACTTCCATAAACGTAGCCGAGATCGCCCGACTCTGCGATGTCCGCCTTCAAAGGCTGCCACGTCGCTGACAACGCTTTCTCTGACAGATATGCGCCGATGGCATCTTTTCCAACCAGCGGCAGTATTCCAGACCGGTGCAGACGGCTCTCGCTAGTCAAGTAAACTGCGAACGCTTTGAGAAATCCACGCGACTGTGCTTCCTGCTGAAACCTGGCTTCCAGATTCATTAAAGCCGCGCTGCCCTCTTCCCGGCTCGCCTTCATGCTCGACTTCTTAAAGCGCGACTGTGAAGGCGCGTAAAAAGCTGGCTGCGGCGTCGCCGGCTCTGGGTTCTGTGTGCCCAGGTCAACGACGACCTTCCAGTCGCCGTCCCGCTGCTTTTTCCAGACAGAGAAGTAGTAGCCGTGGCGCGTCGGGCGTTTCTCCGGCGAATTGTCCACTAAGGTGTATGGCCCGGTCGTGTAGCCCAGATCGCCCGCCGCAGACACGTCTGCCCAGACAGGCTCCCAGTTAAGCGTGATGGGCGGGCGCACGGGCGTTGCAGGACGACTGAGGAAAGCCTCTCTGGTCTTTGTC
Source organism: Pyrinomonadaceae bacterium (assembly GCA_036387475.1). GTDB lineage: Bacteria > Acidobacteriota > Blastocatellia > Pyrinomonadales > Pyrinomonadaceae > DASVTR01. The sequence goes on along the minus strand of DASVTR010000016.1, from coordinate 660,841 downwards.
GGGTGCGGCTGAAAATTTATCCCGTCGTCGGCGAAGAAGGCCAGAAACGAATCGCGCACGCCCCGTTCGACCGAAGTACGTGCAAACGCGCGCTCGGCTGCGACCAGGGAAGCGAGCGCGGGCGACATCTTTTTTTCCTGCGGAAGTACAACGAAAGCTAGAGCGAGCAGCGCTAACAGCGCGGCGAAGGTTCGTATCATCATTATTCCTTTTGACGAACTGCGAAACGGGCGGTGTTGAGCACGCCGGGGATGAAATGGATTGTACTTGAGATTTAATTAAAAAGGGAGTTCGAGTTTTAACCTCTCGTTTGGTAGGGGTTGATTTGGATTCGTGGTTTGATGTTTTCCGGCGTGCGATTTATTCGGCAAGCCTATTTGAGATTATTTGCGCCAGCAATCGAACGCCGCCGGACTTCTTCACAATGATAACCGGCGTCTGTTCCCTGTGCGCCACCTCTCTCGTAAAGCGGGCCAACTCTCTCGCGGTCGTATCCATCAGCACTTCATCAAACACTAACAGAGAATGCTTAAGCCGCTCTATGAAGTGGCGCGCGACACAGCCCGCCGGAGCGCGCACTATCCAACAATCCTCAAGACGCTTTTCCAGAGACCTCAACAACGCATGGTCAAGCCCAACGTAGAGGATGCGGTGAGTGCGACGAGAGAGCCGACGATATAAAGCTCTGGCGTGATAAGAGGGTTCGTCCTCTGTTATCATGTGCATGGCTTAATTGAAAACACGGGCAACGGCACATGCGACGGCTCATCCTCAAAGAGTGGAGTAAATGAGCATCGCCGTTTGTTATGAAAGGTTCATACTCACGGCGAACACGTTACGCAGGAGCATTCTATTAGCTGTTGCTAATAGAAGCAAGAGGAATCCGGTTAAGTTTGTCCTATCAGGAGGGTGCTCCTGATGGGCAACGTGCGCCTGAAGCCGGAGCGACTTGGCGAAAAGCTACGGCAGATTCGTCTTGCGCTCGGTCTTTCTCAGAGTGAGATGCTGCGCCGCCTTGAGGCCGAAGACATCATCACGTATCACCAGATTTCGGGGTACGAGTCAGGAAAGCGTGAACCGCCTCTACCAATTCTCTTGCGATACGCTCGCGCGGCGGGCGTGAGTATGGAAACTCTTGCTGATGATGAATTGGACTTGCCTGCGAAGTTGCCAGCCAAGCCGAAATATACCCGCCGACCTTTATAGGTAATCTTAAACAGTTTATGGGCAAGAGCAGATTTGTAGGCAAAGCTTTCAAGCAGGTTAATACGAAAGTTTGGCGCTTTAGGCGCCAAATGGCTTTTTCCTTAGCCTTGTTTTAATAGCTTCTTTCAATCCCTGACGGTCAAGCTCGGATGCTATAAAGGGGTATCTCTTCTCTAAAAATTCAAACGAGACATCATTATCTGAATACATTTGTATGAGGTTGGCTCTGTCTTGAACTAAAGGGTCGTCCTCATTCAACTTCAAACGGGTAATGGTATCTTCTACAGCAGCTTTCAAATGGTCCGGAAGGCTATCTTCTGGCTCTATAAAAAAGGTCGTGAAGTTAATAGTGAACCATCCGTTCTGAACTCGGAACGGGTCCATCACGTCCATAAAATCGTCTTTATTGTTGTTCATTCTCTCAGTACAGAGACGGTAGTTGCTCCACTCGTAAGCAAGCTCAGGAGCAAAATGCTTCGGGATATAGTGATCTACTGAACCCTTCGATATGTGTGGAGGAATCCACTGAGCCGAGTAAGCACAGATACCGTTATAGACCATATACAAATCAGCCAGACACTCTTTCCAGAATCTTTTCTTTTTGTACTGCGCACTGGTAGGATGGGGAATCTTAGTTAAAAAGTTTTGCCCTGGCATTCTGACTTTTGTTGAGAAATCGGCTGGTTCAGGCTGTTCCTGAACAAAGATCATAGTTCCACCCCATGTTGTTCTGCAAAGTATAGCCAGCGCGGCCAAAATTCATCTTCTGACGCTAAGGTTCTAATGAGTTCAGCTGAGACAACCCTCACGTCCTCAGGATTGGGATTCTTCTGCTTTTGCAGAGCCTTCGCTTTTTCTATCGCCCTTTCTGCTTCCAGCGACCGTGCGTGACGTAAATCGAAGACTTCTGAGGTCAGCCAGGTATCTACTGAGCCATAGCGAACGAATCGAAGCTCTTTGAATGTAACTTCGCTATCCTGAGATAAATCCATGTGGAAGAGACTATCTTTGTCATCGTCGAAAGTATGTTCAACTGATGCCATCACAAGTGGCGAGTGTGTAGCAACTAGAAATTGCGCTTGTAACTCGCTCGACAATTCCTGACCAACATCTAATAAAGCGGGCAGCACAACGCGTTGCCATAAAGGATGAAGATGTGCTTCCATCTCATCTATCAGGACGACCATTCTTCGCTGTGGTTTAAGACGCGCAAGCTCAGAATAGATTCTGTGTTCATTCCACGCCCAAACTATAAGGTACGCCAAAGTAACAATCCGGCGCACACCTGCTGAAGCATGAACAATTGGAACTTCTCCGTAGGGATACTTCAGGGTTGGAACCGCCGTCAGCTCATACGGAAGCCGTCTAGGTTCTCCCGGTTCCAGTTGCCCTAAATCGGGAGGAGACAGGCGATGTAGAACCTTGCGAAAGATTTCAAACGGATGCTTTTCAGGTCTGCTCTGCCAAGTAACCCAATCACGCAGCAGTCCTTCAATGGTTCCTTGTTGCCCGCCCCAAATTTGACTCCTTGTAACTACGATAGGCTGTTGGAATACACCGTTACTTGTTCTAGCCGGATCCCAAACGGCGAATGAGCCATCCACCCGTGCATAGACAATAAGACCGGGAATTGTTGGCCGCCCTTCGAGAGTCGGCCAGCTATGATTATCCCAATCATATAGAATGGTTAGCTTTTCAGGTTTGCTACCCCACTCTCCTGCTATTTGAAATGTAATTCTAGGCTCCCCGGGGCCGACATCATCTCTGGGGTAGGCTTGTACAGTACGGTCAGTCCAATGACCAGTCAGTGCCCACCATGAACACTCTAAAAGGAACGACTTCCCAAGCCCGTTATCGCCCGTTATCAAGCTTAGTCGTTCGGCTGGTTCAAAGCTGATCTCCTTTGATGGGCCAGCGCCTTCAATCTCTAATAACGCTAGAGTCCCTCCCTCTTCTGGCTTGGCGTCAGGCGGTGAACCGATCAATTCCCGCAAGTCTTCCCAAGAGATCGCTTCATCTTGGAATAGTGGAGAGAAAGCTATACTAAAGGGCGCAGAGAAATCGAAAAGCACAACCTCAGCTTCGTTAATCAAAAACTCAGCCGCAAACTCGTTCGTGATGTCCTCTGCTGTCGTATTTGGAGGCCAGTCCCGCTCACGGTACAACCACACTGCCAAGTAAAAAGCTGGAACGGGCGCATCACGGTAGGGAAGAATATTCTGTGACAGATTCTCTCTCAATACATCAACGTAATTCGATTTCCACCCCCAACTATCTGAGCCAGACTCATGAATAAAAGCTTTGCGGAAAACTGACCGAGTACGGGTACTCTGTAAGGTCGAGCTTGCATACTTCTTTCGAGTCACCCAACGATCTTCTTTAACCGAAGTTCTGAATATCTGGTAAAAGTATTCAGAAGACTTATCCGGCCTGTAATACTCGTCAAGGAGTGCCGTCTCGTAGTCACTGATTGCGAACGGAATAGCACGGCCTACTGGCAACTTCTCTCTCTTGCAGGCTAAGAGGGTGAGGCCATAGAAGGGGTGAATTGACTGAAGTTTTTCGAGTGCTTCTTTAATCTGGTCAATGCCAAGAAACATCAGATGCTCCTAATATTTACTCAGTTCATTAACCATGTACTTACAAAAATCAGGATTGAGGTCAATGCCTGTGGCTGGCCGTTTGTTTTTAAGCGCGACCCGCAATGTAGTCCCGCTCCCGGCAAACGGGTCTAGCACCGAGCCGCCTTCGCGGCAGCCGATATCAATACATCGCTGAACGAGTTCGTCAGGATATGGGGCAGTGTCAATCCCATCAGGAAGTTTCGGGCGGGGAGGTATCGCCCACACATCTTCATCTATTTTTTTAGCTATTAGAGCCGGGCGGTTGAAATAGTATTCTCTGTTTTTGGCAAACATAAACACATACTCATAGCTGCGACGTGGCCTATCCATAACAGCCTCTGGCAAACCACGAGCGCGATGCCAAATGATCGCGCTTCGCAGAACCCAATTATTCTTCGCCATCTCGATCGCAACTCGCCACGGGACTCCTATTACTGACTTACGTTGAATCCCGATGCCTACCCCGCCGCTTTTATCAACTGCTCTGAGTCCGAAGCGGCGTTTGTTACTCTTACGATCTTTCCCTTGTGATTGACCTTTACCTGAATAGTAGGTATCGCCTAGATTTAGAAAGAGAAGGCCGTCTTGCTTCAGCTTCTTATAGACTTCACCCATGACTGATGAGATGGCCTCTACATACGCAGTAACGGTTTCTTCCAAGCCTATCTGCTCTTCAACTCCGTAATCTCGAAGGTTGTAGTACGGGGGCGAGGTGATGCAGCAATCGTAACTATTATCTTGCATCCCTTGCAGAACAGTGGTGGCATCACCTATATAAACACTCCATGCTACTCCATCCACGGTTTTGCCGTGCGTGGCATTATGCTCTACTACAACAGATGCTTTTAGCTCATCAAATATTTGTGGAGTGCTCATAGATACAGGTTAATAACTTATAGATTTCCTCTCGATAAATATTAAGTTGAATGCTCTAACTTCTGGGAACTCAGAAAAATGAAGGTTTATATGCCAGGTGATGATTTGTCAAGGTGCGCATACAGCCTTGCTAGAAACGAGTTTGAAATTCGCACGGCTAGAATATGCCTTGCAAGCAGCACCCACCTATTCTGGCATAGAATCTTGCTTAAAACTTCGTTTATCTGCTATGTGCGGGAATTATAAGGGGTTAGAGCCTTAAAGTGGGTTTGCGCAGGAGTTATGCAAGCGCGCATAGGAGTTATATGAGGGCGCATAGCTCTTGTATGAGGGGACGCAAGAGCTATATGAGGGGACGTAGGAGCTATATGAGGAGATATAGAGGCTGTATGAGGGGACGCGGAAGCTGTGTCCCCTCATATAGCTCCGATATGAGGGGACGCAGGAGTTCTATGAGGGGACGTAGCTCTTGTATGAGGGGAGACGAGAGTTGTATGAGGGGAGATAGCTCTTGTATCCACTCATACAAGAGCTATATGAGGGGACGTAGCTTCTGTGCGGGGGCGCATAGCCTCTGTGCAGGCGGGCGTTGATTGGGTGTTGCTTGAGCGTTGGGGGCGGAAATTCCTAACAAAAGACTTGTGCGGCGGGCGGAACAGTTGTATGCTGCGCGCGTTCCTGACAAGCGTACCTCAACAGACGCGCTGCCGGCAGAGTTTCCACGCAGGTTTGCCAGCAGGGCTGGTTCGATAAAGTGCCCAGCAGATGTTTTCCCAAAAGGCCGCTATAGGTGTTTAGTAAACCTTAAGTGTTGTCTAAAGGAGGACAATCATGGCGAAAGTAAAACTCAATTTTCAAAGATTCTCGATAACGGAAAAGCTCGCCCGCGCGCGGCTCATCGTTGAGAAGATGACGGCTAACGCTGCCAGCTTCCCCAACCCTATGCCCGCGCTGGCCGCTGTCACCGCTGCCATTGACGCTGCGGAGCAGGCGCACCAAAACGCACTCGAAGCTCGCGCCCTCTCCAAGCAACGCACGGCTGCGCTCGAAGAGTTGGAAGAGGATTTGGACGAGATGGTCAGGCGTCTGATGGGCTATGTGGAGAGCGCCAGCGCCGGTCGAGAAGATGTCATCCTGAGCGCAGGAATGGAAGTGCGCGACCTTCCCAGCCCCATTGGAGCGGTGCCCGGCGTCCCGACCTCTATGTCGCCGACGATGGGCGATCAGGAAGGTGAGATTGATTTGAGTTGGAACGCTGTGCCGTATGCTCAAAGCTACATAGTGGATGTCAGCCCTAGTCCTGCGACCGATGATTCGTGGGAGCAGGCGGCGGTCGTCACTACGTCGAGCACGACCGTTCAGGGTTTGACGAGCGGCAGCAAGTACTGGTTCAGAGTCAAGGCGGTTGGGCCGGGTGGTCAGAGCGGTTGGAGCGACCCAGTGATGAAGATGTCTCCGTGACAATCGCTCTCAAATAAAAGAGAGCAACAGAACGAACCGCGCGCATAATACGAAGCAACACGAAAGGGTAAGCTCTTTCGTGTTGCTTCGTGCTGTTTAGTGGATAGTCGCACGTCGCTTGTTGTGATTGTAATTCGAGATTTAACTAAAAAGGGAGTTGGGCCATAAAGGCTTGGCGTGTGATTTCAGAGAAGCTTCTTAAATTCTTCGGTCGTCAATCCAGCGTCGCGTACAATACCGCCCATAGTAAAGGCATTGACGGGGTTGTGGCGGGGAATGGTGAGAATACGAATACCATTAGACATCACAATATGCTTTCCTTGACGAACGATGCGAAAGCCAGCTTTTTCTAAGGCTCTAACTGCATCCAGATGATTGACGCCGGGAATCTTCGGCACAGTTAAACTGTCACCTCAATTTCGCGGACATCTGCATCCTTCACTAATTCATCTACGACAGCGAGGTATTCCCGAATGGCGTCTCGAATATTGGCGAGTGCATCTTCCTCTGTCTCACCTTGAGACCAGCAGCCGGGCAAGCCGGGGCAGGAAACGCTGTAGCCTTCTTCCGACTGGTGCAAGACAACCTTGTAGTTCATACTTCAGCCTCCGTCCTGATTATACCTGTAGATAGATTGGGCAGCCATCCAATCGTCGTTTCCATCCTGGACAATAATTCTTGCAGTCAGGGGGCAGTTGGGAGTTAAATACAGTCCCCCATGATTGGCGATACTTTACTCAACTATCGCATTCTACAGAAGCTCGGCGCGGGCGGACAGGCTGCTGTTTACAAAGCCACCGATACGAAGCTCGGACGCACGGTCGTCATCAAAGTCCTGCCGCCGGAGTTGACCGTCAAGGAAACCAACCTCAAACGCTTCGAGCGCGAGGCGCGTCTCGCCTCCAACCTAGACCACCCGAACATCTGCACCATCTTCGATCTGGACGAAGCGAACGGCGTACACTTCATCGCCATGCAGTACGTCGAAGGCAAGAACGTGCGGCAACTCGTCAACGGTCGCCCGCTTGAATTAAAGAGCGCTCTGCTCATCGCCATACAGGTCACAGACGCCCTGGCCGCAGCGCACGCGCGCGGCATTATTCACAGAGATATAAAATCCGGCAACGTGATGGTGACGGACACGGGCCAGGTCAAGGTGCTGGATTTCGGACTCGCCAAACTGCTCGACGACGAGACGGCGCAGAGCGAGGGCATACATCGAACAGAGTTGACGGAGGTCGGCGTGCCCTACGGAACGCCGACGCACGCCGCGCCGGAGCAGGCGCGCGGCGACCGCGTTGATTCTCGCGCCGATATTTTCTCAACGGGCGTGCTGCTCTACGAGATGCTGACCGGCACTTGGCCTTTTCACGGCAAGTCTTCGATTGATGTCCGCCATGCAGTGCTCTACGACCAGCCGAAGCCCCTCGCCGAAGCGCGACCGGGAGCTACGCCGCCGCGATTGCAAGCGATTCTTGACCGCGCGCTGGCGAAAGACCCGCGCGACCGTTATCAAAAGATAGCGTTGATGCGCGACGATTTGCGCGCGGTGCTCGGCGAGATTACGGGCGGCATGGACGCGCAGTTTATAGAAGGCATGACGAACGCGCCGCCTCGCCACCTTTCCGGCTCCGGCCCCGTCTCGCGCGCCATGCGCTGGCTTCAGCGTACGCTCTCATCGGATGCTTCCACCTCGCACGCGTCAACGTCCGCCGCCGCGACGCCTTCTTCCTCCTCCCCGCACGCGACGCAGGATGTTCACATGACGCCTATGACGAGCGTCGGCAGTCGCGAGAAAAAGAGCATCGCCATCCTGCCCTTCAAGAATCTGAGCAACGATGCGGCGTCCAGCTTCTACGAATTCTCGCTCGCCGATGCCGTGATAACCGAGCTTGCAAGACTGCGCTCGCTCGTGGTGCGTCCCTCTTCCGTCATCGCGCGTTATCAGGGCCAGACGTTTGACCCGCGCGACGCCGGACGAGAGTTGAACGTCAACGCCGTCCTCTCCGCAGGGTTCATACACGTCGGCGAGAGGTTTCGCGTCACGGCGCAACTCCTGGACGTGTTTTCGGGCGACATTCTCTGGAGCGACCGCATTGATGCCGCCGCCGAAGACATCATCACCGTGCAGGACACCATCGCGGAGCGCATCGTCGAGGGCTTGCGCATCGAGTTGACCGCAGACGAGCAGGAAGACATGGCGCGTCGCGCGACCAAGAGCGCCGCAGCCTACGAGGAATACCTGCGCGGGCGCGACTTCTTCGGTCGCTTCATCTTTCGCACGGTCGCGCCCGAAGACTGCGACGCGGCCATAAGCCATTTCCAGCGAGCCGTAGAACTTGACCCGTCTTTCGCGTTGGCCCACGACGGCCTCGGCGCGTGCTACGTCAATCGCGTCTTTAAGGGACTCGGCAGCGCAGAAGATTTCGAGCGTGCGGAGGCAGCCTTCAGTAAATCTCTGGCCTTCGATTCACAATTGATTGAAGCGCGTATGCTGATGGTCTTCGTTTATCTCTGGCGCGGGCAGAAACAGAAGGCGCGCGACGAAGTGGCCCGCGCTCGCCGCGAGTCGCCGAATGAAGCCGTCGTGCACTTCGTCAAGGCCACGCTGCATCGTCTGGACGGCGAATACAGCCGCGCCCTCCGTAGCTATCAACGCCTCGCAGAGCTAGACCCTGCGGCAGAGACGGTCGCTCGTTGCAATCGCGCGCTCGTCTACATCTATCTGGGGCGTCTGCCCGATGCCATGAAAGAATTGGACGAGGCCGCAGAACCTTCAAACCCACTTGTCCAGACCTTTCGCGCGCTCGCGCTCTACTATCAGGGCGAGACGGCCCAGGCCACCAGCATCATGCAGCAGATGCTGGACACGCACCCGAACATGCACGGCGTCCGACCGTTCCTCGCCATGTTCCTCAGCGCGCAGGGAGACCACGCGGCGGCACGCGCCGAGTTGACCGAACACGTTAAGCGCAACGCCGCCGTCGACCCTGATATAGCTTACGCGCTCGCCTCCGTCTACGCGCTCGAAGAGGAGCGCGACCTGGCCTTTGAATGGCTCGGACGCGCCATCGCCCTCGGCAACGAAAACCGCTCCTGCTTTGAGCACGACCCGAACTGGCAGGCGCTCCGCGACGACCCTCGTTTTGCAGAATTGATGAGCAGAATAACCGCCGGGCGGCAGGGCTAAAGACAAGTTTCAAACACGCCGATTAAGTAGTGGAGTAATGGTTTGTTATCCAGCAAAATGCATCCGTAGAAGCGTCAATGGAGAGTGTTGGAGGGTAAAAAAACTTTGCAACACTCTTGCAGGTTTTGGCGTCTTAGTATATGGTTAAAGTGAGCCAACTTTTCTGGCTCACTTCCCTCTTGACATTGAGTGACAATTAAGGGAATATGTGCGCGCAGATGAGGAGGTTAGTTATGAACAATATGGCAACCAAAGGCGAGTAGCATCCTTTCCTACTCGCCTTTTCACATTTTACCAGTCCCATTCCAGGTAATACTCGGCTCCGAGTTTAGGCCTTTTCACTTCCATTTCGGCCCTACAATTATTAGACGAAAGTTTAGGTTGAGGTAGCTTTTTATACTTCTGCCCTCCATACCTCAGCACCGCTCTGGCTGACTTAATCGGCCTATCTTTGTGTGTCTCGACAGCAATACGAACGTATCTGGTTTTATACGCGACGACATGGATAGTGCTTTCCATATGACCGTTAAAGGCGTTAACGATGTCATATGTGACCGTCATCTCATCTACTGCCCCACGCTCCAGCGGCTCCCTGAACCGCTTGCAAATGGCTATGTCACCAGCCTCAACTCCCATAATATCCGGTGCTTTTCCGTCAATCTGGATATTCTCAATACTCCCGTCTGCGCTAATACTTCTTATCCAAAATTCTGTTAGTCCTTTATGGTTAGCACGTGCTGCTTGGCGTCGCATGAACGTCGCCCTCTCTGCCTTCGGGTCATGGAATGTAAGTGTCTTTTCAATTCTTAGAAGTGTAAATTCAGGTTGATTGAGAGACCAACGAAACCAGATCAAGCCGCCAACAATTAAGGCAACGAAAATTCCTATTATCACTTGTCCGGTGAAAAAGAGTAATAAGAAACTTGGAATACCAATGAATATTCCAACCCAAGCTAATAGCTCCTCACGGCTCATTTGGTTTACTAGCCTCCTTATTGCCCGAAGAGTTCCTTTACCCCCTATACATACTCGTGATTCTCGCTTCTATTGCTGGCGCGTAGCGTAGAGTCTCATGGATACGGCAAAAAATTGTAGTGCAAAGTGCAGGCTAAGAGCGGCCTTGAGGTTCTCCCACTTCTTACTAATGCCATTTGCTAATCTTGTCAACCTTTGCAGACTCATTCTCATCGGCAAGTTTGCCTTTCGATATGGACTGATTACCAGAAGAATTATTTTGTGAGCAATATATTATGAGCCAGCTACCGCCGCTTGTTCTCTCGCAGGTTAAGAGAGCATGAGTTTGAAAAAGTGCTCGCAAGAAAGTTGCAAGATTAGTGAAAGGCGGCTGTAACCAATCTGCGGAGAGGCGTCGGTATACTTCGTGTCAGTTAGGATTCTTTCTTGGGGTAGTAAGAAGCGCCGGATTCGGGGGAGTCCGGCGCTTCTGTTTTTGAGCCTTGAGAAGCTCTACTGCTTGACCGCCCGCACGGCTGCAAACCGCCTCAGAGCATCTCTGTCATCAACGCTCTTTGTCTAGTGTAGATAAGCTGCGGGCACTGGTGTGTCGCCGGTCTGGCCCAGGAAGCGTAGGACGCCTGCGCCGTCGCCGCTCTGAATGATGTACCAGTTACCCTCCGGCGGACGAAAGACGGCGATGTCAGTGCGTCCGTCGCCATCATAATCGCCGGGCACAGGCACATCGCCTGCGTTGCCCCAGTTGCGAATCGTTGACCCGCCACTACTACGGCGGACATACCAGTTGCCTTCCAACGGACGCCAGACCGCCAGGTCTGTTTGTTGGTCGCCGTCGTAATCGCCGGGTACTGGACAGTCACCGTTGATGCCCCAGCCCTGCACAGTCCCCGCATCGTCGGAGCTGCGTATGATGTACCAGTTGCCTTCCAATGGACGCCACACGGCGATGTCCGCTTTGCCGTCGCCGTCGTAATCTGCGGGCACGGGCCTGTCCGTGCTGCTGCCCCAGCCTCTCACTCTGCCGCCATTGTCGAAAGAATTGATGATGTACCAGTTGCCGTCCGAGGGACGCCAGACGGCGATGTCACACTTTCCATCGCCGTCATAATCTGCTGGCACGGGCACGTCGCCGTTGATCCCCCAACTCCGAGTGATACCGCTGTTCGTCGCGCTCAGGATGATGTACCAGTTGCCTTCAAATGGACGCCATACGGCAACATCCGTCTTGCGGTCGCCATCGTAATCGCCGGGCACGGCTATATCGTTCAAGCTGGCGCGTCCCCAATCAAACACAATAGAGGGCGTGCCGCTTGAATTGATGATGTACCAATTACCTGTCGAAGAACGCCAGACGGCGACATCCGTCTGGCCGTCACCATCAAAGTCCGATGGCTTGGTTGGAACAGGCTTGACGGAGATAGCGCCGATGGCCCAGGGCTGCGATTGCCCGTTGCCGCCAACCATCGTCCAGTTCATCGTCGTCGTAAAGAAAGCGCCCTCTTTAGTGCTGCCAGCCCCGACCGAATGAACAAGGTCGAAACCAAATCTACCGTTCCAGCGCTCGGTTTGCGAAGACTGCAACACGCCGCCGTCGAATCTAGTCGCCACCGCATCGAGCACTACTTCATTCGGCGCGCTTTCGACATCGTTGATAAAGGGAGTCCTGCTATTTCCACCGTTGCTTTGAAACTCTCTGGTGGGCCTCAGTTGGTTGACATCTCTGAAAGACACCGAGCCGCCGACGGCGTAATCCACGCCTCCAAACAGTTCCACTTCGACAGTGTGTTGACCAGCGGCAGGCAGCGGCTCTGTCAGAATAAACATCTCGACGGCAGCACGCGTGTCCGGAAAAGGCGAGACCGCCGAGCCATCGTCAATCCGCGTTAACTCGACTCCGTTATATCTCACCCTGACGACGCGCGGCGGCGGCAGTCCACCAAGCGGAGAAATGTCAAGGGCTGTTGAGACGCCGACGACGAGCAGGCGATAGCGCCCGCCTCCGATAGTATGCGGCCAAGTGAAAGTGCGCGGCGCGAGCGCCCCGTCGAAGCTCACACCGACGCCGCGATTATCGAACACGGGACGCCCCTGCGCCCGCACAGGCAAGCACGCACCCGCCGCAGACAGAGCGCAAACGAGAAAGACAAAAATTCGCATGCTCCATCTCTTCATCCCAAACCTTGTACACATGTGTCTCATCTTTAGGCTTAGCTTTTTTGGAATCAATGGCAAACGCTGGTCACGCGGGGAGGCGGAAAAGCTGTCTGTCGTCTTTCATCCATTGCTCAGAGCCTCGACAGAGAGCTTTCCCGATTTAGGCCGGGGTTCAGATTAAAACATTCTCAAGCAAGAGAGTAAAGTTGCGCAGCCGGTTTTCTTCTGGCTGGCAATTCTCTTCCGGCTGATGTTCGACTTCAAATGTGCCACTAGTTCATCCTCTCTTGTGTGGTCGTCTCTAAATTCTGCCGGGCGTAGCGCCCGCCAGACTCGCCGGACGCGGCGCACCCTGAAGCTGAATTGGAGGCTGTACAGCGCAACAGACCTGCACGAGTCGAGTACGGTCGCCCTGCATCTCTTTGTCTTCCGCGAGCCACGCGCGAACCTCTCGAAAGACCCGCGCGACGTGCGCGTCCGCAGGCTCGACCACACGATAGTGCATCCACTTTCCCTCGCGCCGCGCCGCTACCACCCCCGCCCGCCGCAGGTAGGCCAGATGGCGCGAGATTTTCGGCTGGTTCGTCCGTAAGACTTCAACGAAGAAACAGACGCAAACCTCATCCGTCCCCATCAAATTGAGCAGACGCAGGCGCGTCCGGTCTGCCAAGGCTTTGAAAAGCAACTCCATCTGTTGATCCTTGTTTCCCATTCTCAATCCACTCCGACAACCAGGCTTCGCCGCTCCATTAAGATTGTATCCAGCCACCGCCCGTTCAGGCGAGCGATGCGCTCTCGACTACCGACTGTGCGAAATCCGCAACGAGCGTGTAGCCGAACGCTCGCAACATTCAACGCAAAGATGCTGGCTTGCAACATCCAGATACCACTCTGCTCAGAATCCCTGACGAGCGCTTCGAGCAAAGCGCGCCCGACGCCTTCACCCCTGTGCTTCTCGCCGACGTAAACGCTCACCTCCGCGACTCCTGCGTAAACGCTCCGCGCAGACACCACACTCAATGCCGCCCACCCTTTAATCGTTTCTACATCTTGAGCAATCAACCGACAACAAGAGAGATGCCTCGCATCCCAACTCTCCCAAGATGGAATATCAGTCTCGAACGTGGCAAGGCCAGTTGCTATCCCTTCCGCGTAAATGGCGCGCACCTGCTGCCAATGCTGCTCTCTTAATTCACTGATTTCAAAACTCGTGCGCGTCTCCATCCCCATTGCCGACTCCTGCTCAAATACCCCGCCGAAAACTTATTTTAGCATTTTAACAAATATGGCTTGACATATATGAACTTCGGGCGTACTATCCATTCACATTCGCTTTAGCGAATATATCATAGTTCGTGAAGGAGAGTTAAGATGAGTGAAGAAACAGTGCAGCCGGTGCAAGCCTTAAAGGCGCATCTGGCGCTTAACGTGAAGGATGTTGAAAGCAGCACGGAGTTTTACAAGAAGATGCTCGGAATAGAGCCGAGCAAGGTGCGCGCCGGATACGCGAAGTTCGACGTGCAGAATCCGCCGCTGAATCTGACGCTTAATCAGGTTCCGTTTAAAGAGCGTGGCGCGCTCTCGCACCTGGGGATTCAGGTGGCGGATACCTCCGACGTGCTTGCCTTGCGCCAGCAGTGGATAGAGCGCGGGCTTGTCACGCGCGAAGAGATGCAGACCAACTGCTGCTACGCGCTTCAGGACAAAGCCTGGGTCAGCGACCCGGACGGCAACGAGTGGGAAGTCTTCGTCGTGCTCAAAGACAATCTGACGGAGACAAGCGTGTGCTGCACTCCAGACGCCGCCGTGCAAACAGAAGAGATAGCCGCCGCTTCATCGTCAACAGTCGAGAGCGCCGCGCCGTCCTCTTGCTGCTCGACAAGCTCTGCGAGTACGCCGACCGCAATCTCGCGTTGATATGACCACGAAAGACAGTGCTGACGGTTGAGAAGAAACGTGTGCTAATTCTCTGCACGGGTAATTCCGCGCGCAGCCAGATGGCCGAAGGCTTACTACGTCATGACGGAGGCGCACGCTTTGCGGCTTCAAGCGCGGGCACAAGGCCGGGGCACGTCAGGCCCGAAGCCATCGCTGCGATGCGTGAGGTGGGAATAGACATTTCTCATCATCGTTCCAAATCCGTTGATGAAATGCTCGGACAAGAGTTCGATTACGTGATTACGGTTTGCGACAACGCACGCGAAAGCTGTCCCGTCTTCCCTGCGCAGACAAAGCGACTGCACTGGAGCTTTGACGACCCGGCAGCGGCCACAGGCGACGAGCCTACGCGCTTAGCCGTCTTCCGTCGCGTGCGTGATGAGATTCGCGCACGACTTCGCCAGTTCATTGAGAAGGATGAATGAGTCAAGCTGCTATTCCGCATCAGTCTCAATCTTCTTTGACAACTCTGCTAGATGCGCTCGCGGGTCGAAGGGAGGCCGCATGCGATTTTGCAAAATTTCGCAGATGGCACGGGCGTAAGGGTCTAGACTAGAAGGTTCGTAAACGGATTGCTGGTCTGAATCGGAAAGGCTTAACAGGCTAATCAAGCAGCCGAGCAGCATCCAGAGCAAGGCTTCTCGTCTGCTAGCGTTTGGATTGAACTTATAAATCTGATAACGGTCAGCGTAAATGTCGTTACAGAGCTTGACGAATTCCGCTTCTGAGATGGCGGGCAGTTCTGCATCAATGATAGCTTGCTTGAGCATTTGGGTCGCAGCCGCTCGTGTGAGTTTAGGTTCAGGCGCATCAGTTTAAATCTTCGCGCTTGACGCCCTCGATTTCCAGAATCAAATCCGCTCCGTAGGCGCGCGACGGCGTTTGAAAACCTGCGTGTGCATCCCCTTTGAGCACTCTTTCGACGATTGCCAGCGCCGTCATGGCGGTCAGGGAATAGCCTTCCGGGCCTTGCAGTCTCGACGCCTTTGATTGACCTGTTTCGTCCGTCACCTCTCCCCAGACAAAGCTTCTCCCACGAAGCCGCTCTTGCTCGCTCGGCCCGGCGGGTTGCGCCTTGATGCGCTTCTTTAAAAAACGCTGCACAGGTTGAGCAGACAGCAAGCGTTTGAACGGGCGGCTTAGTTTCATCATCAGGCGCACGGCGTTTGGCAGCGCGGCATAGACTTCTACGTTCGGAATGCCTGTGCTATGGAAAGCCGTCGAGACATCGCCCCACGGAATCGTCGTCGCCTTAATTGGGCCTTGACCAAAGTCTACAAGGCGCGTCTTCCAGGCGGTCGGAACAGGTGTTAGTTTTCCATCACGCCGGACGAGGCCGCCGCGATGTATATTCTCGACCATCGTCGTGGCGGTGCCGTGAGAGATACGGCCCAAGCCCTGAATGGCGAGAGTGAGCCGGGTCGCAGAAGGCAAGCGCCGCTTAAGATGCGCGGCCAGGCAATCCGAAGGAACAACGTCGAAGCCGACGCCTGGCAAAAGCATCACACCTGCTGCACGTGCTTCGGCGTCGCGTGCGGCGAGCGACTCGAAGACCAGGATTTCGCCTGTGATGTCCAGATAGTGTGTCTTCGTTCTGAGGCACGCATCGGCCATCAATTTCGAGGTGTGAGAGAAAGGGCCAGCGCAGTGGAGCACCGCCGCGCTCTCTTGCAAAGCAGCATCAAGCGCAGTCGCATCGTCAAGCGCAAAGGCGCGGTGCTCAAGGCCAAGCTCGCTCGCCAGTTGGCTAACCTTATCTCGGTCGCGCCCGGCAAGCAGCGGCTTCAACCCACGCTCGACGGCGAGGCGTGCGATGAGAGTTCCCGTATAACCATTCGCGCCGTAGAGCAGGAAGTTGTTGGTCATCGAATCAATCTCGAAAAGAGCGGCGAGCCGCTCATGTCGTCAATAATTCCTGTTGCGTCTGCCATCAATTTCCGTTGTGGCTGCCGTCACTTAGAGCTTGTCGCTTTTATCATAACAGGAACATCCGCGATTCCATGCTTTTCAACTGTTACACGATTTCAGTTCGGGCGTGGCCTCTTTTGGTTCAAATTCCCGAAGGGGCAGGCATTTAGCCCATTTTTCTCAATGGCTTAGGCGGAAATTTGGGTGGCATCAATCTTGCTTTATTGGCGGGCATGATGACAAACACCGCAACATTCCCGCTCTGGCAAGGTATCGGAAGCGCGGATGCTTCGACGGCAGAAGCGCGTCCTCAAAGCGACTATCAGCTAGCACAGGCAGCCTCCGGTGGAGACATGGCGGCCTTTGAAGAGTTGTACCAGCGCCACAACCGCCGCGTCTACTCTTTATGCCTGCGCATGACGCAAAATGTCTCCGAGGCAGAAGATTTGGCGCAGGAAGTCTTTATCCAGCTCTTTCGCAAAATCGGGAGCTTTCGCGGTGAATCGGCTTTCACCACCTGGCTGCATCGACTGACCGTCAATCAGGTCTTGATGCACTTTCGCAAACGCTCTGTGAAGTTGGAGCAAACGACCGAAGAGGGCGAGACGCCGGTGCAGGTTGTTGTGGGAACGGCGAACCCAAACCAGATGCCGGTGGTAGACAGAATCGCGCTCGACAAAGCTATCAGCCAACTCCCGCCGGGATACAAGACTGTGTTTTTGCTGCACGACGTTGAAGGACATGAGCATGAGGAGGTCGCCAGAATGCTGGGCTGTTCGGTGGGCACATCGAAGTCGCAATTGCACAAGGCCCGTATGAAACTGCGCCGGCTACTCAGGCAACAGAATCCGGCCTTCTAAAATTTACCTCATGTAAAACAAGGTGAGGCAGCAAAGTTAACTTTGCTGCCTCATTGCTTTTGTTAATCCGGGCTTTTCTCAAATAGCTGCTTTAGAAGATGAGCTTAAGGCCGAGTTGAATGTTGCGCGGCAGATTGGCTTGGCTCGTTAATTTGCCGAAGCTTGAATTGGTGGGGTCCAGATTCGGATTGTTGAATTGCGGATGGTTGAAGGCGTTGAGAAACTCGCCGCGCACTTGCAGCCGCATGGTTTCGGTAAAGTAGAAATTCTTGATGAGAGACAAATCCCAGAGATTGAGCGCCTGTCCGCGAAAGCCTGGCAGCCGCGAAGGTAAAGTGCGTATGTTTTCGGCCAGGCGTATGCGCGGGTCGCTGCGCTGGCGCGCAGGATTAACGATGCCATTCGTCTGCACAGCCGCATCCGTGAAATAGAAACCGCTCGTATCGAATGCTGCATCAACTGTGCTGCCGTTGATGTTGGCTCTAAGCGTGCTTGGGTCGCCGTTGAAATAAAGGTTTCCGAGTTCGATCGGGCGACCGCTCTGCGCCTGCCAGATGCCCTGCACTTGCCAGCCGCCGAAGAGAGCATCCGCAAATCCGTTCCAGTTGTTTCCCCACCTGCGTTTTTTGCCGAAGGGCAATTCCCAGATACCGCTGACGACGAGGCGATGCGGCGCGTCGTTGGCAGAGATGCGCTTCTCATACTCCGTGTCCGTCGGGTTGAGAAAAGAGATTTCTTCTATCAGCTTCGACCATGTGTAGCTGACGAGCAAAGTGTAGTCGCGCGTGAAGCGTTTCTCGGCGCGCAATTGTCCGGCGTGATAAATGTTCGAGCCGTCGTTGCGGCGTGTGCGTATGTTGCCGAACTGCGGAAAGGGTCTCAGGAGTTGTTGACGCGGAACAATTGCGCCGTTGAGGCTTGTTCCAGGCGCTAAGCCCTGAAAAGGATTGGTGACGTTCGCGTTCAGAAAATCAATCGTAGCTTGATCGCGCACGGGGCTGGTGGAGAGAAAACGACGTGGCACTGCGTTGAGGATGTCCGTCTCTGTCGTCAGATTAAAGCCTTGATTACCGACGTAGGCGGCTTCAACGAGCCACTGCCCCGGCAACTCTCGCTCGAAACTCAAAGACCAGCGAGCGGCCTGCCCGTTTCTTCTTTCGACGGGAACGAAATCTAAGTCACGACCGATGAAGGTCGCGAGGCCAAGCGTTGCCCCCGGAGCAGGACGGATGCCTTCGGGAAACGGCTCGAAGAGATTGGCGCGGAAGGTCAAACCATTGTCGAGCGTCGGGACGAGATTGATGGGCTGCGAAAAGCCCGCCTGCTGCACGCCGTCAATGATGAAAGGAATCGTATAGATGGCCCAACCGCCGCGCACGACCGTTCGATTATCAAAGCGGTAGGCAAAGCCCAAACGCGGCTGAAAGTTATTTTTATCCGACTTCCAGAAACCACGCTCCTGTTCGTTGGCGAAGAGTAGTCCGCCGCGCACGCGGAAAGCCTGCGGCGCGATTTCGGGAATTGGCTGGGCGGCGTAAGCAGCGCGTGCCGCTGCCTCTATGGGACTCGCGCTCTCAGCATCGAAGCCGCGCACGTTGCGGTTAAAGCGCTCGGTCGCCGCCGTTTCGTAATCGTAGCGGAGGCCGAGATTAAGGGTCAGCTTGCGCGTCACTTTCCAATCGTCTTGAAAAAAGAGCGCGTGATAGAGCGTCTGGTTTGAGCGCGCACTGTTACGCTCTAAGAGTCCGCCGGTCGGTTGGCCCAAAAGGAGCGCGGCGAGGTCTTGGCCGATTGCCGCGGCGGGCGAATCGTCGAAAGGGCCGCGCGTGAAATCTGTGCGAAAGTCGTAACGGCCTGCAGCGTGGCCGGGGCCAGCGGCGTTCTCGCGGTAGACGCGAAAGTCGTAACCCGCGCGGAGCGTGTGATTGCCTGCGATTCTCGTTGCGGTCGGCTGTACGGAATAGACTGTGTGCGTGAACTGAGTGCCGAGGCTTTCGCCGAGCACTGAGAACTCGCCTGTTTCAAAGCGCGGCAAATAGGAGAAGCCTGCGAATGCGCTCGCCGTGTTCGATGAAAAGCCGAGTGTGGAGGGGTCGAAGGCTCCCTCGTGCTGGCGAACGGTCGGCGAATCGAAGCTGGAAAAACCGGCGCGGAAGTTGAAGACGGTGGTGGGCGACCAGGTGTAAACGTGATCGTAGGTCGCACCGTTGTTGTTGCGAAAGAGAAGCGTGCCGGTCGGGCGAATGCCGTTGACAACGCCTGTCCAGTTGCCGCGCGCTTCACGGCGATTGTTGCGCGTGTAGCGCAGGAAGGCATTGTGCCTTTCGTTGTAAGTGAAATCAAAACGCAGCGCTTCCGAGTTGAAGGTGTCCGAACGCGGATTGGCGGAGATGAAGTTGTTGCGTCCCTGCGCGTCGCCGGGCTGGTTCGGCAGCGGGTAAAACGAAAGATAGGCACGGGCGATGGCGCTGATGCGTTCCTGTGGAATGATGTTGCCGGGAAAGGGCGAGCGCTCGATGCGCGAGCCGACGCGACGCGCCGTGAGCGGATCATAGATGCGGATTCCGAGCGGCAGGAGCGCCGAGAAATCTCCGTTTCTTTCCGCGAGCGTGGGCACTGTGAACTGGCCCGGCTCAGGAAAAGCGTCCTTCAATCCTTCGTAAGCGAAGAAGAAAAAGATGCGGTTGCGACCGTTCCATGTGCGGCGACCTGTTTCGCCGAAGCGCGGCAAAACGATTGGCCCACCGAGGCTGCCGCCGTAGCGGTTATAGCGTAAGGCGTCTCGCGGTTGGCCCGCGCGGTTGAGAAAGAAATCGTTGGCCGAAAGAATATCGTTGCGGACAAATTCGTAGAGCGTGCCGTGCAATTGGTTTGTACCGTTGCGCAGGGTCACGTCAATAATCGCGCCCGCCGTGTGTCCCTGTTGCGCGTCGAAGCTTAAGGTGACGACCTTGAATTCCTGCACGGCGTCCGACGGCGGGACGTAGGCGACGCGCGGTTGGCGGCTTTCCGTATTCGGCGAGCCGTCGAGCGTAAATTCGTTGCCGCCGGGAGCACCGTTGGCGACGACCGAAGATGTGCCCAAGTTATCAAAGGGGCGCGAGAATTTCAGGTCGCCCGTATAGGTAACGCCAGGCGCCAGGCGCGAGAGGACGAAGGGGTTGCCGTCCGAGAGCGGAAGCTCCGCGATGCGGCGACGATCAATCACCTGCCCTGCGGAAGCGGTCGCAGCATCCAGGAGCGGTGCGTCGCTTGTCACGCTGACTGTTTCTGCGACCTCGCCGACTTCCATCGTCAAATCGAGCGTCAGTTTATCTCCAACACGCACCTCGATGCCCGCGCGCAGGAGCTTCTTGAAGCCTCTTGCTTCGACCGACACGTCGTAGAGTCCCGGCGTCAAATAGAGCAGCGTGTAGTTGCCTTCTCCGTCCGATGAAGTTGTGCTGGCAATCTTCGTTGCTGTATTGACGGCGTTGATGCCTGCGCCCGCCACGCTTGCGCCCGCCGCATCGCTGACGCGCCCCGTCATAGAGCCGCGAAACTCCTGGGCCAACGCGGGCAGCGAGAAGGCCAGAAGGCAGAGGGCGAAGATAAAGGTGCTAAAGAGACTCAAACACGCGCTCTTGATAATCAAGCTCGTGCGTCTTTTGCCTTTCTTCGTTGTAGGGTTAAGTCCGGCCACCATTATGCTCGATGAATTGGCAGGTATCTGAAATCTGAGAAACTACGAAAAGCGGCCTGTTGAGAATGGCGATGCACGTTTAATTCGCCGCCGTCCAGCGGCCTGGCGATGACCAAGATGCTTTCCGCGCGAGCCTTCGTTTGAGGGACACTTCGGGAGTGTTCCCCGCAAGCCATCGCGTGGCAAGGCCACACTTTAGCACGGCTCGGATTACGATGCGAGTTTAAGGAGGGCGAGCCAGTTCTGGAAACGCGAGTCTGAGCGCAGGGGATCAAGCCGTGGGTCAACCTTCAGATGAACAAGGGCTTCGTCGCGCTCGTCATAGGCGCGCTCTATCCAACTGAACGCCTTGTCTTTGTCGCCGAGGCCAGCGTAGACCAACGCAATCGAGTAGGGCGAGACGTAGCGTTGCTGCGCGATTAATCCGTTGAGTTGTTCGAGAATTTTTTCCGCCTCGCTACGTTTGCCCGCAATGGCGTAGGCGTGGCCGAGCGCAGCGATCATCTCCGGCTTGCCTTCCGGGAACTCCGCCGTCCTTGATAAATCTATAGCCTTCTGAAAAGCCGCGATGGCTTCCGCTGTCATCTTCTTCTGCTCGTAGACGAGGCCGTAGCTCCAGTGCGTGTCGGCATACTGCGGGTCTTTTTCGAGTGTCGTCTGAAGATGCGTGAGGCTTTCGTCGTAGCGCCGCGCCCAGTAGTAAGCGCGGCAGAGGCCCGTGCGGATAGAGAGCGAGAGCGGGTCCAGCACCTGCGCGCGATTACGCTCGGCGAGCGATTCGTCGTGGCGGCCCATCTCGGAAAGATAGACGCCATACCATTGATGCGCCGTCGCGTAGCCCGGGCCAAGCTCTATGGCCTTGCGGAATTCGCTTTCAGCGCCCGGCCAATCCCACTCGAACGAGAGCTTGATTTTCGCCAGCGACGTATGAGCTTCAGCCAGACTGTTGTCCATCGAGAGCGCTTTGCGCGCAGACTCCGCGGCAATCGGCATCGCGCCCTTTGGCGAGAGTTGCAGAAGATTTCCAAGGATGTAGCAATCGGCCAGCCCCGTATAAGCGAGCGCGTAGTTGGGGTCCAGGTCAATCGCCTGCTTAAAATTCCTGATCGCTTCCCTGACATCTTCCGGTCGCCGCTTGTTCCAGTGATAACGACCCTTCCAGTAGAGCCTGTAAGCTTCAGGGTTTTCAGTGTAGCGCTTGGCGAGTTGTTTCTTTTCTTCTCCCGTCAGACGCAGACGCAGGTTCTCTGAGATGTCGCGCGATAGCTCGTCCTGCAAACTGATGATGTCAGAGACCTGCCGGTTGAACTTCTCGCCCCAGAGTTGCGTTTGATTGGCAACGTCAACCAGTTCGACCTGAATGCTCAGGGTGTCGCCGACCTGCACGACCTTTCCCGTCAAGACTGCGCGCACGCCCAATTCCCGCCCGACCACCTGCGGGTCAACCTCTCGCCCTTTGTAACGAAAGACGGAACTGCGCGCTATCACTTTCAGGTTCGGAAGCTGCGAGAGGTTATTGATAAGACTCTCCGTCAGGCCGTCCGTCAGATATTCCGTGTTGGCGTCGTTACTGATGTTGCCGAAGGGCAGCACGGCGATGGAATCAATCGCTTGCCGTGTGCGTATGAAAGCGAAGTAGAGCAGGCCCACCGCTCCCAGCGTGAGGAGCAACGAGAGCACGACGATAACGCCCTTTTTGCGCCGCTTAAGCTCTTCGACCAGATACTCTGCGCTCGATGTCGGGCGGGCCAGACGCTCGGACGTGGTGATGACGGAAGCCTCCGTCTGTCCCGTCCCGGAAGCTACTTTGTCGGTCGCGGTTGAGGCGTTTGCGACGCCGTGCTTGATGGCCCATTCCACGTCCTGCTTGATGCTCTTAATGTCTGTGAGCAGTTCACGGGCCGTTTGATACCTTTGGTCTCTGTCTTTCGCCAGCATCTTTAAGACCGCCGCCTGCAAGCGCTCTGAGACTTCAGGGTTGTAGCCGTCGAGCGGCGGCGGCTCTTCCTTCAGGATAGAGGCGACCACCTCATGATTAGTTCCGCCGCCGAAGGGCGAGCGCCCCGCCAGCATTTCATAGAGCACGATTCCCAAACTGAAAATGTCCGTGCGGCCATCCACTTCGAGGCCGCGCGCCTGTTCCGGCGACATGTAACGGGCCGTGCCGATGACAGAGCCGACATCCGTGTAGACCTGCGTGATGGCTTCGGGACTGGTCTCGTCCATGCGTTCGGTCAGCTTAGCCAGACCGAAGTCCAGAACTTTGACGTAGCCGTCCCTGCGGAGCATGATGTTTTCGGGCTTAATGTCCCGATGAACGACGCCCGCTTCGTGTGCTGCCGCCAGCGCGCTCGCCGTCTGACAAGCGATCTCAAGCGCTTCTTCCACCTTCAGTCGCTTCTCTTTCAAAAGCTGGCGGAGCGTCAAGCCGTCTATATATTCGGTGGCGATAAAGGGCGTTGGCCCACTCTGTTCGACTTCGTGGATGGTCAGGATGTTCGGATGATTGAGCGAAGAAGCGGCCTGCGCTTCCTGATTGAAGCGCTGCATGCGCTTTTGATTGGCAGCCAGTTCGGGCGGCAGAATCTTGATGGCGACCTGCCGCGCGAGGCTGGTATCGCGCGCCAGATAGACCTCTCCCATGCCACCCACGCCAAGCTGTGAGCGAATCTCGTAGCGGCCTAAACGTGTACCCTCTGCAAGCGTCATTAAGGGAATAGTTCGCGGCTATCTCTGGGCATTAACAGACGCTAGATGACTCTATTACACGAGGATAAAAAGTCAAGGGCAAACTGTTCGACTATAGTTGTTAACATTCTTAACGAGGCCGTCGGCTCTAGCTTCGTTCCTCTTCCATAAAACGCAGCACTTCGCGCGCCAGTTCATCAGGCGCGCTGTAGTTGACGGCGTGAGCAACAGACGGAATGACGACGAGGCGCGCACGGGGCAGAAGCGCGGTCGCGTCTTCCGCCCAGCGTTGCGGCACAATCGGGTCTCTTTCGCCGCGCACGACGAGCGTTAGGGCGCGCATCAACGGCAGTTTCTCTTCAATGCGGT
Source organism: Pyrinomonadaceae bacterium (assembly GCA_036387475.1). Lineage (GTDB taxonomy): Bacteria > Acidobacteriota > Blastocatellia > Pyrinomonadales > Pyrinomonadaceae > DASVTR01. The sequence continues at coordinate 636,910 of DASVTR010000016.1, read as the reverse complement.
CTGCCAGCGCATAAAGGGCCGTGCGTATGCCCCGCGCGATTCCCGCACGCAGATAATCGCTGATGACGATGGGGAGCAGGCTCAAGGGTTCGCGCGACGCGTCGAGCAGCAGGCGCGCAAACTGGCGTAAGAGGCCGCGCGCCTGCCTGTCAACCGGCAGCGCAACCAGCACGGCGCGCTCGACGCGCTCCGGGTAGCGCACGGCGAAATCAACTATAATCTGCGAGCCAAGCGAATTTCCGAGCAGCACGACGCGCTTAAGATTGTTTGCTGTCATCCACGCAGAGAGGGCGTCGGCAAGTTCCCGGATGGAAAGAGTTCGGCGCGGCTTATCGCTTAATCCGAAGCCGGGCAGGTCTGGCGCGTAGACGCGTGCGTGTGTGGACAAGCGCTCGGCGGTCGGCATCATGTAACGACTGGAAACGCCGAGGCCATGCACAAGGACGATTGCCGGGGCATTAATCGGCGCCCGTTCAAGATGCACGCGCGCGTGCATCTTGAGTGCTCCCACTTTCGTCCAGAGGCTCTGGGCCTTATGTTGTTGCTGTGGAATCGCGTTCAAGGTTGACGGCAAGATAGCATGAGACGAAGCATTCTCATTCGTAATTTCAACATCGGCTTTTACCTCGAAACCTTTCTGGTCGCGGCGGTCGCAGCCATCCTGACGATTCGGCTCTTCCTGCGACTCACAAATTATCCGCAACTCGGCGGAGGCGGCATGCACATCGCGCACGTCCTCTGGGGCGGGCTGTTGATGATGGTCTCGATTATTATTCTGTTCTCATTTCTGGGGAAGGCAGCAGAATTCTTCGGCGCGATTGCTGGCGGCATCGGCTTCGGCGTGTTTATTGACGAAGTCGGAAAGTTTGTGACGAGCGACAACGACTATTTTTACCGCCCGGCCATCGCCATCATGTACGTAATTTTCATCCTGCTCTTTATGGCGGGCCGTGCGCTGCAATCACGCAGCGAGTTTACGAGCCGAGAATATCTCTTAAACGCGCTGCACGAAATGGAGGAGGTCGCGCTCGACGATCTGGACGAAGAGGAGAAGAAACGCGCGCTCGTCTATCTGGAAAAAAGCGAGGCATCAAACCCGCTCGTCGCCGCGCTCAAGGATTCGCTCTCGCGTGCAAATCTAAGCGAGCGACCACAGCGGAGATGGCCTTCGCGTCTGAAAGTGCTGGTCAGGAATTTCTACCGTCGCATCATACGGCTACATTGGTTCAAGCGTGCGCTCGTCCTCTTCTTCGTCGGGCAACTGATTTTTAAGCTCGCCTACGTTTTCGTGCTCATCTTTTTCGTCGGCCTGCGGCGCGAGGAAATCCTCGACTATCGCATCATCGGGCGCGTCGCCGAACAGATGCGTCATCTTTCAGCCTTTGACTGGGCGGGCTTGAGCTTCTCGCTGCTCTCGGCGTTTTTCGTGCTCTGCGGCGTCGTCTCCCTGCGCCGCTCAAGGCTCTTCGCTTATCGAATGTTCGAGCGCTCGATTCTGGTCTCGATTTTTCTCTCGCAGGTCTTCGCGTTTTACAAAGAACAATTCTCGGCCCTCATCGGGTTGCTCTCCAACATCGTCATCCTGCTGGCGCTGCGCTTTATGATCGAGCGCGAAAAGACTGCCGAAGCTCTGGCATCTCAGGCAATCCAGGAAGGAGTTGGCCCGGCGTCTTAAAGATGAAATGGGATGTCATCATCATCGGAGGCGGAGCGGCGGGGCTGTTCTGCGCTATCGAAGCGGGCAAGCGCAATCGTCGCACTCTAGTCCTTGAGCACGCCGACCGCGTGGGCAAGAAGATTGCCATTTCCGGCGGTGGCCGCTGCAACTTTACCAACCTCTACACGAGCGCCGACAACTTCATTTCCGCCAACCCGAACTTCAGCAAGTCTGCGCTCTCGCGCTATACGCCCGCAGACTTCGTTGCGCTAGTTGAGAAACATGGAATCCGTTATCACGAAAAGAAGCTGGGCCAACTCTTCTGCGATCATAGCTCGCGCGAGATTATCAACATGCTGCTCGCGGAGTGTGAGCGCGCGGGCGTTGAGATTCGTCTCAACTGTTTCGTCCGCCGCGTTGAAAAAGAATCATCGTTCGTGCTGGAAACGAATCAGGGAGTTTTTGAAAGCGACTCGCTGGTGATTGCCACGGGCGGGCTGTCTATCCCGAAGATTGGCGCGACCGATTTCGGCTATCGCGTGGCGCGGCAGTTTGGCCTGGCGATACAGGAGACGCGCCCCGCGCTCGTTCCCTTAACCTTCGCTCAGCAAACGCTCGCAGAGATGAAAGCTTTGAGCGGCATCTCTCTGGACGCGCTCGTCCGCTGCAACCGCGCGGAGTTCAGGGAGAATATCTTGCTGACGCATCGCGGGCTGAGCGGCCCGGCCATCCTGCAAGCCTCTTCATACTGGAAGAGGGGCGACGCCATCTCTATTGACCTGCTGCCGGAAGGTAACGCGGCGTTGATTTTCGCGGCGCACCAAAGGAGTGAGATGGAATTAGCCAACTTGCTCGGCCAGTATTTACCGCGCCGCTTCGCACACGCATGGTGTGAGTTATACGCGCCGTCTCGCCCACTCAATCAATTTTCAGTGAGGGAGTTGGAATTGATTGCGAGCCGCCTGCACGCCTGGCAGCTTGTGCCCGACGGCTCGGAAGGCTACAGGAAAGCGGAAGTGACGGCGGGCGGCGTGGACACCGGCGAGTTATCATCCAAGACGATGGAAGCGCGGCGCGCGCCCGGCCTCTACTTCATCGGCGAAGTAGTGGACGTGACGGGTCATCTCGGCGGCTTCAACTTTCAATGGGCATGGGCCTCCGGCTTCGCCGCCGGGCAATACGTTTAAGTCAAAAGGTGATTTCAAGAGGATAGAATATGTTGACGATTGACGGCTCATTCGGCGAGGGCGGCGGGCAGATTATTCGCTCGTCGCTGGCGCTCTCTCTGATTACAGGCAAGCCGTTTCGCGTTTATAACGTTCGCGCGCGGCGCGACAAGCCGGGACTGAAACGACAGCACCTGACCGCCGTCAACGCTGCCGCCGAAATCGGGCGGGCGCAGGTTGACGGCGCAAGGGTCGGCGCAAGCGAGTTCACTTTCGTCCCCGGCGAAGTTGTGCCCGGCGAGTACGCCTTCGACATCGGCACAGCCGGAAGCACGACGCTTGTGCTGCAAACAGTGCTGCCGCCGTTGATGACGGCCAACGCGCCGAGCCTGCTTAAGCTCGAAGGCGGGACGCACAACGTACACGCGCCGCCGTTTGAGTTTCTCGAAAAGACGTTTCTGCCGCTCGTTAATCGCACCGGCCCGCGGGTGACGATAGAGCTTGAGCGTTACGGTTTTTATCCGCCGGGCGGAGGCCGCTTCAACGTCTACATCGAGCCAGCCGCCCATCTTCAACCGCTTCACCTGATTGAACGCGGAAAGATTCTTGCAGAGCGTGCGCGCGCGCTCGTCGTCAATCTTCCTCCAAGCATCGGCGAGCGAGAGTTAATGGTAGTTCGTGAGCTGTTGAATTGGCAGGACGAGCAACTGCGCGTCGAGACATCGAACAACGCATACAGCCCCGGCAACGTCCTGACCATCGAGATCGAAAGCGCGCAGTTAACGGAGGTCATCACCGGCATGGGCGAGCGCGGCGTGCGTGCAGAAGTGGTCGCGCAGCGAGCCGTCGCTGAAACGCAAAGCTATCTCGAAACGAATGCTCCCGTCGGCGAGCATCTGGCAGACCAACTGCTCATCCCGCTCGCCCTCGCTGGCGGCGGCTCTTACCTGACCGGCCCGCTCTCTCTGCATACGACGACGAATATCGAAATCATCAGGAAGTTTCTGCCCGTTGAGATAATGGTCGATCATAAAGGGGCTGAGCTTTATGAAGTAAGAGTACGAGCGTAGAAGCTCGTCTTTCAACGCTTTGTTTGGCTCGCGCCTTACCCGCCCGATTTGTGAGCCTGCGCCTCAAGAGATGACAAAGCTTGCAGCAGTTCGTAGGTCGCCTGTACGTCGCGCCCGGCGCGGTGATTGCCGCCCGCGAGTCCGAAGTGAGCGCAGGCGTCATTTAAGGTCAGAGATTTTTTAGTACCTGTCACTTTCTTGACCAACTGCATCGCGCAACGCCAGCCACGCTCCCCTGTGCTGTGCTGATAACGCGAGCAGGTCGCCGCCAGCGCACGACGGTCAAAAGCCGCGTTATATGCGACGAGCAGGCGACCCTCTATGAGCGTTGAGATGGTGGGCCAAATGTCCGTCCAGTGTGGCGCGCTTCTCAATTCCGTTTTGTCGAAGCGATGATGCTTTGAAGGCGGAGGCAGCGCATTGAAGACAGGCTGCACCAGCGTCTCATAAATAATCTGCCCGCTTGTGTCGCCGAGCGCGAGTTCGATTATCTCAACGGTTGGCCCGGCCCCGACCGTTTCCGTGTCAATGATGAGAGAGCGCTCGTTTAATTCGTAAATTTCGAGCGCCGGAGTGTAAAACTGCTTGATGTTAAAGTGCATCGCTACAATCGAACGACGGAGTTAGGCATGATAAATTCGACATGCCCGCACCGAAGACAAACGTACATTTCTAAATGCTTATCCAGGACTTTCAACTCTCCCGTCAACCACATCGGACTATGACTGAAGTGTATCGTTCCGTCATACTTAAGCTCGTCGCCGCAACGCAGGCAAGTGATGGAGCGTGGTCGTTCGGGCGCGATGGCTCTATTTTCCGCCGCTATGTTTTCATGAATCGAAAGATAGCCTTCCGGTAAGTTGCCGTTTTTATCGGCTCGGCAATTCCAGCACTCCGTAAAATTATCATCAACTTCCTCTCCGCACTTTAAGCATCGCCACATATCTTCTCCTCACTAAAAAGCGCTTGTGATTGAATCCCAAGTTTACCCGGCGAAGTGGGTTTATGGCTCTCCGTTCAGCAGTTTTTCTATCGCCAACTCGACGGCCATTGGCTCTAGATTCTTTTTGAAGACGATCACATGAGGCGGGATACGCGTCAATGGATCGCGACTGCCGCGCAGTTCGTCCCACGCGGCGATGAGAAAATTCTTTCGTCCGTAATGCTCAAACTCCTGTAGGCGCTCTTGCAAATGTCGCGGCGTCCAGAAGCCCAGCACCTCTAAATAAAACTCTTGCCCGTCCGCGTGCCGTATGACGAAATCAGGAATGAAGGCGCTCTCGCCGAGGTCTATCACTTCACTGCTTCGCTCCAAAGTCCAAAGGCTCTCGAACTCCGCCCAACTCTCCGACAGTTTTTCCTGCACACGGTTTTCCATCGATGCGGCAGGAACATAAGAGGAGCGCAATTGATGCTGGCGGCTATCCATTTCGAAGAACGCGCTACCGCCCGCGCCGCCGCTGCTGCCCGGCTTCATTGTAATCTCCGCGCGTAGACGCCAGTTTGCGCAGAGCAGGAGCGCAGGCAGAAAGACAGCCATCTGTATGCCGTACTTCTGCGAGCGATGAAACATTGAGACCGGCCCATCGAGCCGAATCTCATAGCCGCGCGCAGCGCTCCCCTTAATCGTGTGAATCAGCCTGTATGCCTTGATTGCGCCGAACAACTCACGATAGTTTTCCGGCGCTTGCGGCTCGACCCAGAGGCGCATCTCGACGCAACGATAAAGCAGCGCCTGCGCCTGCGCCAGATTGTAAAGATCAAGCAACTCCCTCGCCTGCAAGCTCTCAAACTCTATGAGCCGCTGCTGTTCGGGCAAGTCCGCGTAGAGTCCGGCGAGCAATTCTTCGGGCGCGCAACTAAGCTCACGCGCGACTGCTTCGATTACTTGCGTGCGCTCGTTTTCCGTGGCGCTGACAGGATGAAACTCTCGCGCCTTGAGAAAGAGAGCGCGACGGATTTCAAAAGGCTCGATGGTCGTCGCCGTCTCAAACGTGCAACGATCCATCAGCAGCTTGATGAGGCCGCGCAGGATTTTATAGTCTGTGCCCGTGCCAACGTACTCTTCGAGCGCTGCGTCGAGCGCTGCGCGCTGTTGTCCTTCGTGCGCGCTGAAAATGTTGATGAGCGCTTCAGCATCATTCAGGTAGCGCTCGTCAGCCGCGTCAATATAGCGCGGCCCGGTGCGCCCCTTTCGATACCAACTCTGGGCCAGGTCGGCGGTCAGCATCTTTTTGGAAAATCACCTCATCGTTTTGAATGTGGGCGTCTGCTCTCGCGTCTCACGAAACTGTGAGGCTTCGCTGCGCCGACGGCTGATGCCCTCTTCAGTCGTGTCGCGCGTCACAACTTCATAAAGGATTGCTTCCTTGCCGGGCTGCTTGCGCAGGATGCGCCCCAGACGCTGTATGTGCTCGCGCGACGAACCAGAGCCGGAGAGCACTACGGCCACCGCTGCGTCTGGTATATTCACTCCCTCGTTCAGCACTTTTGAAGTCGCCAGCGCCAGCACTTCGCCCTGATTGAAGGCTTCGAGCCACCGCCGGCGCTCCTTGATTCCCGTCTGATGCGTGATGGCCGGAATCAAAAATTCCTGCGAGATGCGATAGACCATTTCGTTTTCGGCGGTGAAGATGAGGACGCGCTCTCTTTTGTGGCGTTGGAGCAATTCAGAGAGGACGCGCAGCTTGGCTTCCGTGCCGAGCGCGATGCGCTTTGATTCACGGTAAGCCTGCATCGCTCTGCGGCCCGCCTCGCTTCGCGCGCTCGCCACGATGAACAATTGCCAGCCCGTCAAGCTGCTCAAGCTGATACGCTTCTCGTTGAGAAAGGAGCGAAAGACGGCGCGCTCCCGTTCGTAAGCCTCTCGTTCCTCGGGCCGCATCTCGACGTTGATGCGAAGCACGCTATAGTCGGCCAGATACTCGCCCGCCATTTCCTGAGCCTCTTTGCGATAGACGATTGGGCCAATCAATTCTTCGAGCATTTCATCCGCGCCGTCTGCTCTTTCAGGCGTCGCCGTTAGCCCTAAGCGAAAAGGCGCGAGCGACATCTCTGCGGCGTAGCGATAGATGCTCGAAGGCAGATGGTGGCATTCATCGAAGATTATCAAGCCAAACTGATTGCCCATGCGTTCCATGAAGCGAAAGGCTGAAGCGTAGGTCGTCACGGTCAGCGCACCTGTTTCAAAGTAGCCGCCGCCGATGAGTCCGACCTCTGCCTGAAACGAGGAGAGCAGCAGGTCGTACCACTGGTTCATCAGGTCTATGGTCGGGACGACGACGAGCGTCGAGCGCTTCGTCAACTCAATCGCCATCTGCGCGACGAAGGTTTTGCCAGCGCCCGTCGGCAGAATCACGACGCCCGCGCGCCCCGCACGCCGCCACTCTTCTATCGCTTGCTGCTGGTAAGGGCGCGGCTCAATCGCCAGCGTCGAGGAAAAATCAAACTCATGATAAGCGCGTGCCTGGTCTTCGTAAACAAGCTGGCGGCGAATCAACTCCCTGATGATTTCCCTGTAAGACATTGCAGGGGCACGCCAGCGTTGCACTCTCTCGTCCCAGCGAAACGCGGGCGGCACTGTGAAGTCGCGGTCTACAGCGCCGTCAAGCAGCAGCGTCCCCGCGTCGAAGCGCAGCACGATTGGCCTTAAAGTCATTTCGTCTTGCAGCATACATCAAGCTGGCCTCGCTCTCCGAACGCACGGCGTCAATCGCTAGCGGGAGAGCAGAGCGAGGATTCCTATTGTATCACACGTGAAACATTGTTCCACACACGCGCCATTTTGTGCTATAATGCTTTTCGTGAAATTTGAGAATGGAAGGTGACAGTAGGGTGGTGACGAAGAAGAAAGAAGTGGCGACGGTGCATGAGTTTTCGCCGTCGGAGAGGCGCGCTGCGCGCTCCGAAAGAATCAAGGTTTTCGAGGCTGAGCCTTACGGCTGGATTGCGCGTTCAGAGTCAGGCACGGAGCGAGACTATCATCTGTTTTGTGAGCCGGAAACGCGGCGGCTGGCCTGCACCTGCGCCGATTTCATCTATCGCGGCAACGCCGAGCCGGGTTTCGAGTGCAAGCACGTCTCGGCAGTATTGAAATTTATCGGGCGACAATATCTGGCCCATGAGTATGACCCGCGCAGGCAGAGCGCCCGCGTGGCTTAAAGCAAAATTTTACCTGATTGATAAAAGAGACAACGACGATGAGCAAAGATTTCAAATGCGAGGCTTGCAGAAAGCCCGCCGTCTCGCTGCACATGCGCGATCTTGACGGTAAGTGGGTCTGCGCGAATTGCATTCCCGAAAGAGAGTTGGACGCCTGCCCCGGTTTGCGCGAGCGGCTGGGCCTGCTGCCACGCAGAAGCAACGCCAGCATTCAGCGCAAGAAAGCAGCCTGAAAAAAGTCAACAGCGCGGCGGTTTGAGTGTTCTGCCTTAGCTCGTAGCAGAGCCTTGCGATAATTCCTCCAGCAGCGACGGCGCTCTTGGCGTCCAATCGAGCAGCCGCATGGCTTTTTCTGCCGATACTTGCTGGTCAAGCACGAGCGCGTCGGCATACGGCCCCAGACGCTCGCGCGCCTGTTCGATGGGCCAACTCTCGATATGTCCGTCAACGTCCGCCGCGCGGGCTGCCGCCTCGGCAATCTCAAGGACAGTCATAGATGGGCCAGCCGCCACCATCAAAAGCGTCGCGGGCGGAGCTTTTTCCAGAGCTTTAACGTACAAGTCCGCCAGGTCTTCGACGTGAATCAGAGACCAGCGATTCTCTCCCGTGCCGACGAAGCGCACGACGCCCTTCTGCCTTCCAGATTGAATCATCTCGCCAACGCTGCCGCCGCCGCGTCCATACACCATCGCGGGGCGCAGGACGATTGAGCGCACGCCGCGCTCTGAGGCTGCGAGCACGCGCTGCTCTATGGCCGGACGCCAGGCGACGAGCGGCGTCGGGTCAAGCGGCGTCTCTTCATCGGCCACACGGTCGTTAGTATTACCCATGACCCAGACGCCGCTGGTATAGATGAAAGGCTTGCTCGTCCCCTCAAGCGCGTCGAGAATGACGGCGACTGCCTGCGCGTCGGCCTGCGGCGCGTTTGCATCGCCGGTCGAAGCCGTGTGAATCACTCCATCCGCTACACGCGCGGCGCGTGTTAGCACCTCGGAGTCTTGCAGGTCTCCGCGCAAGGGGCGAACGCCGCTTGCTTCCAGTTTGCGCGCAGCCTCGTCGGAGCGGGCCAACCCTATTACTTCATGTCCGGCAGCCAGCAAGCGCTCGGCCACTACGCTGCCGATATATCCGGTCGCGCCCGTCAGTAATACTTTCATGCTCTCTCCTTTGAAAATTTCAAGTTGAAGGTTTCAAGTTAAAAGCAGATGAACCTGAAACCTTCAACTTGAAACCTTAACCTTGAAACCGAACGATTCACGACAAATCGAACAGCAGGACTTCCGCCGCTTCGCGTCCCGCAATCTTCAAAGACTCTTCAAGACTCACCGCAGCGCCGTCGCCCTGGTTGAGCGCACTGTCGTTGAGCGTGATTGCGCCGCGCGCCACCTGCACCCACGCGTGTCGCTCAGGGGCGAGTTGATGTGTGACCTCCTGGCCCGGCTCAAGGAGCGTTGCGTAGAGCTTCGTCTCCTGATGAATGCGTACGGAATTGTCGCTCCCGTCCGGTGAAGCGACCAAACGCAGACGACCGCGCTTCTCTTCGTCCGCGTAGGTCTTCTGCTCGTAGCTGGGTTCGATGCCTTCCTCGTTTGGCATAATCCAGATTTGCAGCAGGTGAACCGCTTCGCTCTCAGAGTGGTTGTGTTCGCTATGGCGGACGCCTCGGCCCGCGCTCATACGCTGCACCTCGCCGGGGCGAATGACGGAGCCTGTGCCGATGCTGTCTTTGTGTTCGAGGCTGCCTTCCAGTATGTAAGTGATAATCTCCATATCTCTGTGCCCGTGCGTGGGAAAGCCGCGACCGGGATGCACACGGTCTTCGTTGATAACGCGCAAATCGCGGAATCCCATAAAACGCGGGTCGTAATAATCTCCGAAGGAGAAGGTGTGGTAGGTATCCAGCCAACCGAAGTTGAAATGGCCGCGATCTTTTGCTCGACGGACGGTAATCATTGTCTTTCACCTTTCATTAAAATAACACTCGAAAGAAAAACAGTTTTACGCAAAGACGCAAAGACGCTGAGCACAGAAAGACCAAAGGAGGCAAAGCATTTTAACTGTTTTCTTCGTGCTTTTCTCTCTTAGCGCCTTTGCGTCTTCGCGTGAAACTCTTGCTTTCATTGATAACCGCTCTGGTTTAATAGCTTGTGTGATAATCGTTACAACAGGTCTCTGCTGTTTGACAAGCGCGCGGCGGGCAGGTAATTACCTTGCTGTACTTTGAATCAACATAGAAAATCTTAAAGGGGTGAAAAGAATGACGGAAGCAGAAGAAAAAGAGATTCGCACGATTGTCCAGAATGAGTTTCTGGGTATTATCACAGACGCGCAGCAACAGTTGGGGTCGAAAGACCCGACCGGGATGGGCAAGAAAGCGCTGGCAGGATTAGCCGAACTGATTCGCCGCCGCCAGTCAGACGGCGCGCAGGGCGGACAGTAGCGCTCTGACGAAAATTCTTCAAGAGGGAAGAGCGAGAGATGAATCCACCCATCAATATGCACGCAGCGCGAACGGCGCTCAACCGCGACCCTGAGCTAAGAGACTGGGCCGAGCAATGGCTCAAAGAGCAGGAGCGGGCCAGCCAATCAGAGTTGTCAGACGAAGAGTTTGAGAAGCACTGGCGCTACGTCCGGCCTGAAAGAATGCACGAGGGCGCAATCGCCGCCGTCACAGCCTATAGCGAGCGCGGCGAGAAAGCTTAAAGACATACTTGTTAATCAGATGGAGGAACGGCGCGGGTCTTAATTTACTCGGCGGCGGCTGTTGAAAGATTGCTGCAAGAATCTGGAGCATACGCGGCGAGCGATTGTGAAAGGTATTCGTCGCGCGTCAGGGCGTAGAGCACCACGTCAAGGTTGAACACTATGTCGTGTCTCTGATAGATCAGTCCCGTTTTCTCCATCACGCGGCGCGAGGCTAGATTGTTCGGGCGTGTGAGCGCGATGATGCGCTCGAACCTGTGCTGCATAAAGCCGTATTCGAGGCAGCCGCGAGCTATTTCGGTGGCGAGGCCGCAACCCCAGTAGGGGCGTGCGAGCAGGTAGACGAGTTCCGGCGTGCCGTCGAAGGAACGCAACCCGCCATAACCAATCAGCTTTTGCGTGGCCTGATGAATGACGGCCCAGCGTCCATAGCCGTGGCGCTGCCAGTGGCTAATCATGCTCAGCAGGGCGGTCTCCGTTTCCTGCCGCGTCGCCGCACGCCTCGGCTCAAGATACTTCAGCACCAGCGGGTCGCTGAAGATCAACGCCAATTCATCCAGATCGTCCCGGTTAAAGCAGCGTAATTGAAGTCTGGGAGTTTCAATCTCGTCCATAGGGTTGCGCGCTATAGGTCAGCCTTAGAGCCTCGCGCGAAGAGGCATTTCATTTCATCTCAGGCCACAAGCGCGCTTTCATCACGCAGGAATCTATCAAAGGGGGAGAGAATTACTTCCGGCAGTTGTTGCTGGGAGAACCAGTGCAGCATCTCGTCGGCGACGAGCGGTTTCGAGAAGTAGTAGCCTTGACCGTACTCGCAATCGAGCGCCTTTAGTTGGGCCAACTGCTCTGCGGTCTCGACCCCTTCGGCCACCACGTCCATCTTCAGGCTGCGGGCCAGCATAATAATGGTGCGAACGATCTCCGCGTTCTCATTATTGACGGTCATACGGCTGACGAAGGAGCGGTCAATCTTCAGCGTCGAGATGGGGAAACGGTGTAGATAGCTCAAAGAAGAGTAGCCCGTGCCGAAATCATCTATGCTCAGTTCGATGCCGAGCTTGCGCAGTTGTTCCATCATAGCGATGGCGGCCTCGACGTTTTCCATCACCATGCTTTCCGTGATTTCCAGCTTCAGACTGTGCGGATCAACACCCGTCTCTTCGAGCGCTTCCTTGATGTGCTCGATCAAATCAGCATTCATAAACTGTTTGACGGAGAGATTGACGCTGATCTGCAAGGGCGGATATTGCGGAAGCTCTTCCTGCCAGCGGTGAATCTGTCGGCAGGCTTCTTCGAGCACCCACTGGCCGATGGGAATAATCAAGCCTGTCTCTTCGGCAATCGGGATAAAGTCGTCAGGCGAAACCATCCCGCGCTCCGGGTGACACCAGCGCACGAGGGCTTCAAAGCCGCGCACCGCGCCGGTTTCCAGAGTAATAATCGGTTGGTATTGCAGGTAAAACTCGTCGCGTTCGACGGCGCGGCGCAAGTCCGATTCCATTTGCAGGAGATTCATCGCCAGCGCGTGCATCGTCTTGTCGAAGACTTCGTGGCGGGCCTTGCCGAGCATCTTGGCACGATACATGGCCGTGTCCGCATCGCGCAGCACGTCGTCTGGCCGGTCGTAGCCGGTGGCGCTCAAGGCTATGCCAATGCTGACGGTCGTAAAGACTTCGTGCCCGTTGAGATTGAAGGGGCGGGCCAGAGATTTCTGTAAACGCTCTGCGACATCTATGGCTTCGGCTGCGCCGTTTAAGTCTTCGAGCAGAATTGTGAACTCGTCGCCGCCGAGGCGCGCAACGGTATCGCCGGGGCGCAGGCACGTTTCCAGACGGCGCGCGATGCCGACCAGCAATTGATCTCCGACCATATGGCCGAGGCTATCGTTGATAATCTTGAAACGGTCAAGGTCTAGAAAGAGGACGGCGAAGAGGCGGTCGTCGCGCCGCTTGACGCGCTCGACCGAGAGCTTCAGGTGATCCATGAAGAGAGCGCGGTTGGGCAGCCCCGTCAGCACATCGTGCATGGCTTCATGGAGCAATCTCTCTTCGGCGCGCTTGCGGTCTGTGATGTCCTGTATCTGGAAGATGAGATTAACGGACTCTGACTGCTCTTCGCGCACGACCGTGATGCTCAGGAGCACCCAGACCATGTGCCCCTTCTTGTGCAGGTAGCGCAACTCCATCTGGTGTGTGGAGAGCGAGCCGTGAACCATCTTGCCGACGTTTGCCATCAATGGGCCAAGGTCATCCCCGTGCGTGATGGATTGAAAATTGGCCGCCAGCAATTCTTCCTGATGATAGCCGAGCATCTCGCACAAGGAGCGGTTGACCTTAATCCAACGCCCGTCCGGCCCGACCAGCGCCATTCCTGCGGCATGATCGAAGGCGCTGCGAAAACGCTCTTCGGATTCGCGCAGGGCAGCGACGTGGCGTTCGGCCTGTTCGGCCTGCGCCATAGACGCTTCGACGTTCTTAAAGTAAGTGCAGTAGGTGAAATAAACGATGGCGATGATGGGCGTCGTGGCGAGGAAGGCGTAAAAGCCGAACGTTTCGATTAGCTTGGCGATAAGACCGGCGGCGGAAGCGCCAGCGAAGTAGGTGATCGAAGTCCAGAGGAAATTTTTCCGCCATGTGAGGAACAAAGGCTGTGCGGATTTCAGCGCGGCGGCGCAGGCGACCATGCCGGAATTGGTCACGTACTGAACGAGGGCCATCATGCAGACGCCGATGACGAAAGTCGGGGAATAACCGGCGCGCAACTCGACGACCGAACCGAAGGCGAGGCGCAGCATCCAGACGGAGAAAAAGGTAGCGCAGGCCATCACGGCTGCGTTGAAGAAGATTGTCAGCCGCAGTTTGCTAAAGCGCAGAGAGGAGCAGAAGCCTTCGATGGCGGCCAGCAGCACGGCGGCCTCGTTGCCGAAAAGCAGGATGGTCAGGAAGAGGAAGGTGTCGGAGACGGAGATGTGGCCTGAGACGCGTGGAATCTGGACGGTGATGCGCGAGGCGATGCCGATGGTGAAGAGCGCGAGGATGATGAAGCCGATGTCTAGCTGTCCGACTGAAAGACGAAAGGCGGAAAAGAGAGAGACGCCTGCGCCGAGAGCAATCACGCTTAATTGATATGGTCTGGCTAAACTTTTTCGACGCGAAGCTTGCACTGAAATCTCCAGCGAGGTCTGCTACTCAAATTGTCACAGGATAAATTGGCTGGCTCGCAAGTGCTTTACCCCGACCTGCGCACCCGCGCACGTTTGCAAGCATGATGCCAACCATTGCTAAACGACTAAATTGTTGATTTTACTGGCGAGCAGTCTTCGGTCGGCCTTTAACGCGCCACATCAGCCTGAATGAATCGGTCAGATTGGAAACAGCCGCTCTTCAATCTGACTGAATTCCGAGGCTTTGCCTGATGATTGCCTCTTGCACAACAGAGTAGAGTCTTGCCCGGCAATTGTTTGTGGCTGAAGTTTAGACTTCGGGGCATGAATATCGCGGTGGACAGCGGCCAGCCTCTTTATCGGCCTCAGAGCATGGCGGTGGAGGGTAGCACGGAGGGTATATAACTCGCATGAGAAGCAAGCCGATAAAGATGGTTACAACAACGATGATGAGCCAAAGCCGACTGCGTTTCATGCGGCAATTATACAGAAAAGCCCTGCTCAAGAGAATAGTGCTATCCCGCGTGGACTTTACTTTATGCTACCTGCGCGTAGAACTTCGGTTTCAGTTTCAACTCGTACATCGTTTGTCTCAGACAACAAATGTTGCGGCAGTGCACCATGAAGGCTTGGCGAGTATAATCAGTGTCTTGACAAACTAAAAATGGTGTTAGAATCGGCCCGCTTTCAGGTTAGAGGCGGACTACAAATGCTTTTGATTCTCGTCGGCAAGCGACCCGCCGCGACTGCCGCATCGAGGCAGAGCAACGCATCAAGCGTGCGCTCTTCTGTCAAAAACATATTCGCGGAGCAGCCTGCCTGTGAATACTTCAGACTCGATTATGGCGGCGCTTGCGAACGCGCCCACGATTATCATTCCGCTGGTGCGTGAAATGCCGCCCGCCCTGCTCAAGCGTCGCCCGCGCCCCGGCAAGTGGTCTGCACACGAGCACGCCTGTCATCTATCTTTCGTGCACGCGCTCTTTTTCAAGCGGCTGGATTTGATGTTGACTGAGCAGCACCCGCGCATAGCTTCTTATCAGCCGGAGCAGGCGGACGCCGATGACATGCTGCTGAAGATGGATTTGACGATGGCCTTAGAGCAATTCGTGCGCGACCGCGAGCGGCTTGTCTTGCAGTTGAAGGGATTGACTGACGCTGATTGGCAGCGAACGGCGTTGCATGAAGAGTATGACCATTATTCTGTCTTCATCATGTTTCGTCATCTGGCGATGCACGACATGCTGCACGCGTACCGCATCGAAGAATTGTTGCTCAAGAAAGACTGGTGACGAGGGCCGCGATGCAATTCAAAGACTACTTTTCCACACACTCTATCGCTTACGCTAAATATAGGCCGCGCTATCCGTCCGCCCTTTTTGAATACCTGTCGGCGCTCGCTCCACAACACGAGCGCGCCTGGGACTGCGCCACCGGCAACGGGCAAGCGGCGCTCGGCCTCACGCCTTTTTTCCGGCAGGTGATAGCGACGGACGCGAGCCAGTCGCAAATTGAAAGCGCGCAACAGCATGAAAGGATTACTTACCGCGTTGCAACAGCCGAGCAGACGGACATCGAGGCCACAAGCGTTGACCTTGTAACAGTCGCACAGGCGCTACACTGGTTTGACCTTGAAGCCTTCTACGCGGAAGTCAGGCGCGTGCTCAAAGCTTCGGGAGTGCTCGCCGTGTGGGCCTATAACCTGTTGGAGATAGAACCGTCGATTGATGCGAAAATCAACGAATTCTACGGCGAGACGGTTGGCCCATACTGGCCGCCCGAACGACGATTGATTGAGGAGGGCTACAACTCAATCGCTTTTCCGTTTCGTGAATTGAATCCGCCGCCAATGCAGATGGAAGCGCGTTGGAACTTGCCTGACCTGGCTGGCTACTTGCGAACATGGTCTGCGACGAAGCGTTTCACAGAGGCACGCGGATTCGACCCCGTCACGAGCCTGACAGATGAGCTACTTTCCGTTTGGGGCATGCCGGAACAGGAGAAAACGGTGCGCTGGCCGCTGAACGTGCGGGTCGGAATCAACGAACCCTGAACAAATCCCGCCGTTTTCCGCTAAATGATGCAAATAAATCCCTTGGACTGATAACCGATCTACTTTTTCCCATAGAGAAACTTGAGCATCGGCGCGACGCGCTCAGACCAGGCCTTCTCGTTGTGCTCTGCGCCTTCGGCCTCGAAGTATTTCAAATCAGAGTTTTCTTTCCAGCCTTTGGCGACAAGCGCATCGCGCAGGGCGCGCGTATCCTTCGTCGCGTTCTCAGGCGTGTCGCCTTCTTTTGTGCCTATGTCCACCCAGATGCGCGAACGTTGACGCTTGCCGAGCGCCTGCACGTCGCGAACAATCTTCCTTTCATCCCACCAGACAGACGGCGAGACGACCACCAGTTTCCCGAACACCTGCGGATACTTCAGGCCGAGATAAAGCGACACCAACCCGCCGAGGCTTGAGCCGCCGAGGCCCGTCTCCTTTGGCCCACGCAGCGTGCGGTACTGCGCGTCTATGAAGGGCTTCAACTCTTCGACCAGCATCCGCCCGTAGAGGTCTGCTTTACCTCCCTGCCTGACCTTCGCGTCCTTCGTCGGAGTGTATTCGTCCACACGATTTACCCCCGTGTTATAAACGCCGACGATAATCAACGGCCTTATCTCACCCGCTGCAATCAATGCCTGCGCCGTCTCGTCAACGCGCCACTCCATGCCCGGGATATAGGAAGTCGCGCCGTCGAAGATGTTTTGCCCGTCGTGCAGATAGAGCACCGGGTAACGCTTTTTCTTCTCCCTTTCATAACCGGGCGGCAGATACACGATGATGTCGCGGTCAGGCGTCAGAAAACGCGAATGGAAATTACTGTGCGTGCGAATATCGCCCGCCAGCGTGTGCTGTCTTTCCTGTGCGAACGCGCGCAAGCGTTCGTCAGCCATCAAAGGTAAGGCCAGCAGCACAATCAAACATAGCAAGGCTCTCAACACTGCGACTCCTTAAACTTGGATTGTAAATCTCCGGTCTCAACTTCAGCGCTAAACTTTACGGCACGCATCTCTCGGCCCGCTCGCTTCTTTAAAATTTCGCGCGATGATAACACGGACAACTGATTTCGTCCTTCCAGGCCTCTTGTCAACTAAGCCGATTAGTTAGAGAATCCAGAGCATGTCGACA
Organism: Pyrinomonadaceae bacterium; assembly: GCA_036387475.1. Lineage (GTDB taxonomy): Bacteria > Acidobacteriota > Blastocatellia > Pyrinomonadales > Pyrinomonadaceae > DASVTR01. The sequence continues at coordinate 619,812 of DASVTR010000016.1, read as the reverse complement.
GCACTCGTCCCCGACGGCCCAAAAGGAAACTTTCTGCTCGGCGTCATGCCTGAGTTTAATCGCGGCGCATTAGCCTTCATAGAGCGTTTGCCGCGCGACTATGGCGATGTGGTCAGTGCGCGCTTTTTCTACCTGCGCTCTTATTTTCTCTATCACCCGGAGCACATAGAGTCTGTGCTGGCGACGAATAATCGCAATTTCATCAAGGCGCGCACGCTCCACACGCCTTTCTTCTGCCGCCTTGTCGGCAATGGCCTCCTGACGAGCGAAGGCGAGTTCTGGCGTCGCCAGCGGCGTCTGGCACAGCCAGCCTTTCATCGCGGGCGCATCAACGCCTACGGCGAAACGATGGTCGCTTATGCTTTAAAGATGCTCGACTCTTGGCGCGACGGCGAACAGCGCGACGTTCATCAGGACATGACGCATCTGACGATGCAGATTGTCACGCGCACACTCTTCAACACGGACGTAACGCATGAAGCGGAGCACATCAGCGCCGCCTTGCAAGTCATCGTCGAGCCGTTTTCCTCGCAGGCGACGCTCAAGTGGATTTTGGATAATCGTCTACCGACACGCACGAACCGTCGTTTTCACGAAGCCGTCAGGCAGATTGACGAATTTATCTTCCGCATCATCAACGAGCGTCGCGCGAGCGACGAAGATCACGGCGATTTGCTGTCGATGCTGCTACAAGCGCAGGACGAACAGGACGGCACGGGGATGACTGACCAGCAGTTGCGCGACGAGACTATGACTCTCTTTCTCGCGGGCTACGAGACGACCTCGCTGGCGCTCTCGTGGGCCTGGTACTTGCTGGCGCAGAACCCTGAAGCCGAAACGAAACTCTGGCAGGAGTTGGACGATGTGCTTGGAGGACGTGCGCCGCAGGTCTCGGATATGCCGCGCCTGTGCTACACGGAGATGGTCGCCAAAGAAACGATGCGGCTCTATCCACCGGCCTACATGATCGGGCGCGAGGCTCTCAAAGACTGCGAGGTCGGCGGCTATCTTGTGCGCGCCGGAACACAGCTATTTATCCCGACGTGGGTGGTGCATCGCGACGCGCGCTTCTTTGATGACCCGGAAGCATTTAGGCCGGAGCGCTGGACAACAGAGTTTACAGAACTGTTGCCGCGCTACGCTTACTTTCCTTTCGGCGGCGGGCCGCGCGTCTGCATCGGCAACAACTTTGCGATGATGGAATTTATCCTGCTGCTGGCGACGATTGCCCAAAAGTTTCAGTTGCAACTCGTGCCTGAACAAAAAGTGGAACTCTACCCGGCGATGTCTCTGCGCCCACGTCACGGAATCAAGGTAATTCTCAAAAAGCGTTAAGCCAGGATAAAGCATTAACCTCACGCAAAGACGCGAAGGGAAGCACGCGAGATTGTTAAGGATTCGATACTTATGCGCCTCCAGCGTCTTTGCGTGAGACTCTCTGCTTTTCTCTCTTCAATCTTTTCTCAATAGTGGTACGATAACGGTCCATGACTGACAAACAATCGAACTCCCGCGAGAACAAAAAGAAAATTTCGGGTAAAGCGGAAGCCGATGCAGAAGACAGACCGCCGGGGCCGCCCAAGACCGTCTGGCGCGAGTATTTTGAATCCATCATCGTCACCGTCCTGATGTTTCTCTTCTTCATCACGTTCATCGGGCGGACGGTGGCCGTGCCGACCGGCTCTATGCAGAACACCATTCTCATCGGCGACCACTTTCTGATTAACAAGTTCATCTTCGCTCCCGGCACGCCGCTTTTCTTTCTGCCACAGCGCGAAATCAGGCGCGGCGACATCGTTGTCTTCAAGTATCCGGGCGACCGCGACCATCCGGGGCTGGATGAGAACGCTGGCGTCACGCCTTACAAAGACTATTACATCAAGCGCGTCATCGGGCTGCCGGGCGACAAGATAGAAGTGCGCGGCGCAAGCGTTCTTGTTAACGACCAACCGTTGCCCGAACATCGCGTCGTCGCCGATCAGGGCCAATCCATGAAAGCGCCGCTCGTGATTCGTGATGTTCCGTCGAAAACGGGTGAGCCTTACACTGTCTTTTACAAACCCGAAACGCTCGCTTCAGCCGTTCCGCCAGCGCAGGATACAAATTATTTCAAGTATGGCGTCGGTGGGCCAATCAGAGTTCCAGACGATTCGTATTTCATGATGGGCGACAATCGTGATAACAGCGCCGACAGCCGCGTCTGGGGCTTTGTCCGCCGCGACCTCATCATCGGTCGCGCCCTCTTCGTCTTCTGGTCATACGACGACAGCGCACCTTCGGGCAGTAATCCGCTGTTCGACTTTTTCGGGAACACGCGCTGGAAACGCACCTTTACGTGGATTAAGTAGAAAGAGTTTCACGCTGGAGGCGCAAAGAACTAAAAGACATAAGCTCGCAAAGTGTTGAACTGCTTCTTTGCGAGCTTTGGTTTTTCTCTTCTTTGCGCCTTTGCGTGAAATCTCTCGTTTATCGTGCTTTCAACTCAACTCTTCAATCTCTGCTTCGAGCGCACGCAGGGTGCGTTGCAGCATTTCGCGGTGAGCGCGGCGGGTCGCGCGTTCGAGTTGTTCGAGCGTGCGTGAGCGCGAGAGCCGTAGAGATTCGAGCCGCTCGCGGCGCGCGCGGACTGCGGGAGACATTTCATATTGCTCCTGCCTGATTGAAGCGCGCTCGTCGGCTGCCTCCATCTGGTCTGCAACCGCTTTGCTTTCCCACCCTCTTGCCATCTTCGCTTCTCTCTCCTCGCCCCTTATTCTAGCAGGCTCACGCACCGAGCGCCCACTCAGTAAAAAAGGTCAAACGGCAGCGGCTCGTAGGTGGACGCTTCCAGACTGTCAGCGCTCGCGAGCCGCGCCTCCGCAGGGCTGGAAGCGAAGGCATTCGGATTACGCTCCCAGGCGCTGGTCTGCCAGTTGTCTATTACTTCCGCAGGCGGAATCCAGTGCGGCATCCGCATGAACATGTAACCTGACATAGCGTTGACGTAAGGCTCGTACATCCGGCGCAGTTCTATCAACTTCCGCTCCGCCTCCTCGTCGTCGCGCAGCACCAGACCGGCGGCAGCCAAGCTCCTGCGCATCCGTACTACGTCAAACGGCGGCAGGCGGTCAGGCTCAGGGGCGATGGGCGGCGTGTTAAAAACCTGCGCCAGATCGACGAGGGCGTGCCGCGACATGGCGAAGGTGAGCTTTGCCTGCCAACTGGGAGCGTCTTTGATGCCGACGATGAGAAGCGTGCTCACGTCCAGAATGGTTGTCAGGCCAGCCAGCCATGATTGATTCTCGTGTTGCGAGCGGAAGAAGGCCAGCACAGGATAAGAGAGATGACTCTCCAACAACTCTGCTGCCCATCGTTCCCACTCGCGCAACAACTCTTCTAACTGCTGCATACTCCGGTCGCGGCCATGCCGTATCAGCAACTCCGCAGCGCTTGGCGGTGACCCGGCCCGCGCGTCAAGTAGTGAGATATTGATTTCACGCCGGGAAAAACTGGAGTAAATCACCGGCAGATAGCCAATCACAATCGCCAGAAAACCAAAGCCGACCCCGGCCTCTATGACCGTCACGGCGCGTGCCAGCGGCGTCAGGGGAACCATGTCGCCGAGTCCGAGCGTGAGGAAGGTCGTGCCGCTAAAGTAAAGGTCTGTTCTGAAGCTGGACACGCCCGCCGTCAGCGAGATTCTTGAGCCAATCCCCCAGTGAATCATCGCAAAGCCGACGATCAGCCCGATGCCCCAGACGCACAACAGTAGTATCAACGAAAGCGGGCCGAAGAAGCCTAAATATCTTTCACGGGCTTTGCCGGGACGCATGGCCCGCGCCAGTTTCGAAAGGAGCGTCCAGCTTCCCACCAAGACCAGCCGCATGATAGTGATTCTCCGCGAGACACGGCGCGGCAGGATAATCGCCTCAAACGCATCCCAGAGGATGATGACGATCAGGATGCAACCGAGGATTGCAACGACGACGCCCATCTTGGCCTGCTCCCTTTTTCAGCTTCCGTCAAAGAATCAAACAAAACCGATAACGCTCCCGCCCCTTCAGCCAACCGTGCTTTCGTAACAGTTATAGTTACAAATAGGATTTTGTCAAGCTGTTAAATTGTCGGCGACACAAAATCTCCACCCACGCTTAAGAAAACATGAACGTTTGGGGAAGCCAAAAGCGATGCTGATATGTTATTGAAAGTGTGCCATGAAATTTATCAAAGAAAGCTTGATGCGCGCGTCGCCTGAGCGGGTCTTTGCGTTTCACGAACTGCCGGATGTTTTTGAGCGGTTGATGCCGCCATGGGAAAAGTCGCGCATCATCCAAAGCGCGCCGGATTTGCAGCCGGGCGCGGTGGCTATTATAGAGACGCGTATCCTCGGCCTCATCCCCGCGCGCTGGGTGTCGCGCCATACGATCTACGACCCGCCAAGGATGTTTGAAGACGTGCAAGTGAAGGGGCCGTTTCAAAGCTGGCGTCATCGACACCTGATTGAGCCGCACGCGGAAGGCGCGATACTCCGAGACGAAATTGAATACGAGCCGCCGCTCGGCTTTCTCGGACGAATGGCTGCGCCGCTCTTAATCGTCCCGCGCCTGCGCCGATTGTTTGACTATCGCCACCGCGTAACGCGCGAGTGGTGCGAAGGCGGAGCAGCAGCTACATCTCACGCAAAGACGCAAAGGCGCTAAGAAAGGATAAACTCTCTTAGCGCCTTTGCGTCTTGGCGCGCAACCCGATCTTTGTTTCAGTTAATCATGGAATGTATGTGGCGGGCAGCGGTACAACGTTGCCGCCTCCGAGAAATCGAAGCATCACCGTGTTGTCCGAACTTCTGAGGATATACCAGTTGTTTTCAGATGGACGGAAGACGGCGATGTCCGTCTTGCCATCGCCGTCGTAGTCTGTCGGCGCGGGCACGTCCGTCGAGTTGCCCCAGTTGCGGACAGTGCCGCTGCCCGAAGCGGAGTGGATGATGTACCAGTTGCCTTCCGACGCACGATAGACTGCGAAGTCTGTCTTGCCGTCGCCATCATAATCGCCGGGGACGGGCCGGTCTGTGCCGAGTCCCCATTGCCTCTGCGTCGTTGGCCCACCGCCGCTATTAAGAACGTACCAGTTGCCTTCCGACGTGCGAAAGACGGCGATGTCTGCCTTGCGGTCTCCGTCATAGTCGCCGGGAACGAGCAGGTCACCGGGCGCACCAAAATACTGTAGCTTGACAGTGTTGTTCGTGCTTTTCAGGATATACCAGTTATTCTCGCTCGGCCTGTAGACGGCCAAATCGGTTTGCCCGTCGCCGTCGTAGTCTGCGGGCACGGGCTTGTCTCCGCTCGCGCCCCAGTTCTGCACAACGCCTGCACCGTCAGAACTGCGTATGATGTACCAATTGCCCTCCGGCTGACGAAAGACGGCGATGTCTGTGCGGCCATCATTGTCGTAATCGCCGGGCACGGGCACGTCGCCGAGGCTTCCCTGCCCCCAGGAGGTTAGCAGGCTGGACGCGCCATTCGAGCTATTGATGACATACCAATTGCCGTTCGCCGGATTCCAGACGGCCACGTCTGCCAGACCGTCGCCGTCGAAGTCCGAAGGCTTATGGCCCAGCGCTCCTGTGAAATCAGCGGCGGTGAGATTGATCTGCAAGTTGTTAAAAGTGCGGCTCGCGGGCGCGAAGGTGTAGTTGGTCTTGGCGACGGTAACAGTGTAGTTGCCGCCGGGCGTCAAACCAGTGAATGAAAAATTACCGTTGCTGTCGGTAGTGGTCGTCCCGCTTTGCGTGCCGCTGAGGGTGACGGTGACGCCGCCGATAGGATTGCCGGTTCTGATGTCCGTGATGAGGCCGCTGATGGAAGGCGTCGCCGGAGTGTTCTCATCGGGCAGATAGACGCTGTAGCTGCGTGGCGCGGCGCAGACCTGCACGCGCCCGTCTGCGAAGACCTGCGTGTTTGGTTGTGTGCCCGTTACATCAACCAGCATCTTGTTGGCCCAGTTCGCATAGCCTGAGCCTGACGGGGCGTTATCGACGTAGAGGCATTTGGTCGCCGTCTCGTGATTATTGAGGACGAGAATCGCGCCGGGTTTTCCGGCGGCGCTGTTGCCCTCGCGGCGAGCGACGTAAGCGTTGGCCGTATCAGCGGCAGGAAAAGGATTGCCCGTCTCGCTCAAGACAATCATTCCGCCGTCGAGATAGGTGCGGCGAATGTTGGTTAAATTTTTGATGTCCGTTTGAAGACTCAGGGGCGCGGTGGTTGTAAAGCCCTGCTCCGAGTGCATCGTGACATTGTAAAAGTGCGGATAGAAGAGACAGGGGCGGCCTTCGGCGAAGAGGATGTAGGCGTAGGGCAACTGCCAGTCTTTGAAAATCCACTGGTTGCTATCCTTGCCTGTGTCGTGATTCTCGACGAAGGTGACGACATCGAGGCCGGAGAGGCTGTTGCCCGTATTGTCGCGCACCATCCCTGCGTGATTGAGCGTCGTCATGTTAAAGCTTGACGAATTGCCGTTTGCCAAACCGTTCAGCGTGTACTTCAAGTTGAAGTCTAAGACATCTGCATCAGCGCCCTGCGCGGCCAGCGTGTTGACCCAATTCTTGAGGCGCGACTTGTTGCCGCTGAAATACTCGCCGACGACAAAGCGTTGCGCTCCCCCAGCCTTCTTCGGCATCGCCTTAATCCAGTCGGCGGCGAAGCTTTCCTGATAGCCGCGCACGAAATCCAGCCGATAGCCGTCAAAGCCGACCGTATTCACAAGCCACTGTCCCCAATACTTAAGGCGATTCTGCACGCCGTTGGGGCGCGTGTCGAAGGTGTTCAAATCAATGCCGAAGATTTTGGCGTTCGGGATAACGGCATCATTCGAGCCTTCGTCCGATTGAAGATAATCGGCGGCGTCTACGGGATGAAAGTAGGTGTAATTCCAAGTCCAATTCTGCTCGCCCGCTCCGGTGTGATTGACGCCGTAGTTGGCTAAGTAGTTAACGCCCGTGTAGGTCAGCGCCTGAAGCTGTGTGTTCGCCAGGTCGTTGCCGTTGTAGTAGACGTGAAAGATACGAAAGCCCTTGCGTTGGTCTGAGCCGAAAAGCTGGTCGTCGCCACCGTACATGGAAGTCAAAATCAAATTGATGTCGTGCGCCTGCGTGACCGTAATCTTGTATTCGTCTATATCGCCGCATTGATTCGTGTGTGCCCAGACGCGCTGGCCTGAGCCGGGAAAGTCGTCTGAGCCGCCATTGCCGAGGCCACCATTCGGCTCAGTCTCGAACGGATAGGGCGGCGGAAAATAAGGGTCGTAAGGGAAAGCCGGATTGGGATTCGTCCAGGTGGCGTATAACTCGTAGGCGCGGTCATTGTAAGCGCCCGCATCGCAGTTCAAGTTGTAGCCCTTGATTTGGACGTAGTAGTCGCCGGGCTGCGCGTTTGGAATCCGCCAGACAATCTCGCCGGTCGGGTAAGCGGTGTTCGCCCCATTATGAGCTTCGCCGTCAACATAAGCCTTGACCGCCGGATTAACTTCGAGTTCGTGATAATCCGTAAAGAGATGATTCATCACGATGTCTGCGTAGACTTCGATGCCTTCGGTGTGCATGGCGCTGAGCATCGCGCCCAGTTCGGCGCGGCTGCCAAAACGCGTCTCGGTCGTTCCCTTCTGGTTGTAGTTGCCGAGGTCGAAGTGATCGAAGATGCCGTAGCCCATGTCGTAGATGCCGAAGTTGCCCTTCGAGGGCGGCGGCGTCCAGATGCCCGTGATGCCTGCGCTGTGAAACTGCCCGGCTTTGCCTGCGAGGTTGTTCCACCAATTGCCGTTTTTATGAACGTCATCAACGGGCACGTCCCAGTAAAACGCCTGCATCATCGTATCGTTCTGCGCGAAGACGGCTGAGCCGGAAAACAGGGTGGACAGGAGCAGGCCGAGGGCCAGAGCTTTTCGTAGAGTTCTGCGAGAAATCAACACTTGTACTTTCCTCTTAATAATTTGTTTGACGAGAATTGAACGAGGCCGGGAAACAAGCTAATCAGGAGACCTAACCAGCAAGCGATACCAGAGCCGGGACTTCACTGCGAAGTCGCGAACGAGCGCGAGATGATAACAGATGTCTGCGGATTGGAACAGCGTCAGCGAGCCATTGAGCAGAAAGTGCTGGCGAGTTGCTCAGTCAAACTCAGGTGGCGGTGGCGGCAATAAGTCACCGGCAGGCATTGAATAGAGCACGCGTCGAACAATATCTGCGCTGACCATCGCGGCGATGAGAGCAATAACGTAGACCAGAAACACCAATCCCCTAGGCTCTTGTTCAGGCCATCCCCAGTAAATTACTCCGATTTCATAAAGGAAGCTCCAGCAAAACAGTATGACAAACTCTGTCCCAATCCATGCGCCGATGGCGGCCAGACTCCATTTAAGCGCGCTCCGCTTTCGCTGTCGCGCAAGGCGGCTCATCGCTTTCGGCAGCTTGTAGAAAAGGAAATAGAGTTCAAGCATCTTGCTTTCAACCGGGCTATTCTTTCGACAGCCAAGACCGCACTGTCATACCAGCCAACAAAGCAGGAAGGCAACGAAGAGGCGGAGGGTTGCTCTGAAATTTCCCTTGCGTTCAGGGTTTCGCGGGTTGCCGCTTGGCGTAATAGCCTTGACGATAGAGCAGGCTTAACTTTTGTTTGCGCAACTCAGGATTGACGACCTCTATGCGTATCTGCCTGTAGGAGCCGTCGCGCAGTTTGTTCGTCGGCGAGTAAGCAATCAGATATTGTGAGCGCAATTCGTCCTGAATCTGCGTGAAAGCGGCCCGCAGTTCCATCTCACTGCGCGGAAAGAAAGCGCGCCCGCCCGTCTTTTCTGAAACCTTGCGCAGCGCGTCTTTATCGAGCTTGCCGTCTGGAAACTCCGCGTCGCGGATTCCGATTGAGTAGACGACGACGTTATGCTTGACGGCGAAATCTATCGCTTCCTGTTTTTTGGTCTGGCTGCTGGTGTCGTCGCCGTCTGAGAGCAGGATGACGGCACGGCGCGTGCGCTCAGGCGTGTGAGCGAGCACCTCGTTGGTCGTCCCCCAGATAGCATCCCAGACGCCTGTATAACCGACAGCATCATCTTCATATAATTGCGCAACAGATACGTCCGAGTCAGCCTTGATGCTGTTTTCCAACACCTCGACCGGCAGCACTATCTTGACGCGGTTGATGGCCTGCTGCAATCTGCTCGTATCGTTCGTCAAAGACTGTTCGAGCACTGGAATGCCCGTGAAGGAGACAATCGCCGCCCTGTCTTTGTCCGGGCGGATGACCGATTCGAGAAAGGTTCGCGCCGCAGTCTTTTCGTCAGAGAGCACGCCCTTCTGCGATTCGCTGGCATCAATCAGGATAGCGAGCGAGAGCGGTAGTTCCGTCTCGCGTTGGAAAATGGAAATCTCCTGCGCCGCACCGTTCTCCGTCAAGCGCAAATCTTCGCGCCGCAAGGTCGTGACGAAGCGCCGCTCCTTATCAATCGCCGTCAGCAGAATATTCGTCAGGTCTGTATTAACACGTACCACCTCATCGTCGTCCTGCGTTTGCGGCGCAGTTTCATTTGACGTTGATGGTTGCGGCGTCGCTTCGGATGAAGGCTGCGTTGAGGGCGCGGAGTTCGCGCGGCGCAGGCGTTGTCTGGGAGAGCGCGGAGTCTCCTGCGCCAGCACGCCGACGCAGATGCCGAACGCGACTAAGAGCGCCAGCGCAAAGACCGGAATCCGCGTCGAATGATTCGAGCAACGCATTGAACTAGAACTCCTGCTGCCAATCCTTTTTATCGTTTTAAGGCGCGATGCGGATTAAGCGATTGAGCGGGTCAAAGGTCAGTCGAAACGGTTGGAGCGCGTCGCGTCCGAGCAGGATGGGCGCACCCGCGTGAGCGCCAGCCAGAAGGTCTGTCGGCACACCACGCAGCACCAGCGAGCCGATGTTAACGGTGGCGGGCGCAATCCTGCGCGCGTTAATCTCACCGCCCCCAATGTCGCGCACTCCGTCACGGCTACGTCCACGGCCATCGTGTATGACGCCGATGGCTCTAGCCTCCTGTTCGCTCAGCGCGAGGCCGAATTCCGAGCCTGTGTCGAGCAGAGCGCGTCTTGTTCCGTTAAGCATCACGAAGGGGCGACGGCTGCGCGCATCGGAAATCCAGGGCACTATTGTTCCGCCCGAAGGGACATCATTGCGACGAAGCGGTGTTGTGCGCGGGTCAAAAGCGCTTAGTTCATTGTTCGGCAAGTCAATCGTGTATCCGAGCGGCCAGTAAGCCTCTGTCGGGTCAAGCACGCCGTCAACGCCCGGCGGCAATCTGTCTGTGACGATGAAGAGTCCGCGAGCAGGCAGCAAGTTATCGCTCTCGCCGATAGCCAGACTACGCAAAGATGCTTCCTGACCGGAAGCCGTGCCCGCGCCGCTCAAGCCGCCAAGGGACAGGCGGCTACCCTTCAAGGCGACTCTTGCTTCACGCGCGACGCGCGCAGACAAAAGGGTCGCGCCTGCGCCCGTGTCAATTGCAAAGGTAAACTCGCCCACGCCGTTGACCCAGACGCGAGTCATCAACCCGCGCCCCTCAACTTCGCGGAAACGAATTGTTGATGGCAGAGCGACTCTGGACGCTCTTCCCCTTCGTTCAATTTTCTCGCCGGAGTTTTTGGAGGCGCTGGAATCGGCGGTGCTGCTCAAAACCGGTTGCGGCGCAAACAAGTGGGCAGCCCTGTTAAGAGAGGCTGCCCACGTTGAGGTCGCCGCAAGAGCGATTAGCACGAAGCCGAGGATTGATCTGCGCGAGCCAGGCTTCATCACAGAACCCTCACCGTCAATTAGTAGCGACGGTCACGCTTGCGAATCTTGTAGGTGTAGAGCGCAGAGCCGCCGCCACCCGCCAGCGCACCGATGAGCGCGCCCTTCTTGCCGCCGACGAGGCCGCCGATCAGCGCGCCGCCGCCAGTGCCCATCGCCACCGTCAATTTGTCGCGGTGTTTCTGCCAGAAGGAACGCTTGCGCGGCTGGTTGTTATAGTCGTAATAGACCTGCCGCGAGTTGGCGTAGTTGCTGGAACGGCTGCGGATAGTGCGCGTCCGGTAGACTGGCCGCTCGATGACGCGAGCGGTTCTAACCGCGCTCTCCGAATCAGAGCGGTCGTTGGCGGTCGCCGCGCGGAAGCCGTCCATGAAGCCTGCGCGATACTGCGGGTCAACATTTGAGTCTGCCAATGATGCATCGCTCGTCAATGACTGTTCTGGAACCAGCGCCTTATTCTGAACGCTCGTATCATCGCTGTTCAGGGCCGAGGCCAACGCCGACCGCTCGGCAGGCTCAGTTGTTTTGGAAGTGCGACCGACGAAAGCGCCGACCGTTCCGCCAAGAAGAGCAGCCACTAGGGCCACCGGAAGAATTTTGTTTCTCGTGCTTAATCTCATTTTGCGACTCCTTAAAAGTTGTTTCTGCCCGATGATGGCAAGATGACGCCTTTTTGCTGGCAATTTCTATTCCGCCACACGCGCCCTGACCCGACCACTGACACAGGATAGTCAATTCCCCGGTTTTCCGCTGGGAAGCAAGCTGATTACAAGAAAATTGTAATTTTTGGGTGCCAATCAAATATGTTTGGGCGATAACCATACCCGATATGGGGTTAAAGGTGATTCCATATCGGCGGTTCAATGTACCAGTTTAGCAGGCAGGCGCGGGAGTGCCGAGAAGAAACGGCAATGATGGACGCGGAGATGGCCGCCCGGTCAACTCTGCATCATCATCAATAGACGTCGCTGGTTCAAATGATTGAAAGAGAGAGGACGGGCGCGGACGGCATGGCTCACTTCTGCATTACGCTCACTCCGCCGGGCCGGTGCACTTCGGCCCCATCAACGCCGGTTGCTTGAGGCTGATGACGGGATAGTCTCTGGCCTCTTCATTGAGAGCAGTCCAGTGTTGATACTCTTCCGGGACAGTCGTGTCCGCAAAGATGGCCTCGACCGGGCATTCCGGCACACAGGCATCGCAATCAATACAGGTGTCCGGGTTGATGTAGAGACGGTCGGGCAATTCGTGGAAAGCCTCTACGGGGCAGACCGCAGCACAATCCGTATACTTGCAGTCAACGCATAATTCTGTCACGACGTAAGTCATTTCTCACTCCCTCTTGTTTTAGTTACCCTACGGCTTGACCGCGTAAGCTTTGCTTTTATGATAACTACGGGATTCAAGTCAATGTTGGGCGAGAGGACAACGTGCGGGTCTCGGCTGCGGCAATCTTCAAATAGTCTCTAGCGACGAGGGTAAAAACTTTTCACGCTGGAGGCGCAAAGAACAGAAAGACGGAAGCTCGCAAAGAAGCAACTCAATGCTTTGCGCCTTTTGTCTTTTTCTTCTTTGCGCCTCTAGCGTGAAACTGCTTTTCCTCCCTTACTCTTGATTCACTCGCAATACTGCTCCGTAATCTTACGGAAGTGGTAACCCATGACGGCCAGCACGACGGCTTCGGGCAGCACTTCGCGCCGCTCGGAGATGACGCGGCGCAGGAAACGCCAGAAATCTTTACGCGCGTTATCGAACACGCCGAGCTTGAAGAAGACGCGGAAGAAATGAACCACGTGCTCCGGCCTGAATTTTTGTAGCGGATAAGCAGTGCGGGTGCTGATAGTATTCTTGAGCGAGGCGTAAACGCGCGCATAATACTCTTCGGGGCTGTAGATGGTGCGCAGAATTGTCTTGTAGCCGTCAATCAAAGTCTGCCTGTCCATCTTGGTGACGAAGTTCAGAGAGGCTTCGGTGTTTGTGCCCGCGCCTTCGTGCAGGAGTCTTCCTTCCTGTTGCAGCCTGCGCCAGAGTTGCGTTTCGGGCAGAGCGCTGAGGAGTCCGACCATCGCCATCGGAATCGCGCTCTGGCGTATGAAATCAATCTGTCGCTGGAAGATGTCAACCGGGTCGTTGTCAAAGCCGACGATGAAGCCCGCCATCACCTCCATGCCGTAAGATTGAATCCTGCGGACGGATTCAATCAGGCTGCGGCGCGTGTTCTGGCTTTTCTGCGTCTCCTTGAGGCTCTCTTCGACGGGCGTTTCGATGCCGAGGAAGACCTTGCGAAAGTTGGCGCGCTGCATCATGCCCAAAAGCTCTTCGTCATCCGCAAGGTTAACGGAAGCCTCCGTGAAGAGACGAAACGGACGATTGTGCCGCTCCATCCACTCGCACAAATCCGGCATCATCCGGCGGACGTTTCGCTTGTTGCCGATAAAATTGTCATCAACGATGAAGAGCGGCCCGCGCCAGTTGGCCGCGTAGAGCGCGTCTAGTTCGCGTAGCATTTGCTCGTTGGTCTTTGTGCGCGGCACGCGCCCGTAGATTTCGATGATGTCGCAGAATTCGCAATTGAACGGACAGCCGCGCGAATACTGAATCGCCATAGAGGAATAACGCCGCATGTCAACCAGCTTGAAGTCCGGAACGGGCGTCTGCGTCAAGTCCGGCTTCTCGCCTGCTTCGTAGATGTGCTGCGGCACATTCATCTCCAGGTCGCGCAGGAATTCGGGCAGCGTAGTTTCAGCTTCGCCGAGGAAAATATAGTCTGCATCCGAGACATGCTCCGCGCCCGTCGTGACAAACGGGCCGCCGACGGCGATGCGCCGATTCATCGCCTTGCAACGGTCGATCACTTCGCGCAGCGAATCCTGCTGCACCATCATCGCGCTGGCGAAAACCATGTCGGCCCACTCAAGATCGGAGTCCCTGAGCCGTCGGACGTTCAAATCCACGAGCCGCCTTTCCCAACTCGCGGGCATCATCGCGGAGATAGTCATTAACCCCAGCGGCGGAAAGGCGGAACGCTTGCCCGCAAACGGCAGCGCGTGCTTAAAGCTCCAGTAGGTGTTGGGAAACTCCGGGTAGACCAGCAGCGCTTTCATCTTCTCAATCCGCTTTAACATGCCGACAGCTTCCTCCCTCGCGCATATTACAGGGCGTGGCTCGTGCAGGGCTAATTGACTTCAGCGCGCCCTCGAATTTTAACAACCGGATTTTGTTCCGTGCACTCTATCAGAATCAAAAGCAAGTCGGAAGGATGAAAGAATTGATTTATTTAACCATTGGTTCATTGATTCAATGTGTCAATGATTAAATGAATCAATCGCCGCCAGCCTTGCCTTTCAGCCCATCGCTGAGCAGTCGCACGCCGAGCACGAAGATGAAGATTGCAAGGGCGGGCGAGAGCATCTCAAACGGAGACTGGCGCAGCAGCGTTATATCGACGGCCTCCGCCAGCATATTGCCCCAGCTTGCCTCCGGCTCCTGCAAGCCGACGCCTAAGAAAGAGAGCGCCGTTTCCGTCAGCAGGAAAAACGGGAGCATCAAAGTCATCTGGACGAGCAGGGGGCGCGCGGCGTTTGGCAGGATATGACGAAAGAGGATACGCGTTTTGGAGAGTCCGAGCGCGGCGGCTGCGAGCACGAACTCACGGCGTTTAAGCGCCAACACCAGCCCACGCGCGAGCCGAGCCATCTCCGCCCAGCCGACCGCTATAAAGATAGTGATTAAGAGCAGCGCGGCACGCTGAGGCGGCAATTCCAACGGAAAGGAAGCACGCGCCGCCAGAATCAGGACGAGGACAGGCATCGCCATCATCACGTCAGCCGCGCGCATCAAGAGCGCATCCAGCGCACGCCCGCCGTAGCCCGCAAAGCATCCGAGCAGAATCCCCAGCAAGCTCGCCAATACTGTTCCGATTGGGCCAACAAGGAGTGAAAAGCGCGTGCCCTTCAGCAAGCGCGAGAGGCGGTCGCGGCCCAGAGCGTCCGTCCCAAGTAGTTGTACGCGCGGCGCGTCACGCCCGCTCGCATCCCTCAACCCGAACAGATGAACGTTCGTTTCCCAAAACCCGAACAGCTTGTAACTGTAGCCGCGTGTGAAAAACTCCAACGGAAAGGGGCGTTCCGTCAGTTCCTCATAATGCCTCTCATGGCGGTCAACGAGGCGGCGCGCATAAACAAAGGGGCGCAAGTGCCAACCGCCCTGCGCGTCACGAAAATGCACGACGGTCGGCGGGGCGAGCGGCTCGCTGCGTGTCTGCGAGCGGTAATCATAGGGGGCGAGGAAATCTGCGAAGATGGCGACAACGTAGAAGCTGCCGACGATAACAGATCCGATCAAGAGACGGCTGCGCCGCCGCAAGAAAGTGGCACGCGCTCTCAGGCGCGAGCGCCAGTTTTCGCGTCGCGTCTCCTCTTCAATTGGCGAGGCTTCTGTCTCTATCAATTGCGCTCGATTTTCTGTCATGAAGTTTCAGGCGGCGTTCGCACGCGACATGCTGGCGGCTCTGCTTTCGTCCTCTCGCAAGCGCGGGTCGTTGAAGCGCAGCAGGAGGTCTGCGACCATGTTGCCGATGAGGACTGCGGTCGCAGTGATAAGCACGACGCCCATCAAGAGCGGCACATCGCGGTTACGCACGGCGACGACCGACAGTTGGCCCAACCCCGGCCAGCCGAGCACCGTTTCGACAATCACAGAGCCGCTCATCACTCCGCCCAGCGAGTAACCGAAAATCGTTATCAAAGGGTTGAGCGCGGCGCGCAGTGCGTGGCGCAGGATAACGACTCTTTCCGACAACCCTTTAGCACGCGCTACCTGTACGAACTCTTCGCGTAAGGCTTCGCCAAGGCCGTCGCGCACCTGCGCCAGAAAGAGCGCGACGAGCGGCACGGAGAGAACCAGCGCAGGCAGCAAGACACGCTTGAGCGCTCCCGCTGCTAAGCCCGCGCCCGCCGCATCAGCGCCCACGTTGAGCAGCCCCGTACGCGCGGCAAAAGCCAGCGCGATGAGCGCCAGCACGATGCGCGGCGTCGAAGTCGCCAGCAAGATAAGCAGCCCGCAGAAACGATCTATCCAACCACCCTTGCGCCGCGCGGCCAGTGCGCCGAGAGAGAGGGCGATGGCCCAGGCAATCACGAGGGCAATTGTCGCCAGCATGAGTGTCGAGAGCAGTCGCGGCCAGAGAAGACTGCCGACCGGCACGCGATAAAAGAAGGATTCGCCCAAGCGCCCGCGCAACGCGCCCGCCAGCCAACGCCCATAGCGCACGTGCAGCGGTTGATCCAGCCCGTAAATGTGGCGCAGGCTCTTGATGGTCTCTTCGTGAACCAGCGAGTCAGCGCCGAGCGCCGTCAGCGCATCGCTTCCCGTCGCCGCCAGCAACCAGAAGACGAGCGCAGAGATAATCAGCAGCGCCAGCACTCCCTGCAACACTCGATTGAAGATAAGTTTCAGCACCAGCCGCATTTTGACACAGAAAAGCGGTTTTGAGTTTTCAGTTTTCGGTTTTCAGATAAAGCAACTGGTCTGTACTGAAAACTGAAAACAGAAAACTGTAAACTGAATTCTCTGGACAACTCTATGGCAGACGTGATTGAATCCGCTTGCCCGGCAAGAGCAAGACGCGCAAGCCTTTTAATCCAACAGCACAAATGAAGAGACTGAAAAGATGAGAGACACACTAAGACGACTCCTGTTCCTCGCTTTATTCGCTTCGCTGTTTCTGAGCATCGCCTGTTTACAACAGTCACAAGCTCCAGCGCCGCCGCAGAACAAGGCGTTGGAACTCTCGCGTGAGCGCGTCGCAGGCACACGCGGAGGCTCCATTAGCTACCGGGTCATCTCGCCGCCCGGTACTTTCAATTATTTGGTGGCGGCGGACGTGCCTTCGCTGATCGTCTCTTTCATGTTGATGGGCGGTCGGCTGGCGGAGTTTGATAACGACAAGCAGGCTTACATTCCAGGGTTAGCGGAAAGCTGGACGCTGGCCGAGGACGGGCGCAATCTAGAATTAACCCTGCGCGACGGCCTCAAGTTTTCCGACGGCCACGAGCTAACGGCTGACGACGTGGCGTTCACTTTCCGCGCGCTTTATGACGAGCGCACGGCCTCGCAAGTCTTCCGCGATGCGATGTTGATTGGCGGGCGGCCCATCGAAGTCTCCGTCGTTGACGCGCGGCGCTTGCGTCTTGTCTTTCCCGAAGTAGTCGTCGTGCCTGAAAGCTATCTCTCGAATCTGGCGGTGCTGCCAAAGCACATCCTCGAAGCCGAGTTCAATCAGGGTAAACTGCGCGACGCATGGGGCGTGGCCTCCGACCCGCAGCGAATCGTTACGGCTGGCGCATTCATAGTCGAATCGAGCGCGCCCGGCGAGCGCGTCACACTCAAGCGCAATCCCAACTACTGGAAAAAGGATGCGGCGGGCACACAGCTTCCCTATCTGGACACGCTTAACATCGAAGTCATCTCGGACGCGAACGCGACGCTGGCGCGGCTCAATCAAAACTCGCTGGACATCTACGACCGCATTCGCCCGACCGATTACGCCGCGCTGCGAAAGGGCGAGGGCGCTGTGCACGCTTACGATTTAGGGCCGGGACTGGACACAGACCATCTCTGGTTTAATCTCAACGAAGGCGAGCGCGACGGCAAGCCGATTGTTGACCCCATAAAGCGCGCATGGTTCGTGGACGTGCGCTTTCGTCGCGCCCTCTCACACGCGATTGACCGCGCTTCCATCGCCAACAATACCTTGCAGGGCCTTGCAACACCGCTTTACGGCTTCGTCTCGCCCGGCAATCGCGCGTGGGCGACTGATGATTTGCCGCGCACAGAGTATGACCTTGAAAAGGCACGCACGCTCCTGCGCGAAGCCGGCTTTACGACGCGCGGCGCTGCGGACGCGCCTGAGCTACTGGACGCGAAAGGCAATCCGGTCGCGTTTACTTTAATCGTCAACGCCGAAAGCGAGCCGCGCAAAGCGGAAGCGGCGATTATTCAGGAAGACCTCTCGCGCTTAGGCATCAAGATGCAGATAGCCAGCGTCGATGTCGGCGAACTAACGCGTCGCCGCAAGCAGAGCTTTGATTACGACGCGATACTCTTCGGCACGTCCGTCTCCGAGCCAGACCCCTCCGCCTACACCAACTTTCTACGCAGCAACAGCGAAGAGCACCAGTGGCAGCCCAAGCAAGCGAAGCCCGCCACAGATTGGGAAGCGCGGCTTGACGAACTAGCCACAGCGCAGGCACGCGAACGCGACCAGCAAAAGCGCAAGGCCATCTTCCGCGACATACAGATGCTCCTCGTAGAGCAAATGCCCGTCATCCCCATCGTCGCGCGCCACATCGCCTCTGCCGCCAACACGCGCATCGGCAACTATCGCCCCAGCACGCGCGTCCCCTACTCGCTCTGGAACGCGGAGGAATTGTTCATCCGTAAATAGAGGAATTGTTCATCCGTAAATAAACGCTATACTGCTGCCGGACACGTCTCGTCGAATCCCACAGAGATGTGCTGGAGGCTGGATGATGCAGAAACTACGAATCTTCACCGCGTCGGCCTCAGACATGGCGACGGAGTGCGCCAGAGTGGAAACGGTCGCCGCGCTGCTCAAGCCGCTGGCCGATAACCTTGGCATCGTGCTCGAAGTGATTGACTGGCGCTTGGTCGTCCCGCGCGCCGGACGCCCGCAGCAGGTCATCTTCGACCAACTCAAGCCGACCGAGTGGGATGTCTTCATAGGCATTATCTGGCATCGCTTCGGAAGGCCGCCGGGCGGCACAGACCCGTTGACGCAGAAAGAATATCAGGCAGGCACGGAAGAAGAATTCAAGACGGCCTACACCTTATGGAAACAGCACGACAGGCCGCGCATCATGGTCTATCGCTGCACGCGCGCCATCCCGCCTGAAGCGCTCGACCCGGAACAGTTCATGCGCGTCAAAGAATTCTTCGCGCAGTTTGACGCCGTCAAGGGCGAGCATCCGGGCCTGTACCAATCCTTCGAGACGCCCGAAGCCTTCGAGAAATTACTGCTCGGTAATTTGCAGACGCTCCTGCTCGAATATGGCGAGCGCACTACGGGCAAACCAATCGCGCAGGATGTCATTGAGACACTCGCCCCTCAGATTCCAGACAATTTACCGCGACGCGCGTCGTTCTTCGGACGCGATAAAGAGATGGAAATTGTGTTGCGCGCCCTCAGTCCGGAAGATCATACGTGGGGCGTGCTGGTTGACGGCATCGGCGGCATTGGCAAGACGGCGCTGGCAATCGAGGCTGCTTATCGTTGTAAAGAGAAAGGATTGTTTGAAGCGTTCATCTTCGTCAGCGCCAAGCAGAATCTGCTTGCGCCGGGGAGCATCCGCGAAATGCCGCCAGATGTACGCACGCTCGACGAGTTTTTGAATGAGACGGCGCGCGTGCTGGGGCAGGAAGGAATCACAAAGCTTGCGGGCGACGTGAAGAGGCGAGCTTTGCTTGACGCGCTGCGCGAAACCCCGGCCTTACTGGTCTATGACAATCTTGAAACGCTGACGAAAGAGAAGCAGGAGGCACTGGCAGACTTTTTGCGGGCAGTGCCGACAGCGTGCAAGGCAATTATCACGAGCCGGAGGCGCGGCGGCGAAGGTGCGGTCTGGCTACGACTGGAAAAGTTAGAGTGGGAGGCTGCGCGCCAACTCATCGCAGAGGAAGCGAAGAAGGATGCGCGGCTATCTGAGAAACTGCGGCGCGCAGGCGAAGCACGATGGCAAGAACTATATGATGCGACGGGCGGCTCTCCGCTGGCGCTGGCGCACACGCTGGGATTGATGCGCGTACGCGCCGCATTAACGTTCGATGGCGCGCTGGAAATGCTGCGCGGCAACCGCGACACGAATTTACAGAAGTTTATCTATCAGGAAGCGCGCAGGGAATGGACGACAAACGACCGAACCGCTCTTCGAGCGCTGTCATTCTTCGCCCCGTCCGCCACGTTCGAGGCCTGGATGGAAGTAGCGCAACTGTCACGCAAGGCATTGGAAACGACAATTGACCGCCTGAGCGCTCTTTCGCTGGTAGACGTGATGGTAAGCGAAGACCGTTACGCTCTACATCCGCTGACGCGCAATTTCGTGCGCGACGAACTGCTGTCGGATGCTCAAACCGAGCGCGCGACGGGAATGCAGTTTGTCAAATACTGGCTGGCATACGCACGAAGGTATGGAGAACTGCCTGAAAACTACAGAACATTTAATCTAATCGAAGCCGAGTGGGAGAATCTCGAAGCGGTGGCGGAATGGTTATGGCAGACAGCCGGAGTACAGGACGAGAAAGTTCGCGACAGAGAGACGGCGATGATGTTCACCGATTTAACAGTCGCTTTATGCGACGGGGGCGGCCCGCTATATTATCTAGGTCGGTGGGATGAGGGCTTGAAACTGAATGAACGCGCCTACGAAGCGGAACGATTGTTGAAGAACTGGGCCAGAGCGGGATGGCGTGCGTTTGGAGCGGCGTGGATTCACAACGCTCGGCGGGATACTGACAAAATAGCCCATTGGACAGAGTGTTGCTTCCGTATGTGGGAGCGCGGCGGGAGCAGAGACGAACAGGCAATTGTGTTGTACCTGCGCGGAGCATTGGCGCAAGAGCGAAAAGATTATGATGCTGCCGCGCAATTTTTTCAGGAGGCACTGGCGATTCGGCGGAGACTGGGGACAGATATAAGGGTCGGAGTCGCGCTCTATAATTTGGCTGTGCTTGAGCGCCTGCGTAAACACTACGCTGCGGCGGAGAAGTATCACCACGAAGCGTTGAAGCTCTTTATCGCTTTGGATGGTAAACAGGGTATCGCATCTCAATATAGAGGCTTGGGCGATATAGCCTTAGATTGTGAGCGTTGGGCGGAGGCGCGACAGTGGTTTGAGAAGGCGCTGCCGGTGGCTCGTGAAATCGGGCAGCAAAGTTTGATTTCAACCATACAATATCGCCTTGCGCGCGCACATGAGCAGGAAGGACGACTCGACCTGGCGCTGCCGCCAGCGCAAGAGGCACTGGCAATTGAGCAGAAGTTACATCGCCCGGATGTAAAGAAGAAGCGTGAACTTGTAGAGAGATTAGAGAAGAAAATAGCCGAGCAGTCGCCAGACCAGCCTCATGCGGCAGACACGCGCTTACAAACAGGCATTGACGAGAAGGGAAAAGCCCCTCGCAAAAGCGGAAAACCGCGTAAATAGCCTCTACACACGCTTCACATTGGCATTTCAACGACCAATATAAACGCAAAACCCGCTCCCGCGCAGGTTTAGACGATTCGCGCAGGCGTAAAACGGGTGCGCGCAGTTGTTTAGTTGATTCGCGTAGCTGTACAGACGACCCGTGGAATTGCGCAGATGACCTGCGTAGTTGTACAGATGAGTTGTGCAGTGGTTCAAATGACTTGCGCAGTCGTACAGATGAGTTGCGTAGCTGCGCAGATGACTTGCGTAGTTGCACAGATGAGTTGCGCAGTTGTTTACATGAGTTGCGCAGTCGCACAGACGACTTGCGCAGTTGTTCAGATGAGTTGCGCAGTTGCACAGATGAGTTGCGTATGTGTACAGATGACTTGCGTACGCGTACAGATGAGTTGCGTAGTTGTTCAGATGACTTGCGTAGTGGATTAGATGAGTTGCGTACACGTTTTGGTGCGGTGGGCGGATGTTTAAAGCCTCAGAGTGTACATAAAACATGCGGCGGCGATAATTTTCCTTCCAATTGTCGCTAACAAGAGTATAATTCCGCGCATCCGACAGGGTTTCGTTTACTCTGAAACAGTTTCTCGCACACTCTTAATTCTGCTTTGCCCTGTCTCAACCCCAAGGGAACAGTCTGCTCCCTTCTCACGTCTTTGGAGGACTACAAAATGAAAGATATTACTGTTCGTAAGCTCAACGCGGGTCGCCGGAGCTTGGATTTTGTGGAAGCGCACGGCGCTCCCTTTCCCGCACGTTCGCGCGGCAGCGAGTTAATCGCCACGATGAGGACGGCGGTGACGACAATGGAGACGGAGGGCGCAAGGCAGGAGGCAGCAGAGCGCGACCGAAAGGAAGCGACCGACGAGAAAGATGCGGCAAGCGCCGCGCTCCTGGAGCAGTTGCGAGGATATAACCGCATCGCGCGTGGCATGAAGAAGCTGACGCCCGGCATCGCCAACCTGTTTGCCATGCCGCGTAACAACTCCGATCAGGCTCTCCTCAATGCCGCGCGTGCTATTTACGCAGCCGCCAGTGCGAACCCTGAACCGTTCACGGAGCGAGGGATGCCAGCCGATTTTCTGACCTCCCTCGAAGCGGCCATTAACCGCTTTACGAGAGCCATCGCCGCGCAGGACGAAGCGCTCCGCCGACAAACCAGCGCTACCGCCGCCCTGAACACCGCAGAGAAACAATTGACCGACGCCATGAGCGAATTCTCCCCCATCGTCGTGACACAGTTTCAAAACGACCCGGCAGTGCTCGCCGAATGGAGGAGCGCCAGCCGCGTCGAACGCGCCCCCAGGCGAACGAAGCAGCCGACACCGACTGAGCCAAAGCCGCCGACGACGTAAGTTGATGCTGTCAGGTGTGTAGACGAGAGCGGTGTGCGAATGGAAGGCGGATGCTTTAGAGTTCACGCAGTAGCGTGCCGACGGCACGCTACTGCGTGAACTCTAAACACAGGGCGTGCGCACCTGAGCCGAGCGTTGAATCAGTAATTAGAGAGTTTGACCAGGGCGTGCGCCAGTTCGGCGCGCGTCAGTTGGCCGTCGGGGCGGAAAGCGCCGCCGTCAGCCTTCAGCAATCCGTGGCCGAGGGCGACGAAGACGTAGCCGCGCATCTCCGGCGAAAGCGCGTTGGCGTCCGGGGAGTCCAAGAATACTCCATACATTGATTCCGCCTCCTGACGCAGGCCAGCGGCGCGTACAAGTGCGATTGCCGCCGTCAAACGTTTGACGCGTTCTTCGGGAAGGAATGGGCCGCCGAACTGAGCGTCGTAAAAGAGCGGCCCATCGGGTACGCTCTGCACACTCTCCGCGAACAGCATCGTCGAGCGGTCGCCTATATCCGTGAAGCGCGACTGCGCAGGTAGATACTGCGGGATGCGCGCTCCCATCAAGAGCGCAGCCGCAAAGTCTATGCGCGAAACGCCGAACGATGGACGAAAACTGTTGCCGTAAGGCTGCATCAGGAACATTCGCAGCGCTTGGTTAATCTCCGCACGCGATTCGGCGTTCAAGCCACCCACGTCGTCAAGCGTCGCATACTTCACGCGCGTTACTTCCAGCAATCCCTTGAAGCCTTGCGCGGAGGCCAGCAGGTTATTAACCGTGCCAGGCGCATTCAAGACACGCGCTATCAAGTCTCCCGCCGCAGGATTCCTCAACAGCACACGCTCGCGCCTCCCCGTCAGTCCCGGTCGGTTCTGCGTGTTCGATTCGCGCAGCAGCGTATTGTTCGCATCGTAGACCGCAAGCCCCAAATCGTTTGTCCCGGATAGACTCCATGCAGTCTGCACGCTCGCCAGCACAGCATCCGCAGGGACGTGTACGACTATGTTCGAGTTGCCGCCCGGTTGCGCCGTGCCGTCAAAGCGTTGCTCCGGCTCGTTTGTAAACTGCACTTGGCCCAAGTCCAGCGACCCGCGCCACATGCCCATGCGCCTGAGCGGATAAGCAGACTCAAGCACTGCGGCGTGCGTGTTCATCATCCCAGCGCCGACTTCGTGTTGGTAAAAGTTGACGAGCGGCGTCGCCGTGCGTTGCAGAATGTCCTTGATTTGCGTCGGCGTCAGGTTGGGATTCGCTTCGAGCATCAGGGCGATGCTGCCAGCCACCTGCGGCGCAGAAAAACTCGTCCCGCTTGCCGTCGTATAGAACGCAAGCTCAGAAGCAGAGAGTCGGCTCGCGTCAGCACCCGCCATGCCGAGCGTGCCAGTCACGTTGGCCGCGCTCGCGCGTAAGCTAATCACGTCCACACCCGGCGCAACCAGCGTCGGACGAAAGAGCGGATGGCCGAAATCGCCGCGCGATGAAAAGTTAGCTAAGCGTCCCTTGTCGTCAGTCGCGCCGACGCTAATCACCCACGGCGCAACCGCGTACGGATTCAAGCTGTGCAGCCCGTCACCCGTATTCCCGGCAGAGAAGACTACGCTCACGCCTCTCTCAGTCAGTATCTTCGTCGCTACATTAACGGGGTCGTTAACGTCAAAGACAGTGTTGGCAGAGAAACTGCAATTGAGCACGCGCACATTAAGGCCAGCGCCCTGCGAGAGCAGGTAATCGAAGCCCGCCAGCACGTAAGAGAGATTCAGGTCGCCCGCGCTTAAGCCCACCAACTTCACACCCGGCGCGACACCGCCATACTTGCCGCCCGAACGATTGCCGCTGCCGCCGACAAGCCCCGCCACGAACGTCCCATGCCCGTAAGCCTGGTCTGTGTTCGGCATATTCTCCACATACACAGGGCGCGTGAAGCCTACGCCAGCGCTCTGCGCGTCCATCAGCTTCACGTTCTGCACGACACGGCCAGACAAATCCGGGTGCGTCGCATCAAGGCCCGTATCAAGCACCGCGACCGTCACGTTGCTGCCCGTCAGGGGCAGTCCCGTCGATTGGTTCGTCAACTCCGCATCGCCCCGCACCTTATCCGCACCCGTCATCGAGAGGCGCGGGTCCATCATCGCCTGCAACGTGCGATTGCCGTAGATGGAGCGAACATTCGGCAGCTTTGAGATATTGAAAATCTGACGGCGGCGCGCAGTCAGCGTAATCATCGGCAGAGCGTTGTAGAGCGTGCCGCTCGTCACGCCCAGACGTTGCAGGTCTGCGATGTCCGTTGAATCAGGCTGGCGGTGATAGACAACGATGGCGTTGACGTTGCTGTCGTCCGTCAGACGGTTGAGCAGGATAGCCAGTTCAGGGTCAACGCTGCGCAGCCCCGTCTGCACACTGATGGGAGCAATCGTATCCGCGCCGGTCGCCGTAATGCCGTCAGCGCCCGTAATACTAATGCCGTCAGCGCCCGTCGCCGTAATACCGTCCGCTCCGGTGATAGAGATGCCGTTTGGACTAATGGTGAAGGTCGTGCCATCTGCGCCGGTGGCCGTGATGCCGTCAGCGCCGGTGATGGTCAGGCCGTCAGCGCCCGTGGCGACGATGCCGTCGGCGTGCGCTATCTGGCGACCGTCCGCGCCGGTCGCCGTAATCCCATCCGCACCCGTCGCCGTAATACCGTCAGCGCCCGTAGCAGTGATGCCGTTGGGCCGACGAATGCTCACGGAATCCGCGTAGCGCGTCGTGCCGTCAGCGCCCGTAATCGTGAGGCCGTCAGCGCCCGTCGCAGTAATGCCGTCGGCGCGCGTGATGGTGCTGTCTGCGCCCGTGGCCGTGATGCCGTTTGTGCCCGTAAAGGTCACGCCGTCCGCGCCCGTCGCAGTGATGCCGTCAGCGCCCGTGGCCGTGATGCCGTTGGTCTGGAAGGCCAGAAAATTGTCTGCGCCGGTGGCGGTGATGCCCGTCGTGTTGATGTACCTGATGCCGTCTGCGCCCGTAGCGGTAATGCCATCAGCACCGGTGATGACAAGCCCTGCGCGGACAGTACTGGCGGCAAGCAAACACACTAAAAGGACAGCAATAGTGGGTCGGGTTTTCAGAAATGTTCTTTTCATCTATTCCTGGTCGTCAGCGGCGTTGACGATTCTCTTTTCTCTAACGGGCGACGGCCTATAGCGGGATTCCCATGCGAGGTGAGCGATACAGGCTAACTTACGCTCCCGTATCGACTATGGATTTTAACCGATGTCGAGAGCGCCTTCATTGCAGCATTCTTCTAATTTCTTTGCACCAGCGGCCTCTTTCGCGTTTTTACAGGCTTATTGCAAAAGACTTGATTGCAATTTCGTTGCAACCATCTAGCGCGAGCTTATTTCAACAATTCGCGGTACATTTTCTGCGTCTCCGCCGCCGGTTCGACGCCCAACTCCTTACGCAAGAGCCGACGCAGATTCTCATACTGTTCCTTGACGGCGACGCGATTGCCCTGCCCCGCGTGCGCACGCATCATCATGCAGTGTATGTCTTCGCGGAAGGGGTCGTTGCGCAGGATTTCCTGTGCGAGTTGCAGGGAACGCAGCCACTCTTCCGTCTTCTGCGCGGCAGAGGCTAAGGCTTCGAGCATACGCAGGTATTGCTCGCTATAGTAAGAGCGCTGCTCCTCGACCCATTCGTCGTAGCTGCCCTGCATAAACTCGCCGCGATAGAGCGCAATCGCCTCTTCATAAAGCTTGAGGCAGCGCTCTTGCTGCCCTGCCCTGCGCGCAGCCTCGCCTTCGGTGACGAGGCGCTCGAACTCTTCTATATCAATGCGATAGGAAAAGTCCGGGTTGAACTGGTAATCGCCGTCGCGGTAGAGCAAAAAATTCTGCTTCAAGGGCTGGTTGCTGTTCAGGGCTTTGCGTATGTGCGAGACGGTCGGATGAAAGTTTTTCTCGACCGCTTCAAAGTCGGCCTCGCCCCAGAAGGTATCAATGATCGTATCCTTGGACGCGCGACGATGGCGGCGCGAGGCTATGAAGCAGAGAATGTCTCGCGCGCGTTTGGTCGTCCAGGCGTCAGCGCCGAGCGGGCGCGCAGGGTCACGAAAAATCTCCACGGGGCCGAGCATGTTGATGGTCAAATCCGTGACGGGCTGTGTTGAAACAAGGACGACTGGTTGAGCTTGCGGCTGCTCGCCTGTCTCTGCGGGCGGTGTCTCCTTTAAACGCAACTCGTCGCGCACGTCCGGGGGCAACAGTTCTGCCGCTTCCGCGCTGGAGAACATTTGCGGATGAGACGCGACCTCGCGCCGCAGCCAGTAGTCGTAATCGTAGCGCGCCGCGAGGTCGAGCGTGCGTCGCAAATGTTCGAGCATCTCGGCTTCCTCGCCCCGCGCGTAATCGCAACCGGCGAGCGCTATCCCGGCCTGCGCTTCGTAGTAGTAAAGACCATGCGTGCGGAAATATTCGAGCGCGGGCAGTAGTTCGTCGCGCGCCGCCTCATGCTCGCCCTGCGCCAGCCGCACGCGCCCGCGCGAGAGCGTCGCCGTATAGAGGCCCATCTCGTTGCTGCTCTCTTCGCGCAAGTGTACGAGACGATCGAGAAGCGAGCGCGCCCCGCCCAAATCTCCCAGTTGCAGCTTGAGTATCGCCTGTTCTTCCAGCAACTCTGAGCGCGCCAGATCAATCCCGGCTTCGTCGTAGGCGCGTGCGGCGCGCTCGTAAAACTCCGTGGCGTGGGCGGCGTCCAGTCGCTCTCGATAGAGATTGCCGTAGGTCTCGAAGGTCTCTGCGCGCGAAGCGATGAGGTTGAAAAGCTGGCAGCGCTCAAGCGCTTGATCCAGATGACGCTCGCACTCGCCGAGGTCGCCGCGATAGAGATAACAGCGCGCGATGTTGAGATGGCCTGTGGCTTCCTGCGGCATCGGAGGCTGGCCGGGTTTCGCCTCGCGCAGCATGTGCCTGAGCCAGCGCAGGGCTTCGCCGAAGTCTCCGCGAATCATCGCGGGCAAGCCAAGATTGTGTGCGATGAGACGCGTGTAGCGCTCGTCGGCCTGCTCCTCAGCCGATTGCAGTGCGGTGCGAAATTCTCTTTCGGCTGCCGTCCATTCGCCGGTGGCCGTCAAACACAAGCCCCGCGTATTACCACACTTAATGCGGACAGGAGAGCTTTCGTCTGTCAATTCGCAGGCGCGGTCGAGATAGGTAAAGGCCGACTCGCAATCGCCGCGACGGCGCGCAATCGTCGCCAGCGAGTGAAGCGCTTCGGCTTCGCCCTCGCGGTCACCCTGCTCGTGCAGCAGATTGGCGGCGCGGCGAAAAGATGCGGCAGCCGTCTCGTATTCTCCGCGCAGGCGTGCGACTTCCGCCCTGTACGCCAGCGCACGCGGATGAGCTTCGAGCACAGCGCGCGGCAGAGCTTCGGCAAACGTGACGAGCGAGCCGAGAGCGCCAGTCTCAATCCACGTCTGCCCCTGCTCGCTGATGATGCGGGCCGCGTGCTCGAAATCTTCCGCCGCCAAGAGATGACGAAGCGCCTGCTCAAGCGCGCCGTGCTCCAGATAATCTTCAGCGAAGCGACGATGCTCGGCAGCCACGCCGCTTTTGCCAGCTTCACTGCGAAAGCGTCGGCGCAGGAAACCCTGAAAGAGCGGATGAAGGCGATACTCCTCGCCGCGCTCGTCCGAAGCGACGGTGATAAAGACGTTGCGCCTGACAAGCGCGGGCAGAACCTTACGGCAGTTGGCTTCCGGGTAGAGGCGCGTGCAGATGCCAGCTTCGACTCTATCAAGGAGCGAGATGTGCGAGAGCAGGTGCTGCACGTCTTTTGTCTCATCCGCGAAGACTTCTTCGGCGAAGTAATCGAAGATGTCACGCTCGGATTGGCGCAGGATTTCGACCAGGTCGGGCGCGTCCGACTCCTGATGTTTCGCGCTGGTGAGCGCTTGCCTTTGCGCGACCTGGCGGACGAGTTGCAGCGCCGTTATCCAGCCGTGCGTGCGCTCGCGATACTCTGTCAATTGCTCCGGCGTCAATTCCAGATCGAAGACGCGGCGAAAGAGTTCCTGCGTCTCTTCATCCGTAAAGAGCAGTTCGTTGCGGTCAATGATGGCGAGCGATGAATGAGAGCGCAGTCGCGCGAGCGAGAGCGGCGGCATGTCGCGCGAGATAATGATGACGTGCAGAACGTCCGGCAGATAGGCGAGCAGTCGATCAACAATCGCGTGCACGGGCGTCTCCGCGCCGAGATGGTGATAATCGTCCAGAATCAGAATCAACTGCTGCTCGATTGTTTCAAGGACTTCGTTGAGCAACACGTCGACGGCGCGCTCAGGCTGTCGGGCCAGTTCGTCAGCCGCCTGCTGTAAATAAGAGAAGGTCACGTCGCCGAAGCCGGGCACGGATTGTCTGAGTCCATGCGCGACGTAGCCGAGAAAGACGAAGGGGTCTGCGTCCGTGTGATCCAGTTGATACCAGACGAAGGAGCGGGCGTGCGTGCGTACGAAATCGGCGACCAGCGTGGTCTTGCCTGAGCCTGCGTTGGCTGTGACGAGCGTAACCGGATGCGCGAGGTTTGAAAGCAATCGTTCGGTGAGGCGTGGACGCGAGAGCAGTTCGGGAGCGGGGCGCGGCGGCAGCAGTTTGGTACGCAGAAAGAAAGTCGTCTGCTGCGGCGGCGGCGCAGCAGGCGGCGATTCTTTCGCGGCGCTAGCCGTTTCCTTTCTCCCCGCTTCAGGCGTCAGCGCGTTCTGGGCGCGTGCCGGACGACGTTGGCGTGTTGCCATTGTAATAGGCCCCGTTATTCTCGCTGATGGAGGGTTCGAGAGTAACATAATGACAGGCGCTAAAGGCAAGTAGGAACGCGGAACGATGAACGATGAATGAAAGACCATAGCTTTTACTTCATCGTTCCGCGTTCATCGTTCATCCTTGCTTTAGAATGCGTATCCGTGTGTCTGGCGGACGCGCGGCTTGCGTCCTCTCTTCTCTTGAGCGGGCTTGCCGCTCGTTTCTTCGTTCTCGTTTTCGCTCCAGAGGCGCGCGAGGGCGTCGAGCACGGAAGCACGCCCGCGTGCTTGCCTGAGCGCGCCTTCGGCCCTGTCTTCCGCAAGGTGATAACTGGCAAACAATTTCTCTGCTTCCTTGAGCGTGAAAGCCATCACCGTCTCTTCCACGACGCAGAGTGTTTGTTTGGAACGCATACGCCAGAGCGGCGCGGGCGGCAGACTCCGCCCAGTAATCAGCATGTGCGCTTCGGCTGGCAAAAGCGGCAGCAGACGGCGAAAGAAGGGGACGACCCACTCAGCATCGTAGACGAGGTGCAAATCATCAAGGACGATCAGGAGCGGCTCGTTATTGTTCGTTTCCAGTAACTCGTAGACGAAAGCTTCTGCGAGCACAGGGATGTCTTCAAGGGTCGCGCCCTCGACCATCGGCAAAAGCGTTTGCTCGCCGAAGCCGGGCCGATGTTGGCCCACCGTTGCGACCAGATAGTTGAAGAAGACGTGCAACTCCGTGTCCGAGGCGTCAATCTTGTACCAGGCGACGGCGCGCCCGCAGCGGCGCGCGAAATCTGCCGCCAGCAAGGTCTTTCCCGTTCCTGCGCGACCGTTAATGATGGTTGAAGTACAACTCTGCAAGCTTCCATGCAGGGTACTCAAAAGGCGCGAACGCGAGATGCGCGGCGCTTCCGGGGGGGTCGTGATTTTGTCGAGGATGAGCGGCATAGCTTCCGTTCCAGAAAGTCGAGTGATGTCCGGTTGAACGTGTGAGGAGTGGCTCACAGGCTCGTCCGGAATTGCGGGAGGCTCTCCTCGGTAGAGAGTCCCGATTATTGGCGACCTCGCGCCATTTGAGATCATCGTGCTCATGCTGATTTCCCGAAGACGAGAGGACGCGTGGGCGCAATCTGCCTTTTATCAATCAGGTCGGCGACGCGCCAGGGCGTCGGTCGGCCAAAGCAGGTCAGGCTTCCCTGCTCACGAATCTCGTAGAGCGGCGGCCCAAGGTATTTCCAGGCCAGCGGGTCGTAGAGCTTGAAAAAGCCCCCGCTATGACTCGCAATAACTTCCCTGCCATCCGGCAACTGATAAACGCCGCAATCCTTTATCTCGCTTGTTTTCATGCTGTTAACCTTTAACCAAAGCCTGTCAGAATGAAAGAGCAATCGGGCCTCGACGGGCGGCCCGTGCCAGCCCCGCCGAGCATGCTAAGAATTTAAAATAGGGGACTTGAGAAATTCTTGAGATGTTAAACGAAGTGGACGGGCGAAGTAGCTTGAAGTTTCGAGCTATTTTCACGAACCTTCGGGCTATTTTCTCGACCCTCCGGGAAAATAGCTCGGAAGTTCGTGCTCGGAACTCGAACGTTGAGGCTTTTTGCTCGGAACTTCGAGCTATTTTCCCGAACTTTCAGGCTTTTAGCTCGGAAGTTGAGGCTTTTTTCCTCAACGTTGAGGCTTTTAGCTCGGAGCTTGAGGCTATTTGCTCGAATGTTCGAGCAAATAGCTCGGACAATTGACAAAATTTGTCGGATGACTGACAAAATTTGTCGGAAGTTGAGGCTTTTAGCTCGAATGCTCGAGCTAAAAGCCTCAACGTTGAGGATATTTTCTCGAAGCTCCGAGCTAAAAGCCTCAACCTCCGAGCTAAAAGCCTGAAGCTCCGAGCAAAAAGCCTCAACGTTCGTGCTCAGAGCACGAACATTCGCCCTCGGAACTCGAAAATCCACGCTCAGGACTCGGAATAACGAGTTTTAAAGTAGATTTCAATTGGGTGGCAGACCCTGGCGAGCAGAGGCTCACTTAACGCCCCTGCGGAACTGTGTTCCGGCATGGCTTTCTGCTTAGATGACTTCGCTATTTACTTCTCCGCCCCTAAGCCCGTGTTGGCGCGCACGCTTAGCTCCGTAAACTTCGCCTCGGCTTCCCGCTCGCGCCCGGTCAGCGTGCCTAAGTAAGCGCCGAGGAAGCCGAGCGGAATGCTGAGGATGCCCGGATTTTCCAGCGGGAAGATGGGATTCGTCATAAAGCTGGGGCTAATCAGGATGAGTATGACGGAGGAGGCCAGCCCCGTCGCGAGTCCGGCGACCGCGCCACGCGTGTTAAAACGCCGCCAGAAAAGGGAAAAGACGATGACAGGCAAATTGGCCGAAGCCGCGACCGCAAACGCCAGCCCGACCAGAAACGCAACGTTCGCCGTCGGCCCAAGCAGAATTGCAATCAGAATAGAAATCGCGCCGACGACAAAAGCCGTCACGCGCGCCACACGCACTTCCTCGCCGGGCGCGCGCTCCGTGCCGCCATGTATGACGTTCGTCCAGAAGTCGTGAGCAAAGGAGGTCGAGGCGCTGATGGTGAGTCCGGCAACGACCGCGAGAATAGTTGCAAACGCGATGGCAGAGATGAAGGCGAAGAAGACATCGCCGCCGAGCGACTGTGCCAGCAGCGGAGCAGACATATTCGTCCCGCCGCCCGTGCTGATTTTGTTTCGCCCGACAATCGTCGCCGCGCCAAAGCCTAAGAATGTCGTCATGATATAGAAAGCACCGATTAAAAACATGGCCCAGACGACGCTCGTGCGCGCCGTCTTAGCGTCCGGCACGGTGTAGAAGCGCACCAGTATGTGCGGCAAGCCCGCAGTCCCGAAGACGAGCGCCAATCCCAACGAGATTAAATCGAGCGCGCCGTAAGGCGGCTTATAACGCAAGCCCGGCTCAAGGAAGTTCTGCGTTACCTGTGCGCCCTTCGCATCCGTATACGTGACCTGCGAGATGGCTTCAAAGAATTGGCCGAAGCTAAAGCCGAAGTGGGCCAGGACGAGAAGACTTAACAGGAGCGTGCCGCTCATCAACAGCACGGCCTTGATAATCTGCACCCACGTCGTCGCCAGCATTCCGCCGAAGACCACGTAGACAATCATCAATATGCCGACGCCAATCACCGCCGCCTGATAGTTAATCCCCGAATCCTTCAACAACAGCGTGACGAGCGCGCCCGCGCCGACCATCTGCGCAATCATGTAAAAGGTGCTGACCGTCAGAGTGCTCAAGGACGCCATAGAGCGCACGGGCCGCGCCTGCAAACGATAAGCCAGCACGTCTGCCATCGTATACTTGCCTGCGTTTCTCAAAGGCTCTGCGACGATGAGCAGCACCGTCAAGTACGCGACGAGAAAGCCGACCGAGTACATGAAACCGTCGTAGCCCTGAAAAGCGATGATGCCCGCGATGCCTAAGAATGAAGCCGCGCTCATGTAATCGCCCGCCACCGCCAGCCCGTTTTGCCAGCCCGTGATCTGGCGATTCGCCGCGAAGTATGCGTTCGCGCCCGCGGAGCGGCGCGCGGCCCAGTAAGTAATGGCGAGCGTGACAGCGATAAAGCCTAGAAACATCAAAAGTGGTGTTGACATCAGGCTTTATCGCCCTCCCTTGTGCTGGTTTGAGATGTTGACGATGTTGCTCGCCATACGGTCGTGCTTGTTCGCAGCACGCACGTACAGCAACGCCAGAATCCACGCCATGAAGAACTGCGAGAGCGCAAACAAGTATGCAATATTGACGACGCCAAAGACGCGGCGACTCATCAAAGCGGGCGCGAGCCAGATGAGAATTAGCAGCGCGAAATAATAAACGATGAAAAAGATTGTGGCCGGAATGATGAATCTGCGCTTTGCCTTAACAAGCGCCTTAAACTCCGCACTTTCAGCCACGCGCTGCCAGTCTGCCACATCCAAATCCTCGTTCGCCGTCAACTCATGCTGAGGTTTCCCGCTCTCGCGCCCCAGAGGCGAAACGTCCGTCTCTGCTCCGACAATCGGAGTCGGGTCGTCTGGTACTTCCGCCACAGGTTTTTCATTGTCCGGCATTGTGATTCCTCCTGCTGAAAGACTTGCACGAATCAAGCATAACTATTTCTCAGACCAAGCTTAAAGCCCCGACTTACGGGATTCACTAGCGCGAGGCAGATGCCATCTGAGTTGCAGCGCGGGTCAAGTATGCGAGAAGCATCATCTCTGGATGAACAATGCTACGACTCGTTTGGCTGCGTGCGATTGTATTAGCTTCTGTCTTTGGGTTCTTCGTTAGATTGGGCAGGAGGTAATCTACGCTCAAACTTCAGCAACTCATTTTCCAAACGTAACGCTAACTTTTCACGTTCATGCGCTTCGTTTCGCTGGCACGCTCTACCTTTTCGCTCACCCGATGCACTTCATAAATTAATCGTTCCAGAGCCGATGCCAATTCTCTAACTTGTTGCCGCAGTTCCTTAATCTCCGCGCGATTCTGCTCCGTTTGATGCGTTAAGAAAAGTATTTGCTTGACCGCTTCAGCGAATTGCTTCCACATGGCTTCAGGCTGCTGTTAATCTCGACAAGATTTCGCGTGTTTCCGCCTTCAACTGCTCTATCTCCTCCTGGTCATGTGACATCTTTTCATTAGCTCGTTTCATTTCAGAGAGCATTTGATTGATGGCTTCTTCATAGTCAGCATCCTCGTCAGAAGCTATCTCCGGTGAAATCGTCTTGCTCATAATTATTACCTCCGAATGTATTTTAGCACCTTTTACTTATAAACAAACCGACAGCAGCCGAACTATGCTTGACGAGTTATCTGACCAGATGAAACTCGGTCTGCCGCTTCAAGACCCAACTGATGCGGCCCTGCTCGTCGAGCACGGCGTCTTCTTCCTGGCCCACCCAGAGTTCCTGGTTATTCCATTCGGGCACGGGCGTAGAGGCGGCGAGTTCGATGGCGAACCATGAATTGGGCAGAAGTGGCACGTCGCCGCGACCGGGGACATTCTGTTGCCTGTCCCACAATCCGATGAGCGGGCCAGCGCCGTGCCCGTGTGCGCCAATCGGATGCGTATAGACGGAGCCTTTGATTCCGGCGGCCTTCATCGCGGCGAGCGTGTCCGTCAACACTTCATTGCCGGTGCGGTTAGGCTTCATACGTTCCATCAATAAATCTTGCAGGCGATTGGTCGCAAGCAGTGCGCGCTTGATGCCTGCGGGCACATCCCGTTCACCTTCGCGCAGGACGTAGCCCATGTGCTGCGTGTCCGTGTTGAGGCCCAGCGCCTTGATGCCGAAATCAACGTGCAGCACATCGCCGCGCTCAATCCGCACAGGCGCATCTTCGGCGAGCAGATTGACGCCCGTTTTAGCTTGCCGCTGCACGCGAACCGATGGTTGAAACCATGTGCCGAGGCCCATGTCGCCCGTCTGCTGGCGCAGCCACCAGACGACATCCTGATTCGTCGTCACACCGGGCTTAATGACTTCGTTTGAGAAAGCGCGATTGATGAGCCAGTGAACAATCTCCATCATCTGCCGGTAGAGTGGCAGCATCTCCGGCAGGCGCAGTTCAATAAGTTCGAGCGCGAGGTCTTCGGCCCGCACAAGCTTGGGCAGGTATTCACGGCCCAGCGTCGCTTCCAGCTTTTCGCGCTCGCCTGCCGAGAGGCCGTCCGAAAAGGCGTGCGTCTGCGAGATGTTGACGGCGATGTTTGCAGGATTGCGCTCCGCAATCAATTTCCTGAGCAAAGCCCATTGGCCCTCGCCGTAGATTTCACGGTTCTCCACATCCGGGTCACGATAGACTGTGTACAGCCCTCCCTGCGAGCCTCCGCCGAGCGCCAGTCGCTCAACGCCTTTCTCCGGCCCGCGATCATAAAAGACGTAGATTGTGCGCCGCCGCGCGGCGAAAACGGTCGGCGAGACCAAAGAGAAAAACACAGGGTCTTCGTTATACTCGCGGCAGATGACGAGCCACATCTGAACACGATGCTTGCGCATCAGCGCGGGCAGCACTCTTTCGAGACGGAGCTTCAACCACTCCTGCTGAATCGCGGCCTGCTCGCGCAAAGACGGAAGCTGGCGCGGCTGCTGGGCCAAGGTCGGAAGACTTAGAAAGAGCGACAGGCATAGTGTTATGAAAACGAGTTTGAGTTTCATCTTTTTTCCGATGTACAAGATTGAAGGGAAGATTAGCATAGAAAGCCCGAAAGCAGTTTCACGCAAAGACGCTGGAGGCACTAAGACAAGCAAAATTGAAGGGTACACGGCAGCGGCACAACTGTCTTCTTCGCGTGCTTCTTGCTTTGCGTCTTCGCGTCTTCGCGTGAAACTGCTTGTCTCGTTCCACACGCTAGCCCTTGGGGATGCTGATGCCGATTGATTCGAGAAACCGGGTGGGCTTGTCGCCGCCGATGAGCGCAAAGATGTAATCGTTAGGGAGCTTAATCTTCTCTTCCTTCGTGCGGGCGTCCATCAGCACGACTTCGTCGTCGCGTATCTCCTTAACGGCTTCGCCGAAACGCGCCTTGATGCGGCCTTCGTCGATGCACTGGTAAACCTGTAGCTTGTTGCCGAACTTCAAATCGTTTTTGAAGTCGCTGCGCACTACCAGCGTCACGTCGTTAATCTCCGAGTCTGGACGAAAGATAATCTTGTCGCCTTCGCGGCGGGCGACTAAATCAACCGCCGCTTCGATGGCAGAGTTGCCGCCGCCGACGATGATAACGCGACGGCGTTTGTAGTCGTCCGGGTTCGAGAGCTTGTACATGACCTTGCTGGTGGTCTTCCCGTCACGCGTAATCTGCATATCTTCGCCGTCAACGCCGAGCCGCATCGGTGTGCCGCGATTGCCGATGGCGAGCACGACGCGGCGTGCTCGATATGTCGCCCGCTCCTTCTGCGTGCCGCGTTCGGTTTCGATGATGAAATAATCGCCGTCCCCAGCCTTTGTGACGCACTGGCAGCTTTCGCCTTCGTTGATCTGGACGTGGCTGCTCTTCATATTGTCGAGCCATGTTTCCAGCATCTCTTCGCGTTGCTCTCCGGCGATTTTCTTACGCATCTCGCCGACGATTTTTTCGCGCAGGTTGACGACGAGTTGACGGCGTGAGCTTTCGTCTAATCGTCCGCGCAGAGGCGCGATTGTTTGTTCCAGAAGTTCGACGACGAGCATCTTGCGTTGCTCGATTGGCATTTCGGAGAGTTCTGCGGGCAATTCACTGGAAGCATTGGCGACCGCGGCGGCGGCCATCTTGCTTTGCTCAGCGACGTGCGTCCTTTCATGAAGCTCTGCGACGATTGCTTCGCAGAGCGCAATCAGCATCAGGTCGCGCTGTTCGGGCGGAATCTTGTCTGCCTTCTTAAAAAGCGCTTCGATGATGCGGCGCACCAGTGCGATGTGGCGCACCAGCACATCAGCATCCGACTCGTCGTTAAGGCCAATGAGTTCAGCCAGCGCTTCGTCTACGAGTTGCTCACGCTCAGCGTGTATGCCGGGCACTTCAATCGCGCCGCGCCACTCCATCGTCTCCGGCTTGAGAAAAACGTACTTGCCCTTCGGGTAAGCATCAATGGTCGCCAGCACTTTGTCCTGCTCAATGCCGACGAAGCTTAGCTCGCACTTTTTCGCCATCAAGGCCGCAGACAATCCAGCGACGCCGATGCCGATGACGGCGACATCCAGTTCGGCCTTCGGCTCAGACGGTGCGCCGTTTCCGAGTTCCTGCGCGATGTGCCTGACGACATCCGCGCCCTCGTTGGCGGCGTTCTTGATGAGCGGTGTGCCCGAAACGTCGCCGATGATATAGCAGCCCTCGACGTTGGTCATAAACTTTTCGTTGCGCACGGGCACGGGGCGCGGTCGTATCTTCTTGGTCGTGTTGACGACGATGCACGCCTTCGGGTTAACAGGACATTCAAGCTGGCAGGACGTATCTTCGAGGCATTGGTCTGGAGCAACAGGTGTGGCGATGTTGTTGACCATCGAGAGCACATCATGCGGGCAGGCATCGACGCAGGCGTGGCAGCCGATGCAGCGCTCAGGAAAGATGACGGGGTGCGGATAGCCAGGCCCGCCTGGGTCTAAGCGTTCGAGGTCCTCGGGCGAGATTCGAATGGTCAGATCAATGTCTTCGACGGGCGGTGGTTGGGGCGGCTTTTCCAGAAAGAAACGGGCGCGGGCCGCGTCGCCAAGCGCCAACGCGATGCCGATGAGCAGAAGAAAAGCACTGATGCCAGCCCACCCGTACCACGGCAGGCCGCCGAAGTAACCCTTCAGGAAAACGTCGTTGCTCGATAACTGGTTAATCGCCAGCAACAGCGCCAGCAACGCGATGATGATGAGCAACTGCGACTTTCTCATAACTCTCAGGGTGTCAGGTATCAGGTTTAAGGCTTCAGGCTCGCGTGTCTTTAACTTGAAAGCTGAAACCTTAAACCTGAGACCCGTAGTTTATTGCGTCGTCAGCGCAGGGCTGGTGACCTCTATGTCCTGTATCTCCGGCATCACCGCCGGGGTTCTGAATAGTTGCGGCGTCCAGTGTGTGTCCTTGATGTGCTGGACGTGGCAAGACGTACAGCTTGGCCCAAGGGCGGACGGCAGCTTCGAGTCGGCGCGTTCAAAGATTTGGTTGGTATGACACTTGGCACAGGTGGCGCGCGGACTCGTGCGGTCAAGGTTCGGCTCAAAGATGCCTTTCTTATGACAACTGCTGCACGAGAGCACTTTGTTTTTGCTGTCCACGTCGTCTATGCCCTCTATGCTGCCCTGCACGCCGACGCGGCGGACGTGTATGCCATGAAACTGCGTGCTCAGCCAATCGCGTCTCATCTTCGGATCGAGGCTTTTATCTTTCACACGCCGGACGATCTCAGGGATTGTCAGCCCGCTCCAAACGGGTCGGTTCAGCAAGCTTTTTTCCAGGTACTTGACTATCTCCGGCTTCGTCGCCAATTCTTCATCGTCAAGGCCCTTCCAAATCCACTCTTTGTTTTTCATCGGATAGCCGAAATCGCCACCGTGCGGCGTATGCACGCTCTTACCGTTGTAGAGCTTCTTGTTGCTATCTTTATGACAGTTAGCACAGGCATTGAGCGAATACTTCATCGGGCTAAAGTCCTGACCGCGATGTTCCGTGTGGCAACTGAGGCAAGTGATTCCGGCTTCGCGGTGTGGTCTGATGACGGTGGCGGTGAAAGCATCCGTCTGATGACAGGCCGCGCAGGCTTCTTCCATGCTCGTCTTTATCGAATGGCAGGTCGTGCATGCGCCTGCGTTTGGTTGCTGTGCAAGGGGCGGCGTGAGCGTAAAGGAAGCGGCGTTGTGCGGGTTGGAGATGGGCTGCGGCGCGAACGCGTTGGCGTATCTGTACCAGGCCAGAGCGGAGAGCGCGGCGATGATGACCGCACCCCAGGCGAAGATGGCAAAGGGCCAGGGACGAACCAAATCACGCGTCGGTCTCCAGTTGAAACGAGACTTGCCGACGTGTGGTGGGCGGCGCGGATGCAGGGGACTGGGGCGGCCAGCCTTTTCGCGCGTGCGCTTGCCCCAGAAGACCTTGAGCGCGTCCGCCACCTCTGTCGAAGCGCGCGCCGCCTCTGCGCGCTT
Organism: Pyrinomonadaceae bacterium; assembly: GCA_036387475.1. Taxonomy (GTDB): domain Bacteria; phylum Acidobacteriota; class Blastocatellia; order Pyrinomonadales; family Pyrinomonadaceae; genus DASVTR01. The sequence continues at coordinate 581,080 of DASVTR010000016.1, read as the reverse complement.
CAGTATTTGACGAAACTCGCCAGACTTTACTTCGGTGCGCGCGTCTACCTCGCCAACGTTCGTCGCTACCTGATGCGAGACCTTGATGTGCAATTCCTTGCCACGGTAATCGAAGTACAGAAAGAAGGGGCCGACCTGCAAGACATCTCCGCCGCCGAGAGCTTCCGCTTCGTCCGAAGCGACGAGCCGCCCGTTGAGCGTCGTAGAGCTTGAGCGGCTGAGGTTGATGAGGAAAAATTTCCCGGCGATGTAGTTGACCCCGGCGTGCAGCCGCGAAACGGACGGATGATTCAAAGAGACTTCGCATTCCGGCAGTCGACCGATGCGCAGGCCCTCCGTCACCAGCCTGACGGAATCCTGCGCGCGATCCTCGCGCGTGATGACGATAGTGCCTCTCTGTACGTCCATGTTTTAAACGATGAACGATGAACGCGGAACGATGAATGACAAACAAGCTCTTAATACTTCATCGTTCATCGTTCCTACTTCATCCTTACTTTAGTGCACCCTGAAATAGATGACCTGAAAAATATGCACAAGCATTAGCGCCAGCATGAGCGAGGTGGAGACGACGTGCGGCGCGAGCCAGAGCTTGAGCAGTTGGTGCAAATAGATGAGCGCGTCAACGCGACGCAAGGTGGCGGTCGTCTCAATCGCTTCGATTAAGAGACGCCGCGCCGCCGGGTCTACCAAAGACGCCGCCGCTGGCTCAAACTCGCTGCGCGCGTCGGCCCACAGCGCCGTCAATTCCTCGCGCCGGATATACTGGCGGAGCAAATACCTGAAGGTCAGAAAGCGGCGGCGGACTTTCCGCGTGATGAGTTTGCGCAGGCGCGCTTGATCTTCCGCGCCAATTGTCGCCATCTGATTGCTGATCTGGCCGAGCGTCTCACGCAATTCATCGCGCCGCTCTCTGAGGTCTTCAATCAACAGCGGGTCGCCTTCAATGCTCGTCATGATGCGCGGAGCGATGACGTAGCAGAGGATGCCGAAGATGCCTGTGACGATGACGACATCGAACGTAATCATCAGCGCCGAAGTCAGCAGTCCGCCGGACGAGCGCCCGCCGTGCAGCAGAAGTACGATGCCCGCTATCAAGCCTAAGTAGACGTGCGACAGCATCCAGTAGCGCAAAGGGCCACGGCGGCGGCGGTAAACCTGTTTGCGCGCCGGGTAGACCATCACCCAAAAGACGCCGAAGAGTCCGACAAACCCTGTCAGCCAGCGCACTGTCAGCCAGCCGCTTCCGCCGAGCCGCGCATCGAGCGTGTACTTGCGCGCGGCCCAGAAGGTCACGGCGGTCAAAGCAATTGTGGCGATAATGCCGAAGATGTGCCAGAGAGTAGCGATGGGGTCGCGTTTGTGTATGTTGCGACCGATGGCGTGCGTCTGGTCTTGAAAGATAAGGCCGATTGCATTCTTCGCTTCGCTGAAATACTCGCGCGGATTGACGCGCACGAGCGCGCCCGTCGGACAATTCTCTTCGCAAGAGTAAGCCTGACGCTTTGTGTTTTTCGGGTTGAGCGGCGTGTTGTTGCAGAGATTGCATTTGACAGCGAGCAGATTCTCCGTCTCCGTGATGGGTGGCGGCTGTTGTGGCCGTGCCAGCGTTATCCAGTCAACGAGCTTGGCGGGGAGGCTCGTGTGCGGCACCGTGGCCTTGCGCGGAATCATCGAGATCGCGTTGTAGGGACACTGCGTCGCGCAATCGCCGCAGCCGATACAGGTTTTCGGGTCTATGTCTATCTGCCCGCCTGTGAAGCGGCCAATCGCGCCCGTCGGGCAACCCGTCAGGCATTCAGGGTCCTGGCAGTGTAAACAGACCGAAGGCATCAGGACGTGTTGAATCGCCGCGCTCTGAGGCTTGACGGGGCGCGCGATGTGTATGCCGCGTCGCAAGAGGCGTGATTGACCATGAATCTTGTGGCAGGCGAGCGAGCAATTGCCGCAGCGTATACACAAGTCCATGTCCATCACGAGCAGGTTCATGCCATCAACGACGCCGGTCGAAATTTCTTTCCCGGCGGCCATCACAATCCGCTTATCTGCGGCTGGCTTCGGCTCGGCAGCGTCGTCAAGGCCGGAGAACTTTGTAAACTCGCTGAGGACGGCTTCGCGTAAATCCGGGTTGGCTTGCAGGTACGAGACGGAAATCTCCAACACTTCTGTGCGCGCCATCACGGTCGCCGTGTAGAGCCAATCTTCCTGCCCGCGCAATCCTTCGAGGCCGAGGCAATTGCCCGCGCCTAGAAAGTCAACGCCCATCTGTTCGCTGACACCCAAGACCATCTCCGAGAGTTCAGGATTGAAGGCGACGCCGTGCGTGCGCCTGACCCAACCGTTTTTGATGAAGACGATGCGATTGATCGGGTCTTTTTCTTGAAAGAGGACGTGGTTTTTTCCGTAGACGGTAAAGCGCGCGGCGTCACCCAGTTGCTTGAGCAGTTCGGGGCTAAAGGATGCGCCCGTCGCCTGTCGTATGTCTTCGAGCGTGCGCTTGAGTCCGTGGTCGCGATAGGTCACGTCCAGCATGTGACCGAACTTCGGCAGCTTGCGGAGCAGTCGAAACGCTGGCCGCTGGATTTCCAGAACCTTGGCTTCATGGCCTTCGGGGACGACAACGGAAGCATTGCGCGCCAGCCCCGCGAGCACGGCCATCTCGCCAAAACTCTTGCCCTGCGGAATTTCGCCGACCTTCGTGCTCGCTCCGCTTTCGTCATTAACGAGCACGTCCACGTTGCCTTCGACGAGAATATAAAAGGCATTGCCGCCCCAATCGCCCTGTTTGATAATCTTCTCGCCCGGCTCATAGGCCAGCAAGCGCGCATATGGGCCAACCTTCTTGCCCGTGTAATTGCGCCCGTAGACAATCACTTCCAGATCAAGCTCATACTTGAAATGGCCTTCCGTCTTATCAACCAGTTCCGCAATCAGGTCAACGCTCTTGATGGCTTCGAGGATGGCCGTGTGATTGGTAATTTGGCGGGGCATAAGGCGTTCGATTGATAGCCGAGAGCGCCTCACGCGAGCGATGATTCACAGGCAATTTGCGCCCTTTTGGTTTTATGAGAACGAGCAATGGCTACGCTTCGGCTTTTATACCACTAATCGGGAAAAGATAAATAGGATTTTCCGTTTTTGTGATACGATGCCGTTCGTTCGATTCACAAACAATGTTCGAAGAGTCGTGTACGCGTGCGGTCTTTCGCACCTTTGGTCGCCACCCCGCGCAATTAAGGGCGACTCGTCGAGTCCCGCATCCGTTTCACGCATGACCGACCCGCCGCCCTGACCGAAGCCCGACGCTCATCGAGCCGGTTTAACGTCCGCACTCTGCTTTGAGGAATCAATTCATGACGAACCATCTGCTTGAAGTGATGAAGCTGGGCCAGTCAATCTGGTACGACAACATCCGGCGCGCGATGTTGGAGAGCGGCGATTTGCAGAAGAAGATAGGGGAAGACGATTTACGCGGCGTCACCTCGAATCCGACCATCTTTGAAAAAGCGATTACAGGCTCGACCGACTATGACGAGCAGTTTCGCTCGCTCGCCACTTCCGGCCAGAGCGTGCAGGAGATTTACGAAGCGCTCGTCCTCGAAGACATAGGGCGCGCCGCGGACATCCTCAAGCCCGTTTACGACCAGACCTCTGCCCATGACGGCTACATCAGCCTCGAAGTCAATCCGCGACTCGCCTACGATACACAGGGGACGATTGAAGAAGCCACACGGCTCTTCAAGACTTTGAATCGTCCGAACGTGATGATTAAGATTCCAGCTTCACAAGAAGGCTTGCCCGCCATCGAAGAGGCCATCTATCGAGGAATAAACGTCAACATTACGATGATCTTCTCGATAGAAAATTACATACAGGTTGCCGAAGCCTTCATCAAGGGCCTGGAACGCCGCGCCGCAGAAGGGCAGACAATCGAAGGCATCGCTTCGGTCGCCAGCTTTTTCGTTTCGCGCGTGGACACGGCTATTGACGCAGACCTCGAATACCGCGCGCGTCATGCCGCAACGCCCGCAGAGAAAGAGCGGCTCGAAGGCCTGGCTGGCAAAGCCGCGATTGCCAACGCGAAGCTCGCCTACCAGAAATTCAAAGAGATGTTCTACGGCGAGAGATTCAGTGTGCTCAAAGCTAAGGGTGCGCAGGTGCAGCGCTGCCTATGGGCCTCTACGGGCACGAAGAATCCGAAATATTCGGATGTGCTCTACGTTGATAATCTGATTGGCCCGGATACGGTTAACACCGTGCCGCCCGCGACCTACACGGCCTTCCGCGACCACGGGCGCGCGCATCTCACGCTCGAAGAAAATCTGGACGAGAGCCGCGCTTGTTTAGCTCAACTCAAAGAGCTTGGCATTGACCTGACAATGGTGACGAACAAGCTACAGCAGGACGGACTCACAGCCTTCGTCGGCTCCTTCGATACGCTCGTCGAATCAATCGAAGCCAAGCGCGATGCGCTTATCTCCGGCATTCAAGGGAGGCTGACGGCCTCTTTGGGAAAGTATCAGGACGCGGTTAACGCAGCGCTCAAGGAAGCGGACAAAACGGAAGTAGTGCGCCGCATCTGGCGCAAGGATGCCGCGCTCTGGAAAGAAGAGGAGGCGCATCAGAAAATCATCGAGAACGCGCTCGGCTGGCTGACCGTGCCGGACACGATGATCGGCGTCGAGGATGATTTGATTGCCTTCGCCGACCGCATACGCGGCGCGCGCGCCTTTCGTCACGTCATGCTCTGCGGCATGGGCGGCTCGTCCCTCTGCCCCGAAGTCTTGCGGCAGACGTTTGGCGCGCAGGCAGGCTACCCTGAACTGCTCGTGCTCGATTCGACAGACCCGGACGTGCTCGATGGCTTCGCCCGGAAAATTGACTTGACGAGTTGCCTCTTTATCATCTCTTCAAAGTCAGGAACAACGACCGAGCCGCTCGTCTTCTACAAATACTGGTACGACCGCGTGGGCCAACAAAGCGAGAATCCCGGCGAGAGCTTCGTCGCCATCACAGACCCCGGCACGAAGATGTTCGAGATGGCGACCGCAGATAAATTCAAGCGCATCTTTCAAAATCCGCCAGACATCGGCGGGCGCTACAGCGCGCTCTCCTACTTCGGCATCGTGCCCGCCGCCTTGATGGGCCTTGATATAAAGAAGCTGCTCGATAGGGCCGAGCGCGTCGTCCATTCCTGCGCGTCTGTCGTGCCCGCCGCCGATAATCCCGCAGCGAGGCTCGGCGCAATCCTCGGCGAGTGCGCGCGGGCCGGGCGCGATAAGCTGACGATTATCGCCGATTCGAAAATCAACGCGCTCGGCCTTTGGATTGAACAATTGATTGCGGAGAGCACGGGCAAGGAGGGCAAAGGCATTGTGCCTGTGGCGAATGAACCAATTGGCCCGCCGTCAGTTTATGGTGACGACCGTCTCTTCGTCTCAATTGCCGTGAATCGTCTGGAAGGCGAGACGGAAGTGAAGCTCAAAGCACTGGAAGCCGCCGGACATCCCGTCGTCTATCGCACGCTGACGGATTTATACGACCTCGGCGAAGAGTTTTTCCTGTGGGAGATGGCGACGGCGTTTGCGGGCCACCGTCTCGGCATCAATCCATTCGACCAGCCCAACGTGCAGGAGTCTAAGGACGCGACGAAGGAACTGCTCGACGCCTACACGAAGAACGGCGCGCTGACAGAGCAGACCGTACTTGCTACAGACGGCACGTTGACGATTTACGTTGATGAACCCGTGCGTGCTCTTCCGTCTTCATCCGTCGGCGATGTTATCAAAGCTCATCTTTCAAGAGCGGGCGCAAGGGATTACATCGCGCTGCTCAATTACATCGAAGAGACGCCGGAGCACGAAGCCGTCATTCAAGCAATTCGTACGCACCTGCGCGACGCTACGCGCTGCGCGACGACGACCGGCTACGGCCCGCGCTTTCTGCATTCGACCGGACAACTGCACAAGGGCGGCTCGGACGCTGGCGTCTTTCTGCAAATCACCGCGCCGGATAAAACAGACCTCCCCATTCCGGGAGAGTCTTACACGTTCAGCATACTGAAGCAGGCGCAGGCGCTCGGCGATTTTCGCTCGCTCTCATCGAGAGGCCGCCGCGCCATCCGCGTTGATTTAGGCTCGGACGCCGCCGCTGGCCTTCAACGCTTGCAACAATTAATCGGCGCAGCCCTGCCGCGTTCCGAAGCGCAGGGACAGTGAAACGATGAAGGATGAACGCCGCAACGATGAACCGTAAAGCGGTTGCTTTAATTCATCGTTCCGCGTTCATCCTTTTTCCGAAGGAACTTATGTCCGCCAGTATCATGGAAAATCCCTTACGTGAGGGCATCAGGCTTGAGCGCACAGCCGGGCCGTGCATCGTCGTCATCTTCGGAGCGAGCGGCGATTTGACGAAGCGCAAGCTCCTGCCCGCTCTCTACAGGCTGGTGCAACAGCGCCTTCTGCCCGCAGAGTTTGCCATCGTGGGCCTTGCGCGCACGGAGATGACGAGCGAAGAGTTTCGCGCACGCATGAAGGAAGCCGTTCTTGAGTTTTCCGCAGAGAAGACGGTTGACGAGGAAGTCTGGAATTCGTTCGCGCAAAGTCTTCACTACATTACCGGCGACATCAACACGCCTGATGATTACCGCAAGCTCTCGGAGTTGCTCGAACAGTTAGACGGGGAGCGCGGCACGCAGGGCAATCGCCTCTTTTATCTTTCGGTCGCGCCGCGCTTTTACAGCGAAGCCGTCAAGCAACTGGGCGCAGCCGGGCTTGCGAAACCCAAAGGGGGCGCGTGGGTGCGCGTCATCATCGAAAAGCCCTTCGGCTCTGACCTCGCCAGCGCGCGGCAGTTGAATCAAGAGATTCTTCAGCACTTGGACGAATCGCAGATTTATCGCATCGACCACTATCTCGGAAAAGAGACGGTACAAAACCTGCTCGTCTTTCGCTTTGCCAACGGCATCTTCGAGCCGCTCTGGAATCGCCAGTACATAGACCACGTTCAACTGACGAACGCTGAATCGGTCGGCGTCGAAGGACGCGGCGGCTACTACGAGACGGCGGGCGTCGTGCGCGACATGATTCAGAATCACGTCTTTCAAGTGCTCTCGCTGGTTGCAATGGAGCCGCCCGTGAGCCTCTCGTCCGAAGCGGTGCGCGACGAGAAGTTTAAAGCGATGATGGCCGCGCGTGCGTTTACGCCCGAACGTGTGCGCGCAGAATGCGTGCGCGGGCAGTATGGGCAGGGTTCGATTGCGGGCAAGCCCGTTCCCGGCTATCGGCAGGAAGAGGGAGTCGCACCTGATTCCGTGACCGAAACATTCGCCATGCTGACAGTCTACTTTGACAACTGGCGCTGGGCGGGCGTGCCCTTTTTCATACGCTCAGGCAAGCGCCTCCCAAAGCGCGTCACAGAGATAGCGATTCAATTCAAGTCTGCCCCGCTACAGCTTTTCGGCGAAGCAGGCGAACACGTCGTGCCGAATCAACTCATCATACGCATTCAGCCCGACGAGGGCATCACCTTGCGCTTCGCTGCGAAGATTCCGGGGCAGGCGACGAACATCCGCGAAGTCAACATGGATTTTCGCTACGGCGCATCCTTCGGCGTGCAACTGGCAGAGGCTTACGAACGCCTCCTGCTCGATTGCATTCTGGGCGATTCCACGCTCTACGCACGCAAGGACATGACCGAGCGTGGCTGGGAACTCGTCATGCCGATCCTGGACGAATGGGCGACGACAAAAGACAAGGTGGACTTTCCCAACTACGAAGCCGGAACGTGGGGGCCGCGAAGTTCTCACGATTTAATCGAGCGCACGGGCAGGCGCTGGCGCAGACCTTAAAATAAAGTGATGAATAATGAGTGATGAATAACGAGTTAAAAACAGCTTCTCACTCATCACTCATTACTCATCACTCAACACTTCTTTTAGAGTTATGGAAACACACACGCAGGGCAACGTGATTCAGGTCTCGGCGACGCGGGGCATTGATGTCGGCAAGATTGAGAAGGAACTGGCGGCGATGTGGCAGCAGGCTTCCGTCGCAGAAGGTGTAGACGATTCGGGCGTGGTGCGCGCGTGTGCGTTGAACCTGATTGTTTATACGACCGTGGCGGATGATCGCGCGCGGCTTGAAGAGATGCTCGCCACGGTCAACGAGCAGCATCCGGGGCGTGCGCTGGTGCTGGTAGCAGACCGGGGGGCGAGCGCGGCGCGGCTCGAAGCTTATGTTTCCAGCCGTTGCCGTCATCTGGGCGCGAGCAAGCTGCAGGTCTGCGGCGAACAGGTCACAATCGAAGCGTGTGGGCCAATCGTCGAGACGGCGGCGAGCGCAATTGCCCCGCTGCTCGTCGCGGACGTGCCTGTCTTTCTCTGGTGGAAGGACATCCCTCACGACGGCGATAAGTTGTTTGACCGAATGTCGAGAATGGCCGACCGCGTAGTGATTGATTCGGCAAGCTTCGATCACCCGTATGAAGACATGCTGCGGCTGGCCCTCGTCGTGCGCGAACTCGGACGGGACGCGCGTGTCTCCGATTTAAACTGGGGACGCCTGACTTCATGGCGGACGCTGCTCGCAAGCTTCTGGGACGTGGCGGAGTATCGCTCGCATCTGGAGCGAATTCATCGCGTGACGATAGAGTATGACGCGCCCAACATTGCGCCCGCAGAGATAGCGCCGAAAGCATTGCTGGTCGCGGGCTGGCTCGCCTCGCGGCTCGGCTGGAAAGTTGAGGGCGGCGTCACGAAAGAGGGCAACACGGCGCTCTTTACGCTGGCAGCGCCAGAGCGTGCCGTCACCGTCGAGATGCGCGCAACGCATGATGAAAAGGGAGGCGACGGAATGCTGGCCTCGCTCACTCTCACCGAAGAAAGCGGGGGCGCGAGCTTTTCCGTCTCGCTCAGCCGCGACGGGAAAAGGCTGGAAACGAAAGCCACCGTCGGCGGCGCGCACACCGTCGGGCGCGTGCTGGCTTACGAACAAAAGACGGAGGGGCAGCGTCTGAGCCGCGAGTTTGGATTGCTGGCGCGCGACCTCATCTACGAAAAAACGCTGGCCGTCGCAGCGCAGTTAATCGAAGCCGTGCCGCGTTAGTTAACTGAAGATTTTGGCTCTAGGCAGAAAATTTCTCACAGGAGGGCAGCTATGCGAAAACCAAAGATAGAGTCGTATCTCTGGCGTGGAATGTTGGGCGGCAGCAGCGGCGCGCTCGTTGGAATCGGATTGCTCGCCGTTTACCTCTCATCTGTGGGTTCAACCGAACTTTTGCCACAGGTGTTTGCTGTGGGTCTCTCGCTTGGATTGACGGGTGGCGCTCTCATGGGCGGAGCGATAGGAGCAATCATCTACAGTATCGCTGCCAGAAACGGAAAAGACCCGGACGCCACGGTGCGCGTGTTGATAGGCGTCAGTTCGCTCTTGGTTTACTCGCTGGTCGTTAATCTTTTAAGTGGCGGCAACCGCTCTTTTTTATTTAATCTCGCTTACGCCATCGTGGTCGGCGTTCTGCCGGGATTGTTAGCGCGCTCGAAGAACGGCAGCGAATGGAGCGAGGCCGCCCGTCACTCGCAAGGCCGAGCTTAACGACAGCTTTCTGCTCTGAATATTTTTCCTCTGCGATGCGACGATAAAAACTATGATTCTGGTCGGAGATGTTGGTGGAACGAAGACGAACGTGGCGCTGTTGGAGACAGACGGGCGCGAGGTGGGCGCAGTCTTGGCCCAACATAAATTCCCAAGCGCCGGATATGATTCGCTGGAAAAGATGGTTGGGGAATTTCTCGCCGCAGCGGGCCAGCCGAAACTCACGCGCGCCTGCTTTGGCGTCGCCGGGCCGGTGATGGACGGGCGTGTGGATGCGACGAATCTGAAATGGGACGTGAGCGCCGATTCATTGTCCGGCGCGCTCGGCATAGAGCATGTCAGTATTATCAACGACCTCGAAGCGACCGCTTACGGCGTCGAGGTGCTCGCCCCTCATCAACTGCACACGCTCAACGAGGGCGATGCCAGACGTGGCGGCCACCGCGCGCTGATCGCCGCCGGAACGGGCCTCGGCATGGCCTCCATCGTCTGGGACGAAGGCCGTTATCATCCTGTTCCTTCCGAAGGCGGGCACATAGATTTCGCGCCGCGCAACGGTCTCGAAGTCGAGATGTTCAATCACCTGCTGAAGAATGAAGAGTTTGGCGGACACCTCTCATACGAGCGCGTGCTTTCGGGGCCGGGACTCTTTACCGTCTACAATTTCCTGCGTGACATCAAGTTTGCAGAGGAAGCCGACTGGCTCGCCGCGGAGATTAACAATGGCGACGACGCTTCGGCGGCAATCTCAAAAGCGGCGCTCCAGAAAAAATCCGAATTGGCGATGAAGGCGCTCGACATGTTTGTCGAAATCTACGGCGCGATGGCTGGCAATTTGTCGCTCCTGGTGATTGCGACCGGCGGCTGTTACATCGGCGGCGGCATCGCCCCGAAGATTATCGAGAAACTCAAGGACGGCACGTTCATGGAGAGTTTTCTGGCTAAAGGTAGATTCAGAGCGCTGCTGGCGGACATGCCCGTACACGTTATTTTGGACGACAAGACGGCGCTCTATGGCGCTGCGCGCCAAGCGCTGCAAACGGGTGTACAAGCTTGATGAAGGACGCAGGGCTATCGCCGCAAATCCTTGTCTTCGACGAAGCGGAAGAGGTGTCGCGCGTCGCAGCCCTGCGCTTCGTAGAGTTGGCCCAAAGCGCGATTGATGCGCGGGGTCGCTTCAGCGTCGCGCTCTCCGGCGGCTCGACTCCAAAGCGTTCGTATCAATTGCTGGCGAGCGATGAATTCAAGGAGCGTGTTGACTGGGCCAGAGTTCACGTCTTCTTCGGCGACGAGCGTTGCGTGCCGCCAGATCACGCCGACAGCAACTATCGTATGGCGGACGAAGCGTTGCTCTCCCGCGTGCCGCTTGCGGCGCGGAATGTTCACAGGATAATGGGCGAAGGCGATGCTGCGGCCAACGCGCGCCTGTACGAGGATGAGTTGCAGACTTTCTTCGCCGGAATGCCCTGGCCGCGCTTTGATCTGATACTGCTGGGAATGGGCGACGACGGCCATACGGCTTCGCTCTTTCCAGAGACGGCGGCGCTCGAAGAAAAGCGGGCGTGGGTCGTCGGCGTCTGGGTTGAAAAGCTGAACGCCTATCGAATCACGCTCTCAGCCCCGGCCATTAATCACGCCGCGCACGTCGTCTTTCTAATCACGGGCGCAAACAAGGCCGAGCGTGTGGCGGAAGTCATTCACGGAGAGAGAGCAACGGAGCGCTTGCCTTCGCAATTGATTCGCCTCGCGAGCGGCAGGCTCGAATGGTTTTTGGACAAGGCAGCGGCGGCCTGTTTGTGAGAACCGTATCGGCGCTGCTCAAGCAACTACGCAACTAAGATGAAACATCATCCAATGAGCAGCCAAATCCGTCGTGCCACGTCAGTCTTTCTCGCGCTTCTCTTCCTGGTCGCTTCGGCCTGCCAGCGTCAGCCGCAGCCGCCATTGCCGCGCGAGCAGAAACTGGTTGAGAGCGTCAAGCCGCCGCCAGTCCAGCCGATTGACCGCGACCTCAAAGCAATCAAAGAACGCGGTACGCTCGTCGTGCTCGCGCCCTACAACTCGACAACCTACTTTCTCTATCGCGGCGAGCCGCTCGGCTACGAGTTCGAATTGCTCCGCGCCTTTGCCGAAGAGCACGGCTTAAAGCTTGAGATGCAGGTCGTCACCAATCGGAATCTTCTCTTTAATAAGCTGAACACAGGCGAGGGCGATGTCGTTGCGGCAAGGCTTAACCCGAAGCCGGAAGACGAAGCGGAAGTTTCTTTCACCAACGCCCTTTATCGTACGGAGCCGGCGCTCGTACAGCAGAAAGCGCCGCCCGACAAAGCGACGCAATTAACCGAGCCTGCCAAGACCGAAATCAAATCCGAGCCGACAGATGCTAAGGCCGGTGAATCTGTGATGAGCAAGGCCGACGACTCTGTGATGATAAGCGCGCGGCTCATCGAGCGGCCCGCGCAGTTGGCCGGAGAACAAGTCACATTGCCTGAAGGGTCTGCTTATAAAAGAACGCTCATCGAGTTGGCAGACGAAATCTCAGGCGACATAAACGTGGTCGAGATCGGCGGCGGCGCTGACGAGGAAGCGCTGGTCGCCAAAGTCGCCAAAGGTGATGTCGAATATACGGTCGTGCAGGACAATCTGGCCGAGCTAAAGGAAGCGCATTATACCAACATCAAAATCCGTCCCATCGTCGGCGCTTCACACAAGGTCGCCTGGGCCGTCAGGAAAAACGCTCGCGGGCTGCAAGAGGAGTTAAACCGCTGGATAGCTGAGAAGAAGAACGGCTCGCTTTTCGACAGGCTTTATAAAAAGTATTTCACAGACCGTAAAAGCTATAAAGAGCGCGTCGAGAGCGAGTATCTAACTTCCGTGACGGGCAAGCTCTCACAGTATGACCCGCTCTTGAAACGCTATTCGCCGGAGTTAAACTGGGACTGGCGGCTGCTCGCTGCGCAGACTTTTCAGGAGTCGCGCTTCAAACCCGCCGCGCGCTCATGGGCGGGCGCGAGCGGTCTTCTGCAATTGATGCCCGCGACGGCGCGCGAGTATGGCGTGAAGAATTCCCAGGACCCGGAAGACAACGTGCGCGGCGCAGTCAAATTCCTGAACTGGCTGACCCGGTATTGGCGCAAAATACCGGACGAAACGGAGCGATTAAAGTTTATCCTCGCCTCGTACAATTGCGGGGCGGGGCATGTGGAGGACGCGCAGCGCTTGACTGAGAAGTACGGCGGCAATCCGCAAGTGTGGAACGATGTTTCCTACTGGCTGTTGCAACTGTCTAAGTCGCAATACTCGGATGACCCCGTCGTCAAATACGGCTTCTGTCGCGGCATAGAGCCGGTCACATACGTCATCCGTATTCTTGAGCGCTTCAACCACTACAAGCAATTCGTCGTCACTTAAAACCGACTCAGGGAGGCAAGGCCGCTGATGTTGAAAGAGCGCAAGGTTGCCATCGGCAGCGATCACGCCGGTTACGAAGCGAAGGAATTGGCGAAGCGCGAGTTGGAAGCGCTCGGCATGGAAGTCGTAGACGCGGGCGCGCATAGCGCAGAGAGCGTCGATTACCCGGATTTCGGCGCGGCGGTCGGTCGCGCAATCGCCAGCGGTGAAGTCGAGCGCGGCGTCCTGATCTGCGGCTCCGGCATAGGCATTTCGATGGCCGCCAATAAAATCGCGGGCGTGCGCGCAGCCCTTTGCTGGAACGAAGAGACAGCACGCCTTGCACGCGAGCACAACGACGCCAACGTCCTCTGCTTCGGCGCGCGCTTTATCGAACCCGCTCTGGCCGCAACGATGGTGCGCGTCTTCATGTCGACGGCGTTTGCGGGCGGTCGGCATCAGCAACGCGTCGAAAAATTATCTCAACTCGATAATTCAAAGGAAGAGCAATGAGATATAGTAATAGACAGGCAAAGCATTATTAACTTTGATAGGATAGGACTGATGTCAACGCAGCCAACTTATTATCTAACTCCCGAAGAGTATTTAACTGTCGAGCGCCAGGCTGAATACAAAAGTGAATACGTTGATGGTGTAATGTATCAGATGGCTGGCGGGAGCGAAGCTCATAATCTGATTACCGGGAATATCGTTACCGAGTTGAATGTTCAACTCAGAAACACTCCATGCAAGGTTTATCCCAGCGATATGAAGGTGAGAGAGCCGGGTTCAAGAAAGTTCCATTACCCGGATGTTTCAGTCGTCTTCGGGGAAACTCAATTCGCAGATAAACACAGGGACGTTATTCTCAATCCTGTTTTGATTGTGGAAGTATTGTCGGACAGCACGGCCGCTTATGATCGCGGCAAGAAGTTTCAGTCATACCAGCAGATTGAGTCTTTACAGGAATATGTGCTCGTCGCGCAGGACGAACAGGTGTTGGAAAAGTTTGTCAGGCAGCCCGACAATAGCTGGCGCTATACGAAGGTAGCAGCCATAGATGAAAGTCTTGACTTGCCGTCTGTTAACTGCCGTTTGGCATTGAAAGACATCTACGCCAAAGCAATCTAAAAGCCCCAACGCCGAACCGGGCTAGTCTCTTAAACCCCCTAACCTTATGACCAAAGAACAGGAGAGGCTACAAGAAGGCTTCGCGCCGCTCGATGCGCCTTGGAAGAAGCCGCTCGTGCCGTGGCGCAGGTGGGGGCCGTACGTGTCGGAGCGTGCGTGGGGGACTGTGCGCGAGGATTACAGTGCGGACGGCGCGGCGTGGGACTATTTTCCGCACGATCTGGCGCGCTCGAAGGCGTATCGCTGGGGCGAGGATGGATTGGCGGCGATTTGTGACCGTTATCAAGTGCTCATCTTTGCGCTCGCTCTTTGGAACGGACGCGACGCGATCTTGAAAGAGCGGCTCTACGGGCTTGTGCCCGGTGAAGCGAATCATGGCGAGGACGTTAAAGAGTATTACTTTTATCTCGATTCGACGCCGACGCATTCGTACATGAAATATCTGTACAAGTATCCGCAAAGCGAGTTTCCTTACGTGCAGTTGATAGAAGAGAACCGTAGGCGGCGCGGGGTTGCTGGAAGCTCGGAGTACGAATTGATTGATACGGGCGTCTTTGACGAAGACCGCTACTTTGATGTCTTCGTGGAATACGCGAAGGCCGACCCGGAAGACATTTGCATTCGCGTCGAAGCGTTTAATCGCGGGCCGGAGGCCGCAGCCCTACACGTCCTGCCGCAACTCTGGTTTCGCAACACCTGGGCGTGGGGTGCGGAGGCTAAGCCTGAGCCGTCAATTCGCGTTGGCCCAAGCGGTGACGGCTACAAGAGCCTTGAAGCAACAGATGCTAATGCGGAAAAACTATCGAACCTGCCGTTTGAGTATTACGTTGGCCCACGCTACCTGTACGGCGAGGCGGGCGGCGAGTTGTTGTTTACAGATAACGAGACGAACGCGCCGCGCGTCTGGGGAGCGGAGGCCGTAAGCCGCAAGCCTTATGTGAAGGATGCCTTTCATCGCTACGTCATAAATGGTGAGCCATGCGTCAATCCGCAAGCCGTGGGAACGAAAGCCTGCTTCCACTATGCGGGCAGGATGATTCCGGCGGGCGGCTCAATGGTTATCCGCTTGCGCCTGACGGATAAGGTGTTGGCCCAACCGCTCGCAGAAATTGATGAAATCATAGAAACGCGGCGGCGTGAGGCAGACGAGTTTTACGAGACGATTCACCCGCCGGAGGCTTCAGCAGACGAGCGTTTGATTCAGCGGCAGGCGCTCGCTGGCATGCTGTGGAGCAAGCAGATTTATCTCTACGACGTTGATGTCTGGCTCAGTGGTGATAATCCAGGTTGGACGCCGCCTGCATCGCGCAGGCGCGGGCGCAATACGCGCTGGCAGCATTTGAATTCGATGCGCGTGCTTTCGATGCCGGACAAGTGGGAATATCCGTGGTTTGCGGCTTGGGATTTGGCGTTTCACTGTGTGCCGCTGGCGCTCGTCGATGCAGAGTTTGCGAAGCAGCAACTCTGGCTCTTGCTCTTCGAGCAGTTTCAGCATCCGAACGGGCAGATTCCGGCCTACGAGTGGGAATTCTCAGACCTCAATCCGCCCGTGCACGCGTGGGCCGTCTGGCGCGTTTACAACATGGACAGGATTCGGCGTGGCGTGGGCGACCGCTCTTTCCTCGAACAATGCTTTCACAAGCTCTTGCTCAATTTCAATTGGTGGGTCAACAAGGTAGACGACGAAGGCAACAATATCTTCGAGGGCGGATTCTTGGGCTTAGACAACATCACTGTGCTTGACCGCAGCCACGCTCTACCGCAGGGAGCGCGGCTCGAACAATCTGACGCGACCGGCTGGATGGGGATGTTCTGCCTGAACCTGATGCGGATTGCGTTGGAACTAGCGAAAGAGAACAAGGTGTATGAAGCGCTCGCCACAAAGTTTTTCCAGCACTACGTCTACGTCGGCGCGGCGATGAAGCACATGGGCGGGCGTGATTATCAACTCTTCGACGAGCGCGATGGTTTCTTCTATGACGTGCTGCGCCTGCCCGATGGGACGTTTCACGAGTTTCGCGTGCGCTCTCTTGTCGGGCTGATTCCGCTCTACGCCGTCGAGCGGCTTGAGGAAGATTGGATTGAGCCTTTCCCGGAGTTTCGTTCCAACCTCCACTGGTTTCTCAAGAATAGACAAGACCTTGTGCAGAAATGCGTGACGACCGTCGAGCGCGAAGACGGAAAGCGCGTGCATGTGCTCGCCATCGTAGACCCGGAACAGATGCGCCATTTGTTGGAACGTACCTGGAATCCTGAAGAGTTTCGCGCGCCTTACGGCTTGCGTAGTTTGTCCAAGTATCACGAGCATCATCCCTTCGTCTTCGGCGGCAGCCAGGTATCTTATGAGCCAGCCGAAAGCCTTGAGATGCTCAAGGGCGGCAACTCCAACTGGCGTGGGCCAATCTGGTTTCCGACGACGTTCATGATGATTGAAGCGCTGCGCAAGCTCGGCACGGCTTACGGCCCGCTGTTCACAATCGAAAGCCCGGTCGCGGGCGAAGGTCACGTGACGCTCAAAGAGATGGCCGCTGGTTTTGCAGACCGATTAATCTCACTCTACACGCGCGACCGTGAGAACAAAAGACCCGTTTACGGCGACACTCTAAAGTTTCAGGACGACCCACACTGGCGCGACCTGCTACTCTTCTATGAATACTTTCACGGCGACACAGGCAAGGGCCTCGGAGCTTCACACCAAACGGGCTGGACGGGCCTCGTCGCCTCATTGATTGACGAATGGAGATAGAAAGGTAACGATGAACGCGGAACGATGAACGATGAATAAAGAACAGCTTGTCTTTCATTCATCGTTCCGCGTTCCGCGTTCATAGTTTCTTATCATGGAGGGATTGTTATGAATGTTAAAGCTTCGAATCGTTTGCTGAAAGTCTGCGCTGGCGCAGTTGTGTTGGTGCTGTTGTCGGTGTTGCTGTTGTGGCCTGCCGAGAATGCTGATGCTAACGCCGCGTGCGCGTGTTGTTCAGAACCGGGCGTCTGGTATGAGCGGACTGACCGCATCGACGAATATGAGATGACGGAAATTAACCGACTGCGGTTTGATGCGGTCGCCAATACGTACATGACAGACGCGGGAGAAGACATGCTTGAAGGGGTCAGCAATCCCGCCGAAGAATATGCTTTCTCGCTGACGAAGCGGCAGCGCCGTTGGGCCTTGAACTTTAAAGACAAAGCGGGGCGGACAGGCACGCTCTCGTTTACTCTTCCGGCCTCGATAGTCGAATTCGCCGCAGACATCAACGACGGGCAGCAGAGCGGCGGCGGCGGGCCATTGCTGTACAAAGAATGGCGCTTGAGCGGCCCGGTCACGGGAACAGGGGTTTTCAAGAAAGGCAATTCGCCGCAGACGAAGTTTCGGCTCGTTTTTCAGGGCCGTGGTAATAGCTGCACGAGCGCCGAAGTGTTCGACAATTGGAAGCTGCAAATCTTCGGCCCGCGTGCCTCTTATCAATTCTACGGCAAATTTAAAGAACCGACCCCGGCGAAGCAGTAATCACTTCTAAATCAGCAGTTTAGGCAGATAACAGCGACCTGCACAGGAGTTATGCTCTCACGCATAGCTCTTGTGAGTGGGCGCACAACTCTTGTGAGTGGACGCACAGGGTTTGTGAGTGGGCGCATGAGAGCTGGGAGTGGGCGCACAGCTTCTAGGAGTGGACACACGGAAGCTGTGCGCCCACTCACAACCTTTGTGAGTCCTCGCATAGAGTCTGTGCGCCCACTCCTAACTTCTGTGCGCCCACTCACAAGAGCTATGCGCCCACTCATAGAGTCTGTGCATCCTCACATAATGTCTGTGCGCTGGGGCACAACTCTCGCGTCTCCCCGTACAACTTCAATGCAGACCCGCACGCGCGCCGTTTTGCTTCTCCTTTTTACTTTCCCGATGAATTTCTGCCGCCCGTTGCGTTCTGTGTGATACGCTTGGATGCGATGTTGAATAGCGTGCGTAGAGTAGGGCGCAACGGCGTGTTCGGCCAGCGGCTGTGGTGGCTCGTCATGGGGCGGCTCGCCTTCGCCGTCGTGCTCTGGCTGCTGGCGGGCGCGCAGTGGTCGCGCGAGCAGTTGGGCACAACTGGACGCGGCTCGCTGATGATCTTCGTGGTCGTCGTGCTGCTCTCGCTCTGCTATGCCGTGAGCCTGCGTTTCTTCGGGCGGCTGCGGCTTCAAGCTGGCGGGCAGATATTTATAGACGCGCTGCTGGTCACGTGGCTCGTCTGGGTGACGGGCGATTTGCATTCGCCGTATGCGGCCCTCTACATCATCATCATCTCTGTCGCCAGCATCTTCCTTGGCCCGCGCGGCGCTCTCGTTTCGGCGGCGGGCTGCGCGCTGGCCTTCACGCTGACGACCATCGCCATCACCATCGGCGTCATGTCTCCTTACTCACGCAACCTCGCCGAATCCAACACCATTGACGCCGTGCAGGCCATCGGACTCAATGACATCGCGTTTCTGGTCGTCGGACTACTAGCAGCGCGTCTAGCCGAACGACAATCGCGCTCGGACGTGGAGTTGATAGCGACGACGCAAACGCTGGCGAACCTCCGTGCACTGCATGAACGCATCGTCGAATCAATTCGCTCAGGCGTCGTCACGACAGACCTGCACGGTCGTATCTACACCTTCAACGCGGCGGCTGAGGAGATTACGGGTTACGGTGCGACGGATATTCATGGCAAAGAGGCTTCGATTCTCTTCGGCGAGCTATCGCAACGCATGGAGGATTCCATGCGCGCGGCGGAAGCGGGCGACACTAGCCCGCGCTTTGAAGCCGATTGCCTGACGCCCGAAGGACACATACGCCGTCTGGGCTTCAGCATCTTTCCGCTCTCGACCGAATCCGGCGAGCAGACAGGCTTCGTCATTACCTTTCAGGATTTGACGGAAGTGCGCGCCCTCGAAGACACTTCGCGCAGGCAAGACCGTCTCGCGGCGGTTGGGCGCGTCGCAGCTTCCATCGCACACGAAATCAGAAACCCTCTGGCAGCCATGCGCGGCTCAATTCAGGTCTTGCGCTCTGAGATGACAGGAGATTCGTCGCAGGCCGAGTTAATGGGAATCATCCTGCGTGAATCAGACCGACTGAATCGCATCATCACAGACTATCTGACCTATGCTCGACAGCGCTCGCACGTACTCAACAGCGTGGACATACGCGAACTGCTGCACGAGACCTTCACGCTCCTGCGTCACAGTCCTGAGATGCGCGAGGATCACAAATTGGAAGAGGACTTACCCGAAGACCCCGTGATGACGCAGGCCGACGCCGCACAGCTTCGGCAGGTCTTCTGGAATCTCGCGCGCAACGCCATGCAAGCAATGGACGGAGGCGGAACTCTGCGCGCCGAGTTGCGCCGTACGTCGCCGGGCCGTCTGCGTATCACCTTCACCGACACCGGGCGCGGTATGACGCCCGAACAGGTCGAGCACCTCTTCGAGCCGTTCTCTTCGACCACCGGCGGCACGGGCCTCGGCCTCTCCATCGTCTATCAAATCATCCGCGATCATGGTGGTACAATCAACGTTCGCAGCCGCGAAGGACAGGGCACGACCATTGCCATCGAGTTGCCATCGGAAAGCAGAAGTCAGGAGTCAGGAGTCAGGAGTCAGGAGGGATAAGGCGGCAACCATTTTTATTTATATTCGTTTCTCTCGATGGGATTGATTGAAGATGGAAAGAGCGCCAGCGAAAACTTTTCAGGACTTGATTGTCTGGCAGAAAGCGCATCAATTCGTGCTGGCGGTTTATCATTACAGCGATTACTTTCCACAAAAAGAAGTTTATAGCTTAACATCTCAATTACGACGTGCCGCCGTTTCTATTCCGGCTAACATCGCTGAAGGATTTAAGAAAACGGGGAAGGCCGACAAAGCTCGGTTCTTGAACAGCGCGCAAGGTTCGCTTGAAGAGTGTCGTTATTATTTGATACTGGCAAAAGACCTCGGCTATGGTGATAATCAACAACTATTGCCGCAGCTTGAAGAAGTCAGCAAGTTGCTGGAAAAATACACCACAGTTATTCTGGATTCTGGATTCTGACTTCTGGATTCGCAGTTGAGTTATGTCCAACCTTCTCATCGTTGACGACGAACAGGGTATGCGGCAGCTCTTGACGATTGTCTTTGAGCGCGTGGGCCATCGCGTGCGCGCCGCCGAGAACGGACGCCGGGCGCTGGAATTGCTGAATGAAGAACCGGCTGAGTTGATTATCTCCGACGTGAAGATGCCGGACATGGGTGGCATCGAACTCCTGAGCGCTGCGCGTGCGCTGTTGCCGGACGTGGCCGTCGTGATGATGACTGCCTTTGCCACTGTCGAGACGGCGCGCGAGGCTTTCAAGCTCGGCGCTGACGACTTTATCCAAAAACCCTTCGACATCGAAGAGATGAAGATTCTCGTCTCGAAGATTCTCGAAAAGCTGGCGCTCAAGCAGGAAAACGAACAACTCAAGACGGAAGTCGAACTGCTCATCAAAGAGCAACGCGAGCGCGGCAACCTCGGCAATATCATCGGTCGCTCCGAAAAGATGCAGGCCGTCTACCAGATGATCGAGACGGTCGCCAGCGTCCAATCGACCGTGCTCGTCACGGGCGAGTCGGGGACGGGAAAAGAACTGGTCGCGCGCGCCATACACGACTTAAGCCCGCGCGCAGAAAAGCCCTTCGTCTCAATCAACTGCGGCGCGTTTACGGAAACGCTGCTCGAATCCGAACTCTTCGGCTACGTCAAGGGAGCATTTACGGGAGCGAACGCCAACCGCAAAGGACTCTTTGAAGCCGCGCATCGCGGCACTATCTTTCTTGACGAAATCGGAGAGATGTCTTCGGCCATGCAGGTGAAACTCCTGCGCGTCTTGCAAGAGCGAAAGGTGCGTCCCGTCGGCGCGCATCAGGAGATAGAGATAGACACGCGCGTCATCGCCGCGACCAACCGCGATTTATCAGCGATGGTCAAAGACGGCTCTTTTCGTGAAGACCTCTTTTACCGTATCTCCGTCATTCCCATCGAACTGCCACCTTTGCGCGAGAGAAGCGAAGACGTAAAGCAACTGGCCGACCACTTCGTCGCCAAATTCTGTGCGCTGACAGGACGCTCGCTCAATATCTCTGACAAAGCTCTGAGTCTTCTGGAGGGCTACTCCTGGCCCGGCAACGTGCGCGAGTTGGAGCACACGATTGAACGCGCCGTCGCGCTCGAACGCACAGACGCGATTCAGCCCGAACGCTTGCCCGAACAAATCACCAACTACAATCCGGGGCGCATCGCCTCCATCTTCGATTTGCCAGAAGAAGGTCTCAACATCAGCGCTCACCTTGAGCATCTGGAAAAGACTTATCTGCTCGAAGCCCTGCACCGCACGGGCGGCAACCAGACGCGCGCTGCCGAATTACTGCGCCTCTCCGTACGCTCCCTACGTCACCTGCTGGACAAGCACGGCATTCGTAATCTGACCGCACAACTGCGCGATTCTTCAGCGCGCAGCGCAGCCGAATAAGCTGGAGCGACCAGGGCAGTTTTCAATTTGTCGAACGCAAAGTAGTAGGGACAAGTCCTCGACCCGCATCTTAGTTGCGGAGCGGGCCGAGGACTTATTCCTACTGGCGTTCGTTCAATTGAAATAGCTCCGGTCGGTTGCCTGCCTTAATTCGGCAGATAAGCTGATGGGCGGCTGGCCGAAGCTTGGAGTATCGCATGTCCCTGCGGCCTGCGCGGCGCAATCCGGCACAACCAGACAGCCAAACAAAAAGGCCAGAACCAACCCGGGCAGAAGTTTGAAGGGGCATCTCGTATTATTCATTAAGGTTATTTCCTTTCAAGTGAAGAAGGCAATTGCCCGACCGCAACCATGACCAGCCTGCGTGTCTATTAGATAAGACCCGACGCCGTTTGAGAGCAGTTGATGTTTCGGACAATGCCGCGTGGCTAGTAATTACAGCGCTGCGCTGAAGACAGATTCATGCGCGTAAGAAACCGCCTGTCGCACAAACGCATTCTTACTAAGTAACAGATGAAATGAGCACTAAGAGAGGTGAGGCGGGTAAAGATGAAAAGTCTTGTTTTGCTAACCCGCTGGCCTCGACGCTAAGGAGACGCGCTGTTCGGGAACAGCAGCTTTGAATCGTAAAGCTCGGCGAAGGTGATAGACGCTTCGGCGTTACAGCCCGCCATTCTAAAACACTTCCAAATGCGCGGCGAGGAAGCTTCAATCCCATCAATAATCGGACGTTGGCCCAGGTGAAGCTCGGCGTTTAGTTTCGACCCTGCGCGTGCGGTCAACCGTAGCTCTGGTCAGGCTGACCGTTCATTCTGGCATGTGCATTGCAGGATGACCGGCTGAGATCGGTCTGTGCCGAATACCAATCTTTGACGAGGAGTCGGTTAATCAACGAATCTTATGCAACCACATTCCCCACAACAGCGCGGATTCTCCCTGGTTGAACTTCTCATCGTCATCACCTGCATAGGGATTATCGCGGCGATAGCGATTCCCTATATGATGCAGGCCAAGCAGGCGGCGCACGGGGCTTCGGCGGTCAGTTCGCTGCGCGTTATCTACTCAAGTCAGGCTTCGTACCGGACGGCCAGCGGTGTTTACGGCGACCTCGCAACACTCGGCAACGCTAATTATATTGCAGACCCCAGCCTCAGAGCGGGTCTCAAGGGCGATTATAATTTTGCGATTACGCTTGGCGACCCTGCGCTCGGCGGCGACGCCAGAATCTATTACAGGGCCAATGCCACCCCCGCGTCTTCTCCCGCCCGCTGGCTGCATTACATGATTGACGCCAGCGGCGTGATGCGCTTTGAACAGGGCGCGCCCGCGACCATCAATAGCTCGCCGATGGACTAAGGCCGCCAGCAATTGCTTCCCACCTGATTTCCCACCCGTCACAAAGTGTCTTCCTCGCGTTTGGTTGACGAAAAGCGTCACCAGGCGACTGCCGGATTTTGTCATTTACCCTTCCAAACGTCTCCTCAGATTGCGTGGGGCGAAAGGGGCAAAAGATTTTTTTTCGAGCGTTTCGGCTGTGTTTTCTCATCTTTTCGATATTTCACGAACTGCGGCACGACGTTTGTAAAGAGCCTGTAGTGACACATCGCGCTAGAGCGCGGCAGCGATCTACAGAGACGACGAGCCGATGGCGCGAAACACAACCCAAATATTCACCCCTTGCTTAAGGAGCACCTGAAAGAAATGCAACAGACTAAAGGCCAGAAAGGCTTCTCTCTCATCGAACTTCTGATCGTCGTTGCGATTATCGGCATCATCGCCGCCATCGCCATCCCTAACCTCCTCGCTTCCCGCCGTGCTGCCAACGAAGGTTCGGCTCAGCAGTCCCTCCGCACCATCCACAGTTCGGAAGCCACTTACCAGTCAACGGCTGGCGGCGGCAACTACGGAGCGCTTGCCGTGCTCGGCCCTGATGCCACCCGTCCGGGCGGCGTCGCTGGCGGCCAGAATCTGATTGACGGTGTGCTTTCAAACGCTGTCAACGCCGCGACCGCCAAGAGCGGCTACTTCTACGCTATCACGACGACCGCTCGTGCAGTTGGGCCGCCGGCTGTGATGGCTACGTTCTTTGCGACCGCGACGCCTGCCAACGGCTCGCAGACCATCATGCAGACCGGCACGCGCCGCTTCGGTATCGAAGAAGACGGCGTGCTGCGCGGCGACACGGGCGGTGCCAACGGTGCGAACCTCGGCACGGCTTTCGCCACCAGAGCCGAAGTTGATGCTGCTGATGTCATCGGCAACTAAGACTCACCGTTCAGCAATCTGAACCCACACCTTGCGGGGCCGAAGTGAAAGCTTCGCCCCCGCAATTTTTTTAATCACGCGTTGGTTCTTCGTCAACAGTTTGTCCGGGATAAGATGTTTGCGAAAAAGAAGACGGCATGAGTATCATCTCCGCGAAGCATTTCGAGATTGAGATGACAAGAGGAACAGTTGAGATGGCGGAGGGCGTGGCCCCTGCGACGAGTGTCGCCGAGGAGCAGGCTGAGAGTTTGAACGGGGGCGGACGCGCGAGTACCGTGCGACGCATCGCGACGATTGCGCGCAACGCTTTTCGTGAGGCGGTGCGCGACCGCGTGCTTTATAACCTCGTGCTCTTCGTGCTGCTGCTCACCGTTGGCGCAATCTTTCTAGGGGAATTGTCGGCGGCGCAGGAATCGAAGATTATTATTGACCTGGGCCTGAGCGCGATGCTGCTCTTCGGGGCGTTCATCAGCATCTTCGTCGGCGTTGGCCTTGTCTATAAAGAGATCGAGCGGCGAACCATCTACGCGATTTTCGCCAAACCCGTCGGGCGCGGCGAATTTTTAATTGGCAAATACCTTGGCCTCTGCCTGACGCTGCTGGTCAACGTGCTGGTGATGGGCGCTGGCGTCTCGCTCGCTTTACTGTATGTCGGCGGCGGCCCTCGGCTTGCGCTGAGCATCTGGCCCGCGGTGTTGCTCATCTACGTCGAGTTGATGATTCTGACAGCCGTCGCGCTCCTGTTCTCTTCGTTCTCTTCGCCCGCTCTTTCGGCGCTGCTGACCTTCTTTGTCTTCATCATCGGACACTTCAGCGCCGACCTTAAAACCTTTGCGGCTTCGATGGGCACGCAAAGCGCACGCTGGTTCTTCGCCGCTCTCTTTTACCTGCTGCCCAACTTAGCCAACTACAGCTACATTACACCTGCGGCGCACGGCCAGCCTCCGACGCCCGCGATGATTGCGGCAGCGCTGCTCTACGCGCTTCTCTACATCACAGTGCTGCTGGCGGCGGCGACCCTGATTTTCAACCGGCGGAATTTCAAGTGAGCACACAGGCGCAGCACAGCACACATGAAAAAGTTCGCGCGCGAGCGCGACGGCAGAGCGTTGTGCTCGTGCTCGTCATGCTGCTCGGATTAGGTTGCGTCGTCATCGTGAGTCGTTGGATTGAAGAGCATCGCCCGCCCGTAGATGCGGCGTTGGAAGAAGAAAAACTTTACGTGACGGGCGCTGCGGCCAAGCGCATGAGCCTTGGCTTCAGCGGCCTCGTCGCCGATTGGTACTGGATGCGCGCGTTGCAATACGTCGGGCGCAAGATTGTCAACCATCCGGGTCAGGTACAGATTGACGATATGAAGTCGCTCAATCTAAACCTGCTCTATCCGCTGCTCGACACGGCGACCACGCTCGACCCGCAATTCATGGCCGCCTACGAATACGGCGGCGTCGTGCTTCCCGCCATCAACGACGAGGAGGCCATCAAGCTCTTGCGAAAAGGGCTGGCGAATAATCCGACGCACTGGCGCTTTCATCAATATCTGGGCTACATCTACTGGCGGCGCAATGATTTTAAGACGGCGAGCGCAGTCTATGCCGAAGGGGCACGCGTTCCGGGCGTGCCGCCGTGGATGGAGCAGATGAGCGCGCGTATGGAAGCAGAGGGCGGCAGCCGTGCGTTGGCCCGCGAGATGTATAAGCGAATGATGAATGAGGCAGACGACGAGCAGGTCAAGGAGTTGGCCGCGCGACGTATCCTACAGGTTGCTTCCTTCGATGAGCGCGACGCGATTCGTCGTGTGCTCGAAGAGTTCAAAGCGCGTCATGGCCGCTGCGCCGCAAATTGGAGAGAGGTCTCGCAGCAATTGAGCGCCGCACGTCTGCCAGATGGTTCGCGTCTCCGGCTCGATTCAACGGGCGCACCGCTGGACCCGGCAGACACGGCTTACCTGCTCATCAACAACGGCTGCGACGTTGACCTCAGTAGAGATTCCAATGTTCCATACAAATGAAAGGATGAACGCCGCAACGATGAACGATGAACTGTAAATCCGCCATCTTTTATTCATCGTTCCGCGTTCCGCGTTCATAGTTTAATTGCCATGTCTGCCGTTGTCGAAATCGAAAATCTGACGAAGGATTACGAAGTGGGCTTCTGGCGCAAGCGTAAGGTGCGTGCGCTCGATGGCCTGTCTTTGTCTGTCGAGGGCGGAGAAATCTTCGGCTTTCTGGGCGCAAACGGCGCGGGCAAGACGACGACGCTGAAGCTTTTGATGCGTCTCATTTATCCGACCGAAGGGCGCGCTCGCATCCTGGGCCAGGACATCAACGACGTTCAGGTGCACGCGCGCATCGGCTATTTGCCGGAAAACCCTTACTTCTACGATTACCTGACGGCGCGTGAATTGTTGGAATACTTCGCAGAGTTGTTTGGCTATAGCAAGACCGAGCGCAGGCGGCGCACGGCAGACTTGCTGGCAAGCGTGCGGCTTGAGGAGAAGAGTTGGGATAAGCAGTTGCGTAAATTCTCGAAGGGCATGTTGCAGCGCGTCGGACTCGCACAGGCGATTATCAACGACCCCGAAATTATCTTTCTGGATGAGCCGATGAGCGGCCTTGATCCGGTCGGACGCCGGGAGGTGCGCGACCTCATCGCCAATTTGCGCGCACGCGGCAAGACCGTCTTCATGTGCTCGCACATTCTCTCAGACATAGAAGTGCTCTGCGACCGCGTGGCGATTATGCGGCGCGGGCGGCTGGCCGAGATGGGACGACTTGAAGAATTGCGCGAGCGCGCGGGCGAGAGCGGACGCGTAGAGATTCTGGCGGCGGGGACAAACGCCGAGAGCATTCTTCAGGCGTTGCCCGTCCTCAAAGACGCACACATTACGCAGACCGCCGCCGGAGCGCGCATCGAAGTCGCAGACGAACGCGACGTAGACCTTGCACTCCGAGCGCTCCGACAGGCGGGAGGCCGTCTAGTCTCCGTGCAGCCCGTCCGCCAATCCTTAGAAGAGTTGTTCGTCCGCGAAACTACGGAAGAATAATGAAGGGGTAAAAGGTGAAAAGGGGAAGAGGCGAAAGGGGCAGACTTGAAACAGCAAACGCGTTCATGGCCTGCCTTTTGTCTTTCATCCTTTCCCCTCTTCCCCTTTTCGCCTTTACCCCCGTTGCTTTCGTCCGCCAGAGCGAAGTTGACCGCCTGATTAACCTGCTTGAGACGCGTTATGGACGGATGCGCGGGCTGGCTGCCGAGTTTGAGCAGACTTACCGCGCGCCGGGCACGCGCGAGCGGCGCGAGCGCGGTCGTCTCTTTTTGCAGCGCCCGCGCCGTATGCGTTGGGAGTACGACCCGAAGCCCGGAAAGCTTTTCATCGTCAATGGCCGGGAGGTCTGGTTCTACGTGCCCGCAGACCGCGAAGCAGTCCGCGCTGATGCGGCGTCTGTGGCGGACGCGCGTTTCCCTTTCCTCTTCCTGCTGGGCCAATCGAATCTGCGCAGGCAGTTTCGCTCCATCACGCTCACGAATCAGGAAGGCTGGTGGTCGCAGACGCAGGAGCTACGGCTCGTCCCACGCGGGCCAGCCGGAGGCTTGCGCGAAATTATGCTGGAGGTCTTTGCGGACGGAAGAATCTCGAAAGTGCGCCTGATAGACGACGCGGGCGCAATCTCGGAAGTGACCTTAACGAACGTACAGGAAAACTTCGTCGCGCCCGCCGCAGCCTTCGAGTTTCGACCGCCGCCGGGCGTGACCGTAAGAAGGCAGAAGTAGTCCGCGAATCGTCAATAGACACTAGACTTGCATCCTCGCTTATTCCTGAATAAGCTATCTCAACAGTAGAACGCCGCAGCCTACAGATGAGAAGCAGAGCCGAAAAGACGCCCAAGTAGTTGTCACTAAGAAGAAAGGTAGCAAGCAATGATTGAAGATAAAGCGACTGAGAAATGGAAAGAGCGAGCGAAAAAACTGGGCCTCATCGTCAATATGGGAGCCGATAAACCTGAGTCCAAGCCCAAAGCCAGCGGCAAGGACGGTAAGGCCAGCGTTCAGCCCAGCAAGAAAGGCAGCAAGTAGTAAGAGACACTGTTTGCATGTCTATGGTGCGCCGACAAGAGTGGGCGGGTGGTTTCCTCTTGTGTTACTTGCCTATGCTATTAAAGGCAGACCGCAAAAGGCTAAAGCTGAGAGTTCAAAAGGTGAGTAAGAAGGGTGGAAAGAAATAGCGACCGCTCAATGCAGGCTCTCCAGTAGTTACACTTGTGGCACGATTCGTAAAAGAACAATAACCTGATGGCTACAAAAGATTTTGTTGACACGATACAAGACGGCGACTGTCTACAAGTGTTGCCGGAGATGTCAGAAGCTTCTGTTAATTTAATTGTTACGTCACCACCTTACGCCGACAGCCGCAAGAGTTCTTACGGCGGCATTCACCCCGATAAATACGTAGAGTGGTTTCTGCCCGTCGCTAATCAGTTGAAGCGAGTCTTGAAAGACGATGGCTCTTTTGTTCTCAACATCAAAGAGAAAGTGGTTAACGGAGAGAGGCACACATATGTCCTCGAATTGATTATTGCCCTCAGAAAGCAAGGCTGGCTGTGGACTGAAGAATACCTGTGGCATAAAAAGAATTGCGCGCCCGGTAAGTGGCCCAACCGCTTCCGTGATTCCTGGGAGCGATGTCTACATTTCACTAAACAGAAGAAGTTTAAGATGAACCAGGAGGCTGTGATGGTCCCCACGGGCGATTGGGCTAAGACCCGTCTCAAGAAGTTGAGCGAGAATGACAGCAGAAGATTCAATTCACAAGCGGGTAGTGGCTTCGGCAAGAACATCGCTAATTGGCTCGGTAGAGAGATGGCTTATCCTTCAAACGTCCTACATCTCGCAACAGAGTGCAGCAATAAGAACCACAGCGCGGCTTTCCCAAAGGAACTACCTTCCTGGTTTATAAAACTCTTCACTGATGAAAACGATCTAGTGCTCGACCCCTTTGCCGGAAGCGGTACGGCGTGCGTTGCTGCGCTTGAACTCAACCGCCGCTTTATTGGCATCGAGTTGAAAGACGAATACCGCAAGCTTGCTCTGGGAAACATCAGCGAAGCCATGATAGAGCCAGCGCAGAGAAAGTTAATATGACGACCGTCAAACAGTATCAGGACTATTACGACTTTCTCGCCAAGAGCGTTGTCACCCCTTTCTACTACGAACGTTTAATGTACCTGCGCTGTGCCATGAGCCTTTCCGGTATTCTTAGGCGTAAAAACCCTTACTTGCTTAAAGCAAAAAACATTGCTTCGCCGGATGAGCTAGTGCGTAGCATTGTTGATGCCTTCCTCTCTTCACAAGAAGAAACCATGTTCGGCAACAAACTCGAAGCATTTGCGATTTACGTATCGGCAAGACTGTACGGAGGCTTCAAGTCTGAACTTCCAAGTGTGGATTTAGAGTTTGCCCGTGAAGGTGTCTACTACATCGTCGGCATTAAGTCCGGTGTCAACTGGGGTAACAGCGACCAAGTTAATAGGATGAAGGATAACTTCAAAGCTGCGCGGAGGTTTCTACAGGAGCGCGGAGAAGAGCGAGAGGTTGTTGCCATCAACGGCTGCATATATGGGAAAGACGGAAAGCCTTTCAAAGAGAACTCAGACACGGAAAAAAGCTATTACAAATACGCAGGCCAAGACTTCTGGAATTTTATATCGGGCGATGATGATATGTATCGTGAAATCATAAAGCCGATTGACGAAGAGGCCCGAACGCGCGATGAAGAGTTTAAGCGCGCTTATGATGGGAAAGTCAACAGCATGGTCAAAGAGTTCAGCAATCTCTTTCTCAATGATGAAGGAATAATAGATTGGGTGAGGTTGGTTGACCACGTATCAAGTCGCGGAAAGACTAATATCGTATTTCCTAAAGAAAAGAGAACTGATGAATGCGCCGAGTACTTTAAGAGAAAAGAAGAAGAGAAGAAACGCTTGAAGGCCGAGAAAAAGAAGAAAGAAGAATTAAAAAAGCAGATGAACGACTAATCGCTTCCGGCGCAGATGGACAGACGCGACTATCTCATCAATGAAGAGGATTTAGTACAGTTGGTTAACCTCAAGACAGGCAGAGCGTCGAAGCCTAAAGATGAGATAAAGGGAGCGACAGTTGATGTCGCTCCCCTGTTGGTTAAAGTCGAGTCAGGTTAAAAGCGCCGCTTGTCAGGCCGAAGGCTTTGACGGGGGCGGGGGTGGCGTCGGCGTCTTCTTGTTCTTAGACCTGCGCGGTGGGCGCTCGACGTGGATGGCGCTGAGCCAGGCGGCGAGGATGGCGGGTTCGGCGGCGAACATGTTGCGCATGATGGGGTCGAGTTCGCGCACGGTGCGGACGCCTTCGTCGATTAAATCATCGATGGCTGCGCTTGAGGTGACGTGTGTTTCCCTGCCCCTGAGCTTGCGCGTGATGGCCTGCTCGAAGGCAGCGATGTCTGCGCGTAAATCGTCTAAGAAGTTTGCGGGCAGGCCGCGACGGATGAATTCGTCCTTGTAGGGTTCGGCGTCGGCCAGAAAGGCTCGCGCCGTCGCCAGCAAGTCCTGATCTTTCATTCTCGTAGAGAAACGAAACTTATCTTCGAGGCCGGGAATGGTGTAGGACGCTGCGCGTGCGGTGCGACGAATAGCGTCTAGGTCGTAGTATAGCTCGGCGCGTGCGGCGGCCTTGCTCGTGGTACTTTCCTGCGCCGCGCGTTTGCCGGAAACTTGCGTGGCCGTGTGCCTGTCTAACTCACTGATGATGCGCGTCAGGTTGGCGAAGAGGTCGTGGGCCAGTGTGCGTGGCGGGATACGCTCTGATTGTGTTGTGTTGAATCCATGTACGCTGAGAAACATCTCGTAGAAGCGAGTATCCGCGTCGTTCATAAGGTTGACTCCTTTTTTGTGAGTGTTCAAAGGTTTGAATTGCGAGTTTCAAAGCTTGAACGGGTGAAGCTAAAGGTGTCTGGGCTGCGCCTTTGAGCGTAAGCGAGACCAATGGCTGGCAACGATTTGTCAGCGGCGCGAATTATACTCCGATTTCGACGGCAGGCAACAGAGTTCTCGTCGCCGCCCTCATTCCAGATTAGCTGGAAAATGGGTGATAACCTGCGCCAGCCGATTTAAATTATCCGGCTTCCGGGACAATGCCCGGCGTGTTCGATTTTCCTGCATTTAAGGGGTTAAGAAGGGGTGTGGGAAAGCTCTTTCAGTGTATGTAATTGCAATTCTGACACCTGCAATTGATGTTTTCACACCTGCAATAGGGATTCTGACACCTGTAATGACAATTCTCGCACCTGCAATGCTCATTCTGACGCCTGCCATGAGAGTTTTCGCACTTGCAATGAAGATTCTGACACGTGCAAAGGCAATTCCTGCACGTGCAATGCGAGTTGTGACACTTGCAATGCTAATTTTCACAGGTGCAATGACGATTTTGTCGCTTGCAATGACGATTCTCACGCCTGAAATCGCCATTTTCGCGCCAGCGGCGGCGTTTCCCAACACGGAAACGCTCTCCTCACACTTGCGGGAATGATTCTCAGGCCGTCAAGAGCGCCGCGCAGACTAGGAAGGCACAGAGAAAAGGCGGCAAGCCACTCATAAACTTGCCGCCCCAACCCAACCGCTATCTCCGAAAGGAGTCCTCCCACGTGCCGCGCAATATATCACGAGCGTCATTCCCTGCCAAGCAAAATTTTATCGGTCTGTGCAGGCGAGAGTTTTACCTTCCCGGCCAGTGTTGAAGCAGACTTGATGCTGGTAGAAGATGACAAAAATGGCAGACCGCCAAAGGCTACGACTTCTGACTTCTCTCCTGCCTTTTTACCTGAACTTGATGCCTGTCACTTCCATCTGGATATTGGCGCGGACATCCGACTTGCTGAAGCCTTCGATGGTGACGGAGACGGGCAGCGTCCTGTTATTTTCGAGTTCCGTGATGCTCTTGGCCGCGTTGGGAACGACGATGACGTAGCGCTCCTTGATGGGCTTGCCTTCGAGGTCAACGACCGCCGCGCGCATCTCAAGGCCGCCGATGACGCGCCCTGTGAAATTGCGTACCGTCGCGCGCAGCGTCATCACTATGTCGCCGACGACGCGCGAGCCTTCGTCGGCTTCAATGCCGTCCACCGCCATGAGCTTCATCGCCTGCTCGAATTCGGGCGAACCGGCGCGCAACGCTCCTTCGAGCCGTTGCTGCGGCGGGCCTGCGTAGGGCGTAGCGGCGGGGCGGTTTCGTTGATAGTAGATGAGACCCGCAATCAAGAGGACGGCGGTGACGGCAGCTATGATGAAGGGCAGTCTATTGCGCGAGCCTTCCTTGTTAATGTTCTGTTCCGTGATTGACATGGTGCGTCTCTTTTCCCTGGGGTTTTAGACACCTGCCGAGCCTGCTATGTTCCAGCGGGATTGTACTTCAATGTCTCATTTTTTATGAGCCAGCGGGCGATGAAGCTCTCCGCTCTCAGCGGGTGCGGGCACGCTTTTCTCAACCAGCGAGCCGGTTCCGGTGCGCTGCCGTATGCTGCGCGGCCAGGTAATGCGAAAGCGGCTGCCAGCCTGCGGCTCGCTCTCGACCGTAATCTCGCCGCCGAGCAGTTCGACGATCTTGCGCGTGATGGCTAAGCCTAAACCCGTTCCGCCGTAGGAACGCGCGAGGCGGTCGTCTACCTGCCGAAACTCGTCGAAGATGTAGGAGAGCGCATCCGAAGAGATGCCTATGCCCGTGTCCGAGACTTCCAAGTACCAGCGATCACCGTTGAGAGGTGCAGCCGTCACCGTCACCGTTCCGGCGGTCGTAAACTTCACGGCGTTGCCGAGCAGGTTTGACAAGACCTGTTGCAGCTTGTGCCGGTCTGTCAAGACCTGCCCAAGTTCCGGCGAGACTTCGGCGCGGAGCTCTATGCGCTTGCCTACGGTCTCATCCTCGTAGTCTTCCGTCATCTCTTGAATCAGCGCGGCCACGTCTACCTTTTCAAGTTGGAGCGCGGTACGGCCCGCTTCCAGGCGCGAGTAGTCGAGCAGGTCGTTGACGAGTTCGAGCAATGAACGCGCGTTGCGCTCCATACGCATCACTGCCTCTTCCTGCAACGGCGCGAGCGGCAACTGGCGGTCGCGCGCTAGAAGTTGGCTCAACCCTATGATGACGTTCAGGGGCGTGCGCAACTCGTGCGTGATGTTTGAGACAAATGCCGTCTTCAAGCGGTCGTGCTCGCGCAAACGATCATAGGCCGCGACCAGTTCGCTGTGCTGCTGCATCTCTTCCGTGATGTCGCGGAAGACTGCGACCGCGCCTTCCGGTCGTCCGTCATCGCTCGTCAGCGGTGTTGCGGAAATAGCGACAGAGCGTTTCTCTCCGTCGCTGTGAAGAATCTGCAACTGCACGCCGGAAACAGTCTCGTGTCCTTCGAGCGCACGCCAGAGCGGAGTCTCCTCCGGGGCAAGCTTGCGCCCGTCGAGGTCTCTCAATGCGATGTCGGAGATGAGCGCTTCCGCCCCGTCGCGGAAATCGTTGGGATTGCGACCGATGATCTCTGCCGCCGCAGGGTTAATCTTATAGCGATGCTGGCGATCAATAATCACGACGCCTTCGTTCATCTGGTTGATGACGCTTTCAAGCTCTGCGGCGCGCGTGCGCTCGGCGGCAAACGCAGCGGTCGCCAGCTTCTCTGCGCGCACGCGCTTTGAAACTTCCGAAAGGATAAAGATGAGATCGCCGCGAACGGCGCTGCGCTCTGTCGTCGGCCAGATGGTTACGTCCCAGAAGCTGGTGTTTTCCGTCTCTGTCGCCGTCGAGCGGTCACGCGCCACGAGACTTAAGGGCAGACCATAAGTGACGAAAGGCTTGCGCGTGCGCCGCACGTCTTCAATCACGTCCGAGAGGACTGCCACTCCTGCCGCCGCTTCGTAAAGGCCGCGCCCTGCCAGTTGCGCCGTGTCACGCCCGACAAAGCGCGCGAACGTCTGGTTGGCCCTTTGCACAATCAGGTGCGAATCGAGCACTACCAGCCCAAGCGGCAACCCGTCCAACACCTCTTCGATAAACGCGCCCTGCGTTTGCAACTCCCTGAACTTGGTCTGCAAGTGCGTCGCCATGACGTTAAAGTTCTGGGCCAGAGCGCCGACTTCATCATCCGTCTCGACCGCCGCGCGCTCGTGCAGTTGTCCTTCACCAATCGCGCTCGCCGAGAGCGCCAGCTTGCGCAGCGGCTTCGTGAAGCGCCCGACCGCCCAGTAGCCGAGCAGGATGGAAGTGAGCAGGACTAAGGCCCAGACCGCCGCCAGCAGCCAGATGGAGCGGCCCGCGTTCGTGTTTTCAGCCAAAGGCACGCCGACCGCCACGCTCCACCCGAACGGCTCTACGCGCTTCGCGCTCGTCATACGATGAACGCCGTCATTCCATTCAGCGCGTTGGACGGGCGTTGAAAAGTTAAGCGCGGCGGGAACGGGGCCGTGCGCGATGGAGCTTTTCAGCACGCGGCCCTGCGGGTCGAAGACGGCGATGGCAGTGTCTTTGTCTACAGCCGCGTGCTGGCGCAAGCGCGCCGAGAGCGAGAGCGCCTCTGCGGGCGCAACGATGTCTGCCCGCAAGACATAAGCCGGATGGTCTTCAAGCCAGGAGGTGAGCGTGCCCGCCGCCGCCGCCGCTTCGATGCGCGCGATGGCCGCCGCCTGCTCATCCAGATCGTGGCGGTAATTGTTCAGTTGCAGCAGGCTGATGACGAGCAGGGGTAGAGAAAGGAGCGCCAGCATCAACAGGAGCTTGGCGCGCACGCTGCGCAAAAATGGTGTGACCCTCTCTCGCCTCATTATCATTCATCATGTTCCGGGAAATCCGTCCGGCGGCGACGCGGCGGCGGCCACACAGAAGTGCGTGTCTCGACCGGCGGGCGAAGGCTTGCAGCATAAACAATAATTACTTGCGCGATCATCTCGTCCGCGAAACGATTCACACGCCGCAGGGCATCGCGTAGCTCGGAAAGACTTCCCTGCCTGGCGCTCGAACCCTCGCGCCAGAGAAAATCAATAACTACTTGACGAAAAAGCATCAACTCGCGTGCCACTTCGTCTAACAGCAATCCTTGATAAAAACGGACTTGCGGATGAGCGCGCTGTCTTTTGGTCGCTTCAATGATTTCGGCGTCGGTTGCCGCAGAAGCGAGCAGTCGGGCCAATTCTTCCAAGAGTTCCGGCATATGGCCCACGAGTTGGCCGAAGGCTAGACGGGCGGGCAATTCCGTACGCCGTTCCGCATAGACTTCGTCCACCCAGGCACGAATAATGGTGCCCTCGTATTCACGAAGCAGCGTTGCGAATCTTTCAGACATGAGAGGAGACCGAAAAGCCTGGGGCTGTCAGAACTTGGGCAGCAAGCGGCTCAGAAGCGCCTCTAGCTGGTCAAAGTCAATGGGCTTAGTCACATAGTCGTTGCAGCCGGCGGCCAGCGCGTCGGCATGAAAATCCGCCGTATCGTGTGCCGAGACGGCCACTATCGGAATCCGTCTTAATTCTTCGACCTGCCGTATGCGACGGGTGGCCGCCAGACCGTCTAGCAGAGGCAGGCTCAAATCCATCAAAATCAGACTTGGGCGCTCGCGCTGCGCCACCTCGACCGCTTCCTCACCGTTGATTGCTTCAAGCACGCGATAGCCGCTCATTTCCAGCAAACGCCTCATCATAAAACGGTTATCTTCAAAATCTTCGACCACCATGACCGTCTGCGGCAGGTTGCCGTTCTGATTTTGCTTGACCGATTCAGCCATTACAAGACATCTCCAACGCCGTTGATTCCAACTTGAACAAGCCCCTTGATAACCGCTCTTTTAGCCCGTCCGGTGCTGCATGACTAGCATACGCTGGCTTTTTTTGCTAAGATGCCGCATCGAAACGCAACACAACAAAGCGCAGCTTTTGGGTTCTATCCATACACGCTGTCTAAGCCGGAAGTTCGACTGTCAGGCGTGGAAGAGACCTGTAGGCAAACGCTCGGAAGCAATATGAAGCCGTTATTATCGGAGTCACAGGACGCACAGGCGCTCCAGGAATTGGGCCGCGCCTCCGTCCAGATTGTCCATGACCTAAAGAACCAGCTAAACGGTCTCAAACTCTATGCCACGTTCCTGCGCAAGCGTATGGAGAAGACCGAACGGCCAGCGGACGAGCAGGAGACCATCGGCAAACTTATCGCCGGACTCGAACGCGCGGCGGCTGATATGTCAGCGCTGGTGCGTTTCGGTCGCCCGCTGGATTTGCGCCGCCAGTCGGGCGTTGACCTGGCAAAGATCGTAGACGGTCTCTCAAGCGTTGATGCGTCGGGCCAGACCCTGAGCCTGCACGCAGAGCCGGGCGCTTTCGCGGGCGAGTTTGATGTCGCGGCCCTGACCGAAGCCCTAAAGACCATCACGGCGGGCGCGCTCAACCTGCGCAGCCCTGAAAGTAACGGCGCTCTCATGATTCACCTGCGCCCGGACGACCACGCCGGAGCAAAGAGCGCGGTCATAGAATGGCGCGGTGTATCAACTAATGGGACTGACCCGTTTCATTCTTTTGCCGGAAGCGACGCGTTGCGTATGTCTTTCGCCGCAAAAGTTATCGCGGCGCACGGCGGAGAAACCCGACAGCAGGACAACACGCTCAGTGTTCGCCTGCCAATACAACAAAGTGATGAGTGACAAGTCAGTTTTCAGTTTCCGGTTTTCAGTTTTCAGTTACAAGTGATAACCGGCAAGCTGCTTTAACTCAAAACTGAAAACTCAAAACTCAAAACTGATTGAATAAGGAGTAGAGCACAGGTGGAGAATAAAGAAGCACGCATTTTAGTAGTAGATGATGAACCGATGATGGCCGATTCGCTGAAGCAGCATTTGGCCGAGGAAGGATATACGGTGGATACGGCGGCGACCGGGGCGGAAGCCATCGAGTTGTTTGACCGTGGCGGTCATCACCTCGCCATCTGCGACCTCCAACTGCCGGACATGGACGGCCTCAGCGTCATGCGCCACATGAAGGACACGCATCCCTCGACGGAGATCATCGTCGTTACAGGCTACGGCACGGTGGCCCGCGCCGTGGAAGCGACCAAAGCGGGCGCGTTCTATTTCGTCGAGAAGCCTTTCGATTTCGACCAGCTTCAGCCGCTCGTCGAAAAAGCTCTCGAACATAGAGAGTTAACGGCCCGCGTCGAGAGCATGGGCCGACAGCTTTCTACACGCGCCGAATACTTCAACATCATCGGCGCGTCCCGGCAGATGCAGACTATTTATGAAACTATCGAATCGGTCGCCAAGTCGGACGCCAACGTCCTGATTGTCGGCGAGTCAGGCACAGGCAAAGAATTGATTGCCAACGCCATTCACTATAATTCTCTACGCTCAAAGAAACCCTTCATTAAGGTCAACTGTGCCGCTCTGCCCAAAGAGTTAATCGAATCCGAACTCTTCGGCCATACGAGAGGCGCGTTTACAGGCGCACACGCGGATAAGGAAGGATTGGTGCAGCACGCGGCGGGCGGCTCTCTTCTGCTCGACGAGATTGCGGAGATGCCCGTCGAGTTGCAGCCCAAGCTCTTGCGCGTGCTTCAGGAAAGAAGCTATCGCAAAATAGGCTCGGAGAAGACCTACGCCGTTGACTTTCGTCTCATCACCTCGACGAACCGCCCACCGGCGGACGCCATCCGCGACGGCGTTCTGCGCGACGACCTTTTTTATCGCATCTCGACCATCACGATTCACGTTCCGCCACTCAGAGAGAGAACAGACGACATCCAACTGTTGACGGATCATTTCCTGAACACGTATGCGAAGAAGTATGAGCGCCCCATCACGGGTGTCTCACAGGCGGCTTACCAGCGCCTCTTCTCTCACGCGTGGCCCGGCAATGTGCGCGAGTTGCAAAACGTCATCGAGCGCGCAGTCTTGCTCGCCAAAGGCAACAAGATTGAGCCGCTCGATCTGCCCTTCGACAACGGCTCGTTGCCCGAAGGCGGCGCGCAATCGGCAGCTTGGGACGTTCCACCCAACATGACGCTCGAAGACATAGAAAAACTTGTCATCGAAAAGACGCTGCAAAGGACAGGCGGCAACAAACAGGCGGCGGCCAACATGCTCGGCATCTATCGCCCCCGCCTTTACAGCAAAATCAGAAAGTACAACATAGACGTGGCGACGCTCGCCACGCCCTGAGCGATTTTGAGAATTAGCTATCAAGCATAATCTTCAATCTTTACCCACAACGATGCCGGGTGATTTCCAATGCGCGAAGTTATCCGGCATTCGCTTTTGTTGCTAAACCAATGCTGATTTAATCAGACGACTGCAAACCGTTAGACATTAGGCGCGCGTAAATTGGACGGTGTATATTACGTAGTATTCAACAGAAACGGAGTTTAGGGAATTATGGAGAAAGCTACTTTTGGAGCGGGCTGCTTCTGGGGAGTCGAAGCGGCTTTTCGTCAGGTTAACGGGGTCAAGGCCACGGCGGTCGGCTATGCGGGCGGACATTTCGAGAACCCGACTTACAGAGACGTTTGCTCAGGCCGCACCGGCCATGCCGAAGTCGTCGAAGTTGAATTTGACCCGGCGGTGGTTTCCTATGACGAACTGCTCAACGTCTTCTGGGAGAATCACGACCCGACGACGCTCAATCGTCAAGGGCCGGATGTTGGCGAGCAGTACAGGTCGGCCATCTTTTATCACACGCCACAGCAGGAAGCCGCAGCCACAGCATCGAAGCAAGCGCTCGAACAAAGCGGCAAGCATCGGCGCGCAATCGTGACGGAGATTCTTCCGGCCTCCACGTTTTACCGCGCGGAAGATTATCACCAGCAGTATTTTGAAAAACGCGGAATCTCTCACTGCCACATCTAAAACGATGAAGTAGGAACGATGAACGATGAAGTAAAAGCAACTAGTCTTTCATTCATCGTTCATCGTTCCGCGTTCATCGTTTCCCAACGAAAGTGTTCCTATGAATCGTAGAAGCTTCTTGCACTATGGCCTGCTCGGAAGCGCGCTAGCTCTTGCGCGGCCTGCTCTATCGCGCGAGAAAGAGGGTACGGATTCTCTTTCGTCTGCGGCTTCTTTCGAGTTGGAAGAAACGACCATCGCGCAGCTTCAGGAGGGAATGAAAAGCGGAAAGCTGACCGCGCGCTCAATCGCCGAGAAATACCTGAAGCGGATTAAGGAACTAGACCAGCAAGGCCCGGCGATCAACTCTATTATCGAATTGAACCCGGATGCGCTTGAGATTGCAGACGCGCTCGACCGTGAGCGCAAAGCCAAAGGCGCTCGCGGCGCGCTGCACGGTATTCCGTTGCTGCTCAAAGACAACATTGATACGGCTGACCGGATGATGACGACCGCCGGGTCTTTGGCGCTCGTCAATTCTCGCCCCTCCCGCGATGCCTTTATCGTGGAACGCTTGCGCGCCGCTGGCGCAGTCATTCTCGGCAAGACGAACTTAAGCGAGTGGGCCAACTTTCGCTCGACTCATTCGACCAGCGGTTGGAGCGGTCGCGGAGGGCAAACGCGCAACCCTTACGCGCTTGACCGTAACCCCTGCGGCTCTAGCTCCGGCTCTGGTGCAGCCATTGCGGCAAATCTTGCGGCAATCGCCGTCGGCACGGAAACCGACGGCTCTATAGTTTGTCCTTCATCATCAAATTCAATCGTCGGTATCAAGCCCACACTCGGCCTCGTCAGTCGTTCAGGCATCATCCCGATTGCACACAGCCAGGACACCGCTGGGCCAATGGCCCGCACCGTCGCAGACGCCGCCGCTTTGCTCACTGTCCTCGCGGGCATTGACACGCGCGACGAGGTGACAGCGGAGAGCCGTGGTAAATATGCGGGTGACTACACGCAGTTTCTTGATCGTAACGGACTGAAAGGCGCGCGATTGGGCGTCGCCCGAAATTTTTTCGGCTTCAACGATAAAGTTGATAAGTTGATGGACGAGAGTATAGCGGCGATGAAGCGGCTCGGCGCAACCATCGTTGACCCTGCAAACATTGCGACCGCCGGAAAGTTTGACGATTCGGAGTTCGAGGTCTTGTTGTATGAGTTCAAGGCTGACCTCAATAAATACCTGGCAGAGCGAGAAGCGAAAGCCCCGGCTCGCTCCTTGAAGGAGTTGATAGAGTTTAACGAACAGAATCGTGAAAAAGAGATGCCCTACTTCGGTCAGGAGATTTTCATACGGGCTGAAGCCAAAGGGCCGTTGACGAGTAAGGAGTATAAAGAAGCCCTGGCGAAGAACCATCGCCTTTCGCGTGAGGAGGGGATTGACGCCGTGATGAAACAGCACCGGCTGGATGCGATTGTCGCGCCAACGGGCGGCCCGCCCTGGACGACAGACCTCATTAACGGCGATCACTTCTCTGGCTCAAGCTCGACGCCTGCGGCGGTCGCCGGATACCCCAACATCAACGTTCCCGCAGGCTTCATCTACGGCCTGCCAGTCGGCATCTCGTTTTTCGGCAGAGCCTACAGCGAGCCTGTACTCATTCGGCTGGCCTACGCTTTCGAGCAGGCCACGAAGCTTCGCCAGCCGCCGCGCTTCCTGGACACCAGCAAGCTCGGCTAAAGAAACCCGATGTTCCTTTATCGCATTAACGACCGCGCGGAATTGCGGCTGCTCGAAGAGCAGCACGCCGCAGAGTTGCGCGCCATGACAAGGCGGCACTGGGACTACTTCCGCGAGTGGATGCCAAGCTTTTCGGACGATTACTCGCTGGCAGAGAGCAGGGATTTTATTCGCCAGTGTCTTGAGCGATTCGCCGCCGGGCAGGAGGTACCGGCGGGCATCTGGGATGCGGGCGAGATGGTGGGCGTGATTGCTCTGAAATCAATTGACCTGATTAATCGCAATGCGAGCCTCGGCTATTACCTTGCGGCAACGCATCAGGGGCACGGGCTGGTGACAGAGGCGTGCAGGA
This sequence comes from Pyrinomonadaceae bacterium, assembly GCA_036387475.1. Classification (GTDB taxonomy): domain Bacteria; phylum Acidobacteriota; class Blastocatellia; order Pyrinomonadales; family Pyrinomonadaceae; genus DASVTR01. The sequence goes on along the minus strand of DASVTR010000016.1, from coordinate 540,231 downwards.
TTCTGCTCGACTACGCGTTCGAAGAACTGCAACTCAACCGCGTTGACATTCTCTGCGCTCCCGGCAACGCCAAAAGCCGCGCCATTCCTCAACGCCTCGGCTTCACAGAGGAAGGCACGCTCCGCGAAGTTCAATGGCTCTACGATCACTACGTTGACCTGATCGTCTACGCCATGCTCAAACGCGACTGGAAGATAGAAAGCAAGGATGAACGCGGAACGATGAACGCGGAATGACAGACAAGCTCCGTATAGTTCAGCGTTCAGCGTTCAGCGTTCATCGTTTCTCGTTCATCCTTCTCTTCGGTCTGGACATCTGCGTCTGACCTATCTTACTATCTCTCGACTGGCATCAGCGGTTACACTTTGCCGCTGCCCGGCCACGAGCACACCATTGTTTCCCGTTTCAACTCTATTTCAATTTGGGAGTGACCAATGAATTTCAGCTTTTCCCCTACTGAAATGCGTCGAAAGCGTCTCAGGGCTTTTCTCTCTCGCCGGAGCGCATCGAGTGTTTTCGTCATCGTCTCTCTGCTGCTTTTGACGCTTGCGCCGCAGGCCGTCTACGGGCAGGGTTGAGTGTGCCAGCGAACCAGATCACCCGTGTTTGGTGGGCTTAGCACCTACATGAATAAAGGCGATTGGCAATTGACCATCGGCGTTCGCGGCTATCGTTCGAGCAAGCACTACAGGGGCACGCACCCCGAACCGGAGCTTGATGTCAACGGCCCTTACAATCGTCAGGCGCAGATTAACTTCGACATCGCTTACGCGCTGACGCGTAAGTGGAACGTCTCGCTTAACGTTCCCGTCCACTTCAACAGCTTCGAGGTGCGGCGGCCCGTGCCGGGCACGCCCGACCGCGTCTGGCAAAACACAGAGGCGAGCGGCATCGGCGACATTAGTTTACGCGCGCGCTACTGGATTTTCTCAACCGAGCAGGACACACACAACCTGGCCGTCTCCGCAGGCGTTAAGATGCCGACCGGCAAGGCCAACCGGACAGACGAAGTGCTGGGCCGGACTGTTCCCGTAGACATCTCCATCCAGACCGGCGACAAAAGCTGGGCCGGGACGACCGGCGTGCAGGGCTCCCAGAGAATCAAGCGCGTGACCGTCTACGGCGCGGCCTCTTATCTCTTCAACCCGCGCAACACGACCGGCGTCCGCAGCTTCTTTGCGAGCCTGACCGCTCCGAACACGACTACTCTTAATTCCGCGACCGACCAATACTCGACGCAGATCGGAGCATCTGTGCGCGTGAAGAGCAAGTGGCCCGTGCCGAGCATTGGCTATCGCCTCGAAGGCGTGCCGATCAAAGACCTCTTCGGGGCTTCGGACGGCTTTCGTCGTCCAGGTACTTTTGGCTTCGTCGAGCCGGGGCTGAACATGGCCGTCGGCAAACAACTCTTCTCCGTCGGCATCGCCATACGCACTTACGTTAACGTCAAGGACGTGCCCGGCAGCCCGCGCGTCGAAGACGCGACCATCCCGAAGTACATGTTCTTCGGCGCATACTCCGTCAGGTTTTAGAGATTTTCCCGAAAGATGAAGAACAAGGCTCAGAGGGCAGGAGTTATGAGAGCGAGCGTGATGTTTGTCATGTTCGCTCTCTGTGGCTTTGGCCCAATCGCTCGCACTCGACAGCCGTCAGCGTCACTCGATTCCGACAGTAACAAGCTACTGGCCGTCGGCACGCCTGCGCCCGACTGGAAGCTGACAGACGCCGCAGGAAAAACACATTCGCTCTCGGATTATCGCGGGCGAGTGGTGGTGCTCGATTTCTGGGCGACGTGGTGCGGCCCTTGCGAAGCGTTGATGCCGCGTATGCAGAAGCTTCAAGATAAGCTCGGCGACAAGGGCGCGGTCGTCTTCGGCGTTAACTCATGGGAAACGAACGATGCGGTCGCTTACATGAAGAAGAAGCGCCTCAGCTACGGTCTCCTGCTCAAAGGCGAAGAGATCGCCCCCGCCTACGGCGTCATCAATTTGCCGGTCGTCTATGTCGTCGGCACTGACGGTAAGATTATTTATCGCCACGAAGGAATTGACGACAAGGATTTAGGCAAGCTCATCGAGAAGCATCTCCAGAAGCAATGATGAACCAGGAATCACGAAGGATGAAAGAAGGGCTACTCAACCTGAGTAGCCCTTCTTTCATCCTTCGTCTCTCATCCTTCTCTGCTTGCTTTTAATCGGCCATCAGCACAGTCAACTCGCGTAGCGGCGTTGACTCTTTCGTGTCCAACTGTGGCGACTCGTCGCGGTTGACGTGGCGATAGAGGATGTCTCGCTGCTGCGGCGTAAAGCCAGCTTCGCGAATCAGGTAGCGAAGCATCTTTTCGTCGGCGATGTTGTGCGCGCCTGCTGCCGAGACGACGTTCTCTTCGATCATAACCGAACCCATGTCGTCCGCGCCGAAGCGCAGCGCGACCTGTCCGAGCCTCAGCCCCTGCGTCAGCCACGAAGATTGAAAGTGCTCTATATTGTCCAGAAAGAGGCGTGAGACAGAGAGCATCTTCAGATAGTCTATGCCCGTCGGCTCTTCCTTGATGCGGCGTCCGAGCGCGGTGTTTTCGCGTTGGAAAGTCCAGGGAATGAAAGCTGTAAAGCCGCCGGTCTCATCCTGTAGGTCACGAATGCGCTGTAGATGGCGGACGCGGTGAACAATGGTATCGCCGATGCCGAACATCATCGTCGCAGTGGTACGCAATCCGACTGCGTGCGCGGCGCGCATGACGCCTAGCCATTCGTCTGTGGTGCATTTGGTAGAGACGCGCTTGCGCACTTCGTCGTCAAGTATTTCGCCGCCGCCGCCGGGCAGGCTGTTGAGGCCCGCCGCTTTGAGCCGCCGCATGATAGTTTCGTAATCAAGGCCGGAGATGAGATGTATGTTGTGAATCTCCGGCGGGGAAAAGCAGTGCAGTTGAAAGTCTGGATATTCGGCGTGCAGCGTGCTGAGCAGTTCTTCGTACCACTCAAGACCGAAATCCGGGTGCAGCCCACCCTGCATCAACACGCCCGTACCACCGAGCGCGATTGTCTCATCAATCTTTTGACGGATTTCGTCGAGCGTGTGAACGTAGGTTTCCTCGTGTCCCGGCCTGCGGTAGAAGGCGCAGAAGGTGCAGACGACGTTGCAGACGTTCGTGTAGTTGATGTTGCGGTCAATGATATACGTAACGATGCCTTCGGGGTGTCGGCGCTGGCGTATCTCATCGGCGGCCAACCCGATGTGAACGAAATCGTTTGATTCCAGAAGCGCCGTGCAATCCTCTACGGTCAGGCGCTCGCCTCCTAGCGCGCGGTCAAGAATAGGCTGAATGTCGTTTGCTGTTCTCATCTAATTCGTCGTTCTCAAGCTTTCAAATCCGCGCTAACAAAAGCAACTTTGAGTCCAGTTGGATTCTTCGGCTTTCGACGCCATTATCCGCAATCCGAATCGCAAATCGCAAACCTAAAATGGCAACTTGCCGATAGTTGAGTGAATAGTCGGGGCGACCCGTAGCCGAAGCGCAAGGGAAATCTTAGCGAGGCTAGTCTTCCAGCATTCTCAACGGACGCACGGCGTTGAGCAATCCGTGTTTGTGCGCGAGGCTGTAAAAGAGATCAAGCCCTGCGCGCATTTCCGCGTCGAGCGTGTAGGAGATGTTTTCCAACAGGTATGTGCGGAGTTCGCTGCGCGGCAATTGAAGCTCAGCTTTGTAGCTCTCGACAATCTCTTCGACGCGAGCGAGTCCTTCATCACGCGCGCCCGCGAAATCAATCTCGCTCACACTCTCTGCGGCATCCTCGCGCAGCATCCACATCGCGAAGACGAAACCGAGGCCGGTCTGTTCGCGCCAGAGGCTCGCCAGATCATAGACGCGCAAATTCTCGCGCGGAAAGGTCATCGCCGGATCACCAATCATCAGCGCGGCGTCCGCTTCGCGCAGCATCGCGCCTAAGTCTGGCGCAGAGGCTTTCCACTCCGGTTCAAATCCAAGAAATTCGCGAAAGATGATGCGAACGAGTGTGGCAGATGTTCTGGAAGAAATGTCGAGCGCCACACGGCGTACGTCCTTCAATTCCGCGCCGCGCGTTACCAGCAAGACGCTGCGAACGCGCTCGCGCGAGCCGACGCAGACGCCCGGCACAATCAGGATTTCGGGAATCCGTTGATACTCTATCACCGGCACGAGCGCCGCTTCGACCTCACCGCGCGCCAGCATGTCTGCACAACGCGCGGGCGCGGCGTCAGTGATAAGCTGAGCCGCGCGCCGTTTCTCGCCACGGATAAAGCTCCAGATCAAAGGGGCCGAGTTCAAATAAAACGAAGCGGCAATGCGTGGCGCTTTCTCTTCTCTGCCCTCTTTGCTAATCGCCTTTTCCCGTCCTTCCTATCAGCAGGATTCTTCAGACGATGCTAGACCAGAAGGAAGGCAAAAGTAAAAAGGTAACAGGCAAAAGGAAGAAAGGTGAGCCACCACCTGTTAAGTGGGCTTCTCTTCATTGTTACCTGTTACCTTTTTACTTCAACCGTTTGCCTTCTGCTCGTTACTCGTTATTTCCTATGCTCGCCGCTTCGTTAAGTACGAGGCGGAAAGATGTCCCCTTCTCCAAACGCAGGTTGCCGCCAGTGAGGGTGAGCGTGCTGCCGCCTTCGGCGGATGCACTGGCCGACTGCGTGATGCGGATGCTACCGACACTATTGGCGACGCCGCCCACGGTCTCATCGACCGCGCCCGTCGTGCTGCTAACAACATTGCCCGTTGTCTGCGCCGTCGTATCAACGACGCTGCCGACGGTTCCCGTCACACCGCCGAGCAGGCCGCCGCTTGATCTCTGCTGCGATGAACGCGTGCTGGTGCTGCTCTGCGCGCTGGCGTCAGAGCCAAGCTCGCCGTCGTCGTAAGAGGCGCGTGCCCGTGCTTGCGTGATGGAAGTGATGGTGGCGTTGATGGGCAGTTCCAGCGAGCCGTTTTCCAGACGGTCAAAAACGAGGCTGATGCTCGATTCTCCGCTGGCTTTCGATTTTTGCTGCACGTCTGTGACGTGACCTACCAGGCGCGCTCCCTTACCGACAAGGGTACGCCCGTTGGCCTTAATCGCTTCAGTCGTCTTCAACACGACTCGGTCGCCTGCTTTGAGCTTGCGCGCGTCCAGCGTCTGCTGAAGTTGTGCTGTGAGGCGCATGCCTGATTGGAGGCTCACGGCTCGATTGTTTTGGCTAACAGATGTGCTGTTAGCGGCGTCAGATGAAGCGTTCGTGCTTTGCCGTTGCGCGAAAGAAGTGACCGCGCACAGAATCACTAATGCGATGGTTAGAACTGTTTTTCTCATATTTCTCCCCACTGAAGTTTTCAGCGCCGGTCGGGGCAGAGCGCGTGATAGAAACTGTTGCTTCTGTTGATGCAACGAAACATTAAATGTGTTGTCGCGGGGTGGGCGTCGTTTTGATTATAAAATCATTGCAATGCACGGGCGGCGTGGACATCAGTGGTAAAGGCCATAAGGATGAAAGAGCGGCTACTCAACTTGAGTAGCCGCTCTTTCATCCTTATGGCCTTCGTACTTGCTTTTCAGCGGCAGGCCGGGTGTTCGCAACCGCAACCGATTTCCATAATGTCTTTCGCGTCGCGGCAATACTCGCTGCAATACTTGTCGTCGTCCGAAACCGCGCAACTGCAACTGGGATGCGCGCAGGTCTTGTCGTCCTTCTTGTCAGCCATCTCGGTTATCCTTCCTCTAAACCGAAGTTAAATGTTCGGGGGCTTAGTCGTCCTTGAATTTTAAGCCACGCCGCGCCGGAACGCACAATCAATGCGCCGCCTTGAATACAGCCCCATCACTATCAAGCTCAAGGCTGATCGCTAAGCGTAATCTTGACGCGCCTTGTTCTGACGGGAATCTCAAGCGTGCTGTTGAGCGGAACTTGATACTGCTTTCCATCAATTGTCAGATAGAGCGGCGACGGCACGACGGCAGTCGCTGGCTGGGCTGGAGGCTGCGGCTGTGTCTCAATCGGCTTCGCCGCATCATTCGCACGCGTCAGCAGATTGGTTGCGACGATGCGCCACGCCGACGGCGTACATTCAAGGCGCAGCCCCGGCGCATCAGTCTCCGCTGCTTCTCCCGACGCGAGAGAGTTCAAAGCGAACAATCCCTCGCCGCAACGCACATTGCCCTCTTTATAAAAAGTGATCGTCCCCGAAACATACGTGTAGAAGACTGCGCTGCGATTCTCGACGACGAAGCGTACGTTTTTGACGGGCGCTTCCGGCGTTCCCTGAAGCGAATTGGTCAACAGACTCGCCGACAGCGCCTCGCGCCCGGCAGCGTCCAGAGCGACGGCCTTCTCGGCGAGCGCTACGGACTGCTCCGTCAGATTTTGCGCCGTCGCCGTATCTTGCGCGCGAGCGGCAACAGCGCTGCACGCGACAAACGCAATGCAGAGGACAATCATTTTTATCTTCACGCTTGGCTTCTCCTCTTGAGAGTGATGAAAAACATTTTCACGCAAAGACGCTAAGGCGCAAAGCAGAGACGCCACACCTTTCTTTGCGCTCTTCTTTCTTAGCGCCTTTGCGTCTTTGCGTGAAATATCCTTCTTGTTCAATATCACGGATTGTAGTGCTATTGCGAGGCCGTATCAATAGAAGACCGCCCTCGAATCAAGCGACGACGACGGGCAACAGCGCTGCGCCGCGCGGCAGGATATAGCCTTCAGCTTGACTGTCAACCTGAGCTAGCGCTTCGGTAAGCGTCCGCGCCGGTGTCATCCCCATCCGCTGCACATCTTCATCGGCCAAAGAGGAGACGAGCAGGACACGAAAGCGCTCGGCTTTCAGGAGCAGCGACCAGGCCGTCTGCCCGTTGACCTCGTAGCGCTCACGCAGGCGTGCTTCGAGAGCACTTGAGTTCCCCTCTGCGAACCACTTCAAAAAGTCTGCGCGGCCTAATCCGTCCGCACACTCTGCTGCCAGAATAATCGTCCCGCCTTCAGCGCAGGCGTGAGCAGCCATTTCCAGAGCCTTGTGAGCCTGAATCAAGTTGATGTCAAAGGGAAAGCCTCCGCAACTCGCAATCACGACCTCACGCCGCGCATCTATCCTGACGGAATGAGACTCGGCATATTCCATGCAGCCACGGCGATGAGCCTCGCGCCAGTCTCCGGCGTAGACGCAGCGTGCGCGCCCGCGCTCGTCTGCCACCGCGTTAATCAAAAATGATGGCGCGATTTTTTCCGCTACCCGCTCGCACTCTTCATGCACGGCGTTACCGTCCAGAAGCCCTGTGCCGACGCCTGCGCGTCTCCCGCCCCGCTCGAAATCGAGCGCCAGTATGTGCGTCGCTTCGATGGTCTCGGCGGCGGCCAGCCCCGGCGAGATGGATTTTCGTCCGCCCGTGAATCCCGCGAAATAATGAAAGCCGATGCCGCCTGTTAAGACGACGTGTGTATGTTCGACCAGAGCGCGGTTGAGTTTAACAGGCGTGCCGCGTTCTGTTGTCCCCAAATCAACGAGGCTGTTTGAATCAAACGCATCGTGATCGAACGTCTTTATTCTCTGCACGATGAATGGCGTCAGCAGTTCGCGTTTCTCTTCGAGCGTGACGGGGCGGTGCAGCCCTGTGGCGAAGATGATGTCCATGTCGCGCGGCGAGACTCCAGACTCTATCAAACGCCGCACGAGCAAATTAACGACCTGCGCGCTGGCGCTCGCGCGCGTCGCGTCCGAGACGACGATGAGCACCGTATCGCCGGAAGCGATAATCTCTTCAAGGGGGCGCGATTTGATGGGAGCATCAATCGCTTCGCCAATCAGCACGTCCGTCAGTAATTGCCCATCATGCTTATCGGCCTCAAGCACACTGTAACGCATCTCGTCGTAACTGAAAGAGAGCGAGCCGCGTCCGTAGCCTAAAGCGATCTGCATGAGAGTTTTTTGAGATGAAGCCCGGCGTGACAGAGATTCAAATTCCGAAATTGACGAGCGTGCGCTCGATGACGTTGAGCGAGGCGAAGTCTGTCTCGCCCGCCATGCGCGCCTCATTCAGCCAGCGGCGCAAACCGCGCGCCTCATCCATCGAAGCGATGCGGCACGCGCCCGTCAGCGCCAGCGTCACCAGACAATCCGGCGCGCCGTGCGTCACCAGCGCCGCTTGCAGCGCCGCCTGTTCGCGTATATCAAGAGTGAGCAGCAGACTGATTTCCATGCCTCAATTTCCAGTTTTCAATTTTCGGTTTTCAGTTAAGAACTTGATTTGAACTTAAAACTGAAAACCGGAAACTGTAAACTGCCTTTAATCTCTTTCCGACCGAAAGCAAGCCATGCCGGTATGGCAGAAATGAAACGTTTCGTCCTCGAAGTCTGGCGTTTCCATCTGGATTGTCAGGTGGTCAACGCCGAATTTTTCATAAAGCTTCTCGCGCAACTCTTTCAAAAGCTCCGGCTGAGAGATTGTCTCGGCGTGAATGACGTGCGCGCTCAAGGCTTCGCGGCCAGACGTAATCGTCCAGACGTGCAAGTCGTGTACGTCCTGCACGCCTCTCGTTTGCAAGATAGCGTCTTCGACCGCCGCCAGATTGATGTGCGCGGGCGTGCCTTCAAGGAGCACGTTGGTTGAGACGCGAATCAAGCTCCATGAACTCCAAACAATCAGCAATCCGATGACGACGCTGACCAGCGGGTCGGCTGTGTACCAACCGTAAAAGGACATCAATGCGCCCGCGATAATCGCTCCGACAGAGCCGAGCGCGTCGCCGATGATGTGCAGCCATGCGCCGCGCATGTTCAAGTCGTGCTCATGCTCGCCGTGCAGCAGCCAAGCGCAAATTATATTTATCAGGAGGCCGCCCGTCGCCACCAACAACATCGGCGTGCTCTTGACGACAGGAGGCTGTGACCAGCGCTCGTATGCTTCATAGCAGATCAGGAGCGCGATGACGACCAGCGCGATGCCGTTAATCCACGCCGCCAGAATTTCGAGACGGTAATAACCGAACGTCTTGCTCGGCGTGGCGGGGCGCGAGGCAAACCAGATAGCCACCAGCGCCAACGCCAGCGCCGCCACGTCGGCCAGCATGTGCCCGGCATCGGCCAGCAGCGCCAGCGAGCCAGTCCACCAACCGCCCAAAACCTCTGTCAGCATGTAGAGGCCCGTCAACAAAAGCACGAGGGTCAAGCGACGACGGCTGCGCGTCGCACGGTCTCCCGAATGCGCTCCATGAGAGTGCGCGCCGCCGTGCGCGTGCGCCGAATGAACGTTAACCGGTGCTTCGGTAGTAACCATAAACTCAGGATTCAGAAGCCAGGAGTCAGAAGTCAGGAGTCAGAAGAAAAGAAAATCAGAATAGAAATAATCTTTGTCTTATCCATTCTGGCTTCTGGCTTCTGACTTCTGACTCCTGCTCTTGTCCAGTGCTTGCGTAACGTCGGCGATGATGTCGCTTGCGTCTTCAATGCCGAGGGCGAAGCGGACGGTTGCCGCCGAGACGCCTGCGGCGCGCAGTTGCTCGTCCGAAAATCCGTAGTGCGAAGAGTAGAGCGGATAGCTGACGAGCGTTTCCACCCCGCCAAGGCTCGGCGCGCTCTTGACCAACTGTAGCGAATCGAAGAAGCGCTCGACCTCTGCTTCGCCGCCCACAAGATCAACGGCGACAACTCCGCCGCCGTAACCCTTCATCTGTCGCTGAGCCAACTGGTAATCAGGACTCTCTTCGAGACCCGGATAATAAACGCGAGCGATGCTGTCATGCTCCGCGAGAGCGCGCGCCAGCCTCAGCGCATTCTCGCACGTAGCGCGGACGCGCACGTCCAGCGTCTTCAGACCACGACCGAGCAGGTAAGCTGCCGACGGGTCGAGCGTCGCGCCCGTGAGCAAGCCTATGCGCCGCACGCGCTGGATATAATCATTTGTGCCGACGACGACGCCCGCCGTTAAATCCGAATGACCGCCGAAGTATTTCGTCGCGCTGTGCATCACCGCGTCAATCCCGTAAGAGAGCGGACGTTGCAGGACGGGCGTGGCAAACGTGCTGTCAATGATGGAAAAGATTCCGGCATCGCGTGCAGCGCGTGCGGCCACCTCAAGGTCAACGAGGCGGTTAATCGGATTGGCAGGCGATTCAAACCAGAAGACGCGCGTTCGCTCTGTGCGTAGCTCCGGCAGGCGCGCTATCTCATTGATGCTGATGAAGCGTGCGCTAATCTGAAAGCGGCTGAGCACTTCCGTCAGGATTTTGATTGTGCCGCCGTAGATGGAATCACAGGCGATGATTTCGGCGCCTGCTTCGCACAGTGCAATGAGCGCGCAAACGGTCGCCGCCGAACCCGAAGCTGTGACGACAGCACTTTCACCGCCCTCAAGCAGAGCTATCTTTCGCTCAACTTCGGCGACCGTCGGATTGCCGTAACGAGAATAAAAATAGCTTTCCGAAAGCTCGCCGCGCGCGTAGCGGCGCATCTCGTCGAAGGTCTCAAAGCCGTAAGTTGAAGAATGAAAGACGGGCGAGACAACCGCTCCGTGTGGTTGGCGTCGATGCTCGCCGCCGTGCACGGCGACGGTTGCTGGCGCTTGAGCGCCCTGTTTGCTGCGTTCATCAGAGGCCATAAAACTAACACCTCCTCGGTTCAGCCTGTTAAAAGCAGAAGCGATAATTAGCGCTCGCTGACAGCTTCTAAGATTAGCAGATTACAGGATGCCTTAACAGTGGCGCGTCGAAGCCAATCATGCTCAAGAGCGGCAAGGGCTGGAAAAAGAATCAACGCCCCGCGAGAATTTTCTCTCGCGGGGCGTCGGTTAAGAACGATTCTATCGAGGACGGCTAAAATGAAGCGACGTTAAGCGCGGCGTTTAAGTCGCGGTAGAGTTCTTTGAAGTCGCGTGTAGCGCGTTCGAGCGCGTAGGGCAGATGCTCCAGGTCTGCTACGTTGACGACCAGATTGACGTTATGGACAAAGGCCGCGTGTGTGTCAAGGGTGCGTGCAGTCGGAGTCAGATGAACGAAGAGGAGTCGGCGGCGCTGTGCGGGACGCAGGGCGTTGACCTCGCGCGTGACGAAGGCTGCTCCCTGCTCTATGGGGTCAAACTCGGCTTCGAGGATAACCACGTCAAGCTGTTCCTCGCGCATGCTCTCGATGGCCTGCGACGTGTCTTCCGCGACGAAGACTTCGTAATCGCTCTCTGCCAGCAGGCGCGCAACCATTTCTCGCCGCAGAGTAGTCACACAGACGAGCGCACGGCTGCGTTCCCATGCAGGCCGTCCCGCGCCGCGCCCTTCGGCTTTCGCTTTTGGCCCACCGCGCTGCAGGAATTCTGTCAGCATGCGGGCCAACTCGCTACCGTCAGCCGCCGGAGCAGTCTTCGAATAACCGGCTGGCGCTTTTAGCTCTTCGCCGTTGACAGAGGTTTCAAGCTTGAAGGCGGGAGCGGCCTTCGGCTGCTTGTAACGCACGTTCTCAAGCGATGGAGCATTGCCCACGGCAAGCGCGCTCTGGTCAGCCGCACCAGCAGCAACAGGTGGCTCACCGTTGATGATGTTCTGGCATTTCGGACAGCGAATCGTAAACGGGCGTGAAGGCAATTTCGCCTCGTCTAACTGTAAACGCGTGGAACAACTGGAACAAATGACAATCATAAGCTTTTGGGGAGTCAGGAGTCTGAATCCAGAATTCAGAATATGTGGCTGATACCAACTTCTTTCTGATGTTCTGTTCTTCTGACTCCTGACTTGTGGATTCTAGATTCTGCTTTACTCAATCATGCTGAGCATGGATTCGGGTTCCGGCATTGCGCCGAGGGAATTGTTTTCGGCGCGGATGAAGTCTTCGGATGAGGAGAGACCTTTGAGGGCCAACAGGAGATTGTTCTGATTCGTAGCGAAGGCGAGGCCGTCTTCCATCGTCACGATTTTGCGTTCAATCATGTCGCGGATAACAGTGTCGAAATCCTGCATCCCTTCCAGCTTGCCATCGCGCATCGCATCAAGAAGCGATTTGCCCTCGCTCTCGCCTTCTTCTATGTACTCGCGTGTGCGCGGGGTTGATTTCAGAATCTCTACGGCGGCAATGCGCCCACGATTATCAGAACGCGGAATCAAGCGCTGCGAGACAATGTAGCGGAAGGTTTGCGCCAGCCGCGTGCGTATGACCTGCTCTTCGTTTTTCGGGTAGAGGCCGATGATACGGTCAATTGATTTCGAGGCATCAATCGTGTGCAGCGTGGAGAGCACTAGATGGCCCGTCTCCGCCGCTTCGAGAGCAATCTCCGTCGTCTCGAAGTCGCGCATCTCGCCGATCAGGATAACCTTCGGAGCTTGACGGAGCGCGGCGCGCAGGGCCGACGGAAAATCTTTCGTGTCGGAGCCGACCTCGCGTTGGTTAATGGTCGAATTCTTATGCGCGTGCAGGAATTCTATCGGGTCTTCGATGGTGACGATGTGATACTTTTTCCTGTCGTTAATGATGTCGATGATGGCGGCCAGCGTAGAGCTTTTTCCAGAGCCGGTCGGGCCGGTCAGAAGGATAATGCCGTTGCGTAGCTCTGCCATCTCGGCCAGTTGCGGCGGCAATCCGAGCGCCTTGATGGTCGGAATCTCTGTCGGGATAACGCGCATCACGATGCTGTAAGAGCCGCGCTGCTGAAAGATGTTGACGCGAAAGCGCGTGCGCGACGGCAGACTGTAGCTCAAATCGGCAGTGCCGGTGTGAGCAAGGCGCTCTGCCGCTTCAGGGTGGCCCTGCATCAGCGTCATCGCGATGATTTCCGTCTGAAACGGCGTCAGCTTTTGCAGGCCGAGCGGTTGGACGGGCATCAGCTTACCGTTGACTTCGACCTGCGGCGGCTGGCCGACGCTGAAATTCAGGTCGCTGATCTTGTCAGAGGCGAGCAGCATACGCTCGATAATGGGCGGCAGATCAAAGCAACTCATGCCAGGCGTAACTCCATGTCGGGTGTTTTGGACAAAATGGTCGGTCGGGGGCGTGTCTTTAAACCGAAGCGGTGGACGAAAAGAGCGGCGGAAGCAGCGCTTCCAAGACCACTTTGATTGTCTCGTATAACACGAATAAACGCAAGTAAATTCTGTTGGCCGCTGGATTTCCGGCGATTTTTAGAGGTTGGACATTAACTCTCGCGTCCGTTGCTCTATTTTTGCAGGCTCTTTCAGCAATGAACTGATGACGGCAATTGAGTCTGCACCGGCATTGATGACTTCGCGTGCGGTTTCAAAGGTGATGCCGCCGATGGCAACAAGCGGCATTACTCCAATCGCCTGACGAACGCTCCGAAGCCCGTCGAGGCCAACAATCGCATCCGGGTTTTCCTTCGTAGAGGTATTGAAGATAGGGCCGATGGCAATATAGTCAACGGGCAGGCGTGTGGCTTCCCTGGCCTGTTCAATTGAGTGCGTGGAGAAACCTATGATCGCTTGTTCGCCCAGCAATTCGCGCGCAGCACGGGGCGGCAAATCATCCTGGCCCAGGTGAACGCCGTCTGCGCCAATCGCCAGCGCGATGTCAGCCCGGTCATTGATGATGAGCCGCACGTTGCGCTCACGCGCGACGATAAGAGCCTGCTTTGCTTCCCTGTAGAATTCTCGCGGCGAGAGATGTTTTTCGCGCAGTTGAATGAGTGTTGCGCCGCCCTCGCTCAATCGTGCGACTTGTTCGGCGTGTGACAAACCGGAGAGGCGCGCGTCCGTAATCGAATAAAGCTTTGGCAGCACAAAGGTCATCGCTTAACGCGGAAGATAACACAAGAGCGCACGCCTCGCGCAAAGACGCTGGAGGCGCGAAGAAGAGACGCAACTGTGTTACTTCAAATCATTCTTTGCTTCCTTTGGTTCTCTTGCTTTTGCGCCTTTGCGTCTTTGCGTGAAATGCTTTTTCTATTCTCAAACTTCTAGTTGCGCTCTCCAAGTCCGTGTTGCTGCTTGCAGAGCTTGCAGGCAGTCGGCTGCTCCGTGTTATCGACCGCGTGGTTGACGGGCTTGAGTGTGCGCAGGTAAGCGAAGATGGCCTTTAAGTCTTCGTCCGTCATGCCGCGATAAAAGAGCCAGGGCATGACGGGGTTAAGCGTGCGTGCGCGGACATGGCCCGTGCGCATCATTTCAAGAAAGAGTTTTTCATCGTAGTAAGAGATGCCCGTCGCATGCGGAGTGATGTTGGCGCTTGCGACCTGTCCGCCCGGATATTTAAGGTTAAAGCCTCCGGCGAACTCAAGCCCCGGTATCGTTTGGCCCTGATCCATTGCGTTGTGGCAATCGGCGCAGCCGCCCATCTTTGTCAGATACGCCCCGCGCTTAACAGCGTCCGCCATGTCTGGCGGAGGCACAACTTCATTGACGGGCTGCGGCACGCTTTGAATCAAGCGGCTCAACGGAAAAGGGATTTCGGTCTGCGGTAGCGCGTTGCGCACGGGCGCAATCGAGCGCAGGTAAACGATTAATGAAGCAAGGTCTTCGTCCGACAATTCACGGAAGCTCGCATAGGGCATCACCGGAAAGAGCGCTCGCCCGTCGTGGCCTATGCCCTCGCGTATGGCGCGAGCCAGCATGTCATCAGTCCAGTTGCCTGCGCCCGTCTCCTTGTCGGGCGTGATGTTGGACACGACCAGCCAAGGCATGCCCTCCACAGACCAGGTTTTTCCCGCCCCGACTTTGCCCTCGATGGGCGGTGCGCCCGGCTGTTTCCAATCCTTCTCCGAATGACAATCGAAGCAGCCCATCACGCTCTCCGCCAGATAACGACCGCGCTCAAGTCTGGCGGGCGTGCGCTCGAAACGGCGGTCGGTCAGGGCACGCGTCTTTGCGCCGATGATGGGCCGCCAGCCGATTGTCAGTGTAATAACGAGAGCCAGCAGGCAGATGACTATGGCGAGCGTTAGAACAACAATCTTCTTCCACCTACGTGCCATCAAGCACCACTCCTTTTTCAGTTGATGAGCTTGCCCCAGTGAAGAAAGACGTGAACAGTTTTGTTACTTGCCGTGCTCTCTGCAAATCTTGACGGACGGGCTGTTATAAATTGATTGGCTCGACGCGCACAGTGGAATCGGGCAGCACCGTGACGGTGTGATTATCCGGCACTTCTTCCCAGTCGCTCTCGTCCTCGGTCAATTTTTCGCTGGCGATGATAACGGCTGCGGCCATTTGATCTTGCTTGACGGTGTGCATGTCGCAGAGTCCGTCGGGCAAACATTCAAAGCGCTTGCCCCGCGAGTAGTGCAAAGAGTTACCCTTGACGTTTCCTGTGGCGTAGCGAGAGACGACCGTGGAGCGTCCGTCCGTGACGGCAAAGTTATAGAAGGAAGTTTCCGTAATGCCTGCCTTCTCAGTCCACTCGTTCAAAAGCGCAATGGTTTCGACGAGCGCGCGGCGCATCTCATCATGGCTTGTTTCTCCGAAGGGAGAGCGCAGGGAGTTGAGAAAGACGGCGAAGGCGTGTTCCGAGTCGGTCGTGCCTTGAATCATGTCGTAGAATTCGTCTTTGAGGCTTTCGCGCAAGGAGCGCTTGATGCGATGAAAGCCTGAGACTGCGCCGTTGTGCATCCACATAAAACGGTCGTAGGCGAATGGATGCACGTTAACGTCTGTCACGACCATCCCCGGCGATGCCGCGCGGACGTGCGCGAACAAACATGATGCGCGCGTCTTGGCCGCGAGGTTCTGCAGGTTGCGATTAGACCAGGCGGGCGAGACGGAACGCTGGACGCAAGGAGATGGGTCAATCTCCGGCACGTACCAGCCGACGCCGAAGCCATCGCCGTTCAAAGGCTCTGCCCTTTCGCGCGCGTGATAACTCTGCATGATGAGCGAATTGACCGGGCGATAGAGCAAGTCTGCCAGCAGGAGCGGCGCGCCCGCGTAAGTCAGAAAACGACACATCGGATTCACGTCCCAGGGAGCATGAGATGAGCGAGCGGAGAGATGATACAACGGAAGAGGATGAATCGTCGCCTGTTAAAAACGAGCGACAGCCGGGCAGTTATTATTACGACGATGCGACGGGTTATGAAGTCTACGACCCGGCGCAAGACGCCGAGACGGAAGACGAGACGGCAAAGGATGAGCAGCAGTCTTAACGCGCGGGTAAATCTTCCTTAACTCTCTTAATCCGATTCTCGTTCGGATATGGTTTGCGGCCCTGTAATTATTCCCGCTGCTCCGCCGACGACTACTCCAATGCCCGCCAGTAACAGTATTAACTTCATTATCGAGTCTGATGAGGACGAAGACTGACGGTTTGACAGGAAAGAGAGGAAAGCGATGAGGCTTTCTACCAGAATGAAAACGAACGCCCCGATGAAGGCCCTGGCGATTGGCCCAAGCTCTTCTTTATTCTTGCCGTGCATCCACCAGATTATGACTCCCACGCCCGCACCCAAAGGCGCAGTCAGAGGAAGGCTATAAACGGCGACGAGTAAATAATAGGAATTGAGAAAGAGTAAACTAAGAAGAGCGCTGCCCACGATTGCGCCCAGCACTCCGCGCAGCATCAGTATAGCGACATCTTTATCATTTCTCTCGTCTACCTTCATCTGCAGCTAAAGCTTAAGACTCTTTCTTCTTCGGTCGTTCGTTAGCACGCAGCACGCGTTTGCGCAGGCGAATGTTTTGCGGCGTCACTTCGACCAGTTCGTCGTCGGCGATAAATTCCAGCGCCTGTTCGAGCGATAAATCTTTGGCTGGCACGAGCCGCATCGCTTCATCTGCGCTGGCGGCGCGCATGTTTGTCAGCTTCTTCTCTTTGATAGCGTTGACATCCAAATCAACTGCCCGCGCGTTCTCGCCGATAATCATTCCTTCATAAACTTTCATCTGCGGTCGAACAAATATCGCCCCACGTTCTTGCAGATTAAAGAGCGCGTAGGTCGTCGTCTCGCCCATCCGGTCTGCAACGAGCGACCCCGTTGAGCGCCCGCGCATCTCGCCCTGCCACGGGCCAAAGCGCAGGAAAAGCGTGTTGAGCAGGCCCGTCCCCTTCGTCTCTGTCAAAAACTCGTTGCGGAAACCGATCAGGCCGCGCGAAGGCGTTTCAAACTCAAGGCGCACGCGCCCCGTCCCGTGATTGACCATCTTCATCATCTGCCCTTTGCGCCGACCCATCGCCTCTGTGACGACGCCGATGAATTCGTCCGGGCAGTCAATCACTACCTGCTCGATTGGCTCAAGCGTTTGCCCGTCCTGTTTGCGCGTGATGACCTGCGGTTTTGAGACCTGTAGCTCGTAGCCCTCGCGGCGCATCATCTCGATTAAAATGGCAAGCTGCAATTCGCCGCGTCCAGAAACCTTAAACTGATCCGGCGAATCCGTCTGCTCCACGCGGATAGCGACGTTGCCTAGAATCTCGCGGTCGAGACGTTCTTTAATCTGGCGCGACGTGACGAACTTGCCTTCGCGGCCCGCGAACGGAGAATTATTGACGCCGAAGATCATCGAAATCGTCGGTTCATCTACGGAGATGACAGGCAGGCGTTGCGGATTCTCAACGCTCGTCACAGTCTCGCCTATCTCTATGCCTTCGATGCCCGCGAGCGCGACTATCTCGCCCAGGCCCGCACGCTCAACCGGCTCGCGCTTGAGTCCCTCAAAGGCGTAAAGCTGAGAGATGCGGGTCTTTTGTGTTGAGCCATCGCGTTTGACGATTGTCACGGTGTCGCCGACCGCAATCTCTCCCGAAAAGATGCGACCGATAGCGAGGCGTCCCACGTAAGAATCGTAATCAAGATTCGCCACCAGCAATTGCAGAGTGTCTTCGCGCAGGGCTTGCGGCGCAGGAATGGTTTCGACAATCTGGTCAAAGAGCGGGCGCAGGTTCTGCGATTCGTCCGTCAGGTTTTTCTTCGCAATACCGTCGCGCGAGATACTGTAGAGAATCGGAAACTCTATCTGCTCGTCAGTCGCGTCAAGGTCAAGAAACAGTTCGTAGATTTCATCAACGACTTCCGCCGGCCTGGCATCATGCCGGTCAATCTTATTGACGATGGCGATGGTTGGGAGCCTCGCTTCTAAGGCTTTACGCAAGACGAAACGCGTCTGTGGCAAGCATCCTTCGGCAGCATCAACAAGCAGCATCACGCCGTCTACCATCTTCAACACACGCTCGACCTCGCCGCCGAAATCGGCGTGGCCCGGCGTGTCGACAATATTAATCTTCACGCCGCCGTAGCGCACCGCCGTGTTCTTAGCCATAATCGTGATGCCCCGCTCGCGCTCTAAATCCATCGAGTCCATCACGCGGTCTATGATCTGCTCGTTCTCGCGATAGGTTCCGGCCTGCTTGAGCATCGCGTCCACGAGCGTCGTCTTGCCGTGGTCGACGTGGGCGATGATGGCGATGTTGCGAATCTCTTTTCTCTCTTTAGACATAATTTACCTGCACAGATGAAAATCTCCGTTTGAGCCGTAGGCCGCAAAACCAGACATCATAACACGCATGACTCGATTGAGCATCTGCTGGCGGGCTAAGGGCGATTTCTCGCAAAGGCGCAAAGAACTAAAAGACAGAAGGCGCAAAGAAAACTATTGATGCTCTTCTTTGCGCCTTCTGTTTTTCCCTTGCGCCTTTGCGAGAAACTGTTCTTCGCCGTCATTCAAGCTTTGAAAGCATCCGTCTGTCTTAGTGCTTCATAGAGCACGATGGCGACGGAGGTGGCGAGGTTGAGGCTGCGAACCTGCGGATTGAGCATCGGAATCGTCAGGCATCTTTCCCAGTTAGCGCGCAGCAATTCTTCCGGCAGCCCGCGCGTCTCGCGCCCGAAGACAAGGCAGTCGTTCATCTCAAACTGCCAATCGGTGTACCGCCTCTCAGCTTTGGTGGTCAGATAAACGAATCGCGCGCCGACGAGCGCCGTGTAGAGCGCAGGCAAGTCGCGATGACGATGAAGCTCTACGTGCGGCCAGTAGTCCAGACCGGCACGCTTCACCGCACGATCATCAAGACGGAAGCCCGCCACGCCGACAATGTGCAGCGGCGTGCGCGTCGCCGCACACAAACGCGCGATATTGCCCGTGTTCGGTGGAATTTCAGGCTCGACGAGCGCAACGCTAATCATAAAAAAGTAATGAGCGATGAGTAACGAGTAATAGAAAGGTTTTTAACTCAGCCCTCATTACTCATTACTCATCACTATCTTTTGTAGTCATCTTCCAGCCGCACGATGTCGTCTTCGCCGAGGTAGTCGCCGAGTTGAACTTCGATGAGCGCGAGCGGGTCATCTGTGCTATTGCCGAGACGATGGTTGGTTTCAGGAGGGATGTGGATGTGTTCGCCTGTCTTAAGCCGCAGCTCACGGTCGCCGCACACCACATCGGCGATGCCGTAGACAACGACCCAATGCTCGCCGCGCCGCGAATGGCGTTGCAAGCTCAGGCGTGCGCCGGGTTTGACTTCCAGTCTTTTGACTTTGTAGCCGCTGCTCTCTTCCAGCACCTCATAGCGCCCCCAGGGTCTCTCTTCAGCTTCTCCCACTTGCTCGCGCCTCCTGTCGTAAAATAGATTTCAAGTTTCAGGTCTCAGGTCAAAGGCATCAACCTGAAACCTAAAACTTGAAACCCGCTTGCGTGTGAGCATAACGAAACGGCGCGCCGTGGCGCAAGAAAAGAAGAGAACGGCGCGCTTCGTGTGAAGCAGTCGCCGTTCTTTTTAATGGCCTTGAAAGGCCCAGTGTGTTGCGTGCGCCTATGGAAGGTTGTTTTCGTTTCCCGTGAAGTTGAACTATCTCTTCTTCGAGCCGCCCTTCGAGCCGCCCTTCTTCGAGCCGCCCTTTGAACCACCACCACCGCCCTTTGAGCCGCCCTTTGAGCCGCCCTTCGAGCCACCTTTACTTCCACCCTTTTTAGTTGCCATAGGTTGTTGCTGCTCCTTTTCAGTTAGTAGCTAAGACCACAAGATACTGTATCAACTTTCTTCTTGTGGCCTAGAGTAAGCGGCGCACAACATGTTGGTATATAAACGTAAAGTGAGTAGATGTCAATAACTTATTACTGATTAAGTGATTTTTTTTTATCGAGCGATAAGGCTGATGCTCCTTTGCATGATATGCAGAGAGTTTGAAACCACTTCTTTGAAGACGTATGAAGTGCGTTCGCTAACAGTGGTGAATGGTTCAGCGTGCAATGAATTGGCAAGTGAAGAGAGGTTGCGGCTTGTTCTCTTGTGGAGGATGAATGGTCGCCAGGGCGTTCACTTAAAGTATGGAGTGAAGACCCATTGATCGTGACGCTCGATACCGTAGTAGGTAATGACGGAATCGCGGCGGCTGCGACTGATGACGCCGATAAAGGGACCCGGAGAATTTTCCGTATCGTCTTCGCCGCCCGGCGCAGGCTCCTGCGATTCAGTGTCGATAACGTTTACCAAGGCAGGCATCGGCCCGGCTCTCTGAAGGAAGAGTTGGTCTCTGGTGTCTGGTGTTCGACCGCCCGCATAGGTTGTGACGGCGCGTTGAAAAGCCAGGAGCACGGCATCGTTTTTCTTGATGAGCTTCCATTCGCCGGAACTGGAGAGCGGATCGCGCGCAGCTTCGGCTCGCAGGATTTGCACCTTCTTCGCGCCGCGCGGAATCCCTTCCAACAACTGCTCTACAGAAGTCGGCAGCGTTCCCCTTTCGCGCGTGTAAAGTCGAATGGCTTCGGCAACTTCTTCACCGCGCGCAATCGCTTCCTCTTCACGCGAGCGCTGCGCCTGTTGACGAATGCTCGGAGCGGCGGCGGCGATGAAAAGCAGTATAATCGTTATCACCGCCAGTAGCGCGACGAGCGTATAACCACGCTCGCACTCTCGTCGCCGCCCTCTACGAGCGTTACACCGTAGAGCGCAGTCGTGAGACGAAAACCGTGTTATTTCAGCATTTAGCTTACGGCTCTTCACCCTCTTCTTCTCCCTGCGGCGGCGGCGTGTAGCGCTGATTAGGATTCGGGAAACCGGTATTGGGCACATTCGGATTGCCTTGTGGCCCGCCTGAGCTATCGGTCGTCAAAGCCAGTTGATGTTTGATTTTCAGGTTCGTGTCGGTGAGCACTACCTCGCGCTCGGAGATGCTGGTGACACGAAAGCGACCGCCGAGCACGTCGCCGCGCTGCACGTTTAAGAGTTCGCGGTTGCCCTTGTCTTTCAAGAGCGCCGTATCGTTATAGCGAGTCTTACCGAGCAGTCCGACGAAGATGTAGTTCGGCGTCGGTGGAGCTTGCACGTTGAGCGTCGCATAGTTGGAGAAGAGTTGACCATCCGGTGAGCGAACGATGATCTGTCGCGGCCCTTCAGAGGAGATTAAAGAACCGGGGACGTTGGCCGAGAGTTGCTGCGCGTTGATAAAGCGCGTCGGAATTTCCGCTTCGTTAATCAGGATGCGAACGGCGGGCGTAAACTTGTCGCCGGTCACTTCGAGCGCGAAGTCTCCGGTGCGCGCAAAGACGTTTGCGGGTGAGACGGAGGCGAGCATCATGTTCGGCGGAACAGGCGTCGGCGTCGGGGGCATCGTCGGCTCTACGACCGCCGGTGGATTCGCGGGCGGTGGAGGAGGTTCGTAGAAAGCAAAGATGTTGCGACCCGTAGCAGGAATCGCTGGCGGCGTGTTGTTAAAGACCACTGGCCGCAAAAAATCTGTCGGGTCTTCTCCGGGCGAAAGCGGAGTTGGACTAACAAGAGGTCGCTGTGGGGATGAAGCCGTCGTCCGCTGCGAGTTACTGTTGGTTGTCGGCTTTTTGGCAGGCGCAGACGAGCCGCCGAACAGCATGTAAGACATCGAGATGAGCGCGACGCCGCCGAGCACGATAGCGATAATCGTCTTATTACGTTCCGCCGGAGTTTTGCCTTCGAGTAAAGCCATGATGAAAACCTCTCAACGTGTCTCGGTGGTCGGCACGACATTCGTCTCCGCATCCCCTTCGCGGCGGAAGTAAGCGGCCATGTCCATGTGCAGGCTGACGAGAGAGCCGCGCGGAGCGGGTTTCGCTCCCTCGCCGGTCATCGCCGCTGCGGCTGCCGCAGAGTCAGTCGCCTTTTCCAGTTCGACCGAGTTGATGATGACGAAGTGGTTGCCCGTTTCTATCTCGCGTACGAAGCGACGCAGGTTCGGATACGTACCCTCGACCGTCAGGTTAATGCCGAGGCCGGGATACAGGCTCTGCCATTTGGCGTTGCCGGTTCTGGTCGTGCTGCTTTGCGTGGCGTTTGCTGCCAGCGCATCGAGAGCGGTGTAGTTTGGCCCGGAGGTATTGCGCAGGCTGTTGCTGCGAATCAATTTATTTAGGGTCTCAAGCAGCGTGATGCGGCCCGTGCCGCGCGAGGCCAGACGATTCGTCTCGAAATCCAGCACGCTCTGTGTGACCTCGTTGACTGTGACCTGCTTTTCGGTGTTGACCTTAAGACCTTCCTGCATCTTACGCAGTTGACCGTAAGTCTCTTCGCGTTTCAGTTGCACAGCATCAAGGCGGGCGTAGGCCGGGCGTAGAAAGAAGAGATAGGCGAGGATGACGGCGAGCAGCATCAGGGCGCTGGCTGCCAGACCCGCAAGCTCCGGTAAGCCGAGGAGGCTGCGCTGGCGCGAATGGCGTAGATGCTCGACGCGGACGCGTATTTGCTCGCGCCGCGCGGGCGTCGTTTTTTCCGTTACGTGTGGATCGCTCATCGCGCGCCTCCATCAACGGCGGTCGCTGTGGTCGTCGTGCTCGCCGCGATGCTGTTGGCGCGAGACGAATTAAGTGGGACGCCCGCGCGC
The DNA here is from genome assembly GCA_036387475.1 of Pyrinomonadaceae bacterium. GTDB lineage: Bacteria > Acidobacteriota > Blastocatellia > Pyrinomonadales > Pyrinomonadaceae > DASVTR01. Next base: position 517,528 of record DASVTR010000016.1, on the reverse strand, counting down.
GGTGTGTAGCGCACGCGCAATGTCCACTCCGTTCCGCTCTCGCCTCTTCCCTTTTGCAGCGCTTGTGCTATCGGCTCTGCCTGAAACACACCGCCGCGATCCATTTCGGAGATCATCCCGGTCACGCTGCCCGGCGATTTCTCTATGACGGCTAAATCCAGAGTCGCTATGGTCTGCTCGCCGCGCTGGGCCACGTCGCGAACGCTGATCCGCGAGACGCGAATACCACCGGGCAGCGCCGCCTCCAAATCCGCAAAGAGCCGCGACCAGGAAAAACGCTTACGATTAACTAATGATTGTGCGGCCAGCAGCGAATTACGCTGTTCCGGCGTCATCGCATCTCTCACCGCTGCGGCCTGCTGCGTGAGTCCTGCCATCTGATCTGTCAATCCCTTGAGGTCGCGCTCAACTGCTGCGGCCTTAGTGTTAGTCCGGCTCGTCAGGCTGATGATAAAGACGAGCGCCACCAAAGAGGCGACGGTGATAACGCCCGTAATCGCCCATGGCAAAGCGCGATTGCGAAAAGGTTGGCTGGCAAGATTGAGTTTGGCGCTCACGACCAATGCGTTCCTATTCAACCCGGCGGCGAAAAATGAAGCTGATAGAGATTTATCAGACAATAAAAGCATACACGCCAGCACCAAACGGGCGCAACCGGAGGACGAACAACTCGGACGCCATCAAGCTTCGGCCAACCTTTACACGCATTGAACGCAAGCCAGTTGCAGAAATGCAGGACGGAGGGCAGAAAGGCCGAAAGGATGACAGCGCGGCCACCCATCTTCAATAGCCACGCTGTCATCCTTCCGGCCTTCCTAATTCTTACTTCGCTGCTCCCTACTTGTTCGTCGCCTGGCTGACGACCCGCGAGTTGATAACTTTACCGGCGGCATCGAGCGTTAGTTCTATGACCGCGCCGGAAGTGTCCGTCACGCGGCGCAGCACCTGTCCGGCGGTGTTTGTGGTTTCCGAGAGCACGCTCAGGCTGGAAACGTTGCTGACCGTCTTCTCATTGAGAACTTTCCCGGCTTTATCGAGAGTCGAAGCCGCGTAATCGCGCTCCGTTATGCGCCGCTCCGTGATGTTCACTTCAAAAGTCTCGTCGGCGCTCGTGCGATTCGTAGACTGCGTGGCGGCGCTCGATTGAGCGGCTGTGGATGGCGGGGCGTTTTTGTCTTCGTTAGTCTGAGCCGCTGCGAGCGCAGCCGCGCACGCGACGAGAAAAAGAAGATGAGCAAGGCGCAAAAGCTTGTGCTTCATTTTATGGCTTCCCTTCCTGCGGCGCTGAAGGGGAGGGTTGTGTTGCGGGCATCTCACGGGACGGCGGCGCTTGTTCATTCTCCTGCGGCGTGTCGTCCGTCATGGGAACTTCGCCCAGGGCTTCTGCGACGATGCGGTCAATGTCTGCGAAGACGCTCGAAATTCTTAACTGGACGCCGATGTTGCGATAGGTCACGCCGGGCTGCACGGGGCGCGGCAGGTTTTGTCGCTCCGCTTCCCAGACGGTTTCGCGTTCGGGTTGGCCGGGAAATTCAACCTTCGGGTCAGGCACTACTTCAAAACGAAGCTCGCTCGCCGTCACGCTTCCAGTAATCTCAAGGTCGTTTGTTTTCGGTGTAGTTGCCGTAGCGGTCGTTTGCGATTGATTGTTTGTTGATGTTGTAGTGAACGCGGGCGGCTGGGTGGTCTGCTGCTCCTGCTGCGCGTGAGCAGTAGCGCCGCAGGCCACGAGCAAAGCAAAGATGAAGAGAGCCGTTATTCTGCTCACACTGACACCTCCCGTTCGGACGCGGGCGAAGATTAATCGGACGCCACCTGGCAAAGCTTAATCAAAAGGGGAAGCGAAGGGAACGCCACGTATGGTATCAGATAATACATGAAGCGCAAGGTGTTTATTCCGAGCGTGGCGGCAGCGCGGCTGTGACTTCGGTGGCCGACGGGCTGTAGGCGCAGACGCGATTGCGCCCGCTGCGCTTGGCGCGATAGAGCGCCGAGTCTGCCAGTTCGATTAGCTCTATGGGGTCGCGCGCATCTTCGGGAAAGGCAGCGACGCCAATGCTGATAGTAATGCGATGATTGCGCTCAGGCTCGCCCGCTCCGCGTCGTGTGGCCGGAAATTTGTGTTCCTCTATGGCGGCGCGCACGCGCTCGGCGGCCACCAATCCTTGAGCGTACTGCGCGTCGAGCATAAAGGCTGCAAACTCTTCACCGCCGAAGCGCGCCGCCACGTCCCCTACACGCAATGAACGAGTAATGACTGCGCCGACCGCCTCCAGCGTCTCGTTACCGACCAGATGGCCGTAGGTGTCGTTGACATCCTTGAAGTGGTCTAAGTCCATCATCAAAACGCAGAAGGGGCGCGCCTCTGCTTCGGCACGCGCGGCCTCGCGGCGCAACTCCGAAAAGAAAGACTTACTCGTTAACAGCCCTGTCAAGTCGTCGTGCGCCAACAGACGACGAATCTGCTGCTGAAACTCGCGGTCAATATCGTCGAGCATGTCAAAGCGCATCAGATGCTCGCCAACGACGAGCTTATCGCCGTCCTGCAAGACCGCCTCGGCGATTGCCTGACCGTTGAGGAGCGTCCCGTTGGTCGAGCCGAGGTCGGCGATCAGGTATTTGGTTTCGCCGGTTTCGGGATCGCGCTTAATGCGAATCCGCGCGTGCATACGCGAAGCGCGAGCGTCGTTAATGCGCACGTCAGCTTCGAGAGCGCGGCCTAAGATAACTTCGTCGCGTTCAAGCGGAATGGGCACGGCCAGCAACTCGCCGCGTAGAAAGACGAGCGCGGGGCGGCGCTCTCGCTGGGTGTACGGGCCTTCAAGAGTGTCTTCGTTAGGATAATTGTTCATTGTCAGAGGCGGCAGAGAGAATTCTTTAACGACCAAATATTAATTCTTCTAAAATGAGACGAAATCACAGCCAGCCGAAGGCCGCTGCTAATCTCTGCGCCGGGGAACGCGAACTCATCCGTCTCTGTCCGAAAAGCCCGAACATATTAGCGCGGCGGCGCGACGGCAACAAGAGCGAAGGTGAAGAAGAAACGATGAAGGAGGAACGCGGAACGATGAACTGATAAAGAGCTAGTCTTTCATTCATCGTTCCGCGTTCCTCGTTCAGCCTTGCTTTTCAGCCTGCCTACCTGCTCTTGTCGCGCGCCTCAGCTTACTTCTATAATCGTCTCCCTCGTTAATAATGATTGGGAAGTAATGTAGTCGGGTGGGTTTGAGCAGGCTCACCCGGAGGATTTAGAGTTTTGAAGGAAGAAGCAACGAGAGCGTGCCCCTGGGCCAATGCGGAAATCTCGGTTGAGCGAGTGGCGGTGGCGCGGCTGCCGACTGAAGTCGGCGAGTTTAAGATTGCGGGCTATCGCTCGCGCATCAGTGATGAAACCTTCGTCGTCCTTTTCAAAGGCGAGATGCAGCCCGAAGTGCCGACGCTGGTGCGTATTCACTCGCAGTGTTTGACGGGCGATGTCTTCGGCTCAATCAAATGCGACTGCGGGCGGCAACTACGCCGCGCGATGGAGATGATAGAGGAAGAAGGTAGGGGAGCAATCGTCTACCAGCATCAGGAGGGACGCGGCATCGGCATCCTTAATAAGCTGCGCGCTTACGCCCTGCAAGACGAGGGCGCTGATACGGTCGAGGCTAACGAGCGGCTTGGCCTTGCGGTTGACCTGAGGGAATACAGGCAGTGCGCCGAGGTGCTGTTTGACATGGGACTCTGCAAAGTGCGCCTGCTCTCGAACAACCCGCTGAAGATTCGCGCGCTGGAGGAAGCCGGTCTCGAAGTCGTCGAGCGCGTGGCGATTGAAGTGGCAACGATGGAATCCGCCGGGCATTACCTGCGCACGAAGAAAGAGAAGATGGGCCACCTGCTCAAATTTAATCTCTAAGCGTCAAACCTTCTAACCGATAAGCATAGAGGCCGCGCCTAACATGGGTCGCGGCCTCTTCGATTGTGCGCAGAATTTCAGGCGCTGCTATTTTTTCTCAGGCGTTTCTGCTTTTTTACTGCGCAACTCTTTGATGGCGGCGCGTGTGCGCTCGGCGTCGGCGGCTTTCGGAACGAGCTTCAGGTAGGTTTCCAGTTCATCGGCGGCGCGCGGGTAATCGCGCTTGGCCCAGTAGACGCCTCCGAGATAGCGATGCGCCATGTTAACTTCCGCGCTCTTGAAGCTGATGGCGCGCACCAGTTCTTTTTCTGCATCGTCAAACTTTTGCTGGCTCATCAATGCGATGCCCAGATACATGTGCGCCGTCGGCAAATTATCGTTCTTCACTAACACTGCCCGCAGTTCTGTCTCCGCCTCCGGGTACTTCTTCTGTTGCAGGAGCGCGATTCCGTAATTAAGACGCAGGCCGGGTTCGTCAGGCGTGATTTTCAGAGCCGCTTGAAACGCATCGGCGGCCTTATCGGGTCGTCCCAGTTTCAGATATTGGACGCCCATTTCGTAGAGCGCCTGTGAAAATTGGGGATAAATAGTGACAGCGCCGTTATAGTGCTCGACCGCCGTCTTGCCGTCTCCCTTCGCTGCCGATTCCTGTCCTTTGGCGTAAAGGTCGCGCGCCGCTTTCGGGATTTTGTTGAAGGCGTCGGCAGCGCCCTTCGGCCTCATATTAATGTTGACGTTGCGTGTGCGCCCGCCCGCCACGCTCGCTTCACGCTCAAACGCGACCGGCTCCGTGTAGTTATCAAATTCCCTTCCCCCCTCTACCATAATCGTGTAATTACCTGATGGGAGTCCGTTGAAAACAAAGACGCCGTCTTCATCCATGATAGTTGTTTGATCCATCATGTCCGTGCTCGTCAGTCTGACCTTGAGGCGCTTGCCTTCCTTCGGCTCGAAAGGGAAATAGACGCGGCCTTGAATAATGTTGCTGCCGCTGCTGGAACTGGGCAGGCCGCGACTGCTGCCGACGCCTCCCTGCGCAAGCGCAGTAGCCGCGCTGGCGGCGAGAAGCAGAAGCGTAGAGAGAAAAAGACGGAAGACGAAAGAATCAAGGCGATGGGCGCGGGCTGGCCCTGAAATGAGAGGCATTTCAAAAACTCCTTTTCAAATAATTTGGATTCGGCGACCGGGTCGGCCACCAAGCCGACGCTTTGAAGGAGAGAGCGCGGGCGCGCGAATCATTATAGCGATGAATTGAACGCGCCGCTAATACTTCGGCGGCGCGTTCCTCTGACTTTAAGACTGCTTACTGGTTTGCTTGGTGCGCAGTTCCTTGATAGCCGCGCGGGTGCGTTCGGCGTCGGGAGCTTTGGGCGATAGTTTCAAATACTTTTCGAGTTCGTCGGCGGCGCGCTTGTAATCGCGTCTCGCCCAGTAAATGCCGCCCAGATAATAATGCGGCAAACTCAGGTGGTCGCCGCCAAGCGCCAGCGAGCGCTGCAACTCTTTCTCGGCTTCGTCAAGGCGGCGCAGGTTGATGAGCGTCACGCCCAAATACATGTGCGCGGCCCAGGAGTTATCGTTCTTCCGCAGGGCTTGCCGCAACTGCGCCTCGGCCTCAGTAGACTCTCCCTTTTCCAGCAGCGCGATGCCGTAGTTGAGCCGCGTCATGAATTCGTCGGGCTTGATTCTCAGAGCCGAGCGGAATGCCTCGATGGCTCTGTCCGGCTGGCCGAGGTGCAGGTACTGCACGCCAAGCTCGTTAAGGGCGATGGTGAATTCCGGGTAGTAGCTGATGGCTGCGCGCAACTGCTCGACGGCCTTTTTGCTGTCGCCCGCACGGATTGATTCGAGCGCTTTCTCGTAGTGCTCGACGGCTGGCTTGGGCACAGCGGCCAGCGCTGCATTGAGAACGCCGGGCCGCGTTCCGCCGTTAGCGCCGCGCTTGAGTCGCAGGCTGACCATCACGTTAAAAAGGCGCGGGACGTTGGCTCGCGCAATATCGGCTGCCGACATATTACGAGCGCGGATTGATGTTCCTTCGATGGTGAGAGACTCTCTGGCGATCTCATATTCTTCACCGGCGTCAATTGTTATCGTGTAAGAACCCGGCGCAATGGATTGAAAAGTGAATGAGCCGTTGAGGTCGGCGATGAGGGTGATTCTTTCAGAACTGGTGCTGTCAAGAGTTACTTTGACGGCTGTCGCGTCAGAGCGGCGACCCGAAGGGAAATAGATGCGTCCCTGAATTCGATGACTGCCGCCTGTCCCGCTACGGTCAATTCCGCCCTGAGCGCGGGCCAGAATCACAGGAACACAAACCAGTAAAGCGGCGCAAGCGATGTGTAGTAAGAGATGAAGGCGGCTGGAAGCGGCGGCCCGACCCGGAGAGAGAAACATTGTAGCAACTCCTTTCTCAAACGGCTAAGAAGGTCGAGATTGACGATTAGGAATTATGCACTACAGGGAAACTCTAGGATACCACTAAAAAAGAAGAGGGAGAAGCGTTTTCACAAACGCTCCTCCCCAAAAAGCTTTCATGTGCCCGCGCCATTTGGCGCGGGCACATGAAAGTCAGCAGTTTAGAACTGGAACTTGACGCCCAAACGCAGCGCCGACGGGAACTGGAAGATCGTGCCGGAACCGTAGAACGGATTGCGGAACTGATTTGCCGGAACGTTCGCCACGCCGGGGATGCCGGAGTTGATGGAGAACGTTTCGTCCAGACGAACCGCACGCTGGTTGTTGAAGACGTTGAACCAATCAACCTGGAAGCGCAACTGGCGATTCTCACTAAACTGAATCGGGTAGTAGGCGTTCAGGTCGAGGTTGTAGGTCGTCGGCGTGCGTGTGCTGCCGATGCTGTCAACAACGTTCGGGAAGCCGGGAATGTTAACGTTGACTGCCGGAACGACAGCCGTGCCGCGCGGAACGCCGAAGCCTTCGTTGTTGCCATAGACTTCGTGCGGAGTCAGCGCGTTAAACGGAATACCACTTTGCGCGCGGAACGATGCGCCGACCAGCAGCTTGAACGGCGTGCGATAGCTGCCGTCGAGTTTGAACTGGTGCGGACGATCATTCGGCAGGCGTCCGTAGGTATTAGCCAACAAGCTCTGAAGGTCGAACAACGAGGTGATGTTCGGGTCAGACTGGCCGTTGTCGTTACGGAACAAGCCTTCGTAGTTACCAATCAGGCTGGAGAAGACGTAGGAAGCGATGAACTGGTAGTTGTTCGTGAAACGCTTCGTCGCCGTGAACTCCACTGCGCGATAGTAACGACGACCGCGTCCGAAGCACTGCGGCAGGCGGTCAGTTGCCGGGTCGCCAGCGCAAGCCAGACGCTCTGTCAGGCTCTCGCCCGGATTGAAGATGAAGTAGGTGTGACCATCGTCGAATGATCCATCTTCAATGACCGTACCCTGGTGGCGGTAGATACCACGGACACCGATGGCGAGGTCGTTGACGATTTCATACTCGAAACCGGCAGTCGCTTCGTTAACGGTCTGCGGTCTGAGGTCAGGGTCAATCGGCGTCGAGGTCGAGCCGAGGTTGCCGAAGTCAGCCGTGACGGTTGATCCGACCGGAGCGTTCAACCGGTTGACGTTGATGTTGATGTCCGTCTGGGTCGTATCCGAACCAGCGCGGACGTTCAAGTCAAGCGGAACAGGTGTTTCAAGGAAGCGAGCAAAGTTAACGAACACTTTGCCCTTGCCCTTGCCGGTGAAATCCCAGATCAGGCCGAGGCGCGGCTGTAAGTTGTCCTTGAAGTTGTTAAGCTTCAGGTACGACTGGTCGCCGCTGCCATAGGATTGCTGGAAGTCCCAGCGCAGACCGAAGTTGAACTGCACGGTGCGGCTAATCTTGAAATCGTCCTGAATGTAGAAGCTCTCGACGTTCGTGTAGGTGTCACCTTGATCGGTCACGAGCCTGAAGTCACGAACGCGGGTGCTGGTACGAATCAGGAACGGGTTAGTGGTCAAGCTACCGATGACCGCCGGATTGGTGGACACGGAAGTCGGGCCACCGAGGTTGACGCCGGCATTAATCAGCGCCTGAATGCGGTTCGTCAGCGTCGCCACGGGGCAAACGATGTTCGTGCCCTGAACCTGGCAAACGCCGAAGTTGTTGGTCACGCGGAAGCCCTGAACAGGCTGGCCCGCACCTGCGAAGGTGACGGTCGGCCCGGTCGAACGGGTGTTGATCGCGTAGATGTTCTTGTTGTACTCGAAACCATACTTGAAGGTATGGCGTCCGTAGATGTTCTGCATACGCGCCTGGAATTCCCAGCGGTCGCGATTCTGCTCGGAGAAGAGTCCGAAGCCCGGCCCTTCAATGAAGCCGCGGGCCAACTCACCGCCCGCGCCGTTGACGAAATCACCGAAGCCGGTGCTGCCGGCAACGACAACGTTGGTCGAGGTCGGAGCAATGCGTGCACCGTTGCGCACCACGGCGAAGTTATTCGCCAGCAGCGGAACGGTCAGGTCGCTCGCGGGCAGCGTGTTAGCTCTCTGGAAGTGCAGACCGAAAGCGAACTCGCCAATCCACGTCGGCGTGATGGTCGAGTTCAAACGGGCCGTATAGTTGTGGCCGCCCGTCTCGATCACACCGTTGAAGGCGGTCTGGTCATTACCAAAGCCGGAGCCGCCAAAGAGGAAGCCTTCCTGTTTGGTGAAATCACCGAAGGTCGAAAACGTGAACGTGTTGTTCTGGTTGATACCCCAGGTGATCTTGCCGGAATAGAACGGCGTCGTGATCTTGTTTTCGACTTCCTGACGGAAGGTCTGCGTTAGGAAAGAGTTTTCGCGGCGCTGCGGATTGAGTGCGCCAAAGAACCAGAGCTTGTCCTTGATGATCGGGCCGCCGATGTCGAATCCGGCGTCAATCTCGGAAAAACCATTCGGGGCAGAACCCGTGAACGGGAAATTCTTCGTCCCGCGCACGAGGCCCTTCGTCGTGAAATAGCCAAAAGCGTCGCCACGGAACTCATTGCCACCGCTCTTGGTGATGACGTTGAAGATACCGCCCGTCGCCTTGCCATACTCAGCGCCGAAAGCGCCGGTCTTGATTTCGACTTCCTGCACAAACTCGAAGGGCAGGTTCGCGCCCGAACCGCCGAAAGCGGGGTCGGTCGTGTTCACGCCGTCGAGAATGTAGTTGTTCTCAGGGCCAGAAGAACCGGCGACAGACGGGTCGCGGTCGCGGCCCGAAGCATCACGCAAGCCCGAACGAGCGACGGTCGGAGCAATGCTATAGAGCGATTGCACTGTGCGCTGGGTCGGGAAGTTGGAGAACTGCTCGGTCGAGACGTTGGTGCCGGTCGTGTTTTGGCTCACGTCAACCGATGCGCCAGCCGTGTCTGTGATCGTCACCGAGGCCGTCGTCCCGGCGATGCCTACCTGGACATCGGCGGAAGATGTTTTCGAGAGGTTGACTTCAACATCATTTCTAGTTGTTTCTTGGAAGCCAGCCGTCGCGCCGACGACAACGGTGTAGCGTCCCGGCGGAAGGTTCAGAACCCGATAACGCCCCTCATCATCCGTCTGGGCCGTCTGCGGCGAAATCAGGTTCGAACCTGACACGGTGACGGTGGCGTTCGGCACTGGCCGACCATCAGGGTCGGTAACCATCCCCTCGATTGAACCCGTCGTTGATGACTGTGCAAACGCGCTCATCGTAAAGAGCGAGAGGCACAAAATCAGCAACGACACGGTAAAGAGTCGCATGGAGATTTTCATGCTCATTAATCCTTTCTTGTTGACCATTTTCTATGCTGAACAGGCCGCTCACCTAGCGCTGCCGGGTCCTGGTGCGAGGGAACTGCGGCGCGGTCGCAAGGCTAGCTGCCTGTCGTTAATAGTTGCCTTTGAGAGAAATCCATAATTCTCGCCACCCCTGATTGCAAGTCTCATGCCCCCCGGCGGAAAGAAAAGTAAGCCCAAATATTTCTTGAGTTAGACTGGCCTGGGGGCTACATCGCTCCCCCTTGAAATCCAAAAAAATGGGTAAGAATCCATAAAGTCGGAAGCAATATGCGGTCGCCGCTTGAAAGTAAATGCGCGGGCGGGCCAGCCCTGATTCTCTTGTTCAGGAGACGCGATGAAGATTCCCGGCCCAATCGGCTGCGGGTCGGAAAGGATGAGGCGGTTGCCGTCTTATCAAGCGGGAATCAAGGTTGACGGAGAGGCTCAGTTAGGCTCAGTCAGGGTTTCGGCGCGGAGCGATTAGATTCCGTAGCCGCACTACGCAGCAGCCGTATAGCTTCGCGGATTGAATCCGCATTACGAGCGTCCGGGGCTTTGCGCAGGTATTGCTCCAATTCGTCAGCGGCGCGCGCGCGTTCATTTTTCATTTCGTAAAACTTCGCCATCGTCAGGTGATCGGCGCTCAGTTTTTTGCCGCTTAGCTCGGCGGTTTGCTTGAGCGCTATCTCGGCACGTTCGAGAAAAAAGGCGCGGTCGGAAGCCGCCTTCTCCGAGGCGGTGATGTCAATAGTCGAGGCGTGATAAATCAAAGCGGTGGCGCGCATCAGCGCGTTCAAAGGATTGGTCGAATTCAAGCGCGAAGCTTCGGCGAAGACGGCCACGGCGATCGCATATTTTTTCTGCTGCATCAGCACCAATCCAAACGACTGATAGACTCGCTCGTCCTGCGGGTTAATCTGGCGCGCGCGTTCGAGCGGCGTGATGGCTTCGTCGAAGCGACCCGCTTGAATCAGTTCGTTAGCGAAAGCGAGAAGGGCCTCAAAATAATCTGGAAAGAGTTTGAGCGCTTCCTGCAACATGGTGAGCGCAAGCGGCGACTTGCCCTCGCGCGAGAGTTTCTGCGCTCGCTCAAGCGCCGTACGCGCAGCCTTTGGAACATCCTGCGAGAAAGCGTTGACGACTCCCGCCGCTTGCTGACCCTTCGTGCGCTTTGGCAGTAATTGAATATTTTGGGAAAAGGTTTGTGAGCCTGCGCCGAAGGCAGACACTTCGGCCTCGACGGTCGTTGTCTCAAAGCTAATTCCGTCGCTCTCTGCCGTCAGCCGGTAACTCCCCTTGCTCAGACTACCAAAGGAGAAGCGACCGCTGAGGTCACTGAAAGTCTCATAGATAGGCCGACCGTTTAATGTCAGCTTAATCCTGACGGGGTTAGGTGGCGGAGCACCGTCGGGCAAGGTTACTCGGCCTTCGAGCGTGTTTCCGCCCTGTGCAGAGACGCAGAGAGCCGCACCAAGCAGCAAAAGAAAGGACGCGATCAATCGCGCAACATGAGGTGTGCTCATCGCCACTCTTCTCCCCTTCGGGATGCTTCAACTAAAACGCTGACAAGCATACTCAAGATCGATGTCGGTTAAAAGGGCACGGGGCACACGCGCTGCTTTGCGGCGCGTGTGCCCCAATGCTGTTTGTGCAACCAGGGAGAGGCTGCGTTTAGAAGCTCAGGCGCGCTCCGAGTTGTGCCTGGAAGGGAATCCCAAGCGGCTCGGAGAAGCCCGTCGCTCCGAAGAAGTTGAGCGGCCTGCCGAAGTCGGGCTGGCCCGTAACGTTCTGAAACTCGCGGCCAAAGTTCGCCGTGTTGAAAACGTTGAAAGCCTCGAAGAAGAGTCCGAGCTTGACCCGCTCGCGGAAGCCGAAGAACTTCGAGACGCGGACGTTCAACTGCGAGAAGCTATCGCCGCGCGTATTGTTCATGGGCAGGTGATGCTGGTCATCCACGCCGGGGTCAATTGAATCGTGGTCAACGTTGACGCCATCGCGGTTGATGTCACAGAGACAACTGGGGAAGATGCTGTAGGGTCTGGCCGACGCCATCTGGAAGACGGGCGCGACCTGAAAGCCCCACGGCAAATCGAAGATGCCAGACAACACAAAGCGGTGTCGTTCGTCAGCGTCCGTCGGGCCGAAGTCTGTCGCCGGGTCGAACTTGTTGAAGACGTTCTGCGCCTGGTTGCCGAAGTCGCTCGTTAGCCCGAACCATGCGACCGCCTTCGCCAGCGTGTAGTGAGCGTTCAACTGGAACTTGTTCGCGTAGCGACGACGGAACGAGACCGTGAAGGCATCGTAGCGCGAGCGTCCATCGCTTTGCGCCACGGTGATGCGCCCGAACGGATTGGGCACGCCGAAAGCTGCCGTGAGTTCGGCGGCGTGAGCGGCGAATCGCGGTGCCAGGATACGGCCCGGATTCGGGTCGCCGCGTTGCGCGTTAATCAGCGGCCCGATGCGCGGGTTGATGTCGAGCGAAGTGAACTCGTGCAGGCCGAGAATATGCACGTAGTCAAACTCGATGGACATGTTACGCCCGATTTCCTGCGCGTAGCCGATGTTCCACTGCTGCGTATAGGGCGACTCGAAATCGGGGTCGAGCATTCTGCCGCGCGAGCCTGCGAGCGGGTTATTGAGCGGGCGCGGGACGGCGGGCGCGGGCGAGTCGATGTTGAGGTTCGGTGCGTCGTTCGTGAAGTTGGCGTAGATTTCCGGGTTCGCCTGCTGCACGGCGAAGAGCGGCACGTTCAAAAACGACTGGTCGTAATAGATGCCGTAGCCTGCGCGCAGCACAGAGCGGGCGTCGCCGCGCACATCCCAAGCGAAGCCGATACGCGGGCTAAAGTTGTTCTTGTCGTCTTCCACCACCTTGCGCGCCGCCGGGTGTCCGATGATTTGCAATCCACGGAAGGCGCGATTTTCAGCCGCGTGGGCGTTATCAACGAAGCCGATGTCAACGTCGTAGCGCACGCCGATGTTCATCGTCAAGCGCGGCGTGATTTTCCAATCGTCCTGCACGTAGAAGGCAAACTGTCTAGCGCCCTCGCGGAGATTAAAGCTAGGGTCGCCGCCCGCCAGGTCAACCTGAGCAACGACGCCAAAGCCCGCGAGGTCTGCCGCCGTGCAGTTCGTCGAATTCGGGTCCACCAGCGTTGTGCAGGTGATCGGCCCCGGCAAGACCTGAGTCGTGCGGAATCCCTGCGGGAACTGTCCGGGATTGTTCGCAATATCGAGGGGGTCGAAGAGGAACGAATAGGCCGGGGCTGAAGTGAAGGCGAAGAGGCCGCCCAGAGTCGGGATGTAGGTAAAGTCGCCGCCGAACTTGAAGCCATGATTGCCGCGATTGTAGGTCAGGTCATCGCGGAACTGGTGCTTCTTCTGGATGGTCTGCTGCGGCACGTTACCGTTGCGTCCGATGATGATGCCGTTCGGAAAGGCCAGGTTCGGCAAATCCGATGTCGCCAGAATGCGATTGTCGAAGGTCGAATACTGGTAGGTAAACTGATTGACGGTGCGTTGGTTGATAATCCACGTCTCGTTCGCCAGAAAGCTGTAGAGCGTGTTCAGGGTCTGGTTGCCGCCAGACAAATCGGTGCGGACGAGGAGGAAGCCAGCCTGATCGTTAAGGGCGTTGTTATTCTGTCCGGCGAAGCGGGTCACGAGCGTGTGCTCGTTGTTGATGTGGAAGTCGCCCTTGATCGTGTACTGCGTATCGTTAAAAGGCTGCGGAAGAAATTGCACGGCATCGTAGCCGAACGGCTCAAGCAGTGCGATATGAGCCTGGTCAGAGCCACTCACGATGGAATTGCCGCGCTCGCGCGTGCGCTCGACCGTGCCGAAGAAGAAGATTTTATCCTTCTTGATGGGGCCGCCGATGGAGCCGCCGAACTGCTGGCGGCTAAACGGCGGCTTGACGGCATCCGCCGGGTCTGGGAACGCATTCGGGTTTGCTTCCGCGAGCAGTGCGGGAGCGTTAGCGTTCAGCGCATCGTCACGGAAGAATCCGAAGATTGAGCCGTGCAGATCGTTTGTGCCCGACTTGGAGACGACCGACAGGAGCGCGCCGCCGGAGCGACCGTTGGCAGCGGAGAAGCGCTGGGTCGAGAGCGCGAATTCCTGTATGCCCTCCATCGAAAAATTCTGGAGGATGCCGCCGACGGCGTTGTCTTTATTATCGCCGCCGTCGATTGTGATGTTGAGGTTTCTGCCGGTCGAGCCGCCGACCGAGAACGTGCCGACGCGCGATTTGGTCGGGTCGAAAGATGGTTGCAGCGTCGCGCCGGGAATCAAGATAGCCAGATTAGAGAACGCGCGGCCATTGACCGGAAGATTTTCCAACTCCCTCTGGTCAATGACGCCCCCGACTTCGGTTTTGGTTGTTTCGACGAGCGGCGCGGTCTCGGTGCTGATGTTGACGCTGGCCGTAGCTCCGGCAGGCTTCAACTCCGCATCAATCGTGACGCGTCCCAACACATTGACCGTCACATTTTCGGCGACAGTCTTGGCGAAGTTCGGGGCTTCGACTTCAACGCGGTAAGTGCCCGGAACGAGGGGTGTGATTTCGTAAGTGCCTTCGTCGCTGGTTGTCGTGCTCCGCGCAGCGTTTGTTCCAACATTAATGGCCGTGACGGTTGCGCCGGGCACAACCGCTCCCGTTTGATCTTTGACGACGCCGGTAATCGAGCCGGTATTAGCGGTCTGCGCCAGCGCTCCGGTCGTCATAAGAGACATCAGCAGAAACAGCGCGGCGGGAAGCAAGGCCGCAAACGTCCTTCTAAACTTAGCGATCTTCATAATGAGCGTCTCCTGTAGAGAAGGTTGAGACTGACTGTTTGAATCGGCGGAAGCCATGAACGGTACGGGGAAACCTTGAACGTTCGGCTTCAAACAACTTCAGTAAGAATTACTCACTGGCCCAGTGCTCGTTCGTTAAAAGTTACTCAGGCTAGCGAGCACCTCACTCTCAACAAAGAACCGAGGTGCTTTTGTGTTGATAAGGTTTGCAACTCTCGTGCCCGCCTTAGAGCACGGATTCAATTCCGCATGTAGCTTAGATTTAACATCGCGCGGCTGCCATCCACGCGCGCGCCTGTTATCCAGAAAAATGGGTAAAATCCATAATTCCGAAATTCCGGCCAAGGACAATGCGGGGCTTCAACGTTGTGATAGACTCATCATCATCGAAAGGCATTCGGGCGCTACGTAGGCCCTGCGCAGGAGTTTAAGAGCAACGTGTCAGAACGCATCTATCGCGACCCTGTCCATAACATTATTCGTCTGCGCACGGAAGAGCGAGAGGGCGAACTGATGGTGCGCTTGATTGACGCGCCGGAATTTCAACGCTTGCGGCGTATCAAGCAACTGGGCCTCGCGCTCTATACCTATCAGGGCGCAGAGCACTCGCGCTTCACACATTCTTTAGGCGTGCTGCATTTGATTACGCGCGTGCTCGACCGCCTCGGCGAAAAATACGAGATAGCGGAAGCAGACCGTGCGGCTGCCCGCGCTGCCGCACTCTTGCACGACATCGGTCACGGCTCGTTTTCGCACGTCATGGAAAAGGTGATGGGCTTTCATCACGAAGCCTGGACGGTGCGCGCCGTCGTCTCCGACGAGACGGAGATTGGGCGCGTGCTGCGCTCCTACTCCGCAGAGTTGCCTGAGCGCGTCGCTGCCATCATCGAAGGCAAGTTTCAGCCTGCGGCGTTGGCCCAACTCGTCTCTTCGCAACTGGACGTTGACCGTATGGACTACCTGTTGCGCGACAGCTTAATGACGGGCGCAAAATATGGCATCTACGATCTCGAATGGGTCATCAACGCGCTTCAGATTGACGAAGAGCACGACCGCATCTACGTCGCTGCGCGCGGCCTCTATGCCGTCGAGGAATACCTACAGGCGCGCTATTACATGTTTCGACAGGTCTACTTTCATCGCACGTTGCGCTCGGCTGAGGCCGTCCTGCGCTCTGCCCTGCGACGCGCGCTCGAACTCTTGCAGGCGGGCGCAGACGTATGGTGCGCGCCCGGCACGGCCTTTGAGAAAGTGCTGCGCCGCGAGCCGCTCACGCTCGAAGACCATCTAGAGATGGACGACTCAGACGTTCTCTTTCACGTCAAGCAGTGGCAGCGAAGCACGGATGCGGTCTTGAGCGATTTGAGCCGCCGCTTTATCAATCGCCGCCTCTTCAAAGCCATTGACCTGGACATGCCGGAAGCCGAGCGCGCCGGCTTTCTCGCAGAGGCGCGCGAGCGCGTCGAGAGTGCGGGCTTCGCTCCCGTCTACTATTTCATCGAAGACCACGCGGGCGACGTGCCCTACTATAATTACTATACGGCGGAAGGCGCTGAGCCGAAGACGCGCATCTACGTCGAAGACGGCTACGCGCGCCCGCGCATACGCGAGATCAGCGAAGTCTCCGACGCCGTGCGCGGGCTGCAACGCGGTTACCAGCTACACCGCGTCTGCTTTCCGGATGAAGTTAAGGAAGCGGTCTATGCGCTTTATCACAGCGGAAAAGCAAGCGCGAAGGCGGAAGGATGAAAAGAATTGTTTCATTGAGTCATTGGCTCATTGAGTCAATGACTCAATGAGCCAATGGCTCAATGAATAAATTTGGAGAATGAAAAGCGATGGCACGCATTGATGGAGTAAATCCCGCAGAAGTTGATCGCTATACACGGCAGGTCTTCGAAGCGCAGACGAAAAAGTGGGGAGCACCGCTCTTGAATCACCTCATCTACGCGCGACGGCCTTCCATCTTTCGCGGAGCGCGCGGGATGTGGCAGGCGCTTGAAGCTTCCGGGTTGATTGATGCCAGGCTTCAGGCATTGCTTAACCGCCGCGTCGCCTCGCTCAACCATTGCGAATTCTGACAGGACATCAACGCTGCCGTGGGCAGCGAGTTGGGCGTCTCGGAAGAGAAGATCAGGGCGCTGGCCGAGTATGCTGAGAGCGCTCTCTACAACGATGCGGAGCGGGTTGCGCTCGAATACGCAGACTGCATGACGATCACGGGCCGCGAAGTCACGGACGAGTTGTTTGCGCGCCTGCGTCGGTTTTATGATGACGATGCAATCGTCGAGTTGACGGCCATCATCGCCTGGGAGAATGCTTCGAGCAAATTCAACCGTGCGCTGCGCGTGCCGTCGCAAAAGCTCTGGAAGCCGTAAACCAAATTCAGCAATCTTAAGGCGGACATAAAACTCTCTCCATCAAGCCACACGTAGCAACACAAAAACAGATAGACTTTCTTCGTGCCGTTGCGTGTGGGTTAATGGATAATCTTGTTACCCTGCGTCAGAAACGCTGATGAAGCCGCGTCATATTTTTTTTAATTTCCTGCTGATGCTCACGCTCGTTGTAAACGTCGGGGCGCAAACTGCGCCCGCGCGCCGCACGAGCATTGCGGTGCTCGATTTTGGCGAGACGAAGACGGGACAACGTGCGGCGGATAAGCTGGCGGCTGCCCTTGCCGTTAATGCAGACTTCGCGTTGGCTGATAGGGATGAGAGTCGCGCGGCGGCGCGCGGCGCTGGCTACGCGGGGTCGCTTAACCTGACGCTCTCTGAAGCGCGCGATTTAGGCTCAGCGCTCGGCGCGGATTTTTACCTGACCGGCGACGCGCAAACCGTCCGCCGCTCGCCATCCGACAGGCCAGCTTACTATGAAGCCTATGCTTCCCTGTTCCTCGTCAGCACGCGCACGGGCCGCCTTGTCATGTGGGATTTTCCGAGCTTTGAAGCCGTGTCGCCCGAAGCGGCGGAAAAACTTTTGCTCGCGGCGCTGGGCAGTGGCGAGTCGCGCCATCGTTATCTAATCGCTACCAGACGCGCGCAGGAGGATGAGCGCAACGAACGCGCACGGGCGGTCGAACTGCCCTCGCCTCTCATCGAAGATGCGCCGGATGAGGCAAGCCCTGAGGCGACGGGCGTGCGCCTGCCCGCGCCCTATCGTCGCCTGCAACCTGCTTATCCTGAGACAGCCGCTCGCGCACGCGTCGAAGCAGTCGTTGATGTGCTGGTAGAGATAGACGCGGCGGGCGAAGTCGGGCGTGTCGAAGTCGTGCGCTGGGCCGGTTACGGGCTTGACGAGGCGACCGTCCAGACAGTTCGCCAACTGCACTTTCGCCCGGCCATGCGCGACGGCTTACCCGTGCCGCTGCGCGTCCTGCTGCGCTACAATTTTCGCCGCCCGCAGAAATGATGAAACGAAGGGAAAAAGGGAAATGGTTAAAGGGGTAAAAGGAAAACAGGCGGACTACTATTTCTCTGCCCGGCTGCGGCGTTGGGCGCGATGCCTGGTATTGGTCGTTGCTCTGCTTCCCTTTAGCCTCTTCCCCTCTTCCCCTTTCCCACCCAATGTTTTTGCGGGCGGCGTTTCGACGGAGACGCGCGAGGGAAGGCTGGCGGTCTTCGATGACGTGTGGGAGACGATTCGTGAGCGTTACTATGACCCGACGTTTCATGGCGTTGACTGGCAGGCGCAACGCGAGGTGTTTCGCCCGCTGGCCGCCGAAGCGACGAGCGCAGCGAAGCTTTACAGCATCCTCAGAAGCATGATCGGAAGCCTGCGCGATGCTCACACGCGCGTCCGCACACCCGATGAGAAATTCGACTGGCGGACTCCGCGCGTTATCAGCGTCGGCCTCTCCGTGCGCGAAGTCGAAGGCGCAGCGGTCGTCGTCGCAATCGAACGCGAAGCGGAAGCAGAACGTCTCGGACTGCGCGCCGGAGACACAATCGTTAGTATTGACGATGAAGCGGCGCAGGACGTTTTCCGTCGGCGCTTGCGCGAGCAGGGCGGCTCTTCGACCGCAGCGGCGGCACGCCTGCGCGCGATGGCTACGCTCTTCGATGGGCCGCGCGGCTCTACAGTCAAAATTGTCTGGCGCAGCGGCGATGGAGCAGAAAAAACCGGAAGCCTCCGCCGCGAGTGGCGTGAGCGTTCGGCGGCTGTGCGCGTGCGCGAACTAGCGGGCGGCAACGCCCTCGTCGAATTTGATGTTTTCGCGCCCGACACGGCGCTGGAATTTACGCGCACGGCGATGAGCAAGCTGCGCACTGCGCGCGGCATCGTCCTGGACTTGCGCAACAACGGCGGCGGCGACGCCGAAGCGATGATTGAAATTGCCTCGTCTTTTCTGCCGACGGGGCAAAGCCTGGGCCGCTTTACAGACCGCACGGGTCGTTCATCTTTTGAAGCCCGGACGCGCTCTGCGCTGCTCCTCTCCGCCGATTTCGTCACGCGCCTGCAAGCTCCGGTGGTCGTTCTTGCGGGCGAAAGAACATCGAGCGCGGCTGAGATTTTCGCACACGCTCTGAAGGAAGCGCGTCGCGCCCGCGTCATCGGCCAGACAACTTGCGGCTGCGTGCTCGCCATTCGCCGCCGCCATACGCTGCCCGACGGCGGCGAACTGGATGTTAGCGAGATGGATTACCGCACGAGCGCGGGCGCGCGTCTGGAAGGCGTCGGCGTCGTGCCGGATGAAATGATTACTGTAAAGAAGACAGACCTGCTGGCCCGACGTGACCGCGCGCTCGAACGCGCCCTCGCCTACCTCGCAAGCCAAAACCGCAAGCCATAGCACGGGAACTTTTGCCTGCGCTCGGCGTCTATATAATCAACAATCCGAGAATCGTTCATCGCAAGCCGTTCGGTTGGGCCGCGTTCTAATCTCCGAAGGAGTAAACCCGTCATGAACATTCCAAAACACGCCGCAGGTCTGGCGCTTTTCACTTTCATCGTCGGCGCGTCCGTCTTTATCGCCGGACTTTTGATTGAGCCTGCGATAACGTTGCAGATTCCGCCCGTTCGGATCGATGTACCGCCTTACAGCCGCACGCTGGCGACACAGCTTGTCGCTTATAAAGCGCAGTTTGTTTCGTTGGACTTTATCAATCATCAAAGCTACACGACGCTCAGGCTCAAGCGCGATGCTGCTGGCCCAGCCCCGGAGCGAATCTGGGTTTATACTTCTTTCTTTACCCTCACGAGTCCTCTCCACGAACACTGGCGGATTGAGCCGGTCGAAATCCTCAACCCGTTCGCGAACGGCGATGAAGTCAGCCTGACGGTTGCTGCCCCGTGCCAGTGGTCTGCCGAACGCCGCGTGCCGCGTTCCGGGTTCTATGCCAAAGTCGGCGTCTCTACCGTGTCAGGCGAGGACGCTATCAGGCAGACCTTAGTTATGGGTATGGACATAGAGATATTGATTCCGGTCTTAGTGCAGGTTGACTAGAAGTCGCGCCCGTAAGCACTACCCGCGCTTACGCACCAAAGTTTGCAAGTCAGGCGCAAGATTTACGCGTCGCTCCATTCAAGCCTGCAAGATCAAACGCCGAAGCCGTGGCACAACGCCGAAGGAGATTGCGATGAAAGATGATGTGGAAGCTAACCCGACTCTGTGGAAGAAATTTTCATCGTGGCGACGGGGCGCGCTCAGAGGCAAGCGACAGCTTTTACTTGCCCTCTGTCTCATCGCGTCCTTGCTCTTTTCTTCATGCGCGAAGAAGGCTAATCAGCAAGTCGCCGAGTACAATTCTGACCAACCCTCTACGGGCACGCTTACCAGTGAAATAGCACCGAACCAACAGGCAAACGCCAACGTGGCCGAACAGGAAGCGAAAAAGTTTGGCGATAGAGAGGCGTACTCGCACATAGAGGAAAACCCTTTTATAGAAGTCTCGCGCGCTCCGCTCTCGACCTTTTCGATTGACGTTGACACGGCTTCCTACAGCAACACTCGTCGCTTTCTCAACGATGGGCGACTGCCGCCCAAAGATGCCGTCCGCATCGAAGAACTGGTCAACTATTTCTCTTACGATTACCCGCAGCCGGTCGGCGAAGCTCCCTTCTCCGTGACGGCGGAAGTCTCCGAAGCCCCCTGGAACAAATCGCACAGGCTCGTACACATCGGCCTGCAAGGTAAAAAGATTCCGATGGAGCAGATGCCGCCCGCCAATCTCGTCTTTTTGTTGGACGTTTCCGGCTCGATGGATGAGCCGAACAAGCTGCCGCTTCTGAAGGCAGCGCTGAAAACGCTGGTCGAACAGTTGAGAGCGACTGATCGCGTCGCCATCGTCGTCTACGCAGGCTCAAGCGGGCTGGTGCTGCCCTCGACTTCGGGCGACCGCAAAAGTGAGATTATCAGCGCGCTCGACCAACTCAAAGCGGGCGGCTCGACCAACGGCGCGGCAGGAATTCAACTCGCCTATCAGATCGCGCAGCAGAACTTTATCCGGGGAGGCTCAAATCGCGTCATCCTTGCAACGGACGGCGATTTCAACGTCGGCGTGACGAGCGAAGGCGACCTCGTGCGCCTGATTGAAGAGAAGAGAGAGAGTGGCGTCTTTCTCTCCGTGCTCGGCTTCGGTACGGGCAACACGCAGGACTCGAAGATGGAGCAGTTGGCCGACAAGGGCAACGGCAACTACGCCTACATTGACACGCTCAACGAAGCGCGCAAAGCGCTCGGCGAGCAAATCGGCGGCACGCTCTTTACCATCGCCAAGGATGTCAAGATACAGGTTGAGTTTAACCCGAAGCAGGCGGCGGCCTATCGTCTCATCGGTTACGAAAATCGTCTGCTCAGGGATCAGGATTTTAACGACGACCGCAAGGACGCGGGCGAGATCGGCGCGGGCCATACCGTTACGGCCCTTTACGAAGTCGTACCTTACGGGCAGAAGTTTGATAACGCAGGCGTTGACCCTTTGAAGTACCAGCAGCCCGCGCAGACAACGGCGATGGCCGACAGCCGCGAGTTAATGAACATCAAGCTCCGCTACAAAGAGCCTGACGCGCAAGTCAGCAAGCTGCTCAACATCGGCCTCGCAGACAAGGGCAGCACTTTGAACAACGCCTCCGAGAATTTCAAGTTTGCCTCAGCCGTCGCCGAGTTCGGGATGCTGCTGCGCGCTTCCCAATACAAAGCGGACGCTAGTTACAACGACGTGCTGCAACTGGCGCGAGCCTCAACCGGCGCTGATTTGCAAGGCTACCGCACGGATTTCATCAAGCTGGTCGAAACGGCCCGCACGCTCTCGTCTCAAAGAGCCGCGCTCGACTAGCACAGATTCACCGCAGAGAGCGCAGCCGCAGAGCTAAAGCGGAGAGTTGAATCAACTCTCCGCTTTAGCTCTGCGGCATCCGCGTTGAAGACGCTTTTTCACCTTCGCTCAAGCTTTGCTCACTCTTTTCCAACTCATATTCGACAGTCTTCCGCGCCGTGCTATGATGCCAACACATAGGCACGAAGGATACATAAGTTGTCCATGTTGTATCTCTCTCAAGTATTAGGTCGTCCCATACGCGACCTCGAAGGCGAGCGTGTGGCGACAATCAAGGATGTCATCGTGCGTCTCGGCGAGGAAGACCACCCGCCGGTGACGGGCTTCGTCGCGCGCTATCGACGACGCAATTTTTTTCTGCCGCGCTGGCGCATCACGGAGTTTAACGACCACGGCGCGCGGCTTAATTCCGACATACTGGATTTGCGCCCCTTCAAGCGACGAGAGGACGAGGTGTTGCTGGCGCGCGACGTGCTCGATAAACAGTTGATTGACGTTGACGGCAAGCGTGTTGTGCGCGTCAATGATGTGCAGTTGATAGAGGCGGCGAAAGAGTTTCGCGTGACGGGCGCTGACGTGAGCTTGCAAGGTTTATGGCGTAGGTTGATGCCTGCGGGGTTCGTCGGCTCTGGTCGCGCGGTCGAAGTGATCGACTGGAAGGACGTTGGCTATCTGGCGACGGACGTTGGCGGCGTTCGCCTTAAATCTTCGTCGGATAAGCTGTCGCGCCTTCACCCGGTCGAGATTGCGCGCCTCGCCGAATCGCTTTCGTATCATCATGGCTCGGAGATTGTCGAAGCGCTCGACGACGAAACGGCAGCCGAGACGCTCGAAGAGATGCAAGCCACCGCTCAGGCGCGCATCATCAACGAGATGGACGAAGAGCGCGCCGCAGACATCCTCGAATGGATGTCTCCGGACGAAGCGGCAGACGTGCTCGGCGACCTGCCTGAAGAAAAAGCCGAAGACCTGCTCAATCGCATGGAAACCGAAGAGCAGGCGGACGTGGCGGAGCTATTGCCTTACGAAGACGACACGGCGGGCGGATTGATGACGACCGAGTTTGTCACGCTGCCGCGCGCTCTCACGGTCGGCGAAGCGCTCGCACGACTGCGCGAGATGGCAGAAACGCCGAACATGATTTACTACCTCTACGTTGTCGAAGAAGAACAATCGTGGAAGCTGTTGGGCGTTATCGCCCTGCGCAGTTTGATTCTGGCAGACCCCAGTGCTCCGCTCGACGAAGTGATGCGCGATGAATTTCAAACAGCGCACCCGGATGATTCGGCCAAAGACGTAGCGCAAAAAATCGCCGAATATAACCTGCTGGCCTTGCCCGTCGTAGACGAAGCGGGCGACATCCTCGGCATCATCACCGTAGACGACGCGATGGAGATGCTGCTGCCGAAGGGCTGGCGGCAACGCCTGCCGAGATTATTTGGCTAGACAAAGAGAGAGGGCAAAGAGTAAAAGGCACTTGGCGCTTGCTCACGAAATTCTTTTTATCCTTTATCTTCTGACTGTATGAGAGACGGAGAACCTCCGAGTTATGGCCCAGTCGCGTACAGCGGTGACGACCGCCGGGCGTCGCTTATGGCGGCGTGGCGCTCGCGGTGTGCGCCGCACATTTGCGGAGCGCAGGGGCTTGCTCGCCTATCTGGCAGTCCTCGGCCCCGGCGTCATCGCGGCCAACGCGGGCAATGACGCTGGCGGCATCGCCACCTATTCAAGCGTTGGAGCAGACCACGGCTATCGCCTCCTCTGGGTTTTAATTCCGATTACAATTAGCCTCGGATTGGTGCAGGAGATGTGCGCGCGTATGGGCGCGGTCACGGGCAAGGGTTTGTCTGATTTGATACGCGAGCGCTTCGGCGTACGCTGGATGGCAGTGGTGATGCTGGCTCTGTTGATAGCCAACGGCGGCATTACCGTCTCGGAATTTTTAGGGATAGCTGCGGCCTCCGAACTGTTCGGCGTGCCGCGTTTCGTCGCCGTCCCCTTAGCCGCCATGAGCGTCTGGTGGCTCGTCGTTAAAGGTTCTTACAAACGCGTCGAGCGCATCTTTCTCTTAATGGCGCTCGTCTTTCTAGGCTATATCGTCTCGGCATTTCTGGCGAAGCCCGCGTGGGGCGACATCGCGCGCTCCGTTGTAAGGCCGAGCTTTAGCTTCGACGCAGCTTATCTGTTTACATTTGTCGCAATCGTCGGCACGACCATCTCGCCTTACATGCAGGTCTTCGTGCAATCGTCTGTTGTCGAGAGAGGCGTCACCGCCGAAGATTACAAGCTCACCCGTCTGGATGTTTGGACTGGGACGTTCTTCGCCATGATGATCGTTTTCTTCATCATGGTCTCGACGGCGGCGGTGCTCAACAAGAACGGCATACATATCAACGAGGCGGCGGACGCCGCACGCGCGCTCGAACCGCTGGCCGGGCCTTACGCCAAACTGCTCTTTGGCATCGGACTCTTCGGCGCATCAATGCTGGCGGCGGGAGTGCTGCCGCTCTCTACGGCCTATTCCATCAGCGAAGCGCTCGGCTATGAAAAAGGCGTCTCCCGCAGCTTTCGTGAAGCGCCGATTTTCCTTGGCATCTTCACTTTTCTGATAGTCGTCGGAGCGCTCGTCGCGATGATGCCGGGGCTGCCGATTATTGATGCGCTCCTGAACATGCAGGTCATCAACGGCTTGCTGCTGCCCGTGTTGCTAATCGCCATCCTGCGCCTTGTGAACGACGAGGATTTAATGGGCAAGCACAAGAACGGGCCGCTCTATAACGTGCTGGCCTGGTTGACGGCTGTGCTCGTCTCGGCCCTCTCTATCTTCTTCATTATCACCAAAATCTTTCCGGGAATCCTTTCGCGCTGAGCCAAGGGCAATGCGCGGCCAAGACGCGCTGCGTTAGAGCCTTGATTCTCTGCGACGCGCCGTTTTTCTACTCGCCAACGTCAAGCGATTAGTGATAAAAATATCGCTTGAAAAGTATACGTTGGCCCGAACTCTCTTTAAGTAGTCCAGGGGTAAGACTAGCGCCGTGAGAAGACCTCAGCGTAGAACACAGTATGCAATCTTCCTGTTTGCGATTGCCACCCTAGTGCTGGCGCTCTATGGCATCCACACCTTTGAGCCGAGGCTCAGCGCCTACTTCATGGAGCGCATGACGCACGCTGCGCCCGACGATGCAAAGGCCGACTTTAACGCTATTCTGAAAATCATCAAGCTGCTGCTCTGGTCGGGCCTGATTATCCTGATCGTCCGCGCGCTGAGCACTGCCATCTTCAGCATAGCCTTCCGCCTACGCAAAGGGGTTGAAGCGCCCAGCCTGATTCGCAACATCTTCTCGATCATCGCTGTCACGATTCTCTTCTTCATCGCTTTCAGCCGCATCTACCCGGACGTTAATTTAGGCGCGCTCTTTACCACCTCGGCCATCTTCGGCGTTATCCTCGGCCTCGCCCTGCAAGACACGCTCGGCAATCTCTTCGCGGGTATCTCCTTGCACGCGGACAATCCCTTCGAGGTCGGCGACGTCATTACCTTCGGGCAGCAATTGCAGTTTTCGGGCGTCGTCGAGAGCTTCACTTGGCGCGCGGTTAAAATTAGAACGTTTCAGAATAAGATCGTGCTGGTCAGCAATAGCAGCATCGCCAAGGAAGCCATAGAGGTCGCCCCGCGCGACAATCCCAACGCGCGTCTGGTCTTTTTCAACACGCGCTACAGGGAGTCTCCTGCTAAGACCATACACATCGTCCGCGAGGCCGTGCGCGAAGCGGAAAACGTCTCGCAGAAAATCAAGCCCATTGTTCGAATCCGTAACCTGGGCGACAGCAGCGTGGACTATGAAGTCAAGTATTGGTTGGAAGACTACGCGAAGTATAACGACACGGACGCGCTCGTGCGCCAGCGTATCTGGTACGCCTTCCGCCGCGCTGGCCTTAGCTTCGCTTTCCCGACGCGCACGCTCAAGATTGAACGCCCAGCCAAGACGGACGAAGCGCAAATCAGCAGCGATATTATTGAGCGCCTTTCAGCCGTTGACATCTTCGCTCCGCTCACAGCCGAAGAGACTGCACGGCTGGCGGGCGCTTCCGTCAATCACGTTTTCGCGCCCGGTGAAATCGTCATCCGCGCGGGCGATAAAGGCAGTTCGATGTTTGTCGTCAACAGCGGGCGCGTGCAGGTGCAGGTCACGGATAACGGACGAGCACGCAACGTCGCGGTGCTCAAAGAGGGCGACTTCTTTGGCGAGATGGCGCTCTTTACGCGCGAGCCGCGCACGGCCAACGTCATCGCGATGGAAGAAACAGCGGTGCTCGAAATCGGCTACGACGCGATGAAGCACCTCTTTGACACCAACCCAGACCTTGTTGAATCGCTCAGCCGGATTATCGCCGAACGCAAGGTCGGCCTCAAAAAGCAACCCGAAGACGAAGCCGAACAGGAAAAAGAGTCCGCAGGCATCATCGCCACCATCAAGAAAATCTTCGGCTTCGATTAAATTCGCGCTCCGTTCAGTTCATTATTAAATAAGACACCGATTTCGCTGCCACAATCGCCGCTCCATTTGATAGCTACCTTTCCAGACTTGCAAATCCAAGCTGCCGACCGCGCCCAATATCACTAAACCTCTCATCTGAAAGGGGATATTTTGCCTTGTGAGATTAACAAAAACGAGCAAAATTAGGACTTGACAAGATGACACTCAACATTTATTATATCTGCACGCTCAGCAGTCGGAAGTCTTGATTAGGGCCTTTTCGGCTGACATTTACCTGAATTTGGAGCGGTAAAAAGTTAGATGAGGAGGAAGCTGAGATGAGTATTGTTCGTTATGATCCGTTCCGCGACCTGCGGAGTCTTCAGGATGAAGTCAACCGTCTGTTTACCACCAATTTGTCGCGCGCTTTCGGCGACGAAGGCATAGCGCGCGGGGCTTGGAATCCGAGCGTTGACATCTACGAAAACAAAGACCAGATCGTGCTCGAAGCTGAATTGCCGGGCATGAGACGCGAGGACTTTGACCTCTCTATCGAGAACAACGTGATTACGCTCAGAGGCGAGCGTCGTTTCGAGAAGAAGGAAGAGTCTGACAACTATCACCGCGTCGAGCGTTCTTATGGTTCTTTCACGCGCTCGTTTACGCTGCCGCAGACCGTCACGGCTGAAGGCGCGACGGCTGAATATCGCAACGGCGTCCTGCGCGTCACCTTGCCGAAGCGCGAGGAAGTCAAGGCTCGCAAGATAGAGATCAGCGGCGAATCCGCCGACAATCAGGGCCAGCGTACGATTGAAGCGAAGGCCGAGAGCGGCGGCAAGAGCCAGTCAGCCTCGGCCAGCTAATTTGCCGGGGGCGGCCAAGTCGTAAAGAGAGCGGAGCCGGAACGGGAAGCCATCGCTTCCTTGATGCCGCTCCGCTCTTCTGGCCTATGGATTAATGTGCTAGGGTTTCAGCACACAGTCAAACAGTCAATTTCAAAAGAATATTTCTTAGAGTTATAAGGCAAGCGTCATGCGTTTAGATAAATTTACTTTGCGCGGCCAGGAGGCCATTCAAACGGCCATCGAAGTGGCCGAGCGCAATCAGAATCAACAGGTCGAGCCAGAGCACGTTCTCTTTGCGATGCTCGAACAGCCCGAAGGAATTGTGCGGCCCGTGCTCGGCAAACTGGGCGCGAACGTGCAGGTCGTCCTCAACGACGTGCAGGCCGCAATGGCGCGTTTCCCGCGCGTGCAGGGCGGGCAGCAATACTTCAGCCCGCGTCTGAGCCAGGTTTTTATCGCCGCGCAGAAACAGGCCGAGGCGATGCAGGACGAGTATATCTCGACCGAGCATCTGCTCCTTGCTATAGCGGACGAGAAGGAAGGCGATGCGGGAAAAATCCTGCGCCAGCACGGCGTCAATCGTGAAGACCTCTCGAAGGTGATTGAGCAGACGCGAGGCGGCGTCCGCATTACAGACCAGAATGCAGAAGCGAACTATCAGGCGCTCTCCAAGTATGCGAAAGACCTGACAGACCTCGCGCGGCAGGGCAAGCTAGACCCCGTGATTGGCCGCGACGACGAGATACGTCGCACCATTCAAGTGCTTTCGCGGCGGACGAAGAACAATCCTGTGCTCATTGGTGAGCCGGGTGTCGGCAAGACGGCCATCGTCGAAGGATTGGCCCAGCGCATCGTCTCCGGCGACGTGCCGGAAACTCTGCGTAACAAGCGACTGGTCGCTCTAGACCTCGGCTCAATGCTGGCGGGCGCAAAATACAGGGGCGAATTTGAAGACCGCCTGAAGGCAGTGCTCAAGGAGATTGAGAACGCGCAGGGGCATATCGTGCTCTTCATTGACGAGTTGCACACGCTGGTCGGCGCTGGCGCAGCCGAGGGCGCGATTGACGCGTCGAACATGTTGAAGCCTGCGCTGGCGCGCGGTGAGTTGCGCTGCGTCGGCGCAACCACCCTGAACGAATACAAGAAGCACATAGAGAAGGACGCAGCGCTTGAGCGCCGCTTCCAGCAAGTTTATGTTGGTGAGCCGACGGTCGAGGACACGATTGCTATTCTTCGAGGCTTGAAAGAGCGCTATGAAGTTCATCACGGCGTTCGTATCAAAGACTCTGCGATTGTCGCCGCCGCGACGCTTTCAAACCGTTACATTACAGACCGCTTCCTGCCCGACAAGGCTATCGATTTGATTGACGAGGCTGCGTCTCGCCTGCGCATCGAGATTGATTCCCTGCCACAAGATATTGACGTACTTGAACGCGAAATCCTGCAACTGGAAATCGAGCGGCAGGCTCTACAGCGCGAAGAGGACGAACGCTCAAAGACGCGCCTGCACGACATAGAGCAGCGCATCGCAGACCTTAAGGAAAAGTCTGCGGGGATGAAGGCCAAGTGGCAATCCGAGAAGGAAGAGATCGACCGTATGCGCGAGGCGAAGAACGAGCTTGAGCAATTGCGTTTGCAGTTGGATCAGGCGCGCAACGCGGGCGATTTAGCGCGTGCTGCGGAGCTACAGTACGGCAAGATTCCCGAACTCGAACGCAAGTTAAACTCCGAGCAGGAAAAGCTTGCAGAACTGCAACGCGATGGCGTGATGCTTAAAGAAGAGGTTGACGAAGAGGACGTGGCCGAGGTCGTTGCCAAGTGGACGGGCGTGCCGGTCTCTAAGATGCTCGAAGGCGAGATGCAAAAGCTGATCTCTATGGAAGACCGTTTGCGCAATCGCGTCATCGGACAGGACGAAGCTTTGACGGCTGTCGCCAACGCAGTGCGGCGCGCGCGCGCTGGCTTGCAAGACCCGAATCGCCCCGTCGGCTCGTTTATCTTTCTTGGGCCAACCGGGGTTGGCAAGACCGAGACGGCGCGAGCGCTCGCTGAGTTTCTGTTTGATGACGAGCGCGCGATGATTCGCCTGGACATGTCCGAGTATATGGAGAAGCACGCGGTCGCCAGAATGATTGGAGCGCCGCCGGGCTACATCGGCTATGAGGAAGGCGGGCAACTGACGGAAGCCGTGCGCCGTCGTCCCTACTCGGTCGTGCTCTTTGACGAAATCGAGAAGGCGCACCCGGATGTCTTCAACGTCCTGCTGCAAATTCTTGACGACGGACGCCTGACAGACTCTAAAGGGCGGACGGTGGATTTTAAGAACACCGTTTTGATTATGACCTCGAATCTTGGTAGTCGAGAGATACAGGCTGCCGAGGGCGACGAGAAGCAGATGCGCGAGGCTGTGGCTCAGGAATTACGGGAGAACTTTAAGCCGGAATTCTTAAACCGCATTGACGACATCGTGATTTTCCATCAACTATCGCGCGAGCAGATTTCGCAGATTATAGACGTGCAATTGGAGCGCCTGCGCGCGATGCTCGGTGAACGCGGCGTCACGCTTGCGCTCGATGATTCCGCGCGTGCGTTGCTGGCGCGCGAGGGGTACGACCCGAACTACGGTGCGCGTCCCTTAAAGCGAGCGATTCAAACGCTCATCCAGAATCCGCTCGCCGTAAGGCTACTGCGCGGCGAGATTCTGCCGGGGCAGACTATTCACGTCTCGGCGGACGGAGACCAGATGAAGTTCGCAGCGGAAGCGGCGGCGGCAGTCGCATAAAGAAACTATGAAGTACAAACGCAGAATGAGGAACAATTGTCAGCGGCGTGTCTGTCATTCATCGCCGCGCGTTCCGCGTTCATCCTTCAAGGAGTTAATGATGACACAGCGTTGGGACCCTTTACGTGATTTGGTTGTGCTGCAAGAGCGCATGAATCGCTTGTTTGAAGACGCGTCGAAGCAGCGCTCAAACGATGAAGAAGAGGGCGAGCAGGAGATTGAGCGCGCCGATTGGAGTCCGGCGGCGGACGTTTACAATCGCGAGCATGAATACGTGATTATGATTGACCTGCCCGGCATTGAGCGCGAGGCGCTTGAATTGAGCCTTGACGATAACAGGCTGCTCGTGCGCGGCGTGCGTGCGGTCGAGCAGGACGCGGCGCAACGCATCGAGCGCAAGCACGGACGTTTTCTTCGCAGGTTCGGCCCGCTGCCGCCGACCGTAGATCAATCAGCAATCACGGCGGAGTACAAAGACGGCGTGCTGATGATTCGCCTGCCGAAGCGACAGGAGCAGAAAGCGCAGCGGGTGGAAATCAAAATACAATAACAAGAATTCAGGAGTCAGAATTCAGAAGCCGGAATAAGCGGCTGCAACCAGCTTTTCTTTTATTCTTTTTTTTCTTCTGACCACTGACTCCTGAATTCTGGATTCTGTAGTTATGGTATCTTTTCGTAGGGAGAAAAAGAAAGATCGTATGCAAGAGAAAGGGGCGTCGGAAGAGGCGCGGGGCGAGAGTGTCTCCGCTGCTTCGACCGCAGGGGAGATTCGTGTGACGGATCGTCGTCGCATCAATCTGGATAGTGAGGGCGAGAGCGCGGGCGGAAGCGCGGCAGCGGAAGAGCCGCGACTGAAGCCGAAGTACATCGAAGAATTGGAAGCGCGCACGCGCGAGGCCGAGCAGAAGGTTTTGGATGTGCAGTCACGCTTTGAGCAGTTGCGCGCAGAGCTTCAGCGCGAGACGGACGAGACGCGGCAGCGCTTGAACCGCTCGGCTGACGAGCGAGCGCGACGCGAGAAGGCAGAATTCATCGTTGGACTGCTGCCGGTCGTAGATAATCTGCAACGCGCGATTGAAGCGAGCGCGGCGGGCAGTTCCGTGGAAGCTGTGCTGGACGGCGTGCGCGGTACGCTCAATAATTTCGAGAGCGCGCTTGTGGCCGCAGGCGTCGAGCCGCTCGAATCCGTCGGCGTGCCCTTCGACCCAGAGTTGCATGAAGCGGTTGATACGACGGAGGTCGAAGCCGAGCGCGACGGCACGGTGACTGCGGAATACAGTCGTGGCTATAAAATGGGCGACCGATTGCTCAGGCCCGCGCGTGTGCAGGTTGGTCGCGCAGCGCAGGCAGAAACTAAGCAGGCGGCAGAATAAGTCGAATTCAAAATCTTTGATTTGAGATTCGAAATTTCAAGCAGTTAAATTCGAGGAGAACAAAAGTGGCAGCGAAAGATTTGAAGTTCAGGGAAGAGGCGCGGAGCGCTATGCTTCAGGGTGTGAATACGCTGGCGAACGCTGTGCGCGTCACGCTTGGGCCAAAGGGGCGCAACGTCGTCATCGGCAAAAAGTATGGCTCGCCGGTGATTACCAAAGACGGCGTGACGGTGGCGAAAGAGATTGATTTGCCCGACAAGTACGAGAACATGGGCGCGCAGATGGTGCGCGAAGTCGCCACCAAGACGAACGACACGGCGGGCGACGGAACGACGACCGCGACCGTCCTGGCCCAGGCCATCTACCGCGAGGGCGTTAAGAACGTGACGGCGGGCGCAAACCCTATGGCGCTGCAACGCGGCATTCAGATGGCGACGGAGGCGGCTGTCGCAGAGCTTGAGCGGATGTCTAAGAAGGTCAAAGGCAAGGAAGAACTCGCCAACGTTGCGACCGTCTCGGCCAACAATGACCGGCAGATCGGCAAGCTTATCTCGGAAGCAATGGAGCAGGTGGGCAAGGACGGCGTTGTGACGGTTGAAGAATCGAAGTCACTCTCGACCGAGTTGGACATCGTAGAGGGGATGCAGTTTGATCGCGGCTACCAATCGCCTTACTTCGTTACAGACCCTAACCGGATGGAAGCCGTGCTCGACGAGCCTCTGATTCTGCTTCACGAAAAGAAGATTGCGGCGATGCGCGATCTGCTGCCGGTGCTGGAGCAAACCGCCGGGCAGGGACGCGCTCTGCTCATCATTTCTGAAGATGTCGAAGGCGACGCGCTGGCAACGCTTGTGGTCAACAAGCTGCGCGGCACAATCAAGGTCTGCGCTGTCAAAGCTCCGGCCTTCGGCGACCGCCGCAAAGCGATTCTGGAAGATTTGGCAGCGCTGACGGGCGGGCGTGTAATAACTGAAGACCTCGGCATCAAGCTCGAAGCGGTCGGAATCGAAGACCTGGGCACGGCCAAACGCGTCATCATTGATAAAGACAACACGACTATTGTCGAAGGTGGTGGCGACGCGAAAGCCATTCAGGGACGCGTGGCGACCATTCGTCGCCAGATAGAGGAAACGACCTCGGATTATGACCGAGAAAAATTGCAGGAGCGGCTGGCGAAACTCTCCGGCGGCGTGGCGGTCGTTAAGGTTGGCGCGGCGACGGAGACGGCGATGAAAGAGATCAAGATGAGGGTCGAAGACGCCTTGAATGCGACGAAGGCTGCGGCGCAGGAAGGCATCGTGCCCGGCGGTGGCGTGGCGCTGATGCGTTGCGCACGCGCGCTCGACAAGTTGGAAGTCGAAGACGGAGACGTGCGGACAGGCATCCAGATAGTTCGTCGTGCTCTGGAAGAACCGCTGCGCCGCATCGCCGAGAACGCAGGCGTAGAGGGCGCGGTTGTCGCCGGGCAGGTTGAAGCAGCGAAAGGTGCGAAAGGCTTCAACGCGGCGACCGGAGAATATGAAGATTTGGTTGATGCAGGGATTATTGACCCGACCAAAGTAGTCCGCACGGCGCTGCAAAACGCAGCCAGCATCGCCGGATTATTATTAACCACGGACGCCGCCGTGACGGATGCGCCGGAGCCGAAAAGGGCTGCGCCCGCCATGCCGGGAGGCGGCGAAGATTACGACTACTGAGCGGCTGGCTCATAGTTGATGTTTTAAAGGCAAAAGGTAAAGGGCAAAGGAAGGCGGAAACCATTTTATTATTAAAACTGGCTTCGCCTCTCCTTTGCCTTTTTACTTTTGCTTTTTCCCTAAATTTTTTGGCCGCATATTTGCAGGTGCGTAGTGTGATATGATTCCTGTTGCATGGAAACGCAACGGCGTTCATGCCCCTCGCATCTAAAAGTCGGCTGATAAGGGCCGCTGAAACAGCGCGGTCGAAGAATTGAGAAATAGAGTCGAAACTTTCCTGTCAAACATTTGTCACATCAGAGGCGTTTGATACGGTAAGGCGGAGTCTTCCTTTTAAGAGTTGAGAAACAAAGCATGATAGACCTTGGGGCATACAAAGATAAATTTGGCGATAGCGGCCAGCGAATCCTCGAACACGCGCTGAACGAGTCGCGTCGCCGCGATCAAAATTACGTTTCAATCGAGCACATTCTCTACGCGCTGGCGGACGAAGAGGCAGACCTCTTCGATGCGACGATGCGCGATCTGGCGATTGACCCGCGCTCGGTCAAGCTGGCTATCGAGAAGCGTCTCGAAATGAGTCGGCAGCATGTCGGCAAAGGCTTCAAAATTGCGCCCGACACGACCGATTTGTTCAAGCGTGCGATGGAGCGTGCGCGTGCGCAGGGACGAAAGGTCATAGAGGCGACGGATATTTTCACAGCGCTCTCGCAGGATGAAAGAGGTCTTTTTGTCGAGGTCTTGAGAGGACTCGGCGCAAACCCGGAGGCTGTCGTGGAAAATGTACGCGCCCGCGTTCATACGCGTGAACAGGAAGAGGAGCAGTACAAGAAGAAATTCGAGTTGCCTCCTTACTTGAAACACTTCGGCGTCTCCATGAATCGCCTGGCGCGTGCGGACAAAATTCCGCCGACCATCGGGCGCGAGATGGAGATACAACAGATGGTGGAGATTCTCTGCCATCGCGAGCGCGCTAACTCTCCAATGCTCGTCGGCGAACCCGGCGTCGGCAAGACGGCAGTGGTCGAAGGCTTGGCACGCCTGATTGAGCTTGAGCCGGAGAAAGTTCCTGCACGATTGCGCGGCTCGCATATCGTTCAACTACAGATGGGCGGACTCGTGGCGGGCACGATGCTGCGCGGCATGTTCGAGGAGCGCATCAAGGGCATCATTGACGAGGTGAAGGAACGCGAAAACCTGATTCTCTTCATTGACGAGGCTCACACGATCATCGGCGCTGGCGCAGCGCTCGGCACATCGAGCGATGCTGCCAACATGTTCAAGTCGTCGCTGGCGCGCGGAGAGCTACGCATCATCGGCGCGACGACTTCGACCGAGTACAAGGAATACATTGGTGAAGACGAAGCGCTGGCTCGTCGTTTCCGTCTGGTTAAGGTTGACGAACCGACGATTCCTGAGACGCGCGAGATACTGTTGGGCCTGCGCCCGCGACTTGAGAAGAACTATTCCGTGACCATCTCTGACGACGCCATCAATACGGCGCTTGAGATGGCTCCGAAGTACATACGCAATCTGCACCTGCCGGACAAAGCCATTGGCTGGCTCGACACGGCAGCGGTCAAGGTTGAGATTAACGAACCGCAAACGCTCGTCGTTAAGCCTGAGCACGTCATTGACGTTATCTCGCAGGAATCCCGCATTCCGCGCGATATGATTTTCCGCGACACCAACGACCGCTTTGCGACGATGGAAGCTGACCTTGGCCGTCGCGTCGTCGGGCAGCTTGAGGCTGTCAAGAGCGTCGCCCAACGCCTGCGTTTGAACAAAGGCCCGCTTAAGGAAGGCCACTACAAGCCTGACGGCGTGCTGCTCTTCCTTGGGCCAACGGGTGTCGGCAAGACGGAACTGGCGAAGGCGGTCGCCGAATTCATGTTCGGCGATGAAGAGAAGATGGTTCGCATAGACATGTCCGAGTATGGCGACGGCACGGTCGGCATTGAGAAATTAATCGGCATGCCTCGCGGCATCGTCGGCAGCGAGCGCGGCGGTATTCTGACCGAACAACTCAGGGAGAACCCTTACACGGTATTGCTGCTCGACGAAGTTGAAAAGGCTTCGCCCTACTTAATGAACATTTTCCTGCAAGCCTTTGACGAGGGCTGGCTGACGGACGGGCGCGGCAAGAAGGTCTATCTCTCCGACGCCATTGTCATCATGACCTCAAACCTCGGTTCGGAGAGCTTTAAGAAGTACGAGAAGCCGCTCGGCTTCGGGCAGAAGACCTTAGGCGACGTGCGCGCTATCAAGAACGAGGTGATGAAGGCCGCGGAAACCAGATTCTCGCCGGAGTTTCGCAACCGCATAGACGAGATTGTCGTCTTCTCGCCGTTGATGATGGACGAGGTTCGCAAGATAGCGCAGATTTACCTCAACAAGCTGCGTCGGCAGATGGAACGGCAGGGCAAAGACGTTGAGATTACGGAACGCGCCATTGACCGGCTGACAGAGAAGGGCTTTAGTCCTGCTTACGGCGCGCGTTTCCTTAAGCGCCACATTGACGAGAAGGTGAAACTGCCAATCACGTCTATGTGGAAGGGAGCGTCGAGCTTTCTCGTTGACGTTGAAGACGGTGAAGTGACTATCAAGGCACTGCCCGACACGTTGAACAATTAGGAAGGTGGCGCTCACGCGTTATCTCTTCCGGAGAACACGAAAAGGGTTTCAATGAGAGTTTCTTCATTGAAACCCTTTCGCTTTGTCCGGCCTTCGGAGTTTTGCTACATTATCCCTGTCTGCCAGAATGCGCCTGGCGCGTGCACGACCATCGGTAGCTTTTGCTGCCTTTGCGACGCAAAGCAGATTGAATCCACGGCTCGCTCTCCCGTAAGACAAGCAGTTCATCTTTCGCCCGTTCGATTGCGGACGAGAGTTGCATAACTCAACCCAAGACCGGCATATTCATCTTATGAAGCAACAGAAATTTTCTCTGATACAGCGGGCCTCTCTGATTCTCGCAGCCTCTATTCTCACCGGATTCGTCGCTGCCGACGCTTTCGCGCAAAGCCAGACGCCGCCACCGCCAGCCGCCGCGCCCGCCATCGAAGAGAAGGCTGACAAGATTTTGCAGCGTGCCATCGGTGCGATGGGCGGCAGCGCTTATTTGAATGTTCGCTCGTCAATCGGGCGCGGACTCTTCACGCCCTTCCGCGAGGGCGTTTCGGGTCTGCCCGCTTCGTTTGTCGATTACATCATCTACCCTGACAAAGAGCGCACGGAGTTTCGCGGCGGCGGACTCAAAGTGATTCAAACGAACACGGGCGAGACGGGCTGGATTTACGACGGCGCGGCCAAGACGCTCAAGGACATGACGCCCAAGCAAATCGCCGACTTTAAGATGGCGATGCGGACGAACGTTGACAATCTGTTGCGCGGCGTTTGGCGCAAGGAGGGAGCGCAGGTTGCTTACGCGGGGCGGCGCGAGGCCGGACTGGCGAAGCGCAACGAAGCATTGCGCGTCACTTACCCTGACGGCTTTATCGTCGAGTTTGAATTCAGCGCGCAGGACGGACTGCCAGCCAAGATACTTTACAAGCGCACGAACTCTGACGGCGAAGAAATCGCCGAAGAAGACCGCCTCGCGCAGTTTGTCAACACCAACGGCATCAGTTCGCCCTTCGTCATAGACCACTACATCGCCGGAATCCAGACCAGCCGCATTAACTACCAATCAATCGAATTCAACACAGCGCTCGCAGACACATTGTTTGCGCGCCCGGCGAGCGTCAAGGCTATGAAATAGCTATCGAAGATAAAAATGAGAAGGTAAAAGAGAGGATGCACGCGTCCTCTCTTTTACCTTCCGGCTTATGCCTGGGGCGGCGCTTCAAGCAGGCGGGCTGAAGCCTACCTCTGAACGGTCGGTAATCCATTCGCGAACGGTTCTATTTCTCTAGGATAAGTGATTTAAGAGAGGAGGAATTCGGTTTCAAAATATTTTTAGCAACAATCTTCATTTTTATGTTGCCTGTACATATATTTTTCACGTCGGCACTCTTGCTCACAGTATTCAAATGGCATTTTGTTTTGTTGTTCTGGATAGTTGTCTTTGCGGTGGTGATTGGCCTCTGGCGCACGGGGATGAAGAAGGAGCGTATCTCAAAGAATCCTTTACGCCCTTTGTTAAGCGAAGTAATACCTCAAAAGGAAGGGGCATAGCGTAGCCGCCTCAGATTTCGATATAAGCTTAACAACGGACGTGTGCCTCGCGCGCATCTGGGCGCTTCTGACGCGTGTTGGCCGTGTCGACTGCCCTGGCGCGTGCGGGCTGTGAAGTAGCGCGGCGGCGGATAAAAGCGAAAGGCAAAAGAGAAGTGATTATCAAGGCAGCCATCTTCTCTTTCGCCTTTCGTGTCTGTGAAACGATAATTCTCTATTTCGATTTCCGCTGGCTGTAGAGAGGCTCAAACGAGCGTGTCGTGTGCTCCGTCACGCTCGGCAGGGGTTCCGGCAGCGAGCGCGGCTGTGCCGCATCAAGCTCCTTCGTCGTTTGCTCCTGCAACTGCTCAACGTCGCCCGCTGCCTGAGCGCCGCTCCTGCGACTCAGTAACTGCCAGATAAAGACGCCTTCGACCGCAACCACCAGCGCGAAGACCAGCGCCCCTGCGGCGAGGATGATGTTGGAACTGAGGTTGAGCAAATCCTTCATCATCGCCATCAAGCCCATCATCATCCCTATGCCGACGATGAAGACAGAGACTATCGCCCAGACGAGGGAGTCAAGCGACAACTCCGTTGCAGCTTTAGCTACGCTCTCGGCCTTGCCCCCGCCCAACTTCGCTCCGCAATGATTACAGTAGCTCAAGCCCCGCACGACAGCCGCGCCGCAAGATGAACAGTACATGCTCTTTCACCTCCTCTACGCCATTTACGATACTGCACGACGCTAAGTTCGCCAATGGTTTCGCGTGTGCGGGTTAAGTTGCAGGGCTGTTTGCGAGTGTTTCTAGAGCGGATGCTGCCACGTGGGCGGGTCGTCTGCTCTTGCTCTTCTCTTTTTGATGAGATTGATAATCAGGCCGAGCAGGCCGGAGGCGATGAAGATGCCTATTATCTCTTTCCAGTTATCTCTGAAGAATTTGAGGATGGTATAGGTGAGTGTGGTGGTAACATTGATTTCACGGATAAAAGAGGGGTGTTCGTAGGTCTTTTCTCCTGCGGGCGTGTCGATGACGTTGTAGGGGGTGAGATAAAGTGAGGGCTTGCCCTGCTTCAAGGGTGTGACATTGAAAATCCATTCGGTGTACTGGTCGTCGGCTACTATCTTTTGTTCGCGGTTTTTCAAGGTGATATGAAAAAATTCCTCTGTGCCGTTTAAGAGGACGCCCATGTAGGCGCTGACTTTGACTTCTTCGACTTGCGAAGCGCCTTTACCTTTCAAGCCTTTCTCTAAATCGCTGATGAGTGAGTTTGCTATCCGCACCTCAATGGTCTCTGGCGCACCGACTTTCATTTCCTGAGCGGGATTAAAAAGTATCTGTCCGGGCTTGAGCTTCCTGACCTCATCGTTAATGACCTCCTGAACGTCTTTGGAAGCCGTTTCAAATTTCGGTGGGTCGCCATCTTTGGGTCTCACTTGAGCCGGGGGAATAAAAACGTAACGGGTATCGTTAGAGAATAAAATTTGACTTAGTACTGCCAGCAAGAATCCGACGAATAATATGGCGAGCATGGCGGCAGCCCAGACGCGCATCCTGATTGATGGAGGCTCAGGGTGAGGTTGAGCGATTTTCTTCTGAGCTATCTCTTCTTTGATGGCCTTTTTGATGGCGGGTCTTAAGTCGGACGGCGGCGACTCTTCGGTCATGTGTATTTCTGTGAAGAAATCACTGCCGCACTGACCACAGGAGCGCTCGTCCTCGCGCTGTGCGTAGCCGCAGTTGTTGCAAATCAGCATTTCAATACTCCATGAAGGAATATCAAGCGCACACGCAACCCTTGCTCGCTCGCTTAACCTGACAGTTTTGAGATAATACTCAAAATCGGCGGCTGCTCAAGAGGCAGGCTCTCTTCCAAACCGCTTGGAAGAGAGTCTGGCTATCGAGGCATCCCGCTGAAGTCCGGGGGCGGAGGCGGCGACTGCCATTGCGTTTCCATCTTGGGGTTTGGCCCATACTCATTCTCGCCCGGCTGGCTGTCCTCGACCAGATAAATAAGCAGGATAATCCCGCCGACGCACGGAACCAGGGCGATGAGAAACCACCACCCGCTGCGCCCCGTGTCGTGAAGCCGCCGCACGGTGACGGCCAGACCCGGAATAAAGACGGCCAGAGTGTAAATGCCGCCGAGCGGCCCCCATCCGCTGCGGTCTGCGAGTCCGAGCCAGATGTCCAGCATTGTCAGGGCAAGAGAGATGATGATGTTAAAGAGTGTAAAGAACCAGTACTCCTTACGTCGCGCGCGCCCGCTGAAGACCGCGTACTTTTTCAAGACCTCAAGATACCAATTCATGTTCTCTCCTTTGCTATGGTCGGCGACAGCCGTACTGCCGCCGGTTTGGATTGTGCAGGGTGCGTGTCGTACTCAAACGCCGGAGGCTGATTCTACTCCGCCGGCGTTGGCGGCGTTGTTGTGTCCTTCTTCGCACGCTTCGGGGCGCGTTCGATGTGGCTGGCGCTCTTCCATGCGGCGAGGGTGGCGGGGTCGTCGCGGTAGCGGTTACGCATGATAACGTCGAGTTCGCTCACGGCCTCGCGTTCGCGTTTAAGGGCGGCGGCGATGGCGGCGGTGGCGGCGGTTTGGGCGGCGAGCGCAGCGGACTGGCGAGCTTCAGCCGCGAGCACGGCGTCAATGGCTCTTTGCATATCTGCGAGAAAGCTGGCGGGCAGACCTCGTGTAGTGAACTCGTGGGGAATCGGCGTGGCGGTGTTGATGTAGGCGCGTGCGGTGTTGAGTATGACCTGATCTATGTCGGGCGGCATCTTGAATTGGTCTGCGATGCCGGGGCTTTGGTTGTCTGCGGCGCGTGCGGTTCGGTTCATGGGCCTCATCTCCTGCAACAACGCTTTGATAGCGACTCTTTTCTGCTCTGTGCTTTCCTGCCACTCCAGATTGGCGGCAACCTGTCGTGCAGCCTGCACTTCGACCTCTATGATGACTTCGTTGACGATGGCGGCTAAGGCCATCGCGCGCGAGTCTTCGGGAAAAGGCGGAACGAGATTGAAGACCAACTGGCGCACACGTTGACTTCTATCGAGATGACGTATTTGGGAATCTTTCATGGCTTGATGCTCCTCATGAGAATGGAGGGCCGCGAGTGCCCTACAGAGTTAAGACAGGGCGAAAGCGAAGTTTAGAGTTGAAACAGCCCCGTCGGATGCGCCGCATTATACTCTTGATAGGCGAAAAGGAAAGAAAAAACTCAAGTCCATACGGCTTGCGGCAGCCTGTGGGTCTTTTGACGTGACTTACACCCGCCCGCCACCGCAGGCGGTACGGACAAACACAGACCAGCGCTTGTCTAAACGCCTGTTGCGGCTGTTTTTGTTGATGCGCCGACGATTTCGCTGCCTCCCGCGCTCATTTTACAGCCTGCCGCGCTCGCTTTAACCCGCTCCGCCGTCAAGTTTACCGATGCCTCCGTCGTTTTTACACGCGCCACGCTCATCTTTACATATCCCGCGCTCGTCTCTGCACGTCTCGCCGACATCTCTACCAGCACCGCCGACATCTGTACGCATCACGCCGACAACTTTTCACGTCTCGCCGACATGTTTACACGCCCCGCCGACATCTATACACGTCTCGCGCACATGTTTTTACGTCTCGCCGACATGTGTACAGCTCTCGCCGCCATGTTTTCGCGTCTCGCGGGGATGTTTTCACGCCTCGCCGCGATGTGTTCGCGTCTCGCCGCCGTCGGTACGCGTCTCGCGGGCATGTGTACACGCCTCGCCGAGGTCTTTGCACGTCCCGCCGACATGTATTTACGTCTCGCCGCCGTCGATACGCGTCGCGCCGTCGTCTGTAAACGTGCGGCGGAGAAGTTTTTAGTCATTTTTATTGCTAGAGGGCGCGGCGCGAGGGTTGCCGGGGGTGCGACGGGGGGTGTGGGGCGCGTCGCGTGCCCCGGCGTGTGTGCGGGCGAGGGTTTGTGGCTCGCGGCGGCGCTATTTCTTGCCGAAGCGCAAAACTAAACCGAAGGCGAGGCGTCCGCGATTGTGTGATTCGCCGAAAAAGTGTGGCCGGAAATAGTCTATCTGGAAGGCGCGGACGGCTACGCGGTCGTTGACCTTGATGTCAAGGCCGCCGCCGAGCGCCATGTTGAAGCCTGTGTCTGAGGCAGAGGCGACGTGCTGGCCTGCTGCTTCGAGGCTCACCCTGTAGTTGACGCCGCCAAAGAGCGCGTAGGCAAAGGGAGTAAAGCGTTTGCCACGCCGGAGGGTGAAGCGCGGCCCGGCGAGGAATGAGAGGCCGCGTTGCTTCTCTTCCAAAGCTCCGAATTGTTCGCTGCCGTAGTGGCCGCTGAAATCAGCCGTCACGCCGAACCATTTGTTGACGTTGCCTGTGACGGACGTGTTCCAACCGTGAAAGTTGCCGCCCGCCCAGGAATATCCGCCGAACACTTCGGCCTTAGGCGTCTCCTGTGCGACGATTGAAAGCGTGGCGGCGAGAAGTAAAACGAGGGAGCAAAGGGTTTTTCGCATTCTGTCATCTCCTTCTGTGTCGGTTGACTCTGCGCATTAGAGTCTGGACGCACAGAAAAAGCGTCCTGACTTATCAGGAAGGCGTCCTGACTTATAAGGGCGCACGCATCCGTCTGTTTTGTTGTCGGATTAAAGAGATGCAGGAGGGCCGGAAGACTAATGCTGGCCGTTGCCGTTCGAGGTTTTTCTAAATTCAGAGGGTGTCATGCTCGTCTGCTTCTTGAAGGCAGCGTTGAAGGCGGATTTGGAGTTGAAGCCGACTTCTTCCGCGATTGCGAGCAGAGAGTAATGCTTGCGCGCGGGGTCTACGAGCTTGCGCTTGGCTTCTTCGACGCGGTAGGTGTTAACGAAGTCGAAAAAGTTCTGGCCCAGACGCTCGTTGATGATTTGTGAGAGATGATGTGTGGAGACTGCGAGCCTGCCAGCGAGTTTCGCAAGCGTCAGGTCGCCGTCCGTATAAGGCTTCTCCCTCTCCATCGCCGCCAGCAGCTTCTTTAAGTAGACCTCGGAGCGCTCGCTTGTGAGCGTGGACTTCTCATACTTCTTCGCGGGTGAATGTTCATCTTCGCTGGCGAGAGTGTTAGCGTCCGCGCCAGCGAATGTCTCAGGCTGGCGCAAGCCGAAGTAAGCCAGGGCGTAGATGATAAGCGTGCCGCCGAAGGGTAAGACCAGATTTGTATAGCGCATGTACTGCGGGTAACGCATGTCGAAGAGATAGCGAAAGACTGCCACCACCCAGACGGACAAGAGCGCTATGACTAAGAACTTAACCTGAAACAGCGAAGCGCGCTCGGCCTCCATACGTCTCTCTCTGGCATGGCGCAGGTACTTGATAATCAACCAGCCTGAGAGAGCCAGGTAAATGATGGCCTGCGGGATAGCCAGCGCAGACCGTAAGTAATACCAGCGCGCTCCGAGTCCTGTCTGTTGTTGATAAATCTTATCCGCGCCGCTTTGAAGGTAGTACGGCAGTAAGTAGACGATGCACAGCGCGAAGGGGACGAAGTGCAGCAGGTCTCTCTTCTTCAACTGCGGCTTTGTGCTGGTCAGCGCCCGGACGTACAAATAAAGCAGCGGTGTGATGGCGAAGTCAAACGGGTGGTTAATCCTGAACAGGTGCGGGAATTGATAGATGTACCCCGAAGAGTTGAGCACCGTCCAGGCTATCAGCACGGAAACGGTCGCAGAGAAGGCCGCCAGAATAAGATTCGCCGAACGGTTGCCGCGCTTGATGCCGCAGAGCGCAAACGCCAGCAGCAGCGCCTGCACTGCTCCCAGAAAATTCAGGACGAGGAAGAAATTGGCGGTAGGCTGCATCGCTGTCATGCCTATCAACGGATGCGTAGGGATTAGCCGGAAGCAAACATTACCGAGCGGTCTCGGCGACAGTCAAAGCGCCGTCAACCAAAGACAGAGCGCTCTCGACCAAAGACAGAGCGCCGTCAACTACGGCCAGACTCTACGTTGCTCCGCGCACTGTTAATAGCATAACAGCGTCGTCCCTCTTGCGCCTACACTAATTTGTTCTGATTAAGTTTTAATCGCGGAAGCACGCGCCCTCTCCGGCTGCTCCGCTTCCGCCATGTTCGCAGGCGGAAGGGGC
Organism: Pyrinomonadaceae bacterium; assembly: GCA_036387475.1. GTDB lineage: Bacteria > Acidobacteriota > Blastocatellia > Pyrinomonadales > Pyrinomonadaceae > DASVTR01. Next base: position 474,377 of record DASVTR010000016.1, on the reverse strand, counting down.
TGTCCACACATCTCCGCGAACAATCTTTCATAGCGGTCAACGACGTGCTCCCATGTGTAGAACTCTTTGATGCGTGCCTGCGCGCGTAAGCGGTAGGCGTTGACGAGTGAGCCGTCGCGCAGCACGCGTTGAAGCTTCTCTGTGAGGTCTGCTTCATCGTCGTAAGGAATCGCGGCCTCGCCTACGACCTCTACATTCTCCGGCGTCGAAAGCGTCAACACGCAGTTACCATAACCCATCGCTTCCAGCAGCGCAGGATGCGTGCCGCCGACTTCTGTCGCGTGTACGTAGCAATATGCGTTCTGTTGCAGGGCGCGGTACTCCTTGCCGAAGACGAAACCCGTAAAGATGATGCGCCTGTCTCTTCCGGCACGCTCGCGCAACTCCTCTATGTAATCGTGTGCATAGGGCGCGTCGCCGACGACAAGGAGTTTGAGAGAAGTCTTCACCTTCTTGAAGGCTTCGATGACGAGGTGCGCGTTATTCTCAGGCTCAAGGCGCGAGACGTAGAGCACGTAACGCTGCGGTTCTACGTGCCAGTTGCGAACGGTCGCGCGGTCGGGACGGCGTTCAACGTCCGCGCCGTAAGCTATCATCGTCGAATCAGCGCCGTAGCGCGATTGGTAATACTCCTGTATGACGCGCGCGTCGGTCACGATGCGGTTGGGCAGGAAAGTTGCGAGGCGTTCGGCCATGCGGTAGTAACCGCGACCAAGCCAGTTCCATTTCTTGCGCTTGTGTTCGAGTCCATCGACGTTGAGCGCGACGGGCGTGCCCGTCCATCTCAAGATGGGAGCGAAGGGAGCGTTCGCGGCGTTGCAAACAAGCGCCGCGTCGTAACGTGCGCCCACAGCCCACAAGGCGGACAGAAAGCTGTGAACAACCGTGTCCAAGTATTTGTGCCTGATGGTCGGCAAGACCTTGAGGCGTACGCCGTGGTATTCGAGTTGACGCGGCGAGACGTAGTGTGAACGACAATAGACCGTCACGTCATGGCCGCGCTCTACGAGTCGCGTCGAGAGATGCTCGGCGAAAGTCTCAAAGCCGCCGTAGCTCGCAGGTATGCCCCTTGTTCCAAGGATTGCGATACGCATGTGAACGACTAAGGATGAACGAGGAACGATGAACGATGAATGAACAGCTATTCAAGCTGAGTAGCCACGCATTCATCGTTCATCGTTCCGCGTTCATCCTTGCTTTTACTCCCTTCCCGGACGGCTCGCTCGTAAGCTGCCAGCGTCAGCCGTGCTGTCTTGCGCCAGTCGAAGAGGCGCGCTCGCTCTAAACCTTTGCGGCGAAGCTCTGCGCGCAACGCGGCATCGTCAATCATGCGCGCCAGCGCAAAGTGGAGCGCCTGCTCGTCAAACGGATCAAACATCAACCCCGCATCGCCCACTACTTCCGGCAAACTCGTACGGTCGCCCGTGATGACCGGCGCTCCGCACTGCATCGCTTCGAGCGGCGGCAAGCCGAAGCCTTCAAAGTAAGAAGGATAAACGAAGCAGAGCGCTCCCGTATACAGAGCGGGCAAATCCTGCCCCGATACATACCCGGTGAACGTCACGAAATTATGAAGGCCATGCTCCCTGACCGCACGAAGCGTCTCCCCGTAGAGCCATGCGCGTTTGCCCGCGAGGACGAGTCGCGGCAAGGCTTGCGACGGTCGCGCTCTGTGCAAAAGTGCGTAAGCCGCAATCAGTCGCACAAGGTTCTTGCGCGGCTGAATCGAACCGACCGCCAGTATGTAATCTCCCTCGATGCCGTAAAGCTCACGCACGCGCTTCATCTCCTGCTCGTCCGTCACGGGAGCAAAATGCGCGGGCGCGGCCAAGTGTGTGACGCTCGTGCGTTCTTCCGCGATGCCGTAGGTTGTAACTATATCGCGCCGAGAGTATTCGGAAGAAGCGATGACGTGCGCCGCCGCGCGTGCGGTGCGCCGCACCGTCAGGCGAAGTTGTAGACGGCTGCGGCGCTTGAACGTCTGCGGCAGATGCTCGAACGACAAATCGTGAATGGTGGCGACGACCGGGCAAGGCGCAAACGGCGGCGCTGTGTACTGTACGTGCAGCAAGTCAACGGGGCGACGGCGCAACTCCGCGACGAGCGTCAAAGGTATACGCACGAGCGGCGTGTGCGGCTGCGTTAGTCTGACAGAGACGTGTGGCCAGCGCCCCTTGTAGCGTTCTATTGCCTCTCGCCTTGTGACGTACAGCGTATAGCGGTTAGCTGTGTCAACTTCGGCCAGCGCCTCTATGAGATTTGTGACGTAGCTCTCGTTACCGGCGAGGCCGGTGCCGACAGCGTGCGCGTCAATCGCTATATGCAAACCCTTTGGGCCGCTCCTCTAGCTTAAAATTGGAACTTGTGCGGGGTTAAGTGCCTGTTGAGGAGTTTACTTCCAAAGGCTCTGCGAGGGGAAGCACGCCGCGAAAGCTCTTGCGATGAATGGGGCAAGCACCGTGCGCGCGCAAGGCAGCGAGATGAGCGCGCGTGCCGTAGCCGACGTGCTGCGCGAAATTGTAGTGCGGGTAAACCTCGTGAACGGAGCGCATCAAAGCGTCGCGGTAGGTCTTCGCAATCACGCTGGCGGCGGCGATGGAAGCCGAAATTGAGTCGCCGCGAATGATAGCGCGTTGCGGCAGGCTGCATTCCTTTAACTGCAACGCATCGATGAGAACGAAATCGGCGGACGGCGTCAACTCGGAGAGGGCGATGAGCATTGCGCGCCGCGTCGCTTCAAGGATGTTGATGCGGTCAATCTCTTCCGGAGCGACGAGGCCGACGCTGTAGCCGAGCACAGACTGTCGCAATTCCTCTGCGATGCGCTCGCGCTCTTTCGCCGTCAGCTTCTTTGAATCGTCCAGGCCAACGGGCAGCGGCGCTTCCGGGTTGAGGATGACGGCGGCGGCGACAACCGGCCCGGCCAGCGCGCCCCGGCCCACTTCGTCAACCCCGGCGATCAATCTTGCCCCTTGCGAGCGCGCCTCGTCTTCAAAGGAAGTTCCGATAAGAGAGACGCGGCGACGCGGGCGGGCGGAGACACGGCGAACTGTTTCTGTCGCTTGCGTCTCCGTGTCTCCGCCCGCCCGCGTCATCTCTTTTGTTATCCCTTCTTAGCGGCTGCGGCCTGCGCGGTCGTGCGCGTATCCTTTTCGCGGATGCGAGCGGCCTTGCCGCGAAGCTCACGCAGGTAGTAAAGCTTGGCGCGACGCACGCGTCCACGCTTGACCACATCTATGTGGTCAATGATCGTCGCGTGCAGCGGGAAGATTCTTTCGACGCCGACTCCGAAGCTGACCTTGCGCACCGTAATCGTCTCGCGCACGCCGCCGTGCTTGCGCGCAATGACGACGCCTTCAAACGCCTGCAAACGCTCTTTCGTCTCGGATTCCTTAATGCGTACGTGGACGCGCACCGTATCGCCCGGCTGAAAATCCGGGATGCCGTCACGCTTCTGTTTATTCTCAATAATATCTAAGCGATTCATCTCTATAACTCCATTTTAGATTTTAGATTTTGGATTTTAGATTGGTGTGCCGCCGCACCTTGAAGCAGGATTTTGAATACTCAGCTTTCGCCATTCGCTTAATCCAAAATCCAAAATCTAAAATCCAAAATTATTCTTTTATCAGGTCTGGCCTGTTGCGCTCGGTCTTCTTCAATGCCTGCTCGCGACGCCAGCGCTCAATCTCAGCGTGATGCCCGCTCAACAAAACTTCCGGGACACGCATCCCACGAAACTCCGGCGGGCGCGTGTAGTGCGGATAATCCAAAATTCCTTCGCTGAACGATTCGTTGACGGCTGATGTCTCGTTGCCCAAAGCGCCCGGCAAGAGCCTGACCACTGCATCGATTAGCACGACCGCTGCCGGCTCGCCACCCGACAGCACGTAATCCCCTATGGAAATTTCGTCCGTCACCAACTTCTCGGCCACGCGCTCGTCAACGCCCTCGTAGCGGCCACAAATCAAAACAACATGCTCGGCCTGGGCTAACTCTCCAGCGAGCCTTTGCGTTAGCTGTCGCCCCTGCGGCGAGAGCAGCACGACGCGTGTCTTTTCATCGTAGCCCTTTGCGTCAGCGCTCGCGCCCGTCAACTTTTCAACTGCGGCGAAGATCGGCTCCGGCTTCAAGACCATCCCGTCGCCGCCGCCAAACGGGCGATCATCGACAATGTGATGCTTATTGCTCGTCCACGCGCGCAAGTCGTGCGCTTCAATCAACACCAACTCGGCGACGCGCGCCCGCCGGATAATCCCGTAATCAAAGACCTCTCGAAAAAAGTCCGGGAAGATAGTGATGATGTCAAACTTCATTTTGGATTTTAGATTTTAGATTCTGGATTAACGACCGGAAGAAAAGTCGAGTTGCAGCCAACTCGCTGCAATCTAAAATCTAAAATCCAAAATCTAAAATTCCAACAGTCCTTCGGGCGCGTCAATGCGAATCAGCTTCTGCTCGATGTTAATTTCGACGCAGATTTCGTCTGCCAGCGGAATCAGGTGTTCGCGCCCCGTCTCCATGTTGTCAATCGCCAGCACCTCTACGCCGCCCGTGTGCAGCACTTCGCGCACCCTGCCCACTTCTTCGCCCGCGATGGTTTCGACCCGGCAACCCTCAAGCTCCCAATCGTAAAACTCATCGTCTGGCAGTTCGACGCGCTCCGCTTCCGGCACTGCAAACTCATGGCCGACCAGCGCGCTCGCCTCTTCGATGGAATCGAAACCGGCAAACTTCAGGATGACGCGGTTCGCTTGAAACCAGTGCTCTTCGAGCGCGAGCGTCGTGCGGCTGCCGTTTGGCGCAACCGCAATCAATCTTTCAAGCCCCTCGAAACGCTCAGGGAAATCTGTCAGCAGTTCTGCGACTATCTCGCCGCGCAAGCCACGCGTCTTGACGGCCTTTGCCACTGCTACCAACTCTTCCGCCGTTGCGGCGGCAGCAGCCTCCGCGCCTTTTTCCTCATCGCCACTCATTCAACGATTTCGAGAATAAAGCGCCGGTTACGTTTGACACTCGCCGCGTGCAGCAGCGCTCGCAGAGCGCGAACGGTTCGTCCCTGCCGCCCGATCAACTTGCCCATGTCAGATTCCGCGACGCGCACTTCGATGATGACCGTCGTCTCGTTGCGCTCAATCTCGCGCACGTCAACCGCCTCGCGCTCGTCAACGAGCGCCTTCACAATCATTTCGACGGTTTCTTTCATAACTCAACGTCAAGAGTCAAGAGCCTAAAGCCGTTGGCCTGTTTGTGACGACAGACTCTAGACTTCAGATTCCTGACTGGCAGCGTTTGCTTTCGCGTTGGCTTTAATCAAGCGGTTGACAGTATCGGTCGGCTGAGCGCCCTTCGCGATCCAGTATTGCACGCGCTCACTGTTGAGCTTGATCTCGGCTGGCTCTTGCGTCGGGTTATACGTCCCCAGGTTTTCGAGATACGACCCATCGCGCTTCGACAGCTTCTCCTTCACCACAATGCGGTAGGAAGGTCTCTTCTTCGCGCCCATGCGCATCAATCTAATGGCTAACAAATTTCTTTCCTCCAGATGTGGAGGTTAGAGGTTAGAGGTTAGAGGTTAGTTAAAACTAAAAACTGACCTCTGACCTCTGACCTCTGACCTCCGCGTTACCGTTTCTTCCAGCGTTTCTTTTTACCCGTACGCTTGCGCGACGGCCCGGCGGGCAGAGCGGGCATTGCATCATCTTCGCCGCCGCCGCCATTGCCCATCATGCCTGACATGTCTGGCATGCCCATCATCCCGGCCATGCGGCGCATCATCTTACCTTTCATGCCACCGCCTCCACCGCCGCCGCCGAACATGCCTGAGCCGGAGAGTTGCCGCATCATCTGCCGCATCTCCGTATATTGCTTAATAAGAGCGTTGACTTCCGCAACAGATGCGCCTGAGCCGCGCGCGATACGCCGCCGCCGGTTCGCATTCAGGATGCGATGGTCGTTGCGCTCCTGCGTGGTCATCGAATCAATGATTGCTTCCGTGCGCTTGAGTTCCTTCTCCATCTGCTTGGTCTGCTCTTCGGATAGCTCCGGCATCCCGATACCGCCGAGGAGTTGGTCTGGCAGCAGCTTCATAATCTTGGAGAAAGAGCCGAGGCGTTTGACCTGTCGAAGCTGTCCGCGAAAATCGTCGAGCGTGAATTGATTCTGCTGTAGCTTCTTAAGCTGCTCTTCGGTTTCCGTCTGGTCAATCTTCGACTGCACCTCTTCGATGAGCGAGAGCACGTCGCCCATGCCGAGGATGCGCTGCGCGATGCGGTCTGGATAAAAGGGTTCGAGCGCATCGTATTTTTCGCCGACGCCGACAAACTTGACGGGTTGGCCGATGACCTGCTTGATAGAGAGGGCCGCGCCGCCGCGCGCATCGCCGTCCATCTTCGTCAGGACGACGCCCGTGATGCCGACCCTTGAGTGAAACTCTTCAGCCGAGCGCACGGCATCCTGTCCGGTCATCGCATCTGCGACGAACAAAGTCTCTACAGGGTGCGTCTCCGCCTTGATTCGCACAAGCTCTTCCATCAACTCGTCGTCGATGTGCAGGCGACCGGCTGTGTCAATCAGAAGCGTGTCATAGCCAGTCTGTTGCGCGTGCTTGTGAGCTTCGCGGACGAGCGTGAGGGGGTCGTTCGTTTCGGGCAGTTCAAAGATCGACTGGCCTGTCGCCTTTGCGATGACCTTCAATTGCTCGCGCGCTGCCGGGCGATAAACGTCTACGGAGAGCAGGAGGGGCTTGCGCTCCTGATTCTGCGCGAGCCAGCGCGCTATCTTGCCCGTCGAAGTCGTCTTGCCTGAGCCTTGCAGGCCGACAATCATCACGACGTTCGGAATCGCCTTGGTAAAGACGAGCCTGGAAGATTGTCCGCCGAGGAGTTCTACAAGTTCGTCGAAGACTATCTTGACGACCTGTTCCGAAGGCTTGAGTTCCTGCCAGACCTGCTGCCCTTCGGCCTTGTCTTTGACGGAGGCGATGAAATCCTTCGCCACCTTGTAATTAACGTCTGCTTCGAGAAGGGCGAGACGGATTTCGCGCAGCGCCGCGTCAACGTGCTCGCGCGTGAGCACTCCTTCGCCGCGCAGATTCTTGAGCGTGCGCTTCAGCTTGTCGGATAAAGATTCGAACATACATTTACAGACGGAATCCGCGCTTCAGACGGAAACGAAGATGATAACGGCGGCTGTAAATAGTGTCAAGGAAAGGCCAAACGAAAAGAGAGTCCACAGTCTAAAGTCCACGATCCAACGTCAAAACCGTGTGCCTGGGCCATCGACATTTGACTTTGAACTTTTGCCTTGTTTCTCAGCTTGTGTTAAATTCCCTCTCGTACATACGCAACGCTCTATGCGGGAGCCGTCCCATTGTGTGGGAGCAAGGACGGGCAGCCCGCAAGCCCCACAGTCTTTATACCCGACAGCTTTATCTGAAACCGCGCGTCGATTCGCAGTTTACTGTGTTACCAAAGCTCGCTCGTTGCGTCCTCGCTTTGATTTGAAAGAAAAGTGAATAAAGAAAACTCCCCAACAGAATCCGGTGTTGTTAATCTGGCCGACGCGCGTGTGCGCCTGCGTTCGCGTGCGGCGCGCACAAACGCCTCGCGCGAATCACTCGCAAGCGAGTTGGAAGCCGTTCGCTTACTGCTCGATCAGGGTTTGACTTCGGAAGCCAGAGCGCGTTTAACGCCTTTGATGGCGGCTGCTCGCGGCGATGCTTCCCTTCTGGCGCAGGCACGCTGCGCGCTCTCCGCTGCGCTGGAAATGGAAGGCCAGTACGCGCAGGCGCTCGAAGCCGTGCAGATGTACGAAGCGCCGGAAGCGCGCGTCAAGTTGGACGCCGAAGCGCTCTCCTGCCTGAGAGTTCAAATCGGTCTGTCATACAACTACACCGGCGATCATCCGAAAGCCATCGCACTCTTAAACTCGGCCCTGCGCGATACGTCAGAGACGGGCACGCCCGCGCAGATTGGCGCTATCTACGCGGCGCTGGCGCGCGTTTATCGCAGCATCAACGAATACACCATCGCGCGCGACCACGCGCAGAAAGCCCTTGAGCATTACCGCGTCACGGGCGACTGGCGGGGCTTGGCGGAAGCCTACTTCGGCCTTGCGCTCGCGGATACGCAGGAGGGCCACTACGAGGCTGGCCTCGAAAATTTTGAGCAGGCGTTGAAGCTGGTCGGCGATCATCCTGCGCCGTATCTGCTCGGCAAGATTTACGCGAACATGGCCGGGGCGTGCTGGTTTCTCAAGCGCCCGCAGGAAGGCATACGCTACCTTGAAAAAGCCATCAGCTACTACGAGCGCACGGAGCACAAGGCTAACGCCGCGCTCGGCTATAACAACTTAGGCATTAACCTGATGCTCGTCGGCGAGTGGGCACGCGCGCAGGCTGCTCTTGAGCGGGCGCTCGCCCTCGCTTCCGAGATTGACGAGCGCGGCGCGAAAGTGCCGATTGTGCTCGACTCTCTGGGCGAACTGCGCACCCTGCGCGGCGACCTAGAGGAAGCGCAGCAACTTCTGGAACGCGCCGTCGCCCTCGCCACTGAAAACGGCAACAAGTGGTATGCGGGGCAAGCCCTGCGCACGCTCGGTCGCTGTCATCTACAGATGAACGACGGCGCGCGTGCTCTTGAGTTGGGCCAACAGGCGCTCGGCTTCGCGGAGCAGATAGGCGACCGCCACGCCATCATCGAGTCACACCTACTGCTGGCCGAAGCCAATCTAGCCTGCGGCAAACTCTCGGAGTGCTCTGCGGAGCTACAGAAGATTACCAGCGAGGTGACGGATTCTGCGACGGACATGGGCTTTGCGGGTGAGGCGCAGCGCCTCGCAGGGATGCTCTCGGTCGCTCAGCAGGACACTGTGCTGGCCGCGCAGCACTTCGCGCGCAGCGTTTCTATCTTCGACCTGCTCGGCGACCGCTATCGCAGCGCACGCGCTCACTATCAACTGGGCCGCACCTACGCGCACACGCAGCCCGAACGCGCAGCCGAGCACTTGGGCCGCGCCCTGCACACTTTCCGCGAAGTCGGCGCGCGTCTTGATTTGCAACGCGCAGAAGAAGCGCTCAACACCTTAGACCGCCACGCGCCCGAACAGCAGAACGAACGCTCTGCGCTCACGCAATTGCTCACGCTGCGTCTGGCCGAAGCGGTCGCTTCGCGCGAACTGCTCCTACGCGAGTTGGCCGCAGTCATACATCAGGAGACGAACGCCCGCCGCGTGCTGATTGCAGAGACGGCTGAAGACAATCGCCCGAAGGTGGTCGTCTCGCACGGCTGCAACGCGGACGAAAGCACGCGTCTGGCGGCGTATCTCTGTCTGGCGAAGAACGACGCCGAAAGAGAACAACTGGCGACGGAAAACGACGCTTCAATTTTCCTGTTGCACGCGCCCAACGCTGCTCCCGCAACGCTCTTTATCTCTCCGCGTGCGGCTGGACTGCCCGGCAACATCTCGCTTGAGCCGCTGCTACGCGTCGTAGAGCTTGGGATGGATGTCTGTGCTCTGCGAGCGCGAACGCGCGCGGGCCGCACGACGCCGGAGCAAGACCAACTCGCAGGCACGAGCCTGATGACAGGCTTTATACATTCCAGCCCCGCCATGACGCGCCTTGTCGAAGAGGTGCACAAGATACGCTCTTCGGACGTGACCGTGCTCGTCACTGGCGAATCTGGTACGGGCAAGGAACTCGTCGCACGCGCCATCCACGCCATCTCTTCGCGCCGCTCCAAAGTCTTCGTGCCGTTTAACTGCACGGCTGTCCCGAAGGAGTTGTCGGAAGGCTATCTCTTTGGCTATCGCAGGGGCGCGTTCACGGGCGCGGTCAACGATTCAAGCGGCGTCATCCGCTCCGCCGCAGGCGGCACGCTCTTCCTTGACGAGATAGGAGATTTGCCGCTCGACGTGCAGCCGAAGCTGCTGCGCTTTCTGCAAGAGGGAGAGATTCAACCCCTGGGCGAGCAGCGCCCCATCAAGGTTGACGTACGCATCATCGCCGCCACCAACACAGACCTCGAAGAGATGGTCGCTCAAGGGAGATTCCGCGAAGACCTATATTATCGCTTAAACGTCATACGCCTGCGCGTTCCGCCTTTGCGCGAACGACGCAGCGAGATTCCGACCATCGTTAACTATTACATCAACCACTACTCAGCGAAGTTCGGACGCCGCGACATAGAGATCACGCCGCAGGCCGTAGACCTCCTGATGGTCTGCGAATGGCCCGGCAACGTCCGCCAACTCTGCAACGAAATCCAGCGCATCGTCGCCCGCGCGGAAGACGGCGCGGTGCTCACGCCCGAACATCTCTCGCCCGAATTGAAGCGCGCCGCCGCGCCCGTCACGGCCCCCAACGCCGTCACTCCCATCAGCACGCTCGCCTCCGCCCCCGGCCAAAATCTAACGCTAGCCGATGCGATGGCCGAACTCGAACGCCGCATGATCGCCGAAGCCTTGCGCAAACACGGCGGCAACATCTCTCGCGCCGCACGCGAACTCGGCCTCACACGTCGCGGACTCTACCTCAAACTCGAACGCCACGACCTCAGCGCCAGCGCCTAAAGTCAGCTTCACACATTAGCAATATAACGCAGCCCCGGCAGCGGCGATAAATCATGTCGAATTCCAATGACAAGGCATCAAGGTCACTGCACTCACTATCCTGTCATTAAATTACTAAGTACACGCCTAAAGTCGACAGGTGAAAGAAAGGTTGCCGTAGCACCCTGATTGACCTAAGATGCCAACATAGGAGTTGCTTCAAAAATTGTCACCATCAAGCGAAAAACCATGAATTTCATCGAAATGGAATCAGCGCAGAAGCTTCGGGGGGGCTACTACACTCCGAGCGACCTTGCTGCGTTCATGGTTCGCTGGACGAAGGAAATCGGCCCTACACGGATTCTGGAGCCAAGCTGTGGTGATGGTGTGTTTTTTACCGCACTAGCCCAAGTGAAAGACTCCCAGAAAGCTGATGTGGTCGGCTTCGAGTTGGATGCGGAAGAAGCTGCAAAAGCTCGGGCCAGGGCTTGTGATGCTGGTCTGGCAGCGGCTCAGGTTTACTCTGAGGATTTTCTTCAATGGGCGCTTCATCGCCTGGATGCAGGTGACGCCAGTTTTGACGCTGTTGTCGGCAACCCACCATTTGTCCGCTATCAGTATCTCCCTGAACTGTTCCAAGTGCGCGCAGAGAGCATCTTTAGACAACTTGGGTTGCCTTTCACCAAGCATACCAATGCGTGGGTTCCGTTTATTCTCGCATCAATGGCGCTTCTGCGTCCGGGTGGGCGGCTGGCAATGATAGTTCCATCCGAGATTATTCATGTTACACACGCGCAATCGCTACGCTCTTATCTGGGCCGTGAATGTCGCCGTATAGTGATTATTGATCCGGAAGAGATATGGTTCTCCGACACCCTTCAAGGCGCAGTAATCTTACTTGCAGAGAAGAAAGAAAGCGGAACGAAAAAGCCTGAGGGTCTCGGAATTTATCCGGTCAAAGGGAGAGAGTTCCTTCAACTCAATCCCGCTACCATTTTCAGTACCCCACAAGTGATTAATGGCGAAACCATCTATGGAAAGTGGACTCGCGCCTTGCTTGACACAGAAACGCGCTCGCTATTCGATGAACTCGCAGGTCATGTTGACGTACATCGGTTCAAGGATATAGCCGGAGTGGATGTGGGAATCGTTACCGGCGCAAATAAGTATTTTCTTGTTTCTGATGAAATTGTAAACAGTTACCAGCTCAATAAGTGGTCTCACCCGATGTTTGGGCGCAGCGAACACTGTCCCGGTGTCATCTATGATGAGCAGCAGCACACGGCGAACGCCACCAAAGGACTTCCCACAAACTTCCTCTTGTTCCAGAAAGACACGGAAAAAATTGATGCTAATGCAGAAGCCTATATAAAACTCGGTGAAGAACAAAATCTGCACACGCGTTACAAATGCCGTGTCCGCTCGCCGTGGTATGTCGTACCGTCTGTTTACTCCACTGAAATAGGGATGCTGAAACGCGCCCACGACGCGCCTCGATTGATTCTCAATAGTTTTCGCGCTTACACCACCGACACGGCTTACCGTATTCGCACGCGGGATGTTAGAGCAGAGAAACTCGTTGGCTGCTTCATCAACCCGCTGACGGCTTTAAGCGCAGAACTGGAAGGCCGCCACTATGGTGGCGGAGTACTTGAATTGATTCCATCTGAAATTGAGCGATTGACTATTCCCCTACCCGCTAACGCCAATGTAGACCTGCTAGCTCTAGACAAAGCTATTCGTAGCCTGCCAGCGCAGCAGGTGCTTTCAGATCAAGGCAAAGTGGTTTTAGGAGGATTGGGGCTTTCACGCTCCAAGCAGGAATGTATTTTGGAGGGGTGGCGTATGCTGCGAGACCGCAGACATCGGACATCAAGTGAACCCCTAGCCGAGGCAAGTTAGTCTATTTCTAAAATGAACCGCATTGGGTCTACTTTATCGCGGTAGAGAAATAGCGTCCTACCTATTAGATCAGGCCACGCAACGTGCTCACGCATTTGGCCCCAGCTTAATCGCGTCATAGCATTATGCTGCTGATACGTTTTGCTTGTAGTTCCCATTGTGTGGTGGATGGATGAGTCAAATTCGCCGTGGCTGATGCCTTTCACAATGAGTTGAAACTTGGCCGGGGCTTCCTCAACGGTTCTTGATCGGCTCTTCCTCTTCCATGTAAGAGTAGAAAAAACCTCATCGCGGAAGTAGTGCCGATGGTCGACTGTTTCAGGCAACAAGCCCTTATCAAGATTCACCGAACCTGTCCGGTGTGTATTGCGCTCGTCCGGGATATTGAGGTCGCGCCGCTTAAGTGGTTTACTCTCCCAAACCAGTTCAAATTCAGTACCGACCGTTGCGGCAACACGGCCTGGCGCGGGAGTGCCTCCGGCTGACGCGGGCGTCACGGATTGTGCAGCCCTTGCCCTTCTAGGCGCTGCTCTCATTCGACTTATGTTCCGGCGTAGCCGCTTAACTTTCAACTTAATGGGCGGAACCGTATCACTCGCTCCGGTTCTAGTGGTCGACGCGACCGGGCGCGGGGCAGAACTCACCGCTTCATCGACTATACGTCCATTAGCTAACATATCAGCAAGCTCACTGACCGAACTAATCCTCACAACGTTGGCTGAATAGGCAGCCGGAAGAGCCATCAACTGCGATTCGATACCATCAACAACGGCCTTGTCATCTGCGTCTGCCAAATCAAAGTCGAGCATCATGCTGGCTTCGATATTGTTATTTAGTCCTCCCAAAGTCAGGTTCGCACTCCCAACTATCAAACGAGCCTGTGTTTCTCCACGAACCAGATAGAGTTTTGGGTGAAAGATAATGTTACGTGACCCGGTATCGACGGTGTAAAGTTTATTACCAACAATTGAGTGCAGTAGCGCCAGTCCCTGATAAGAAGTAATGTCATTACGAATCCCTGCAAACACAATCACATTCGCAGCATGCACTTTCAGCTTATCCTCAATTTGTTGCACTCCGCTTTCTTTAACAAAGGCAACACTCAACGTAATCTGTCTAATATTAGGGACGTCGAACAGCCCTTGCAACGCAGTAATATGGGCATCTGATGTAAAGCCTTGTAGAATAAATTTTCTTTTAGTCATTCAATCCTACTTTCCGCGTCGATTGCGCTCCATGCTCCACCTGCTTTCAGCGCCTGTAGGTAATAAATGCCAGTTCTAGTTTATCATCTACTATTACTTCCATCGAAATCCCTGTCGCACGCGCATATGCCAGCATGACCTGCAGTGTCGGGCTTTGCACAAAAAGTCTCACTTGCACAAAAAGTATTGAGCCTGCACAAAAAGTCCCTAAGACTGTATGGCCTTTACAATGTCTCTTAATAAGCACATAGTGAAGTTATTGCGCTCCGCCACTCCCCCTTTGTGGCGTCCGAGTGCGCTAAGGTTGAGCAGCGAATCCTCGTACAGGACAACTCGCTGCTTTTCTTTTACCCAAAAGTCCGATTTCTTGAACCTCTTAAATCAGAGATTCGTTTATCACTTCAACGACCATGTAGCAGACACCTTTTCAGCCTCTAAAACTCCCGTAAAAAGTAAGTCACATTGACAGCTAAATGCCTGTGCTTTCAAGCATTTAACTGTTGATTTTGTGCGTGAAAAAGCGTAGAATGAGCACCTGTTTGAGAACTAAAAAAGTGGCCTTGCCGAGTGCTGGTAACACTCAGCAAGACCTTTTCGATTACCGCGTGATAGCGCACGAAGTAACCGCAACCGTATTGTGCGACTGTCATGCCCTGAAAGCAAGGTGCATGATGATTGAATCCCCTGTTAAAGCCCGCAAGACTTACGGCCAAGAATGGCACGAATATAATCTCGCTCAAGTAAACGAGAAATCCCGCTTTCAAGAGTTGCTTCACGCACTCTGCAATGGCATAGAAGAACCTGTACAGACTTTCGGACGCCCGCGCCTTCCGCTCTCCGATATGCTGTTCGCTATCGTGATGAAAGTCTATTGTGGCTTTTCTTCTCGTCGCACGATGTCTGATTTGAGAGAGGCACAGCAACGCGGCTATCTCGCCCGCGCTCCGCATTTCAATTCTTTGTCTAACTACATGGAAGCCGAATGGCTCACGGCTTATCTTCATGCTCTGATTACTGAAAGCAGTTTGCCTCTGAAAACTGTTGAGTATGATTTCGCTGTTGATAGTTCCGGCTTCTCTACCAGCACCTATTCGCGGTGGGTAGAGGTTAAGTGGGGCGGCAACTTCAAGGTCAGATATGAGAGCGTGACGGCCAAAGATTACAAGCGGCAGAACTGGCTCAAGGCTCACTTGATGTGCGGCGTCCGTACCAACATCGTAACGAGTTGCATTGTCACTGATAAGGATGCTGGCGATAGCCCACAGTTTAATGGTCTGGTAAACGCGACGGCTGAAAACTTCGTGATGAATGAAGTCTCGGCAGACAAGGCATATAGCAGCCGAGCGAATCTTAAACTCGTTGTCAGCAAAGCGGCCTCGCCGTACATTGATTTCAAAGAGACGAGTAAGGCTAATCCGAAAGATGCGACGTGGACGCGCCTCTATCACTTCTATGCTTACAATCAGGAATGGTTCAAGCAGCACTATCATAAGCGCAGTAATGTTGAGACGACATTCAGCATGATTAAATCGAAGTTTGGTAGTTCGCTTCGCAGCAAGACGTATCAAGCGCAGATGAATGAATTGCTGTGCAAGATTCTGTGTCACAATATCTGTTGCCTTATCCAATCTATCTATGAACTCGGTATTGAGCCGGAGTTCTGGGGCTAACTAGGCTGAAAATCTAAAAGCTCACAATCTTCTAGGAATAATTCGTGGGGTTGAAGCTTTTGAACTTTACCTACTACTTTTACGCGCTCTTTGCCTCTTAAACCAGAGAGACGGTCAGCCCACTCTTTACGAAAGTACATGGCAATGAACTCTGGGTACTCTTTATGCGCCACGCTGAATACAACCATTAAGCTGCCGTCACTTTGCTTGTGTGCGCTGCCTAAAACCCCTGCGACCATAACCCACCGACCAGTCCATTTCTGCCAATCTTCATGTATTTGTTTCTGTCGTTTAACTGAAGCCCACCACGGCTCAAAAATCTGCACCAGTTGGTCAGGGGGTAGTGGAATAATCTCTCTATTCTGATTAGAAACGGCTTCCTTCTGTTTCGGCGCGGCCTTCTGTGTTTCTTCCCGCTTGGCATCTACTACAGAGGGGTTATGACCTGATGGTGCAGATGGTGGGGCTTTCCTGCTTCTATATTTTGTGAGGGCGTATGCGCTGGTTAACAGTACGAATGCCCCGCCGAATATCGCTAAATCTACAACGCGGTCTTGTGGGAGTTGCCGCAAATAGACCCACAAGCGATATAGCAGAACTATCAACAATGAGACTCCGGCGATAATCATAAATTTGATTACATCCCAAAGCGCGTTAGGGCGTATTTCGCGGTAGATGTCTTTGAGCCAATTTGCCATGCCGCAAGCCTATCAAACTTTCCGCTCGCTGAAATGACTTTTTGTGCAGAAATGCGAGTTGCACAAAAAGTACCTTCCAGAACCGACTTTTTGTGCAAAGCCCCCTTTGACTGGATACATGGTTACCACTGTATACTTCGTAACCACTTTCGCTATTTGCTCATTTCACCAATAAAAGGCTGTTTTATTGGCTTTTACTCGATAAATTGGATACGTGATATACATTTTCGCCGCCTTCCCGCCTCTGCCCGCCAGTGCCCCGACTATGCCACGTAAACTAGTAAATAATTAGACTTGTGCGCGTTGCAAAAAATCTTCAATGAGTGGCACGGCGATTGAAGTAGTAAAGGGCAGATCGTTGAAGAGAGCAGCGGATGAGGGCAAACGAAATCCCTTGCTCTCGTGGTCGCGGCAAGCGCCTCCCAGCCTTGCCGGTGCGACAAACGATCAACTCTTTGAATTCAACAACAATTTTTAGATGCTGTGCCAGTCCCCCGCAATAAAAGAGCGTGGCTTCCACGGAGAGGCACAAGGCAAGAAAGGAACCCTATTATGTTTCGCCGATTAATCGCTCAACTGACACTCATCAGCTTAGTGCTCGTCTCGCTTACCCCCTTAACAACTTTTGCAGCGCGCGGCAACGCCATCTCCCAAGCACTGACGGAGACGACCGACAGCAAGCTCTCCCCCGAACTGCTCAGCGCCCTAGACCCTTCTACAGGTACGGGAACGACTAAGGACGACCCCGAAGGCGGCTCGACGGGCGGCAGCACCGGCGGCAACACCGGCAGCGTGCGCGTCATCATCCAGACCAAAGGCGGCTCGCAGGCAGCGCAGGATGCGATTGCCAGCGCCGGCGGCACGACCAGCAGCAGCTACGACTCCCTCAATACGATAGTGGCGAACGTTCCCTATAGCGGCCTCGCAGCCTTGGCTGGCCGCAACGATATCGCCTACATCTCGCCAGACCGCCCGCTCAAAGCGCAGAGCGTCACGACCGACGCCACCGGAGCATCGCAGGTGCAGGCAGGTCTCGCGCGCACCCCCGGCTACACAGGCAAGGGCATCACCATTGCCATCGTTGACAGCGGCATCAGCAATCACCCCGACTTCAACAAGAATGCAGACAAATCGCGCATCCTCGCCTCCGTTGATTTCACGAGCAGCACGCGCACGGGCGATGCCTACGGTCACGGCACTGGCGTCGCCAGCATCGCAGCCGGAAACGGCGCAGCCTCCAAAGGCTATGCCGAAAATTACGTCGGCATCGCGCCGGAAGCAAACCTCGTTGACCTCCGCGTGATTGACGAAAACGGCATTGGCCGCACCAGCAGCACACTCAACGCCATTAACTGGGCCATAGCCAACAAAGACCGCTTCAACATCCGCATCATGAACATGAGCCTCGGTGGCTCGATCTACGAATCTTACAAAACAGACCCGATGTGCCAGGCCGTCGAACGCGCCGTCCGCGCGGGCATCGTCGTTGTGTGCAGCGCCGGAAACTATGGCCGCACGACAACGGTCGTCGGCTACGACTCACTTGGCAAGCCCGTCTATCAACTGGCCTACGGCAGCATCACCAGCCCTGCCAACGACCCGCTCGTCATTACCGTCGGCGCAACCGATACGCGCTCGACCGTCCAGCGCTCCGATGATTACGTTTCCGATTACTCATCCAAAGGCCCGACGCGCTTTGACCGCCACTCGAAGCCAGACATCGTTGCTCCCGGCACGCGCATCATCGCCGCCATGTCGCAGGCAGAAAACCCGACCTTCATCAATCGCGCTCCGCAGCACATACAGCAGCCCGTCGCGGCTGGTGCGATGCTCAATGCTTATTACAAATTTTCCGGCACCTCGTTTGCCGCCCCCATTGTTTCCGGAACGGTCGCGCTGATGCTTGATGCCAACAAATCTCTCACCCCTCAACTCGTCAAGTCCGCGTTGATGCGCACTGCCCAAAACCTGACCGCCGTTAATTTCCACACCCCAGGGCAGAGCGCCATCACGCAGGGCGCAGGCGAAGTCAACGCCGTCGGCGCAGTGAAGATGGCCCGCGCCATTGACCAGCACGCCGACCGCCTCGTCGCAGGCGATCACCTGTTAGGCAAAACGACCCTCAGTTCGCTTAACACTGCGACCATCGGTGGCGAGAGCGCTCCCTTCAACGCGCACATCAGCTATGCGCAGGGCGTCTTCTACCAGGATCATCCGATTCTCGTTAACGGCATCATGTTCGGCGACGGCATCCACGTCCTCTCAAGCGGCTGGCTGCTCAGTAATGGCATCCTCATCAGCGACGGCATTATGTTCGGCGACGGCATCATGTTTGGCGATGGCATTATGTTCGGCGATGCGATTCAGACGACGAACGGTTTGCTGCTCAGCGACGGCATCATGTTCGGCGACGGCATCATGTTTGGCGATGGCATCATGTTTGGCGATGGCATTATGTTCGGCGACGGCATTATGTTCGGCGACGCCCTCCTCATCGGCGACGGTTGGCTGCACGGCGACGGCATCATGTTCGGCGATGGCTTCCTCCTCGGCGATGGAATTATGTTTGGCGACGGCATCATGTTCGGCGACGGCATTATGTTCGGCGACTAATCAACAATTAACAGCAAACAAAAAACGTGCGTGGTTCAGTCAGACTGAACCACGCACGTTTTTGTTGACAGCGTCAATCTTCGCCGTCTGCTCGGCGGGCGTTAATTCCTTCAAGTTAATTCAAGCGGCACTGCGGCGCTCCGTTCTCTCACACTCTTCTCCAACACAAGGCTCAATCCCATGATGAAGTAGAAGACCATCACCACCTCTGAATCGCCCAGATTGTAATGAACAATCCCGCTCGTGAAGAATCCCACCAAGCCCCCCAGCGCGCCGAGCGCTATCCCGCGCTCAATCCAATTATCGAGCGCGGACGAGCGCAGAAGACGCCAGAGCATTCGCGCGTAGATGCCGATTAACAAGAGCCACGCGACGAGCGCCGGTATCCCTCGTTCAACCGCCAGTTGCAGCGGGGTCGAATGCAGGTGGCCCAATGGAATCCTTCCTCCATCGAATAAGCCCCACTCGCGCCAGTGTCGCTTAATGGAATCCATCCCGACGCCTACGAGCAGATGTCGCGGCTCGCTCGTCAGCAAGTTGAAACTCTCACGCCAGACCGTCTGCCGCCACGTCACAGATTGGTCGCTCTGGTCGTAGAAGCCCACCTTTCGCTGCTGCTTCAGTATGAGCCAGCCGCCTAGCACGAGCGGCAGAGCGCAACCCGCGACGACGAGCGCCGTGCGCCGACTCGTGCCCGCCAGCACTATCACAAAGGCCGAGAGCAGAAACGACACCCAAGAGGCGCGCGTCACCGTCAACAACAAAGCAGAGCCAAGCCCCGCAAGCGCCAGCAACAACAGCACGCCGCTCAACCCCCTCTTGCTTCTGAGCGCTATCAGCAAACCGAAGGCGAGCGACGCGATTAACTGCAAAACTTCTGCATAGGTGACGTAGTGGCCGTAGAAGCCCGCAGCGCGCCAGTCGCGCCCGCGCGCCCAACTCTCTATACCCAATCGTTCCAGCGCCGTCTTTCCGGCCAGCAGACTTCCGCGCTCAACTTCCAATACCGGCGTCCACTCGACGCGATAAATCTTCACCCGCGCCATGCCTTTGCTGACAGAAGCGCTCTCATCCAGTGCGGCGACCACTTCTTCGGGGCTGCTGACCTTCCGCCCATCAACTTCTAGCACCGTGTCACCGCTTTGAATCGGAGTCGGAGTCAGCGTCTCGCCGTTCCTAAAAAGCGCAAAGGAAAGCGGGCTTTCCTGCTTCACGCCTGCAAGCTTCACCCCGCGCCCAAGCGCTCTCTCGCCCAGCGTATAAACAACCGTTATCATGCACGACGTAACGAGCGTCAAAGCCAGCAATTGCACTACGCGCCGCGAGCGCACATTCAACGCGACCAGATACACGATTGTGAAGAGGCTCGCGCCTCGCAGCTTGCCCAGAGATTCTGTTTGGTCGTAAGAGAAGAGCGCCGAGATGAAGGTCAGGATAAAGAAGGCTAGCAGGGCGTAATCGACGGGCGTGCGCCATAAACGCGCGCGCGGGCCAAGCAGCAGGCGCACGCCCCACAAGAGCAGCCCGCACCCCCAACTAATCTGCGTAGCGGCAATCGAGAGCGGCGCGAAAAGCGCCAGCGCAAACAACCAAAAGACAATCGCCCCGTCAAGCCAGCGGCTTAAACGGCGTGTGTCTTCGATAACCGCGACACTACCCTTTTCTGCGCCTGCGACCGCAGGTGAATCCATAACTCAGACTGGCCTTTCGGTAATAAACCGCGACCGGTTACAATAACTTGACTTCGTTCTTATTAAAAGACGCTGGCGCTCACTTTGGCCCAGCGTTTTCTGATGATAAAGAGAAATAGATGCCAAGATTAATTTGCGTTTTCGTCCTTATCTTCTGCATACTTTCCCAATCCGCGCGAGCGCAGTCTCAAACAACTGTTCAATATAATGAACAGGCCCAAGCCTTACTGAATCACCCGCAAGTCAAATCTGCCTTCGACTCAATCGAGCGTAATCGCGACAGCATCCTGCGCGAGTGGATAGCGATAACGGAAATCAACGCCCCCTCCGGCCAAGAGAAAGAGCGCGCCGCCTATATCGAAAAGCTGCTGCGCAAGTACAGGCTCAAGGATATTCATTACGACTCGGCGGGCAATCTCATCGCCGTCCGCAAGGGCACTGGCGGCGGCCCCGCAATCGTCTTCGATGCTCACCTCGATACAGTCTTCCAACCCGGCCTGAAAATCAAAGCCACCGTCCGTGATGGCCGTCTTTACGCTCCCGGCGTCGGCGACGACACCCGCAACATAGAAGCCATGCTCGCCAGCATCCGCGCCCTGGATCAGGCGCAGATACGGACGAAAGGCGACCTCATCTTCCTCTTCACCGTCAAGGAAGAGACTGGCCTTGACGGCGCGGAGTTTTTCGTCAAAGAGAACAAAGGCAAAATTGACCACTACGTCGCGCTCGACGGCGGCTACGAAGGCTTCACCTACGCGGGCATCGGCATCAACTGGTATCGCCACCATTTCATAGGCCCCGGCGGTCACACGCGCTCCCCAACGCCACCCTACTCCGCCACCCTTCCCCTCGCACGCGCCATCTCACGCATCTACGAACTGCCCGTGCCCACAGACCCGCCCTCAAATATCAACATCGGCATGCTCGCCGGCTCCGAAGTCGTCAACGCCAAAGCCGCAGACGCCTGGTTCACCCTCGACCTCCGCTCTACAAACAACGATGTCATCTCAGACCTGGACAAAAAAATCGCCGCTATCCTCAAAGAAGAAGCAGACCGCGCCGGCATGACCCTCAAGACCGAAATCCTCTCCGCCTCTCCCGCCGCACAGATTCCCGGTCATCGCAACTCCCAACTCGTCCTCATGGCCGAAGCCGTCCACCGCGCCATGGGCTTCGATCCACCCATCACCCCCACCGGCTCTAACAACTCATCCGCTGCCCTCCTCGCAGGCATCTCCTCCATCTCCACCGGCACAGGCCCCTGCTCTGACGCCCACGCCCTCACCGAAAACTGCGAAATCGAACCCTTCTACAAAGGCATCAAAAAGCTCATCTTGCTAGAGCTAGCGCTGGCTCAACTATCTTAAAAGCAACGCTTTAACCTGCAAGTTTTCTTGCAGAGGCCATAAATTCAATAAACAGGTAAAACCATTTCCTACACGCGAGGAAAAAAATCTTGCTTTCCACCGCGCACAGCGCTACTCTCCCGCCGCGTTAATGATTCCTCGACGGGCCTCTTGGCCTTCCGCGTGCTCTCATTAAGCACACGGATACTAAGCCGCCCGTTATCCAAACTCACGGCAGCCCAGACTAATTGAAAATGAGCGTGCCCCTTAGAACAGCGACATCACGCTCTGCAACAGATTCAGCGCCACCTGCGTAACCGGATCGACAGCATCGCTGCTCCCGGTATCCATCTGGCCTTCTGTTGTTGTCGAAGGCGGCGGTGGCGGTTCTGTGGCCCAAGTTGTCATCTGACCTGCATATGCTGATATAGCAAACGAAAGTGTCAACACAACTGCCGCACAGAATTGGCGTACCTTTTTCATTGATTTTCTCCTTGTGAGAATGGTTGTGGCTATTTGCTGTAATGGACGGTGGAATGCAGTCCTTGCCAAACCGCTCAAGACTAGCTTTGCGGGCGCATATTAACACTCATGCCAATAGAGATGCACTCCCGTGTTTACTGATGCATTTTTCTTTACAAGCTGATAGAAAGGCAATCCTCATATGCATTTAGCCAAAGAAATATTCCACCAAATAGCTAATCCAACCCTCACTCAAAATGAGCGAGCACGTCTTCGTTGTCAGCTTTCAAAAGCGCTAGAAGAATCCGGTAATTATGAAGCGGCGCGTGATGCTATGGGCGAATTATGGCAGCGAGTGGGTGACTACCCTGTGCTAGAAGGTCTTGACGAAACAACAGCAGCGGAAGTGCTTTTACAGGTTGGTGAACTAACAGGGTATATCGGCAGTGCTAAGCAGATTGAAGGGGCACAGAATGTCGCGAAAGACTTAATCAGTAAGAGTGCTTCAATCTTTAAGCAATTACAGCAGATAGAAAAAGTTGCCGAAGCCGAAACGAATCTAGCGATATGTTATGCACGACAAGGAGCCTTTGATGAAGCACGTATCATACTGCGAGAAGCACTGAGCCGACTTACCGACAAAGACGGCGATCTGAAAGCGCTCGCTCTTCTGCGCAGTGCAGCAGTTGAGAAGATAGCCAAAAGATTGAATGATGCGTTAAGCCTCTTGAATAAGGCTGCTCCTTTAATTGAAGCAAGCGACGATCATACGCTTAAGGGGAGATTCCATAATGAATTTGCGACAATATTGGAAAACTTAAAACCTGATGATTACATTGATCGTGCTTTTATTGAATACACTGCTGCCAGTTACCACTTCGAGCAAGCTGGACATACTCGTTACCACGCTTATGTTGAGAACAATATAGGTTTTCTTCTCTTCACCCTAGGCAAATTCACTGAAGCGCACGAACACCTAGACCGCGCTCAGGCGCTCTTTACAAGCCTCAAGGACAGCGTTCACTCGGCGCAAGTAGATGAGACACGCGCGCGTATTCTAATGGCTGAAGGACGCGTTTCCGACGCAGAAAAACTGGTTAGGTCTGTAGTGCAAATTCTGGAAAAGAGTGAGGAGCAGTCGTTGTTTGCTGAAGCGTTGACGACGCATGGGACGGCGTTGGCGCGGTTGGGGCGGTATCAGCAGGGGCAGTTGACGTTGCAGCATGCGGTTGAGGTGGCGGAGCAGGCGGGGGATTTGGAGGGGGCGGGGCAGGCGGCGTTGGTGTTGATTGAGGAGTTGGGGGAGCGGCTGAATGAGGATGATTTGAAGGCGACGTATGAGCGGGCGGCTGATTTGTTGGAGAAGTCGCAGCATCCGGGTATTTTGGGGCGGTTGCACGCGTGTGCGCGGAAGACGCTGCATTTGCTGGTGGAGCGTCCTGCGCCGAAGGATTGGAAGGGCTTTTCTTTGAAAGATGAGGTTCATCGTTATGAGAGGCGGTTTATTGAGCGGGCGCTGGAGGATGCGAAGAGGTCTGTGACGCGTGCGGCGCATATGTTGGGGCTGAAGCATCAGACGCTGATTGCTTTGCTGAACAATCGCCATAGCGATCTGCTGTCTGCGAGGAAGCCTGTGACGCGGCGCAGGCGCAGTATTATTCGCAAACCCGTCCAGCGTTTGAACTGGATGAGGGAGAAGTCGGCAGCACCGGTCAACATTCTGCATGTTGAGGATGATAGATTGGCTTCGGATGCGGTGAGGGATGCGTTGAAGATGCAGGGGTGGAGCGTGGAGTTGTGCGCGGATGGAGAGACGGCGTTGGGTAAGCTTGAAAGCGATGCTCCTTACGATGTCCTGTTGTTTGATTATGATTTGCCGGGGATGAGCGGTGTGGAATTGGTGCGGCGGGCGCGGCGGCTTGCTCATCGCAGAAAGACGCCGGTTATTATGCTTTCGTCGGTCAACTGTCCGAGGGAAGCGCGCGGCGCAGGTGCTGATGCCTTTTTACGAAAGCCGGAGGATGTGCTAAAGCTGGCTGAAACCATCTCTCGCTTGCTGGCGGATAATCTCAAGCGGCGTTAGGACAGTCCTCAATTGAGCGCCAGACACATAGATATTCACCACCGCAGACACAGAGGACACAGAGGAGGCACAGAAGTTAATTCTCTGTGTTACCTCTGCGCTCTCTGTGTCTCTGTGGTGAAGACCAACCTCCCCTTTCATTCAATTAAACCAAACCTCTAATATGCATCGTCGCCGCGCAGCATGACGGGCAGGGTGCGTAGAATAATTTTGAGATCGAGCAGGAGCGACCAGTTTTCGATGTAGAAGAGGTCAAGGCGAACCATCTCGTCGAAGGTCAGGCGATTGCGTCCAGAGACCTGCCAGAGTCCGGTTAAGCCTGGCTTCATGTCCAGGCGCTTGCGATGCCATAGCTCGTAGGCTTCAACTTCGTAGGGGATGGGCGGGCGTGGGCCAACGATGCTCATGTCACCGATGAGCACGTTTAATAGTTGCGGCAGTTCGTCAAGGCTCAAACGCCGTAAGATACGCCCGACGCGTGTGATGCGCTTGTCTGTCAGCAGCTTGTAAGCGGGTCGCTGGTTGTCTCCCAAGTTAGTATCAGGGCTTCCGGCGATGTACTTTTGCTGGAACTCGCGGTGCGTCGCGTCGTCCGCGCCCGTGTGCATCGTGCGGAATTTGTAGAAGAGAAAGATGCGGCCATCCATGCCGACGCGTTCCTGCTTGTAAAAGACGGGGCCGCGCGAATCAAGCTTGACGAGCAAGGCGATGATGAGCCAGAGCGGGGAGAGCAGCAGGAATGCGATGGCCGTGACGATGATGTCGGAGGCGCGTTTGGCGATGCGCGCGGCGGATGAGAGCGGCTCGCGAAAGAGTCTTATCATCGGGAGCGCGCCGATTTGGTCAATCTCTGTCTTGCGCGGCAGGCAGTTGAAGAGCGACGGAGCAATCCGAAACTCTACGCCGCGACGACGCCCCACGCGCATCATCACGTCAAAGAGCACATCCCCGGAGATGCGCGGGTCTGTGATGATTACTTCGTTGGCGCGCGCTTCACGTATCGCGTCGGGTAAACCTTTGATGTCGCTGACGATGGGGACGCCCTCGAAAGTCTCCGGCACACTTTCATCAATCAAGCCGTTCTCGACTACTCCGATGACGCGGTAGCCGAGTGCCGGACGCTCGCGCATCTCCTTGATGCAGAGCGCAGCTTCTGGGCCGCGCCCGACAACCAGCGTCGGAATCAGATTAATCTCACGACGCCGCGCGAAGCTTTGCGCGCTGCGCACAATCAGTCGCACCACTCCGAACGCCGCGAGCGCCAGCAGGAAATCGAGCACGAAGACGCCGCGCGCGTAAGAGAAGGCGCGATACTCGAAGCCGCCGCGATAGAGAAAGGCCGCAGCGACGATGAGCAGCGTCCCGATGGCCGTCGCCTTAAAAACGCGCACGCCGTCTTCGACCAAAGAGAATTCGCCGCGCAACCTGTATAAATCGTAATACTTCAACGTGAGCACGCGAATCGGCAAGATAAAGAGCAGCAACGCTCCGTAGGGCGCAAATCGAGCGCTCCACATCCAGCGCCCTCCCGATTCTTGGAGCACAGCATGGCCTTCGCGCAGGTAGAAGGCCGCCGTGAAGGAGAGCGCAGCCAGCGCTATGTCCGAGATGACGAGCGCCAGCTTGACCGCAGGGATTATCCACTGCGGCGCACGCGCCGGGACGCGCACCGCCCGCGCTTCGCTCAATCTCTCTTTTAGCTGCTCAGCTCTCATTACGGAAAGTGATAAGTGATAATTAAGAAGTAAGAAGTAAGAGCGCGATTGTAGCGTGTTGATTGTCAATCGTCACTTGTGGCCCAACAGATATTCCCTGTCCCGTTACTTCTCAAGTATTAAGTTCACAACTTCGGCTCGCACATCGATAGCTCGGCGGGCGTTCGGCGCTTGCTTCTTTTCTATGCGTAGCGCTTGCAGGTCGTCGCGCGTGCTGATGCGCTTTAACCTGCCTTCGCGCACGAGTCCTTCGTCGAGCGCCGCCCAGCGTCCGGCGTAGACGGTGGCGGCGGGGATGCCGAGCGCTGCGGCTTCTCGGTTCATCGTGCCGCCTGCGCTGACAACGAGGTCGGCCGCCGCTATCAGATTTGCGCCATCGAGCGCAGCGCGCGGCAGGATTACGTTATCGTAAGCGTGCGCGGCGTAAGCCTCGCGCTGTGCCTCTGTCCGCGCCAGCAGGATGATTTTTACTCCGGCTTGCGCGCGCAGCCGCTCAATCAATTCGTCAAACAACTCATTCTCGAAACGATGATAAAGCGCATCACGCGCGGGTGGGCGGACGACGACGAGCACGTCATCTGTGGTGACGCCCAACGCACGCAAGATTTCACAAAAGCGCGGGTCAGGCACGAAATCCGCCAGATAGACATCCTCTTTTGTTCCATTGTAGCGACGCACTTTCGACTCGCGCGCACCGAAGCGTTTGAGCGCAGTGGACGGAAAAACGCTTGGAACGATGACGCGCGACGCCAGCCTGAAGGCCAGATGATTCGCTGGCTGGTGCTCGTAATCCATCAGCGTCACAGTCCTGATGCCGAGCACGCGTGCCGCCGCCGTCTGTGCATAAGAGTTGTGGCTGACCGCCAGGTCAAACCTGCGCCCGCGCGCCCAACGAAAGAGCGCCGCCGCGCGCCCGACTAAATTCCCCGCCTTGCCCGCAAGTTCGCGTCCACCGTGCCCGCCGATGACTACGGGAGCGAGGCCCGCAGCCTTTGCCATTTCAACTGTCTGTGCGAATTCACGCGCCGTCGTTTCCACAGACGCGCCGCGCCGCTCGAATTCGGGAATCAGCGCGCGAAAGAACGGCACATGCGGCGAGTTCGCCAGATCAATCCAGATGTGCATAAAGGGGTAAAAGGGTAAAAGGATGAAAGGTGAAGTGGGTGAAGAACAATCTTTATGCTTTGCTGCTCATAGCCCTTCCCCTCTGCCCCTTTTACCCTTTTGCCCTCTCTTCCAAAAGTCTCGCCAGCGCGTAGAGCATCCACGCCTGCGACCAGCGCATGTATGGTGTGCGCACTGTGTAGAAGCGGCGGCGCTGGTAGTAAAAGAAGCCGCGCGGGTCGCGCAAATTGCGTACGGCCCAGAGCGCTATCTGTTCGGCTTGCGCTGGCGCAGTCGCATCCATCTCCCGTAGTTCCAGCAGGGCCACTATGGCAGCGCCCGCCGAATGAGCGTCCGCCGGGTAAAGTCTATCATGGAAGTATTTCGGCCACCCGTCGGCGAGGAAGAAGCGCTCGCGCCAGAAGGCCAGCCCGCGCGCCGTCGCCTCTGTAAATTCAGCGCGGGCAGCAAGGTAGCCGTTCATGATGCGTGCGAGGCTGGTGAGGATAAAGGCAGTGTGAAAATTATCAGCCCACGATTGATAATCATCTGCGCCGTAGGCCCAAGAGCCGTCCTCCCGCTGTTGATTAACGACGTAACGCGCACCGCGCACGGCCCACTCACAGAAATCTTTTTCGCCTGTCAAAGCGCCGACCGTTGAGAGCGTTTCCGCCGCCAGCAGGCTCGCGTTGAAGACACGTGTTCGGTCAAGCGGCGAATAGCTCCAGCAGACTTCCATTGGAGTCTCGACGGTGCGATGAAGGTCACGCAGTATGAAATCACAAGCGCTGCGCGCGACTGTGAGATATTCTTCATCCTGAAAATCGCGCGCCGCTTCCAGAAGAGCGCGTGCAGCAAAAGCTGTCGGCACAATGGTCGGCGTTCCCTTTGGCGCAAAGAAGGCGCGCCCCTGCCAGTCGAAGTTGTAGCCCCAGGCCGCGCCGCTCAAATTTTCGATTCGCGCCGAGAGCAAGTCACTCAGAAGCGTGCGTGTTTCCCGCTCGGCACTCTCAGTCTTTTCTCTACGCCAGCGAGAGAGACTAGCCAACGCGAAGAGCGCTGTGCCCTTCGAGTTTTTCTGGGCGGGCACGCGTGCGATGCTTCGCAGGTTGACGGGCGAGCGTTTGAAAAGCTGCGTCCAGGCCAGACGCGCGATGCGAGAGCTTTTAAGCGGAGTGGCTTGAAAGAGACGGCTGTTGAGCGCGTCGAATGGGTCGTGACCGGCATACGCGCGCTTGCGACACCACGCTGACAAACCTTCGTAGGCACGCTCCAATTCGCTGTGCGATTTATTCAAGGAAGATGTTTTTCGGGCGTTTCACTTACTGTGCGCTGCTAACAGAAGTTTCAATCCGCCGCGCCGTCTCGATAAAGCTTTCCTGCCACAGTTCAAACATCAGCAGCGTCCAGAGCTGCTTGCGATGATTCGCTAAGCCTCGCTCATGCTCGTCCTGCAAGCGCATTACGTAATCGGCATTGAACAATCCTGCGCTGCGAATGCGTTCGGGCGAGAGCAAGTCGCGCGCCAAAGGGCGCAGCTTTCCCTTGAGCCATTCGGCGACGGGGACGCCGAAGCCCTTCTTGCCACGACGCGTAACGAAGGATGGAAGGAGCGGTGCGCTGGCTTTCTTCAGAATGTACTTGGAAGTGCGACCGCGCAGCTTGTAAGCGACCGGCAAGGAGGCCGCAAATTCCGCCACGCGCTGGTCAAGGAACGGAGCGCGCACTTCGAGCGAGACGGCCATGCTCGCGCGGTCTACCTTCGTCAGAATGTCTTCGGCGAGATAAAGCTGCGTGTCGAGGCTCTGCATGCCTTCGACCATATTATCTGCGTCGCACGCTTTGAGCAGTCGTCGCGCCTCCGCGTAAATATCGCCGTCGCTCGCGCGCTTAGCGTCTTCCATCAACAATGCTTCCTGCTCGGCGGGCGTGAACGAGCCGAACCAGATATGATGACGAGCCACCTCGTCATACTCAGAGCCTGCGACGAAGCGGCGCGCTTTATAATCAAACGAAAGATTCTTCGTTTTGATAGGCAGGCGGCGCACCAGCGGCTCGACCAAAGCGCGGCGCATGATGCGCGGCAGTTGCGCATAGCGGCGCGCCCATGTGTGCCCGTAATAAGTCGGATAGCCAGCGAAGAGTTCATCGCCGCCGTCGCCGCCGAGCGCGACCGTCACGTGCTTGCGCGTGAAGCGCGAGAGCAGATAGGTCGGCAACAATGACGGGTCGCTAAACGGCTCGTCCATCCATGAGCCGATTTCGCCGACGAGGTTGGCGGCGAGGTCAACGCTCAAACGCTCTTCGTGATGATCCGTGCCGAGAAATTTGGCGACCGCGCGTGCGTAGGCCGACTCGTCGAACGATGATTCGGCAAACGAGATGGAAAAGGTCTTGACGGTTTCACTTGAGGCGCGCACGGCCAGCGCGGCAACGGTCGAAGAATCGACGCCGCCCGACAAGAGCACACCGAGCGGCACGTCCGAAACGAGACGCATACGCACGGCATCTGCCAACAATTCCCGCAACTGCTCTGCGGCCTCCTCTTCGCTCGGCACGGGCTGCCGCGTCCTGTAGCTCAACTGCCAGTAGGGCTGCACTTCGACACGACCGTCTTCGACCGTGAGCGTGTGCGCCGCCGGTAATTTATGTATGCCTTCATAGATCGAGAGCGGCGCGGGGACGTAATCGAAAGAGAGATACTGCCGGAGCGCATTTAAGTTGAGACTGGGTCGGACGAGCGGGTGCGCGAGCAGGACTTTCGGCTCCGAAGCGAAGAGGAAAGTATTGTCGAAGACGCCCCAGTAGAGCGGTTTTTCGCCGAAGCGGTCGCGGGCGATGAAGAGACGGCGGCTGCGCGCATCCCACAAAGCGAAGGCGAACATCCCATTCAAGCGCTCAACCATGCGCGTGCCGTACTCTTCATAGAGATGCGGCAACACCTCTGTATCCGATGCGCTGCGAAAATGATGGCCGCGTGTTTCCAGTTCGGCGCGTAGTTCACGGTAGTTATAAATCTCGCCGTTGAGAATGACGGAAATCTGGCCGTCTTCGCTCGTCGCCGGCTGCTCGCCGGTCTGTAAATCAATGATGGCGAGCCGGCGCATGCCGAGCGCGACGCCAGTCGTCACCATCGTGCCTTCCGAATCCGGCCCGCGATGCGTCATTCGTTCGCACATCGCGCGCAGGAGTTCGAGGCCGCCCTCCGACGGCGGCACGCGCGCATCCATGTTGGCCCAACCTGTGATTCCACACATAAACGAAGTGACAAAGTGATGAGCGATGAGTAATGAGTGATGAGTTAAAAGCAACTTGCTCGTCGCTTCTCGCTCATCACTCGTTTCTCATCACTCATCACTTCTTCTGAATCCTATCTTCTCCCGCACGGCGTAGATTGGCTTGGCCTGCGATTCGTGGTAGGTGCGGACGAGCATTTCCGCAAGCAGGCCCATCAGGAGAAATTGTACGCCGACGGCAAACATGACGATGGCGAGAATCGGCAGCGGCGTCTGCACGAAGTCCGCCTTGTGAATCAGCTTGAGAAAGATGGCGTAGAGTCCGGCCAGTATCGAGACAGCGAAGGCCAGCACTCCGAACGTGCCGAAAACGTAGAGCGGCTTCGTCTGATACGAGGCCATAAACTTGACTGTCATCAAATCGAAGACGACCTTGATGGTGCGCGACAATCCGTATTTGGATTTGCCCATCGTCCGCGCGTGATGCTCGACGGGAATCTCCGTGACGCGCGCGCCGACCCACGATGCGTAGATAGGGATGAAGCGGTGCATTTCGCCGTAGAGCCGCACGTCTTCGATAGACTCGCGGCGATAGGCTTTCAGCGAGCAGCCGTAATCGTGCAGCGGCACGCCGCCAATCCATGAAATCAAGCGGTTGGCGAGCATCGACGGAATCTTTCGCGTAATCAATTTGTCCTGCCGGTCTTTGCGCCAGCCCGAAACGACATCAAAGCCTTCGTCCAGCTTACTGAGCAGGCGGGTGATGTCAGCCGGGTCATTCTGCATGTCCGCATCCATCGGAATCAGCACGCGCCCCCGTGCGGCATCAATTCCGGCGGACATCGCAGCCGTCTGTCCGTAGTTGCGGCGCAGCGCCACGACGCGGACGCGTGCGTCTAGTTGGGCCAACTCTCGCAGAATGTCAAGGCTTCCGTCGCTTGAGCCGTCGTCAACGTAAACGATTTCAGCCGTTCGTCCCAACTGCCGAAGCGCATCATCCAGCTTGGCGTGAAGCGGGCGCAGGTTCGGCTCTTCGTTGAAGACGGGCAGGAAGATAGAAATGTCAGGCACGTCGCCGTCATTGGCGGGAATTACCGCGCGCCGTCTTCTGACGGTCTCTTCATCATCTTTTTTGATGAGCGTGTCTTCTTCCTTATATGTCTTCATTTAATTGATTAGTAGCACCAGCCTTTAACGTGGGCTTAAGAGCTTCGCCAACAACGATTGTTGAGCGGAAGCGCTCTGTGTCCCCTCCTGATGCTCTTAAACCGGCGCACCATTATAGCCATCAGCCAGCCTTTGATAAACCCATGCGACCAATTATTCGAGGTCTGCACATTCCCGGCAGATGATGGAACTCTCCACCAAATGGCACGAAAGGGCGCGGAAGTGTGCCGGACTTCGTGTGCTTTCGTGTAATTTAGCGGGCAGCTTTTCGGTTGCCGCCGGATTACCCGGCACGCATCAGGAGCGTTTTGTATCTACGCGTCTATATAGTATCCTTTCAGTCCTTGAGCGTTTCGTGCCGCGACTTGGTTGGAATAGCTTGTCTTATTTTCCAGTGTTGACCCCGCTATTATCTGGTTCAGGAAAGGATTTAATCTGACGATGTACTTTGACAATCTTTTATCCGCTGGTTTCCTTCAGGCCGTAGGGCAAGTAAAAGCCTGCTTTTTTCTGTACACCGATCCGGGTTCGGGAGCTTTAATCTTGCAGTTGTTGTCGGCTGCCGTCATTGGCTCTCTCTTTTACTTTCGTTCTTTTCGAGACAGAGTTAAGCATTTCTTTTCTTCCAGAAAAAAGAATCAAACAGAACTGCCCGCGTCGAATCTACAGAAAGACGCTTTGGGAGCGGACGAGAAAACCAAGTGAAGCTCTTCGGAGGTCAACACTTCGAGCTTGCCTCTCATCTGTCATACTTGAATCGGAACATCTTAAGCCGTAGTGTTCCTCCCCGCACTATATGACCACATCTTTTCGAGACCCTGCCGGTCGTTTATCTATAATCGACGGGCGGGTTGTGCGCGTCATTGACCGCTCCGCCTCGTCAGATTTCAGCGCTTTCCTTGAGTCGAAAACTGTTCAGAATTTTCTGAGCAAGGGCCAGATAGTGCGTACGGAACAATTGGACGACGCGGCTCGCTCTCGATTAGCGGAGAATTCTGTATTCAGAGAGATGCTCGATAGCTGCGATGTCGGCGCAATTGTCGAGCATGAGCGCATTCCGTTTCAGAGCTTTCCTTACGAGTGGGCGCCCGAAATGCTCTGGGCTGCCGGTGAATTGACTTTAGACATTGCCGAAGGACTTTTGCAGGAAGGCTTAGGACTCAAAGACGCTACTCCTTACAATATCCTTTTCCGAGGGGCGCAGCCTGTCTTCGTAGATGTTTTGTCAATTGAGCGCCGCGAGGCGGCTGACCCCATCTGGCTGCCGTCAGAGCAATTTCAACGAACGTTCCTGCGCCCGCTCCTGACTAACAAGCATTTCGGCATCGGCCTCGACCAGATATTCATTACGCACCGCGACGGTCTTTTTCCCGAAATGGTCAACCAATTGACCGGCCCTTTACAGAAGTTGTCGCCATCGTTTCTCTCGCTTGTTTCGCTGCCGACCTTCTTCTCCAAGCCCACTCTCGCACACAAGCCGGGCATTTATCAGAAGCGCACGATTGATAATCCAGAGAAGGCGCGATTCATCTTAGGTCGCCAGTTGAGCAGCCTCCGGCGTAAATTGGAGAGCTTAAAGCCCAGCACAAGTCGAAGCTCAAACTGGTCGGACTACATGGCGCAGAATCAATACTCCGAAAGTTATTTCCCTGATAAAGAACGATTCGTGCAGGGAGCGCTCTCAGAGGTTGAGCCAGCAAGGGTCTTGGATGTCGGATGCAATACGGGTCACTTCAGCAACATGGCCGCAACAGCAGGCGCGCAGGTAGTTTCGATTGACAGCGACCCCGTCGTGATAGGAAATAATTGGCTCCGGGCTGCAAAAGATAACGCGTCGATCTTGCCTTTGATGGTTGACCTGACGAGGCCGACGCCGAGCGTCGGGTGGCGCAATCTGGAGTGCTCCTCTTTTCTTGAAAGGTCGCGCGGCGCTTTTGATTGCGTGATGATGCTGGCCGTCATTCATCACATGTTGATTACAGAGCGGATTCCGCTGAGAGAAATCATGCGGCTGGCATCTGAACTGACCTCGAACCTGTTAATCATCGAGTATGTCTCGCCCGAAGACCCCATGTCGCTGGTGCTTTCGAGAGGACGCGACCATCTCTATCAACACCTCACACGCGAACATTTCGAGCAAGTCTCAAGCATGTATTTTGAGACCGTGCGTGTCGAACAACTGGGCGGCACGCAGCGTTGGCTCTACATGATGAGAAGAAAGCAAGATGCCTAAATCTCTCAAAGATGCACTGGTCGCGCTCTCGCTCTCCAGCCTCTGCTTTATCTCTGCGTGGCAGGTTCTACTCAATTCCGGTCACTACTCATATTATTTCTGGCAGCACTATCCGGGCTTTACCGAACTGATAGCTCTCGGTCTTGACGTTCTGTTGCTGGCGCTCGTGTTCTGGCTGGGAATAACAATCGTCCGCCGCACTGGCAGCAAGCTATTGATGAAATGCGCCAGCATAGTGTTTCTTCTCATCTTCATTATTCCACTCAACAGCCTCCGTATGGGGAAAGACCTGACGGGAGCGAATCTTTTCGGACAACTCGGTAAGACCAAACTGATATTACTGGGGCTGCTCGCCCTCGTCATAGCTTTCTTAATCTTCAAGTTCTGGTTACGGCAGGTGACGAAGTTTGCCGTCTCGCTGCTGTTAATTCTCTCTCCATTTGTCCTGATAGCATTCTCGCAAGGCGTCTGGTTAGCAGCCAAACACAGAACAAACGCCGGCTTATTCAACCCTAAACAGCCAGCGTCAAAGCTCTCAGCCGAGAAGCCTTCAGGCCCGCATGTGCTCTGGATAATATTCGACGAGTTGGATCAAAGAGTTCTCTTCGACGCAAGGCCGGAGGCCACCACGGTTTCGGAGTTTGAGCGCTTTCGCAACGAGTCTCTTTACGCCGATAATGCTTATCCTCCGGCGGGTGAAACGCTTCAGTCCATGCCGACGCTGATTACCGGCAGGCTGGCTACTGCTCTTCCCATTCCGGTGCGCCCCGATGAATCAATGATGATGTTTGAAGGCGGGCAGCAGCCTGAAGGATGGAGCACACAGCCCAATATCTTTTCCAAAGCGAGAGCGGCAGGATTCAAGACCGCGTTGATCGGTTGGTATCAACCCTATTGCAGAATCATCGGAGACGACCTGGACGTTTGCCACTGGGAGACGCTTGTTCATCAGGCCAATCCAGTGCCGGATGATTTATCTCTTTTCAACTCGATGCGCGTTTGGGCGCGCGATACGCTTTTCAGAGTTCCGTTGATGTTTCGTGTCCTTGAAAAATTCTATTCTAAGGAGATGCGCGAATATCACATCGGCAGCTATCTGAGGCTCATGAATAAGGCGCAAACTATCGTCAGAGATCGCAGCATCAATCTGGCGCTGATACATCTTCCCGTTCCGCATCACCCTTTCATCTATGACCGCGCGCGCGATGCTCTCTCGCCGACGACCGACAATGTTTACGCGGATAATCTGGAACTAGCCGACCGCGCTCTGGGCGAGTTACGGCGCAGCATGGAAGCCGACGGAACTTGGGACAGCACGACTATCGTCATCACATCCGACCACTGGTGGAGAGAGTCGAACCCCGTCAACGGCAAGCGCGATCATCGCATTCCGTTTATGTTCAAACTGGCAGGGCAGAACGAAGCGCTCACCTACCATCAACCGTTTAATACCATTCTCACCCAAGACCTTTTGCTTGCCTGTCTAAATGGCGAGTTAAAAAATCATGGTCACGTCGTTCAATGGCTAGACCAGCATCGTTCGATTGCAGAAAGTCCATACACTAAAGACCTTCCATAATTACAATTGAACTAAGAAGCGATTTCAACACTCAAGAGATTGTTTGACTCAACACTTTGCGCCTTCGGTTTTAACTTTGCGCCTCCAGCGAGAACAGCGACGTTTCACGCAAAGGCGCAAAAAGAGAAAAACTCAAGGCGCAAAGAACGGCTTGAGGTTTTGAAACGCGCTTTTATTCTACCTTACGCGCGATGCAGAGCGCCGAGACGCCGAACGGAAAATTGATGCGCCGAAGCAATGCGCTCTCTGCGCCAAGGACGCGTCCGAGCAGACCGTTTAGCGCCGAGACGTTGATGTTATTTTCCGAGGCGGGGCGCAGACCCGTCGCACGCATCAACACGCGCCCCAGCCAAATAGGCGCAAAGAAACTGATGTTCGCATACGTCGCGCGCTCAACTTCGTAGCCCGCTTCCCTTAGGATGCGCCGTAGCCCCGGCAGAGTGTAACGCCTGCGATGATGGCTCACGTCGTCCTGCACTCCCCAGAGAAACATGAAGGCCGGAACAAACAGCAGAGCGCGCCCGCCGGGCCGCAGCACCCGCCGCATCTCCCTGAGGCCAGCTACGTCGTCGTCCAGATGTTCAACGACATCGAGCGCCGTCACCAAATCAAACGAGCCGTCCTCGTACGGCAACTTTTCCGCTTCGCCCTGCCGTACATTCGTCAGGCCGCGAGCGCGGCAAAAATCCAGCGCCGCCAGCGAAACATCCACGCCTTCGGCCTTGCCATACTTGCCCAGAAGCTCAAGGTTCGCGCCCGTCCCGCACCCGACATCCAAAATGCGTAGCTCATCCTGACCGAGCTTTCGGCAAATCTCTTCGACGAAAGCGGTGATGATGCGGCGCCGTCCGGCAAACCACCAGTGCGTTCCCTCGACCTCGTACATGATCGAGTAGGTGTGCTGCTGCATCTCCTGCGGCAGCGCTTCCGTCACGCTTTTTGTCGTCGTTGACATCTTAGCTTGCACCGGTCCCGTTATCGTTGGCTGGCGATTGCCGCTCTCTTGTCGCCTTTTCGTCGCTGAGTTTGCCGAATCCGCGCCAGCTATTTTTATTGTGCCAGCCGATGACGACTTCGCTCGCGTTAATCTCGCGCCACCATTCTTCAAACTCTTCGCGCGAGATATAAAAGGCGGTCGGCGCAACCAGATGATCGAAGACGATTGTGTGCTGTTCGCGCCAGCCAAACCTTGAGAGCGTGCTCATGTAATCATTGTAGAACAAACGTCGTGCGAGCGCAGCGCCGCTTGTGCTGCGGTTAAGCGGGCCGTAGATGAGTTTGGTCGCGGCGTAGAGCGCGGCGGTCGGCAGCTTCGATAAATGAAGCAGCGTGCGTTGATTGATACGTGAAGTGAAACGCTCGCGCACGGGGTTGACCCAGCGCGTTATCCAGGCGTTGTTCTCCGCGCCGTAAACCCAAGCGGAAAGATGCCCGCCCGTTTTGACTTTGGCAGCCAACGCACCGAATCCGCCGCGCGGGTCCGGCAAATGATGCAGCACGCCGATTGAGAAAGCGTAATCAAAGATGCGCTTGAAAGGCAGTTGATAAATGTCGGCCTGAACGATGTGTGCATTTTCCAGTTCACGCGTCGCCGCAAAGGCCGTTTCGACCGCCGCGCTCAAATCAACTCCGATGATTTCGCTCGCTCCCCAACGGGCCGCCAACTGTGTGTGCCTTCCTTTACCGCAGCCGCCTTCGAGCACAATCTTGCCTTGAAAAAAATCAGGTTTGACGGGAGCAATCCAGGCTAAGAACTGCTCTTCGTACTTTTCATCCTGCTGCGTAAAGTGTTGCCACTGCCAGCCGAAGTTGGCGGCGGTCGCAGCCTTTTCTTCTTCCACTCTGCCGAGCGCTGCGAAACGCGGGACGCCGCGCACAATTGGGAAGTGTAGAGCGCAGCTATCGCATTCCAAATCGCCCTCTAAAATCTCATGCTTCTCTCGCTTTGCCACCGAGAGCAATTCTATCCCGCCGCCGCACGCAGGGCACGCGAGATAATCCAAGAGCCTTTCCTTCATAGATTCAATTGATAGCGTTCAGCGATGAAATTTCAGCCGTTAGCTTTCTTCCCCTTCTGGTCTCTCTGCCCTGCTTCGGTGCGCGGTCGCCTGCGTGCCTTATCATAAACAATTTCGCCAATCCGACATATTGCTAAGCCAGCGAAGACAAGCAGCACTGCTTGCATCGGCAGGACGTAGCGAATCTCCATGTGCAGCACAGAGCCGAAGATTAGATAGTAGAGGACGGTCGCCAACAAGAGTCCTCCGCCGCGCCAGTCTCTCAGCAGCGCGAGCAGGACTCCGCACGCTATCAGCGGCAACGCCAGATGCTGCCACACGCTCTGAAGCATTCCTAAAAGATTAACCGGCAGAGCAATCACGCCGCTCGTCCAATTAGGCGGCAGCATTTTCCGACTAGTGATGTTGATGCCCGCATAGCCGTAAAAAGTTGAAGGCTCGCCCGTGTAATTCAGCACGCCCCACATACGCCTGAGCATCACACCCGCGTACCAGACCGGGTGCGCCTTAATGACGTTGAATGCCCTGCGCGCGCGCGCGCGATCGCGCTCGACGCCGTCCGGGTAATAAAGTCCGAACGGCTCATCCGGCGCGGGCTTCAACTCCGCGCGCTCCTGTTCAATCAGGTTCGCATCGCCGTAGACCGCGCCAAACTCCGCCGCGCGCTCTGTCTCGCCGATACCTTCCCACAAATTAGTGCCGACGCCCAGCCCCGTCGGCAAAAAGGCGCGAAACGCCAACGCGTTTCGCACTATGATGGGCGCAATCATAAGCAGCGTGCCGAGCACAATTGCTCCGCTCAAAATCAATTTTTCGCGCCAAGCGCCGCGCACCAATACGAGCAGCGCCAAAGCCCATATCCCTGCCAGCAATAAAGCGTTGGCCCGCAACCAACACGAAGCGCCAACCATCAAGCCAGCGCCCAGCGCCCAACGCCAACTCCGCCGCTTGGCCGCCAGCAGAAACATCCACACGCCGCCCAGCACAATCCAGCTTGTCGGCGCATCGGCCAGAGGCGTTGCGCCGTAGAGCGCCAGCAGCGGCGAGAGCGCTGCAAGAGCGCCCGCAGTCAATCCAACGCGCCACCCGTATGCCGTCACGCCGATGCCTACGATGAGCAAGACCGCAAGAGCATCCATCACCCACTGCACGTTCTGCGCGACGTAGACCGAACGCGTACCGCTCAGGCCGTAGACGAGCGCCAGCCACGCTGGATAGCCCGGCGGATAGACGGCGGCCTGTGTGCGCGCCGTGTCGTCAATCCAGATAACGGACGCGCTGCCGTCGAGCAGCCTTTGAGCCTGCGCGTCAAAAATCGCGTACGTGCCAGACTGAAACCATCCCGGCTCTGTCAGGCGCACGCGCATAAACTGAGCGGTCAACACGCGCACCGTAAAAGAGAGTAAAAGGATGCAGAGGCACACGAGCACGCGCCGCCGCGCAGGCTGTGAGATGCCTGAGAGAGACCATCTCAACGAGCAGACTCCTTCTCCTGTCGAAACCACTCGACGAAACGCTTGATTCCTTCTTCAATCTGCGTCTGCGGATTGTAGCCGAGAAGTCGTTTGGCTTTTGAGACATCGGCGAACGTCTGCGGCACATCGCCGGGCTGCATTGGCTGGCGATTGATAACGGCGCGGCGATTAAGATTCTTTTCCAAAAGCGAGATTAACTCGTTTAATTCGACGGTGCGCGATTCGCCGAGGTTGAAGACTTCATACTCGCTTCCACTGTAGTCGATTGTAGCGCGCACGCCCGCGATGATGTCTTCAATGTAAGTGTAGTCGCGCCGACTTCTTCCGTCGCCGAAGACGGGTATGGGCTGGCCTTCGTCAATCAGCCGCGCGAATTTGTGAATCGCCAGATCGGGTCGCTGCCGCGCGCCGTAGACCGTGAAGAAGCGCAGGCAGACAGCGCGTATGCCGTAGAGATGCGTGTAGGTGTGGCAGAGCAGTTCGCCCGCCGCCTTTGTCGCAGCGTAGGGCGAGATGGGCTGACGAATCGGGTCTTCTTCGCTGAAGGGCACTTTCGCGTTGATGCCGTAAACTGATGAGGACGAGCCGAAGACAAATTGTTTAATCTCATGCTCGCGGGCCAACTCAAGCAAATTGAGCGTGCCATTGATATTCGTTTCCGCGTAAAGATGCGGCTCGCTTAAGCTGGGGCGCACGCCCGCACGCGCCGCCAGATGCACTATGACCTCGAACTTCGTCTCTGTGAAAACACGCGCCAGCGTTTCGCGGTCGCGTATGTCAGCTTCAACGAGCCTGTACAGTTCATGCTGAAGATGCGCGCGCACGTTCTCGCGCTTAAGCTGCGGCGCGTAGAAATCATTGAAGTCGTCCAGCACCGTCACGCGCCAGACGCCTTCCGCCAGCAAGCGCTCAACCAGATGCGACCCGATGAAGCCCGCACCGCCTGTCACGAGTATATTTTTCATAAACAGTAATCAGTAATCAGTCAGTCAGTAGTCAGTCAAAGCTTTTAGCTGATAACTGATTACTGACTGCTGTTTACTTTGTCGCGTAAATCCAGAGATGCCAGCCCCAGCGCGCGGCCAGTCGTTTTTCCGCTGAACGCGACAGGAGATTGCCAACGACGGGCAGCCAGCGTTTATTCAAGAAGTGGGTCGCCATCTCTACCTGCGCGAAATCTTTGAATAGCTCGCGCGCTTCGCGGCGCGAATAAACGCGCGCCAGCGGATTGCCTGCGCCGTCCGTGTGCTGGCTCAAGAATTCGTCCGGCGAGAGATAGCTGCGCGCGTCCTGCTTTAGATGGCGCGCGTGCTCGCGCAAGCTCTCGACGGGTTCGCCCGTCAGGCGATGCACCAGCTTTAATCCCGGCTCAAACTTCAAGAGGTGCGCGCCCGCCCGCCTGAGCATGCGTATGTTAACGCGATAGTTGTAAGAATCTCGATGATAAAGCATCACGACGGCGCGACCCTGTGGGCGCAGCACGCGATGGACTTCGCGCACTGCGCGGCGCGTGTCCGGCGTGTGATGCAAGACGCCGTGCGAGTAAACCAGATCGAAAGATTCGTCTGCGAAGTCTAAATTCTCCGCGTCAGCCGTGCGAAACGTGCCGGGCAGTTCAAACAATTCAAAGCGCCTGCGGGCCAACTCAACCGCAGCCTCCGTCAAATCAACGCCCGTATAGATAGCTCCCGCTTTGGCAAACTGCGCGCCGTCCGTGCCGAGGCCGCAACCGATTTCCAACACGCGCAAGCCGCGCGCCGAAGTGAAATCGGCGGCCATCGGGATATGCCATTCCTTCGTGTAGCGATGCTCCTCCGTCCGCTCGTAAAAAAGGCGCGTGCCCGGCGGCGCATCGGAAAACTTAGTCCCGCACGGATTGGCCTGCCAGAAGGCACGGACGCGTTCCTTCAAACTTTGTTGAGCATCCGACATGGAATCAATCAAGGCTAACAAAGAAGCGCCAGCCCGGAGCGTAAATCCTTTCACAAAGCGCACAGAGCAAGTGTGCCGCCCTCGTGCAAACTCAAAAAAGTAACATGCTGCCGCCGCGCCCGACAAGCGGCCCGGTTGCACGGCGGGCCTGGTCTCGAGAGCTACATGGCAAGCTTACGACGAAGCATCTATCGCCCGTTAATGATAAACTTGACTTCGGTTGAAAGGATATAACGATGCAATCAACGAAAGGGCACATCCTCTACGTCGAAGACCATGATGACACGCGCATCATTATGACAATGATGCTGGAGCAGGCAGGCTTTCAAGTGACGTACGTCAGCAACGCCATAGACTGCATGAAGTTGGCCCAGAGCGGCCAACATTTCGACCTCTACCTGCTCAATCACGCTTTCCCGGACGCCTCCGGCGTGACCATCTGCGAGGCTTTGCGCAAGCTAGACCCAGAGACGCCGATTCTCTTCTATTCGGGCCGCGCCATGCCGCAGGAAAAAGAGGCCGCCCTCAGAGCGGGAGCGCAGGATTATCTGATTAAGCCTCAAGACCTCTTCAACGTCGCCGGTCACGTCGCCAAGTGAATTGATGCGAAGCGAAAATCCTAAACCTCAAACTGACTTGATGCGCTCGCCATTTATCGCGCGTGACCAGTTTTTAAGCGGGCTTGCTTGACAAAAAATTTGCGAGAATAATCGCCGCTTGATTTCGCTAATAAAAAGCACAGGTTTACCCGAAATCGTCATGCACCAGCAAAGAATTTTGTATTGACACGCGGAAACATCTGAATAAAATGGCACTCAACCGGATATACGCGTATATCCCTCACGATCTCCCATAGATTGTGAGCTACGAAACCGGCGTGAGGTGAGGACACGCCGGTTTCGGTTTTTAGGAGTAAGTTTTTTAGAGCAGCCCGCCGCCGCCGTCCAGTCAATTATCAACTCGACCTTCAACTCCAAACGCGCGTAGCATTCCGTCAACGCTTAAACCGGAGCGCTTTGCAATTCGAGCATTCGGTTAACAATGTCGTAGGCGGCGCGGGGTCGCGCCAGCCGCCGAGCGTTGGCCTGCATGGCTGCGAAGCGCGGCCCGTCGTCAAGCAACTGATCCACCTTGTAAGCCAGCACGGGCAGATTGTTACAGCGAATTGCGACGCCTTCTTCCAAAAGATGATCGGAGTTGCGCTCTTCCTGTCCCGGAATAGGATTGACGATGACGAAGACAAGCCCGCACGCCAGCGCTTCGGAGGTAGTGAGGCCGCCGGGCTTGCCGAGCACTATGTCTGAGGCGGCCATCAGTTCGTCCATCTCCGTCGTATAGCCGAGGGCCTTGACCGCGACATTTGAACGGGGCGGCAACTGCTCTGCCAGTTCATTAACCTTCTTCAACATCTCCTCGTTGCGCCCGCACACGCTGATGACCTGCGCTGCGTGTCGCAACTCCAACAGCGGCTTCATCAGATGCTCGATAGAACCGACGCCGAAGCCTCCGGCAGAGACGAGGATGGTCGTCCGTTCAGGCTCAAGATTATGCTTGCGCCGCATCTCCTGTTTGTCTTTCGGATGCGCAAAGACGGGATCAATTGGAATGCCGGAAACGGTCAGCTTGGCGGGCGGGATGCCGAGCTTCATCAGGTGCTCGCGCGTTTCATCGAGGGCGACAAAGTAGTGTTCGTAGTGATGACAGAGCCACAAGGCGTGTATGTCAAAGTCTGTGATGACGATTACCTGCCGACAAGCCAGGCGCTCCTTCGCACGCAGCCAGGAAATAATCTCTGCGGGCAGGAAATGTGTGCAGACGACTATCTCCGGCTGATAGTCTTTCAAGAGTTTGACGAAGGGGCGCGTGTTGAGCTTGTCCAGAGCGAGCCGACGGCGCTCGTTCTTCCAGGGCTTATCAAGTTGCTCGTATAACCAGCCGAGGACTTCCGGCGCGTTGTTGACGAGGTCGATGTAGGCGTTCGAGTAGAGGCGGCGAAAGAGCTTGTTCGTATAGTCGAGCGTATCAACGTGGCGCACGGCGCGTGCGACGCGCATCTCCAGCAGCGCATGCTCAACGGCTTGCGCCGCGCGAACGTGGCCCGCTCCGGCTGAAGCCGAAAGGACTAAGACCTTATCGAACATCTTGCGTAAGTGATTATGGTTTACTCGCGACCGACAGAATCCGCTCGATTAGTTTCTCGTCGCTTGGCAACAGTCCGGGCTTGACAAGGCGTGGCGTCAGCACGGCCCAGTTGCTATCCATCGCGAAGACCTTGCGAAACAGCGGGAGCGATTCTTCGACGCGGTTCATGTTCACGAGCGCGACGGCGTGCCAGTAAATCATCTCCGCGTTGTCGGGCACTAGCTTCGTCGCCGCCGAATATTCTCTGAGCGCACCCTCGTTGTCTTTCTTCTCGACGGCGAGGTCGCCAGCGTTCATGTGATTGTAAGCGCGCTGCAAGGTGACCAGGCGGCGCAATTCCTTCAAAGGGTCTGGACTGTCGTCAACGCGTAAATCGAAGACGCGATCCTGCCAAGCTCTGCCCGTCGGCTTACCCGTGACAACGATTAACGCTGCCGACTGCTTGCCGCGAATATCGCCGCCCTCGCTTTGCGCCGCGTCGAGCGCGGCCAGCATACGCTCGGCCAGATCGCCCTTCGTCGTCTCAAACGCGCGGGCCATCGCGGGCCACACCTTATCATTCGCCATCAAGTTGGCCTGCACCGAAAAATCCTTGCCGATGGTGTGCCCCGCCGCTTGAATATCATTCTTTCCCGTCCACGCATCAACACGTCCCTGCGCGTCAATCATTGCTACCTGCCGCACGTCGCGGCCCGCGTCTCCGGCCAAAAGAGCCTTCAAAGCGTCGGGCGCGCTTCGTCCGGCTCGCATCAAATCTAGGCCCAGCTTGCCGTAACTCGGATCAACGAACGATTGCGTCGCCACAGCGCCGATGCCCGCCTCGGCCCACGGCACAATTGCTCCGACCGAAAACCAGTGCGACTGCACGGCCACGCCCAGTTCGCCCGTCGCGGGGTCGCGTGCGACGATGGAAAAAGTGTGGACAGGTCTGAGCGGGCGCGGGCGCGCAGTCGTTTGCGGCTGACGATCTGCTTGTGCGCCCGATTTGACAGCCAACAAGAGTGCTGCCGAAGACACTACGGTCAACAGCGTCACGACCTTAAGCATTCTTTTCATTTTCTTCATCCCCCGAAGTTCTTCAACTGAGCTTGCTCAGTCAATAAACGCTCGCTGCCAGAGTTCGAGCGTCAGCAGTTGAAAGACCTGCAAGTTGTAATCTTCCCTGCCCGAAAGATTGGCGTTGATGATGCGGCGGACTTCCTGTGGTTGAAAGAGGCCGCGACGGGCGACCGCCGCTTCTGACAACAAATCTTTGACGAGCGGGCGAAGCGCGCCGCGTAGCCACGAGCGAATCGGCGCGCCGAAGCCAGCCTTCTTGCGCCACACCACATCCTTTGGCAGAAATCTTTCGGCAACGCGCTTCAAAATATACTTGCGCTTTAGCCCGCGCAATTTCAAATGGGGCGGCATCCGCG
The DNA here is from genome assembly GCA_036387475.1 of Pyrinomonadaceae bacterium. GTDB lineage: Bacteria > Acidobacteriota > Blastocatellia > Pyrinomonadales > Pyrinomonadaceae > DASVTR01. Next base: position 430,140 of record DASVTR010000016.1, on the reverse strand, counting down.
CAGCCAATTCTACCAACTCATAATTGAGAAACGGCACGCGCACTTCCAGATTCGCTGCCATCGAAGTCTTATCCGTCGTCGTCAGATTAAGACACGGCAGGAAGGTTTTCAGGTCAACGTAAAGCAATTGGTTGAGCGGCGCTGCATCGCGGACGCGCGCGAAGTAGCGGCGATGCTCACTGTAGGCATCAAGCCCGCGCACGCTCTCGCGCATCGCGTCAGTATACAGTCGCTCTTTGGCTGCGTCCGTGAAATAAGTTCCGTAACCGAGGTAACGATTCTCGAAGTCGAGGGCGGCGCTGCGCGCAAACTTCTTGGCATTCCTGAGCGGCCCGGTTAATTTACCGGGCAAACCGCCGGGCAAAGCTGTTGCGACCGCTCCCATCAGCGGGCGACGCAGCAGGCTCGGCACAGGGTCGAGCACGCCCGCAATCTTCATCGCCAGTTGGCGTGGATAGCCTGCGAACACTTCATCGCCGCCCATCCCGGACAGCATCACCGTCAACGTTTCTCGCGCGGCGCGCGAGACTAGATAACTCGGAATCGCCATGTCAATCGCCGGTTCGTCCATGTGATAAACGAGCTTCGGCAAAAGGTCTGCTACATCCGGCTTGAGCATGATCTCGTGATAATCAGTATGGAGCAATTCGCCAGTGCGCCGCGCCCAGACAACATCGTCCGGGATAATATCGTAGCGCAAATCTTCAGCCTCTATGCCGATGGTGTAGGTCGAAATTTTTCGCCCGTTGCTGTGATTCTTCATCAGCACGACGATGGTCGAAGAATCTATGCCGCCGGAGAGAAACGAGCCGAGCGGCACATCCGACACCATCTCCATCCCGACTACACGGTCGAGCGTCTCCAGCACTCGCTCCTGCCACCAACTTTCGCTTCGATCAGTTTCAATCTCATCAAACGATACATCCCACCATTCGCGTGACGTGACGCTGCCGTCGCGTCTAACGGTGAGCACGTGCGCGGGAGGGACTTTTCTGATTTCACGAAAGAGCGTCTGCGGGTCGGGCGTCCAGAGGAACGTCAGAAATTGATGCAGGCCCGCAGGGTCTAAAGAGCGTTCGACCAATCCACTGGCGAGGACGGCTTTGACTTCCGAAGCGAAGATGAAAGACTCGCTCGCGCCCGCTGTGCCCGGCACACGCGCATAGTAGAGCGGCTTGATGCCGAGGCGGTCGCGCGCGAGCGTCAACTCCTGTTCATGCTCGTCCCAGACGGCGAAGGCAAACATGCCGTTCAGACGCGCTAAACAATCCGTGCCCCACTCTGCAAAGGCAGCCAGTAAGACTTCCGTATCCGTGTCGGTTTGAAAACGGTGGTTGCGGCCTAGTAGTTCTTCCCGTAGCTCGCGGTAGTTGTAAATCTCTCCGTTGAAGGTGAGGCTGAAGCGGCCATCCGTCGAGAGCATTGGCTGATGTCCGGCTGAACTCGGATCAATAATCGCCAGCCGACGGTGGCCCAGACACGCGCGCCGCCCCGCGTCGTCCAGAACGCGCGAAGTCCATACGCCTTCATCGTCGCGCCCGCGATGCTCGATGCTGGAAAGCATCGCACCGATGCGCGCCTCGGCCTCCCGTGCAATCAGTCCAGCGATGCCGCACATACACTTAACTTTACTTTTGATGTCACGTCTCTAACTGACATCCTTATCCTGTGGGGAATTCTTCTCTTCTCGAAAGCGAACCTGATTGACCTTAAGCTGCACCAGGCCGATGATGAGAAAGACGATACCTAAAGTGATCGAGAGCGTTTTTCTCTCATTAGTCGTCAGCGCCGCGTAAAACCAGAGCAGCCCTGCAAAGATGCAAAGCCAGGGAGCTATTTTTGAGCCTTTCATAAACTTGCCTTAAAGGAAAGATAGTTTCACGCTGGAGACGCAAAGGCGCTCAGACAAGCAAGAGTACAAGGCACACAACACAAATTTAAAATCACTCTGGCGAGTTTCTTCTTTAGCGTCTTTGCGTCTCCAGCATGAAACTGTTTTATGTCATCTGCTCTTTTCCGCCAGCGCTTTTTCAATCAAGTCGCTGACCCATTCGGCGCGTGCATCCCAAGTTCCACCTGCGACGGCCGATTGACGCGCGAGCGCCGCTTGTTCGTCCCTGTCAGCAAGCGCCTCTTCGACGAGCCGCAGGAAATGGTCGCGGCTGCGCGCGATGCGCAGTACATCCTTCATCGGCTCATACTCAGGCAGCGGCGCGATCACGACAGGCTTGCCCGTCGCCAGATACTCGCGCACCTTGATTGCCGAACCGTAATTCGTAAACGACTGTTCCGTCTCCCAGGGCAAAACGCAGACATCGAATCCGGCGGCGTAGCGCGGCAGTTCATCGTAAGCGACCGGCGGCAGAAAATGCACGTTCGGCAAATTTTCTATCTCAAGGCCGCGCGATTTGTTTCCGATAAAGACCCAGTGCCAGTCGGTGCGCTCTCTGGCCGCGCGCTTGATTAATTCCTGATCTACCAGCCAAGGCTCAATCGCGCCGAAGTAGCCCAGACGCGGGCCGGGAATACGCGCGACTTCCGCCGCCACTTCCAACTCACCGCTTTTGACCTGCGACCAATGCTCGAAATCAACCGCCTGCTCCAGCAAGTAGGAACGCTCGCGCCCGCGCTCGGCCTCTGCTAAAAGTTTTCGCCCCGAATAGAAAATAATATCAGCCGCGTCGAGCGCGCGCTCGTGCAGACGGCGAATCGTCAAGGGATCGGTCGCATGATCCATAGTGTTTGCATCATACTTGTCTGAGACGTGATAGACGACTAAAGACTCTTCGAGCCGACCAATCATCTCGACGGCGGTCGGGATCGCCAGCCACAGAATAGGGCGCACGAGGCCGCGCCGCCGCGCCAGCGCTCCGATTTGCGCAGTAAGTAGCTGGCGGTTTGCGGCACGCGCTGCGCGACTGCCGAAGAACGGCAAAGCGGCTGGCGAAACAACCGTGATGCCTTCTGAAGTCACGCGCGCCAGCTTCGCATAACTACGAAGTTTGCGCTTCAGTCGCGGCAGCAAATCCTTGTTCGTCAGCCCGGCCAGCCCCATCGAAATCGAATTAACGAAGATGACCTTGTTTCCTGCCCGCGCAAAGCGCCGCATCAAGTGATTCTTCGAGTGCGGGTGGTGATACCACCAATCCTCGCCGCCGAAGCAGACGATACTTTTTCCCTTGAGCATTTAAGACTTAGACTACTGAAGCTGGCTACGAAAAATCTGTCTGACAAGCAATCCGTCTTTCGACGAGCTTGACGGTTCAAGCAGCCGTTGGTGACCTGTAATTATCGACCAACTCCTGCACAGCCATTCTGTCATCTTCCGTCAACTCCATAAACTCGACGCCGGAGCCAACGTCATGGAGAGTGTATCTGACCCTGCATCGCAGAATGTGCTCTGTCCGCAGAAGCAAGCGAAGAAAGATAATCTGGTCAATCAGCAGTGTGAAGTTCATTTGGATGAAAGCGCCTCCCTCGCTGATGCTGGTGATGCGCGCGTCCCTTTCACACTGGCGCGTCAATCCCCAGTTGACATTGAGGGACAATTTCACGCGTTCGTATCTTCGTTTCTCTCTTTTTGTTTCATTAGTCATCGCATGAGGACTTTCTTTATGGTGAAGCGCGGCGCAGATTTCGCTGGCCGCGAACGAGGATTACAGCCTTTGTCGAGAAGTGCCTGACAGGCATTTCTCGGCCACAGAAGAAGCCGCTTAATTCTAACACGCCGAGAGCCGCCCGATGCCAGCTACTTCTTCGCCGTGATGATGACATTCCATCCCATGCTGCGACGCAGGCGGCGAAACAAATCTTCGGAGACGAGCGGGCTGAGCAGCCGTAGTTCTTTGCGCATCATCTGCTCGACTTCTATTCTAACTTCACTGAAAGGGGCGAAGAGTGTGCTCGCTTGTTTGCGGCTGTAGGCTTTAACGAGCGGGCGGGCGTCTGTTTCAGAGTATTCGACGTAGCGGCTCATGATTTCTTCTGGCGAGTGGCCGCGCAGAAAATGCCCGCGCAGGATTCCGCGATGAAGAATAATCTCGCTCCAATAATAGAGCGAGCGGCGATGATAGAGCATCACCTTGGCCGTTCCGCCCGGTCGCAGGATACGATGGGCTTCGCGTATGGCTGCGGCTGTGCCCGGCGTGTGATGCAGAACGCCGTTAGAGTAAACGACATCAAAGCTCTCGTCCTTGAATGGCAGCCGCTCGGCGTCCGTGAGAACGAAATCTGCGCGCATCTGGTAAAGGTCAAAGTGAAGCCGTGAGATTTCTATTGAGCGCGGTGTCAGGTCAACGCCGGTGCAGTGTGCGCCGCCGCGCGCAAACTGCAAGAGGTCTGTTCCCATGCCGCAGCCGATCTCTACGAGTCGCGCTCCGCTAAATTCTTTGAAGCCCATCACCGAAGGCATCCACGGCGCATACTCCTGATAACGATGGCGCTCGACCTCGTCGAAAAATTCGCGCGTCGCAAACTTGTACTTCGCGCCGTACTTCGCGCCGCAAGGGTCGCCCGTCCATTGCTGTCGAGCGTGCAGCTTTTCCTCTGCTAACGCAGCGCTCTCTTCCTCAGCCTTCAACTTTTACCTTCTTCGTCCGCCTCAAACAGCGTTGGCCCAGGCGCGATAAGCGTCGAGTACGCGCTCTGCGTTATGTTTCCATGTGTGATAAGCGACGGCTTCGCGTCTGGCCGCCGCGCCGAGCCGCTCTCGCAATTCCCTCGACTTTGCCAAACGCAAGAGAGCCTCGCTCAATTCACGCGCGTCGCCCGGCTCAACGAGCAGCGCCGTTTCTTCATGCTTGAGCACATCTGCGATCTGGCCCAATCGGCTGGCGACAATCCCTTTGCCCATCGCCATATACTCGAAGAGCTTCGTCGGCGAGCCGAAAAACGGGCTGCCATCCGCAAGCGGGACGTGCGGCGAGGCGAGCACGTCGCATGCGTCCAAAAGCGCAGGCACGCGCTCGTGTGAAACCGCGCCTGTGAAAATCACGCGCGGCAAAGCGCCCGCCTCACGCAACCTGTGTTCAACCTCATCGCGCAGAGTGCCGCTTCCGACCAGAAGGTATCGCACGCGCGCACAAGCAGGCATGAGCTTAATCGCTTCGGCCAGCGCCAGCACGCCATGCCACGGGCCGAAACTGCCGACGAAACCGACGAGCGTTTCGTCCGCGCTAATCCCCAGTTCCTGACGAACCTGCGCTCCGCCGATTTGCGGGCGAAACGTCTCAACATCAACTCCGTTCGGATTAACTATGATCTTCTCCGCATTGACTCCCGCCCGCAGCAAATTACGCTGCTCGACTTCCGAGACGACGAAGATGCGTGCCGACGCTCTCAGATTAATACGCTCAAAGCGTTCGAGCAGGCCGAGCATTCCAACCCTATCCCAGTGTTTTCCGACCCACACTTCCGAGCCGTTGTATTCGAGAAAAAGCGGCAGTCCTGTGCGCAGGCTGGCCTCTACGCCCGCCAGTGTAAAGCGGCTGTAGCGTTGATAGATAAAGTGCGGCTTTGCTCTTTCAATCTCGGCGAGCGCGCCGTGCGTAAACAGCAAATTGTTATAGAGATCGAAGGCAGCGCGCGTCGAGCCAATGGGCCTGGGCCAGATGACCTTGAGTTGCGTTGCGCTTTCATCAAGGCCCGCAATATCGTCGTTGCTAACGAGCGTTAATCGAGCGCCGAGTTTATGCGCAGCGTTGATGAAGCCGTTGATGTGGCTGGCTGCGCCGCCAAGCTGCGTGCCTGGCCCTGGCGTCGCGCGCAGGTACGTAATCCGCACAACATCGTCGCCATTACCGCCACTTTGTTTTTGCAGACGGATTGGAGCGACGCCGCTTTCAAACTCGCGTTCGAGCCGCCGCAATCTTCGCCGCGCACGATTGATAACCATGCCGCTGATGGCTGCTTCACGCGTCAGCCGCACGGGTGCGCTCAGCAATATGCGCCCGCGCGCTTCATCACGCACGCCGCCATAAGCGTCTAAGATAATTGAACGCCGCGCTCCGGCCAGCGCACCGAAAAGAAGAAAAGCGTTCTGCCCGCGCTGCCACGCGAGCCGCTCCGTAAAGACTGCGAAAACATTCGGGCGCAACGCGCGCAAAAAATTCAGGCGCGCCGGAAATCCTTTCAGCGACTCGATCTCCCGACGCGAGATTTCCTTCACCGTCGCTTGCGGATAGCAGCGGGCGAGAACGTCAAGCGCAACGCGCGCATCGCCGCTGAGCGCCAGTAGAACCACTTTCATGATGCGCCCTTTATCTTTTGACAATCTCTTTCGACTGAAATTGCGCGTCGTATACTGACAAACATCCCGCCGTCCATCAATGCACCCTATGAGCGCCCGGCGCTCGAAGGCCATTCGCTTCCACCAAAGCTTTTTATGTATCCTATCCGCCAATAAAGGAGAAAGCAAAATGGAGAGCGATTATCGCAGCAGATTGTTCTCGACCTACAACGCGACGCACATCTCTCATCTGGATACGGACGATCAGGCGAAGCTCGAATGGTTCTCCAAATATGCGGCCAGCAATTACCTACCGCTGCTCGACGGGATTGATAAAACCAGCGCAGAGGTGCTGGAAGTCGCGTGCAACAAAGGCTATCTGCTGAAGGCGCTCTGGTCACACGGGTTCAGAAACCTGCACGGCGTTGACCTTTCTCCAGACGACGTGGCCCACGCCGCCACACTCGTCCCCGAAGCGACCATCACTTACGCCGCTGCCGATGCTTATCTGGACGAAAACGCGGGGCGCTTCGACATCATCTTTCTCAAGGCGATGCTGGAACACGTCAGAAAAGATGAGACGCTGCCTCTCCTGGAGAAAATTCGAGCGGCTCTTAAAACCGACGGGCTGGTTATCATTGACGTGCCGAACATGGACTGGCTCTTCGCCTCGCACGAGCGCTACATGGATTTTACGCACGAGGCTGGGTTCACCAGAGAATCGCTCGCACAGGTGATGAGAAACGTCTTCGATAGCGTCCGTGTCGTCCATTCAACTCCCGTAGTCGAGCGCGGCATCAAAACGAAACTGGGCGCAATCCTGCGTCCTGTTTTAATCTCGCTCGTTGGTGTTTTGTTAAGGATAGTCAGCGAGGGCGCATCCGATGTCTGGTGGCACAGCCGAAGCATCATCGGAACGGGGCGAAACATATCTAGAAAACGATAAATGATGAATGATGAACCCGGAATGAAAGACATGTCCTTGATAGCCCATCGTTCTTGGTTCATCATTTCATCTAATTCATGCCTTCTTTAATAACGTGCGCCGCTCTTCAGCGCGCAGCAGTAGCATGTTGGAAAGAGTGTTTCCGGTCTTCGCGCGAAAGTAGAGAGCGACGAGCACGAAGATGAGCGCATAGGAGATGGTCGAAGCGAGGGCTGCGCCGCGCGCTCCGAAGTTGGGCACAAGAGCAAAAGTCAGGCAGATGTTGACGAAGAGCGTTAGGAGCCAGAACAGTGGAATCGCAGCGGGCAATCCCGTCGCACTGAAATACTGCACGAGTACGGACTCGATGCTCACAAGGCAGACGCCCGGCAAAAGTATTAGGAGTTGGATGGTCGCATCGGCGAACGGTGCGCCATAGAGAAAGGGTAGGGCGAAGCTTGCGGGCACGACGGCGATGGCAACACACAGCATCAAAAGCGTCGTGTGTCGCGAAGCACGGCAGGTGAGTTGGTCGCGCCTTGCTTTTTGTTCGGCGGTGACACGCGGGAACAACAGCGTCGCAATCACACCCGGCAGCACCATCAACATCATCGCTACCTGCGAGGCAACGCTGTAAACGCCAGCCTGCGCTGCGCCGCGAAAATGGTTGACGACCAGCAAGTCCGCACGAAATATTAACAACCCTGCCAGCGTCGCAACGTGAAACTTGATGCCGTAATTCATCATCTGCTTAAACAAATCGAAATCAGGACGGCCCTTTGTTTTACCTTCCCGCTCCGTGATGCGCCGTCCGATGAGCCACACTATCAGGAGGCTGACGACGATGGCGGCGGCGGTGTTCAGAGACACCAGCGTCCAGAGTCCAGAGCCGAGAAGGACGAGTGCGACGAGTGCGTTGATGAGCACCAACGATTGGCCTGCGACATCAAGTTGGTTGAAGCGGTCAATGCGCCCGACGGCGAGGAAAATGTTCAGGCCGAGCAGCGTCAGCAGTTGAAAGGGAATCGAGATGGCGGCAATCCCGATTAGCTTCGGCGAGATGTAACCGAACAATCCCGGCTGCTTTAAAGCGAGCAAGGTCAGGCCCAAAGCCAACACGCCGCCCCCTGCGACGGCGAATAGTAACGAATTTATCGCCGCCGGAGCGAGAAAGCGCCGCTCGTCCCGCGCTATGAAATAGGTGTTGGCCGACGGCAGGCCGAGGCTGCTGAGTTGTATGACAGTAGCAACAGCCACATTGACGACGGCCAGCGCGCCCAATCCTTCCGCGCCCAACCAGCGCGCCACGATGACGCCCGCGCCGACGCTATTGACCATCATCAACAGCCGCGAAGCGAACGTCCAGGCGATATGCGATGAGAAGCGACGAGCGATTGGAGCATCGGGATGCGGAGACATAGAGACGCGTAGACGCGGCGAGTCGTCAGCGCTTATTGATGCTTTATCGGTCGGTTTAGACACTCTCTTGTGTTGGTCTCAGCAATGTCGCTGCGTCTCCCCGGTCGTCGTGTCTCCGCGTCACGCTTAGCGTCTCAGGGGCGCTCGATCCAGCGTTCGTACCACAGGCTCAGGTTGAGCAGGCTCCAAAGATGAAAGCTCCAATCGCGTGTGCCTGTGCGATGCTCTTCGATGAGCCGCGCGACGAAGTTGTAATCAAAGAAATCGCGGCTTCGCATCGGGCCGTTCAAAAGATGAGAGTCGAAGAGATGGCCGAGGCCGTTTCTAAACCATTCGCGAATCGGAGCGCCGAAGCCGCGCTTGCGGCTGTAGAGCAAATCATGCGGCAGGATGTCTTCCAGCGCGCGTTTCAGGATGTGCTTGCCGCTCGTGCCCTCAACTTTCAAAGAGCGCGGAAGCGAGAGCGCATACTCGACCAGATGATGGTCGAGAAATGGCACGCGCGCCTCGACGGAAGTCGCCATCGTAATCTTATCCACGCGCATCAGGAGCAGTTCCGGTAGGCGCAGCTTTAATTCGAGATACGTCATTCGCGACAGAAAATCAGAATCGGGGCGCATTTCTTCGATGTGATTCAGATAGGGGCTGACTGCTTCGAGCGACGAGCGACGGCTGAAGCGCTCGCGCATCTGCCGAGAGAGCACGCGCGGCTTGAACGTTTCGTCGTAGACGACAGCGCCGCCCCAGAAGAGGGGTTCATCTGCGCCGAGACGACGAATCAGTTCGATGGCAGCGCGCTTTCGCCCCGTCGCTTCAAGGGCGGGGCGCGCCAGCGCGCTCGCCGCACGCCGCATCATGTGCGGCACACGCTCTGCATGCTGCCAGAATTTTTCGTAGATGCGTAGATGCCGAACGTAGTTTTCGTAGCCGCTGAAAATCTCGTCCGCGCCCTCGCCGACCTGCACGACGATTGTGCCCGTGTCGCGCGCAAGCTTTGAAACGTAGTAGAGCGGCACACAGACGGGATCGGCAATCGGCTCGTCTTGATGAAAAACAAGCTGTGGCAGAAAGTCGCGCATCTCTTCTTCCGAGATGATGACTTCGTGATGATTCGTGCCGAAGTCGCGCGCGATGCGGCGGGCCGAGTCGAGTTCGTTGAGATATTCATGATCGCGGAAACCGACCGTGAAGGTTTCGACCGGGCGAGACATCTGTTCGGACATCAGCGCGACGTTGGCCGAAGAATCCACGCCGCCCGAAAGAAAAACACCGAAGGGCACATCCGACATCATCCGTTTCGTGATGGAAGCGCGCAGCAGTCGCAGGATTTCCTCTTTGTGCTCCTCGTCGCTTTGCTTCGTGTTCATCCGTTCGGGCGGCAGCGCGTCCCAGTATTGCTTGATACTGATTGTGCCGTCGCGTTTGACGATGAGCATGTGGCCCGCCGGAAGTTTCTGTATGTTTTGAAAGAGCGTTTGCGGGGCGGGCGTCGTCAGAAAGGTCAGGTAATGATAAAGCGATTGCTCGTCAACTTCCGCGCTGACCGCCGGGTGCTGCAAGATGACTTTGATTTCGGAAGCGAAGATGAAGCGCCCGTCCTGATGGTAGAAGTAGAGAGGCTTGACGCCGATGCGGTCACGCACCAACACGAGTTGCTCGCGCTCCTCATCCCAGATGGCGATGGCGTAGTCGCCCTCCAGGTCATGCACGAAATTCAATCCGCGCTCTTCGTATTGATGAAGGATGGTTTCTGAATCCGTGCGCGAATGATAGAGGTGTCCGCGCGCCTCCAAACTTTCACGCAAAGTCGCGTGGTTATAAACTTCGCCGTTGAAGGCCAGCCAAACTTTCGGTGTGCAGCCGTGCATCGGCTGGTGTCCGGCGGGCGAGAGGTCGATAATCGAGAGCCGACGAAAGCCGAAGCCGCCGCGCCCCTCATCAAAAATCAGCGAGCCGGAATCATCCGGCCCGCGATGCGGCATCTGGTCGCGCATCCGCTCGACGAGCGCCAATTCGACGCGCCCCTCGCTCGCCCCATACTCCCAGATTCCGCAGATGCCGCACATAAAAGAATTTTAGATTTTGGATTTCGGATTTTGGATTAGCATTTTTGCGACTAAGAATTAACCACAGATGCACAGAGACGCAGAGAAGAAAGTATGAAAGATGAACTATTAAGAGATTGTCTTTCAATTCTGCGTTCGGCGTTCGTCATTCCCGGTTTCCTCCGCGTCTCTGTGCATCTGTGGTTAATGTCTTATTCTGTAGACGCTCAACTATCTTCGTCAATGCTGCATCATCCTCGTCAGCGCGCAGAGGCACAATGGCCCAGCGCGCTAATAACGGAACGGACGCATGTCGCTTCCAGCAAGCCGCGACTGACGGACTCTTCGCTCCGTAATCGCGAGAAACGAAGCGAGGCTCAAGCACCAATCCTTCAGCGAAATCAAGCGACAGGATAAAAAGCTGCGCGCCGCTTGTCTTATCCAGCGCACGCACACACACATCATTGCGGACGCTTGTTTCCACTCTGTCAGCAAAGTGAAAACGAAAGCGAAAATCGTGCGCGCCTTCGCCAGTGAACATGTCTTCGACAATCCAGTAGCGTTCTCGTTTATGAAACTCGACGCTGCGGCGATGGGTGACGGGCGCACTGAGACGACGATAACCTTCGTGTTCGGCGACGATGCGGTCGCGCTCCCGTGTGGACTCCCATCGCAGGACGCGCGGCTGCGCTTCGTTGCCGATGACGAAGGGCGTCTGTTCATCCGTGCTGTTCTGTTCGGCTTCGTCCACTTCGACGGTCGAGTGATAAGAGGTCGAACGGAAAAGATGTCGCTCGCGCAAATTCGACGTATAGACGAAAGTGCCCGGATCAACGATAAAACTGCTTCCGCAAGCCGATACTTCCAGACTCAGCGCATCGTTGTGCCCATGCGAGCCGCGACCATTGAGGCCATTGCCGCTCGCATTGAACAATAGATATAGGTCGTCATCGCGCATGATGTAAGTGCCCGCGTCCGCGAAAGCCTGCGAGGAAGCGTGCTCATTGGTCATCGCCAATCTTTCATAATCGCCGATACCCTCTTGGCCCAACAGCCAGAGCACTTCTTCCGGTGGCGCTGGCTCAAGCTTGAAACGTGGCTCTTTGAAAACGACTGCGCCGAGCGCGAGCATGTAAGCGTGGTCATCTCCGCTGCGCTCGACGAGCGGCAAGACTCGCCCGCTATCCGTATCGCCGACGAGCGGCGCGCGTCCGTCGGGCCGCAAATACGCGCGGACATACTCAAGCATCGCGCGCAGTTTATCCCAGTGCTTATTGCCAATCTCGATGCCGTTAACGCGGCACAGCAAGAACGAGTAAAGAAACAACTCTAAGACGAGGCGATGATAGCCGGTCGAAGCCTCAAAGTCTGCGCCGTCCGCGAGCACCTGCTTGTCCATCTCTGCGAGCAATTCGCGCAGGCCGAAGGTGCGCCACTCGTTGGCCGCCTGCAACTCCGGCAGCATCACTCCAAGCCACAACAGCCCGACGACATCGGACAGATAGTGATTGCTCGTTGAGATGTAAGAGAATTCCAGATTGCGACGAATATGCGCGCCGTGCTGGTCTAGCATCTTGAGAAACGCGAGCAGCCGCGTTTCGTCTAATTGCGGCGCGCGCCGAAACAACTCGAAGACGGCCAGCAAATTCGTCGCGCGCAGGGCCACCTCCATCGCGCAGGCCCAGTTTGCGCCCCTTCCCAGAGGATTCTGCACGCGCCAGCTTTCAAGCTGAGCGAAAACTTCATCGCCGAATAGCGCGTCTTTCATCAGCGTGTAGGCGCGACCGAGCGTGATGAGATGCGAGAGACGGTTGACTTCCCAGAGGACGCGCGCATCCGAGCCATCGTTGCGAGCCAATTTGATGTCGCAGTGATAATCAAGCGGCCACTTTTGGCCCGACAGCGGGTCGCGCTGCCAGTCAATCTCATGGCCGAAGCTCTTCTCGCCGTAGCCGAGCACAGTCCAGCGATGCTCGATTGCGATGCGCCTCGCCTGTTCCAACAACTTTTCTGTCCCGGCGGGAAAAAGTTTGCGTTGCGAGTCGGCGGTCGATTCAAGAGCGTCTGCATTAAAGCCTGGGAAGAATACGGGAGCGCGGCGCTCACGAAAATGCGCGAGCAGGTCAGACGCTGAGAGATGCGCAAACTCTGAGCTAAGGCGGGCGGGGCGCGCTTCTAACTCGTCCAGCATCGCGCGCTCGCGCCGTTGCCGTAGAGCGACGCGGCTACGCCTGAGAGCTTCGCGTGCGACTGTTCGAGCGTCAACCTCTCCGCGCAACGCGCGCTTCATCTTTCCGACGAGGCTCATTGAAGAGACCCGGCTTCTTGAAGTGCGTCGAGGATGCGGTCAGCCGTGTGGCCGTCCCACAGGGGCGGGATGCGCGCGGGCTGTCGGGGCTGGCCCTTGGCATCGAGAGCGGTAAAAGCTGCCTGCGTGATTCGCTCGGTGTTTGTTCCGACAATCGTGTTCGTGCCTATCGAGACGGTGATGGGGCGCTCCGTGTTTTCGCGCAAGGTCAGGCATGGAATCGAGAGCGCGGTCGTTTCTTCCTGAATGCCGCCGGAATCTGTCAGGACGAGCCGCGCGCCGCTGTAGAGGCGCAGGAAATCCAGATAGCCGAGCGGCTCTATGAGGCGCAGATTTTCGCAGCGCGCTACTCTCTCCGCCAGAGAGAATTCACTGATGCGTGCGCGCGTGCGCGGATGTACAGGAAAGATAATGGGCAGGCGCGTTGCTATCTGTTCGAGCGCGTCCAGGATGCGAGAGAACGTCACGGGGTCGTCAACGTTCGACGGGCGATGAAGCGTCAGCGTCGCGTAGTCGCGCCCTGAAACTTCCAGGTCTTGACGAATGCTGGAAGCTTCGGCGCGTTTGAGTTGATTGAAAAGCGAATCAATCATCACGTTGCCGACGAAGCGAATCCGTTTCTGTGGAATGCCTTCGGCCAGCAAATTCGCGTCGGCATCCTCAGAGGGTGTCAGCAAAAGGTCTGCGATTTGATCTGTCAACAAACGATTAATCTCTTCCGGCATCATGCGGTCGCGGCTGCGGAGGCCCGCTTCGACGTGCGCCACCCTAATGCCCAGCTTCGAGCAGACAAGCGCACACGCGAGCGTCGAATTAACATCGCCGACAACGAGCACCCAGTCAGGCTGTTCCTTGAGCACGACCGGCTCGAAGCTCTGCATCACAGACGCCGTTTGCTGAGCGTGTGAAGCAGAGCCGACGCCAAGATAAACGTCCGGCTCAGGCAGGCCCAGATCGCGGAAGAAAGCGTCAGACATCTGCGCGTCGTAATGCTGACCCGTATGCAAGACCAGCGGCGCAAAGTCGCGTTTGCGCCGCCTCATAGCCTCCACAATAGGCGCGACCTTCATAAAGTTGGGCCGCGCGCCGACGACGTTGATGACTTTCAACATGTTTCAGGTTTCAGGTTTCAGGTTTCAGGTTCGCGTGTCTTTAACTTGAAACTTGAAACTTTACAGTCTGATGATTCTCGCCGTGCTTTGACGCCGCAGTTCGCCGTTGAGAGCGTTGCGCGTATCAACGATGAGCGGGGCGAGTTGGGTGACGTTGCGATAGTCTACCTGGCTGTGATCCGTGACGATGACGACGCAATCGCTGGTGCGCAATTCTTCGTCCGTCAGATCAACAGACGAGAGCGGCTCGCCGCCCGAATCTGTGTGAGCATCGTCAAAGCGCACTTCCGCGACGAATGGGTCGTGATAGCGGACAATCGCGCCCTTCGCGCGCAGCCGGTCAATGATAGAGAGCGCCGGACTCTCACGCACGTCGTTGATGTCCTTCTTGTAGGCCACGCCGAGGAGCAGCACGCGCGACCCCTTCAAGGCTTTCTCCGCATCGTTCAAGCCGTCGGAAACAAGTGTGACGACATGCTCTGGCATACGCGAGTTGACTTCCTCGGCCAGTCCGATGAAGCGTGAATCGAAGCCGTGCTGTCGCGCTTTCCATGAGAGATAGTGCGGGTCGAGCGGGATGCAGTGGCCGCCGATGCCGGGGCCTGGATAAAAGGGCATGAAGCCGAAGGGCTTCGTTGCCGCCGCACGAATCACTTCCCAGGTGTCTATGCCGAGCGCGTAGCAGAGACGCGCCATCTCGTTAGCCATGCCGATGTTGACGGCGCGAAAAGTATTCTCCAAAAGCTTCGCCGCTTCGGCGACGCGGGCGCTGCTGACCGCGTGAACGTCTTTAACAATCTGCGAATAGAGATGCGCGGCGACGATTGTTGAATCTTCCGTGCAGCCGCCGACGACCTTTGGAATGTTGTGCGTTTGAAACTGCGGGTTGCCGGGATCGACGCGTTCGGGCGAAAACGCCAGCAGGAAATCTTCGTCGAGGCGAAGTCCGGTTTCCTCAAACATCGGCAGTAGCACTTCGTCCGTCGTACCCGGATAGGTCGTTGATTCAAGAACGACGAGTTGACCGCGCCGCAGGCTGCGCTTGATCTCCTCGGCTGCCGCCAGAATGTAAGACACGTCAGGCTCTTTGGTCTTACGAAGCGGCGTCGGCACGCAGATAATAATTGCGTCGCAATCCTTCAGGTGTTGAAAGTCTGTCGTCGCGCGCAGACGCCCTGCTTCCATCATCTCATGAACCGCCGACGAAGGAACGTCGCCGATGTAGGAGCGACCCTCATTAATCTCCGCCGCTTTCCGTTCGTCAACTTCAAAGCCTGTGGTGCTGAAGCCTTTCTGCGCAAACTCGACGGCGAGCGGCAAGCCGACGTAGCCGAGGCCGATGACGCCAACGCGCGCCCGCCCATTTGTTATTAAATCTATCGTCTCGCTTTTAATCATGCTATCTCTCGATCTTCTCGGTCTTGTTGACTCAGGTTCATCAGGTGGGAATGGCTGTTGAAGCGTCCCGCTGGCACTCCAATAAGACTATGTGAGCGCGACGGAGACTGTCAAGAAAGCAAGTCGGAACGTGGAACGCGGAACGCGGAATGAAAAGCTGGCGAACTTGCTTTCAGTTCATAGTTCATCGCTGCTGCCTTCCTCGTTTCAAAGTCCTTGACAGCGGAGGGAGACGCGTTCAATATCCACGCGCGACGAGTGCGCGTGGGCTGAGTTTCGCGGGCGACATTTACAATGGACTCCCGTGCTGTTCGGGCGGCTTTCCTCGTCAATCTTTCCAATCATTTAATTGAAAGGATTCGCGAATAAATATGATTGATAGAAAAGGACGGGGCGGAGCGGCGCTGGCAATGCTCCTGCTCGCCTCGATGGTCATTGCGTGCAGTGCGCTCAAAAGGATGTCCGGTAACAGCGGGATTGACGAAGCCAACAAGCTAGTCCAGAGCGCAAACGAAGACCTTAAAGAAATCAGCAAAATAGCGCAGTCCAACAAAGATAAAGAGAGCCGTATTAACAGGCAGCTCAACGCCAGCGATTTCAACGGCGCTAAGCAGACGATGGACGACACCATCAAGGCCATCGACGACGGCCTTGAGCGCGGCAGAAGCGCCGCAGACAAATTCGAGAGAGCGTCGAAGCTGGAAGTCGATCAGGTCTACAAAGATTACCTGACGCTCAAATCCCAATCTGTGCGCAAGACCGCAGAGGCATTCGAAGAACTGAAGAGGGCCATCACGCTTCTGCGCGACAACGTCGGCGGCACGGATAAAGCAAAGCTCAACAAAGCGCGGCAGGACGCCATCAAAGCTGGCGAGAATTTTGACCGGCTCATCGCCGAGGCCGTCAAGCTTGACCGCGACGCTGACGACATCGCACGCAAAAACCCCGACAAAATCAAGCCTGCGTCATAAAAACTTTGAGGGTAAAAGGGGAAATGGGTAAAGGGGGAAAGGAAGAAGCGACTCCGAAATTCCCAACAAATCGTGAGCGCAGTTGTTTTTCCTTTTACCCTCTTCCCCTTTTACCCTTTTGCCCTTTTACCCCTTGAATCTTAGTGAGCGATTCTGCAAACAAACTGGTGCGCGGGCTGGGGCTGCTCGATGCGACGATGATTGTCGTCGGCTCGATGATAGGCTCCGGTATTTTCATCACATCAGCGGAATCGGCGCGGCTGGTCGGGTCGCCCGGCTGGCTGCTGGCGGCCTGGGCGCTGGCAGGGGTGTTGACTATCACGGGCGCGCTCTGCTGCGCGGAGTTGGCGGCGATGATGCCGCGCGCAGGGGGACAGTATGTTTTCCTGCGTGAAGCTTACGGCCCGGCGACGGGCTTTCTCTTCGGCTGGTCGCTCTTTCTGGTTATACAGACGGGCACGATTGCGGCGGTCGCCGTCGCCTTCGCCCGCTTCATGGGAGTGCTCACGCCCGCCGTCTCGGAAACCAATTACATCATCGCACCCTTCAAAGTCGCTGGCAGCTACGCCCTCAGCCTTTCGACCGCGCAACTCGTCGCCATCCTCTTGATTCTACTGCTGACCATTACGAACACGCGCGGACTTAAGACCGGCAAGCTGATTCAGAACACGTTCACTTTCACCAAGACCGCCGCGCTCGGCGGTCTCATCCTGCTCGGCCTTGTGCTCGGTTGGAATGGTGAGAGTGCCGCGCATACTTCATCCTGGTGGAATCCAACGGCTAATGGGTGGACGCCGCAGGCGGCGCAAGCGGGTTTTGAAACGACGGGCATGCTCGCGCTTGTGATGCTGTTGGGTCTGGCGATGGTCGGGCCGCTCTTTGCACAGTCTGCATGGAATAACGTGACGTTTACGGGCAGCGAAGTCCGCGACCCCGGTCGCAATTTGCCGCGCGCACTGCTCATCGGCTGCGGCGCGGTGGTCGCTCTTTATCTGCTCGCCAATCTGGCCTACGTCGTGACGCTTCCGCTCAGCACGATTCAGAGGCCGACGAACAGCGTTGCCACCGCGACGATGCAAACCATCCTGGGTCGCCCCGGCACGATTCTGATGGCGGTGGCGATCATGATTTCGACCTTCGGCTGCAACAACGGGCTGATTCTCGCAGGGGCGCGCGTCTATTACGCGATGTCGCGCGATAGGCTCTTTTTCAAGAGCATCGGCACTCTCAACCGGCAGCACGTTCCGGCCATCGCGCTCATAGCTCAGGGCATCTGGGCGTCGCTCCTGACGCTACCGCGCACCATCAAATCGAACCCGCAGCCGGGCGAAGACCCATACGGTAACGTCTATACGCAACTGCTCGAATACATCATCTCGGCAGACCTGGTGTTCTACGCCTTGATGGTCGGCGCTGTCATCGTCATGCGCCGTAAAGCGCCGACAGCCGAGCGCCCCTATCGCACCTTCGGTTATCCGTTCGTGCCTCTCATCTACATCCTGATAGCGGTGTTGCTGGTCGTTGACCTCGCCATCCTGAAACGTGAAACGTCCGGCATCGGCTACCTGCTCGTGCTCACCGGCCTCCCCGTCTATTTCCTCTGGCACAGAAAGGCAGGGATGAACGCTGAACGATGAACGCGGAATGACAGACAAGCTCTTAACAGTTCATCCTTCATCGTTCCGACTTCAGCGTTTACTTAACCCACTCGTCTGCGATTTCGGTTTCGACCTTGACGGGCACGCGTTTGACGTATTCTTCACCGGCGGCGCACATCGCGTCTTCCACCTTCTTCGCAATCAACGGGGCTTCGGCAGCATCTGCTTCGACGACTATCTCATCGTGAACGATGTTGACGATGCAGGCAGAGGTGTCGCGTAGTTGGTCGTGAAGCAGGCGCAGGGCGCGTTTGAGAATGTCGGCGGACGAGCCTTGAATGGGCGAATTTTTTCCGTTGCGCTGCGCGAGAGAGACAGCCTGCCGGTCTTCCGAATCAAAGCGGAAGCGCGCGAGGCGGCCAGCGACGGTGCGCGGCGCGGTGCGTTCGCGCACGGCCTGACGCGCAGCGTCGCGCAGCCAAGCGTCGAGCGCGCGGTACGTCGCAAAGTAGCGGCGCAGGATGTCTTCGGCTTCCGTTTGTGATAGCCCGGTCATCGTCGCAAAGCGCTGTGCGCCGATGCCGTAGACGACGCCGAAGTTCAGGCGCTTGGCGAAGGAACGTTGCTCGGCTGTGACATCTTCGAGCTTCACATTAAAGACTTGCGCGGCGGTCACGCGGTGCAAATCCGCGCCGGAATTGAAAGCGTCAATAAAGCCCTGGTCATTCGTGTAGTCCGCGAGGATGCGCAATTCTATCTGCGAGTAATCGCTGATAATCAGCTTTCTTCCCGCGGGCGCGCGAAAGCAGCGGCGATACTCTATGGCGTGCGGAACTTGTTGAATGTTTGGATTCGTGCAGGCCATGCGTCCCGTGGGCGCACCTATCTGTCGAAAGTCTGCGTGGATGCGTCCGGTCTTCGGGTTAATTTCGCTGAGAATGTTTTCGCCGTAGCTGGTCAGAGCTTTTTGCACAGTGCGATAGTCTAAGAGCTTGGCGACGACCGGATAATCTACTGCCAGCGGTTGTAATTTCCAGTTGCGGGTCGAATCGGGCACGGGCACGCCGAGCCGTTTTAAGGCTTTGGTTAACTGGACATGCGAATCGATGTTGATGTCTGCGCGCTGTGGGCCAAAGAATGAGCCTTGCGCGCTCTCTTCGGCGAGTATCTCCTGAAGCTCTTCTGCCAGTTTCGCACGCTGTTTCTCGACAATAGCCAGTTGCTCACGCCAACGTTGCTGGTCTAGGTAGATGCCGTTTAGCTCAAGGGTAGCGACGGGCAGCACGCACTCGAATTCCAGTTGAGCGCAGCGCACGAGGTCTTCCGCTTTGAGCCGCTCAATCATCTTTTCGCGGAGCGGCAGAAGCACTACGGCGTCAACGGCTGCATACTGAAGCTGAGCGTCAGACAACTCATCACTGGCCCAATCGCTGAGCCGTTCTGCCTTGTCAATTGTCTCGTTTAGATAACGCGCAGCGACGGCTTCGAGGCCGTGGCGTTCTTCCTGGTCACCTGCCGAAATGAGTTGGCTCGCCAGCAGCGTGTCGAACAGCCCACCCAATTCGACGCCGAGCGTGTGCTTCGTCCACTTCGCATCGAACTTGGCATTGTGTGCAATCTTGACGGGACGCGGCGCGGCGAGCAACTCGCGCAACGGCGCGAGCGCCGCGCTTTGTTTCAAATCAGCGTCGGCGAAGATGTTGAGGTCGATGATACGAACGCCGTCAGGCGCAGCAAGTTGCAGGAGTCGCAGCCGACCGCGATAAGGGTCTAGGTCGGTCGTCTCCGTGTCGAATCCAATGGCCGGAAGCTTCGACAATTCCGCCGTCGCCACGCTTAATTCTTCCGCCGTCTTGATTAACTTATAAGCAGATGTGTCCATTTAATCTCTCGCGCCGATCAGGTAAACGACAGGCTCATCGCCCGGCACGAACGCCGAGTGCTCTGTGTGAGCCGGAAGAAAATCGCGGTCGCCCGCGCTCAAAATATACTCGTCTTCGCGGACGCGCAAAGTGAGCGCGCCGCTGATAATCCAGTGCGATTGATCTTCCGCGTGCGCGTGCGCGTCGTAGGTTGTGCCCGGCGCATCGCTCCATTGAAAAACGCGATAGCCCTCGACCAACATTCGCTGTCGCAGTTCACCTGCATCAGGCGCACGGCCTTCGTCCCAACGCTCGATTCGGATGCTCAACTGTTCGCGGGCCTTTCACTCTCAAATTTTGTCGCAAATAGAGTCTAACTCTGCTCGTCAACACCCATCGTCTACTCCTGAGAGAGTTCCGCCTTGTGCTTCGCGTCAGACTCGACGAGAGAGAGCAGCAGCAACACGGCGGTCGCCCCGATGCACGCGCTGACCAGAAAGGCCGTCCGCGCGCCCTGCCAATCCCAAACCGCGCCCATCAAAAGCGAGGCCGGAAAGACGGTAATGCTGAAGGCCAGATTATACAACCCGTACGCCGTCCCGTGCTGCTCCGGCCTCACGAGGTCTGCGACCAACGCCTTTTCCGCGCCCTCTGCCAATCCGAAGTAGATGCCGTAAACGAAAAAGAGCGCCCAAGCCATCCAGACCGAAGTGATGTAGGCGAAGCCGACGAGGACGACGACGCGCAGCAGCCACCCCGAAGCAATCAAGCCTTTGCGGCCCAGGCGGTCTGAGAGATCGCCGCCCACCAACGAACTGAGCACCTTGACCGCGTGCAGCGCCGCCCAGAGCAACAAAGTCGTGACGATGCCGCCGCCCGCTTCGCGCACGCGCAGGAGCAAAAAAGCGTCAGAAGAATTCGAGAGTGTAAAGAGCGCGACGATGGCTAGAAAGCGTTTGAAATTTCCATCAAACCCGCGCAAAGAGAGGCGCGGTTTTTCCAGAAACTTCCCGCCCGCGCGTTGCTCTCGCGGCATCTCACGGATGAAAAAAGCTGCAATCAACACGGAGGCCAACGCCGGAACAGACGCCGCGAGAAAGAGTTTTGTGTAGTCGGCCCGTACGGGTTCGTTGATGTCCGTCGCAAAGATAAACAGGAGGCAGAGGCCGATCAAAGGGCCAACGACAGCGCCCGCGTGGTCTAGCGCACGATGAAAGCCGAAAGCAAGGCCGCGTTCTTCTACCGAAACGGCGTCGGCAATCATCGCATCACGCGGAGCAGAGCGAATTCCCTTACCGACGCGATCCGTCAGGCGAATTGCCAGCACTTGATACCAGCTTGTCGCGAAGGCCAGCAGTGGTCGCGCGAGTCCGGCTAGCGCGTAGCCGAAGACGACCAATCCTTTACGCCGACCGCGACGGTCTGAGAAATAACCGGCGAAGAGCTTGAGCAGGCTGGAAACGGATTCCGCAGCGCCTTCTATACGCCCGACGACTGCCGCCGTCACGCCGATGGCAGTGGCCGAATCGCCCATTGTCAGAGCGAGAAAGAGCGGCAAGACGGGGTAGATAATCTCGCTCGACGCATCATTCAAAAGGCTGACGAAGCTGATGGCATAGACGTTACGCGGCAACCGCCGATAGCGTTGCCAGAGGCCGGGCACTCGCTCGTCCAATTTCTCAGGGCTGATCCGCGCGTCGAATTGGTCAGCGGCGTCGGTGTCTGTTTCCGCCATGAATAGTTTCGTGCCGCTTGCTTTAACGAGAGTTGCCGCGCCGCGTCGTACCCGGACGATTATCCGGCCTGTCTGAATTCCCCGACCCGCCGTGCCACCACCAAACCACTCCGCCAACCAGCAGCACAAGTAGTATCAAACCGACCAGCACAAGACGAATCGCCAAACGCATAACGCGCCGCAGCACAATCAACAACAGCGCAATCGCCATTACGCCGACGACGAGAGCAATAATCGGAGTGTCCATAATCAGAGAATCCAGAATTCAGAATCCAGTAATTCAGAATGAAAAGAAGATCAGAATAAATAAAAGCTGATTGCCGCCGATTATTCCGACTCCTGAATTCTGGATTCTGAATTCTGCTTGTTGTAGCTTGCGCGCACGACGGTCTTGATGTTTCCGCGAATGTGAAAGTCGCCTTCGATCTCTACGCGTAGGGGGTCGCAGGCGCATACAAAATCTTCGAGGATGACGTTGATGACGTGCTCGTGGAAAATCTTAATCTGCCGAAACGAGTTGATGTAGAGCTTCAGGCTTTTTAATTCGATGCAGCGCTCGTTAGGTACATACTCGATGCGAATTACGGCAAAGTCAGGGAAATCCGAAAACGGGCAGATGGCCGTAAACTCAGGTATCTCGAAGTTAATGCGTATCTCGCGCCCGACATATTCGTAAGCGAAGGTATCGAGCGGAAAAAGGTTCATCTCCTCGCGCGGCGTCGAGCGAATATCAAGCGCTTGTGTATTAACGGGCGGCAAAACGGTCTCGGTGATAGGCATTTCAACTGCTCCTTGAACTTCAAAAACCGATCTTACCCGCTCAAGAAGGTAAAAGTAAAAAGGCGAAAGGTAAAAGCAAAGATAGCCTAAAGCTCAAAGTCCAAAGTCAAGACTGTGTTTCTGACTTTGGACTTTGAGTTTTGGACTTTGGACTTATGTTTTATGCGCCTGTGCTGCTCGCCCTCTCAAGCGAGCGGATGCGGTCATGCGCTTCCTGCACCTGCGTGTACTGGCTTTGCACGATAGAGCGAATGTTCTCCGGCAGATTCTCTGCCAGCGCATCCTTGTAGTTTCTGACGGCAGAATCTTCGCCGCGCTCACACTCGGCGATCACCGCGCCTTCGTCTTCGCCGGTGACGGCAGACTTGATGTTGATCCAGCCGCGATGCAGGCTGGCTGCGACGCTGCCAGTGTTTTCGGGGTCGCCGCCCAACTGCCGTACTTCAGTTTGCAACTCACCGGCGAACTGCGCGCGCTGTTGTGCATAAGTATGAAAGAGCGTCTTTAGCTCGCTGTTCTTGACGCCGTCGGCAGCGGTCTGAAAACCGTTCTGCCCGTCCTTGCAGGTTTCGATTAAATTGTTGAGTGTCGAGATGACATCATCCGTATCCG
This sequence comes from Pyrinomonadaceae bacterium, assembly GCA_036387475.1. Classification (GTDB taxonomy): domain Bacteria; phylum Acidobacteriota; class Blastocatellia; order Pyrinomonadales; family Pyrinomonadaceae; genus DASVTR01. The sequence goes on along the minus strand of DASVTR010000016.1, from coordinate 407,149 downwards.
TAGCCATGTTTGTTTCTCCTTACTTGAAATTTAGAGCCGGAAGCGGCTGGCACGATGTTCGACCTCGCCGCTTGAATCCCCCTTGTTCAATAAGCCGGTTTTGGCCCAGCGCTACTGCGCCCGATGGCGAAAAGCTTGACGAGCACCAGCCCGGCGATGAAGCCGCCGATGTGTGCCATGAAGGCCACGCCGCCGCTCGATTGCGGGCCTGCGCCGATGACGCCAAAAGCGCTGATGAGTTGAAAGACGAACCACAGCCCGATAGCAACGATGGCCGGGACGTTCGTCAGCATGCGGAACATAATCACGCGCACCTGCCGCTTCGGAAACAAGAGCAGGTAGCCGCCCATCACTCCTGAAATCGCTCCCGATGCGCCGAGGCTGGGAATATACGGATTGTCGCCCAGCACAAACGTCGAGATGACGTGCGCGAGCGATGCTATTAACCCGGTCGCAAGGTAGAAGAGTAGATACCTTACTCGTCCGAGCGCGTTTTCGAGATTGTCACCAAATATCCAGAGGAAGAGCATGTTTCCCAGCAGGTGCATCCAGCCGCCGTGCATGAACATGGAGGTCAAGAGCGTCAGGTAAACAGAGCCGGGCGTCGGCTCAAGATTGATTGTTCCACGCTGCCCTGCGATTTCGACTGGCACGGGCTTATCCACATCCTGCCCGGTTCTAATCTCCTGCGGCACGGTCGAAAAAGCGTAAGTAAACTTTTCATTGTTGCCCATTCCTTGCAGGAAAACGAAGACCAGTATGTTAATCGCAATCAGCAGATAGTTGACCAGCGGCGTAATCGTGCGGTCGGAATTGTCGTCGCCTATCGGGAAGATCATTTCAGCTTATCTCCTCAAGCAAAGCGCCTAACCGGCTGTGCGCCGAAAGCCAGCGTCCGCCAGTGGCGCGAGTCCAAAACAGCTTCCGCGAGGAATGACAATCGGAGCGATAGAGCAGAACTTAAACGGCTTAACCAGCGACTCTCTTGCACCTGCTGTTCCGCGCGCTCCGTAAGGCAAGCGAAAATGAGAACGCGCGGCGTAAACCTGAGGCCGCGCGTGCTTTTCGTCTTTTGTGAACGGGAAAGCGAGGCCGCCCGTCAAGAATCATTCCCGTACACTTTCACACGCGTCAGGGAATGTTTTCATTTCGCTTTAATGTCCGGCGCGCGGGCTGGCGACGCCCGCGTGAACAATCGCCGGTTCGTGATGTTTCAATAGCTCGTAGCCCTCGCTTCGTGCAACGTAGGTCGCCGCCGTAATGTCGCCCGCTACGTTCAAGGTCGTGCGGCACATATCGAGGATGCGATCAACGCCGAGAATAATGGCGATCAGCGCCGGATTGACGTTGATGGTCACCAGCACGCCGATGATGAAAGGAATCGAACCCGAAGGCACGCCCGCCGTCCCTATGCCGCCAAGGATTGCCAGATAGACGACAGCCAACTGCTGTACGAAACTCAAATCAATCCCGGCCAGTTGCGCCAGAAAGAGCACCGTGACGCCTTCATAAAGGGCAGTCCCGTTCTGGTTGGCCGTCGCTCCGACTGTCAGCACGAAACTGTTAATCTCCTGCGGCACGCCCAAATTCTCTTCCGAAATGCGAAGCGCCGTCGGCAGCGTAGCGTTCGATGAAGAGGTCGAAAAGGCCGTCAGGATGACGGTCTTGATGCGCCGGAAAAAATCGAGCGGGCTGATGCGCGAAAGGAAATAGACGGAGAGCGAATAGACGCCGAACATCTGTATTGATAGCCCCAACAGAACCGTCACGACAAACCATCCGAGCGCCGTCAAGAGGTCTAGGCCAAAGCGCGCCGTGTTGTTAAAGAGCAGGCAGGCGACCGCATACGGCGCAAACTTCATGATGATTTCGATAATCTTCGCCGTCACTTCATAAAGCCCCTGCAAGCCGCGCAGGAGAGGCGCGGTCACCTCAACCGGGATGAGCGTGATGGCGACGCCGATGATGAGCGCGAAGAACATCAGGTGCAGCATGTTCGGCGTCTCACTGGCGACAGCCGCCACAGGATTCGACGGCACGATGGTTTTTACGACTTGCAGGAGAGCCGAATCTTTGTTGGCCTCGCTCGCCTTATTTTGATCTTCGACGCGCTTCTTCGCATCCGTGCTGTAGCGCTGTTCGATTTTTGCGGCGGTGTCGCGGTCAATGCGGTCGCCCGGCCTGATTGTGTTGGCGAGCGTCAGCCCGATGACGACCGAGATGGCTGAAACGACGAGACAGTAGGCGAAGGATTTCAGCCCGACGCGCCCCAGCTTACGTATGTCGCCGATGCCTGCGACGCCGACCACTAAAGAAGAGAAGACGAGCGGCACGACAATCATCAGCAGCAGTCTCAAAAAGAGTTGGCCCACAGGCTCTGTGATGTTCGTGACAATCCAGGCGACGCGCGGATGCTCGCCGCCGACCAGCGCGTTGACCGTCACTCCTGCGACCACACCCACCGCCAGCCCGATCAGGATGCGCGTATGCAGCGCCATTCCCTTCGGGCGATCAGGCGTCTCGTCGTCCAGGTCTGTCGTCACCTCGCGCTCAAACGCATCCGACTTAATCTCAGGCTGCGTCAAACCCTTCTCATCTTTTTTATCAGCCATCTCAACTCCAAGTTAAGTGATTCGGAAGGCAGAATTCAGAAGTGAGAAGCCAGAAGCTAGTTGAAAAGAAAAACAAAAGTGGTTGCAGCCTCTTCTTCTGGCTTCTGGATTCTGACTCTTGAATTCTGCACTTACTTTCCCCACCGCAGTTTTTCGCGCAGCACTTCAAAGTAGTTGCGATTGGGCGGCTGCACGATTTTGAAAGACATGTGGCTCTTGCGAATCAGGATGCGGTCTCCGACCTGTAAGGGGAGTCCGACCTGCCCGTCGAGAGTTAAAAACACTTCTTCGTTCGGTGTCTTTAAGAGGACTTCGATCAACGCGTCGTCGGGCACGACCAGCGGTCGATCCGAGAGCGTGAAGGGGCAGATGGGTGTAATCACGACGGCGTTCATCGAAGGATAGATAACGGGGCCGCCAGCCGAGAGATTGTAGGCGGTCGAACCCGTCGGCGTTGAGATAATCAGGCCGTCGGCGCGAAAGGCGCTAATCAGTTGGTGGTTCAGATATGCTTCGATGTGTATGATGCGGGCCAGCGCAGACTTGTTGACGACGACATCGTTGAGCACGCGGTTGTGCATCAATAATGTCTCTTCGCGAAAGACCTCGACGGCGAGCCGAACGCGCTCCTCGACGTGATACTCGCCGCTGAAGACCGCCTCCAATCCCGTAAACATCTCTTCGCTGCGAAACTCTGCCAGATAGCCGAGCGTGCCGTAGTTGATGCCGAGCACAGGCACGTCCACCTCGGCCAGCAACCGCGCTGTTGCGATCATCGTCCCATCGCCGCCGAGCGCAACGACCAGATCGACGCTTCGTGCCATTTCGTCGTGCGTAACGATGTCAATGACGTGGCCCGCTCCGCACTCAGAGCGCGCCTGTTCAATCTCCGGCCCGCCGAGAAGGCGAACGCCACGCACGTCCAGCCACTCGGCCAAACCACGCAACGTCGGAACGGCCTCCCGCAATTGCGGCTTGATGACCACGCCGACCCGGCGAATGTGTGAAGTTGGCATAAGCTCAATTTTACACGTGGGCCAAGAGCGCGCTCATGCCCAAGATGGCACGTGTCGCAGCTTTCCCTCACAAACGCTCTTAAAAGCTAAAGGGGGCTTTCCGTCCTGTTAATGATGATTCAGAGACGGCTCGGATGATACTCAGGTAGGCTCTGGGGTGTCAACAATCTCCGTCAATCGTGATTCGTCAATTAACGAAAGGATTGCAGGCTCATCTTCTGGCATGGCCGGGCGCAACAGCGGCATCTCAAGCGTCTACTAAAACCGCATCAGAGATTGATTGATGACAGGCAGGCTCATACGCTTCTTGTGTGTGCCGCCGCTCAATCCTCCGGGATGAGGCACGCGCTGCTTGCGCCTCTCGCTCCACACGCGCGCGAGGCGTGCAAGCTCTGCGCCGTTAGAAAATGGGTCAACGAGTGTGAGCCAGAGCGGTGTGGGCAGCCAGGCCCAGGCAGCGCCGTAGACTTCTGTGTTCAACTGCTCGACGCGATGCTCCGTGCGTGATTGAAGGCTCGCGGGCGGAAGGTCTTCCCAGTTTTCGTAGCAGGCGTGTTGAATGCAGGGCGCGGGCTTGGCGCGTGCGTGTACGAGGCAGCCAGCTTGCGGCTCAAAGAGCGGGCAGGAATAGGTCTGCCGGAACGTGTCGCCGCTTGCGCGCAAATCGTAACGCTCGACCATTTCCCTTGCCCGCAGGTAAACACTTTTGCGCTCAGTTTCGGTCAGTCGCGGTGTGCACCGCAAGGTTTCGCGGATGGCGACGGCTTCGAGCCTCGTGATGTGTACGTTGACGAAATGAGCATCGGTACAGCAGACTCCGGCGGTTGGACACACACGGCAATCCGCCGCCCGATGCTCGTAGTTCAGCTTAACGACTGTTTGATAGGAAGCCTTCACGCGTTGCAATCGCGCGAGCGCTGACTGCTCAACGTTTAGAACGCTCATCCAGAGACCTTTTCATAAAGCGCAAGAAATTCCAGATTGCCGTCTGTTCCGCGAATCGGTGATTCGATCGTGCCGCCGACGCGCAGATTCAGGGCCGTCGCCGCCGCGTTCACTTCTTCGACGACGCGCTGCTGCTGCAGAGGGTCTTTGACGATGCCGCCTTTGCCCACCTCTCCGCGCCCGACTTCAAACTGCGGTTTGATGAGCGTAATGATTCGCCCGCCAGCGGTCAATAGCGGAACGATTGCTGGCAGCACCTTTGTCGCGGAGATGAATGAGACATCCATCACCGCCAATTCAAACTGTTCCTGAAAATCTTCCGGGCGCAGATAGCGCGCGTTCGTGCCTTCGTGTACCTCCACTCTCGCATCCTGTCGCAAGCGCCAGTCTAGTTGATTATGCCCGACATCAACGGCGACGACGCGACGCGCGCCGTGCTGCAACAGGCAATCTGTAAAACCTCCGGTCGAAGCGCCAACGTCGAGGCACGTCAATCCACCTACCTCAACACGGAACTCACGCAGCGCCGCTTCTAATTTTAGGCCGCCGCGCCCGACGTAACGTGATGCCGGATCGTCCGTGCCCTTAACGCGCAAGCGCGCGTCGAGCGCCACCATCAACGAAGGCTTATCAACACGCTGTTCGTCAATCAGCACGACGCCTGCCATCACCAGCGCCTGCGCTTTAGTACGCGACTCGGCCAGCCCACGCTCCACCAGCAGCTTGTCTATCCGCTCTCGCTTCATTCGCAAACACTATAAAAAGGTAAAAGGCAAAAGTAAAAAGACAAAGAGAAGACAAGCGGTAAAAGTAAAAGGCAAAAGTTTGGAGAAGCCCGTTTATTAAACAGCGGCTTCTCCACTTTTGCCTTTTACTTTTTTACTTTTGCCTTCCTTACGGCTGGCGACCCTCGAAGATGTCTCTGATACGATTTATCTCCTGGCGTGCGCGTTCGACGTTGCGCGGAACGTACTGCGGCTCATCCTCTTCGCGCTGACGACGACGCTCGGCGCGGCGCGCTTCTCTTCTCTCTTCACGACGACGCTCCCTACGCTCCATTCTTTCGTCGCGTTCATCCATCACGGAATAATCTGCGGGAGCATTTTCGGGCACAGCTTGGGGCGGAACGCGCTCTTCGTCGCGCTTACGGTTATCGCGCGACGCCTGCTTATCCTCGCGGCGAGCCTCGTCGGCGGAATTGTCCTTCGTATTTCTCTCCGGCGTCTCTTCCTCCGAAGGCACGGCAGCAATCTCTGTTTCCTGCTCCGGCTCTGCCTCTTCCTGCTCCTCCGGCTGATTCACGCGCACGGATTGCACAGGCTCTGTCTGCGGCTGCGTTGCCCCTTGCGGCTCAGTCACGCCTGGCTGGGCGGCGACCGGGGCAGCGGGTGCTTTCTGACGGCTCTGGTAAAGACCAATGGCAAGGCCGCTGGCGATGCCGACACAGACGGCGGCGAGAATAATCAGAATTAAGGTCGAGCGTTTCCACGGCGACGCCGTAGCAGCAGCACGCGGTGCGTACGCAGCGGCGTAGGATTCCGTATGAACGTCGGGCGGCAACTCGACGGGTTCGGTCAAAGGCACGACGGGACGCGCCAGAAGAGTCGCGTCATCATCAACAAAATGAGGCGTCGAGAGCGTCTCGTCCGCTTCAGTTCCGGTCGGGACAATAATTTTTCGTCTCTGTTCCATCTCGTTTTAAAGGTCGCTCTTAAATAATTGGCACTGACAGACCACATCATTGTGATTTCGCTATTTTACTGTAGCAAAAACAGGGCCACGCTAGGACGCGATTGAGCACAATCAATAAACCGCTGTAAATACGCCCTTCCGCGCAAAACTTTGATGCAAAACAGGGCACGGAAGTAGGCTCGACAGCGGTCAACTGCTCCCATCTCGTGCATAAAAGCGATGCGCTCGCCCATTTGCTACAACGGGCGAGCGCTACGAGCAAGTAGGAAGTAGGAACGCTGAACGATGAACTGAAAGACAAGCGCTTTTCAGTTCATCGTTCAGCGTTCCGCGTTCATCTTTTATCTAACTTTCTGGCGCTTGGCGCGGCGGTCTTCGAGCACCTCTATGCTCTCCTTGACGCGTGTGTAGATGCCGTCTGCATCGAGGCCGTACTTGGCGAGCAGGAGTTTCGGGTCGCCGTGTGTAACGAGGCGGTCAGGCACGCCCATACGCACGACGCGCACCTGATCCTGCAAGCCGTTCTCTTCCAAAAGCTCCATCAAAGCAGAGCCGAACCCGCCCGCTAGATAGGCTTCTTCGACGGTCACGATGAGCCGCCGCGTGCGCGCCAGCGCTAGCAGCAACTCTGCGTCCAGGGGTTTAACGAAACGCGCGTTGACGACCGTCGTTTCAATGCGGTCTGCTGCCAGTTGCTCCGCCGCCTTCAAAGACGGATAGACCATCGAGCCGTAGGCGACAATCGCCACGTCTCCGCCGCCGTCGCGCAGGATTTCGCCTTTGCCAATCTCCAACACCTGCGGCGCGCGGCTGATGTCGCAGCCGACGCCGTTGCCGCGCGGATAGCGCAACGCCGCAGGGCCGTTGTATTCGATGGCCGTCAACATCATGTCGCGCATCTCGCCCTCGTCCTTTGGGGCCATGACGATCATGTTGGGCATCGGACGTAAGTAAGCTATGTCGAGCAGGCCATGATGCGTTGGCCCATCGCCGCCGACGATTCCGGCGCGATCCATTGCGAACGTCACGTTCAACTTCTGTATGCAGATGTCGTGCATCACCTGGTCGAAAGCGCGTTGCAGGAAGGTAGAATAAACGGCGACGACGGGCTTTAAGCCCTCGCAGGCCATCCCGCCCGCGAACGTGACGCAGTGCTGCTCTGCGATACCGACATCGAAGGCGCGTTCCGGAAACTCTTCCAAGACCTGATCTATGCCCGTGCCGTCCGGCATCGCCGCCGTTAATGCGACGATTGATTCATCCTTCGCCATCAATTCGCACATTGTTTTGCCGAAGACGGCTGTGTAAGCCGGAGCCGACGGCTTCGCAGATTTGATGGGCTGGCCCGTCGCTAATTCGAATGGCCCGGTCGCGTGCCAGGCATAATAATTCTTCTCGCCCGCCGGATAACCCTTGCCCTTAGTCGTCAGCGCATGAACGATGACCGGCCCATCCTTGACCTGCTGCGCCTCGCGCAAAGCGGCGACGAGAGCGCGCGGATTATGACCATCTACGTAGCCTATGTACTTGAAGCCAAGCTCGCTGACGAGCGCCCCCGGCAATACGGCAGCCGCCAGCGCATCCTTCACCGTCTTGGCGGCGTGATGCAGGCGTTCGCCGAAAGTCGGAATGGAGAGCAGGGTTTCGCCCACTTCATCTTTAAAGCGATGATAGCCCTGCGCGCCGCGCAAGCGATTGAGATAACCCGTCAACGCGCCGACCGCCGGAGCAATGGACATCTCGTTATCGTTTAAGAGCACGATGAGCCGCGTCTTTAAGTGGCCCGCCTGATTAATCGCCTCCATCGCCATCCCACCCGCGAGGCTCGCATCACCGATGATGGCGCAGACGTGATGCGACTGATTCTGGCGGTCGCGCGCAATTGCCATTCCGAGCGCAGCGGAAAGAGAGGTCGAAGCGTGTCCAGCACCGAACGTGTCGTATTCGGACTCCTCTCGCTTGAGAAAGCCCGACAATCCGCCATACTGCTTGATGGTCGAAAGCTGGTCGCGGCGTCCCGTCAGGATTTTGTGCGCGTAGGCTTGATGACCCACGTCCCAGACAACGCGGTCGGTCGGAGTATCGAATGCGTAATGAAGCGCGACACCCAGTTCCACTGCTCCGAGCGAAGCGCCTGTGTGTCCGCCGATGCGTGCCATCGTTTCCAGAATGAACTGGCGAATCTCGTTTGCGACATCCTGCAATTGCTCAGGACGCAAACGGCGCAGGTCTGCTGGCGAGTTGATAGTCTGTAAGAATTTCATTTCGCTGCCATTGTAACTTGGGTATACGGGTTTTGCCATCTCACAAAAAACTCACAATCCCATGCGAGATTGGTGGCAAACATGTTCATGCACTGACTTTAGCCACCTTGACTTTGCAGTGTAAAGTGATTTATACACCGCTAACAACGACGAGTCAATCTATTTTCTTTGGGCCGCCAGTTGGTTTTCAGACTAAAGGCGGACTTCGCACGTCTAAAGGTAGAGCGTTGGTCGGGGTGCGCTCACAGCAAGTTGAAGCTCTGGCGGCGCAACCGGCAATTTTGAATTGGTATTTAAAGTTAAGGAGAACTAAACAGATGTCTTTGTACAGCAAGTTAAAGGGAGTCTGCCTCGGACTCGTCATTGCGCTGGCCTTCGGCGCAAGCGCAGCCTACGCGCAGCAGACGGGGACAGCACAGCAGGACGGCGCGCCTGACAGAATGCAGCGTGAAGGGCGGCGTGGAGAGCGTGGGGGCAGGCGCGGTCACAAGATGATGGGCATGATGCGCGCCCTGCGCGAGTTGAATCTGACGGACGCGCAGCAGTCGCAAGCCCGCGCCATCTCAGAGCGTTTCAGTGAGAGCACTAGGCCGCAGCGCGAAGCGTTGCAGCAATTGTACGAGCAGGGCACGCCGTCTGAAGAAACAAGAGCACGTGCCAAGCAACTACGCGTGGAGATACGCGAGGCGATGCAGCGCGCACGCGGCGAAGTAGTCGCAATCCTAACGCCGGAGCAACGCACGAAGCTTGAACAGATGGAACTGGAGCGCAAAGCCCGCCATGATGAGCGTCGCTCACGACGCCGCTCTCAACAGGACAACGAACAATAACGCTTTACTGATAAGTAATTCGGAAAAGCAGAATTCAGGAGTCAGAATCCAGAAGCCAGAAGAAGAGGCTGAAACCGTTTTTATTCTGATTTTCTTTTCTTCTGTCTCCTGTCTCCTGAATTCTGCCTTTACGAATTACTCATCACTCATCACTTCTTTTTCTTAAACGCAGGATGGCGATTTCGGGGGGCACGCCGAAGCGTACGGGCAGGCCGATGACGCCTGTGCCGCGCGAGACGTAAAGCTGCGTGTTGTTGCGCTCGTAAAGACCGCGCAGGTATTTAAGTTGTTTTGAGAAGCGAGCGGGCGCGCCGATGAAGGGCAGCCTGACCTGGCCGCCGTGTGTGTGGCCGCTGATGATGAGCGAGACGTTTTCCGTTTCGGCCAGATCGAGGACGCGCGGTTGATGCGAGAGCAGGACGCTTGAGCGTTTGCGGTCTACGCCGTGGAAGGCGCGCGGCCAATCAGTTCCATTCCAATCCCAATCGTCAATCCCGATGAGTTGCAGGACATCGCCCCCGCGCCGGATGGCTGTATTGGCGTTGTTGAGAACTCGTATGTGAGCGCGTTCGAGCGCTCGCGCGGTCAACTGCGGGTCTGTGTAATGGTCGTGATTGCCGAGCACGGCCCAGACTCCTTCGGGCGCGCTCAAAGCGCCGAGTGCTTCCGCGCAAGGCTCTATGTAACGACGGTAGGCCGTGGTGTAGTCGCCGGTCAGCGCTATCAGGTCTGGTTTAACGCTCTGGGCTAACGAGACGACTCGTTGCACTTCACTGATGGAAACGAGGCGGCTGTGATGAACGTCGGAAATCTGCGCGATGCGAAAGCCGTCGAAGGCTGCGGGCAAATCGCGTATGAAAATGTCCGTCTGTGAGAGTTGATAAGAATAAGGCTCTATGAAACTGGCGTAGGCGGTTGTGGCCGAGAGGGCAACAAGGGGTGCTGCGGCTAGTCCGCTCAAAAACTGTCGTCGAGTGAGATTGAATTTCGGCATCACGCGAGGATTGTATAACGCGTGCGGCGTAACAGAGAAGATGCTCTTGGTCGAACGCTCGCAATCGAGTATTTGATTACTCCTAAAATGAATCGCGCCGCTAAAGCAAAAATCTTGCCTTCGTCTTCATAGCGAGAGTATCATCTTTGCCACAGCATCTTTTTTTGGCATCCCGGCCAGTAACCGCTGTGTGTTCCTCTAACACCTTAAAAGCTAATTCGATCCGGGGCGGTTTGCTAATCCGGCGGCCTCGAAAACGAACAAAGGGGTCGTCTCATACGCTCTGCGGGAATTGAACTTGAAGATTCTGCGGGAGCGGTTTTCTGTTCTAACTACAGTCCAGCCTTAAACAGCATTTTCAAACCAATACTAACCCTAAGAAGGAGGAGGCAGAGATGACCGATTCAAAGAAGGGTTTGACGCGAAGACGCTTTTTGGAGCGGGTCGGTTTAGCCGGTGGGTCCGTCGCGCTCTACGAGACGATGACCGCGCTCGGACTCATTAACATCCCCGAAGCGTGGGCTGGCCCACCCAAACTCCCGCAAGGCTCAGGCGCGGGCAAGACTGTAATCATCCTGGGCGCTGGCATCGGTGGGCTGACCGCTGCCTACGAACTCGTGCGTGCGGGCTATCGTTGCCAGATACTTGAATCGCAAGACCGCGCAGGGGGGCGCAACCACACGGCGCGGCGGGGCAGCGTCATTATAGAGCAGAGCCAGGAGCACGGCACGGTCAGGCAGGTTTGTAATTTCGATGAGGGTCTCTATCTGAACATGGGGCCGGGTCGGTTGCCCTATCATCACAGGCGGGTGCTCCATTACTGCCAGCAATTGGACGTGAAGCTCGAAGTCTACATCATGGAGACGATGGCTAATCTGTTCCAGAGCGACAAGGCTTTCGGCGGCAAAGCGCAAATCAGGCGACGCATCACCTACGACATGCAGGGCTACATAGCGGAGATGCTGTCGAAGGCCACCAACCAGAACGCTCTTAATCAGGAGTTGGATGAGGGAGACCGCAATGAACTGCTCTGCCTCTTGAAAGTCTTCGGCGATCTGGGCGAGGCAGACGCGTGCAAGAAATGCGGTAAGCCCAGTTGCAGTAAATGCAATAGCTCTTGTCAGGAGTGTTTGAACTGCGACAGGGAATGCGTAAGCTGTTTTCAATATAGCGGCTCGACACGTTCCGGTTGCGAGAGGCCGATGACGGTCTACGAGCCTTGCGAGCCGGAGACGCGGCTCAAGCTCCAAGACCTGCTCAACTCCGGTTTCTGGCAGAATCGCTTTTACCAATCGTTTGAATACGAGTGGCAGCCGACGCTCTTTCAACCCGTCGGCGGCATGGATCAGATTGTCGAAGGATTCAAACGCAAGATTGGTTATCTCATCAAGTATCAATCCGAGGTACAGGAAATCAGGATTGAGGCGGACGGCGTTTCAATCTTCTACCGCGATTCGCTTTCGGGTCAGCAGGAAAGCGTTAAGGCCGACTACTGCATCAGCAATATCCCTCTGCCTCTGCTACACGAAGACGCGAAGAAGGTTAAGGCCAACTTCTCGCCCGATTACCGCGCAGCCGTTGAGCGCGGTAACTTTGCTCCGACCTGCAAGCTCGGCTGGCAGGCCAACGAGCGTTTCTGGGAATCGAACAAGTATCAGATTTACGGCGGCATCAGCTACACGACTAACATGATGACGCAGATGTGGTATCCGTCGTACGACTATTTCACACGCAACGGCACGCTCACAGGCGTCTACAACTACGACACTGACGCCATCAACTTCGGCAAGATGACGCTGCAAGAACGCATCAAGGCCGGACGCGCCGACGCCGTGAAGTTTCACCCGGAGTTTGCAGACGAGCGCATCGTGCCATCTGACAAAGCCATCTCCGTCGCCTGGCACAACGTCCCGAACGAGCGCGGCGGCTGGGCCGATTGGAGTCCGACCAGCGCGGAAGATACTAAAGCCTACGCGCGACTCTTAGCCCCTGATCGCAACCGTTTCTTTATGGTCGGAGATCAGGTCTCTACCCTGCCGGGCTGGCAGGAGGGAGCGATGATGTCCGCCGAGCACGTCGTCGAACAAATTGGCGGGCTGCGCCGCCTGACCGTTCCGGCAATCAAGCGCGCACCGAATACGCGCCGTCTGGTTCAAGGGCGTCACTAAACCCGAAAACCCGATTCAACTCGTCACACCGCTTGGAGAGAGGAGTTCGGCTAATGTCCGAACTCCTCTTTAACATAAATGGGTCGCTCGCTTTTCTTTCCCTGCTGGACAGAAAACTTGGCCCATCTGTTGTGCGACCGCCGCCAGTGAATTACAATGCCCCGCGTTCATACATACTTCGACAGCAAACTTACAGCATGAAAAACTTAAACGACCTGATTGAGAACAATCGTGCGTGGGCTGCGAAAATCAAGGCTTCCGATGCGGATTTTTTCAAGCGATTGGCCCTCCAGCAAACGCCCGCTTATTTGTGGATAGGCTGCTCGGACAGCCGCGTGCCATCCTCCATGCTCGTCGGCCTCTCGCCGGGCGAGATGTTCGTTCACAGAAACGTCGCCAACGTGGTCGTCCACACAGACCTCAACTGCCTGTCTGTGATTCAGTATGCGGTGGAAGCGCTCGCCGTCAAGCACATCATCGTCTGCGGTCATTACGGCTGCGGCGGCGTGCGGGCCGCGCTCGCCAACAGCAAGCTGGGGTTGATAGACAACTGGCTGCGCCACGTGCAGGACGTAGTGCAGAAACACTCCCGCCTGTTAGCGCAAGCGAGCGACGACGAGCAGCGTGCGCGACAGCTTTGCGAGCTCAACGTCATAGAGCAGGTCGTCAACGTGTGCCAGACGACGATTGTCCAACAGGCTTGGGAGCGCGGGCAGGAATTATCCGTCCACGGCTGGATTTACGGGCTGGAAGACGGCCTCCTGCACGACCTGAAGCTGGGGATTACGGGCCGGGATGAAGTTTCTCAAAGCTATAACGACGCCGTTGCCGCCGCCGCTAGCCGTTGACAGGATACCTGGAACTGATTTCAAAACTCACGATACAGCCCAACTCAAAACTTTGCGCCTTCGGTTTTATCTTAACGCCTTTGCGAGAAAACCAACGTTTCACACTGGAGGCGCAAAAAAGAAAAACTCAAGGCGCAAAGCGTTGAGTGGGCTTTTGTAGCTCACTCTTAACAGCCCGTTCAGCCTGAGCTGACTTACGCGCCCGCAGAATTTTTTTTTGGCGGAGTGATTTATATTCGCCCCGCTTTCCGCGTTATAGAGATAGAAGGCGTATTTACATCGAAGGAGCGCGGAAAGCATCATGGCGATGAAACCTCTTGTCAGAATCATCAAAGGCGGACATAAAGCGGCCAGTCTTGGCGAAAAAGAGAGGGCAACGCAACAGCAGCCCCAGACGGCGGATTCTTCGCGTAGCGCGATTAAAGCCACCGTCTCAAACTGGGTCAAGGAATTTCAGCAACGCAGCCAGGTGGACGCCAAACGCGCCTTTAACAATCTGTTCAAGGAGCCGTTGCCACGTCCGAGCGGGATGTAAGAGAGTCTTTGGGCGAAGCGCAAGCCGTTCATTTATCCTTTCATAAAAAACATGGGCCGCGTGAGGTTGCAACCTCACGCGGCCCATGTTTTTGTGTTGCGCTGGCCTGTGCTACGGCTGGTAGGCCGAGGGCACAGGGATGTTATCGGGTGTCCCGACGCTTTGCTGGTTGACGGTGTTGGTCGAACTGTTAATGATGTACCAAGTACCTTCCGAAGGACGCCAGACGGCGATGTCTGTTTTGTTGTCGCCATCGTAGTTGGTCGGCACAGGGATGTCTGTCGGGTCGCCCCAGTTCTTGACCGTAGTGCCACCGCTGCTCTTGCGTATGTACCAGCAACCTTCCGAAGGACGCCAGACTGCCACGTCCGTCTTACCGTCACCATCATAGTCGCTCGGCACAAGCTCATCAGAGGCGACGCCCCAGCTTTGCTGCGTCAGCGTATTTGTGCTGCTGTTGATGATGTACCAAGTGCCTTCCGACGGGCGGAAGATTGCAATGTCCGTCTTGCCGTCGGCATCGAAGTCTCCCACCACCGGCCTGTCAGTCGAGATACCCCAGCCGCGAACGCTGGTCAGAGGTGTCCCGTTGTTGCTCAGGCGGATGTACCAGTTGCCCTCAAGGGGACGCCAGACGGCCAAATCGGTGCGTCCATCGCCGTCGTAGTCGCCGGGCACAGGCACGTCGCCGTTTTGTCCCCAACCGCTGACAGAGCCGCCGCTGGTGGTATAGATGATGTACCAGCTGCCCTCCGATGGACGGAAGATTGCAACGTCCACTTTCTGGTCGCCGTCGTAATCGCCCGGAACGGGGATGTCGCCGAGACTGCCGAGACCCCAGCTTTGAGCTAAGGATGCGTTCTGGCCGGTCGAGGTATTGACGACGAGCCAGTTGCCGTTTGAGGGATCCCAAACGGCAGCATCGGCCTTGCCGTCGTTATCGAAATCGCTGCGCGTCGGCTCGTCATCAACGATGGTGACAATGGCCTGACCATCCGTAATGGAGGCATTGGTCGCGTTGGTGACATTGACGAAGAACCTGCGGTTCGGTTCGCGCACGATGTCGCTCGGAATAGTAATCTGGAAGGTCTTGGTCTGCACTCCGACGGCGATTGTCTCGCCCGTCAGATTGATGGCCGTGTAATTAGCAGGAGATGTCGCTGAGTCGTCCTGCGTGGCGATGTCGAAGGTCACGCCGGGAGCCGTGGCCGGAGCGACGAGGCTGACTGTAACGGTCGCCACGACGCTGCCGATGTTGCCTTCGGCGATGGAGATATCGGCGATGGTCAGCGGGTTGGTAACCACCTGCGGATTGCCCACCATCGAGCCGGTGCTCGTGTTGAAGTTGCCATCACCCGAATAGTCTGCGGTGATAGTGTGATTACCGACAGTCAAGGCGGAAGTCATTAACTGCGCCGTTCCGCCGCTGAGCGCGACGGGAGAGCCGAGGTTGTTGCCGCCGTCTTTGAACTGAACCGTTCCGCCCGGCGTGCCGGCAGCCGGAAGAACGGCGGCGACTGTTGCCGTGAAGGTTATGGTCTGACCGGCGGTGGCTGGATTCAGATTTGAGACGACGACCGTCGTGGTGTCGCCCTTCTGAACTACCTGCGGATCGCCCGTGAGCGTGCCGGTGCTAGTGTTGAAGTTGCCGTCGCCGGAATAGACGGCGGTGATGTTGTGATTACCAACCGCGAGGTTGGAAAGTATCAACTGAGCCGAGCCAGCCGTCACCGTAACGGGAGAGCCGAGGTTGTTAACGCCGTCTTTGAACTGAACCGTTCCGCCGGGCGTGCCGACCGACGGAAGGACGGCGGCGATAGTGGCCGTGAAGGTCACGGATTGACCGAACTTCGACGGGTTGACGCTCGATGTCACAGCAGTCGTGGTATCGCCCTTTTCGACAACCTGCGGATTGCCCGTGAGCGAACCCGTAGAGATGTCGTAAGTCGCGTTGCCCAGATAATCGACGGTGATGGTGTGATTGCCCACCGTCAGATTAGAGACATTGATTTGCGCGGACGCGGACGACAGATTGACTGGGCTGCCGATGTTGTTGCCGTTGTCTTTGAACTGCACCTGCCCCGCAGGGATAGCGCAGCCGACGCCCGTGGTTGAAACGGTAGCCGTGAAAGTTATCTGCTGACCGAACTTCGACGGGTTGACGCTGGATGTCAGCGCGGTCGTCGTCGGGAACTTATTGACGGTGATGTTCGTCGTCGCCGTTCCGTTGGTATCAACGGTGGCGGTCGGGGCAGCCGTGCCGCCCGTGCAGCCCGCCGTGAAGGTGGAGTTTGCCATGCCGTCTGATTGAATCGTTGTCTCCGCGCCGGAGATACTGCCCAGCGTTCCGCCGTCCCAGACAACAGGCTGGCCGATGAGCGTCACAAGATTGGCGAGCGTGACGGCTGTGTTATCCGAGTTGGTCAGGAAGCTTGCCGTCAGCGCGGTCGACTGCGTGACCGAGATGGTGGTCGGCGAGGCTGTCAACTTCAGTTGCAGCCACGGCGAAGAGTCAATCGTGCCGGAGGCGTGATTCGGGCCGGGGCCATTGTTGAATCCCCACCAGTTATTCTCGGCGTTAAATGTGCCGCTGGTGCGCCGGACTGTCAGACCGTTGGACGGTGTGGCAGCCGTGTTATTAACAAAGCGGTTGAAGTTGGCGTTGACTGTTCCGGTATGGCCGACGGAGATAGCGCCGCCGCCGCC
Source organism: Pyrinomonadaceae bacterium (assembly GCA_036387475.1). Taxonomy (GTDB): domain Bacteria; phylum Acidobacteriota; class Blastocatellia; order Pyrinomonadales; family Pyrinomonadaceae; genus DASVTR01. Next base: position 390,539 of record DASVTR010000016.1, on the reverse strand, counting down.
CGTGCCGCCCGTCACCGAATTGTTGGTGATGGTGCAGCGCTGGATGCTGTGCACGCCCGCGTTGGAGGTGAACGCGATAGCGCCGCCGTTGACGGTCGCCGAGTTGTTCGTCAAGGACAGTTGCGTGATGGTGATGCCGCCGTTTCCAGAGCCGACGATGGCACCGCCCGAACCGTTGGTCGCCTGATTGGCGTTGAAGTTGGTGGTGCCGCTCAGGGTGACGCTGCCGCCGCCAGCGAAAGAGAGCGCGCCGCCGTTTGCCGCCGTGTTGTTCTCGAAGGGCACGTTACTGAGAGTGATGCTGCCGCCAGAGGTGCTATGGATAGCGCCTCCCGAACCATTGACGGACTGGTTGCGCCTGAAAGAGAGCGTGCCGCTCAAGGTCGGCGCTCCCGTACCGATGAGCGCCAGTGCGCCGCCGTTGCTGCCCGCAGAGTTGCCGTCCCCGATTGTTGAAGTACCAAAGGTGGCGTTTGTAATTGATATCGGGCCGGGCGAAGTGTGAAGAATCGCGCCGCCGGGGGCTGAATTGTTGGTGGCCTGATTCTTCGTGAACGTGATGGTGTTTAGACTATAGGTCGGCGTGGAAGCCGGAAAACTGTTATTGGGAAGTAAAGCTATCGCGCCGCCGCCCACGCTGCCGGAGGTCGTATTGGACGTGAAGGTCAGATTCGCCATCGTGACGTTCGTTGACGGAGCAATGTAGAGCGCGCCGCCAGCGCTCGTCGCGTGGGTCGCCGTGTTGCTCGTAAACGTAGTGTTGCCGTTGATGGTGTGGCCGCCAGCGGTCGAGGACGAAATCAAAATCGCGCCGCCGCCGAAGCCGCCGTTAGTCGTGTTGCTCGTAAACGATGAAGAGCTTCCGACGGAGAGCGTTCCGCCGGTGGTCGCAATCGCGCCGCCGCCTGAGCCTGCAAGCCCGCCAGTCACGCTGTTGTTGCTGAAGGTCGTTCCCGTAATCGTCATAAAGCCGGAGGCCATGACTATAGCGCCGCCGCCAGCCGAGCCGGTCGTCGCCGAGTTGTTCTGGAAAGTTGAGCCGCTGATGCTGTGAGTATCGGCGGTGTCCGAAATAGAGATGGCGCCGCCGCCTGTGTTGGCTGCGCCCGTGGCCGTATTGCCGAGGCCAGCGCTCGCGCCGCCGAAGGTCGAGTTGGTGATTTGTAACTTACCCAGCTTGCCACTGGTGGGGGCATGAGCAATCGCACCGCCGCTCGACGGGCCTGATGTGTTGGTCTGGAAAGTGGTGTTGCTGATGGTCAGGTCGCCGCCGCCAAGATTCCAGATGGCCCCGGCCTGGCTAGAGAGACCAAACGCCTGATTGTTGATGAAGCTGCAACTAGACACTGTTGTGAGGTTGCCGGTATTGGCGTTGCCGCTCACAGAGCCGCCGGTAATGAGACCGCCCCCGCCGTCAGGCGTCTTCCCGCCCGTCAGCTTGACGCTCGTGATGCTGAGGATGAAATTGTCGACGAGGCCGGGATTACCTTCGATAACGCGGTCGTTCGAGTTCACTGCCGTCGGCGTCGTCTGCGTGATGGTGGTTGAATTTGCGCCCTGTCCGACGATACTCGAACCGCTGGCGATGAAGTCGAGGTCGCCGATTGAGTTGTTGCCCGAAAAGCCTTCGCCTGAGCCTTGCGTCGTCGTGATGTTGCCCGAAATCGTCAGGTTATAGTTGGTCGCCGCAAGGTTAATCTGCGTGCCGGGATGGGCGTTGGCGTAGGCGGCTGCACCGCGCAGGCTGCAATCGTTGCCCGCCGCCGTACAGCCAGAAGCCGCCGCCGTGTCGTCCGTCCGGTCAACATCAATGATGGCCGTCGGCGCAGAAACCACGTTTGAAACGCTGGCCGAACCCTCTCGCATGACAAGGAGTTCCTGCTCGCCGTTGGCCTTGCGCGGCATCGCCAGCGCCGCGACAGGTACGCCTTCGACATCCAAAGCGACGGTCGTAGCAGCGCTCGTCGAGGCTCTTTCGACATTTATAGCGCCTGCCTGCTGCCCGGCTCGTGCGTCCGGCATCTGCAACAGATTCAACTGGCGCTGTCCAGAATTGACGACCAGCAAATCGTCCGCCTGCGAGTGAGTCATTTTCGCGTTCAGGAGAAACGCGGGCGCGTTAACGCTCGCATCCGTCACCATCGTCGGCATCTGCCCGGCCAAATGGAAACCTCTTTCCGTGCCGGGATTCCATTGGACGATTGCCGCGCGACGCGGCTGAGCTAAGTTTTCATCCTTCTTAACGCGCAGCTTGGCCGCGCGCTGCATGATTTCTTCAGGGGTGAACGGGCGCGTATCGAGCGCCCCGCGCTGGAAGAGATGAACAGAGCCATCCGTCGAGAGCAGCGCTATCTCCGCGCGGCCTTCACGGTCTGAGATAAACTCTCCGACGACCAGCGTCCTTGCCGGAGCAGCAGTATTGATTAGCTCCACACGCGCACGCGGGTCTGCCGTTCCCGCCAAATCGCGTCCGTGAATGATGGCGACGTTGTTGCCAGCGGCGATGGCAAGGTCAGAGAGCATGTCGCTGTCGAGGCGTCCCGTCGCAATTGAAGTCGCTTCGGCTGGCAGCGAGTATCTGGCTGGCTGAACCGACAGGCCGCCCGCCGCTCCATCGTAGAGGGCGACTTCCGGCCCTTGCGCGCCGTTGAGGCCGACGGCAACGTCAATTATTCCGTCGCCCACATTAATATCGCCAGCCGCCAGCGCCGTCACGTTGCCGCGTGTGTTTATCTTCTGCGCCGCAGCGAATCCGCCGCGTCCGTCGCCCGCCAGCAAATAGAGGCCACCGCCGCGAGCCGCCATCAGTATGTCTTTATTGCCGTCGCGGTTGAAATCCGACGCCAACAGAAAGTCAGGGCTTTCGGGCGCTTCAAAGGCACGCGCCATCGCTAATAATGCGGGCGGAGTCCGCCCTGCCTGTATCGCCAATAAAACCTCTCGGCTGCGCGGCGCATAGGCGTCAAGGTTTCCACGCTGAAGGGTGAGGATGCCGCGACCGTTATCATTGTAGGAGGCCACCAAATCCGGCGCGCCGTCCATATCGAAGTCAGCGATCGCCAGAGTGAGAGGACGTGCTGTGCCGCTTCGTAGCGCCGAGACAAGACCTATATCCCCTTTGTAGCTGACTGCCATGCTCTTGCCATCACGTAAATTCAATTGTGATGACGCGCCGCGTCCAGCCGCTCGCACAGTCACTTCCTGAGGTGCGGCTACCGCGTGAGACGTGGAACTCTTCAGCCCCCAGACCAACTGCGTCAGCGCTGCAAGACCGACGAGCAGGAAAATTGAAGTTCGGAGGGTAAATCTTGGGAGGATTGTTTTGGCAGTCTTATTCATTAGGGGATGTCCTTCTTGGCCCAACTGGGAGGGCGGAATCTGTGGTTAATCTTGGAAGGCTGTTTTACGACAGACAAATTAAAAGTGGGGTGGCCCAGTGACTGCCCGCACGAGCAGCCAGTCTGGTATTGTCTTAAAAATAATCTCAGATGTCAAAAGGAAAAGAGGCGGTGAAGTCACTTTAATGCAGATGCCTAGCTCGCCGCATCAGGACTTCCCCGCCTCATCTGTTCAACAACTTGCCGCTCGGCTGGCCCAGCGAGGGTTAGCCATCGCGCTTCGGACGAGCACCCGATGGGCCTTCACCCGCGCTCGCCCCGCGCCAACGCGGACTACTTATTGGCCCACCTTGCCGCAAAGCTTTCAGACTGCCGCCAGACCATTAATCAGCCGGGCGGTAGAATTATTCTTTAATTCCCGCAATCAGGGCTGGCGTCGTTGGTAATCGTCCACGTACCGCCAGCGCAAGATACCACCTGCGACAGAAAGCACCCGTTCGAGTCTTCTGTAATGACCTTAATCGTTCCCTGATCGCAAGAGAGGTTGAGCGTATGCGAAGCGCCCGGACTGAGAACAGAGCCTTCCAGTTGGTCTGCCCCCCAATTATCCTGATCCACAGGCGACAGGTAGATGTTATCAATCTGCCAACTGGAATTATTCACGATGGTCAGCGACGCCAAGGGTGCGCTCGCGCTCGAAAGCATCGGCAGAGAGATTAACGCGCCCACTACGAGGCAGAGCATCAAGGGGCGGAAGGCGGATTTCACGCGCCCGCCTTTCGCAGAGGTTGTCCGGTTCAGAGGGAGTTTCATGCTAACACTCCTTTCATCGTCAGGAAGGAAGATAATGGCTGCGGCTGCGGGACATTTCTCTGCCTTGCAGGAACTTCCCGCAGCCGCGATCCTTTCAAGTTTCAATTACTGGCAACTGCTCGTCTTCGTATAAACAGGGCCATTGTCAATTGCCGTGCCGCCCTGATTCTTGGGAACAGTCACCTTGAAGGTGGCAGTCCCCGTGTTGCCCGCGCCATCCGTCACCTGTAGGTAAATGGTGTAGACGCGACCATCGCCGCTGCCGTTGCGTTCGGAACGCAACTGAACAGACTTGCAGTTGGCGGCAATAATGATGTCGTTCAGGGTATTACCATCGCCGTTGCCGTTTTCAGTCTCGTCGCTCGTCACCTTCGTGATAACCACGTCGCCGACGCCGACGCTACCGCTGCCGGAACAGCTATCGGTGACGCTCGTGACGATGCTCGACACGTTGACGGTGCGATAGTCGTGGTTCGGCGGCCAGAACGAAATCGGCGTGCTGGAGACATTAATCACGGGCGCTCCCGTATCGGCAACGATGACGGTGCGCGTGACTGGCGTCGCTGCATTGCCGGAGGCGTCGCTGGCCGTGTAGGTGATCGTGTACGTGCCGGGCACGTTGACGTTCACGTTGCTTGAAGCCGTCGCCTGTCCGCTGCCGGCGCAGGAGTCCGTAGCGGTCGCGCCGGGATCAGTAAAGGTCGTCTGACAACTAATCGTCAACGGGTTTGCTCCGTTGAGCGCGATAATCGGGGCGGTCGTATCAACCACATTGACGACGCGTTGACGGGTCGTGGTGTTGACGCCATCGCTGACCGTGTAGGTGAGCGTGTAGCTGCCGACCGTGTTCGGGTCAACAGTGCCGGTCACCACAATCGAGCCTGTCAGGTTGCCCGCGCAGGCGTCGCTGGCGGTCGCACCGGGGTCGCTAAAGCCCGTGTGACATTCAACGGTCATCGGGTTTGGCCCGTTGAGCGTGAGCGTCGGCGCGGTCGCATCGTTAACAGTGAAGGTCGTCGTATCACTGCTGGTGTTGCCAGCCGCATCGGTCGCCGTCACTGTGATCGTGTGTGGGCCAACGCCAACCAGCGTACCTGCTGCCGGGCTTTGCGTTAACGTCACTGAGCCGCCGCAGTTGTCTGAACTGCTGCTGCCCGGAATGACGTTCGGGATGACTGCCTGACAAGAGGCGTCGGCTGCTGCCGAAGAGTCTGCCGGGGCGTTGACTGTCGGAGCAGTGTTATCAATGACGGTGATGGTTTGTGAATCACTCGACGTGTTACCGCTTCCATCGGTCGCGGTGTAAGTGCGCGTGATGACGAGCGGGCTGGCGGTCGTGCCTGCGCCGCCGTTGTTTGTCTCTGCGACAGCCACGGTCGGCGTGCCGCAGTTATCGGAAGCCGTCGCCTGCGCCGGGCTAGAGGCCGGGACGTTGCTGGCGCATTGATACGCAGCGTCAGCCGGAGCACTGACTGTCGGAGCAGTCGTATCGTTGACGGTAAAGGTCACCGTATCGCTGCTGGTATTGCCAGCCGCATCCGTTGCCGTCACCGTAATGGTGTGTGGGCCAACGCCGACGAGCGTGCCCGCTGCCGGGCTTTGGGTCAATGTTACAGTGCCGCCGCAGTTATCCGAACTGCTGCTGCCAGCAACTACGTTCGGGATGGCTGCCTGGCAGGTCGCATCCGCAGAGGCGGATGAATCTGCCGGGGCGTTGACCGTCGGGGCAGTGTTGTCGATAACGGTAATGGTCTGCGAGTCGCTCGCCGTATTGCCGTTGGCATCGGTCGCGGTGTAAGTGCGCGTGATGATGAGCGGGCTGGCTGTCGTGCCTGCGCCGTTGTTGCTCGAATCCGAAACGGTGACGGTCGGCGCGCCGCAGTTGTCATTGGCTGTCGCCTGCGACGGGTCGGCAGCCGGAACGCTGCTGGCGCATTGATATGCGGCATCAGCCGGGGCCGTGATGGTCGGCGCGGTCGGGTCAACGGAGAGCGTGGCGCTTTGAGAGACGGTCTCGCAGGCGGTCGTCACTTCGACGGTGTATGTATCTACGTCCGTACCCACGACGCCGCTGATGGTCAGCGTGCTGCTGTTGCCAGCGCTGTTAATGGTGACTCTGCCGCCGAGATCGCCGTTGTTGAGAACGGTCGCACCCTTCTTCCAGACGAAGGTGAACGGGCCTGTGCCTCCGGCGGTCGTGCTGAAACTTGCGGACTGGCCGGAGCACGCCGACGCGTTGACGAGCGCGCTGGCCGTCGTACTGTTGATCGTGATTGTGACTGTTTCCGTTTCGTTGTCGGCGGTGACATCCGCGTCGGCGCTGCCGGCAGCGTTGACGGCGGTAAAGGTTGAAGTCGCCTGTCCGTCAACCATGTTCGTTGTGGTCGGGCTGACGGTGTTGGGCGGCGCGGTGCTAAAGGTTGCAGGGAACTGAGGCAGCCCAACGAGGTCGCTTGCGTTGGCGGGCGTGCCAGTGTTTCTGCCGAAGATGTCTGCCGTCAGCGTTGATGTAGCGTTCGAGCAGATGTTGTCGGGGGTGGCGCTGATTCTGAGTTGCAGCCATGAGGCGAGCGTAATAGCGCCGGAAGCGTCGCCCGCTCCGGGGCCGGTGTTGATGCCCCACCAGTTGTCGTTGGCGGTGAAGCCGCCGCCCGTGCGACGCAGAGTGTGACCATTGGCAACATTCGCCGTGTTGTTGACGAAGCGGCTGAAGCGGACGTTGAGCGTGCCGCCGGAGTTGCTGCTGAAAATAGCGCCGCCGCCAGCATTCGCGTGCGTGGCGCTGTTGTTGACGAATGAAGAGGTGCTGACGTTGTGAAAGCCGCCCGTGCCGATAATGGCTATCGCGCCGCCGCCGCCGCCGTTTGCACCCGTAGAGTTATTAGTAAAACTGGAAGCGGTCACCGTCAGATTGCCGGAACCGAAGTTATCCATCGTGATAGCGCCGCCGGAACTGTGCGTGGCGCTATTGTTGACGAAGGTCGAACCGGAGACGGTCAGATTGCCGCCGCCGATATTCCAGATTGCGCCGCCGGGGCTGGAAGGGTTAATGGCCTGATTGCCGTCGAAGACGCAGTTGGTGACGGTCGTTGAATTATTGAACGAGCCGCTGATGATAGCGCCGCCGCCGTCTGGCGTCTTGCCGCCTTTGATGGTCACGCCGGAGATGCTGAAGTTGAAGGCCGCATCGAGGTTGGGGTTGACTTCGATCACGCGGTCGTTAGCGCCGGAGGCTTGCTGGATAATAGTGCTGGCCGCGCCCGCGCCGACGATGCTCGTATTGTTTTGAGCGACATCGAGGTCGCCGACGCTGTTGTTGCCCGAAAATCCTTCGCCCGCGCCGCTGATGGTCAGTTGGTACGTACCGGCGGGCACGATGATCGTCGTGCCGGGGGTACTATTGGCGAGAGCGACCGCGCCACGCAGGCTGCAATCGCTGGCGGCTGCCGTACAGGAAGAGGCTGCAGGGGCGTCGTCTGTGCGGTCAACCGTGATGCTCACAAGGGGTACGGGCGATAATGGCGAACTCGCGCCAAGGCTATGATTATTCCCGCTAAGGGCACGCGCTTCGCGTGCGCTCCTGATTTGCGCACGCTGTTTTTCGCGCCCCATCGCCTGTGCCGCGTTTGTCTTTTCAGACTCCGCGTAGCTGCGGGCTATGGATGCTCCGATTCCCAATAGAGTCGCTATTGAAAATAGAGAGATAACAGCGAGTGCTGAAAGGCGGAATCCTAATCTGGCTGCGAGTTGCTTCATAGCCACCTCCTTACCAATGTATCAACTTAAATTAAGCGCGCGTCCACTCTGGGGGGTTTACGGGCGCGTGAATTTTCTTATTAACCTTTAGGGTCGCTATGGCCGCGCCGGGAAGACGCCCTGCATGGCAATGACGAAGTTCAAGACGAGATACGGCGACATATTGTTGTGCGGCAGGCTTCCTCCGGCGATGGCTAGGGCATTAAAGGCCATCGTCGGCCTCGTGCCGGGGTCTGGATTGTAGTTGGCAATCGGCTGACGCGCGACGCCGGGCTTGCCCCAGGTGTGAGCGGCTGGCGAGTTCACATTCGCGTTGCCGCCGGTGTAAGCCTGAGCGGTATGGGTGTGTACAGGGATTTCGCTCTGGAGCAGCGTCACGTACTGCGAACCGGCCTGTTGGCCCAGAAAATACTGCGTCCCCGTAGATGACTGCCCGGACGACACCGCAGCGGAACCCTGAAGATTGGGCAGCGCGAAGGTACTTTTTCCGTCTCCGCCGTAGTAGGTGCCCAACAGCGAAAAGAGCGCCGTGTTCTGGGAAATGGGTAAGAGTTGACCGTTACAATAGGCCCAGCCCCTCGGCGGAAAATCGAAACCGACGATTCTGATTTCGGCAACAAATGGCTCTGACATGGTTTCTCCTTATTCGTTGTTAGTCCCGTGACGGGAAAGCCCCTATCAGCGCGACGCAGAAATTGACCACCAGGAAGGGTTGACGGTTTTCGTGTGCCTGACTGCCGCCGACGTTAGTGACGGAGGACGGGTGCATCGAACTATCGGGAGCATTGCTGTAGTTGTTGTTGCCGCTGTCCGTCCAATACGAGTTGGTCGGGTCGCCGCCGCCCGGCAGCGCCGCCGGCTGGAGAGAACTGGCCGTCACAAAGTGAGTGTGAGCAGGCATCTCGCTTTGTGTCACCGTGTGAAACTCCTGGCCGCCAGCTTCACCCTGATAGTTGAATCCAGCGCCAAAGTGAATCGGCGTGCGACCGCGCAGGTCTGGCAGCGCGAAGGTGGTCTGGCCGTTGCCGCCATACCTCGTGCCAAAAAGCGAGAAGAGCGCCTGATTTTGATTGATTGGCAGTTGCTGGCCGTTACAAAACGCCCAGCCCTTCGGGGGGAAGTTAAACGCAACGATTTTAATCTCGCCTAGAAATGGTGTACCCATTACTTTCTCCTTATCGCTGAAAGACTCAAAAATTGAAGTGCCGAAGCAGGTCTCAGACGGATGCGTATCCTTAAATCAGGCGTCTTTCTATGTCGGGCTTGGATAGATTCCGTAAAGCGAGAGGATGAAGTTAATTGCCAGATACGGCATCATGTTTTCGTGCGGCTGGCTGCCTCCGATGGGCGATAAAGCCGTCCCGGCCATCCCGGTGGCGGCAGGCTGATCGCTATAGAAGGTTTTATCCGTAAAGTTGGCCCACACGTTATTGGCCGGACTGGGATTGTTGCCGCCAGAGTTGTTACACAGCGGCGTGTGAGTGTGAGACGGAATTTGCTGAGTAGTCAGCGTGACGCTCTCCACGCCCGCCGCTTCACCGAGGATATAATTCTGGGTGATGCCCGGCCCTTGTCCCGCGTGAATGGGGATGCGGCCCTGTAGGTTAGGCAGGCCGAAGGTTTCCTGCCCGTCGCCGCCGTAAGTTGTTCCGAGTAGAACGAAGAGCGCATCATTCTGGGCAATAGCTTGGAGCGCCCCATTACAGAACGCCCAACCGCTGGGCGGAAAATTACCGGCGAACATTCTGATTTCACCTATGTACGGATTACTCATCTCTCATCTCCTTCCGAAGATTTACTGATAGCCGCCTGAGCAAACGCCGAAGCATACTTTGGGCGGCTTGCTTGAACTTAAAGGTATGGTGTCTTCACAGATTTGCTAAGACTTACAGTTTGGCTGATAGAAGGCGTGGCAGCCCCCTCTATAAGACTCTGGGCCAATCAATCACACTGCAACGTGGAGCACATTGGGAAGCGAAATCTTGCTTGAACCTGATGTGTAAACTTGCTGAAAACCAGCGAGGTCTCCTCTGAAGCGGGGGGATTGTAAACCCAGACTTCAACTATTGCAAGAAAATTTTTAATTTATTATTTTTTTGTTGCGTCAGCCAAGATTAATTGTTAAAGTCTGCTGCCCGTTGAGATGTGAGAGCAGATTTCAGAAGACTCCATCAGTTATCATCAGCAACAGCAACCTAGAGCCTTCCATAAGGTCAACAGCCTGATTTACCAGCATGTTAGGAGGATGTATTAATGGCTATTTCGCGCCGCAAATTCGTGAAAGCAGGGGCTTTGGTGTTCCTCTCCGCCGGAATCCCTTCAGTTGTAGCCAACGCCGCGAGCAACCCCCTCGCCAGCAGCGGAAAATCTAATTCAGGGGCAGGATTGCCCACTGTGCCCCCGCACAAAGTTGGCCCAGTTGGGCCAATGGGCCAATTTACACAGGAATTATTCACCCCGCATCTGAACTCGATGTTTCGGATTCACGCCGAATCAAGAGCGGTTAATGTCAGGCTCGTAAACATTTCCGACCACAAAGCCGATAGCAGCGCCCAGATTGAGCTGGCAGGCAAAGAATGTTTCTCGCTTATGTTCCTGGGCCAACGCGGAGTAGAGCTTCAGCAGAACACCTACCAGATGGCGCACAGTTCACTCGGAACGTTCGAGTTGCTTTTAGTTCCGGTAGGAATCAATAGCGGCACTCAGCAGTATCAGGCAGTTTTCACCCGTCTCTAAACAGAGGCGCGCGCGAGTAGCGGGCTGAAAGAAGCGCGCGGCCAAGCTTTCATCCTAAAGTCCTGTCGTTCGTCTTGGTTGACCCCACACAATGCACGATGAAGCGTCGAGGCTGCATAAAACCTGCGAGCACACGTCTGCCGCGAGCGGCGACAGATGATTTGCGCGGCGCAGGTTTTTTCCTGTTAGCTTCTTAAACGGCAGGACACCAACGCATCAGAGCATTAACATCATCATTCTCAACCATTGAAAAGCCCAGGCGCTCGAAGAGCCGTAGCGCCGGACTGTGACTTTCAACGTAAATAACAACACAACGCTTTGTCTCTGCCGCTTCGGCCATGATTCCTTTGAGCAGCGGTGTTCCTACGCCTGCGCTGCGGTGTTCTGGAAGAATGGTTACGTCCAGAATCTTAATCTCCTGTTCGTCTCTGTTGATGTAGATGCGCCCGATGGGCTGGTCGTCGAGCGTAATTAAGTGGTGCTCTGCTTCCGGGTAGTAGGCAGCATAATGCCGCTGCTGCGCTGTAAACTGCATCCTGACGAAGGATTCCTTTTGCGCCTCATCCCAGGGGACAAGCTTCATCTCGTCGGCCCGCGTGCTGGCGTAAACCTTGTAGAGAAACTCTTCATCATCGGGTTGGACGGCGCGCAGACGAACGACCGCGCTCGTGCCGACCGTGTAGCTCTTCAACATAAAAAGTTACTCACTTTTCGGAATCAGGCGATTGAAGACGGCTTCATAAGCAAATCCGTTCTCATGCTTCCCGACGGGAACGAGCAGCAGGTCAAACGTTCCGATGCTTTCGTGCTCCACTCGATACATCTGCTGCGGGAGAAAAGTGTTTGCTGGCCCATGAAATTCCAGCGCGAACTGTTCCTGTCGCGGCGTCGAAACGTTATCCACGATTTCAACCAACTCCAATTCGACTGCGTTCATACCTTCGAGCGAAGCTTTGAATTTAGTCTTTAAGTTTTCGGCAAAAACTGACCTCTCTATTCTATCCAACACAACTTCTGACCTCCTTAAAATGGACGGCATCTGAATTACTAAAGAAATGGGATTAAGTCGCTCAACGAATGGTGCGGGGCGCTAAAGCGCGCGGCTCAGGTCGGGACGCACTCCATCCTAAAATACATCCCTACGTCGGCGCACATGGAGAAGCCCAGCCTTTCGTAGAGGCGTATCGCATTAACGTTCTCCTTGAGCACGTGCAGGATAACAGGCTTACCGGACTCAGCGCCTTCGGCCAGCAGTTCTTTAAACAAAGTCGAGCCGATGCCTGCGCCGCGATATTCGGGCAACAGTGCGAGGTCAATCATAAATATCTCTTCGTCTGTTCGATTGAGCATGAGTCTGCCAGCCTGCTCTCCATCGGCGATGATGATGTAGCTGTCTGCCTGCGGAAAATTAGCGGTATAGGCGCGGTGTTGTATGTTGAATTGCATCTTCAGGAACAAATCCTGCTGGGCGGCGTCCCACCCCAGCGCAGACAATTCCTCTTCGCGCGTGCTGGCATAGAGACGGTAGAGAAATGCTTCGTCCTCTGTGGTAAAGTTACGTAGTGTGACGTGCATAATTCTTCGCCGAAGGGCGAAAGACATTAACGGCAGAATACTAGCTCAGACATTTATCAGACAATCGTTTGAATTGGCCCACGCTCGTATCATAAACCAAATCACCATCAGTCTATCATCCAGCCTGTGAACTTCAAGCCGGGCGGACGCGCAATGGCTCTGGTTCATTGTGCCTTGCTGCCGACTCTTGCGCGGCTGGTGGCGGCGGTGGATTGGAGACGAGCCGCTCAAGCGCTGCCTCAATCGCTTCGTTAATGCGTGTGACGGGAATGATTTCCAGTTCGCGGCGCACGTCTGCGGGAATCTCTTCGGTGTCCGCTTCGTTGCGCGCGGGTAGAATGATGCGCCGGATGCCTGCGCGATATGCCGCCAGGACTTTCTCCTTGATACCGCCGACGGGAAAGACCAGCCCGGAGAGCGTTATCTCGCCGGTCATCGCCGTATCGGGGCGCACGCGGCGGCCCGTGTAGAGCGAGGCCAGAGCGGAGGCCATCGTCACGCCCGCGCTTGGCCCATCCTTTGGAATCGCCCCGGCGGGAACGTGCAGGTGTACGCCGTAACCCTTAAACATTTCCAGGTCAAGACCCAAATCCGCAGCGTGCGACCAGAGATAGGAACGCGCGGCGCGCGCCGATTCCTGCATTACCTCGCCGAGTTGTCCGGTCAAGGTCAGCCCCGAACCTCCCGGCAAAAGCGTCGCCTCGATAAAGAGAACTTCGCCGCCCATCTCCGTCCAGGCCATCCCCGTCGCCACGCCAGCGGGCAACTCCTTACGCGCTTCTTCGGGGTAAAAGCGCGGCGCACCCAGATACTCTTTAATGTCTGGCGCATCGACGGTCAAACGCTCCACCTCACCCTGCGCTATCTTCAAAGCGACTTTGCGAACAATGCTGCCGATGGTGCGTTCCATCTGCCGCACTCCGGCTTCACGCGTATAGCGGGCGGCGATGAGTTGAAGCGCTTCGTCCGTAATACCGAACTGAGATTCTTCAAGGCCGTTTTCCTTTACCTGTCGCGGGACTAGATACTGCCGCGCGATGTGCAGCTTCTCCTGGTCGGAGTAGCCCGCAAGCCCGATAATCTCCATGCGGTCGCGCAAAGGTGCGGGGATTGGCCCAAGCTGGTTGGCCGTTGCGATGAAGAAAACCTTCGAGAGATCAAACGGCAAATCCAGATAATGGTCGCGGAACGTGTTGTTCTGCTGCGGGTCAAGGATTTCGAGGAGCGCCGCAGAGGGGTCGCCCCTATAATCGTTGCCAAGCTTGTCTATCTCATCGAGCATCATGACGGGATTGTTAACGCCCGCGCGGCGCAGGGATTGAACGATACGACCGGGCAGCGCCCCGATGTAGGTGCGACGGTGGCCGCGCAGTTCTGCTTCGTCGCGCACGCCGCCTAAAGAGAGGCGCTCAAACTCGCGTCCCAGCGCACGCGCAATCGAGCGCCCGAGACTTGTCTTGCCGACGCCCGGTGGGCCAACGAAGCAGAGAATCGGACTCTTCGCTTCCGGCTTGAGCTTAATGACAGCCAGAAATTCGAGGATGCGCTCCTTGATGTCTTCGAGGCCGTAGTGGTCTTCGTCCAGTATGCGGCGCGCCTCACGCAAATCGAGCTTGTCTTCCGTAGATTTTTTCCAGGGAAGTTCGAGCACGTATTCGAGATAGGTACGGATAACGTGATAATCGGGCGCGGCGGATGGCAACTTCTCCATCCTTTTTAACTCGCGCTCGGCTTCCTTGCGCACGTCTTCCGGGAGGTCTGCCGCATCGAGGCGCTCGCGCATTTGGGCGGCTTCGGCCTGCTCGCCGCCCTCGTCGTCGCCCAATTCCTTCTGAATCGCCTTCAACTGCTGGCGCAAGACATAATCGCGCTGCGCCTTGTTCATCTCGCTTTGCGCTTCGTCGGCAATCTTGGAACGAATCTGCATAATCTCGACTTCGCGCGCGAGATAGTTATGGGCCAGTCGCAATAACTCGTCAGCCGTCTCGGCTTCGAGCATCTTCTGTTCCTGCTCAACTCCTAGATTAAGAATTGAGCCGAGAAAGTAGGCGAGGCGAACGGGGTCGTTGGCTTGCAGGATGATGGCCCGCACTTCGGGCGGAACTTGCGGCAGCATCGCCAGCGCCTGTTGAATCAATTGCTGCACGTTGCGACGGCTGGCTTCGACTTCTTCCGGGTCAATCGTTTTCAACTCCGGCAGAATAGAGACGCGTGCGCGCAGGAAAGGCTGCTCCTGCGACCAACTCAAAACGCGTATGCGCTCCGTCCCTTGCACGATCAGGTGTAGACCGTCTTCGATACGCTCCATGCGTTTAATCATGACGAGCGTGCCGACTTGATAGAGGTCTGCCGATTGCGCGTCCGCGCCGGTTACGTCCGCGTTGCGCAGCGAGATACAGGCCAACAGTTTCTCTTCGGTCGAGAGCGCCGCCTCGACCGCTCCAATCGAGCGCGGGCGTCCGACCGCCAGCGGCACGACCGTCTCCGGAAAAAGCGTCGTGCCCTGCAAAGGCAGCACAGCTATCTCAAAGGGCACAGCCTGCGGCTGTTCTTCTGTGCTTGCGCTTACGCTCTCAGGCTGTTGAGCCGCGCCCGCTTGCGGCTCTCCGGCCTGCGGCGTTCGCGTCTCTTCTAGTTTCCCAATGGTCTCTGGATTTTCAGACATAACGTAATAACAGGAGTCAGAAGTCAGAAGTCAGGAGTCAGGAGAAAAGAAAGAAGAATAAAAGCGGGTTGCCGCAGATTATTCTGACTCCTGATTCCTGACTCCTGACTCCGGCCTTTCTTCACAATTTTCTTCGGCGCTTTTCAGGTGCAGGACGAGCAAGCCGTCGCGGTAGTCACGCGCCAGGTGCGCGTCCTCTATAGAGCAGGGAAAGCGCAGTGTTTTCTCAAAGCGGCTGTAGGTGATTTCCAGTTGTTGATAGATAACGCCTTCGCCGTAAAACGTATCGCGGCGGCAGCCGGCGATGTGCAGCGTCGAGCCTGCAATTGTAATCTCCAAATCTTCCGCGTTGACGCCCGCCAGATCAACCTTCACGAACCAGCCGTCGCGCGTTTGATAAACGTCCGCCGCCGGACACCACAGACGACGGCCGGGACGCACCCGTCGCCCCACCGGCATCAACTGAAAGTAACGCTCAACCGATTTAGCCATCACTCAACTACGAATCCAGAATTTAGAATCCAGAATCCAGAATAAAAGAAAATCAGAAGAATGGTTGCAGCCTCTTATTCCGGCTTCTGAATTCTGGATTCTGAATTCTGTTCTTTAACTCCTGCCTTCTGCTTTAACCAAAAATCTTGTTCCAGAACGAAGCGCCGCTCGAAATCTCTTCGAGGGCGTCTGCGAGTTCTTCGTCCTCTTCGGTTTCGAGCGCGATGTCGGCCATCGAGATGATGCCGCGCAGGTTGCCGTTTTCGCCGACGACAGGAATGCGGCGCACCTGCTTGTCGCCCATCTTGCGAATCGCATCAATGACGCGGTCGTTAGGCTTGGCCGAATGCACGTCCGCTGTCATCACTTCTTCGGCGCGAGTGGTGCGCGTGTCCTTGCCTTCGGCGACGGCGCGGATAACGATGTCACGGTCTGTAATCAAGCCGACCAGCCTGCCGTTGCTACTGCTTGGGCGAGCGGCGTTGCGTGGCGCTTCGTCACCCGTCTCACTGGTCGCAGTCGTCGGAGCATCGTTATAATCGACGACAGGGATAATGCCTGTGTCTTCGTCTTTCATCATCCGCGCAACTTCTTCGAGCGTGCTGTCGCGCGTTGCCACAGTCACGTCGCGGGTCATAATATCCCGGCAACGCACGCGCGAGCGCGAGGCGCGACGACCGCGACTGGCGCTACGGCCTCGCACATAATCGCGTGCATCTTCAAAAAACGAGCGGTCATCGCCCCGGTCATCGTCGCGGTCGTAGCGTTCGTCGCGATAGCCGCCGGAGCGACGCCCGTAATCACGATCATCGTCGCGTTCACCGTAGCCCGCGCGCCCGTAGTTGCCGTAATTGCCGCTTTCGTAATCGCGCCCGCTGCGCGCGCGGTCGCGTGCGCCGTAGGCATCGTCGTAGCCATATTCTCTGCCGCGCGAGTAATCTGCGCGGTCATACTGCGAGCGGTCAGCGCCCGTGCGGTCTACGCCGCTGCCCCAGCCGCCGCCGCGCCCGCCGCGACCACCGCCGCCGTAATAGCCTCCGTCATCGTCTCTATCGTAGCGATTCCTGGACATATCTTTCCTCCCTCGTGTCAATCAACGAAAACCGTCACCCTCGCAAAAATCCAAACGGGTGCAAAAGATGAACGCGCTCTCCGTGCGGGGACAAGGGCGCACCCTCTCAAATTCGTTTTGCTATCTTCGGGGAACACGTGTGCGCGATTATACTCGCTTAGAGAGAAAGGCAAAAGTAAAGACAGTCCGAAGTCCAGAGTCCAATGCCCGAAGTTAAGATGATGATGCTTAACTTCGAGCATTGGACTCTGGACTTCGGAATAAAGATTCGTCTTATTTGAGCGTTTCGACTTCGACGATGACCTGTACCTGTGCGTTGATGTCGAGCGTGCCCGGTTCAATGGGCGTCTGTGTTCGCGCGTCTGCGTTAAAGCCGACGCTGCGCTCGGACTGGTAAATGGGGCGCACCGTAGCGCTTGCTTCCTGCACTTCGAGGATACGCGTGACGCGACCACCTACTGCCTGAGCGATTGTCTGCGCCTTGTTCAAGGCTTCGCGCGTGGCTTCGGTTAACGCCTGATTGCGCGCCGCTCTATCCTGCCGGAGCGTAAACGAAAGACTCTCGACGTTGTTCGCACCGGCAGCGCCGCCCGCGTCAATCACCGCGCCAACACGCGTCAAATCGCTCATCGTCACCGTTATCATGTTGCGCGCCTCGTAGCCTGTAATCGTCGGCGGCTGGTTCTCTTTATAAAGACGCTGCGGTTGCAGGCTGTAGCCGCTCGTTTTGACCTCCGCGCCAGTGCCCGCTGCCGCTTTGACGGCGCGTAGCACTGCATCCGTCAGCGTGGCGTTCTGCTGCTGCGCTTCGACAGCCGTTTTAGCCTGCGTGAAGACGGAGAGGACTACTATGGCCGTGTCCGGCTGCGCTCGCACCAGAGAGTCGCCCGTGACGAGCACGCGTGTCGGCAGTGGACTTGTGATTTGCGCGGCTGTGCCTGACGCGCCTGACCCGTCGCCAGCGAAAGGGCGCATCGAACGCACTTCAAATGGAATGCCCTCCTGATAAATTGTGATAGTGCCGGGCCGTTCGTCGCCGACGGCCTCGACCTGCGCGCCCTCCGCAAACCACTTCTCATTTTGAAAGCGCTGGAAATTAAGAATCAGGTACTTCTTCTGTTCGGAGGTTTGAATCAGCCAGCCGCCCGCTTCGACCGTGCGGGCGAGGCGTCCGCGCACGGTTATCTCTGCGGCAAACGCACGCGCGCCGAAGCCGGCAAGTAAGACGAGCAATGTCGTGAAGATTAAAAGTTGCTTTTTCATTTTATCTTTCTCCCATCTGTTTATCTGTCTGGACGCCGGGAGAGTAAACTGTTTGCGCCCACCGCGTGTGAACGCGCCGCCCGCGCCAAACTTGCGCGCCCTTGCTGGCGCGTAAATCACTTTGCTACGATGAATGTGATGCAACCCATTGGCAGACAGTTCGGTAATTTTCGCAAACCGCAGCGCGAAGGCAAGCTGATTACTGTCGGTCGCGTCGAAGACGTGCCACCGGGGCGCGGCGCGACAGTCGAACTGCTGAACGGAACGGAGTTGGCCCTCTACAACGTAGACGGCCAGTTTCACGCCATCGAAAATTTCTGTCCGCACAAGGGAGCGCCCTTAGCCGACGGTCGATTGTGCGGCCACACAATCGAGTGCGACTGGCACGGCTGGCGCTTCGACGTGCGCACTGGCGAAGGACTGACCAACGGCATCGGCATCGAAGCTTACGAGGTCGTCATCGAAGACGGCCTTATCAAAATTATGGTCTAGAGTCTGGAATCGTGAGTCAGGAGTCCAAAAAACTTTAAGCCCGATGACCAAAACTGAAAACAAGATTTCAGCTTTAGGCATCGGACTCCAGACTCACGACTCCAGACTCTTTGTTATCCGTCGTTGCCGATTGCTTCGACGGGGCACGCGGCGAGTGCTTCTTCGCACAGTTCGCGTTCTTCTTCGTTCAGGGGCTGCTTGTAAACGTACGAGTAACCGTTCTCGTCCGAGCGTGTGAAATTGTCCGGCGCGGTATCGCGGCAGACATCGCAATCTATACATTGCGTGTCCACGTAGTACGTGCCGGGAGCATTTTCCCCCACGCGATCATTCGGATCAGCCACAACTGCTCCTCCTTCAAACGCTTTCCAACAAGCGACAGTGACGGGTGACAAACGCGAAGCCCTTCATGCGGCTTCAGACACCTGTCACCCGTCACTCACGCATTGTTTTACTTAATCAAAGGCATCCGGTCAAGCGCGCTCGCCTGCGCGTCCACACGCGTCTACACGTCCGCCGCCTCTTATCGAGCGAACCCGATCAACAATCTCAGCAGCCACCAGCGCCCCTTGATTCCAGAGAGGCCGCCCAGGGCAAGCACGCCGCCGATGGCGAAGATAGCAGCCACAGCCCAGTAGGATTCGGTTTTCACGTTTCCTCTATAGAGAGCGAAGACGACCCACACGCCGATGAGAAGAATAAAGCCGCCGAGGCCCATAAATATCAACCCGCAGGCGAGCGCCAGATTCTTCAACTCCGCTTCGGTTCTAATCGACTTGCCGCAGCGCGGGCACGCCTGCGACCACTGCTCTGAGCGATACGAGCAGGCAAGATTCCGGCAACCGTAAACGATGGGCGCGCTGGCGTATTGAGTTGCGTATTGGCTGGCGTATTGATTCGCGTATTAAGGTGCGTACTGGCTCGCGTGTTGATTCGCGTATCGAGTTGCGCCAAAGCCTGCGACCGCGACGGCGGCGAGCGTTCGCAGTTTGCCGCAGCCCGGACATTTGAGAAGCAACTCCTGGGATTGATAACGACAATTCTGGCAGACGTAGAGCGTGGCGGGCGCTTTGGCAAGCGGCGTTTCGGGTACAACGCGCTGCACTGCGCGGAATGTTTTCGCCCGACCGCAATTCGGGCACTCGTCCAAATGCTGCGCCGAATAATAATGGCAGCGCTGGCATTCGTAAATAATGTTCGCCGCCTCCTGGCCCATAACCGAACTATGAAGTAGGAACGATGAACGCGGAATAAAAGACAAGCTGCCTTTCATTCATCGTTCATCGTTCCGCGTTCATCCTTACATTAGGGGTGCGTCATTTCGTCCGGCTTAACGTACTGGTCAAACTGCTCGCCCGTCAAAAAGCCCAACTGAATCGCAGACTCGCGCAGGGAGATTCCCTTCTTGTGTGCGTTCTTGGCGACCTGCGCGGCCTTGTCGTAGCCGATGTGTGGGTTCAACGCCGTGACGAGCATCAAGGAATTCTGTAGATGTTCGTCAATCTGTTCGCGGTTAAGCTCTATCCCTGCGATGCAATAATCGACGAAGCCGTGGCAGGCATCCTTGATGAGCCTGATGGAGTGCAGCAGGTTATGAATCATCACGGGCTTGAAGACGTTTAACTCAAAGTTGCCCTGCGAGCCTGCGAAGCCTATGGCAGCGTCGTTGCCGAAGACCTGCACGGCGACCATCGTCATCGCCTCGGATTGCGTCGGATTAACCTTCCCCGGCATGATTGAAGAGCCGGGTTCATTTTCCGGCAGCACAAGCTCGCCCAGCCCGCAGCGCGGCCCCGAAGCGAGCCAGCGAATATCGTTCGCAATCTTCATCAAAGATGCTGCGAGCGTCTTGAGAGCGCCGCTGGCAAACACAATCTCATCATGCGCAGAGAGCGCCGCAAACTTGTTCGGGTGCGCCTTAAACTCTAGCCCCGTCAACTCTGCTATCTTCGCGGCGGCGCGCTCCGAAAATTCAGGATGCGCGTTGAGGCCAGTGCCGACAGCCGTGCCGCCGATAGCCAGTTCGAGCAGCCCCGGCAACACTTGCTTCAATCTCTCTATGTCGCGCTCAAGCAAGTTGGCCCAGCCAGACATCTCCTGCCCGACCGTCAAAGGCGTCGCGTCCTGCAAGTGCGTACGCCCTATCTTCACCACGTCCGCGTACTCTTTCGCCTTCGCATCAATCGCGTCATGCACTCTCTGGACTTCCGGTATTAGCGCGCTCAGACGCTCTGCGGCGGCAATATACATAGCCGTCGGGAAAGTATCATTCGACGACTGCGACATATTCACATCATCGTTCGGATGAACGGGCACTTTGCTCCCCATCACGCCGCCGGCAATCTCAATCGCACGATTCGAGATGACCTCGTTGGCGTTCATGTTCGTCTGTGTGCCGCTGCCCGTCTGCCAGATTTTCAAAGGAAAATGTTCATCCAGCTTGCCCGCTATCACCTCATCAGCCGCGCGCGTAATCAACTCCGCCTTCTCTTCCGCCAGCTTCCCCAAATCCTGATTAACCAGCGCCGCAGCCTTCTTCAATACGCCCAGCGCGCGAATCATCTCGCGCGGCATCACATCATCGCCGATATTAAAATGCAGCAAAGACCGCTCGGTCTGCGCGCCCCAATACTTATCCGCCGCAACCTCCACCTCGCCCATCGAATCCGTCTCGACGCGCACGCCGCTCGTCGCCTCATCTTCTCTCTTTGCGCTCGCTTCTTTTGACATCAACGATTCATCCTTTTCCGCTGGTCGCTTGCTATTCGCTCTAAATTGTACACCCAACGAGCGCGCAATTAGAACGCGCAACAGCAGATCGCACACAACGCCGCCGCGCCTGCGCCATCAGGCGCACACCTAACCGCACACATAAAGAAGCGCAGAGAGAAGAGACTCCACTCTCTGCGCTTCTCTCTCAAACACACCTTGCGCCAGCAGCCGACATCACGCCGCCCGCAGCAACACACGCCCGGCACGCACACCTTACCGCATCCGCTTTGAAGAATCGCTATTGATTCGTCCCGTCGCCCTTCTTGCTACGCGGCGGCGGCGAATTATACTCAATCTTCTTCTTCAGCTTCAGCGACTGCAACTGATTTGAATTAGGCCCGAACTGCGCCTTGGTCTGATCCTTCGCGCCCAATGTTTTGTTATGAAAAGCCCACTCAGCAGCGACCTTATTATCACGCGCCGCCTCCCACACGGCCTTCGCTCGTATCTCCTCTGCCTGCGCTGCCTCCATTACCGCAAACGAATCATCAAGCGCCGCATGCGAGAAATCAGGATTCGCCGGAGCGTAATTCGTAATCGCCTTCAACGCCGTATAGACTTCCCTATCTTCGGCGAGGACAGCAGGCCGTAATTGTCTGGTTTCATTCTTAGCCATCTTGCGACTCCTTTTTTAGATGAGTAATTGATGAGAACAGAATCGCTTTGATGGCCGCATTCTACGCCCCAACCTACACCGAGGCAAGCACTTTCTCTCACCCACCCCCACGACCAAACCCCACACCCAAACGCAAAAGACCCCTATCATCTATGACAACCACCACGCCCCTCAACCAAACGCAAATCCCCGCCACTTTCCGCTTCCAATTATCCCAACATCTCTCCCTACCCCCCACACTTTCCGACACTTACGCCACCCCCGCGCGCCTCGCCCGGACACCTTCCGCCACCATAATCTCCGCTGATTACAAAGGAATCTCGCCTGATTCTAAAGGAATCTTCGCTTGCAACGAAGGAATCTCTCGTGATTATGAAGGAATCTCTTGTGATGACGAAGGAATTTCCTCTTGCACTAAAGGAATCTTGGCTGATGATAAAGGAATCTCGGCTGATTATCAGGGAATCTTCCCTTGCGATGACGCAATTTCCTCTGATGATGACGCAATCTTGCCTGATGATGACAGAATTTCGTCTTGCAATGAAGGAATTTCCCGTGACGATAAAGGAATTTCGCCCGACGATAAAGGAGATTGCCGCAACACTAAAGGAGACACCCGCGACGATAAAGCAAACTCGCCCGCCGCCTACAGCAAGCCCAACAGCCCCCTTTCTCATCACCCAAACTTACAACCCAGAATCCCTAGCCCATCAACAGATCGTCACAGCCGATTACCCAACACCCACCGCAAACGACGCCACATCCAAACTAAAAATTTGCTTCATAAAGATTCCCTTTCAAACCTCTTCAAATTCCTCCGTGCCTTCTTCGCATTCGGTGACTTCAGTTTCTCAAAGATGATGAGGGCTTCACGCATCACCCTCGCAGCCTCTATTATGTCGCCTTCCGCCTCTGCAAGCATGCCTAGTTGATGCAAGGTAATGGCGATGCCGCTTTGACTGCCGAGCCGCTTGCTAATCTCCAAGCTTTCATCGTAGAGGCGTCGCGCTTCTTCTATCTCGCCTTCCTTGTGCGCAAGCATGCCTAATTGATGCAAGGTGAGAGCGACGCCATTCGGATTGCCGAGTCTCTTTTCAATCTTCAAGCTCTCATTGTAAAGCTGTCGTGCTTCTTCTATCTCGCCTTGAATTTCTGCAAGCCTGCCCAATTGATGCAGGGTATTGGCGATGCCGCTTTGATCGTCGAGTCTCTTCTTTATTTCTAAGCTTTCGTTGTAAAGTCGCCGCGATTCTTCCATATCGCCTTGATCTTGGGCAAGGCCCCCTAATTGATGTAAAACGACGGCGACGTTTTTATCTTCTCCTAATTTCTTAAAGGTAACGAGAGCCTCTTGATATGCTTGCCGAGCTTCCTCATATTCACCGCGTTCCATACGAATAGCAGCTATATTCGTTGAAAAGCCCGCAATTGCCCGTTCATCATTCCCCTCACGTGCTGCTGCGGTCGCCTGCTCATTACACCTGATTACGTCATCCCAATAGCCGCGAACACTTAATACGCCTTTTACAGGTTCAGCTACTATATAGGCAACAACCTGCACGCTTTGCCAATCTCTTAAATCAGATGCTACATCAATCGCGCTCAATAAATTCTCCCTCTCTCCTTCCAGCACATCGTAATCTTCGGGCGTCGGCTGGGCGTGCGCTGCGGCGTAGCTTAGGAAATAAGCGACGAATCGCTGGCGGAACTCGGCGGCGCGTGCATCTTCCGACAGTCGCGCACTGGCGAAGCTGCGCGTCAAGCCTTCGACAGCGAAGCGACTGTTCGCGTCTATCGCTTTAATCAACCATAACGCGCGCAGGTTCTTGAGAGCCTCATTCAAGCGTTGCAAATCATCGCCGAATCCGGCTACATCTGCCAGCGCGTCGCGGGTGGCGCTCGGCGCAAAGAGCGAGAGGGCGAGCAGCGTGGCGCGCCCGTCGTCGCCCAACTGCGGCAGGTTGAAGGAGCGGTCGAAGACGCGCGTGGCGGCGTCGCCTGTGCCGTGCGTCAATTCATCAAGCACCGCTTGCGGCTCCTGCGCGGCGTCTATCTGCCCGACCACCCATTGCATAACGTACGGGTTGGCTTCCGCCGTCTCGTAGATACGTCGGCGCACGTCTGCGGAGAAAATCTGCGCGCCGTCCTGCGTCTGCCCAATCACTCTCTCCAAAAACTCCTGCGCCTCTTCGCGCGACATGGCTTCAACGACAACGTTGATCGTCGCCCCGAATCCGCCGACTCTTGGCCTTGAAGTGAACAGCGCGGAGCAGTGCGCGCCCTTGAACCAATCCTCAATGTGCTGCTGCGCATCAGGCTTGATGGTCTCGTAGTTGTCCAGCACGACGAGCGCGGGCGGGTCTGCGACGAGCGCCTGCACCGCCGCCTCTTTCGCATCCGGCGCGAGTTGGCGTAAATCTGCGCGGCCCAACTGCGCGGCTATGTCGTCAAGCAGCGTCGAAAGCGCGAAGTCCGCGCGCCCGTCCGCGCTGCTCCACACAACGCGGCTTTTGAACTCCTTCGTCAACTCGCGCGCCGTCTCCGCTGCGAGCGTCGTCTTGCCGATGCCGCCCGGCCCGGAGAGCGTCACCAACTGATTCTGCTGCGGCGAAAGTTTCTCCTTCAAACTTTCCACGATGTCGCGGCCATCCTTATCACGACGCGCGACAAAACCAATCACGGGAGGACGCGGGATAAAAGCGTGCGGCGGTGTTGCCGTTGGGCCAGCGGATGACGTTGAAGCAGAAGAGGAAGCCCCAAGCAGTTCGTCAACGACCGCACGGATGCCTTTGGCAACATCCTTGAAAGCGCTATCACGATTAGGCCACTCGGTAACAGGTAAGGCGTTTGTGGGCAGGGCTTGAGGTTCGTTGAATTGAGACGTTTCCCAATCGCACGGGCGGAGGATAATGGGAATCACGCTAGCCTCGCCCGCGTCGCGCCGCTCCATCGCCCGCCGCATCTCAATCTCATGGCAGTAATCGGATGCCATGAAATCCGAACTGATGAGCAGCAGAATAATGTGCGCTGTTTCGAGTTGCTTATCAATCCTGTTCTTCCAATTCTCTCCGGGTTTAATCAGGCGGTCGTGCCAGCTTTTAATCTTACCTTCACGCTCAAGAGGGCGCAGGTGCGCCGCCAGTTCCTTACGCAGAGATTCATCCTTGTGAGCGTAAGAGCAGAAAATCTCGACGGCTTCGATGGGTTGAGGCTGTGTCAAAACCCGGCGCGATTTATTCGCCACGCTCTTTTTTGCGGCAGAGCGCGTACCCTTTGCGGATTGGATGTCTACCTTGAATTCTACTTCGCGGGTTTCATCCCAGTAGTCGTCGAGATCGTGTGTGTCCCAAAACTCACCTATCTCTTTATAAGAATCTGCTTTTGATATTGAACTTTTATTTTTTCTCATATCTTCTTCGCTCGCGGCGAGTCATATCACGCGCGGATAAGGGCAGCGCTCGCCCGTCCCGCTTATGAATGAAGAAGCATATTAAATAGCGTCCGGCAGATGTCTGACCGCATGCTGCATAAACATCTTCACCTGGATGGTATCCTGTTTCAACGAACCGGAAACGTGGCTGATTAACAAACAGTTCCTCAACCTCATCTTGATCGACTCCATGCTTGCGCCAGAGTTTCTGAATGATGTCCGCAAGCCAGATGAAGCCAGTGATTCTCAAGATGCGCTCTCAGAAATCCAACTTTACCTAAAGCAAGTTTATTGTAGATGGTGTTTCATTTCCTTATCAGTTCTTACTTTTGATAATACGCATGCCAGACCATCCGACATGCTTACTCTATTGTACTCCCTCTACCGGAGCGCCTGCATCTTTCCAGGCTTTCCAGCCGCCTGCCATTGAGTAGACGTTGCGGTAGCCCATGCGCTGGAGGTTGTCGGTGGCGAGGGCGGAGCGGTAGCCGCCGCCGCAGTAGAGGATGAGTTCGGTGTCGTGGTCTGGGATTTGGGTTTCGATGTCGCGTTCGATGATGCCGCGGCCCATGTGATGTGCGCCCGCAGCATGTGACTCCTGCCATTCGTTGTCTTCGCGGACATCTATGAGGCGTGCAGCGGGGTTGGCAGCGATGCGCTCTAGTGTCTCTGCGACGGTGAGTTCACGGATGCGGCTTTTGGCCTCATTAACGAGTTGCAGGAATCCGGGCGTGTGCTTCATGGCGCGCGTGGCCTCGCTTTCTTTGGTTAGGTGGTTCGGTAAATTCTTGCGCGGAAAGTATACCCGCTCTTGACTTTCATTTTCGTAGTTGTTTAGATTGCCAAGCTCTAAAAAACCCGTGGAGGTTCCCTTGATGTATAGAAAGCCTGTTTGTCTCCTGATTGTGCTGGCCTGTTTGGCGCTGGTTGGCTGTGGCAAGAAGGACGACCAGATCAATGCCTATGTAAACGAAATCAACACCTTTACCGACGAGTTGGTGAAGAAAGTTGATTCAGCGCCGACCCCTTCGCAAGGCGTCGATGATGCCCAGAAGTACATGGATTCACGCAAAGCCGATCTCAAGGAAAAGTTTAATTCCGTGAAGAACATCGGCGAAAATCAAGTCTCCGAAGAGACCAAGAAGAAGATGCAGGAAAGTTTTTATAATGACGGCATGAAAATGGGCCAACTGATGGTCAAGCACGGCCAAAACCCGGAAGTCAGTTCTAAGCTCAAAAAGTTAATTGAAGACTTCCAGTCGCTCTTCAAGTAGTAAGGATTGCCGGAAACTCGGCCCGACAATTCCTCTTTTCGCCAGCCGGTCAACTGTCCGGTCGAGCGCGCACGGCGGGGTGGATTCATCCGCCCCTTCGAGCGTGTTTGTCCAGCACCGCCTTGTCCGCTTTCTCCTGACGCTCGGTAAAGCTTTTCTCTCCTTCCGACTCATCCGCTCTTCTTCTGCACAAGCCTGAGCGCCAAAAGCCAGCGCCCCTGGCATCTACTGGTGCGCGTCGATTGGAAGAAAAATGCAAGACAGACTATAATGGCGGCTCTTTTCGATTCGCACTAATAGTCTGAAGTAATCAGTAGCCAGTAATCAGTTATCAGTTTTTCGCTTTTAACTGGCTGCCGATTACTGATTACTTCTCAAAGAGAGGGTAGAAAAATTGGCGACGGAACAGTTTGACGTAACGATTATCGGCAGCGGCCCCGGCGGCTACGTGGCTGCAATTCGCGCAGGCCAGTTGGGACTCAAGACGGCACTGGTCGAGAAGGACAAGCGTTTGGGCGGCACTTGCACGCTCCGAGGTTGCATCCCGACCAAGCAACTACTGATGTCCGCGCACGTCTATGAGCACATGCAGCACGCGGCAGACTTCGGCGTGCAGGCGTCGGAGATTAAGCTCGCCTTTGCCGACGTGCAAAAGCGCAAAGACAAGGTCGTGTTGAAAAACTCCAAGGGCGTAGAGTTTTTGATGAAGAAGAATAAGGTCACGGTCTTTAACGGCTACGGGCGACTGCAACTGCCGGGCAAGGTGGAAGTGACGGGCGAGGGCGGCAAGAAGGAAACTATTCAAACCAAAAACATCATCATCGCTACCGGCTCTGTCGTGCGCCCGATTCCGGGCTTTGAGACAGACGGCGAACGGGTCGTCAATTCCGATCACATCCTCGAATTAAAGGCTGTGCCGAAATCCTTGATTGTGATGGGCGCGGGCGCTGTCGGCGTCGAGTTTGCTTCCGTCTACTCGCGCTTCGGTTGCCAGACGACGATTGTCGAATTGATGCCACGACTGCTTCCGCTCGAAGATGAAGAAGTCTCCAAGGAGTTGGAAAAATCTTTCCGCAAGCGCGGCATCAAATCGCAACTCGACACGAAGCTGGAAAAGATTGAAAAGACAGACAGCGGCGTTAAGCTCACAGGCAAGACTTCCAAAGGCGAAGCGGTCAACCTGGAAGCGGAGATGCTGCTCGTCGCCGTCGGGCGGATGCCGTTTATCGAAGGTCTCGGTCTGGAAGGCACGAAGATTAAGGTCGAACGCGGCGCGATTCAGGTGGATGAATTTCTGCGCACGGGCGAAGCGGGAGTCTACGCCATCGGCGATGTCATTCCGACGCCCTGGCTCGCACACTTAGCGTCGAAGGAGGGCATCCTCGCCGTCGAGCAATGCGCAGGGCAAGAGAATGTCCATCCGATCAATTTGCGCCTCGTGCCCAGTTGCACTTACTGCGACCCGGAAGTCGCCTCCGTCGGACTGACTGAAAGTGCGGCGCGCAAAGAGGGCTATGACGTGAAGGTCGCAAAGTTTCCCTTCTCCGCTTCGGGCAAGGCGCGCATCCTCGGCGAAGAAGAAGGCTTCGTGAAGATCGTCAGCGAAACGAAGTATGACGAACTCCTCGGCGTCCACATCATCGGGCCGCATGCGACCGAACTCATCGCCGAAGCCTGCGTCGCCATGCAGCTTGAATCAACTGCCGAAGAACTGGGCCGCACGATGCACGCGCACCCGACCATCTCCGAAGCCGTCATGGAAGCCGCCGAAGGCATTCACGGCTTAACGATTCACATGTAAAGAAGTGGTCAGTGTTCGGTGGTCGGTGGTCAGTTAAAAACTGATTTCATCTGACCACCGAACACTGACCACCAACCACTGTTTTATGAAAAAAGAGGCACGGCGAAAATCGAGCGTTGACGATAAGTCAAACGATGCTCCGGCGACGAACGGAAAGTTGACCTGCACGACCGAGACTGAATTGACGCACGAGCAGATGCTTGAGTTGTATCGCTATCTGAAGCTGACGCGCCTTGTCGAAGAGCGCCTTGTGAATCTCTACAGGCAGACAAAGGTGGTCGGCGGCGTCTTTCGTTCGCTCGGACAGGAAGCGACCGCCGTCGGCACGGCTTATGCTCTGCGTCCGCAGGATTTCATCACGCCCTTGATACGCGACCTCGGCGCGGTGCTCGTCAAAGGCATTCGCCCGCGCGATATTTTCGCGCAGTACATGGCGAAGGCCTGGGGGCCTTCGGGCGGGCGCGACCTCAACATACACTTCGGCGATATGTCTAAGGGCTTCATTGGGCCAATCTCGCATCTCGGCGACATGATTCCGGTGATGACGGGAGTGGTGCTGGCCGCGCGTATGCAGAAGAAGGACATCGTGGCCCTTGCCTACATAGGCGACGGCGGGATGAGCACGGGCGCATTTCACGAAGGCTTGAACTTCGCAGCCGTGCAGCGTCTTCCGCTGATAGTCGTCGCGGAGTACAACCATTACGCGTACTCTACGCCGACCTCGAAACAAACCGCCGTCAGGGATTTGGCAGAGAAGGCAGCGGGCTACGGTATTCCGGGCCACATCGTTGACGGCAACGACATCGTCGCCTGCTACGAGGTGACGAAGAAGGCCGTCGAATATGCAAGCTCCGGCAACGGCTCTGTGCTCATCGAAGCCAAGACCTACCGGCGCAAAGGACACGCGGAGCACGACGACCAGCGCTATGTTCCCGCAGGCGAGATTGAAGAGTGGGAGAAGACGAACGACCCCATCGACCGCTATGAAGCATATTTGATTGAGCAGAAGGTAGCCACGCGCGAGCGTCTTGACGAAATCACAGCAGACATTGCACGCGAGATTGACGAAGATGTCGCTTGGGCCGAAAGCTCGCCGATGCCTGAGCCTGAGCAGGCCGCTTATAATGTCTTCGATAACTCGATTGTGCCGCCCGCGTTTCGCCCGAAAGTTTTAGAGCGATGAGAAACGCGCCCTGGCTTTCGATAATGAATCAACAGCGAGCAGCCTTGCGGCACAGAAACGAAGATGACGACGGAAGATAAGCGTGCGCGGTTTCCGCAGACTAACAAAGAGTATTTTCGTCTCGTCTTGAAGAGCGGTCTGATTATTTCAGCCGTTGTGTTCGTGGTGATTCTGATAGCTGGTAAAATTCTAGCGCCCTATCATCGCTGGCACGCGGAAGATTTTGCGAAGAGCGGCGCAATCAGTTTATTGATTGGTTTCAATATGACTGTGCTGCGGCTGCGTTGGCTCAAAGGTCGAGACAAATAGACAGCGCTCATCTCCATCAGATCAGAGGCGCACATTGTTTTAAAGTTCGGTTTTCAAAAATCATGTCAACGGCAACTAAAAAAGAGCACAAGTCGAACCGGCCCGCGCGCGGCGGTTTGACGACCTTCGTCGAAGCGATTCGGCAGGGCATCTGGGAAGAGATGGAACGCGATGCGTCAGTCTTTGTCATCGGCGAAGACGTGGGCGCTTACGGCGGCGCGTTTAAGGTGACGGACGGCCTTATTGACGAGTTTGGCGAGGAGCGCGTCATTGACACGCCGATTTCGGAGGCGGCGATTGTCGGCGCGGCGTGCGGCGCGGCTCTGATGGGAATGCGCCCGATAGCGGAGTTTCAGTTTATAGATTTCATCTCCGCAGGCTTCGACATGCTGACCAACTACGCTGCCAAGTGTCGCTATCGCTGGGGCGCAGGGCTAGCTGCGGTCTTTCGCGGCCCGTGCGGAAGTGGCGTTCACGCAGGCCCGTTTCACTCGATTAACGCCGAAGCCTTTTTCCTGAACACAGCCGGTCTAAAGATTGTTGAGCCTTCGACCGCCTATGATGCGAAGGGCTTGATTAAGGCTGCGATACGCGACCCCGACCCCGTGATCTTTTTCGAGCACAAGAAGCTCTATCGCCTGCCACGCCTGCGCGAAGAGTTGCCGGAGGACGACTACATTGTCGAGATAGGTAAAGCACGCACGGCGCGCGAAGGGCGCGACCTCTCCATCATCACTTTCGGCGCGCAGGTTCTGACGGCTCTGGACGCGGCGGCTGAACTTGAGAAGGAAGGCTTGGACGTTGAAGTGATAGATTTGCGCACGCTCGCGCCGCTCGACAAGGCTGCAATCCTGGCGAGCGTGAAAAAGACGAGCAAGGTGCTGGTGCTGCACGAAGCATCGCGCACGGGCGGCATCGGTGGCGAGATTGCAGCGACCATCGCTGAAGAGGCTTTCGAATGGTTGGATGCTCCAATCGTGCGCGTCGCATCCATTGACACGCCCGTACCCTATTCGCCGCCGCTCGAAGAATATTATTTGCCGCAGACGAAGGACGTGCTTGAAGCAGCGCGCAGGCTGGCGGCGTATTGAAAAAAGTAAGTGATAGGTAAATGGCAGTAGGCAGTGAGCAGCAAGCGATAACAGTAAGCCGTTTGCTTTAACTTACCGTCTACTGTCTACTTTCTTAAGGAGCGTGAGTGATGCCAAAGTTTTTGATTGAACGCGAGATTCCCGGCGCGGGAAACTTGTCCGCAGATGAGCTACATGCTATTTCGCAAAAGTCTTGCGGAGTGCTCGGCAACATGGGGCCGCAGATTCAGTGGGTCGAGAGCTACGTCACGGATGACAAGATTTACTGCGTCTACATCGCGCCCGACGCGGAGATGGTGCAGGAACATGCACGGCAGGGCGGATTCCCGGCCAACCGTATTTCCGAAATCAAGTCGGTCATTGACCCGACAACGGCTGAAAGGTAGTTTTCGGTTTTGAGTTTTCAGTATTCAGTGCGGGCCGAGCGCCGAGAATTGAAAGCTGAAAACTGAAAACCGAAAACTGTAAACTGTTTTGGAGATGTTATGAGCACAGAAGTAGTCATGCCGCAGATGGGTGAATCCATTGCGGAGGGGACGATCACGAAATGGTTGAAGCAGGTCGGGGAGCGTGTCGAGCGCGACGAACCGCTGTTTGAGATTTCGACGGACAAGGTCGATGCTGAGATTCCCAGCCCGGCGGCTGGGGTCTTGACAGAGATTAAATATCAAGAAGGCGCGACGGTCGAAATCAACACCGTAGTCGCCGTCCTTGATGGCAGCGATGCGCAATCGTCTGCTGCCCCTGCTCAGTCAGCAGAGGCCGCAGCGCCCGCACCTACGTCGCAGGCTGCCGTCACATCCGAGCCGCCTCCACCGCCGCAACAACCAACTCAACCAACGACCGCGCCGCCGCCCGCGCAGGCGGCCAGCGCGCAACCGCAAGCCGGGGCTTCTGCGCCGCAGCCAACAGTGCAAACTGCTCAGCCCGCGCAAGGAGAAGTGGCCGGGCGTAGTTACGACGAGCAGCGTCCGGGCGCGAAGGAAGAGAGTGTGCAGACGGCAGCAACGGGCGGCAATGGCCGCGAGCAATCAATCGAGGAGTTGCGACGCACCAAGTCTAGTCCGCTCGTGCGCAATATCGCCAAAGAACACGGCATAGACATCTCGCGCCTGGAAGGCACAGGCATGAGCGGGCGCGTGACCAAGAACGACATTCTGAGCTTTATCGAGTCGGGCGCGGCGCTCTCTCCCCAACAGGCGATGCAGACCGGAACTATTGGTGCAACGCAAGCACAGGGCGCGCAAGCTTCCGCGCAAGCGCCAGCACAAGCTCCGGCGGTGCAGCCCGCCGCCCAAGACCGTGTTGAGCAGATGAGCGTGATGCGCAAAAAGATTGCGGATCACATGGTCATGTCGCGCCGCACTTCCGCGCACGTCACGACCGTCTACGAGATAGACATGACGCGCATCGCTAAATTGCGCGACCAGCACAAGGCATCCTTTCAGGAACGAACAGGCACGAAGCTGACCTTTATGCCGTTTATCTTCCAGGCCGTGACAACTGCGATTCGCAAGTTTCCCATCTTCAATTCGCAGGTCAGCGGCGACCAGATTATCTACAAACGCGACATCAATCTGGGTATGGCCGTCGCGCTCGACTGGGGCTTGATTGTGCCTGTCATCAAACGCGCCGATGACCTTTCGATTTCAGGGTTGGCCCGCGCCGCAAACGACCTTGCAGACCGCGCGCGCACCAAGCAACTCAAGCCGGACGAAGTGGCTGGCGGGACGTTTACGATTACCAATCCCGGCGTCTTCGGCGGACTCTTCGGCACGCCCATCATCAACCAGCCGCAGGTCGCCATCCTCGGCGTGGGCGTCATCGAGAAACGCCCCAAGGTAATGACTACTGCGGATGGCGACGACTATCTGGCCGTCCGCTCAATGGCCTACTTTGCGCTGAGCTTCGACCACCGCATCATAGACGGCTCGGACGCGGAGAAGTTTCTCTCCTACGTCAAGGAATTGCTCGAAGCAGGGCAGTTTCAAGTGTAAGGATGAAGTAGGAACGATGAACGATGAATGAAAGACTAGCTCCTGATAGTTCCGCGTTCATTGTTCCGCGTTCATCCCTCCGCATGTTGCATTCCGCTAACAATTCGATGATGAATTTTCGGAAAAGCGGCTGGGAGTCGTTTTTCGTGTCCAGGTGGCTTGACTTCCCCTAAGGGTTCGATAGAATTCGCGCTTCGACCATTAGTCAACAAATGATGGCTTGATTTCGGGTTAGAACTCCTCGCAGGGTTGTAAGGTTTCCGGGATGGTCAACTCAAACGATGGGCGGCTGTCATCTCTTCTTCAAACGTGTCGGGATGACAAGTCTTTCGGCTGAGCAAATCCGAGGGCGTGGAATCGTCCGTGGGTGGTCGCTAAGTCTCGGAGAGTCAAAATTAATTTCATGAGGATGGAGATAAGAAGATAATGATGAATAAGATTCGAACGTCTCAAGTGCTGGCACTGGCCTTCGGCCTCGTGCTTACCTTGACCCCGGCGGCGCTCGCACAGGGCGACGCGACCGGCTCAACCAATTCGCGTACAGTCGCCAGCGGCCAGAAGATGAAGATTAAGGGCGTCGTCACTCGCCGCGAGGCCGACACCTTTACCGTGCGCGATGATAACGGTGTCGAAACCGTCGTTCGCCTGGCCGACAATACCAGCGTCAAAACCAAGGGTGGATTCCTGCGCAGTGGAAAGAACTATGGAACGACCAGCATCCTGCGCGGCCTCTACCTCGAAGTCGAAGGACGCGGTGATTCCAGTGGACAACTCGTCGCACGCAACATACGCTTCGGCGATTCCGACTTGAGGGCGGCACGCACGGCTGAAGCCCGCGTTGACCCGGTCGAAAGCCGCGTCGGCACAGCCGAGAATCGTCTCGGACAGGTCGAACAAAACGCCCAGCGCCTCTCAGGACAGATTGATGAGTTGGCTGCCGTTTCCAACGCCGCGAAGGGCGGCGCGAAAGCTGCGCAGGAGACAGCAGACGCGGCGGTCGCAGGCGTCAACGCGACCAACGAACGCATCTCCGCGCTCGACGACTATACTCCGCAGGAGACCGTTGCCATTAACTTCCGCGTCAATAGCTCTATCCTTTCGCGTGATGCCAAAGCGCAGTTGGACGAGCTTGCCAACAAGGCTATGACCGCCCGTGGCTACGTCATAGAAGTCTCCGGCTATACGGATGCCAGCGGCAGCGTTGATAAGAATCGCAGGCTCAGCGCGGCTCGCGCCGATGCTGTGGTGCGCTATCTCGCAGAGAATCACAGAATCCCGCTTCGCCGCATCATCACGCCCTTCGGCTATGGCGAATCAAACGCGGTGGCAGACAATCGCACGCGCGAAGGCCGCGCGCAGAATCGCCGCGTCGAAGTGAAGATTCTCGTCAATCGCGGCTTGCAGCAGGGCGCGCCCACAATGAACACGCCCAGCGGCTCGGCCTCGACCGAAAATCCGTAACGAAAAGAAGTGATGAGTAATGAGCGATGAGTGATGAGTGAAAGACCGGCTCTTACTCATTACTCATCACTCATTACTCATCACTCAAGTTTTTATTGCCAACCTTCATGCTGCCGGACGGCATCAATTGATGAGAGACGGCCAGCCCGCTGATTCTGCACGCTGGCGGCATGAGGGAGTTGGCTTGATGTCTGCGATTCAAAACAGAATGCGAAGCTTGCGAACGCTTGTGTTCCTCTGCGGGACACTGGCTTTTCTTTTATTGGCCGTCAATGTCAGGGCGCAGGGAGACCCGGCACCGCCGCCGCCACCACCTCCTCCGTCCGAGAAGACGCCGGGCGGAATCAAGCCGCCGATGGCGAAGCCTACGCCAGCCGAAGATGACGATGGCGAGTATGAAGTCCTTCGCGTGACCTCGAATCTGGTCGTCGTGCCTGTTTCGGTGACGGACTCTGCGGGTCAGCCCGTGCTCGGTTTGACGGCGACAGATTTTCGTCTCGAAGAAGAGGGACGCACGCAGGAGATAGCGCAGATCGGCGACCCCGAACAAGTGCCGCTCAGCATCGCCATCCTCTTCGATATTTCTTTAAGCGTTGAGGCGCGCTTTGATTTTGAGAAAGAATCCGCCTCGCGTTTTCTCAAGCAGGTGATGAAGGCTGGCGACCGTGCGACCGTCTTTACGATTGGCACAAACCCGCGACTCGAACAGCCGCTCGATACATCAGAACGCACCTCCGCACGCATCATGACGCTCTTGCCAGCCAAGGGAGCGACGGCCTTTTACGATACTGTGGTCGAGGCCGCGCGCTATCTGGCCCAGAACTCGCCGCCCGGTCACCGCCGCGTCATCGTCGTCATCTCCGACGGCGAAGATACCTACAGCGAAAAAATCAAGACGGCCATCGGCGCAACGCCGCAGGAGCGCGACTCTATTAATCTGGACGACCGCGCGAAGATTCACAAACGCGTGATGCTGGAAGTTCAACGCGAGGTGCAGAAGGCTGAGGTCGCTTTCTATTCCATCAATCCGAGCGGCGAAGCGTTGAAGCTGAACATCATCAGCAAGCGAGCGCAGGAAGGCATGGAACAGATTGCCACGGCGACCGGCGGCACATCTTTCGTCCCCGAAAAACTGGAAAACCTGGACGCGGTCTTTCGCCAGATTGCCGCCGAATTGCGCTCGCAATATCTGCTTCAGTATTATTCCAACGACGACAGCCCAAGCGGCAAATTCCTACGCATCAAAGTGAACGTGCCCGCCCGTCCACAGTTTCGCATTCGTGCCCGTCAGGGTTATTATGCGAAACGCAAGTGAAGGAAGGAAGGCCCGGTGGTCTTCCTTCATCTTCGCTGATTGTTAATCCAAGACCGAAAGGAATCCCCCATGAAGCGTCTCGTCGCTCTCTCGCTCTTAACACTCTGCCTGTCATCCCTCGTGTTGGCCCAAAGCAGCGGAACACTTAGCGCCCCAAGCGCCGAAGGAACGAGTTGGGTAGGCACTGTCCGCGCTCCCGATTCAAATGGCGATTTTCACGACAACGCATACCAGATAGACTTGCTCTCCGGCAACCGTCTCCACTGGAAGTGGAACGATACGCTTTATACGAATGGCACGTGGCGACAGAACGGGCGCTCTATTCGGATGGAGTTGAACGACGGTTATTCGACATGGCTCGGAACGATTGAAGGCAATCGGATGAGCGGCAACTCCACCAACAAGCCTGGTCACAAGTGGAGTTGGACTTTAACGCGGCGGTCTCAGCCAAACGTTGTGATAGCCCCCCGCCCGCAGGCTCCTGCTGGTTGGATTTTGCACTCTTCAACCGCCGGACGATTCAGCATTCTGATGCCCTCCGAGCCGAAAGTGCAGGAGCAGCCGGTTGACACCGCCGTCGGGAAATTGATTAACCACATCTTTCTCGCGCAGAAAGGCTCAGCCGCTTTCGCCATCAGCTATGCGGATTATCCGCAGAACAACGCAGACCCGCAGGGAGTCTTGGACACGGTGCGTGATGGCGCGATTAACGGTATCAAGGGCACACTCGTCAGCGGAAAAAATATTACGCACAAGACTTTTCCGGGCCGCGAGTTTCAGGCTTCGACGCAGGGAGCGCTCTATACGTCCAGAATCTTCCTCGTCAATAACCGTCTCTACCAGATGGTCGTCGTCGCTCCCGTCGGTCACTTGACAGACGCAGAGGTCAACAGGTTTCTCACTTCCTTCGATCTCAAACTGACCGAGCAGTAGAAGGCGAAAGTAAAAAGGCAAAAGGGAGGCCGAAACCACTTTTAATAAAAGCTGGCTACCCCACCCTTTTGCCTTTTTACTTTTACCCTTTGCCTTCTTTAACGCATTTCGAGCAGCACGTCTGTCAGGCGATTGACGACGCCGAGCAGTGACCTACCGGCCTGATCGAACTGGTTTGCGGCAGCCTGCTCTTCAGCCGTCGCCGCGCCCGCCGCCACCCCCGCCAGCCGCGTGTAGTAGCGCTGCAAATCCGGCGTCGAGCGGAAATCTATCTCCAATTTGTCCAGTCCCTCGCGGACGTTTCTTAAGCTGCTCTTAACCGTCTCCTTGCTTTTTTGAGTCTGCTCGATGATGGCGGGCGAGGCTTCGTTGCGCTGCGCCGCCACGTCTGCCGCCTCTATGCTTTTGGCGACGCCGCCCAACAGGTAAAGAAAGCGTGTCAGCACTTTAATCTGGTCGGCGACGCGTCCAGCGCCCGCCGTCCGTGCCTGGCTCATGCTTTCCGCTCCGGTGCCCTGCGCTCTTTGCGTGCTGGCGGGGCGCGCAGTGCTGCGCCGCGTGCTGCGCTGTCGCGTTTGCGCTAAGGCGGAAGCAGGCAGTAGTAATAACAGGCAGGCTATGGCAACAAGATAAACACGTCTCAAGATATTTTTCTCCTTCTACGGGCGTTCGATGCTGTCGTTGCTCAACATGGGTGCTACTAGTCGCTCCAAACTATTCCGGCTGACGGCGCTGCGTCAAGCGCGAAGGCCCATCCGGCGCTCGTTAATTCGCCGCCGCGACTTGACTGCTGTTACAATACCTGCGACGAATCGAAACATACTCAAACCAAAGATGAGCACAAGACCTTTGAGAGTCCGCCGACTGGGACGCATGGAATACGGAGCGGCGCTTGCGATTCAGAAAGAGACTGAATTGGCCGTCCGCGACCGCTTGCAACCCGACACGCTGCTTCTCGTTGAGCATCCGCACACGCTCACCAGGGGGCGAGGGGCGCGCGACGGCGGCATAATGGCTGCTGCTGAAATTTTACGCGAACGCGGCATCAGCGTTTTTGAAACCAATCGCGGCGGTAAGGTGACCTATCACGGTTTGGGCCAACTTGTCGGCTATCCCATCATCAATCTTAGCCCGGAGCGCGAAGACGTTCATCGCTACGTGCGCGATCTGGAAGAAGCCTTGATGCGCACGCTTACGGATTTTCGTATCGAGAGTTTTCGTATCAAAGGCTTGACCGGCGTACACACTACTAATGGCAAGGTTGCAGCCATCGGCGTACACATCGCGCGTTGGGTCACAACCCACGGCTTCGCGCTCAACGTCAACACAGACCTCAGCTTTTTCGACCTCATCATCGCTTGCGAGGGCGAGCCGGTCGCCTCCATGAAAGAGATTTTGGGGCGTGAGCTTTCGCTGTGGGAAGT
Source organism: Pyrinomonadaceae bacterium (assembly GCA_036387475.1). Lineage (GTDB taxonomy): Bacteria > Acidobacteriota > Blastocatellia > Pyrinomonadales > Pyrinomonadaceae > DASVTR01. Next base: position 352,731 of record DASVTR010000016.1, on the reverse strand, counting down.
TGAAGACAGCATCATCACGCGCTTTGCCGAAGTCTTTGAGATGATGCCGGAAGACAGTTTGGAGTCTGAAGTCTGGAGTCTGGAGTCAAGGAATGAACGCCAAACACTTTTCGAGCCTAGACTTCAGATTCTGGACTCTTGACTGTTTCTTATGCTCAGCCTCGAACTTATAAAAGAAGCGCACGCGCGCATCCGCCCCCACGTTCATCGCACTCCCGTTATCACTTCTCGTGCGTTCGACGAGGCCGCTTCCGTTGCGGCCAGCGCGGAGCGCCGTGTCTTCTTCAAATGCGAAAATTTCCAGCGTGCCGGGGCATTCAAGATTCGCGGCGCGACCAACAAGATACGAGCTTTGACGGCGGATGAATTGAGACGCGGCGTCGTCGCTTTTTCTTCGGGCAATCACGCGCAAGCCGTCGCACTGGCGGCGCAAGAGGCACGCACGCGCGCCGTTATTGCGATGCCGACGGATGCGCCGCAGGCCAAAATCGCAGCCACACGTGGCTACGGCGCGGAGGTTGTCTTTTATGATCGCCAGCGCGACGACCGCGAAAGCCTTGCCCGCGACATCGCTGCGCGCGAAGGGTTGCAACTCGTTCCTCCTTACGACGATTATTTGATTATGGCCGGACAGGGAACTTGCGCAATTGAACTGCTTGAGGAAGTGCCTGAGATTGATTGCCTCGTCACGCCCTGCGGCGGCGGCGGCCTTTTCGCAGGCGCGAGCACTGCGGCCAAAGCCTTCAACCCGTTGGTGCGCTGCTTTCCGGTCGAAGCCGAAACCGCAGACGACACGCGGCAATCTTTCCTAAAGGGCGAGCGCGTCTTAATCGAACCGCCGCCGACCATCGCCGACGGAATGCGTAATCAACAGCCGGGCGCGCTGACCTTCCCTGTGCTACGACAAACGGCTGAAGATGTCCTGACGGTCTCCGACGAAGAGATTATCGCGGCGCTTCGTTTTCTGCTCTTTCGCATGAAACTCCTTGTTGAGCCGACGGGCGCAGTCGGAGCGTCAGCCCTGCTCTCAAACAAGCTCCCGCCTGAGTGCAAGCGCATCGGCGTCATTCTTTCCGGCGGCAACATTGACCCCGAAACGTTGGCCCGCCTGCTCATGTAGTCAATCAAACACGATTGTCCTTCAGTTGCAGTTACGCTTGAAGCGACAAGTCCGTCGTTCAGATGGTAAAATGAACCATCATCAAAACCCTTTGGAGTTAAATCGAGTGGCCCGCGAATTAAGAGTTATCAATACCAGCCGGACGAAGCCGCGTGAGCCAAAGCCGGAGTGGCTCAAGATTCGGCTCGGCGATCCGTCGAACCAAAATCACGTGCTCAAGCTTATCGAAGGCTTGAACCTGCACACCGTCTGCCAGGAAGCGCGCTGCCCGAACATCTTTGAATGCTGGTCTGACCGAACGGCGACATTCATGCTGGCGGGCGACATCTGCACGCGTCATTGCGGCTTCTGTGCTGTCGGCAAGGGCACGCCCGGTATCCTCGATGCGGAAGAGCCGCGCCACGTCGCAGAGGCCGTGCGCCATTTGAATCTGGCCTACGCCGTCATCACTTCCGTTAACCGCGATGATTTGCCGGACGGCGGAGCACGACACTGGGCCGAAACGATTCGGCAGGTACGCGCGCTTAACCCCGACTGCAAGATTGAAGTGCTGATACCGGATTTCAACGGCGACGAAGCGGCACTGGATACTGTGCTAGATGCGCAGCCGGACGTGCTCAATCACAATACGGAAACCATCGCGCGGCTCTACAAGCGCGTGCGTCCCGATGCCGATTACCGGCAGACTTTGACGCTGCTTGAACGCGCGGCACATCGCCGCGACACAGAAGCTCGCGGCATGTTGACCAAGAGCGGCATCATGGTCGGACTCGGCGAAACCTTCGATGAAGTCGTCGAGTTGATGAAGGATTTGCGCAGTGTCTCCTGCGACATTATGACCATCGGGCAGTATCTACAGCCGTATGAGCGGCGTCTGCCCGTCGAGCGCTACGTCACGCCGGAAGAGTTTGCGCGCTATCGTGAAATCGGCATCGGCTTAGGCTTTCATCACGTCGAGTCCAGCCCGCTAACGCGCTCCTCCTACCACGCACGCCAGCAAGTTGAAGGTACAGCACAGGAAGCGACGGAAGAGGCGCTCGCGTCCGCACGATAGTTAAGTGTCCAAAGTTTATAGTCCAATAAAACCTGCATGAAAGCTATCGTCTTCAAAAAGCACGGTGGGCCGGAGGTGCTGGAGTATGCGGACGCTCCAGAGCCGATTATCAAGGCCAACGAGGTGCTCGTGGAAGTGCGCGCTTGCGCGCTTAATCATCTGGACGTGTGGGCCAGACGCGGGCTGCCGGGCATCGAGATCAGGATGCCGCACATTCTCGGCAACGACATCGCGGGCGTCGTGCGCGAAGCGGGCGAACTTGTCACATGGGTGCGCGCAGGCGATGAAGTGATGTTGCAGCCGGGTGTGTCTTGCGGGCATTGCATAGAATGTCTGCGCGGGCAGGATAATCTCTGCGCGGAGTACGACATTCTAGGCTACAGGCGCGACGGTGGCTATGCGGAGTTGGTCGCAGCGCCCGGCGTCAATGTGATTCCAAAGCCGCAAAGCTTAAGCTGGGAAGAGGCGGCGGCGTTGCCCCTTGTCACCGTGACGGCATGGCATATGCTGGTGACGCGCGCCGCAGTTCAACCGGGCGAAGATGTACTGATTCACGCGGCGGGCAGCGGCGTCGGGTCTGTCGGAATACAGATTGCGCGCTTGCGCGGCGCGCGCGTCATCGCAACCGCCGGGTCGGATGAGAAATTGCAGAAGGCGAAGGAGCTTGGCGCAGATGAGGTTGTTAACTACACACGCGAAGATTGGCCCAGAGAAGTGAAGCGATTGACGAACAAGCGCGGCGTGGCGGTCGTCTTCGAGCACACGGGCGCGGAGACTTGGCCGGGTTCGATTGCCGCGCTCTCTAAAAATGGGCGGCTCGTGACCTGCGGCGCGACCAGCGGCTACGATGCGCGGACGGACTTACGCCAGGTTTTCTACCGTCACGTTTCCCTACTCGGCTCGTTCATGGGATCGAAGGCGGAATTGCTGGACGCGATGCAGTTCATTGAGCGTGGGGCTATTCGCGCGGTCGTTGACCGTAGCCTGCCGCTGCGCGATGCACGCCGCGCGCACGAGTTGATGGAAGACCGCGCTCAGTTTGGTAAGCTCGTTCTTATTCCGTAAGCTTAAAGAAAGTTTTGAAGACAATGAAAAAAGATACGGCACTGCTGGTCGTTGATGTTCAGTCGGGCGTGGTTGATTGGTCTGACCCGGATTGCGAAGGCGACCGCGTGCTGGGGCGAATCAACAATTTGCTGTCGCGTGCGCGCCGAGCGCAGATGCCCGTCATCTATATTCAACATGACAGCGGCGCGGGCGGCCTGCTTGAGGCTGGCACACCAGCATGGGAGATTCATCCGGCGATTTTCCCCGCCGACGGAGAACTGATTATCGGCAAACGCGCCGCAGACTCTTTCTACGAGACGCCGCTCAAAAGCGAGTTGGACGCGCGCGGCATACGGCATCTCGTCATCGTCGGCTGCCGGACGCAATACTGTGTTGATACGACCTGCCGACAGGCGACCTCGCTCGGCTACGACGTGACGCTGGCTAAAGACGCGCACACGACGATGGGCATGGGTGGTCTGAGCGCAGCACAGATTATCGCTCATCACAACGAAACGCTCGAAGACTTCGGCAATGACAGCCACGTCGTTAGCGTCAAAGAGTCTGGCGACATTGTTTTCTAAGTCGAGTCTAGGATTAGAGTCTTTGGCATCATTTGTCGCCGCCGTCATACCGCCAGAGCGTCCACTGTCTGGCGACAGCCTCTTGCCGCACGGGACCAGGCAAAAATGGAAGGGTGGTGTCATTCGCGGTCAGGATGTAGCCGCGCCCTGCGTCCCGCAAAACGCTTTGTAAAGATTCCTGCGAAAACGTCTCAACAATCTGGCTGGTATAGCCGAGCAGATAGCGCAGGCTTGGGCGCTTGGGATGCAGAGCGTACATGACGAGAGGCTCTCCGCGTTGCAGCGTCGGAAGCGTGCGTTGGCCCAGCTCGTTGAGCGGCGCGGCGTTGTAGTTGCTCCAGGCGGGCAGCCCGAAATGCTGTGCGAGCACAATTAACGCGAGGCTCAGAGCCATCAGAGAGCCAATCGCCCTTGGAGTTTTTCTCCAACACACAAGCACTATCAATGAACTCAACAAAAGCACAGCGCCGAGCACTATCCAGTAAGAGGCAAGGCTCGTGATAACGGTCAGCTTGCGCCAGAGCAGTTCGACGCTTTGCGATTGCTCTTTCCAGTTAAAGAGCGCGCCCAAGTTTTTTGCGAGCCACGACGCAGCGTTGGGCTGAGCGCGCCATTGATAGCCGGAGACGCCCACTATTAGGAACAAAAGCCCAGGCATGATGCCCGGAACACACACGACGATTGCTTCAAAGGTAGACAATCCCCGTTTCACCTGCCAGATTGAATCCAAACGCCACGCGACCAGCAAGACAAAAGCGGGCAGCGCAGGCAACACGTAGTTAGGGAGCTTATTTCCACTTAAAGAAAAGAACACTACGACCAACACAGCCCACAACGCCCACATCGCCATCTCGCAATCGAGAGATTGTTTCTCGCTGCGCCAACGGCGCAAGCCCCGCCACCAAGCGAGGGGGACGAATGCGCTCCACGGAAACATGGATAAGAAAAGGGCGGCAGGTAGTACCAGAAAGGAGCGTTGTGATAGCTGAACTCTTCTCCGAGAAAGCGTCGAACATGTTGACGGATGATGTATTCTTGCAGAAACCAGTTGCCGTTCGCACGCCATGCGGCAATGTGCCAGGGCAACACGAGCAGCAGGAAAATACAGAGCGCATAGCCCCAGGGCACTTCGCGCAGCGCCTTCCAATCACGTCGCAACAGCAGCCAAATTGAAAACGCCGCGCCCGGCAACAGGAATCCGATCATCCCCTTCGTCATCGTGGCAAGCCCCATCGCGGCGGCCATCAGCAGGTAGCCTTTCCGGTTGCCGCCGTAGCCTTCGATCCATCCGATGATGGCGAGCGTGAGAAACAACGTCAGGAGGCTATCCATCATCGCCACACGCGCCAGTCCCAAAGCGACGAGAGGGCAGAGGACGTAAAGCATCGCCGCCAGCCATCCGGTTCGCATCATGCCTTTGCGTCGTGCCCAAAAGAAGAGCGCGAGCGCGGTGAGAAATGCTGCGATGGCAGAAGGCAATCGAGCAGCGAGAGGAGTTGGCCCAAGCAGGTAGATGAAGAGAGCCTGACACCAGTAAAAGAGCGGAGGTTTGTAGAAGAAGACTGTTGGCCCGTAACGCGGCGTTACCCAATCGCCCGAATCTATCATCTGCCGCGCAATGGTGGCATATATTCCTTCGTCCGCCAGATCAATCAAGGCGACGCTATTGAGGCTATAGAAACAAACGAGCGATAAAACACAAGCCATGACGATCAATGGCTGCTTAGAGCGCACGAAATCAACCCGGTCTTTTGTCCCTGAAGCGGTGCTAATCTCCTGACTGTTCTGGTTGAAAACAGACATCGAAGACCTTTCGCTCTCACCAACACTCAAATAAAGTTGGCCCAACAAAAGATACGGCAAAAAGGGAAGAAAGCCGGACGCTCTCTTCCCTTTTTGCTTTTTTTACCGGCGAGTTATTGCTGCGGCGGCGCTTCGTTTATTTCCAGCGGCTCGGTATTCGCTTCACCCTGCTGCGGCGGCGTAGGTTGCGTTTCATCCTCGCTGGCCTCTTCAATTTCGTCGGGCGCGGGCACGCCCTTTTCATCGCGTATGCGGAGCACTGTGCATTCTTCGTCTTCGTAGACCTTGCCGAACCAACCGCTGTCCATCGCGGCATTGTAGAAATTATCGTGTACCTGCTCGTTGTCCGAGAAAACGTAGCGCGCGCCGAACCGGTCGCGGATGAGCGGGCCGGGGTCTTTCTCGTTGCCGAGCGTGATGTCCACGTAGAGCTTTGATAATTCCGCGTTCTGGTCGAGCAGGTAGGTCGGGTCAAGGCCGGAGGCGTAAGCGTGCGTCGTGTCCAGGTAAAACATCTTGGGGAAATCATCCCAGTCTGTGTTGAAGATCATCTGTCCCGGCTGGACGTTCTCCGCAATCCATTGCATCCCGCCCTCGTAGTAGTCCGGGCCTCTGTCTTCGGCGATAGACTTCGCTGTCTCGTGTATGTTGAAGAACAGGATGGCGCACAACACAGCGACGGCAGCCGCCGCGCTCGCCTTGGCCCAATGCCTGTAAAACAGATAGACCGAGAGGCCGACGACGATGATTAACGCTCCGGCGATTGCTTCTATCAATAGCGCGTTGAAGCGACGAATAAAGTGCGGGTCATAATAAAACTGTAGCGCAATGAAGTAGAGAATGACGCCGAGGCTGAAGCCTATCAGAGCGACTTCCGATTCATTCCAGTGTCGTGTGCGCTCGCGCTCTTTGCTCTGCGCCGACAATGGCGGCTCATGCCGGTCGAGGAACGGAAGCAATTCGTCCATTACGCTCGACGGCAGGCGCGCGGCTGCGTTCTTGATTCCTTCAAAGAGGGGCTGCAAAGAAAAGGCTGCGAAGAGCACGGCGAACGGAGGCCAGTATTCGACGAAGCGACGATAGCGGAAACTGGCGAGCATCAACAGAGTCGAAAAAATTAGGAAGAATAAAGGACGCGCGGCGCGCTTTCTATCCTGCCCGTTGTAAGCGACATAGCCGACAACCATCGCCACGAAAGCTACGAAGCAGCTTCCCAGCAAATACCAGCTTTCATACGGATACCATTCCGTTCCAACGGCGGTCGTAAAATTCCCCGACCGCGCTTTCATCAAGATATGCTCGATTAAAAGCTTAATGTTTTTGGGAAAGTACGGGTTGACGATCATGCCGAGCGGGAAGCCGACTAGCCAAGTCCAAAGGAGCGGTCGCCCCTCAAAACGTCGCTCGCTCCAGGCGACCACGCAAGTCCAGACGAGGGTTGCCGCCAGCAGCGTCACGAAGAGGCTGTAAGTCCAGACGAAGAGAAACGTGAGCGGAGCCAGCCAGACATACTTTTTTTCAAACAGCAGGTAAATGCCAATCACCATGAAGATAATGGCGACCGGCGGCGCTTTCGCCATGTTCAGGCGATAGAGAAACGGAGCGGAGCAGGCCAGCAGCGCAATCAGCCAGCAGAGCGGGTAACGGATGCGATAGCGCACTATCAGCCAGTAGCAGGAAAACAGCGCGAGGCTCGCATAGAAGATGGATGCCACCTTCGCGCCCATGCGCAAATCGCCAAACCATGTAAAGGGAATCTGTAGGATGTGAAAGAAAAGATGATGGTCAACGTAATCTTTCGGGTTGAGCGTGGTCAGCGGCAGCCAGGTAAACGCGGGCGGCGTCAGGTGGCCGCTGCTGATGCGCTGCCAGAGCAACTGGCTCCACTTGATGTGATAGTAGCCGTCAAAGTCGCCGCAGCAAACGCCCTGTGTCGAGAGTTGCAGATGACGAAAGACCAGCACAATCGCCGCCAGTCCGACCAACAGATAGAGCGCGCGGATGAAACGCTCCGAAGCCAGCACATCCAACGGCTCGCCCGCGCTTTTAACCTCTGCCCTGACAGCTTCCCTCACGTCCTGCATCGCGATACCTCTGGAAGAGCAAAAGCCAGAAGCCAGAATTCAGAGGCCAGAAGAAAAGAAAGAATGAAAGAAAGTGGCTTCCGCCTTATCTTCTGAATTCTGACTCCTGAATTCTGGATTCTGTTTTAGTCTCTCAGTCGTTTGATTAGTTCCAGCAATGCCATCGGATTAATGGGTTTGGTCAGGTGCGCGTTGAAGCCGCTTTGCAGCGCGCGGCCACGGTCGTCGTACATCGAAAATCCCGTGACGGCAATCATCGGAGTGGTGCTGTAGCTCGGCAACTCGCGCAGGGCGACGGCCAATTCGTAGCCGTTCATTCCCGGCATCCCGATGTCTGAGACCACAACATCGAACTGTCCTGTACGGGCTGCGTCGAGCGCCTCCTGCGCGTTGAAGGCCATCACCGGCTCATAGCCCGCGTGCCGCAAAAACATTGCGATCATCTCGGTCACGTCCTGCGCATCGTCAACGACCAGAGCGCGCGGCTTATGCTCATCCTTCTCCGGCGACTCGCTCTGGCTCGTCGCACTCTGAGTCGCCCTCTCCATCTTCCTTGATGAAAACTGGCTCTCCGACGGCATCTGGTAAACGGCCATCAGGGGATGAAGAGAAATCAGCGTCGGGGCTGCTTGCATTTACCAATCCTTTCGTAAAGCGAGGGACTGACCGCTTCCGGGCTTCATTAAAATTATTTGTTGGCCCGCTCAATTTAACAGAATAATCGGGCGCTGAAAAGCATGGCGATTGACTCATTGACTGATGGACTCATTGAATCAATCAGTCAATGAGTAAATGAATCAATTCTTTTTACCTTGTTCTTCAAGGAGTCGCTCGATTTCCGCGACGAGCATTGAGGGGTTAATCGGTTTAGCGAGATGCGCGTTGAAGCCTGCGGCGAGCGCCGCTGCCGCATCCTTCTGCGCGGCGTAGCCGGTCAGCGCGATGGCCGGAACGTCACGCAGGTGCGAAAGTTCGCGCAGGCGCTTGAGCAGTTCGTAGCCGTCCATCTGCGGCAATCCGATGTCGGAGATAATCAGGTCGGGCTGCAACGTGGCGGCGACGCTGAGCGCTTCGGCGGCAGACGCGCACGGCGTCGTACGGTAGCCGCGCAAGCCCAGCGCCGTCTGCAACAGAGTCAGAGTGTCTTCGGCATCCTCTATGATGAGCAGATGGGCCGTCTCAGTGGAAAGCTCCGCCTCTGCCGCGCTTGTCTCGTCTGCGCTCGTTGGGCCAAAAGGCGCAGGAGACTCAAGGCGCGGCAAGTAGATGCTGAAGCGGCTGCCTTGACTGACGCCCGCGCTCTCGGCTGTCACGCGCCCGCCGTGTGCCTCTACGAAACTCTTGACGAGCGCCAGCCCGATGCCGAGTCCTCCGTGCTCTCTCGTCTTCGATTCGTCGGCCTGCCGAAATCGCTCAAAGACGTGCGGCAGAAAATCCGGGTGAATTCCCTGTCCTTCGTCTTCGACGACGATGCGTTGATAGCCTCCATCCATTTCGCACTTAATGCTCACGGCGGAGTCGTTGGAAGAGAACTTGACGGCGTTGTTCAGCAAATTCGAGAAGGTCTGCACGAGCCGCGTCCGGTCGCCGTTCACCATCACATCGTCTTGCTCACAATCGGTCGCTTTAATCCTGATGCGACGCTTCTGCGCATCCGGCAAGACCGCTTCGATGGCTTCCCTGAGGGCCGCGTTCAATGACACAGGCACGCTCTCAATGCGCATCTTGCCGCTCATGATGGCAGACATATCGAGCAGGTCGTTGATGAGGCGCATCAAGGCGTGCGAGTTTTTATTGACAATCCCCAGCCCATGCTCAAACTCGTTAACGGGAATCATGCCTGTGCGTATCATGTGCACCCAGCCGATGATGGGCGTCAAAGGCGTTCGCAGTTCATGCGAGAGCGTCGCCAGAAAATTATCCTTGGCGCGATTCGTTTCCTGCGCGGCCTCTTCGGCGCGCTTCTGGTCGTCTATGTCCGTGATGGTTCCAAACCAACGGATGATTCGTCCTTCGTGGTCGCGCATCGGCACGCCGCGACCCAGATGCCAGCGATACTGCCCGTCCGCCGCACGCTTGAAGCGATACTCAATCTGGTAGTCTTCGCCGGTCTTGATTGCTGTGGCCCAGCGTCGCAGCGCGATTTCAACATCATCAGGGTGCAAGGCAGGCTGCCAGCCCCAGCCTGCGGTCTGCTCCAAAGTCATTCCCGTATACTCGAACCAGCGGCGATTATAGTAATCGACGAAGCCATCGGGCCGCGCCGTCCAGACCATCTGCGGCATCGCATCGGCCAATGAGCGATAGCGTTCTTCGCTCGCCTGTAATTCGCCTTCGGCCTGCTTGCGATTGATGAATTGACCAATCTGGCTGCCGATGGCAGACATCATCTTGAGCAGTTCTTCGTCTGGCGGCCTGACTTCATTACTGAAAAACTCGATTGTGCCGAGCACCTCGCCGCCGAGCATGACCGGAAAACCGAACGCGCTTTTGAGGTGTTCTTTGAGAGCTACTGCGCGGCGTTGGAAGATTTGGTCGTGCGCGAGGTCTGCAATCCAGACGGGCGCACGTTTGGCCCAGACGTGGCCGGGTAAGCCTTCGCCGAAGGGAAATGCAGTTTGTCGGCTGAGAGAGGCAAATTTCGTCACGTCGATTGACGGCGCGTGCCAGACTTCGACGCAGCGGATAACATTAGCGATGCGATCCACGTTCCAGAAAGCTCCGAGTTTCCATCCCAAGTGCTCGCAGACGGATTGCAGGACGCTTTGAGCGGCCTCGTCAATGGTGGCTGATTCCGCGAGCGCACGCGTCACGGCGTATTGCGCGGCCTGCCTCTGCTCTGCGCCCTTGCGCTTGGTGATGTCGCGCGCAATGCCCGTGAAAAAGTGTTTTCCATCCCTGATGAATTCGCCGAACGAGAGTTCCAGCACAATCTCCTGCCCGCTTTTGTGCAGTCCGGGCAATTCGACAGCCTGCCAGGAGATATGCTTCTGTCCGGTCTCTGTGTAGTTCTTAATGCCCGCACGGTGTAGATGCCGCAGGTATTCGGGCATCAGCATGGTCAACTGCTGACCGAGTAGTTCGTTGATGGAATAGCCGAAGATTTTCTCCGTCGATTGGTTGACGTATAAAATCCGACTTTCTTCGTCAATGGTGATGATGGCGTCGGAGGCTGTGTCGGCGACGATGCGATAGCGCTCTTCGCTCTCGCTCAAGGTGGAGAGCGTCTTCTTCTGCTCGTCCTGCTGCATGGCTAGATTCCATGCCAACGTTTTCGGGTCGTGGCTCTGATTAGCCATTTCCAGTTGCAGCGGACTTCTGCCACGTTTCATCTGAAGCAGACCGCCGATCTGCTTCAGCAGGCCGCTCATGATTCTCTGCATCTTTAAGCCTCCACGGCAAGACGAACCGTTCCTGCTTCGCCCCTGTGTTGTAGCCTCTAATGCGCCGCGTTTTCTTTTCGCGTCGTTGACGAAAGCTATCCCTTTCGGCTACGGCGCGTCAACTTCGACTGCCGAAGGGTAGCGTTTTAATTTCAGTTTTCTCTGTGCACGCTCCGCGTTATCTGTGTCTCGGTGGTTAAAGTGTCGCACAGTAAGACTCAACACAAAGACACAGAGGGCGCAGAGTCGTTGATAAATTTGCGTGACATCAGGTTAAGAGTCTGCTACGGTGCGATTTGTTCGGCCAATCACAGAAAGGAACGTGAACACATGGTACACACGGTAGCAAAAAAGGGGAGTAAAAAATCAAGCGGCTCAAGCGCGAGCGGCGGTGGAGCGAAAAAGGGTGGCGGCGGGTCATCCGGCGGTGGCGGCGGCAAGAAGTCGTCCGGCGGTTCGAAGGGTGGCGGCAAGAAGTCTGGCGCTTCCGGCGGGTCTAAAAAAGGCGGCGGCAAGAAGAGCGCAGCCAAGAAGGGCGGTGGCGGTGGCGGCCGTAAAGGCTCATCGCTGTTTCCACCCGAAGCCAAGAAGGCCGTCGGCGACATCCTGAGCGCCGCAGCAGCAGGCGCGCTCAAAGGCGCGGCTGAAGAACTCGTGCCGAAGATTGAAAAGGCGGCAGGCGTGAAAGGAACTAAGAAGGGTAGCAAGAAAGGAAGCAAGGGGCGATAGCTCTAAGGCTGTCAGCCGCTTCCATAACAATTTGCAGTGTTAAGGGCAGCCCGGTGAGCTGCCCTTAACTTTTACACTTGAGACCGAGCGGCCCAGTCGCGCTCCGGCAGCAACGAATTAACCGTGCGTCCTTATCGACTGCGCGCTGCATTAGTCAGCCGCCACGGTTTCTGCTAGGCTCAGAAAAGTAGGGTTTCAAAAGTCAGAGTTCAGAATTCAGATTACAAGGCTGAAACTGTTTTCCCTCTGGCTTCTGAATTCTGGCTTTTATGTATCCAGTCGGCAATCTTTTTATAGAAGCCCCGCACGGTCGCCTCGAAGCTATTTTGAAAGAGCCGCGCACAGGCCCTTCGCGCGGCGTGGCGCTTGTGCTGCACCCGCACCCGCTCGGCGGCGGGACGATGCATAATAAAGTAGTCTTTCGCGCTGCCGCCGCGCTGGGTGACGCGGGCCTTGTCACGCTGCGCATCAACTTTCGCGGCGTCGGGCAGAGCACAGGCGAGCATGACGAAGGACGTGGCGAGATTGAAGACGTGCGCGCCGGATTGGATTATCTGGCCGAGCATTACAAGAGCGAGCGCATCACGCTCGCAGGATTTTCGTTCGGCGCTCGGGTCGGCATGGAGGTTGGCATCAAGGACTCGCGCGTCTTCGACCTCATCAGCATCGGCACGCCCGTTGATAAATACGACTTCTCATTCTTGGCCGAGTGCCGCAAGCCGATTCTCTTCGTCCACGGCGACGCGGACGAGTTCGGCAGCGTTGACAATGTACGCGCTCTTGTCCGCCTGCTTCCGTCGGAAACGCGCACGCGGCTGGAAATCATCAAAGCGGCAGACCATTTCTTTGAGGGACGCCTCGACGCCTTGAAGCGCGTTATTACAGATTGGATGAAGGAATTGATTCATTGATTCAATGATTCATTGATTCAATCTTTACACTATGAACGAATACACAGACCCGGCCATACGCATCACTCTTTTGCCGCGCGATACCAACTCGCAGGGCACGGTCTTTGGCGGCATTATCCTGAGCTACATCGACATGGCTGGGGCAGTCGAGGCTCATCGCCGCACGCGTCTTGAGCGCTTCGTGACGGTCGCGATGCGCGAAGTGGTCTTTCACCAGCCCGTCTTCGTCGGCGACCTCGTCAGCTTCTACGCCGAGACCGTTCGCATCGGTACGACATCAATCACCACACGCGTCATCGTCGAAGCAGAGCGCCACGGCGGAACTACCAGCGAGCGCATTCGCGTCACCGAAGCCGAAGTCATCTACGTCGCCGTTGACGGCCACCGCCAGAAGATGAAAATACCCCAGAACAAAAGTGATGAGTGATGAGTAATGAGTAATGAGTGATGAGTAACAGAAAGGCACAGGCGACGAGTGTTTTTCTGTTACTCATCACTCATTACTCATTACTCATCACTTATTTTTAGTTGAGTCTTGCCTGCACGCGATGCAGCGCGACGGCGGCTTGCGCGTAGCGTGGTTCTTGTTCGAGAGCAAGGCCGTAGTGACGTGCGGCTTCGAGTAGCCGCCCGCGCTTTTCGTAGACGTGGGCCAAGTTGAAATGCGGGTAAGCGTAGGACTCGTAGCGGGGCGCGAGCAGAGCACGTTTGAACCAATGGACTGAGCCGTAGAGATCGCCTTGAGCGACGAGGTAGCTGCCGATGTCGTTGTAGGGATTGCCGAGCGTATCGTCAACGCGAATCGCTTCGAGGCATTCACGGATTGCGTCGTCGTAGCGATTCTGAAAGCTATACACCCAGCCCAGAAAAGTGTGCGCTTCGGCAGTCGGGTAAGCGGCGATGGAGCGCTGGTAAAGCTCTATCGCCTCCTCGTAATCCTGCGACTGTTGGGCTTCAAAAGCGCGCTCGAACAACTCCTTCGCCTCGCGCCTCCGGCCCGCCGAAGGTTCATCGTTGAACATGGCTGTAAAGTAGAAGTCAGGAGTCAGAAGCTAGAAGTCAGAAGAAGCGGCTGCAACTCGCTTCTTCTGATTTTCATTTCTTCTGACTCCTGATTTCTGGCTTCTGACTCCTGCTTTTGGTGATTCTTCCATCCGTCCGTGGAGCGATGGCCTTGACGCTGGCGATGGCTTTGCTCAACACGTCCGGTGCTTTCTGCGCTTGCTCCGCTTTAATAAGAAAGCGTGCGCCGCGAAACATCGTATAGCCGTCGCCGCCATCCACGGCGAGGAAGGTGCTCGTTGCGAGTGTGTAAGTTTTCTTGTCATCAAGCGGCTGCCCGTTGACGGTCACTTCCGTCAGGCGCGAGCCAGCGGGACGCGCCGGGTCGAAGGTGAAACGGATGCCTGAAACCTGCGGGAAGCGCCCCGGCTCAGTCTCTTCGGGGCCGCTGCTGACGCCGTGTTCGAGCGCCGCGCGCAACGTCGCGCCCGTCACTTCCAGTTTCACGACTGGATTGGCAAACGGAAAGATGGCGAGCACGTCGCGCTTCGTCAATTCACCCGGACTGATAATCGCATCGGCGCGAATTGAGCCGCCGTTGATGAGCGCAACGTCAGCGCCCGTCACCTGACGAAAAGCATCAGCGACAAAATTGCCGACGTTGGTTTCACCTGTCCGGTTCGCTTCCGAACCCGCATCCAATTCGACATCCGTCTGCCCGACGCGCTCTGCCAGTTCCGTCAACAAATCTTTATACTTCTCTGTGATGGCGGCAAACGAAGGGTCTGGGGCAATCTCATTCGTCACCGGAATCACTTCCCAATCAATGCTCTCAAGCTGGCCGCTCGGAGCTTTGATGTTCAGCGTGATGCGCCCCAATTGTCGCGCGTCCGAAGCCATCTTGAAGATAGGCGTGCGGCCCGACAGCGATTCGAGCAGCGTGTGTTCGTGCCCGCCGATGATGACATCAATGGGAGCGCAACGCGCCACAGCCTTGTCCTCTCCCATCGTCAGATGCGTCATAGCGATAATGACCTGCGCTCCCTGCGCGCGCATTTCAGGAACAATCCGCTGCGCCGTCTGGCATACGTCCTGAAATTCAACGTCGGGGCCGGGCCGCGAAGTCTCCTTCGTCTTCGGCAGCACGAGTCCGAAGATGCCGACCCTTATGCCGTCGAATTCGCGTATGACGAAAGCGGGCGTGTCGCCGAAAGGCTTTCGCGTTTTCTTATCAATAACGTTAGCGCCGAGCCAGACAAAGCGTGATTCCTTGATCCGCTCGCGCAAAGTTTCAGGGCCGAAATCGAATTCGTGATTGCCGAAGACGGAGTAGTCCAGCCCCGCCGCGTTCCAGGCGTCTATCATCTGCCGCCCCTTAAACGTGTTCGACTCAACCGAAGGCGAAATCGTATCGCCGCCGAGCAGAAAAAGCGTGTGGCCCTGTTCGGCCAAAAGCTTCTTTCGTAGCGTCATCAGCCGAGCGATGCCGCCGCTCGCGCCTCTATCAACCGGCAAAAAACTATAGACATCGTTGACCTGCAAGAGCGTCAAGCGAACAATGCGCTCCTGCGCTGTCTGTGCGGCGACCGATAGGGCCGCGACGAGTGCGAGCATGAGCGCGAGCGCCGCACGGCGCGGCAGCAGGCGTTGGAAAATCATTCCGTATCTCCTTGACGGGAAATCTGCGAGAGCATCAAGAGCGCAACCCCTTTCGAGCCTGCCCGGCAAAACACGCGGCGGCTAGTGAGTCGCCTAAGGCTTCGATTATACTCGCCGCTTGCGGCGTGAGACAATTTCTGCGCCCTAACTGAAGCGAGTAGACCATAGCATCACTGGCATGAAAACCGAGGACACTTTGAACATTAAGATAGCGGCGAAAATCAACGCGCCGGAAGCGGGCGCGGCCCTCGCCGTCTGCGTCTTTTCTAACGAGCCATCGCTCTCCCGCGCGCAAGGCTCAATCCTTGCCACTGTCAAAAGGCTTGTCGGCGACGGCGAATTTGAAGGCAAGGCCGAAACTTCGCTTCTGATACACGTCGCCGACAGAGAAACTAACAGCAGTCGCAGACTGCTGCTACTGGGCTTCGGCGAACATGGCGACGACGATTCTGCTGCGATGAGCCGTGCGGCTGGCAGGGCCGTTCGTGAAGCTCGCGCGGGTGGAATCAAGCATCTACAGTTCATCTTGCCCGCCGTTCTTGACGAGCAGCGCATGGTCTATGCGGTCGCTGAAGGCGCGCTGCTGGGTTCTTACAGGAATGACTTTTATCAAAATCAAGACGAACCGGAAACGCGGCTTGAGCAATTGACAATCATCGTGCCGGAGGAGAGCGAACACTTGCGCGCCGCAACAGAGCGCGCCGCCATTATCGCCTCCTCTGTTAACTGGGCGCGGGGTCTGGCGGATGAGCCGGGCGCTAACCTACCGCCCGGAGAGTTTGCGCGGCGTGCCGCAGAGATGGCCGAAGAATTTGGCCTCCGCACGGAATCTTTGAGCGCGGAGCAAATCAGGGAACATGGAATGGGCGCGCTGTGGGGCGTCGGGCAGGGATCAAACGAGCCGCCCGCGTTGATAGTCGTTCGCTATGAGCCGGAAGATGCGCCTGACACAGACGAGCTATGGGCGTTCGTCGGCAAAGGCATTACGTTCGATACGGGCGGCATCTCGCTCAAGCACGGCCTTGACATGTGGGAGATGAAATCAGATATGGCTGGCGGCGCAGCCGTCCTCGGCGCTCTGCGCGCCATCGCGCAGCTTAAGCCGCGTCGGCGCATCGTCGCTCTAGTCCCCTCTGCGGAAAACATGCCCTCCGGCAGCGCCATCAAGCCCGGCGACGTTGTTAAGACTTTAGCCGGGCACACGATTGAAGTCGTAGACACGGACGCCGAAGGCCGACTCGTGCTCGTTGACGGCATAGCTTATGCGAAGCAACTCGGCGCGACACGCATCATTGACTTAGCGACGCTGACCGGCTCGATCATCGTTGCGCTTGGCGATCATCGCACCGGACTCTTTAGCAACGACGACGCCTGGGCCAACTCTGTGCTCGCGGCTGCCGAGCGCGCAGGTGAACCTACCTGGCGAATGCCCGTCAGCGATGATTACAAGAAACGCATTGAGAGTCCGGTCGCGGATTTCAAAAACTACGGAGGGCGGCCAGACGCGACGGCAGCAGCGCTGCTGCTCAGCAAATTTGCCGCCGACACGCCCTGGGTTCATCTGGACATCGCCGGGACGGCCTGGTATGACAAGTCGCAACCGCACGCGCCCGCAGGAGCGTCAGGCGCAGGCGTCCGCACGCTCGTCGAACTCGTTTGCGGAGAAACAAACGCGTCCTGAAGTTTTTCGATGATGAAAATAATGCTCATCGGTCTGGCCGGTCTGATTGGCACGCTCTCGCGCTACTGGCTGGCAAGCGTAGTCGCGCGGCGCTACGGTGAGACATTTCCCACTGGGACGCTCGTCGTCAACGTCATCGGCTGCTTTCTGGCAGGGCTACTCTTTTACTTGATGCAGGAACGCTTTCAGGCAAACCAGACGATGCAGGCCGTCGTCATGATTGGACTGCTCGGCGGCTTCACCACGTTTTCCGCTTACGGGCTGCAAACCTTTACGCTGCTGCGCGACGGCGAACTCGTTCTCGCTGCTCTTTACCTGTTCGCATCGAACACCATTGGCCTACTGATGGTGTGGGCCGGATACACAGTGGCGAAGGTCTTCTGAAAGAGTTGGATAGCTTGCTTCTTAAGAGTTCACCGAAAGATGCTGCTTGACGAAACTATTTTTCTGACAGGCTTTCCAGGCTTTATCGCCGGGCGGCTCGTCGAGCGATTGGCGACGGAAGGAGCGCGTTTTCTGCTGCTCGTGCAGCCCGCTTTTCTGGAACGCGCGCGCGCGGATGTAGCGCGCATCAGTGCTCTGACGAACCAGCCCGCCGATAATTTTCGTCTGCTCGCGGGCGACATCACGCAGCCCAGTATGGGACTTGAGCCGGAGGATTTGGCGATGGCGCGTGCTGAGACGACCGTACTTTTTCACCTCGCGGCCATCTATAATCTGGCTGTCGCACGTGAACCGGCCCAGAGCGTCAACGTCGAAGGCACGCGCAACACAAACGCCTTCGCGCAGACGCTTTCCCGTCTTCGACATTATCATTATGTTTCGACCTGCTACGTCGCGGGCCTGCGCACAGGATTGATTCTGGAAACAGAACTGCGCCATGAAGCGGGCTTTCGCAATTACTACGAAGAGACAAAGTATCTGGCCGAACTCGAAGTTGACCAACTAAAGGCGCGGCTGCCCATCACGATTCATCGCCCGTCGGTCGTCTGCGGCGATTCGCGCAACGGGGAGACGGCGAAATACGACGGCATCTACTACCTGATTCATTACCTGCGGAAGTGGCCGGGCATGCTCTCGCTCATCAACATCGGCAACCGGCAGATACGTTTTAACCTCGTCCCCGTTGATTTCGTTATCGAAGCGATGGCGCGTCTGGTGAGAGACGAGCGCGCCATCGGCGCGACGCTGCAACTGGCCGATCCCGCACCCCTAACCACCGGCGAACTTTTTGACACCATCGCTAAGGCTGTTGCCGGGCGCGGCTCTCGGCTCATGATTCCTGCTCCGCTTATCCGAACCTCGCTCTCTCTGCCTTTCTCGCAAAAGCTGACGGGGCTGCCGCGCGCCGCCGTCCCCTATTTTTTCCTCAGCCAGACCTACGACACTACGCGCTCGCGCGAACTGCTCGCACCCCACGGTGTCAACTGTCCACCGTTTCCTTCTTACATCAACTCGCTCGTCCAATTCGTCGAGCAGCATCCTAAGCTCTAGTCTAGACCACGCATTTTTCTTTCACGCCGCTTGACAAGCCGGCGATTTAGAATTATTCTAAATCCAGTTCAAAACAATCATGACTAAAGGTATTGGAGATCCGGGTGGCGCGGAGACGCTGACACCGCAGCGCGAAACCGTGTTGCAGGTGATTCGCGAGAGCGAGAACCACCTGACGGCGAGCGAGATTTTTGAGACGGCCAGAAGGCTGAGGCCGACGATCAGCTACGCGACCGTCTATAACTCGCTGCGTTTTCTGAAGGACGCGGGGCTGATTCGCGAGATACATTTCGGCAACGCCGCGAGCCGCTACGACCGTGAGACCGGGCGGCACGATCACGCGATGTGTACGCGCTGCGGCAAGCTGGTGGACTTCGATCTGGACTTATCAAATGACCTGATGCGCGCGGCGGCGCGGCGCTCAGGTTTCAAAGCGGAAAGTGTGCACCTGACGCTGCACGGGCTATGCCCTGATTGCCGCGCCCGGCAGTGAAGTCTGTCAGGGGCGGGATTTGCTATTCGATGAAAGAGACGCGCGATGCGGTGATGTCTAGCTGCGTTCGCGTCAAATGATGAAACTAATTTTCTTGAAAAGGATGGAGAGTTAATGCAAGCGACAGCAACAGCAGTGGAAAGAGCAATGGTCGGCCAGCCAGCGCCGGATTTTGACATGGCTTCGACCAAGAATCTTGAGACGTTGAAAGAGAACGTCAAGCTTTCGGACTACAAAGGCAAGTGGGTCGTGCTTTTATTCTACCCGCTCGATTTCACTTTCGTCTGCCCGACGGAGTTAACGACCTTCAGTGACCGCTATGAGGATTTTCAAGGCATCGGCGCGGAGATTATCGGCGTCTCGACCGATTCGGTCTATTCGCACCGGGCCTGGATTAATACGCCGCGCGACAACGGCGGCGTCAGCGACCTTAAGTACCCGCTGGCGGCGGATTCCACCAAGCAGGTGGCGCGCGATTACGGCGTGTTGATTGAAGACAAGGGTATCGCCCTGCGCGGCCTGTTCGTGATTGACCCCGAAGGCATCCTGCGCTACAAGGTGATTCATGATTTGAACATCGGGCGCTCGGCGGAAGAGACGCTGCGCGTCATTCAGGCGCTGCAAACCGGCGGACTCTGCCAGGCGGAATGGAAGCCGGGACAGGAAACAATCAAGGCGTAAGAAAGTAATGAGTGATTCGTAAAGACAGAATTCAGAATCCAGAAGTCAGGAGCTAGAAGAAAAGAAAATCAAATAAAAGCGGGTTGCAGCCTCTTCTTCTGGCTTCTGGGTTCTGACTCCTGACTTCTGCTTTTCCGAATCACTGAGGTAAAAGTCATGCCAATGAGGATTGGGACGCAATTACCGCCATTGGACGGTGCGACCGAATGGTTTGGCGCAACTCAGGCGCACGCGGAGGCCGAGAGCAAGGGTCATCCGACGCTGGTGCATTTCTGGGCGGTCAGTTGCGGCATCTGTAAAGAGAACATGCCGCGCGTGACGGAGTGGCGCGACCAGAAAAAAGACGACGGGTTGCGCGTCATCGCCGTCCACATGCCGCGCTATGAGGCCGACACGGATGTCGAAGCCGTGCGCGAGGCCATCAGCAAATACAACATCACAGAGCCGTGCGCGATTGACAATCAGCACAAGCTGCGCGAAGCTTTTCAGAACGAACAAGGATACGTCCCCGCCTATTACCTGTTCGACGCAGAGGGTAAGCTCAAGAGTTTTGCCGCCGGAGAGCGCGGGCTGGATATGCTTCAGTCTGCGCTGGAACGCGTGATGGCGGCTGCCAAGCAAGTTGCCCCCGCTTAAATGTTCGAGCATCAAACTCCAGCTTAGTGCTCTGCCAGTAATCCCCTTCCCGACAAGCCCCCGCTTAGTCTTCGAGACGGAGAATTTTTCTGTCTCGACACGATTGGCGTTAGTTTGAATCCCGGAGGTGTCAGGGATGAGTAGCCGAACAATGGGCGGGCGGCAGGGTAGGTCTGGCGTTGTAGCTTTAGCGCTCCTGCTGTTTGCAGCAACGACGCTGGCGCAGAGCGAAGCCAGCTATCCTGAACTTCCCAACTTTCATCAGGTCAGCCAACAACTCTATCGCGGCGCGCAGCCGCGCGACGGCGGCATTCGCAAACTCAAAGAGTTGGGCATCAAGACAATCATCAATTTGCGTGGTGAAGACGAAGAGACGCGCGCCGAACAAGCGGAAGCCGAAGCGTTGGGCCTGCGTTATTTCAGCGTCCCGTTGCCGGGAATGCGCCGTCCGTCGGACGAGCAAGTCCAGCGCGTGCTGGCGCTCATTAACGCCCCCGAACGACAGCCCCTCTTCGTTCACTGTCATCACGGCGAAGACCGCACAGGGTTAATCATCGCCGTCTATCGCATCACTCACGACGGCTGGACTTCGGAGCAGGCGAAACAGGAAGCCAAACACTACGGGATGAGTTGGGTGCAACGCGGGATGAAGGATTACATATCGGATTATTACAGAGACAGAAAAGCAAGGCAGAAGTAGGAACGCAGGCAAAACGATAAAGGAGTGGCTACTCAAGATGAGTAGCCACTCCTTTATCGTTGCGGCATTGCTTTGACAGTTATTTCATGAAGTAATTGATAATCAGCGACAGCAGGTACAGGCTGAGAACAATTGAGCCGACCAGCAGCGTCAGCAAAACGAGGATAATGACGCCGACGAAAATCCAGTCGCTCAATTTTCCCTCTTTCGCTTCGGCAGCCGAGACGGTCGCACGCTGGCGCAGCAGCTCTACGTTCTTCTGATTAGACTTCCAGGCTATGTCAAACAGATCGCCGACGACCGGAATCGCGCCGAAGACGTAATCCAGCCCGATGTTGAAGCCCATCCTGAGCAGCGTGACCTTAGGCACGCGATAGCGCACGCCCGCCGCCAGAATGTAGAACGAAGCGAGCGCCGTCACCGTGTCTCCGACGCCGGGAATAAGGCCGACCAAAGCGTCAAGGCCGAAGCGCCATCCCGTGCCGGGGATGCGAAACAACCCGTCCAGCCAGTGGCTCAATTGTTCAAGACTCTGCTCGACTTCGGCCTTTGAATGACGCGCGGAACGCTCCGGAACGTTCGCCGCCTGCATGACTTCCACCTTGTTTCTCATCTCTTTAAAGAATCCTCGTCATCTGCACATGCTCATCAAGCATGATGCGAGATGATACGTAAACCAACAATTCAACCAGGGTTGCAGCCATCATACGGGAGACAAGGGATCGTTTCAAAGCGGTAATGCGAGAGAAAATCGTCCCTGTATCGTTCCGCAAAGAAAGTCATATACGAAGTAAGGCTCTCTATACGCTTAGCCATGCGTTTGCGCCCTGATAGCATCCGCATCCGTGAGCCTTGACCTTAATGCCATCAGTCGCTTCATCATTTATCAACAGAAGCGCTGCCCGAAAGAGGTCGCAAGCTGTTGAAATCAGGCAGTATTCATCACACCTGCGCGAGATTGCCCTCGACCCGTACCCTCTATGTATTTAATTGCGCGCGGCAGGCACTGTTCAAGCTGGAGATTAGTCGGCGTGTTCCTGACACACATCCGTTTTGACCCACCGGAAGGCCCGTCTTTTGCTCCCCAGCTATAGCTTAAAACTCAGAAGAGGTAAACAGATGAAGAAGAGCAATTCTATTATAGCCGTCGCACTACTAACCCTCATTTTCGCCATCGGCCCCGCGTCTGTGATGGGTGCGATGACTCTCTCCTACCAAAAGACATGGGGAGGCCCCAGCGTCGAGAACGCCGAAGGTGTGGCGGTCGCGCCGGACGGGAGCGTCTACGTGGTGGGTGGCACTAACAGCTTCGGCACAGGCGCGGCGGAGGGCGATTCCGACGCCTTTTTGTTGAAGTATGCCCCGAACGGAACACTGCTCTGGCAGAGAACCTACGGGACGGGACGGAGCGAGCCATTCCTCGCGGCCTCCGAGGTCGCCACCGATGTCGCGGTCGGTGACGGCGGCGCAGCGGTTTATGTGACTGGATTCTCTGCCACCGGACATGCGTTTCTGGCGAAATTCGACTCCGGCGGTAACCTCGTCTGGCAGGCGGGTTGGGGCGGCGACGGTTTCGAGTTGCCGGAAGCTGTGGCCGTCGCTCCTGACGGCAACATCTACATGACAGGGTTCACGAACAGCTTCGGCGCGGGCCAGCAGGATGCGTTCCTCGTGAAGTTTACAGCAGCCGGTACAATGCTCTGGGACAGGACTTGGGGCGGGGCTGGCTTCGACGCCGCGAAGGATGTCGCCGTGGCAGGCGACGGCAGCGTCTACGTGGCAGGCGACACGAACAGCTTCTTCGCCAATGACGCCTTCCTCCTGAAGTACGCCCCGGACGGAAATATCCTCTGGGAGAGGGACTGGAGAGAAGGAACGATTGAAGACATCAGCGGGGCGCTCGGCGTTGCGACCGCGCCCGACGGGAGCGTCTACGTCACAGGGTTAGCCAGCATTAACCTCGTCGGGCAGAACATCTTTCTCCTCAAGTTCACTTCAGCCGGGAACCTGGTGTGGGAGAAGACCTGGGGCGCTAGACTCGATGCCGCGCTGGGCCTGGCGGTCGGGCCTGACGGCAATATCTACGTCACGGGCAACACGGGCTATGGTGAGGGCAACGGCGATGCGTTCGTGGTGAAGTTCCTCTCGAACGGCAAGGCGAAGCACGCGTCAACATGGGGCGGGGCTAACAACGAGAGCGGGCAGGCAATCGCTACTGGAGCGGACGGAGCGGTTTACGTCGCGGGCGTGGCTTCCGCGCCGCCTTACGTCTTCGACCGCGCGCCCACGCGTACCAAAACGCCTGACGCATTCCTAGCCATTCCGGCTGGCACTGTCACAGCCCCGGCGGCAAGTCAAACGGCCCCGGCTGCAACTGTGCTGACGCCGAACGGTAGCCAGACCTTCGCCGGTGCCACCGACGCGTTCCTGCTCAAAATCCTCCCGTAATCCACGGCGCTATGTAGATTTGGCGCGGCTCTCACCCCGCGCCAAATCTTCTCCTTCGTGGCTTGGTCGGCTGGACAGGACTGGGCGATCCACTACAGAATCTTCCGCCGGATTGCCGTGCGATTGGATGAATCGTTTAAGATGTTCTGCGCGCCTACCCGGAGTCGGCGGTTTTGAAGACTACATAGAGACTAGAAATTTAACGAATCCTCGTCATCTGCTGCCAGAAGAATTTTCCCAGACGCGCAAAGGCGTTGCCGTCGTTTCCCTTCGAGATGTTCGGGTTGATGCCGAGCGCGAGCGCCAGTTCGGGGTCGGGCGGCGCGATGTCCTCGTCGCCCCGCTTTGACGAGAGCCAGCGATTGAAGGTGCGCGCGACCGCACGCCTTTGTTCCAGCGGCGCAGAGGCCGCGAACGCGCCGCGCAGGTCGTCCATCTCCGCTATCTCCAACATGTTCGCTTTGTAATAACTCTTAAGCGCGGCGAAGAATTTTTCGTCGCCCATCAACTGCCTGAGCGCCGTGAACATCAATGCGCCCTTGCTGGCGACGATGGCCGAGTACTGGAAAAAATTGCGATACTCGCGCGCCGCCCGATCAGCCGCCATGTCTTCGCCGCCAAACGTGCGATAGACTTTGTAGACGCCGCGCAGTTGATCGTTAAGGGCGGTTGCGGCGCGCTCCTGCCCGTGTACTTCCTTGTAATAGAGCAGCGCAGACCATTGCGACAGCGCTTCGTCCAGCACGGGCTGCCGCTCAGGATTATTGCCGACCGTCGCGCCCCACCATTGATGCGCGATTGTATGAGCGACAGCAAATTCCAGAGAGTCTTCGAGCGAGGCGCGCTGGTCGCGCACCATCTCCGGCAGATTGCGCATCAGCGGCGAATCGAAATCAACATAAAACGCGCTGGCAATCACGCCGAGGCCGGTAAACTCTGCGCTCCCTAATCCTGCGACCAGCGGCACGTCTGCGATGCTGACAGTTTTGAGCGGGAGGCTTCCGAAGCGTGCGACGTAAACGCGCACTGCCTCTGCGGCTGCCGCGAGCACGCGTCGTCCCACAGCTTCATGTTCGGCCATAAAGACAGACTGCACTTTCACGTCGCCGACCGTGACTTGCGCCGAATGTAAATTGCGCCCGGCGACGACGGCAAAGTCGCGCAGGTTTGCTCCCGTGAATTCGCGCCGCGTGCTATCAGAGCGCGAATCAGCCGCGCTTTTTTCGACGGCTGCGCCTGAAGAGAACAACAGCACGTCTGCCGGAGCGTCAATCGTCACATGGTAATCGGCGGCTTCGGCGAAGATTTTATCGCCGATGCCGTTTTCAATTTTACGCAGCCAGTCCTCTCCATCCCTGACCGCCAGCACAGGGTAAGCCGTGCCGAGCAGCATCACGCCGCGACAGCGAAAGTTCAAATCGCGCGCACGCCTAACTTCGCGCTCGCTGCGGAGCACTGCTCCAACCTGTTGCAGGACGTGCGTGACAAGGCCGGTCTCTTCCGGGTCAACCTCCGGCACGCTGCCTTTGAATTTCAAGACGACTTCGACGCTCGCGCCCGCCGCGACAGGCTCACGCAAATTGACGCGCAAGGTAGTTGCGCCGTCGTCCAATCCGAATGGGAGCGGCGCGTCGGTCGCCCCCGCGCGCACTTCCGTTACGTCCAGACGTGGTTCGTCTGAAACACCCGCGCCGCCTACCACGGAAGCGGGCGCGGAGCGGGCGCGCATGTTCGAGTACAGATGAAAATAGATGACGTTGGCCGGGCGATCATCTTGATTAACCCAGCGCACGCGCTCAATCCCTGTGTAGGAGCGCTGGTCGAAATTGAGCGTCAGGTTAATCGAGTAACTAGAGCGCTCCGTCTGGCCCGCCGTCTCTTTGACGGGTGAAGCTTCCTGCGAGACCGCCTGCGCGAAGGCGGCGTGTGCGGATGCGTTCAGGCAGAGCATGATGACAAACATGCTGATGCGAACAGACGCCGCGCGCTCAGACTTTAATTGTCTAATAGCTTGCTTCAATTTGACGCTCGTTTCTTCGTGCTGGCAGATGGTGTCTTCTTCTTCTCCGGCTTGGCCTGAGTCTCCGGGGCTTTAGATGCGGCGCGCGCGGTTTCCGTTATGGAAATAGTGCGAATCACGTCGCCGCGCATGATGCGGTCAATCACTTCCAAGCCTTCGCGGACGCGGCCAAAGACAGTATAGCCGCCGTCAAGATGCGGCTGCGGCGAATGCGTGACGAACCACTGCGAGCCGCCGGTGTCTTTGCCGGAGAGCGCCATGCCGACCGCGCCATGCTCATAGCGCGCTTCGTTTATCTCGCAACGAATCTGGTAGCCGGGGCCGCCGTTGCCATCGCCGCGCGGGTCGCCGCCCTGTATCACAAAGTTGGGAACGACGCGATGAAACGTCAAATTGTTGAAGAAGCCGCGCTGGGCCAACTGGACGAAGCTGTCAACCGTGAGCGGCGCATCCTCCGGCAATAGCTCAATGGTGAAAACGCCCTTGTCGGTCGAAACCACGGCGCGCACCTGCTTACCCGCGCGTGCGAGCGCTCGCTGGTAATCGGCAAGCGTGTGATTGGTTTGCACGACTGCTATACGCGCCTGAAAATCGCCAGCATTGTTGTCCTTCAAGAGCGCTACGGCGCGGCGACGCAGCAGATGATCTGTTGAGTCGAGCGCGAGTTTAATTGCATCGTTGGCGCTCTGTGTTCTCTGTTTGCCGAGCGCGTCCAGGATAGCCAGCGCCGCGTCGTTCAATTCATCGCGCATGGCACCCGGTAAAGCTGCAACGAGCGAGCGCGTGTTGGCTTCGTCAGGCGGAAACTCACTTAACAACTGTGCGGCAGTGGCGCGAACAAGGATGTCTTTATCAGTCAATTTCCGTCGCAACACTTCGGCGAGGTCGTTTGGCTTAAAAGCGTTGAGCGCGTTCATGACATCTGGCGCGGCGAGCGCGGGCAAAGCTTTGTCTTCAAGCAACGAGCGCAAGGTTATCTGCGCATCGGCCTGTAGGCTGACGATGGTGCTGCCCGCAGCTTCAGCCGTCATCGCGGCCAGATCGCCGAGACCCTGCGCGAGGCTAGAGATTTGCCGCCAGTCTTTCGTCGCTCCGCCGTTACCGCTGTTACCAATGCGCGGCACGCCCGCAGAGAATCTTTCAGGATTGCTCTCGCGCAGGTAGATGGCGGGCGCAATGCGCGCAAACGCAATCTCTACTTCGGGAGCGATTCCACCTTCAGCCGCGCGAAACTCGCGCAGCCAAGCGACGGCGCGCTCATCGCCCGTGTTCGGCAGCAAGCGACCGAGCGCCGCGGCGATTTCCAATAACTCTCCCGTTTCCACTGGACGGGCGACTCCGCTCCTCTTCGTCGTCAGATAGGAAGCCGTGAGCGTCGCTGCGCGCTGTAGGAGCGGCCCGGCGGCGCGCGCGTCCTTCAAAGCGCCGAGAGCGCGAACGGCGCTGACGCGAACGCGCTCGTCCGCATCGTTCACGCTGCGGTTGAGCAGCGGTTCGAAGGCTTCACGGTTCTCCGCCGCGCCGAGCGCGCGGGCTGCGTTGGCCCGCACGACCGCGTTTGAATCACCCAGGACTAGCTCGCGCAGCTTTTCAACTCCGTCCTTCGCACGCAGACGCGCCAGCGTGTTTGCCGCATCGGCGCGTATGCGCCAGTCTGCGTTTGAGAGAAAGCGCGCAATGGCCGGGCCAGCGCCCGTGGGACGCGCGCGTAGAACGGCGGTCAGGCCCATGAGAATCACGTCTTTATCGGGCCGAGGCTCACGGCCCGCTTCCGCTGCGAGCGCGCCCAGGATAGCCGCGCCCAACTCGCGCACGCGAGCCTCATCCTCCTTCGGCAGCGCGGCGACGATTTTGCCTAGTGCCTCGATTGCGCGTGCGCGTACATCGTCAGACTTACTCGAAAGCTGCGCCCTCAACGCCATCGCTCCAGCCGCCGACTCCGTTTCGCCGAGCGCGAAGGCGGCCATCGCACGCACTCTCGTTTCTTTGTCGTTTTGCAGCAAGGCTATCAAGGACGCGACGGCGCGCTCGTCGCCGATGCGCCCTGCGGCCAGCGCCGCGCGACGGCGCACGCGAGAGTCCGCGTCAAACATCAGCACGCCGAGGTCAGTCGCCTCCCAGCGCCTCTCGTCCTCAGCGCGCATGATGCGCAGCATGATCTCATCCGAAACGGCGCTTGCGGGCGCAGCCTTCGCGTTGCGCTCCGGTGGCGGCGATTGCTTCTTCTGGGCCAGGACGCCGCTCGGCCAGAGAAGAACGAGCGCGCAGGCGAGAGTCGGAAACCTAATGGCTCGCTTCTGCGGAAGCGAGCGCCTTCTGCTGCGACGAATTTTCAGGCGACGATTTTTAATCATTTATTCATAACAACGAATCATGGTAGGCCGTCTCATCATAACACTCAGTCGTTACCCTGCACACTCTTCAAAGGTGCGGGTAGTGGGACAATTTCAATCGCTCTCATCTAGTAGAATGCTGCCACCTGTCGGATTTTTATTGCACCGCCGAAACGAACCGTATGTGTCTGGACTTGTTTTCAAGCGGCTACGCTTGAGCTTTGAGCGATGGCATTACTCTTGCCACAGTGGCGATGGCTTGATTTAAAAATTTTTGCAACCGGAGAATTTGAATGCACAAGAAATATCTGTCAGTCTTACTCGCTCTCTTAGTGGCGAATGTTCTTATCGGCGCGCCCACGCTGGCTGGCCCGCGCCTTAAGACTCAGGCGCAAACCGTCGAGCAGATAAAAATTAAGGTTGCCAAGCTCGGCGTTGGAGAGAAGGCGCGCGCGACCGTCCAATTGAAAGATGGCACGAAGATTAAAGGTTACATTACGGAGGCGCGCGACGGCGAGTTTGTGATTCGTGACCGCCAGACAAACGAGCCGCGCACGGTTTCCTATCGGGATGTCGTCAAAATTGAAAAGAGCGGCGGGCATTCGACCGCCAGGAATATAGCCATCGGAGTGGCGGTCGGGGTCGGAGCGGTCTTAGCCGTTCTGGGAATCATAATCTCCCATCTGGACTAACGCTCAAGAGCAGAGCGCGCTTAACTCTCTATTGCGCTCTGCTCGCAGACAGGCTCAATCTCGACGAGTGCGTCGTAGAAGGTTGCGCCTCCGCCCATATCTGTGAGGGTCTGCGAAGTCAACTGGTTGATGTTCTTCTGTCCGGGCGAGAGTTTGTTCCACCAGACGGAGGGAGAGACGACGACCCCACAGCGAGCGCGCGTCGTGACCACCGCCGCGAGTTCGCAAGAGCCACGCTCGTTGTAGACGCGCACTCGCATCCCGGATTCAATTCCGCGCGCTTCGGCGTCCGTCGGATTAATTTCGACAAAGGGACGAAGCTCCTGCCTGAGTTGTTTCGGCAAATTGGCGAAGCTTGAGTTGAGAAAGGCGTGCGCCGCCGGGCTGATGAGCGCCAAGGGATAGCGCTGGGCCAACGCGGGCGCGCTCTGTTGCGACTCACTCGGCGGAATAAAATCCGGTACGCCGTCGAGGCCCAACGCCTCGACCGCCTCGGAATAGAGTTGGCATTTGCCGTCGGCTGTCGGAAAGTTTCCTTCCGCAAACGGCGCAAAGGTTTCGGGCACATTCAGCCGCATCCAGCCGCGCTCGCGCAAACCTTCGAGCGTAATTCCCTTGAGCGCCGGGTGGTCGCTTTCGAGCGCCTGCCGCGCAATCTCTTCGTCGGAATCTTTGAAGCACTCTTCCTCGAAGCCGAGGCGCGCGGCGAGTTGGCGGAAGACTTCCGAATTGCACTTCGATTCATAGAGCGGCTCGATGGCAGGCTCGTTAATAGTCAGGTAGAGATGACCGTAAGCCTTGTGCAAATCAAACTGCTCTAGCTGTGAAGTGGCGGGCAGCACGATGTCTGCGTAGTCCGTCGTGTCCGTCAGAAATAGCTCGTGGACAACCGTAAACAAATCTTCGCGCCGCAAGCCTTCAAGTACCTGTGCCTGGTCGGGCGCGACAGCCGCCGGATTCGAGTTGTAAACATAGAGTGCGCGCACGGGCGGGTCGTTTACCTTCAGCAGGCAATCGCCAAGCGCGGACATATTGAGCAGGCGCGGTGTGCGCTCAGGCATCAAATCTGGGCGTTCGATGGCGTTGAAGTTCAGCGGAAACGTGCCGCTCGTCGAAAGCAGAATGCCGCCAGCGGGGTCGCGCCAGGCACCCACGACAGCGGGCAAACAAGCCAGAGCACGAACTGCCATGCCGCCGCCTTTGTGACGCTGCAAGCCGTAGTTAATGCGAATCACTGACGGCTTCGTGCTCGCATAAAGACGCGCCAGCCGGACGATGGTTTCCCGTTCAAGTCCGCAGATAACGGCGACGCGCTCCGGCGGATACTCCTTTGCGCGGCGGCGCAAAGCATCCGCGCCCGTCGTGTAGCGTTCCAGATAATCGCTGTCTTCCAATTCTTCGGCGAAGATGACGTGCATCAATCCGAGCGCAAGCGCCGCGTCCGTCCCCGGCAAAGGAGCGATGTGCTCTTGACACTGATCGGCGGTGCGCGTGCGGCGCGGGTCAATTGCAATCAGATGCGCGCCCGCGTCGCGCGCCGCTAAGATTTCCGGCCAGAGATGGACGTTGGCCGTGATGGTGTTTGTGCCCCAGAGAATGATGAGCCGCGCGTCCTTGAATCTTTCGGGGTCAGTGCCGATGGTTGCGCCGACGGTCGCTCTGTAGCCTGCGCTTCCGGCTGAGGCACAGATGGTGCGGTCAAGCTGCGACGCGCCGAGGCGATGGAAAAAGCGGCGATCCATTGATTGCGATTGAACGAGGCCCATCGTGCCGCAATAGCTGTAGGGCAGGATGGTCTCAGCGCCTTCGGCTGAGCGAGCAAGCGCGGCGAAGCGTGCAGTTATCTCATCGAGCGCTTCGTCCCAGCTAATCTCTTCAAAGCGCCCGACACCTTTTGCGCCCGTGCGCCGCAGGCAAGTGCGTATGCGGTCGGGGCTGTGTGTGCGCTGCTCGTAGTTGGCGACCTTCGTGCAGAGAAAGCCGCGCGTGAACGGATGCTCAGGGTCGCCCGCGACGCGCAACGCTCGTCCATCCTCGACCGTCACCAGCATCGCACACGTATCGGGGCAATCGTGTGGGCAGGCTGCCCTGACGATTGTCTGGCCGTGACTTCCGTTTTCAGCTTTCTCTACTTGCTGGCTCATACGCCGCTCACAGACTCCGAAGCTCAGAAAATTAGCGAAATGAGAGTTTAGCAAATGGATGAAGAATTTGCTTCTCCGCGGATGGTTTGGAAGTGGGTGGACGAGGGCGGGACGTTAAAGAAAATAAGAGGCGCTTCGGGTTGTGATGCCGAAGCGCCTCTCGTTCAAATTCAGATGCAGCGCGATCAGGTTGTGGCCGTCGTGGCCTTTGTGGTATCGGCGGGCTTGGCCGCGCTGTCGGCTCTGGCTTCTCCGACGTTCTGAGTGGGCTTGATGCCGGTGGTATCGAGCGCTCCATTGCCGCGTGTGCCAATGGCATTCTTCTTGTCTTGCGCTTCCCTTGCCTGAGTCATACGGCAACTGCCCTCGAAGACCGCGCCCTGCTCGATGACTAAGGAGGGCGTTTCGATGTCGCCTTTGACCTTGGCGGCGCGACCGAGTTCGAGCCGCTGGCTGGCGGTAATGTTGCCGTTGACCGTGCCATGAATCGTTGCGACCGCGACCGCGATGTTTGCGTCAACCTGCCCGTTATTGCCGACAATCAGCGTGCCGCCGTCAGAATTGACCTGGCCCGAAAGATGCCCGTCAACGCGCAGCATCCCCTTAAAGCTCGCTTCACCCGTCAACGTCGTGCCGTTGCCGACGAAGCCGCTCAAAATCCCGTCTTTAATGTCGCGGGCTAATGACTCGCTCTCGGTCACGGGACGCGAGGCGCTGGCCGTTTCAGCCTGCTGCTGATACTGCGAGCCTGCCGGTTGAGGATTCTGCTGATTCTGATAGGGCGTATAATTTTGCTGAGACGCGTTGTATTGATTGGCTGGATTGTCGGTCGTGTGTTCGCTGTCCGGTTGATCGGTCTTCGGGTTTTTTCCCATTCTGAGCATAACAAACCTCCGCAAGTTGTGTCGCAAGGGAGAACTTCACCCAAGCGACGGTGATGCCGGATGAGGCAACGTAAAGAACGCGCAAGTTGTGGCACGTCGGTTAAAAAGGCCAGCGTGGAAGCTGGCCGGGACGATCATCCGCTCTTTGGGTCGAGCCGACGATTTCGTTGTCAAGGCACATCCATCATAATGCGAAGTTGATGAATGTGTCCAGAAAAAAGCTTTGACGCGGCGATCCGGTTCCCATATATGAGTTAGGTATTGACGTGGACTTTAGGGCGGCGTAGAATGCGCGCTATTGGGACGGGTGCTGAATGTGTCCGTCTAGCGTCGGGTGAGGTGAGAACATCCGACGTATTGATACGGTTAAGACAGGGGGCGGCGAGCTTAGAGTGACTCGCCGCCTTTTACTTTGCCCGCCGGACTTTTTCATTAACTTCCTCTTCCGACGAAATAGTTCCGTCATTCTTTCCCTTTTTCATCAAAGCTATAGCGCGCTACTGCGTCTCCGCACTATCGCGCTTCGCCTTCGGTTGTCAACCGCCCCGCAAGCGTGGCATCCTAAAACGCGCTGAAAGGTTTTTAAGAAGGAAAGAAAGACGCTAGATGTTTGTCGAGAGCAAGATAAAGACGAAACTGCTGCGCCGGATGGGCGAGGCGATCAAGGATTTCGGGATGATTGAAGACGGCGACCGCGTGATGGTCTGCCTTTCGGGCGGCAAAGACAGCTATACGATGCTCGATTTGCTATTGGACGTTAGAGACCGCGCACCCGTGCGCTTTGATGTGCTGGCCGTCAACTTAGACCAGAAGCAGCCCAATTTTCCAGCGCACGTTCTGCCGGAATACCTCACTAGTCGCAACGTACCCTTCCGCATCGTCGAGCGCGACACCTACTCGATTGTCAAGCGGCTCGTTCCAGAAGGCAAGACTTACTGCGCCGTCTGTTCGCGGCTGAGGCGCGGCATTCTTTACAACATCGCCGTCGAAGAACGTTGCACCAAGATAGCGCTCGGACATCACGCAGACGACATCATCGCCACCTTTCTGCTCAACCTCTTCTTCGTCGGCACGCTCAAAGCGATGCCGCCCGTCCTGCGTTCGATGGACGGACGCAACACGGTCATACGCCCGCTCGCCTATTGCCGCGAAAGCGACATCGCGCAGTTTGCCGCCGAAAAAGAGTTTCCAATTATCCCCTGCGATTTGTGCGGCTCGCAGACGACCCTCAAGCGCGCACGCGTCAAACGCCTCATCGCCGAACTGGAAAAAGAGATTCCACACGTACGCAGTTCGATGTTGACGGCGATTGGCAACGCCGTGCCTTCGCACCTGCTTGACCCGAACCTTTTCGACTTTAAGAATCTAGCGCCGGGCGCGGGCGACATCGAGGCGGAGCTTGATCTGGCAGTCGGCCATACGGATGTCGCGGAAGGCCCGGCGCTCGTCACGATTGCTTAAAGGGTAATGGCTGCTACCGCTAAAAAACGCGAACTGGATTTCAGCGCTTTTCCGCCCGGCACGGTCACGGATTATACGACTCTTCTTTGTCTGGCCTGCATCTTCGACCTCTTCACAGCGCAGATGGGACTCGCGCCGCGCACGGCTTATTCGGAAATCAAACGC
This sequence comes from Pyrinomonadaceae bacterium, assembly GCA_036387475.1. Lineage (GTDB taxonomy): Bacteria > Acidobacteriota > Blastocatellia > Pyrinomonadales > Pyrinomonadaceae > DASVTR01. The sequence continues at coordinate 319,523 of DASVTR010000016.1, read as the reverse complement.
TACTCTCCGACGATTAAAGAATTGACCGCGCCCATTTCGACGCGACCCTTTTTCGATAGCGCGGAGAAGCATCCGCGTTGTCCTTACTGCGATTCTGCGAAGCGCTGGCACGCGCGCCTTGATACCTACCGCATCGAAGGCGGCAAAGCGACTGACGCAGCGCGCCGCGCATTGATAAAGACGCTGCCGAAGACGGACGAGCAGTTTCAAGTGCTGGAAATAAAATCCGACCGCCGCACAGTCTTCTTTGAATGGCTCGACGCGCTCGGCAGCCGACTCGATTTCGAGACGGACAGTTGGCTCATCGAGGCGACGCGCGCGTTTCTGGAAAGAATCGAGCCGAAGACGGATTGGGCCGAAGCTTTTGAGAATCTGCGCGCCGTTCGCCGCTCGCACCGTCTCGAAGAAGGCTGGGAACGCGACGGCTCAAGACTCTTCCTCGCGCCCGCGCTCTACAACGACGCGCTGCTCGTTCAATATCTAGTCAGCCGCAAACATCAGCACGGTGGGCGCACCCTCGAAGGCCGCCTGACGCTGCATGAGCTTGTGCGCCGCCTGCGTTACAGCGGCCACTTGGGCGCGCAGGGCATCACAGAGGGCGATCAATTCGAGGTGCTGGAAAAACTGATCGAGCATTTGACGGGCGGCGAGGGAGCAATGAAGCTTTACTACGTCGTTGACCGCCGCGATTTTCTGGAAAAGGTCAAGACGGTCTACGCGCGCTACGCAGCATGAGGAACAGAGGAAACGATGAAGTAGGAACGCGGAACGATGAACTGATAAGAGCTAGTCTTTCATTCATCGTTCCGCGTTCCTCGTTCCTACTTTCTTCTCCCTTGTCTCTGTGTTGGATTTCTAGAGGCGCTTTAAATTTTCGCGCTGCTCATCCCAACGCCATAAGCTTTCCGCGCCGGAGAGATGAACTCCGCCGAGCCACGCATCTATTCCATTTAACGCGACGAAATCGGCTTTTCCTTCCAGCACCGATGCTCCTGCTTCCGTCAACTCGAAGATTGCTTTGGCAAATGCGCCCGAGGCGAGGCTGCCCTCTAAATCAGTATTGCCCGCGATAAGCAAAGGTGTCTTGGCTTTCATCAATCTCTTCAATTCGTTCCAGAACTGGAAATCGCCCAGACCGTAAATAGCTTCCCTTTCTCCAAATTCATGAAACAAACCTGTGAATCCACGATGCCCTTCACTAATTAGTTTCAGCGCTTGATTTTCCACTTGGCCCAACCCGTTTTTGACGGAGGGAAAGCGGGCCAGATGTGCGCGTAGAGCATCCTTCAGAAAAGGCAGTGCGGAGCTATCATCGTTGATGATTTCCTGTAGACCGTCCGGTGCGGGTGCGCAATAGGCTTGCCAGGCGGCTGCGGCCAGACCTAGTTGCGCGTCCGACACTTCGCGCCGCGCGTCGAATAGTGAAGCCATCTGCGCAGGGTTTAGTTGGCCCAGACCGCGAAAATCATCTACACCGGGAAAACTATCAACGCAGACGAGGCTGAGTTTCGTCGCTCCCAATTCCTGTTTAGCAAACCACTGCAACAGGTATACGAGATGAAGCTGGCAGAAAAGATCGTGCTCAAACCAGAGGACGACTTCCTTGTGACGGGCGAAGTCGTACAAGGCTCGGTCTTGTTCGAGCAGGCTGTTGGTGCAATCCTCCTGCTTCACCTCGTAGGCTTCCGACAGGTGAGCGGCGCGCTCTCTTCGCCATTCATCATCCCGTAGGTTCTGCGGCGTTGGGCCAGCGATTAAGGCTTCGCGCCACGCCAGATGCTCTCCCGGCAGAGCGGATTCTTTCAAGATGTTGGCCGATGAATCACCATTATGAATGTGTAACATCATTCGTTTCCCTTCCGTCCTTACTGCTTCCAACTTAATCTTCCAGGTCTTCGGCCACCAACGAATAGAGCACGGCGTCATGCGATTGGCCGTGAATCAAGAGCCGCTTGCGCAGAATGCCTTCGCGCGTTGCCCCGGCTTTTTCCGCCACCCGCTGGCTTGCATGATTGCCGATTGCCACGACTATCTCAAGGCGCAACAGGCCGAGTTCTCGAAAGCCGAAGCGCGCCATCTGTCGCGCGGCAGAGGCTGCGACGCCGCGCCTTGTGCAACTCGTCCTGACCCAGTAGCCGAGGTTGCCGATTCGATGTATGTGGTTAATCTGATTTATGCCGATGCCGCCGAGAAAAGCATTCGTCTCTGCATCAACGATGGCAAAGCCGTAGTCCTGCGCAGCGTTCGCCTCTTCCGCCAGCGAGCTAATGAAAGCTGAAGTTTCCTCGCGCGAATAATCGGGATGACACCAGGGCAGCCACGGCGCGACCTCTTTGATTGACTCGCGCACGGCTTCGTACACAGCGTCAACGTCATCAGCGCGAAGAGGTCTGATGACGATGCGGTTATCCGTTAAGTCAGCTTCCATTGCTGTTCTGCGTCGGCAGATTATCCGAACCCGTCCGGCGATTGAACAAATATAGTACCAGCACGTAGAGGCAGGCCAGACCGACGCACACCAGCCCACCCCAGAAAGAGATGGGCAGGAGATACGAAGCATTGCTGCCGTCCGTCGTTATCAGGTAGACCCACTCGTCGAGCGCGAAGCTCAGCCCGATGCCAAAGCCGACGGTCGCAGCATCAAGCAAGCGACTACGCCCCTTGAACAAGACGATAGGGATGCCGCAGAAAGTTATCAGCACGAGGCCGGTGAAGAGATGATGTATGTTGTATGGCCCAATGTTGAAATCCGTGTTCGGCGAGATAAGCAAAGAGACGCGCATGACGATAAACGTCAAGGCCAAAGACAGCAGCAATAGTAAAGCGCGTCTCTTATCCAAGAGTCTCCCTCTGATCTTAAAACGATGGCTCGTCCGGTTTTATTTCATCATCCTGTTTAGTGCATTATCCTGACGGGGCATCGCCCGGCAGCATTTGCGAGTTCGTCAGGGAAGTCAGAACATGGTCGCGCCATGCTCCGTTAATAAACAGGTAATCACGCGCGTAGCCCTCGATTGTAAAGCCCAATTTTCTCAGCAGCCGCCCACTACGCTCGTTCGTCGGCACGTAGTTAGCCATAATCCTGTGCAGGTGCAAATCATCAAACGCATAAAGGATAGCCGCCGACAAAGCCTCTCGCATCAGCCCGCGCCCTTCGTCGCGGTAATCAATGCTGTAGCCTAGATAGCACGCGTGAAAAGCTCCGCGTATGAAGGCTGAAAAGTTACAGACGCCGACAACTCGCGTCATCGGCTGCTCTCGCTCGAAGATAACGAGCTGCATGGACTTGTCCTGCTCAAACTCCGCACGCGCACGCTCCAATCGCTCGCGCCAGTAATCTTCTGTGTAATACCCGTCGGGCACGGGAGGCGACCACTCGGCCAGATGTTCGCGGTTCTCTTCAAAATAAAGGAGGAGCAGCGGCGCAGCTTCAACTGAAGGAAGAGTCAACAGCAGCCGCTCTGTCTTGATAACAGGAAAGTCAACCATCTTCATCATCGAATGAAAGATTAAATCGCCGCGCTCTCATTCTTCATCCCTGCTGCTCAGGCAAAAGGCGGCGAAAGCGATGCGTGACAGGGCGGTGACGGCCAATGCCGATGGCGTTTTTTGAGATAATCAAAGTCGGCGGCAGTTGGCGGCGCTTAAATTCATTAGCCGGAGATTCGACGCGGTTGAGCAGGTCGTAGACGAGCACGGCGTCGTGCCCGGCGGCGACTATCTCATCGGGCGTCGCCTTCTGCTCAAAGTAGAGTTGCAAGATAGGGTCGATGCGGTCGTAGGGCGGCAACTGCTGGTCGTCAAACTGTCCGGGCGCAAGTTCGGCACTTGGCCGCTTTTCGATAATCGCGTGCGGAATAATCTCGCTCTCGCGGTTAAAGTGACGCGCAAGCTGATAAACTTCCGTCTTCAACACGTCGCCCAGCACAGCGAGGCCGCCGTTCGTGTCGCCATAGAGCGTGCAGTAGCCGAGCGCCAATTCAGACTTGTTGCCGGTCGAGAGCAACAGGCGATTGTCGCTGTTAGAAATGGTCATCAGGATGTTGCCGCGCAGGCGAGATTGTAGATTTTCTGCCGCCGGGCAAGCAGCGCTGCTCGTCGGCTGGGCCAATCCAAGCTCTTTCGTCAAGACCTCGAAGGCCGCCGTGATGGGTCGTTCGATGGTCTTCATGCCAAGGCGCTGGGCCAACGCGAGCGAATCCTCTATGCTGCCGCGCGAAGAATAAGGCGAGGGCATCATCACGGCCAGCACGTTCTCAGAGCCGAGCGCTTCGCACGCGAGCGCCGCCACCACCGCCGAGTCAATGCCACCCGAAAGACCGAGCACAGCCTTCGTGAAGCGATTCTTCCGCGCGTAGTCGTGTATGCCAAGCACGAGCGCTTGATGAATAGTCTCTATGTCGTCGCCCGGCAAGCAGCGGTCGTCGGCCACGCCGCAGTCGAGGTCAACCGTGGCGAAGAACTCTTCAAACGGCGGCGCTTGCAGAATAATCTGTCCCTCGCAGTCGGCGACGATGCTCGCGCCGTCGAAGATAATCCCATCGTTGCCGCCGACGAGATTGACGAAGACGATGGGCAGGCCCGCCGCTTTAGCCCTGTGCGAAACCATAGAACAACGCCCGCCCATCTTTCCTTTATTGAAGGGCGACGCGTTGATTGAGACCAGCAGGCTCGCGCCCATCTCTATCAATTCGTCTGCAGGGTCGTGTGGATAGAGCCGTTCCTTCCAGTAGGTCTTGTCGTTCCAGAAGTCTTCGCAGACGGCGACGCCTAGACGTTGGCTGCCAATCGGAAAGAGGTGGCGCACGCGCGACGGCTCAAAGTAACGCGGGTCGTCGAAGATATCGTATTCCGGCAGCAGCGTCTTGTCTGCAAAGCCCAGGAGTTCTCCGTTGTGAATCACCGCCGCAGAGTTATAAAGCCTGCGCCCCGCAGTCTCTTCGGTCGGGCGCACAGTGCCAACTACAGCCGCTATGCCTTCGGTCGCTTTGATGATTTCATCAAGCGGCGAGAGAACATTACGCACTACATCTCGGTCTAAAAACCAATCAAAGGACATGTAGCCCTGCACAGCCGTTTCAGGCAGCACGACAAGGTCGCTTCTATCGCGCCGCGCACGCTCAAACGCGCGCAGGATACTCGCCGTGTTGCCTTCGTAATCCCCGTTCGTCGTATTGATCTGACCAATGGTGACGCGCATAGATTTTATTTTATCATTGATTCATTGTTTCATTGACTCATTGACTCATTGACTCATTCAATCATTGATTCCTCGGCTCATTGAATCAATGATTGAATGAGTCAATGAATCAATCGTCATGGCCTCCGCCGCCGGGCGTTTCGATGCGAACGCGGTCTCCGGCTTCAAGCTGCCAGCTTCCTTTGGAAGCAATGCGGCGCGCGCGGTTGTTGTGAATAATCGTATCGCGCCCGGTGCTGCCGTCTGCGCCGCCTTTGAGGCCGTAGGGCGCAAGGCGTCTACGGTCTGCGAGCAGCGACATACGCGCTGGCACGAGCGTTTCTATCTCGCGGACGACGCCATCGCCTCCGCGCGAACGTCCACGCCCGCCGGAATTTTTGCGTATGCTGTAAGCGCGCACGCGCAGGGGGTAAGCGTATTCGAGGGCTTCGGCGGGCGTGTTGAGGCTGTTGGTCATGTGTGTGTGTACGGCGCTCATGCCATCTTGGTTGGGACGCGCGCCCATGCCGCCCGCTACCGTTTCGTAGTAAGCGAACTCTGTGTTCTTCAGCGTATCAAAGCCGCCGATGGTCAGGTTGTTCATCGTTCCCTGACTTGCCGCCGGAATCCTGTCGGGCAAGGCTTGGGCCAACGCGCGCAGGATGGTGTCAACGATGCGCTGCGATGTCTCTACGTTTCCGCCCGCGACCGGCGCTGGATGAACGGCATTAACGATTGTGCCGCGCGGCGCAACAACTTCAATCGGCGACATCAATCCGGCGCTCGCCGGAACGTCTGCCCCGACGAGACAGCGAAACACATAAGCGACCGCCGACACAGTGATGGCTTCGACGGCATTAATTGCGCCCGCAACCTGCGCGGCGCTCCCCGTAAAATCCACCAGCGCCCGTTCACCTTTAATCGTCACACGCGCGCAAATCTTCACCTCAACATCAGCTACGCCGTCATCATCCAGCACATCCAACGCAACGTAAACGCCATCTGGTATCTCTGCAATCGCGCGCCGCATCATTCGCTCCGAATATGCTATCAAGTGCGACGCATACTCGCTCGCTTCCCTCGCTCCGCGCCGTTCGACAATCTCAAGCAATCGCGTCGCCCCTGTTTGCAAAGAGCCGATTTGCGCTTCAAAGTCCGCGCGCCTTTCGGTCGCGCCGCGCACGTTCGCCAGCAACAGTCGCAGCAAATCCGCATCAACACGACCTCCGCGCACTAAACGGACAGGCGGAATCCTTAAGCCCTCTCCGTACACATCCGCCGCCATCCCCATCGAACCGGGATTGCCACCGCCGATGTCCGCGTGGTGCGCGCGATTGGCAACGTAAAAGAGCGGGCGCGGTGACGGAGGGACGCGTTGACGAAGAGACGCGTTGACGCGGCGAAGCAGAGGCTGAGAGGCTGAGAGGCTGAGTTCTTTTACTTTGAGTTCTTTTCTTTTTTCCCGTGCCTCTGCTTCGCCGCGCCGCCGCGTCTCTTCAAAGACTCCGGCAACCAGCGTCACATCCGGTAGGTGCGTGCCGCCGGCGAAGGGGTCGTTGAGGGCGACTACATCGCCGGGAAAAATTTCGAATTCACGAAGCGCAGCGGCAACAGCCATCGGCATCGAGCCGAGATGGACGGGCATGTGGTCGCCCTGCGCTATGACGCGTCCCTCACTGTCAAACACCGCGCAAGAGTAATCGCGCCGCTCCTTAATGTTCGGCGAAAACGCCGTGCGCTTGAGCGCAATTCCCATCTCTTCTGCGACAGAGGTATAAAGCGAGCGATAGATTTCCAGCGTCGTCGGGTCAAAAGATGCCACACGTTTTGATGCTGCACGTTTTGACGATGCTCCAAGCTTCTTCCCCGCGTCGCCGCGTCGCCATACGCCCATGTCTCTTCCTTCTCGCGTCCCCGCGTCTTTGCCTTTACGCGTCAATGCGTCTCGTTTCTTTCCGCGTTTTTTCATGGCTCGATGATAATGTTCCCGTATGTATCGACGACGGCGCTTGCGCCGGGCGTGATGAGCGTCGTCGCGGAGTATTCGGTGACGATGGCTGGCGAGCGCAGGCGTGTGCCAGCTTCCAGTTCATCACGCGCGTAGAGAGCGGCGCGTGTTGCATTGTTCGTGAAATAGACTTCCACTTCATCTTGAGGCCGTGCGATGGCTTGCGCGCGTGCTGTCCCTTGAGCACGCTCCGGCTTCCTTTTCCCAACGAGGCCGACGGAGCGCAAACGCGCGCTGACGATCTCAACCACGTTCGCTTCCTGCGCGTAGCCGTAGCGCGCACGGTGCGCTTTGTGAAAGGCGGCGGAGAGATTGCCCGCGCGCGTCCATTTTATTTCCAGTTCAAACGATTGTCCCTTGTAACGCGCGGCGATCCGTCTCGTATGTCGCTGCTGCGCGTCTGCGAATCCTTCAAGGCGGAGCGCTCGGCGCGCAGACCGTTCCATCTCAGCAAACACGCTTTCGAGTTGCGCGTGGTGCGCGCGATTAGCTTCGAGCATGACAGTTCGGCTCGCGTCCTTCACCACGTCTGCCCCAAGCGCGCCGAGGGCGGAGAGTGCGCCCGCCGCTCGCGGGATGATGATGCGCGGGATACGTAGAGCACGTGCGAGTTCGACGGCGTGCAGGCCACCCGCGCCGCCAAAAGGCATGAGAGCAAACTCGCGTGGGTCGTAGCCGCGTTCGACCGAGATGACGCGCAGCGCTCTTTCCATCCCGGCATTGACCACCTGTATAACTCCGAGCGCGGCTTCGCGCGCGCTCACGGTGCGGCGCGCCTGCGTGCTCATCGTTTGGGCCAACTTTGAGAGCGCTGCCTGTGCCCTCTCTTCGTCAAGCGCAAACTCTCCGCCGAGCAGGCCCGCGCCGCCGAAGCGGCCCAAGACCAGATTGGCGTCGGTGACCGTCGGCAATGTCCCGCGACCATAGCAGGCCGGGCCGGGGTCTGCGCCCGCCGATTCCGGCCCGACGCGAAGAGAGCCGCCTTCGTCAACGCGCGCAATCGAGCCGCCGCCCGCTCCGACCGTGTGTATGTCCATCACAGAGACTGCGACGGGCAAGCCCGCGACGACCGATTCGTTTGTCATACGAAGCTGCGCGCGTTCGCACAGCGCCACGTCCGTCGAAGTGCCGCCCATGTCGAAGGTGATGATGTTCTCAGTTTTGATAGAGCGCGCGACTTCGAGCGCTCCGACCACACCGCCCGCAGGGCCTGAGAGAATTGTCCGCACAGGCTCCTGCGCCGCCACGCCCGCAGAGATGCCGCCGCCCGATGATTGCATCACGCGAAGGCGCGGCGCGTCCTCTTCCAGACGACGCAGGTAAGCTCCCATCAGCGGTTGCAGGTAAGCGTTAATCGTCACGGTCGAAGTGCGTTCATACTCGCGATATTCCGGCAAGATTTGGTGTGAGACGGAGAGCGGAACGTTAAGCGGCTCAAGCGCCTCGCTGATGCGCCGCTCGTGTTCTGGATAAACAAAGCAGAAGAGCAGCGAGACGGCGATGGCTTCAACGCGAGCGCGCCTGAGCTTTCTGACCAACTCGGAGAGCGCCTTCTCGCTCAAGGCCAAAAGCACTTCGCCGTCCGCAGCGACGCGCTCGCGCACGCCGAAGCGCAAATCTTCAGGAACAAGCGGGGGGGAGCGAAGGGCGTTGAAATCGTAGAGCGCGGGCCGCGCCTGTCGTCCGATGGCGAGCACGTCTTCAAAGCCTGCGGTAGTGATGAGCGCAGTGCGCGCGCCCCTGCGCTCAAGCAGCGCGTTTGTGCCGACCGTCGTGCCGTGTATGACTTCTATGTCTGTGAGTTGCGCGCCCGTCTCACGACTGATGCGCCGCAAGCCTTCACGAATCGCAAGCGAAGGGTCAACGGGCGTCGAAGCGAGTTTGAAAAGCCGCAGTCGGCCTTTCACACGGTAGACAAAATCCGTGAACGTGCCCCCTGTGTCTACGCCGACACGCACGCCGCGCCCCTTTTTTCTCTGCGCCTCAACCATGAGCGGTCTTTAATCGTAGATAGCCTGAGCTTTGAAAGTTGTCGGAAAGACTGCTCCGGCAGATTGCCTGTCAATCAATACGGACGTTCTCCTTAATCCAGCGGACGGCCCAGATTGCTGTTGCAATCAGCATCAAGAAGAGGGAGATGCCCATGAAAAAAGCGCCGATGCGAATGTGGCTCGCCACACGAAAGCGCAAGCCCACTCCCAGCGGAATAATAGATAGAGCCAGAATTCCAACCGCGATTTGCCAGAGCCTTTCGCTCACATGCCCTGCTTTGACGTTATCGTTATTCTTCAAAGCCAAAGACCCCGGCTAATGATTTTGCAGTTCTGAGATGTGCGACGGACGGCGCTTAATAGTCAGGCTCACTTAAACCTTCTCTTTGGTAAAGACGTATCAACACAGCCGTTCTCGCAAGCGCGATTGTCATGCTCTTTAAACGAATCGAGAAGCTCACTTCCAATCGTCGAATTTTTACCGCAGCCCCAGTGCTTCTCAATTTTTACCTCTGGCTGCCAGGAGACTTAATCATATGCTACGCCGTCGCTTTTTACACATGATTCTAGCGCTCGTGCTCGTCATTGCTAACGTCCTCGTGCCGGCGGCACACTTTGCTTCGCCGCTTTCTCAAACAAGGGCGCAGGAATCCAAAGCCAAGACAACGAGCGCCGCGACCGATTTGCCTGCGCAACTTGCTGCCATCGAAAAAGTAGTCGAGGAGCAGCGCAAAGAGAAAGGCATTCCCGGTCTCTCGCTCGTCATCGTCAAAGACGACCAGGTGATTTACGCGAAGGGCTTCGGCTTAAGAGATGTCGAGCGCAATCTGCCCGTGACGACAGCTACGCTCTTTGCCATCGGCTCCTGCACGAAAGCATTCACGGCGATGGCGGCGGTGATGAGTCAGGACGAAGGCAAGCTCTCGCTCGACGATTCGCCGAAGAAGTATCTACCGGTTTTTAAGATTAACGATTCGCAGATTGATGAAAAGATAACTATTCGCGATTTGCTCTCGCATCGTTCGGGTCTAGCGGGAACTGACCTTGCATGGTACACAGGCGCGCTCAATCGTGAAGAAGTGATTCGCGTGGCGGGTACGGCGAAGCCGACGGCGAAGCTGGGCGAAAAGTTTCAGTATCAGAACGTGATGTACAGCGCGGCGGGCGAAGCCGTGGCGAAGGCGCAAAATTCGACGTGGGAAAAGCTGATGCAGGAGCGTTTCCTCCGACCGCTCGGCATGAAGATGAGCCGCCTTTCCGTACGCGAGATGCAGCAAGCGCCGGATTATTCGCTCGGCTACGATTACAGCACAGAGACGAAGCAGACACGCCGACTTCCGATGCGCGATTTGACCAACATCGCCCCGGCGGGCGCGCTCAACTCAAACGCGCTCGACATGGCCCAATGGCTACGGCTGCTGCTGGGCGGTGGAGTATTCGAGGGCAAACGTCTCGTTTCCGAAAAAGGCTTTGAACAGCTTTTCTCGAAGGTAACGAACATCGCGCCGACTGTTGATTACGGATTGGGCTGGCTCGTCACGGACTGGAACGGCCACAAAATAGCAACGCATGGCGGCGGGATTGACGGCTTCAATTCGGAAGTCTCGTTGATGCCCGATCAGAAACTGGGCTTCGTTTTGCTAACGAACGTTTCGCGGGCCGGACTGCTCGGCAACGTCAGAAGTGCTATCTGGGAAAATCTGACTGGCAAGCCGCAGGCGGATAAAACAGGTGCTACTGTCAAAAAGTATGAGACAGTTACGACCGTCATTCAGTCGAGTTCGCCGTCAGCAAGTTCTCAGACTGACTTGCAGCGCGAAGTTGGAATTTACAATCTGGCGGCGGCCAACCTTGACATGGAAGTGACGCTCACGGACGGTCATCTGGTTTTGAACGTGCCGGGCCAGCCTGCTTACAAGCTCGAAAATATCGGCGGTCGCCGCTACAAGTTCATCACGGATGCGCCGGGCGATTTCTTCATTACCTTTCGCCCGGTCAAAGACAACGAAGCCGAAACGGAAGCATATCTGGAACAGCCGCAGGGCAACATCGTCCTGCGGAAACGCAAGGCCAGTGAAGCGGCTGACGCTGCGAAAGCTCTCGCAGACTACAACGGCCCGCTCAAAGACGCGCTCGGCGCTTACGAGCTTGCAGGAACGACCATCAACATTACTGTCAAAAATGGTGAAGTCACACTTGTCGTGCCGGGCCAACCGGATTATCCGCTCATCGAGAAGGAGAAAGACAAGCTCTCTTCGCCCGCGCTGCCCGACACATACAGCGCGCAGATTAAGCGCGACGCAGCGGGCAAAGTGTCTGCTCTCGTCTTGAAGCAGCCCGAAGGCGAATTCGAATTCAAACGCGTCGTGGAGCTTAACGCATCAATCAGCATTGATGACCTGATGGCAAAGGTCATCAACGCACACGGCGGCGAAGCAGCCTTGCGCAAACACAAGTCGTTGCTCACAACTTACACGTTGGACTTCGTGAATCAAGGTCTCAATGGCGAAGGGACTTCGAGCAGCCGCGCACCGAACGCGGCGGCGCAGGATATTACCTTCACCGCGCTCGGCAAAAAAATCGGCACGGCCCGCGAGTTCTTCGACGGCACACGAGGGGGCACGGAAACCAGTTTCACTCTGCCCGATACGAAGACCGCCAAGCAGCTTGACAACGCGCGCGTCCAGTATGATTTCTACGCGCTGCCAAACTGGAAGACTCTTTTTAAGAGTGTCACCATCAGGAAGATGGATAAGGTTAATGGCGAGGACGCTTATGTTGTCGTCATGACGCCGGAGCGCGGCAGCCCCGTCACGAATTACGTCTCGACCAAATCATTTCTCATCCTCAAACGAGAGACGCTCTTTCCCGGCGACAGCGACAGCAACGGTCAGACGGCTGAAACCTACAGCGACTATAGGCCAATTGACGGCGTGATGATTCCGTTCAAGACAATTCAGCAATCCATCGGCTTGGGCGAAGTCGTCATTCAACTGAAAGACGCCAAGTTTGACGTGCCACTGCCCGATTCTATTTTCCAAGCGCAAGTGAAGAAATAAGAGATGCGGGGACACTAGAAGCGAAAGGCAGCGTTGCCTCAAGCAGCAACGCCTTTCGGTCGTCAGTTAGCTTTTCGGTGAAGACCCAGCGATTCTCTACTTATTGTCATTACTGTTCTCACCCTCGCTGTTCTGGTTGCCGGTAGCCTTCGACCCTTCCCTGACCACCTGCCCGAAATCTTCTTGCAGTTGCTTTAGGAATATGTCATAAGCGATCTTCCATTCGCCATCTTCTTTGACCATCGGCAGAGTAATCGAGCTGTTCTTGTCCCTGAGTTCAACGGTCGCGCTATCGCCGTCTATCTTTTCGTTGAGCACTTCTTCATCACTAGTGCCTTTATCAACCTGGTCTTTGACGTACTCGTCGAGCGTCTTGTTCTGCTTCTTGGCATCCTCAATCAGCGCCCTCAGCGAGGCTTTCGAGAATCGCTTCTTCACTGCCTCGTAATCCTTCTTCTTGTTGGCTTCTTGGAAAGCTTTATAAGCAGCAATGGGAGATGAAGCCAGAGTCGGAGAGGTCGGCGCGCTCGACGTTTTGGCTGTGCTGTTGTTATTAGCTGATGCGGCGTTCGCGATTAAATTTCCCAACTTATTTTCTGTGGTTGTGGCGGAGGGAATAGATTCGTAAATGCCAAACTGCAAGAGAGCGATGAAGGCCAGAGTCATGAGCAGACGCGCTCTGGTTTTCAGGCCGAAAGCAGCGTACCCGTGGTGGTAAAAAATCTTACGCAGGCGTGACGGCAAAAAGAGCGTGGGCGATGAAAATGATGCTGATTCCAAAAATCGCATCAGCGTGTAGTCCTGCTCGACCTGCTTCGGCGGCAGGTCTTTGACGACCTCCAGCATTTCGCGGCGTCGCTTGCGGTCGCGGCGTGAGAGCCAGCGCTGCACGACCAGATTCAACTGATAAGAGTCTGCGGCGAAGCTCTCTTTGGGCGGCGGATTGTTTTCCAGCAACTCTATGAGGGCTAAGCGCACAGCCTTTTCCTTCTCCCCGTCCAGTTCGTTGATGAGCGCCCAGCGCAGGTCGTCCGGCATCGAGCCGGTGCGAAACCAAGGCAAGCGAACCAGCCGCAGCAAATTTTCATCTCTCAGCAAATTCTCTCCCAGACATGGCAGCGTGCCGAGAAACAACGTCAAGTCCCATTGCAATTCAGGATAGACGGCGCAAGCGCACAACCATTGAAAGGTCTGCTCGCCCAGATAGCTGCGCAGCGCCGCGATTGTTTCCGGCAGGTCAGTTGCGAGAGGCGGAGGCTGCTCGGAATTGCTGCGCCGCCAATTGCGCAAGTCTGTTTTCGCTTGCGCTTCAAAATGGTCAACAACTCTTGAGAGGCCGTCGGGAGTGGCGGGAAGAACTGTGAACTGTTCGGCCAGCGACAATTCCCGAAAGCTCCACCCGGCGGGACTTTCAGGTGTGAGCAGAGCTTTCTGCGGCCACTCAGCAAAGATTTTCGTCCAGGGCTTCAGTCGTCCCGTCACGGGATCAATCATCAACTCGCCGTTGCCGAAAACCAGCAGTCTGTAGCCTGCGAATTTGTGCTGCAAGTCGACAAGATGAAGACACCCTTCGCCCCTCTCGCCGCAGCAGACGCGCGGGTCGCCGTCGTCGTAGAAATAACGCTCGACGAAGATGTCCTCCCGCTCAAGCTCTTTCGTCAAAGCCTTGAACAATTGAGCTTGATGATCGCGGGCCGAAGCGCGCTCGATTAAGGCCAGATATTCGGGCGGCTTGCTGTCGAGCTTGTAACGGAAATTGGGAAAGCCTAAAGCTTCGATGGTCGCACTGATTGTGCCGTCTACATCGAGACGATAAAACTCGTCAACGTGTCGGCGGCGCAGCGATCTCGCCGCGCGATAAAACTGCTCCGAATCGTAAAGCTTGGGCGCGAGCGCCTGAGTTCGGATAGACCAGACGTAGGGCGGCTTCTTTCCGCGTTGCTTATGCAGCGTCAGCTTGCGTCGACGAAAGCGATGCCATTCGTAAAGCAGAAACAGAGCGAGCGGCAGCAGTAGAGATGACCAGACAATGGCGGTCTTATGCCGCCGCAGGAAACCCGGCTGCTGCTGCTGAGAATCCTGCACCAGCGAAGGAACAAGCTGCGAATCGACTGAAGGCGTCGCAGAGGCCGAAGGGTCAGCTTGAGGCAGCGTCGCGTTTCCCAGCGACCCTCCGCCACTTACCTCTTGAACGCCGGACGGCGCGCGGCGCAGCCAAAAGATGCCGACAAGACAGAGCACCAGCAGAGAGACGCCGCACAGGTAAAGCCATTTTCGCCGCCCCCGCGTCTTTGGTTTTTGCGGCGAAGTTACGAGCGCCGCAACGTCGTCGTCGCCATCAAGCGGCGCTCTGTCGGCAGCGTCGGGCTTGAAGAGATTGAAGTAGGCGTCAAAAGCTCTGTAGAAAGATTCCTGCTGGTTGCTGTCGGTGGCGAAGATGGGACATAAAAGAGTCTTTAAGTCGTGAGGGCCGCACGCTCCGCCCGCCTTGTCTAATAGTTCGTGCAGGCGCAGGTGATGGTCAATGCCAATGGTAAATCCATACTGGCGTAGATGCGCGAGAAATTCACCAAAGACGAGGTGTTCATTGTTTGAGACAGACTCCGCCATTGATTCGCTCTGAATCTTAACGCTCGTTTCTCACGCTCAACCTTCGCTCCTCATTGTTTCTCTTAACGGAAAAGCGTGGGCCATGACAGACACGCCCTGCACTCGCGCCCTCGCTCCATAGAGAACTTAAACTTCTGCCCGAATACTCAAAAGTAGCTCCTCTCCTTGATGAAGCTTTGATGAATAGTTTGCAGTTCATGCTCAACGTCGGCCATGCTGATTTGCCGCGCTCGGCTGGCGGCGAAAATCTTCTTCAGCAATTCGCCCTGCACCTTGGCATCGTAAATGTTATGGCGCGTAAACCAATCTCCGACATCATACTCTCTCGGCGGGGTGAGTTCTTTCAGCACCAGGCAAGGAGAGCTTGCATTGTGCGCGGCGCTAATCTCTTGTATCTCTTTTTGAATGCGCTCTCTGCCGTATCCTTGCGGAGATAGCAAGGACTTCCACCAACTCTTCTCTTTAACCTTTGAATAAATCACGTTGAAAAAAATCAGAAATTGAGGGCCGGTCGCGTCGTTGCTGCCCTCGGCCCAGTAAGACAGATACCACTGGATTAAGTCTCTGGTCAGGGTCGTCCATTGTTCCGAATAGATATTATGTCTAATCAGAATCAACGATTTTAGAGACATGGCAGCCAGCTTGCTCAAAGCGCTGGCCGAAAGATCATCGTCCATGTAAGCCGGGTCAAATTCCGAGAAGAGCATTCTCTTTAACTGCTTGCGCAATTCGCCCGATTCACCCTCGTGCGGCCAGCGCGGTTTTTTGAAAACCACCGTACCGCGCTGTTCGCCCCAACGCTTTTCCACAATCTGATTAATCTGTGTGTGAATGAGCCGCTCGACCAGACTGTCGTGGCATTCGCTCTCTTCACCGTGAATAAAATAGATTTGCGGAGAGCCGGGGCGTTGTTTGAGGTTGTCTATAAAAAAATCGGCGAAGGCGCTGACCTGCGGCGCGCGATTACAGAGCTTGAAGACCAGGGAGCCTAGATGCGGCTCTTGGGATGCAAGAGCAGTCGGCTTGGACTGCTGCTCTAAAGTTGCCGATTCAGGGCCGTGCCTTTCGCGTAGCAACCGCACCGTCTCAACTAAGGTTTGAAAATGCTTTTCAAGCGGCTGGGTTGACGCGTCGAGCCAGTGCGGTGTGCTCAGGAAATACTCCAGAGCCTTTGACATCGGAGCATTCTCAATCCGAAAAGGGATAATATTGATGCCTTTGCTGACGGCCCTTTCTACTTCCCTTAAGACCTGCTGCGATTTATTTGAATGCGCAGAGAAGACTAAGAGTAAAAGACGGCACTGATTAATTGCTTCTATGATCGCCTCGCCATACGGAAGACCGGGCAGCACGTCTCTCGGCGCGATCCAACAACTAATCCCCTGCTCCTCAAGCGCAGCGGTAATGGCTTGCGCCGTCTGCTCATCCTTTGACGAATAGCTAATGAAAATCTCGTGAGCCATGCCGTTTTAATTCTTCCTTCGGCGGTTCTGTGAAGCCGACGAGAGCGTACCCTGTAGATAAAGAGAGCGCCCGGCGCAACTATCAAGCCTGGCAATTGCTAAAAGTCTTTAACGGATAACGCCGCCGTCTCTTTCTTTGCGGCGTTCAATCACCTGCTAGATTAGACCCTATGAGATTGGCTGAGACGAATTCTTTCTGCCGTCAAGTAAACGCTATCGCAGCCTGTGCCCGAAGGTAAACCATCCGTGCCGGACAAACGATACTTGAGAAGCCAGCCGCAGAACAAGCCATTTCTTCTCAGATACTTTCCATTCTGCCGCTTTGGTGCGAGCGGCGTGCGGCGTCTAGGACGAGTTGGGTGCGGTAGCCGTCCTCAAAGGTCGCGGCTTCTTCGATGGCGTTGCGGCCTTCGCGCAGGGCCGAGACGATGGCTCGCGAGAAAGCCGTAAAGCCGCGCGACCAACTGCTGTCGCGCATGCCTGCGGCCAGTTCGCCGCGTTGTGTTTCAATCTTCTGCCACTGGCCCGCGCCCGTGCGTGCGTGCCACAACACTCCGTCATCTTCAATCATCAGCGCTCCCTCGGAGCCGAAGATTTCCAGACGATGCTCTGCGCGTCCGGGTTCGACGACCGAGAGCGAGATTGTTCCGGTCGCACCTTGCGCGAGCGCGCTGTCTGCGAATCGTAATATCAGATTGGCCTCGTCATCCGTCGTGACGGGGCGCGCTTTATCTGTCTGTTTCTCGATGCGTTCCCTGACATGCGTGGCAAGCTGGCAAGAGACTTTCGACACCTCCGTGCCGAGCAGCCAGCGGAAAGCGTCAACGGCGTGCGAACCAATAGCGCCGAGTGCCCCGCCGCCCGCCTCAACGTCAGACCACCAATCCCAGGGGCGCTCGGCGCTGGCGCGTGAATCGGCGCGGAAGAGGAAGTTTGCGTGGCGAATCTGTCCTAACTCGCCCTGTTGCAGCATCTCTCGCATCAGTCTGCGGCCCGGCACAAATCTTAACTCGTGGTCGATGAGCGCCAGCACGCCTCGCTCGCTCGCTCGCCGTCGCATGGCGTCCGCTTCGAGAGCGTTCAACGCCGTCGGCTTTTCGCAGAGAACGGCACGCCCTGCGTCGAGCGCGGCTAGAGTCATCTCTGCGTGAGTAGAGGGCGGTGTGACGATGCTGACCAAACCAACGTCCGTGCGCTGGACGACTTCGCGCCAATCTTCGGCGACGTGTTCGATGTCAAACTCGCGCGCGACGCGTTCGGCGTTTGCGCGATGGCGGCTGGCAATTGCTACGACACGCGCGCCAGCGCACGCCCGAAACGCCGGAATCTGCGTCGTGCGTGCAAAGCCCGCGCCGATGATGCCAATACCAATTGAATCTTTTTCGCTCGTCATCTCTCGTCCCCTCACCCATTCAGCTTGCGCCCCGCAAGGCCACTTAATTGAATCGCGTGCGCATCCTAGCACGTGCCTTAAAGCAGAGCCACAACGGCGCTTGAGCGAGCGCCGAAAAGAGTACCCACTGCCGCAAATTGCAAAGCTGCGCTCAAGTTGCTAGTCTGCCGTCAAAGAATCCCGACATTATGCATGAGCCGTATAGGAAACTGGAAAGATAGAATTCCGGTCTGGAAGTTTTGCCCGAAGAGAGACGTTGAGCCAACAGTTATGATGGAAAATAAAAGAGACACGAGGCGCGTCAAGACAGACTTGCACTGCTCATGGGGATTGACGGACGCCTGCCCGCGCAACGGAAAGATTACCAGTCTGAGCGCCAGAGGATGCTTTGTTAAGACAACGGCTGTCACCACCGACGGCCAGACCATCTTCGTCAACTGCTGGCTGCCTGAACGGCGCTGGATGATGCTCAGCGGTTCGGTCATCTACCATCTTGAGAAGATCGGCTTCGGCATGATTTTCAATGAATTGAGCGACGAGCAGAAGGAAACTATCTCCGTCCTGATAGAGCACTCGAAGACAGGCCAGTCGACAGCGTCTCAGATTGATTGAGTAATTTTTGGCCGGACGTAAAAATTGTTACGGCCAACACTTAACAAGTGTTGGCCGTAACGCGTCCGGCGGTGGGTAGAGAGGGAAAGGAGAATCCCGCTCACAGGACTACCACACCTCCGGCAAGTCAAAGCTATCTCCGGGCAGACGGCCTCTGGCACGCTAACCCTGTGAGTCAGCGTGATGGCCGCAAAGTGGTGCTTCGCGCTCCTGTTTGGTCAGTCTCTCCCTTGTAACAGCGGAAAGGTGTGTTTACTTCGCCTCCGACATGGCGGCGATATAGCAGCCATGCGCGGTCGTCGTCAGAGGATTCCGGGCCATCCGCACGTCCGAAATCTCGACCGGGAAATCGCCGCCCGCATTCAACATGCTCTCGAACTTTTGCAAAAAGCCCGCTGGCTTGGCCGTGCCGCCCGCAAGCACGATGGGCATGGGCCGCGTGAACTTGGGCAACTGTCCCGAAGCACGAAGCTCCGAACGCAGCCGGTCAATCAAGGTTTGCAGCACGTCTTCGTAGTAGATATTCAAAGCGCGGCTGAGGTCGTCTTTGGCCGGACGGAAGAGGTCTAGCTTCTCTTCCTTGAAGAGGCGCACGCGCGTGAACGTTTCGTTCAACACGCTGGCGACGTTTGAGTCTATGTAATCGCCGCCCTTGGGAATGCTGAAGCTAATCACAGGCATCGCCATGAACGAGATTGAGACGTTGCACATACCGCCGCCGCAGCTAATCCCTATGCCAGTGAAATTCTCATCCTGCAACTCGGAGAAGACGACGGCCTGGCCTTCGTTGATCGCCCGCGCGTTATAGCCGAGCGATTGCAGGAAGTTCTTCAGCACGGCTTCGTGATAGACGAGGTTGCCGTTTGCTCCTTCGCCCTTGCCGGGCACGCTGAAGCAGAGCATCTCGCCTCTGCGCGTCGGCGGAACAAGGCGCTTGATAATCATTTGCATGATCTGCTGGCTCATCTCTTCCTGCGGATTGAGAACGCCGTGCTGCATCGGTCGGCGTGCGTCCGTGTGCAGGAAGCTGGCGAAGAAATCCGTGTCGTTACCGTAGACATAGATGTTCTTGCAGTTGCGCTCGTAGACCATGTTGCGCTGCTTGAGGACGTTTTCGGCCATCTCTGAGGCGGGAACGGCGACGAAGGCATTCAACTCAGATTTGCTCTCTTCGCTTTTCGAGCCATCGACGACGACGATGCGGCTGGTGCCGATGTCGAGTCCGAGAGCGCTCGCTTTCACGCTTGAGGTTTCCTGCTTGCTGTCAACTTTAACTTGATTCTTCTCTTCCATGACTTTCTCCTTAATTAGTTGCGGGCAATTCACTTTCTAAGGCCCGTGGTTTTTGGGTGGCAACTGCGCGAGTCCTGTTTTACTGACGCAGCCGTTTTCGGTGTGGGGCGACCCCTTGAAGGTTCACGCCCGTTCGGCGTGTGTGAAAAATTCGTTAGAGCGGGCGGGTTCTATCCGGTTGCCGCTGAGTTCCGGCTCGTCTTCCTCTGCAGGAGCGTTGCGGAGCCGTCGCTGTTGATTCATGAGTTCGCGGTAACGCTGGCGCAACTGTTGGCGCAACTCTTCCGGTTCGACGCCTGCGTCAGCAGCGCGGCGTTGAAACTTTTCATCGGCCTCTTTCACGCCCGACCAGAGCGCGCCGCCGAGCAGTTGAATCGTTTCGTTGTTGTAGGTGAAGCCGAACTCGCTGATGCTGGCGGGCGCGACTTTGTATTTATCCGAAATGCCCATCGCGGCGAAGGGGAAATTACGTGCCCAGTCGTGATGAAAGCAGATCATCATGTTCGTGGGATTAACGGAGACGAGTCCGTGCGTGACGCAGTTGGCATCGTCTATTTGGTAGCGGCTGCGCAGGATTTGCGTCAGCAATCGGCCCGCTATCAACTGCGCTTCGGTCAATTGCTCTGCGAGTGAATCCGTCTTGCTGTTGGTTTCAAAGCAGACGCCGAGGAAACTCTCGTTGAGGCCGACGTAAACACCTTCATTGCTGGCCCAAACGGAATTGCCAGCATGATTAGCCGCCTCTTCATCGCGCACAATGCGGTAAATCTGTCCGAAGCGGTCTATCACGTAGTTGTAAGATTTTTTCTGCTGCACGTATTCAAGCAAGCCACGGCTGTGCGTCTCGATTGACTCGTTGTTATCGGGCGTAAACGATGTCAGATGGCTTTCGGAGGTGTGATAGACGATGCCCGCAATGTCGCGGCGCACAGGCCCGGCGGCTGCGCCCGTCTGAGGTTGAAAGACCTGATAACCGCGCGGGTGATTGCCCGTCTCATAGGTGGTCAGAATGCGACCGGCGTTGCTGTAGCGCTCGGTATTATCATTTCGCTCGACGAGCCATACTTTTTCAGGCTTGTAGTCGGGCAGATAACCTGTGCTCGCCAGCGCAAGCTGGTCTTTGCTTGCGTCGCGGTCGTCGCTGGCGAAAACGTGTATCTGGTAGCGCCCCGCAAGGTAAGCGTTAACTTTCTGCGTAGACCAGACGGTCATCGTATAGAGGCCAAGGAGCGTCACCGCCGCGACCACTAATCCGACGCCGTACATCACATGACGCAATTGATAGCAATAAAAAAAGAGTTGCGTCGTGAGAGGTGCATTGTTGCGCAGCAGCAGTTGGCGGCGTTCCTTGCTCGCGGTCGGCAAGAGCTTTCTCAACTCTTCGTAAATCAGGCGATTGAGACAGAACTCGACGAGCCGCTGGTAAAAATCCGTCTTCTTAATGAACCCAAAGCGCGAGAGTCTGCGCTCAAGCTTTTCGCGTGTGGCTGATTCCTGGGCCAACGTGTTGCTAAGGAAACGCAGGCGCACTTCCGGGCGATCAAAGAACTGGGCGTAGCGCTCTACGATCTTTGAATAGCTGTTGGTCGTGTCTTCAAGCAGCCGCTGGCTCATAGCTCGATTCTTTCCCCGTCGTCCCTGATTTCAATCTTCGTCTTTTGGCGATACCCGGAGGCGTTCTATTTCCCGCCCTGTACATCGGTGACGATGAAATTATCCGCAGCGCCTTTACTCTTCATCTCATTTCCATAGCGCGCTGCCTCTTCGCGGCTGTTGAAGCGGCCCGCGTGGACTCTGTACCATGTGCCGCGCTTCGGTATTTCGACGGAGACCACGCGTGCTTCAAATCCAGCCGCTCGCAGGCTCGCCAATTTTTCATTGGCCTGCTCGATGACGTTGTAAGAACCGATCTGAACCGTGAGGCCGCCCGCTTTCTCGCTCTGTGATTGTGGAGCAGGGACGGCCACATCGCTCTTTGTTTCGACGACGGGCGCGGCTTCCGGCGCGGGGCTGGCTTCCGGCTCATCATCGTCTTCCGCTTCGGCTTTTTCCACGGAAGCTTCTTTCTCATCCTTGGCCTCGACCGCAGCGGGCGCTGCCGTCTGCGAAGCATCCTGCATGCTCGACGCGGCGGGGTTTGCGGAAGCGGGCATCGGCGGTTCGGCGAGCGCTTGATTTGTCGCCTTGTTGCCCGGCGAGGTGTAGCTTGCCGAGGCGCGCTGTTCCTGCTCGGCGGGCTTCGCAAACTGGTTGGAGAGGACGATGACCGAAATGAAAGTCATGCCGCAGACCAGCAGCCAGAGCGGAGAGATACGCATTAAGCGCATTCGGGTATCATGCCTGTCCTGACCTGCCGGAAGTGCTCCGAGAGGCTGGCCGAACTCAAAGCCCGGCTCGCTGCCGGTGGTCGTCGTCGGGAGCTGCGACAAGTCTAATGGCCGATCTACAACCTCTGCCAACGCCACCGCAGGTTCTTCCGCTCGCTCTTCAGTCTGATTCGCGGGCACGTCTGTTTGCTCTACTGGCCCTGCATCAACGGGCGAGACCATCAAGACATCTTCAAAGATGGGAACCCGCTCGCCGATGTGATGGCTCACTTCGGGCGGCTGCGGCAGCGCCAGCACATCTTCCGTCTCAGGGCCGGGTTGCATTACCTGAGCGCTGGAATCGGTGTGGGCGGCTTGCGCGTGCAAATCCTCGTCATCGTTTGGCAGCAGAAACGTCTGTATTTCGCCTTCGATAAGTAGGGCGTCGAAAGTTGTTCCGCACCGAACGCAGGCGACCTGCGTCTCAAAAGCCAACGGCGCAGTGTCGATCAAGCCTTTGAACTGGCACTTCGGACAGGTGATTCTCATAAATTTGTTCCAATCTCTATTCGTCGCTCCGGCTGGGGTATTTACTGGGCAGGCGGGCGCGCTCGCCGTGCGTTTATCGCGTGATTTCTGGGTTCACAGCGATTTATGCGTCCGTTTTGCGCGTGGCTGGGCAGATAAGAGCCGGGGCTTCCGGGGGCTGCGGTCTGAAAGAGCTTGAATACTTGCGGCGGTCGCTCGCGGCGGGAGCGCACGAGCGGCGATACGCCGAACACGCGACGCATCTTAAATTAACAAACATTTTAAA
The DNA here is from genome assembly GCA_036387475.1 of Pyrinomonadaceae bacterium. GTDB lineage: Bacteria > Acidobacteriota > Blastocatellia > Pyrinomonadales > Pyrinomonadaceae > DASVTR01. Next base: position 296,795 of record DASVTR010000016.1, on the reverse strand, counting down.
TCAAGTAAAAAATTGTTTTTATTTTTCCCATTTCCTGTTATTATCCTCAGCAGTCAGCAACCCGACGTTTGTTGACTACTTCTTTCACACCCTAGATTGAGGCGGTGCGGTCAGCTTGTTAATGGTTGAACGCCTTGAACTTGATCGAGTTCACCGCCCCGATTCAAGCCAGCAAAAGCGGGCTAATCAAAAGAATTGGCAAGTGCGTTCCCTGACCGAAGTAATCTAAAACATCTTTCCAAAGAAACGCCAATCCCAGCCAAACTCACTAAGGTATGCCCTTTGTAAATCGAGCGCGGGCCGCGACCGTAAAGCCAATCAGTGTTAGACATACCTCGCAAATCTAAAACCGGGACAACTCATTCCAAATGATAGCCGCACGTAGTCAAAGCTTAAGCAAGCCATTCATGTGGTTGGTGGCCGCAACGGGAGCCGTTGTCGTTATTTTGTCAACGCTCCGTCTATCAACCGCACAGATAGACGTTCCACTGCTCCTGCTGGCCCTGATAACCATTAACATCGGAACGCGCATCACCATCAAAATCCCGCACGTCAAGGGACAGGTCTCGCTCTCCGACACGTTTATCTTTCTGGCAATCCTGCTTTTTGAAGGGGAGGCGGCGGTCTTGCTGGCGACCGTGGCGGCGCTGTGCGCGTCTCTTCGGCTGACGAAGAGTCGCAGCCTGCTGGTCTTCAATCCGGCAGTCACAGCCATCACGACCTTCGTCCTGCTCTGGCTTCTGAGGTTCAGCTTCGGAGCAATCGCAGAACTCTCTCACAGCCCTTCCTCGCTCCGTTTGATACTGGCAATCGGCGTCATCGCCCTCGTGCAGTCTGTAATACATGCTTTCGTCATCATCGTCAGCGAGATGAAAGGAGCAGGCAGACTTTCTGCATGGCGGTCGCGTGCAAGCGATTTCGTCTCGACCTTAATCACGTATTTTGCGGTTGCGGCGTCTGCCGGGATGATTGCCAAGTTGGTCAACATCGCCGGGTTCTATCCTTCAATAGCCATCACGACCGTCATTGCCATCCTGCACTTCGCTTACTGCACCTACTTCAAAGACGCCTATCTTTCGGCGACAGAGGCCAGACAGTTTGAGCGTCGCGTAGAGACCCTGCGAGAAAGCGAAGAACTGTTCCGCAGCGCTTTTGATTACGCGGCGATTGGAATGGCGCTCGTCTCAGCCAAGGGGCGCTGGTTGCAGGTCAATCGCTCGCTCTGTGAAATTCTCGGCTACTCGGCGCAGGAACTATTGACCACCAACTTTCAAAGCGTAACGCATCACGACGACCTCGGCTCTGCGCTGGCAAATATCAAGCAGCTACTCAAAGGCCAACTCCCGACCTACCAGATGGAGAAGCGCTACATACACAAGCAGGGGCACACGGTCTGGGTGCTGTGGAGTGTGTCGCGCGTGCGCGATGCCAACACCGATTCGATTCACCTCATCTTCCAGATTCAAGACATCACAGATCGCAAGCGCGCCGAAGACCGCTTGCTGCACGACGCTTTTCACGACGCTTTGACGGGACTACCCAATCGCGCCCTTTTCATGGATCACCTGAAGCTGGCGATTGCACGCACGCAGCGGAGCGACAACCAGATTTTCGCCGTCCTCTTCCTTGACCTCGACCGCTTTAAGGTCATCAACGATAGTCTCGGTCACATCATCGGCGACCAACTGCTCGTCGGCATCGCTCGTCGCCTGGAGAAATGCCTGCGCCCCGGCGATACGGTGGCGCGCGTCGGCGGCGACGAGTTCACCATCCTGCTTGAAGATTTGCAGGACGAACCGGAAGCCATCTCTATTGCCGAGCGTATCCAGATAGAATTAAAAGTGCCCTTCTCCTTAAACGGGCACGATGTTTTTACGACCACCAGCATCGGTATTGCGCCGAGCACGATCGGCTACGACCAGCCCGACGACATCCTGCGTGACGCAGACACGGCGATGTATCGCGCCAAATCCTTAGGCAAGGCGCGGCACGAAGTCTTCGATAAATCAATGCACGCCGTCGCCATGAATCTGCTGCAACTGGAAACGGATTTACGTCGCGCTCTTGACCGGCAGGAGTTCTTCGTTCAGTACCAGCCGATTGTGGCGCTCGACAATTTCAACTTGCGCGGCTTTGAAGCCTTAGTGCGCTGGCAGCATCCTGAGCGCGGATTGATTTCGCCGATGGATTTTATTCCGGTGGCCGAAGATACGGGACAGATAGTGGCTATCGGACAGTGGACGCTCAAGGAGGCTTGCCGACAGATGCGTCGCTGGCAGCGGCGTTATGCTTCCGATTTGCCGCTTTTTATTAGCGTCAATCTGTCCAGCAAACAGTTTGAGCAGTCCGACTTAATCGCGCAGATCACAGAGGCTCTGGAAGAAACGAAGCTCGACCCGCGTAGCCTCAAGCTTGAGATTACCGAAAGCGTCGTGATGGAAAACATAGACACCGCCACAGAGATGCTCAGGCAACTCCGTGCGCTCGGCGTGCAGCTTTCGATTGACGACTTCGGAACGGGCTATTCCTCGTTGAGCTACCTGCACCGTTTCCCTATCGACACGCTGAAGATTGACCGCTCGTTTGTCATCCGCATGGTGGATAACAACGAGAATATAGAGATCGTGCGAACGATTATCATGCTGGCGCAGAATTTGGGGATGGATGTCGTCGCCGAAGGTGTGGAGACAAAAGAGCAACTGGCGCTGCTCCGCAAACTGGGCTGCGAAAACGGGCAGGGCTACTTCTTCTCACGCCCCGCCTATGCCAGCGGCGCGGAGAAGATTATCGCCGATACCTGTACGCACTTGCAGCCTTTGCCGAGCGTCGAAACCGGCGAAGAGGCGGCGCACAGAGTCACGGCTATTAAACCCATCATGGCGGCCTAAGCGATGTCAAAAGCAAGCGAACGCAGAGAAGCAGAACGCTATCAAGTCAAACTCAACGCGCGTTGGGAAGGAGTCTTGGCGCAGCGCACGGGCACTGTCGTTGACATTAGCTCGACCGGCTGTTTTCTGCTGACGCGCGACGATGTGACGCCCAAAGAATTGATCCGCGTCGAGATTCAACTGCCGACCGAGCGCTGGATTTATCTCTGGGCCGAAGTGGTCTACCAGCTTTCCGAGATAGGCTTTGCGCTGCGCTTCACCGGCTCGACCGAGACGGAGCAAACGATGCTCAATCTGCTGCTCGATATGCTGGCCGAGAGCGCTTCCGTTTAGACGAAAGAACGAGGCGACGAGCGAAGAGGCGAAAAGAGCCTTTCCACCTTCATGGTTTAGGCTAAGCGAGACTTAAAAAGAGCGGAAATAAGATGAAAGACAGGACGCCCAATCTACACAGCAGGCTCAACACAGTTCTGGCGAAAATAGAACCCTCTTCACTTCAAGAGTCGGTCTCGGAACTGTTCAGCAGGCTCATCGAGTTGCTTGACTATCTCAACCTGTTGGAGTCCTGCCTCAAATCAGATGAGACGCTACTGAACTCGCACGTCATCTTCAAATCGCTGCACGAAAAAGCCAAGGCGTTAATCGCGAACATCGAAAAAGCCAAGCAGGCAGAGGGCTTGAGCAGTGCGCTCGACGGGCTGTACGACAGCACCATCTTCGCCTTCAACCATGAGCTTAAGCGTGTTCGCACTCTGACCATTCTGAATTCCGAACAACCGCTTGAACAGATGCGGACGGAGTTTGCTCGCGCTCACGGTCTGCTGCGAAACTGCACTCAACAGACGATTATCTCCATCTCCGTAAACTTCGATGCTTCCATCACCGGCGGCCAGCTTTTTGACGACTTCAAGCTCAAGCTTGAGCAATCAATTGTGCTGTGCGAAGCGCTCTCCATTCTCAACGAGCGGGTCAGCCGTGCGGAAAGCCTGCGCGATTTGGATTCCTATTTCGCATTGATTGAAGGACTCACGATGTTTGAATCCTTCATGCACTATCTGATGTTCCGCGATTGGGCCGAAGTCCAGAGATTCGTTGAAGACATTGCGGCAGCCAGAACCGAATTCCAACTCTGGCCGCTGCTCAAGCAATTCGCGACCTACCTCGATACTCTGCATTCCCACGTCATGATGCGCTCAGTCCTACACAATCATCCGCTTCAACAATCAACCGTCCGTCTCTAAAAAGAGACGTTGCAGTATATCGACTGGGTAAAATAAAAAGAGCCTGCTCTGGAATATAGAGCAGGCTCTTTTTATTGACTGACAAGTTTAATAAAACCTGATGCCCTCACGAGGACTTGAACCTCGAACCAACGGATTATGCTTACCCGCTACGGCTTTCACCGCCTTTGATTCCGTCGATGAATCAAAGTTTGTGGTCTGGACTTTCCCTTCGCTTTACGCGTCTATCGTCAAGTCTCTACACCTTTCTCGCTTTGAGCGAGATTTGGCTCGGGATTACCATATGGCTTTCGCCACTTAGGCTTCCCCGAATTTGACAGATTCTACAAGCATACCTGAAAACAAACCCACGGGATTTGTCATGTGATACACTCGCAACCCACCTTGAAAATCATATGGAAAGAGCTTGCATGATTTATCCGCTATAAGAACGCACGCACGAATAACAAGCATCTTTTTCCACTTAGACTATTCAAAGATCGAGTCCGCTGCTCTAACCATTGAGCTATGAGGGCACAACGTAAAACTACTTAAACCCAACTCTTAAACTCTAGCGAAATTTGCAGCGCGTGGCAACCGCATTAAGCCGTTCGTTCACTGCAGAACTTGCGAGCGTCGCTCTCATCCTTTAAGCGCGGCTCAAGCGCTCACTGTTGCTGCCTGATACTCCGGCGAGGCCATCAACGTTTCTATCTGGCGCAGATGCCGGTCTTCGTGGACGCCGATCATGAGGAGCCATTGATAGGCGTCGAGCGGCCCGAAGGCCGGATGCGGATAGCGTGCGGAGGTTAGGTCTGTCGCTTCAAAGCGCGACTGTAATTCTCTGAGGCTTGCGCGTGATTGTCGCAGGCGTTCGAGCGAGTCTCGGATGGAGACACCTCCTTGGGGTTGTGCCGTCTCCGGCGCGGTGTATTTTTCCTTGAGGCTGCGCTCGATAATCTGTTCGAGCGAGACAGGATTGAAATGAGAATCTCCGGCGCTGCGCTGAAGGCCAGCCTTTTCAGCCTTGCTGACCATCATGGTCAACAGTCCAAGCAATCTACTTTCCAGAATCGCCAGATGCTCTACGATCTCGGCGATAGACCAACCGCCCTGCGCGGGACGAAAATTTTCCTGCGCTGTGCTTAATCCGGCGAGTCGCTCATTGAGTCGCCCGCGCGTTTCGTCTATCGAATCGAAGATTTCCGCGACGCTCTTATAGACCATAATCGCTCCTTTAACTTAACTGACAGGTATTGGCGAGCGTCAGTTTAGCACGGCAGCGGCGCTCAGGCTTTTATCACTCGCCTTGTGCGGCTCAAAACCACTGATGAGCGTTGCCTGCGGGCTTAAGTGAAGCTCATGCCAGCGCGGATAATCCGGCGCGCTCGGATAGATACGTATGTAGCCCGTCTCGATGAAAAGCGTTTCTGGCTGCGCCCATTCGAGACGAATGATTGGAGCGAACGACTTCGGCGGGGCGCTCGGCTGCGTTGTAGCGCCAGCAGACTCGTTTGTCTTGCCGCCAGCGTTGTCGGTCTTTCTGTTTTTCGAGAGATGCTGCGCGTCGAAGGCGGCGGAGGCGGCGCGCAAAGGATCGCGCAGGGAAATACGCGCGGCGGTCGGCGTCTGTGCAGCGGCATCGTAAATCCAGACATCCGTATCAAAGGCCGTGGCGATTTTCGAAGAGTCCGGCGACCAGACGGGCAGCGCATCCTTCAAGCCATCATCAAGCAGACGCTCAGTGCCATCGAGCGTAATCAGTCTGGGGCGTCCGGCGGGCGCTTGGCGCGCAGCCTCGTTTTCGTCCCACTCCTCTCTTTTACAGGCCAGCGCGGCGAGCGCGCGTGCGTCGGGCGACCAAACTAAGTGAAAGTAGATCAAGCCGTCGCGCGTTGTCAGCGGATGAAGATCAGTGCCGTCGCGATTGCAAACGTAAATCTGTTCGGTGCTGAAAGCAGGCACGGGTGGAAATGCTGGCCCAACTGACGGTGCGGGCGCAGGAGTTTCGGGCAGCGCATCTGGCAGGCCGGGCGTGGGCTGCGGCGCGAGAACTTTGCGCGCGATGAAAGCGATGCTGTTTCCGTCCGGCGACCATGCGACAACGGGAGCGAAGGTGCAGGCGAGTTCCGGCGGCGTCACGTTGCGCAGGAAATTTCCTTCAACAGCATACATATCTATCCGAAACTCTCCGCGCTGCAAATCGCCCGTCTCGTAAAGCGCCAGCACGCGCTGTCCGTCGGGCGAGACGACGGCGCGCACCAAGGCTTCTTCCGTGCGCCGCGTCTCAAAATCCTTCTGGACGTTGGCGGTCTTCGCCGGATCGTCGGCAGTCGGCAGCGTTGGCCCATTAATGTCCGGCTTGAAACTAAAGGCGAGGCGTTGCGCCGGTACGTCGCGCAAAGAGAGCGGACGCACGCTCCCCTTCTCCGCTTCGCTTCGACAGGCCGTTGCGAAGCAGACCAACAGTAAGATCAGTAGCGACGCAAGGACACAGCGCATTGTTTCCCCTTGTTTGTTTTTACGTTTCATCAGAAACGCTGATGATAGGAAGGCGGAAGCGGCGTTGTCAACGAATGGGCGTCAGGGCGTATTGACGAAGCGAGGTGAGGGGAGGAGTCGAGGCCAGGTCTCGGTCGCCAACGAGGTCGCGCGCCAGCGTCGGGTCGAGCGCAATCAGGGCGCGCATAGTGTTTCGTGGTGAGAGATGCGCTTCGTCCGTGTCGTCTTCTTCGACGCAGTTGTGCTCGACGGCGCGTGCCAGACGGCGTGGCAGCTTTTCATTGTTTGGCGTGCGCGTGATGAGCGAACGCGCGGCCATCGCGCCCACCAGGTCGCAGGTCAATTCTTCCGGTCGCCGCCCGTAGATGCGCAGGCCCGTCAGACTCGCCGCTCGCCGCCCGACGAGACGAAACAGCGTTTGCAGCCCGTCTTCCCTCCCGTCCGCGATGTGCGTCAACTCGTGGGCCAACACGCTGACCATGCCTTCGTCCGAGGGCAGCCCGGCGAGAAAGATCGTGCCAAAGTAAATGACGCGCGGAGTGCTCAGGATGACAGAGGCGTTATCGCGTAATTCCACGTCCGGCTCAATCTTGTTGACGGCCATGACGCGCAGAGACGCTGCGCGAATTTTTTTCTCGTCGACATTGTATTCGCGCGCCAACTGTTCGAGCGCTTCGACGACCAATCCTTTCGCAACCAGCAGGAGGCGCTCGGCGCGTCGCGCTCCGGCCACGGCGTCGGAATGTCCGAGTGGCAGCGAAGGACGAGCCTGCATGACATCAATCGGCACACTCCCCAAAGGATCGCTCGCGCGCTCCGTGCAGACCGCACCGATGGCACGCTCGGCGATGTCTACTTCGTCGGGCACAACGCGCGGGCGCGGCTGCATTGCCGGAGGCGACCCGCTCTTCCAGGGCGATTCATTATCCTGAGCGCGTGCGACGAAGGATGAAGAGGAAACAATGAAGAGCAGCGCCGCGATGAGCGTCGGCATTACTCTCAACGCTTGAATGCGTCTCTGTTTCTTTGCCTGTTGTCTTTCGTCGTACATCACTTGTTCTGCCAGAGAGGTTTGCGCTTTTCCATGAAAGCCTTGATGCCTTCGCGCGCGTCTGCGGTCTTCATCAATTCATTCAGGTAAAGATTTTCAACGCGTGCCAGCGCGTCTTCGAAGGCAGCGCCGCCGGCCATAGCCATCGCGCGCTTGGTCGCTTCGAGCGCGGAGGCCGATAATTCTCGCAGTTTGACGAGCACTTCCTGCGCCTTTTGCTCAAGTCCTTCGCTTGGCACGACGTAGTTAACGAGGCCGAGCCGCAGAGCTTCGCGTGCGTCAATCAACTCGCCCGTCAGTATCAATTCGCGCGCACGCTTATCGCCGATGATGCGCGGCAACAGGATTGCAGCCACCGGCGGAAAGACGCCCAGCTTAATCTCCGGCTGGCCGAAGCGGGCGCGCTCCGTTGCTATTACAATATCGCAACCCGCCACCAGTTCGCATCCGCCGCCGAGCGCCGCGCCGTCTACCAACGCAATCGACGGCTTGCCCGCCTGTTCCAGGTTACGAAAAATCGTGTGAAAAGATTCAAGCATCTGGTAGACGGTCTCTTCGACGTGCTCTTCAACCGCGACGCCAGCGCTGAAGGCGCGCGACCCCGCGACCGCCTCAAAGACAATCGCTACCAACTCTCTGCTACCAGCGCAAACATTAACCGCATCGTTAATCTCGCGCATCATCGCGATATTGAAAACATTCAAGGGCGGACGCGCAAACGTAATCCGCCCCGTGCGGTCTTCAATTTTCAAGCGTATATGCTGGTAGTTGTCACTCATAAACTAGTGGTCAGTTAATCAGTCAGTAATCAGTAAAAGCTTAAAACTGATGACTTGTTACTGGCTACAGACCGATTTCCCCATACCTTGGTAATCGTGCGCCGAGCCAGCCTTGATAAAGCCGCGCTTGTTCCTCGGTGGGTCGCTCGACCGCTATGGGGCGATAGCTCGCATCCTTGATTCCGCCGAGCTTGATTTCAAACGTTCGTAGCTCGTCAATGCGAAAGACGGTCAGGCGTGCTGTATCTCCGGGCCGCTTTTCAGCGATGCGCTGGCCGAACTGGTCGCGGTTGACGCGATAGCCGTCGAGCGCGACGATTTGGTCGTTGGCGTTCAAGCCCTGTTCGTAGGCCGGAGCGCCGCTGTAAAGACGCCGCACGATGAGGCGGTCGTTGTCCTGGTTCAAATCCGCGCCGAGATAAGGTCTCTCCGCTCCGCTCGGAGGCTCTAAACGGAGGCCGACGTTTGCCAGAATCGCGTCGTAGGGCAATTCTTCGCGCCCGCGCACATAGCGCGCGAAGAAATCTTCGAGGCTGCCGCCTGCCGCTATCTCGCTGGCGCGCTGAAAGTCCGCAGGGCTATAGTTGCGGTTCTTCTTGAAGAACTCCGTGTATAGATAACGCATCACGTCATCCAGAGAACGAGCGCCGCCCGACATCTTGCGAATCTGCAAGTCGAGCAAGAGGCCCAGGAGCGCGCCCTTGTCGTAGTAGGAGATTTGCGAGTTGGCGGCGTTTTCGTCCTGCCTGTAATACTTAATCCACGCATCAAAGCTCGCTTCCTCGGCGCTCATCACTAAGCGTCCCGGCTTCGATTGCACGTCCTTGATTGTTCCGGCCAAAATGTCCAGGTATTGCCTGTCGGAGATGAGACCGGCGCGGCGCAGCAGGAGCGCTTCGTAGTAGGCCGTGATGCCCTCTGCGACCCACAGGAGTTTCGTGTAGTTCTCATTGTTATAGTCAAACGGGCCTAACGCGTCTGGGCGGATTCGCTTGACGTTCCAGAGATGAAAGAATTCGTGTGAGACGAGCGAGAGGAAATCCAGATAGTTGGAGTCCGGGCGAAAGCCGTAGCGCGTGGCGATGAGAGCAGTCGAGTTTAGATGCTCAAGCCCGCCGCCGCCAGACCCGATGAGATTGACAATGAAAGTGTAATCGCGATAGGGAATCTCGCCGCCCATCATCTCAACCTGCGTCTCGACTACCTTCTGCACATCACGTCGAAGTCGCTCAGGGTCGTAATTGCCTTCGCCTTCGATGACGATGCGGTGCGGCACTCCCTTCACCTCAAACGAGAGCGTCTTGAAGTTGCCGACTTCGACGGGCGAATCGTAGAGCACGTCGAAGTTCTCGGCGCTGAAAGTATTGTTTTGTCCGGCGACTGGCGGCAATCCGGTCGCAATCTTCCAGCCCGCCGGAGGATTGATGACGAGTTTCGACCCCGCTCTTAAAAATCCGTCCGGGTACATCAAGAGCGCGGCGTTGTTCCAGAAAGCATGACGGTCGTTTAGCTCGTTTGTCCGCACCGTTAGCTCGTTGGCGTAGACGCGGTAGGTCGCACGCCAGTCTTTCGCACCATTAGTCGTGACGCGCCAGCTATTTTTGTTCACCTTCGTCCACGGTAGCGTGCGTCCGCTCGCGCCATCCGTCGCGGCAAAGTCCTGCACGTGCCGCGCAAATTCGCGTATGAGATACGAGCCGGGCGTCCAGACCGGCATGATTAGAGTTTCCTGCCTCGGAGACTGAGCGCCAGCGCCCCGTTTGATACGCACTTCGACTTCGAGCAGGTGCGTGTGTGGCTGCGGCATCGAGACGGTGTAAGTGATGTCGGGCGACGCGGTTCGCGAGCTACCTTGCGCCTGCACGAGAGCCGGAGTTAAGAGCAGAATGGCTGCCAACAGCAACAAAGCGCGGAAGCGAAAATGAAGCATAATGTCGTAAAGTACCCTTCTTCAACAGTAATGGCGCAGGGAGAACGAGAATCCGCATCTTACTATGAAATATGCTGCCGGTCTAAAGCATGCGGGCCGCAAGCGCGCTTGACGACTCACAGGCGTGCTGCCAAACTCGTCTCTACGAAGAGAATCTTAAACCAAACTTTCCGGGCCGGAGGAGAAGAAACGCGTGATTGTCGTTGTCTGCGCTAAATGTGGCTCGAAGAATCGTGTTGACGAAAGAGCGTCACTGGCGCGCCAGCCCGTCTGCGGCAGATGCGGCGCGGCGTTGAAGGTGACGGGCGGCGCGGCGAGGGCGCGTGCGAACGAGCCGCTCACCGTGACGGACGCAACTTTCGAGCGCGAGGTCTTGCAAATGGGAAGTATGCCTGTGCTGCTGGATTGCTGGGCGCCCTGGTGCGGGCCGTGTCGAATGATTGCCCCCGTTTTAGACCAACTGGCGGCTGAAGCGAACGGGCAGTATCGCATCGCCAAGCTTAACGTTGACGAGAATCCGCAGACCGCCGCGCAGTTTCGCGTGCAGAGCATCCCGACGATGCTCATTTTCAAAAACGGCACGCTGGTTGAACGCTTCGTCGGCGTGCAGCCGAAGGAAGTTCTCGCCGCGCGGCTGGCGAGTTTGACATAACAAAAAACGATGAAGTAGGAACGCGGAACGATGAATGAAAGACTAGCTGCTCTTACTTCATCGTTCATCGTTCCTCCTTTATCGTTTACTAGTAGGCAGGGAACATTCAGGGGAGAAAGTGATGTTTAGAAAGTTAATCGCTACCGTGCCGACATGGTTCACAGTGCCCGTGCGCCTCGCGCTGGGCATTATTTTCATCGCGCACGGCGCACAGAAAGTCTTAGGCTCATTCGGTGGCCGTGGCTTGTCGGCTTCGATTTCCGGCGAGCCGCCCTATTCATTTATGCGTCCGACGTGGCTCTGGCTCGGAGCGGCTGCCTTCTCGGAATTTTTCGGCGGCATCCTCGTGTTGATGGGACTATTAACGCGCGTCGGCGCATTCTTTATCGCCGTCACGATGCTGGTCGCAATGTTCGGCGTCCATTGGCCCAATTTCTTTATGTCGAATCGCGGCATCGAATTCACACTCGCGCTTTTGGGGATGGCCGTCGCGCTCTTCATCGCGGGCGGCGGACGCGCCTCCGTTGACGAGTTGATTCAGAGAAGACGGTAAAAGCATGTGATGGGTGATGAGTAATGAGTGATGAGTTAAGGGCAACTGCTTGTCACTCATCACTCAGTACTCATCACTCATTACTTTTTTATGAAACGCTCTCCGCTGCTGGTCATCTTCATCACGGTCTTCATTGACCTGTTGGGCTTTGGCATCGTCATTCCGGTGCTCCCGTTTTACGTCGAGGGAACGAAGTTCAACGCCAGCCCGCGTGCGGTCGGTCTCCTGTTCGCTTCCTACTCGGTGATGCAGTTGATCTTTACGCCTATCCTGGGCCGCCTCTCGGACAGGTATGGTCGGCGGCCCGTGTTGTTCATCAGCTTGTTGGGGACGAGCCTCGGCTTTCTCATCTTAGGCTTTGCGACGACCGTTTGGATGCTCTTTCTTGGCCGCATCATAGACGGCATCACGGGCGGCAATATCTCTACGGCGCAGGCTTACATCGCAGACATCACGACGCCCGAAAATCGCGCGAAGGGGATGGGGATGGTCGGCGCGGCCTTCGGGCTGGGCTTCATCTTCGGCCCGGCCATCGGCGGTGTCTTAAGCCGCTGGGGCATCGGCGTCCCCTTCTTATTCGCTGCCGGGCTGGCTTTCGCCAACGCTATCCTGCTCTACTTCGTGCTGCCCGAAACCGTTACGCCCGACCACCCTGCGCGCGTCTCGGCGGCGACGGGCCGTTGGTCACAGCTTGCCGAGGCGCTCAAGCAATCGCGCCTCGCTTTTATTCTCTCTATCTACTTTCTGTCCATAGTTGCCTTCTCGATTATGACGGCCTCGTTCGCGCTGTTTACGATGTTCCGCTTCGGCTACGACGCGCACGACACGGGCTGGTTGTTCGTCTTCGTCGGCGTCATCGGCGCTCTGATTCAGGGCGGTCTGATTGGGCGGCTGGTGAAGCGTTTTGGCGAGATGACGCTGGTCGTGGCGGGCGTGTTCCTTTTCGCCGCGAGCCTCTTTGTGATTCCCTTTACTGGGCCGCAGACCGGATTGGCAACGTTGCTGATAGTCGGCGCGATATTCGCCGTCGGCAACTCTCTCTCCGGCCCGGCGCTGCTCGGCCTCGCTTCAAAGAGCGCGGGGCGCGGCGAGCAGGGCGGCGTGCTCGGCGTCACGCAGTCGGTCGCCAGCCTAGCGCGCACCGTTGGGCCAATCATCTCCTCAATACTTATTTACAGCGCGGTCGCAGCCTACGGCGAAGACCGGCAGCTACATCACATGAGCAATCATTCGCTGAGCGTTACCTTCTGGACTGCCTCCGCCATCATGTTCTGCGCCTTCCTGCTCTCCCTCTACTTCGCACGCAGCCACGCCGCCGAGAGCAAGACGCAAGGCACAAGGCGAAAGGATGAAAGCGTGGCTATTCAACTTGAGTAGTCACGCGGCGCGCAGATGATATGGTCGTGGAGTGTCTACCAAATGGAAGGCAGCGCGGCTTCGTCAACTTCGAGCAGGTCGCCGTTTGGCAGGATGTGTATGATGCGTGCGCCGCGTGAGCGCAAGGGTGCGGAGAGCAAGCCGACGCGATGGCAGTTGGCGCGAGGCTGTGGAACGTGCTTCGTTAAGGGCTGCGACTCGGAGCACATGATGGCGACTCGCATCTCTGCGGCCAACTCCATAATCCTGTCCAGCCCACGCGCCAGTTCGTCAGGGGGGGCAATCACTTTGCCGCCACACTCCGGCAAATGCTCATAGCCGATGCCCTCTTCACGCAAATTAGCTTCGAGCACGCGCCCGTTATACTGCGGCCAGCGCGAGCGTGCTGCGCTGCGCACGTCGCAGATGAACGCTATTCTGTGCTGACGCAGCAATGCCAGAAAGTCCGCGAACGGATGACGGCCATGCCCGATGGTATAGATGATTGGCAAGTGTGTTGACATTTGATAGAACGAATCAGAGAGCGGCCCGGAGCACAACAAAGCTCAAGCCTTAAGCCTGCCCCGCGAAGAGTTGCATAAAGCGACGGCGCGCCTTTCTCGCTTCCCATTTGAAAGCACCTGTCGTGAGCAGGTAAACGAAAGCCAGCATCCCTAACATAAAAGGAGCCGCTGCCTTTCCATCAGATTCGCGGAGAGCCATCACGAACGATAAACCTATTACCCCTGACCAGAGAATCAAGAATGCTATGACGAACGGATGCAGCGTCATCCTGACGGTGAGCCTTGTGCCCAGAGGCGTTTTCACAAACTGACCGTTGATGATCGGGAGAAACGAGTTGCGGTAATGAATGATTCTGGAAATTTTAAAATCCTGCGGCGTCACACTTCCTTCAAATTCCTTATGCTCGCGCGAGAAAGGATTACGAAAGGAACGCTTCGGCTCGATTAGTTGCGCAATCCTGTCAACGGCCTTGTCAAACGGTAGAGATGTATCAATCGTAAAATGCTCGTATGGAACGAAAGCCATCTAGGCTCAATCCTCGCGGGCTGTGTTTGCGCGCCGCCGAAGCTCTGCGCGAATTTCGTCCGCAGACGTTTCCACCAGCCTCGCTCCTGTAAACATCACATCATTCGTTACCTCTGCGACGGCGAAGGATGGAGGCTCGAAGTCGCGCATCTCTTCGTCTGTCTCAAATTCCGTCTCGGCGAGAATCAAGCCCAGGAGCGAGCCGAGGAAAACGTCTATTCCGAAGGCGCGCCCCTCGTGCTCGAAGGGGTAACGATTCTTGCGTAGCTCATTGCCCTCGAAGATGGAGAACACCTCGTACTCATAAGCGGAAAGATAGATGTTGGTGATAATGGTGCGTGAGAAGTCGGAAGAATCGGGCGCGAATTTTTGCGTCAGCTTCCAACGCTGCTCTTTCGTCTGCGGAACGCGGATTCTTCGCAGGCGGAGGCGCGTGCCTGTGATGTAGTTGTCCCAGATTTGCACATGCTCGCTCGCACGCGTCAACCCTACGGGCAACTCCCGCAACAGAAACCGCCGCTCCCGCTCCGTTCGCGCATACTTACCGTAATCCATAAATGAAGTAACGAGTGGCTGGTCAGGGGCAAGTTAGGAGGGAATCTTATACGGCTCATGAGGCAATTTCTTGGCGCGTATTTCCTTAACGCGTTCCTCCATCGCCTTTGCCTCATCCTTGCGACCCATCTTCTTTAATAAGCCTGCATACTCTTCCAACAAGCTAGCAACAGTCCAATGATCTGCCCCCAATGATTTCTCGTAAATCAGTAGCCCCCTTTGATACAAAGGCTCAGCCTGCACATATTTCTTTTGCTTGGTGTATACCTCTGCCAGCGAGCTAACGATATTGGCTACGAGCAAATGCTCAGCCCCCCTTGCTTTTTCAGCAATCGCCAGCGATTGTGTCAGGAGCGGCTCGGCCTCATCAATTTTGCCTGCTGCCACATACAATTCTGCTAAGTTCTCAATTTCAAAGGCTACAATATGGTGGTCTGGGCCAGAGATGCGCCGGTAAATTTCGATGGCGCGAACAAATAATCTTTCCGCCTCCGAGTATCTTTTTTGTAGCTTGTAAACCAGGGCCAGATTGTGCAGGCTCTCGGGTAAGCGTTTATCCTGCTCCCCAAATTTCTCCGCCTCTTTCAGGGCTTTCTCATAATGTCTCTCGGCATCTTCAAGCTGCCCTCGCTTCCTTGCTGCTGCGCCAGCCCTATGCTCTCGCAGCCAGACTGATTCCTGCGCCGCGATTGGCCCGCCAAGCACGGATATTAAAATGAACGGCAGAATAAATTTTAGCTTCACTGGCATTCTCCCTTCGAGAGTTACGCAGATGTCTACGCCAAAACTTTCCCGCCACTCTCCACCTGCCAGAGCCTTAAGCGACGAGTTCTTCTTCGCGCTCTTTGAGAAACTCTTTGGGCGCGACGATGTGCCCGGCGATGGCCGAGGCGGCGACGACGTAGGGGCTGGCGAGATAGACTTTACCCGGCCCGCTACGACCCGGAAAGTTGCGATTCTGCGCGCTGACGGTGACGGTATCGGGCGAGCGTGAAGCGCCCGGCCCGGCGTTGATGCAAGCGCCGCACGAAGGATCAATCAACTCCGCCCCGGCGCGCTCGAAAATTTTGATGTAGCCACGCTCGCGCGCGTACTGCTTAATCTTCTGCGAGCCGAATTGCAGGTAGAGATGCACATTCGGCGCGACGCGCTTGCCCTGCTCAAGCGCGCTCTTGAGGACGGCGGCGTACATGTCCATGTCTGCCATCTTGCCGCCCGTGCAGGAGCCGCCGTAAGCGGCATCGATTTTGACTTCGCCTTCGAGGTCTTCAATCGCAACGCCGTTGCGCGGGTCGCCCGGTGTGGCGACCATCGGTTGAATCTCGGCCAGGTCGATCTCGAAGGTTGCCGCGTACTGTGCGTCGGGGTCGCTCTTCAGAAATCCTTTTCGGACTTCTTCTGCGTCAAGACCGCGCATGCGGACGATGTAATCGAGCGTCACTTCGTCAGGCTCTATGATGCCGGTCGTGCCGCCTGCTTCGACGGCCATGTTGGTCAGGGTCGCGCGCTCGTCCATGGGCCAATCACGCAGGCCCTCGCCCGCAAACTCCAACACCTGCCCGATGCCTTTGCCCTCCTTCATATAATCTGTGGCGAGGATGTAGAGCATCACGTCTTTGGCCGTCACGTCCATGCGCTTTTGCCCACGAAGGACGAAGCGGACGGTTTCCGGTACACGGATGCGAATGTCTTTGGTGTACCAGGCGTTCGCCATGTCGGTCGAACCCACCCCGAAAGCAAAGCAGCCGAGCACGCCCGCCATGCACGTGTGCGAGTCCGTGCCGATAACAAGCTGGCCGGGCAAGGCTATGTCTTCGACGACGGCGTTATGACAGATGGCTTCCGAACCACCTTCGGGACTTTCGCCGTACAGCCTGATGCCCTGTTCTTCGGTGAAGCTGGCTTGCGTGATGGCGAGTCCGTCGGCGCGTTCCAGGAGTCCCATCTTGCGTTTCTCTTCCGACATCACCTTGCCTAAGAAAGTTAAGTGGTCGCGGAACGCGTAGACGGATTCCGGCTCGGTGACGCGCGCATCCTTTCCTAAAGACTGCTTGAACAAGCTCTCGGCCATAGGCGTGACATACTCGTGCGAGAAACGCACGTCCGCGACGGCAAAGAGCGCATCGCCGGGCTTGACCGCACGGATGCCAACCTGACCGGCTGTCACAAAGGCGTGCCGCGCGATAATCTTCTCGACAATATTCATCGGGCGCTGCTGTGTTTCAATCGCCGGAGGTGAAACCTCTCCAGCCAGCCGCGCCTTGTTGTAATTGAAGAGGCCGCCGTATTCGACGATTGATTTCGAGATGGGGTCAAGACCGCGCGTGAATTCTTCGAGCGGAATCTCTTCACCCTTGCGGATACGCTCGATGAGGCCGAAATCCGTAGAAGTCAAGAGGCCAATGTTCTGCGAGTTTTGCCCGTAAATCTTCTCTATGGTCTGGGCGATGACGAGTTCGATGCCAGCCCATTTCTCAGCGTACGGCGCTGTCTCGCGCGACGAGCCGCACCCCTTTGAAAGACCCGAAACGACGACAGCGAAGCCACCCTGTTTTACTTCGTCCTTCTGTACAGCCTGCTCGCGCATCCCGACATAGACGTATTGGCCCAGAGTCTCGTCATAGTAAAAGCAGACCCAGCCGGGCGTAATCTCGTCTGTCGAGATGTTATTCATTAAAGGCACGGCGGGGTCATAAGGCAAATCCTCGCCGCCTTCGAGTTGGCGTCTAATCAACGAAGTATCATCGGTCAAAAATAAAATACGGCCACCAAACTTAATCCGGTCGGGCCTTTTAGCAATCTTCAACTCTGCGGACATCCCCTACTCCTCTGGTCGATAAATTATCCGATTGGCGTAAGAGATAATTATAAACCGAAGCCTGCGGAAATGTCCCACGGAGAGGGTGGTTATTGAGAGCCTTTCACCTGTTAACGCTCTATCTTTCTCAAGCGTCTACAGCACCGCAAGAAAGATTGTGCTTCAAAAAGGCTTAATTGCATGAAATCATCGCTGATAACCGTCTTGATTCTTCTCCTTAACACTGCCTCTACTCATTCGCTACAACCAAAGTTTGATTATTTAAAAGTCAAAGGCCAGACGGTCGAATCAACACATCAGATTAAATATCGCTTGCAGGTTGATAAATCCTTCCATCTCCTGGGCGAGTATCATCACCAACCCACGTACGGCGGAAAGATGTTTAATGTCTCTGTCGCCGCTTATGCAAAGGGCGAGAGCCTCTTGATGATTCATGCAGAGGCACACACGGACGGCTCTGGCGGACTCGATTACAGTAATCTGAAGCCAGACCCATTAAACGGCATCAGTTTCAACTCGCGCGAGCAGTGTGCTGTGCTGGCGGAGATTCCAGACCCATACAGTATCCCGGATTTGCGCTTTCTCAGAGACAAGGGCTTTAGTCCTGCGCCCGCCATGTTTCTCAAGCAATACCTGATTGCCTCTGCGGATGGAAGCGCCGAGTACGTCCTCAGCTACGGGCGACGCGTGGCATCGTGCGATGGCGAGGTCATCACGCCGCAGTTCAAGGCGCAGATTGAGCAGGAAGCACGATCTGTGCTGAAAGTAAAAAAGAAGTGAATTGCCGCTTGACCGCACTCTGATTTCCGGCAAAGAAACCAAAAGCGCTCACATGGCTTGATGCCGCAACTTTCATTCTTGCCTCAAAAATAAATAGCGTGTCTAATCAGAGCGTCGATTAAGGGAACGCAAATCATTTTTAGAGGCAGAGTAATGCATCGCTCACAGTCCGGCGTAAGCTTGAGAATTGGTTTCATTCTGGCGTGGATAATCTTGAATGCTTTTGCTGGTGTTGCTGCGCGGTCGTTCGTCGCTACTGCTTCGACGAAGACGAAAGTCATGCTCATCGCTGATGCGCGTCGTTTGCCGTTGGGAACAATAGTGACGATTGAGGGTTCGGTGACGGTTGCTTCGGGCGCTTTCAAGGCGAGTGTCGCCGATGAAGGGTTTGCTATTCAAGACAAAAGCGGCGGCATCTACGTCAGCATGAGCACTGGCCTGGGCTTGCTCGTTCGTCAGCGAGTACGCTTAACCGGAAAGCTGGCGGAGAGTCTTGGGCTGCTGGTAATTGTGCCGGTTGATGCACAGGCTATAGAGGTGCGCGGGCAGCGAGGGTCGGAGGTGAAGCCAGAAAACGTCTTAACCGGAAAGATTGGGGAGACGACAGAAGGGCGTCTGGTGAAAGTTAAGGGGATGATGACGCGTGAGGTTGTGAGCGATCTGCCTTACGGCTTCCGCCTTTTTCTCAATGATGGATCGGGCGAGATACAGGTTTTCGTCAGCGCTTCGACGAAGATTGATTTGAGCAAATTGCAGATGGGCCAACGCTTGAGCGTGACGGGATTCAGCGGGCAATACAAAGACCATTATGAGGTCAGCCCGCGCTCTCAGGCAGACATCCGCTTGCTGATTCCCCGGAATCGCCGCCCACCGCCTTGACAAACGCGAATGCCGGATTAGAATAACTCTCGCGCCGGATGCAGCTTTCTGTGGAGATGTGGCCGAGTGGCTGAAGGCGGCGGTTTGCTAAACCGTTATAGGTCAAAAGCCTATCACAGGTTCGAATCCTGTCATCTCCGCCATAACTTCAAACGATGAACGCGGAACGATGAACGATGAAGTATACTTCGTCGTCTTATTCATCGTTCCGCGTTCATCTTTCAGCGTTTTTATTATGACTATTCGTGTTCGTTTCGCACCATCGCCGACCGGCTATCTGCACATCGGCTCGGCGCGCACAGCGCTCTTTAACTGGCTCTACGCGCGCAAGACCGGCGGCCAGATTTTGCTGCGCATAGAAGACACAGACCTTCAGCGCTCGACGGAAGAATCCACACGCTCCATTCTCGAAGGCCTGGAGTGGCTCGGCCTGGACTATGATGAGGAGATAGTCTTCCAATCCGACAATGCTCCGAAGCACCGCGCGGCGGCGCTCGGCCTCGTCGAAGCGGGCAAGGCGTACAGGGATTTCACGCCGAAAGCGGAGCGCGCGGACGCGACCGTCAAGCAGGGCATCGCGGAGCGTGCGCGCGAGCAGGCAGCAGAAGGACGCGACCAGCGCAGCAATTCTTACCGCGATCTTTCGCAGGAAGAATCAGAACGGCGTGGCGCAGCGGGCGAGCCTTTCGCCGTCCGCCTGAAGGTCGCGCGCGCGGGCAGCACGCGCTTCGTTGACGGCGTTTACGGTGAGCAGGAGCGCGACTATTCCGAGATCGAAGACCTCGTGCTGCTGCGCTCCGACGGTCATCCGCTCTACAATTTGTCTGTCGTGCTCGACGATATAGAGATGAACGTGACGGACGTGATACGCGGGCAGGATCATTTGACGAACACGCACAAGCAGATTTTGATTTACGAAGCGCTCGGCGCACAACCGCCGCGCTTCGCGCACCTGCCGCTGATTCTCGCGCCGAACAAGGGCAAGCTCTCAAAGCGCAAACACGGCGCGGTCGTCTCTCTCACGACCTATCGCGATCGCGGCTTTGTGCCCGCCGCCTTTCGCAATTTTCTGGCACTCTTGGGCTGGTCGCCCGGCAGCGATCAGGAGATGATGACGAAAGAGGAGTTGGTCGAAAGATTCTCGCTCGAAGGCATCCATCGCGCCAACGCCATCTTTAACTTCAACGAAGCAGACCCGCGACAATGGACGGATGCGAAGGCGCTCTGGATGAACGCCGAGTATATTCGAACGATGCCGCTTGAGGAACTTTTGCCGCTCGTCAAAGCGGAGTTGCGCGCCGCCAAGCTGTGGCGAGAGGAGTACGAAGAAGACGAACGCGAGTGGTTGGAGCGCGCCGTTGATTTGATTCGCCAGCGCTTTCACACGCTCAAGGATTTCTCCGAGCAGGGCCGCGCCTATTTTTCCGATGACTTTGATTTCGATTCGGCGGCGGTAAAAAAGAATTTGCATAAGGAAGCCCGGCTGCGAGAATTGCTGCCCGCGCTGGCTGAGCGATTGAAAACAGTCGAGCCTTTCACAGCCGAGGCGAGCGAGGCAGCGCTTCGTGCCTTCGCCGACGAAGCGGGTATCAAAGCAGGATTATTAATCAACGCCTCGCGCACGATGCTGACCGGGCAATCGGTCGGGCCTTCGATGTTCGATGTCTTCGCTCTTATCGGTCGCGAGCGCTCTGTTCAAAGATTGCAGAGCGGCGTGCCTTGGTTCGACTTTGCGGAATCAGCCTGATAGCTCAAGTTAGTGAGCTATCCTGTTATTTTGAGGAGTAAGTGATGCTTAAAAGATTATCTCTTTTTATCTTTCTGACCTGTGCGCTCGTCGCCAATGCTTTCGCGCAGAATATCAACTCGTCCACGCAGCAGACGCGGACGCGCACGTCAACAAAGGCGGGCGCGACAAGACAGCCTTCCAACATAGAGGAACAGGGCACGGCGCAGGAGGGAGAGGCTGCAAATCAGAACACTGCGCGCACGCGTCGCTCGCGCACGCGGCAAACGGGCGCTCAAGACCCCGGCGCTAAAGGCGTACTCGCGGCTTTTGAAGAACTGCTCAACGGCATTCGCAACGCCGACGTTGAAGCGGTCACGGCAGCCTACTGGAACTCGCCGCAGTTGGTTCTCTTCAACTACAACGGCACGGTTACCAAAGGCTGGGAGCAGATGCGTAAGAATCGTGAAAGCTCCTACCCTGACTTGAAGGACGTTAAGCTTGAGACGCGCGACGTGCGTGTGCAGATGCTTGGGCGCGACGGCGCAGTCGTGATGTGTCTGTGGACGCAATCGCAAACCTTTCGCGGCACGCCTGAGACGGCGACGGGCCGCATGACTCTCGCTTTCCGCCGCGTCGGAAACTCGTGGAGGGCCGTACACCTGCACACCTCGCCAGACTCGCCCGACCCATCGCGCATGATGCCGTCCGAACAGGCAACACCGACGCCCGCGCCGAAGCCTTCGCCGACGAAGACCCGACCGTAAAAGAAAGGATGAAGAGATGGAATACACAATCGTTGAAGGCGCAGCGGCAGAAGAGGTCATCGCTACGGTCAACAAGCTGCTCAGCGAAGGATGGGAACTGCACGGCAGCCTAGCCATTAGCGGCGTCGCCAATTCGGAAGAAGGGCGGGTCAACAATCTGTACGCGCAGGCGATGACAAAGAAGACGCCCGAACAATGGTCGGCAGCCTAGCGCTAAAACCGTCCGTTTGTTGTAAACTACGCGCACACGTATTTTCTGAGAAGCCCCCGAAGATTAACTTTTGTGACGCGCGCGCGCTCGGCCATCGAAAGCCGGGAGCAGCGACTTTCACAGCAGGTTTCGATTACGAGGTGACGATTATGGACTGGATGAATCAACTGGGTGGAATCCTACAGCAATACAACGGCGCGCAGCCGGACAATGCGCCTGATACCGTTGACGACGACTTCGACCAACTGGCGCAGAACGCGCCGCCCACCGCGCTCTCTGACGGCCTTGCAGCGGCCTTTCGTTCCGAACAGACGCCGGAATTCGGGCAGATGGCCGCGAATCTTTTCAGCAACTCCGGCGGCCAGCAGCGCGCAGGGATTCTCAACACGCTCCTGCGCGCCGCCGGGCCAACAGTTATCGCTCAAATCCTCTCGCGGATGGGAAACAGCGGCGGTGGTGGTGCAAGCAGCGGTAGCGGCGGCGGTGGACTCGGCGGCATTCTGGACATGCTGCGCGGCGGTCAGCAGGAAGTGACGCCCGAACAGGCCGCGCAGATTCCACCTGAAGCCGTGCAGGAGATAGCACAGCAGGCGCAGGAAAAAGACCCTTCGATTATTGACCGCGTCAGCGATTTCTATGCGGAGCACCCGACGCTCATTAAAACGCTCGGCGCGGCAGCCCTCACCATCGCGCTAGCCAAAATCGCACAACGTCAGACGAACTAAAGAAGTAAAGAGGTAAAAGCAAAAGGGCAAAAATGAGGGGAAACCATTTTTTAATAAATGGGCCTCTCCTCACTTTTGCCTTTTAGCTTTTATCTTCTCGTTAATTCGACAGAGATGGTTGCCACTCAGGCATGATGCGTACGAGCGCGAGTCGCTCGCGGCCATGTTCGCCTCTTTCGGTGACGCGTGCGAGCATGATCTGAATTTTAATGTTCTTCTGCTCGACCAGACATGTGATGCTGAACTTTTGCACCGCGTCGCCGAAGGCCATGAAAGCCAGAAAGCGGCTTTTCACTTTGCTGACTTGCTCGCACGGCGCAACCTCCGTGAAAAAGTTGCGGCCAAGAATATCCTCCGGCAGCATGTGTGGGCTTTGTTCGGCGGCTGGGCTGTAACGAATCACTGTTCCTGCGGCGTCGAGTTCGAGGAGGCCGAACGGTAAGGTGTCGGAGAGCAGTTCCATTGTAATTTCCCCTTGTTCTTTCGTCTTGATGAAAGCTCGGCGGTGGCTCGTCTGGCCGGTGCTAATGCTAAGAAGAATGCTATCGTTCGTTTGCCTTCGATGGTGCGGGAGTTTGCCAGGCGGGGCAGCCGCGTTCGCTTAACATCCGTGAGTAACATTTCAGGCACATGCCGTGTGAGTCTTTCACGCTCGTGCGGCGGATGAGGACTTCGCACCACGCACAGGCCACTTTGAAACGCAGCGCTTCCGTTTCGACTTTCGATCCCATGAATTCCCCAAGCTCGAACTTGAAAAATGAAGGGTGAGCCAGCGATAACTCACCCTTCAACCCTCCCTGGCTCGTTCCGTCCGGCTAACGCCGAAGCTTTCACACTGGCGGCGTAAGCAAGACCTTGTTATCAACAAGCAGCCTGTAGGCCGCTCACTGAATCTTTTGGAAAAGCTGGCTCGAACAGAGTGCGCTTTGAAGCGCTCTCGTTCGGCACGACTCGTCTCAATCCTTGTTGCCTCTATGAGCGGGAAAGTTTGTGCTGTTCCGGCTAAGATGGAGGCGCGCCTGGTGTGCCTGTGTCCACTGCCGAATGGGGGAATCGAAGTTTCGAGGCTGGGCAGATTCTAGCGGAGTTGGTAAAGAGTTGTCTGTACGATTCAGTACAATAATTCAGGCACAGCAGCATGTTCGTAGAGGCTATCAAACTCTGCCTTGACGACCGGATAGCATTCGCAGGTCATGTCTTCAAGCCCCTGCCGGTCAAGAATCTTAATTAACCCGCGATAGTAGTCAATCAGGCCCGCCCGTTTCAGCTTATTGGCAACCATGCTGACGCCTGCGCGACGAATGCCGAGCATATTGGCGATGAATTCGTGCGTCAGCTTAAACTCATCTTTTCCGACGCGGTCATGGTACATCAACATCCAGCGAGCGAGGCGTCCTTCAATCGGGTGACGAATGTTGCAGACCACAGACTGCGAGATTTGCGCCATCAGCGCGTGCGTGTAGCGCAGCAGATATGCTTGCAGCATTCCGCCGCGTCTGGTTTCATCTCTGAGCACGCTCGCCTTCAAGCGCAACAGAGTGCCCGCGCCCTGCACGGTCGCCACCTTCGGCTCTTTGTCACTGCCCAGAGCTATAGAGACGCCAGCCATTCCTTCTTTACCGACCAGACCGACCTCTATACCGTATCCGTCCGACAAGTCTGTCAATAAAGAGATGATGCAGGTTTCCGGGAAATAGACGTACCTGAGAACATCGTCCGGCCTGAACAGGATTTCGCTCAACTCAACTGAAACCTGCTCCAGGTGCGGCAGGAGTCTCGCGTATTCTTCGTCTGGCAGGGCGGCCAGGATGCGATTCCTGCTGCGTGCTTGTGTGGCTGTATACATGAGAGTGAACCTCAAGACTGAAGGCTTTAGAATCTAAAGCCAGTATATCACCGAGTCAGTCCGCAACCGTACATCGCGGCAGCTTTGTGTGGCGCTTCTAATGAGTGCGGCAGCTTGATTACAAGTTCAGGCCGGATTCAATGGAGGCTAAAAGAGAAAGCCGCCCACGCTTTTACATGGACGGCTTTCCGGTGAACTGTTGGGATTGGCCTGTGTGCCGTCTGTCCGGCGCTCGCCCAAGGGGTAAGCGCTCTCAAACAGAAGCGGACGACCCGGACGAAAATCCTAACAAATTCAGATTATCAGTCCAGAGGTCAGGCCGCAGCCACCTCACTGTGATAAGAACTCATACTTTTTAGATCACCTCCTTTCCAGTGTTGGGCCGCATGATAAATGACAACAAGTTGTGCGTCAAGCATAATTTTAGCACCCTATCTTGTGGCTTTACTTTAAGAAGCGCGCGCCCACGCTCTGATGCCCCCGGCGTAAACCTCAACGGCATGTTCGAGGCCGAAGAAGTAAGCCACATCGCGGTAGTCCGAGCAGTCTTGAATCACGAAATCGGCCCGCTTGCCTGCTTCGAGCGAGCCGATGAGAGCGCCTCTGTTGAGACTGTAAGCGGCGTTGATGGTCGCGGCGGTGAGGGCTTCGGCGGGCGTCATCTTGAGATGCGTGCAGGCGATGGAGAGAATTATCGGCATCGCGGGCGTCGGCGACGAGCCGGGGTTGAAATCCGTGGCGAGCACAATTGATAGCCCCGCGTCGATCATCTCCCGCGCCGCAGGATAACGAGTGTGGCCCAAGGCGTAGACAGAGCCGGGAAGGAGCACCGGCTGCACGCGTGCTTTACGCAGGGCCGCGATGCCCGCCGCGTCCGTGTGCTCAAGATGGTCGGCTGTCGTCGCAGATAATTCCGCCGCAAGCTCAGCTCCTCCCGACAGAGACAATTGATCGGCGTGAAGGCGTAGGCCAAGGCCAGCCCCGCGCGCAGCCGCGAGGATGCGCCGCGTCTCAGAGATAGTGAACACCTTCTCCTCGCAAAACACGTCGCAATACTCCGCCAGTTTTTCTTTTACCACGAGCGGCAGCATCTCTTCGATGATGAGTTGGACATAATCATCGCGACGCGCGCGATATTCTTCGGGGATGTCGTGCGCGCCGAGAAAGGTCGGAACATAACGGAGCAAGGTTTCATCGTTTAACTGACGGATAGCCCGCAGCAGTTTCAACTCGTCTTCGAGCGTCAGCCCGTAACCAGACTTGGCCTCGACGGTTGTCGTGCCCGTACGCAGAAACCAATCGCTGTAGCGTCGCCCGGCGTCAATCAATTGTTCCGCAGTAGCCTCGCGCGTGGCACGGACAGTTGAACGAATGCCGCCGCCGCGAGCGGCAATCTCCTGATAGGTCGCACCCAACGCTCGCTGTTCATACTCGTCAACACGCGTGCCCGCGAAGACCGGATGCGTGTGCGCGTCAACGAAGCCGGGCATCACAACGCGCCCGCCCGCGTCAATCACTTTAGCCCCGACTTCAATCAGCGATTCAAGCTCGCTGCGTAAGCCCACATGCTCGATTCGCCCGTCACGGACGAGCATCGCGCCGTCTTCGATAATAGATAGCTCGCGCATCTCCCCGCCTGTGCGCGGGCGCGCCGCGCCTTTGAGCGTGACGAGTTGAGAGCAATTGATGACGGCGAGTGTGTCAGACATAAAAAGTCTGGGGTCTGGAGTCTAAAGTCAAAAGATAGAATCAGGAGTCTGAAGTCAAAAGATAGAAATTGTTTTTGACTTCAGACTCCAGACTCCAGCCTCGCAACTTATTTCATGTACCGGTCTAGAAAGTCCGCGACGAGCGGATAGACGATGAGACGATTCGAGAGCTTGGCGATGCCGTGGCCTTCGTCGTCGAAGAGCTTGTATTCGACGGGTGCGTTGCGCTCGCGCAGAGCTTTGACGATCTGCTCGGCTTCCGTGTAGGGCACGCGTGGGTCGTTCTTGCCGTGAATGACCATCAGCGGCGCTTTAATCTGGTTGACCTTGTAGAGCGGCGAGATTGATTTGAGGAAATCGAGGTCGCGTTCGAGCGAGCCGTATTCGACCTCGCGCAGTTTGCGGCGATAGCCCGAAGTGTTCTTGAGAAAACTCTCGAAGTTGGCGATGCCGACCGTATCAACAGCCGCCGCCCATAAATCCGGGTAGAGCGTGATGGCGGCGAGCGTCATGTAGCCGCCGTAGGAGCCGCCCATGACGGCGATGCGGCGCGCGTCTGCTCCGCCCTCGGTCTTTAACCATTCGACCGCCGCCGCCAAGTCCTTCACCGAATCCTCGCGCTTACGCACGTCGTCAAGGTGCGCGTAGGTTTTGCCGTAGCCCGTGCTGCCGCGCACGTTCGGCGCGAAGATAGCGTAGCCGTTGGCAAGGAAGTATTGAAAGACAGCGCTGAAGCCGGGCTGCTCCTGCCCCTCCGGCCCGCCATGAACGTAAACGATGACGGGCAGCTTCGCGCCCGCTGCTCCATTCTGTGGACGGTAGTACCAGGCGGGGACTTCGCGCCCGTCGTAGGTTTTATAGCGAATCAATTCCGGCTCGACAAACGATGCTTGCGGAATACCGGCGCGAGAGCTACGCGTGACTTGATTGAATGAGCGGCTCTTCAAATCGTAGAGCCAGACATCGGAATTGTAACGCGGGCTGTTGAAGGTGAAGACGAGCTTGCTGTTGTCCTTTGAAAAGTTCATCACGCCGACGAGACCT
Organism: Pyrinomonadaceae bacterium; assembly: GCA_036387475.1. Lineage (GTDB taxonomy): Bacteria > Acidobacteriota > Blastocatellia > Pyrinomonadales > Pyrinomonadaceae > DASVTR01. The sequence continues at coordinate 269,754 of DASVTR010000016.1, read as the reverse complement.
TTGCCGGGCAGCTTGAAGGTTTCTGACTTTGGGCCAAGTTTACCATCGGCGTCGAGCGTGCGCACGTAAAGCTCGCTGTAGCCGTCGCGGTTGATGTTGTAGGCGAACATTCGCCCGTCGTCCGAGATGGCGGTTGATGCTAAGTCCCACTGTGTATCGTCGAGGATTTCGATGCGCTTGTCCGCCAGATTCAAACGGGCCAGCGAGTAAAATTCGCGTTTGTCGTTTGTGCCGAGCAGGATGCTTTTTCCGTCGCGCGTGAAATACACATCATCGAATTCCGCAGAGCCTTCGTGCGGCGTCAGGTGCGTCGCCTGCTTGGTCTGTAGATTGACGAGGTAGAGGTCGTTGTCCTGGCTCAACTGTTCATTATCATGTGAGACGACGAGCCAGCGATCATCAAACGACCAGGCGACAGCGCTGTTCGAGCCGTCCTGCTGGTAGACCAACTCCTCGCGCCCAGTTGCCACATCCATGACGTAGATGTCGAAGTAATCCTTGTGGCGCTTGTTTGAGGCGTAAGAGATTTTCTTACCGTCGTGCGACCAGCCGCCGAAGTTATGACGAATCTTCGGATCATTAGTCAGGGCTTTGATTTCAGCGCCGTCGGGCGAGAGCCAGAAAAGCTGCGCATTCTCGTCGCCGCCGCGCGCTTTAGCGAAGACGAGGCCTCTGCCGTCGGGCGACCAGCGCACGAAGCTGACGCTATCAGAGTAGAAGGTTAACTGCTCCGGCCAGCCGCCCTGAGCATTGACCATCCAGACCTGCGGCGTGCCCGTGATGTTGGTTAGAAACGCGATGCGGTCAGCAGTGGGCGAGAGCGTGGGCGAACCCGAAACGCGTATGTTCAGGTAGCGGTCGATGCCGTAGCGCTCGCGCTGCGTACTCATCGCGACAGCCTGCGCGCTTGTCTTCGTTGATGAGAACGATAGCAGCAGGAGCGCGCCGAGAGCGATAAAAGCATATCTCTTTTCTAGTTTTCGCATAGGTAAATCCCCCTGAAAAATCTTACTCGTTTATCCATTGATTCGATGAGCAAATGAATCAACGAATAAAGCCGTTATGATGTGTGGTCGTGAACGATGCGCCAGCCCTCTTTGGTGCGGCGGAAGATGAGTGTGAAGCGACCGTGCGGATTATCGCTGGCCCGCACGAGTTGCCAGCGTCCCTGCACGACCGCCGCGTCTTTGCTGATTGCGTTGATTTCGAGGTCGCTGAAAGAAAGTTGGCCCATCTTCTCGCGCGAGCCGTAGTTTTTCTTGTAGCGTTCGAGCACCACCGTCCAGCCCCGCGTCAAAGTGTCGCCGGAGATGAAAACGATGTCGTCCGAACGCGCGTAGCCGTCCATGTAGCCTTCTATGTCGCCGCGATTCCAGGCCGCCGCCTGCGCGTCCAACACGGCGCGCACGCTGGCTGCAATCTTCGCATCGCGACCGCTGCTTTTCGCTTGTGCGTTCGATTGCTGCGCAAGGGCGTTGGGAGAGACAAAGAGAACAACTGCCGACATCAGGACGAAGGCGGCGACGACGAATGTGCGCGGCATAAGAATCGCTCCCGGTTTTTCGGTTGAATATTGTAGATCAGATGGGAAATATACTTGGAGTCAGAGCTTTGCAGCAACCTCTTATGAGTTTTGCCCCTGCGCTTGGCGTTTTGCAAAGACTCCCTGCATCGCTCTGGCAGCTTGCCACAAATTCGCGCGACGGATGTGTTCGGCAAGCCTTTTAAGCTGAGCCGTCATCACATGGCATGGAGTTTGATTGTTGCTTAAGCGGGATTTGAAAAGGCTGTTAAGGGTAAGGAGAGCATCATGACCGAGATTATCGAAACAAACGTGGGCATCAGATGCCAGATGTGCGGGGTGGTTAACTGGCCGACGGCCCTTGCGTGCATGAACTGCACCACGACGCTCGACAAACGCCCGGCGCGTGCGATGTTTTCTTACTCAACCCTTGGCGCGATGAGCTTCTCGCAAAAAGTAGCGCGTTTCTTTGAGATAGCGGATTACCTGCTGCTCACCCCGGCCATCGTCGGCCTGCTGTTTTCGTTGATGATAGTCGGCAATGCTCCCTGGTTCACGCTGATTATTGCCGTTTCGTTTGCTGCCGGTTGTTACTTGCTGATCGGCTTTTTCCGTCATTCGCGCGGTAGGCTAAACGATTCCGAAATTTCCCGTCTCTGGTATGCGACGATTGTTTATAACTTCATTGACCTGATTGCGACGCTCTTGATTGCAGGGGCGAGCAGGGACGAGTTCTTCTACCTGTATAGCCTCTGGCCGCTGCTCGTCATCATCCTTTCGGCGATGGCCCTCTCAAGAGAGAGACAAAGGATAAAACTCAATTATTAACAAACGTGCGCGCCTCACAGCGCCGCTTGATTTTTCAACCACTCGCGCACATCTTCGCGCATCGCGGGCGTTATCTCGTGCCCGGCCTCGTAGCCCTTGACCGTCACATCACGGGCGCGTGACTGCAAACGCACGCCGTAATCCTCAACGCGCGCGGGCGGATAAAACTCATCGCGCGTGCCATGCAGGTGCAGCACAGAGGCTGCGCTTCGTTGGTAAAGCTCACTCGTCTCCCAATCGCCGGGCAGGCCGCCGCAGATGCCTACGACGCCGCGCAAGGCTTCCGGGTGAGTAAATGCGAAGCGGTAATTAAGCGCGCACGATTGCGAGAAGCCGAGCAGGAAGACGCGCCGCGCGTCTACCAAGCCCTCGCGGACGAGCGTAGCGATTAAGTCAAGGAGCGCGCGATGGTGCAACGCGATTGAATCTTCCGGGTGAAAGTTTGTCACCCAGCCGAAGCCGAAGCGCAGCGGCCCACCCTGCTCCTTTGGCTCTTTCAAGTGTTGATGAAAACCTTGCAGCGAAGCGACTGCGAAATCGGGCGGCGCAATCATTCTGGCCTCGCGCATCATCTGCCGCTTGTTTGCGCCGTAGCCGTGCAGCGCAATGAGCAGTGGGCCAGCGGCCTCGGCTGCCGGGACATCAAGGTCGTAATAAAGCTTGGTTTCGATTGTCAGGCTGCGGTCTAAGCGCGAAGGGCTGGCGTTATCACTTTGCGTCATGCACGCGATTATAGCCGAATTGGGACGCGAGCAACGGAGGAAACGATGAAGGAGGAACGATGAACGCGGAACGATGAACTTTAAAGAGCTTGTCTTTCATTCATAGTTCATCGCTGCAGCGTTCATCGTTTGCTTATCTCAGCGCCACAGCCTTCGTCGCAGAGCCGCCGAGGCTGCTCTTGACGGTGATGCTCTGCGGGTTGGACGACCATGTAAACTGGCCGCCGTATTTACCGCCTCCGTAGTTGGACAATGTTCCGATAAGCTGGCCTGTCGATGTGACGTAAACCTTCAGCGTCGCGGAAGAGTAGGTGCTGGTTGCCTCGACTCGCAGTTCTCTCTTGGAGGCTGTGTATTCGGCGCGTTGGACTGCGACCGTATCCGTTGCTGTCGTGGCGCGCGTCACTGTCAGCGTGGCCGTCCTCGTCAGGCCGCCGCTGGAAGCGGAGATGTTGACGGCGGTATTGGCTGTGACTGATCTGGTCGTCACTGTGAATGTCGTGCTCGAAGCTCCAGCCGGAATGGTGACGCTCGCAGGGACGGTTGCAACCGCCGTGTTGCTGCTTGAAAGCGTGACGACCCTGCCGCCGGATGGAGCGGCGGCGCTCAGTCTGACTGTCGCTTGCGATGTCTTACCGCCGACGACGCTCGTCGGGTTGAGTGTGAGCGAAGAGAGCGTCGCGCTGCTCGTTGACGACGGCGTGACAGTGAGCGCCGCACCTTTCGTCACACCATTGTAGGTGGCCGAGATAGAGACGACGGACTGTGCTGTTACAGACCTCGTTGTGATAGTGAAACTCGCGCTCGTCGCCCCTGCCGGGATGGTCACGCTCGACGGAATGGTTGCAATCGTCGTGTTATTGCTGACCAGCGAGACGAAAGCTCCGCTTGAAGGGGCAGGGCCGTTGAGGATCACAGTCCCTCGCGCGGAAGTGCCGCCCGTCACGCTCGTGGGGCTGAGCGTCAGGGAAGTAAGCATGGCGGGCGAGACGTTGATGGTCGCCTGCTGCGTTGCGCCGTCCCATGAAGCCTGTATGAGAGCCGAATCATTTGCGCTGACCGGACTCGTAGTGACGGTGACTGGCGCGCTCGTCGCGCCTGCCGGAATGGTGACGCTTGCAGGAACGTTTGCGATTGACGGATTACTGCTAAAGAGTGTGACGACCGCGCCGCCCGCTGGAGCAGGGCCGCTTAAACTGACGGTCGCCTGCGATGAATTGCCGCCAATCACGTTTGACGGATTGAGGGTGACGAAGGAGAGCGCTGTATTGGTCGTCGAGCACGAATTAAAGTAGCGCTCGACCAAAGAGAGATTGGCAGAGCCGAAGGTAGCTTGCTTACGGCCTACAGACCAGATGCTGTTAGCGCCTGTGGCGGTTATGTCCTCCAGAAAGTTCCAGCCGGTGCCGGTGCCTGGCATGTCCGGGCTTGAGACTTGACTCCAACTCGCGCCGTCCCAGTGGACGACAAACGTGCTCATCCCCTGATTGGCATTGGCCCAAGAGCCGACGGCCCAGACATCGTTGGCGGAGAGAGCCACGGCTGCGTAGAGGATGCTTGCGCCCCAGGGGCTAGGCTGTGGACTGGGGACAACACTCCAGGCAAAGCCGTCCCAGTGCAATATCAGAGACTTGCCGTACGTGTTGCTGCCGGCGGGCGAATCATATTCGCCGACGGCCCAAACATCGTTCGGCGAGACAGCCGTCACGTCCCAGAGGCGGCCATCTCCGGCGAGGCCGTTCGGGCTGGGAACGATGCTCCAACGCGTTCCATCCCAGTGTTCAATCAAAGTTAAGAACTGGTTGCCGATGATGTATTCGCCGACGGCCCAGATGTCGTTGGCGCTGATGACTTCGAGAGCGTTGAGGCGGCTGGGATAGGCGGAGCCGCTCGACATGAGGACGTTGGGGCTGGGTGTGCGCGTCCAGCTTGTGCCGTCCCAGTGTGCAATCAATGTGTGGATGCGGCTCGCGCCGCCTTCGTCGAGGCTGCCAACGGCCCAGATGTCGTTGGCGCTGACTGCCGCGATGTCGTCCAGATAATTGATGACGCCGGGGTTCGGTGTAGGGACGGTCTTCCAAGTCGCACCGTCCCAGTGCAGGCTGTAGGTGACGCCGTGGCCGCCGATGGCCCACACGTCGTTGGCAGAGACGGCTGTTACTTTCTTGAGATGGTCGCTGCCGGGAAAGGGATTGGGGGTGGGCGTGATAATCCAGCGTGTGCCGTCCCAGTGCATGGCGAGGGTCTGGTAAGCGTTCGCAGATTGGTTGAGGTAAAGGCCGACGGCCCAGACATCTGTGTCGGAGAGGGCGGAGACACCGTAGAGTAGATTGCTGTTGGCGCTCGGATTCGGGCTATCGAGGATCGTCCACGCGGGCGAACACTGCGCGGCAACGCTCTGGACTCCGAACACGCCGAAGAGGGCGAGGAGGAGGGCGCTGGCGGCGATTGTTAACTGTTTCCAGAAGGGGGTGCTGATGGTTCGTCTCAACGGGTGAGGTCTCATTATCTTTCTCCGGTCACTCAAAAACGCTTCCGCTCTCAAACAGTGCAGCGCGGGGGCGCAAAAGTACACTCCGATTGAGGAAAAGCCGATTTATTTTGAAGATAAAACGTCGTCGGGAAATTGTCGGGAAGCGTTGCGCTCGATACTGCTTGCAGGGAATCTTAAGATAGCAGCAAACGCTCAACGGTTGCCAGCCGCCAGCGACATATTTTTCAATGCGGCATCAAGGACAGAGACGCCGTATCGCCCTAATGCAGATAGCCGCCCGTCTCACCCTCTTCGTCGCTGTCGGTAGAGGCTTCAAGCGCTTGGGTGTTCTCTTCTTCAAGCGTCCAGATGTCGTAAAGCTCCGGCGGAACTTCCGTGACGAAGCGCGAAGGCTTCTGGACGACGGTTTGACGATTATAGTCTGTGACCATCAGAGGGTAAGTGATATACAACTGCTCTGCGGCACGCGTCAGAGCGACGTACCAGAGGCGACGTTCTTCTTCCTCGCCTTCTGCATCTCTCAGAGAACGTGGACTGGGGAACTTGCCGTCGGCTGCCCAGATGATAAAGACCGCGCGCCATTCTAATCCCTTCGCCTGATGAACGGAGGTGAGCGTCAAAAGCTCGTCCTCGTCCGCGCCCATCACTACATCTTCGCCCGCGACTGCCTGCGGGGCTGTATAACGCTCTGTCGAGAGCAGCGCGAGTTCTCCCAAAAACTCTTCGGTCGAGTTGTAACGCGCGCTGTAATGCGCAAGCTGCCGCAAATCTTCGAGACGCGCCTCCGCATTTTCGTAAGTGGCGGCGAGATGCGCTTCGTAGCCGCGCGAGAGGATGATTTCAATTTGTCGTGCGGGGGAGGAGCGCGTTTCATCCTGCACTAAGGCTTCGAGCAAGCTTAGAAAGTCAGTCCAGCCCTGTCCACGGCGGGGTGCAGCCTGAAAGTCTTCGCGGCGGACGAGCGCGAGGGGGTCTGCGGCGTAAGACAGCCGCTCCCAGATGCGGCTGGCGGTGGCGTTGCCGACGTGCGGAATCATTTTAAGGACGCGTTTCCAGGCCAATTCGTCGCGGGGGTTGGTGATGATGCGCAGGTAGGCGACGACATCCTTGATGTGCGCCTGCTCGAAGAAGCGTACGCCGGAGCGGACGCGGTAGGGGATGCCGCGACGCGTGAGTTCCAGTTGCAATTCGAGCGAGTGGTAGTGTGAACGGTAGAGGACGGCTGTGTCTTCGAGGGGGATGCCTTCGTCGCGTAGCTCAAGGATGCGCGAGGCGATGAAGGCGGCCTGCTGGTCTGCGTCACGGCAGGGGATAAGGGCTGGGGGCAGGCCCTTTGATTCGCGTGCGGCGCGCAGGGTCTTGGGAAACTGTTTGCGGTTCGATGCGATAGAGACATTGGCGAGGGAAAGTATCTCAGGAGTCGAGCGGTAGTTGGTTTCGAGACGATAGACGCGCGCTTCAGGGTAGCGTTGGGGGAATTCGTAGATGTTTGTGAACTCCGCACCGCGCCAGGCGAAGATGCTTTGCGCGTCGTCGCCGACGACCATGACGTTGCGATGCTTCGTGGCGAGCAAATCAATTATCTCAGCCTGCAATTTGTTGGTGTCCTGATACTCGTCAACGAGTATGTGTTGAAATTGGTCGCTGTAGAGGGCGGCGATGTCAGGCTTTTCGAGTAGTAAGCGCTTCCAGTTGAGCAGTAGGTCATCGTAGTCCATGACGTTGCGCTCGCGTTTGCGTTCCATGTAAATCATATCGACGCGTTTGAGTTGTTGAGAGAGCGGCTCAAAGTGTGGATAGCGGCGGGCGACTACGTCTTCGATGGGGCGGTCTGTGTTGTTGGCAAAGCTGATGATGTCTTGAATGATTTCGGCTTTGGGAAAGCGGCGCGCGCGCGTATCTATTCCTGCTTCATCGACGCAGGCGTTGAGGAAGTCTTTTGAATCCTCGGAATCAAGAATCGTGTAGTTGGATTCGTAACCGATAGAGGCGGCGTGACGGCGCAGGACGAGGTTGGCGATGCGATGAAACGTGCCGCCCCAGACGCGGCGCACGTCCGAGCCTCCGGTTAACAGTTCGACGCGCCGCAGCATCTCGCGTGCGGCGCGATTGGTGAAGGTGGCGAGCATGATACGCGCGGGCGCAACACCCTGTTCGATGAGATAGGCGACGCGATAGGTGATAACGCGCGTCTTACCTGAGCCAGCACCGGCGACGACGAGCGCCGCGCCCGCAGAAGCGAGGGCGACGGTAAACTGTTCCTCGTTGAGGTCTGCACGATAGCGCGCCAGCTTGTCTGCGACGACGCCTGCGGGCCGTTTGATGACGTAGCGCTTCATAAACTTCAAGCTGGCTTATAGCATGTAAATGACTTTCCGGGGAAATTTCTGACAGTCACGCTGTCAGGCGGCCTCTGCGCGCCAACAGGTCGCGGTCGCGCGCTAACAATTGACTGTGACGAACGGACAAACGATGGTCGAGCGTTGACAGACAAGCTCAGCCAGCTACCAAACGACCGCTGCCAGCTAACAAACGACCCCTCCACACTAACAAACCATCTCTGCACGCTCCGAATCGACCGACGCGCGCCGACAACTCACCGTCGCACTCATAAAATCGATTCCTGCACTCTCATTATCGACCCTCGCACCTTCATAATCGACCCTTGCAAGCTCAAAATCGATGCTTGCAAGCTCAAAACCGACCCTAACAAGTTCAAAATCGACCCTAACAACAATAAAATCGACCCTCGCAACACTAAAATCGACCCTGACATCAATATAATTCATGGTTGCAAGCTCATAATCGATCCTCGCAAGCGTATAATCGAGCCTCGCAAGTATAAAATCGACCCTAACAAGACTAAAATCGACCCTTGCAACACTAAAATCGAGTATTGCACGCGCATAATCGAGCGTTGCAGGGCGAAAATCGTGCGCAGCAGCGCTGTATTCAATTGTTGCACAAGGATTTAAGCGTGCGGGGTGGATTTTGGTGCTGATGGCGGCTGTTGAGGCCCGTCAGCGATGAATTTTGGTAATGGCTAATCTTCGAGAGCGAGTCATTTTCGCTGCCGAACATCAAAGGCTCTCTAAATTGTCTTTGACGGGTCTGAAATTGTCTTTGACGGGCCTGCTTGCAGGCTTGATTAAGTAATCGCCGATTTCCGCCATGATGAAGGGCTTGACCCCGTCGCGCCCCGTCAGGGACAGCCACAGCGCGCCGCCTTCCGGCTCAACCTCAAGAGTAAAGCCAAAGAACGGACAGCAGAGCTTTTCGAGCGCTATAAACTGCGCCGCCAGCAGCAAAACGTCCGGCTCATTGGCAAACCTGAAGGCGTAGCCGTTTGCAAGCTCTCGCACCTCTTCGACGGCGCGGAACAACTCGCTTATTGTCGCCATGTGCTGGCTTCTTTCCGACGGCTCGATGGCGCTCATGTCGCAGGCAAATGGTGAAACCTTTTCCGCGTTCGCATCACTCATCTCGAAGACTCCTCACTTTCTAGGCCAGTACATGATAATACAGACACCCATGAGCGCGATTGTGCCGCCGATAATGTCGAAGCGGTCGGGCGTGACACGCTCGATGCGCCAGCCCCACAGGAGCGAAAGCACTATGAAGACGCCGCCGTAAGCGGCATAGACACGGCCAAAGTGCGCGGGCTGGAAGGTCGGGATGACGCCGTAAAGGACTAAGATGATTGCGCCAGCCGCCGCGTACCAGATGCTCCTACGCTCACGCAGCCAGAGCCACACCAGATAGCCGCCGCCAATCTCACACAGCCCTGCCAGAAGGAAATACGCGAAAGATTTTATCAGTGTCATCTTGATTAGTCCTCGCCCGCGCCGCACGCGCTGCGCGTGTCACTGCTTTATCCGTCGCACATTGTAAACGACTCGATACCCAATCCCTGTCTGAAACCGCGCGCAGGATTCTACAGAAGTACACACTCGCACACCCTTGACAGTCCTCTATAGTAGACACTTCATCATCAGTCAAAACTGAGGCTTCTCCGATTTACGCCGAAAAGTGAGCATTCGCGGCTGGCAGCGCGGCTGGTATGCGTCTTGCTATCTGTGCTGCTGCGACCATCGACACACGCACACAGCCGGGCCGCTCAACTCAAGCGCAGCCCCGCCCTGACACGGAGAAGTACCCAAAAGCTTTTTCAACTCACAGACAGGAGACACTTCAATGAACGATACACAAGTACGCGAAATAGAGTCTGCACGGCGCTCGCGCGAGTTTACCAACGAGCACCCCGCCCCTTTCCCCGCACGCTCACACGGCGCAAGCCTCGTCATAGAGCTACAGGCCGACATCATCGTGGTCGAAGAACAGGCCGCACTCCAGATGGCCGCCATGCTCGACCGGCAGGAAAGCACAGAGCAGAAGAGAATTGGCATGGTCTCGTTGCGCGCTCAACTAAGGGCCATCAGCCAGACGGCGCGCAGCATGGACGGGCAATTACCCGGCACGGCAGAACAGTTCAAGATGCCGCGCGGCGGCGACCAGGCAACCATCAACCTTGGACGCGCCTACCTTATCAACGCCACGCCCATTGCTGGCGAATTCATCAGCCGCAATCTGCCCGAAACTTTTCTGGCAGACCTGCAAGCGACCCTCGATAGCATCGCCGCCGCCGATAATCGTCAATCCCAGGCCCTCTCCGCCTTGACGGCAGCCACCGCCGCCATCGCCGTCACCCTCAAACGCATACGCCAGATCATACGCGAACTCGACACCATCATCCGCAACCACTACCGCGACGACCCCGCCACGCTCGCCGCCTGGCGTAGCGCCAGCCGCGTCGAGAAAGCGCCGAAGAGAGCCAAAGCGGGCGACCCGCCCCCCTCTGCACCGCCATCGACGCCGCCATCAGCTTAAGCGATACGCAATCGCCAACGCTACAGGGCAACTGACGCTTCGGTTGCCCCTCACCACAAGGAGAAAGACATGAGTACGTTTCCAATTAAAATTGATGCTACCAATCTCGTCTACAGGATGTTCGGTATCCCTGAGCAACGAACCGGCTGGATTGATAGCCGTGTCGTTCAAACCCTGATGCTAAAACCCAGGACATACAGTTTCCAGATTGCTTCTGGCCGCAACGCCGATTTCCAATTTACGGTGACAGACGAGGGGAAGGTCGAATATCCTGCGGGCCTCGACGTAACCCCGCCTGCCGGGCAGACAGGCCAGAAGGGCTTTCTCTCCGGCAGGGGAACTTCCACACTCAAAATCGTCGGGCTGAAGGTCACGCTCGATGCACGTTATCTTGCGGGTGCGGGCGTGCTGCTGGTCATCCCGCGCAGCCAATGGTTTACCTACAAGACGTGCCAGATGGTTCCGGACTCTTATGCGGTACAGCAGAGTCCGGGGATGGTGTCGCCCTTCCTTTTCCGGCTTAAACCGGACGGAACATTTTCCTACGAAGAGAAGTACGACATCAGCCGCAACGGTTTTCTTGCCGGTCAGGGCACGTCCACGCTTCAGTTCCTGGGCTATCCTCTGCTCGTCGATGCACGCGCCTCCGGGGGCAAGGGCGTCGGCATCCGCCCGCCGGGAACACCCGTCACTCCCACCAGCGTCCAGTTTGCGAACCTGCTGCCAGCCCCCGGCTTTAGCCTGCAAATTAACTCCGGCACTTCGACCACACCCCAGTTCGGGCTGGATGTGAGCGGGAAGTTCAGCTTTGATAGCTCCTCAGCCCAATACTTCCGGCTTGAGACGTTTCATGGTCTAACCACGCTCAAGGTGATCGCTCCCCTGCCTTAAGGTAGGGGCGAGCCACGTGTCTGCAAGACGTTTACACATGGATACAGGCGGCGTGTCCCGCACACGCCGCCCGCGCCCCCAACGCTACCCTCAACTTGAGCGTCACTTTCATCCGTCAACGGACTGATGAATAACTATGCCGCGCAAGAACTCACAGCACCGCCGAGAAAGGAAAACAAAATGAAGACCAGAACCATCGCAGCCTTGAGCTTGCTGCTCATCGCAGTCTAGATTGCTGAGCCGACACAGGCTCAGCAATCTAACCCCTGGACATTTGTGGGGCCGAAGCCAATCATGGGTCAGGGTGTTTCCGTCACTGAGAATGACGGCTTTGTCGGGCCTATACCCATCGCCGGGAGAGTTTCGTCCCTCGCCGTCCTGGATGAGAAAACCGTCTATATCGGAACATCCGGCGGCGGAGTCTGGAAGACCACGGACGGTGGCCGTAACTGGATACCGAAAACAGATACTCAACCCAACCTTTCCATCGGCGCGCTCGCCTTTGACCCAACCAACAGCAACGTCATCTACGCAGGCACGGGAGAGTTTATCCAGTATTACGACGCATATCCCGGAGTCGGCATTCTGCGTTCCCGCGATGCGGGTGAAACATGGAGGCTGCTGCCAGACCCTGCGGGAGTCTTCGTCGGCGCTAAGGTCAGTCGGATTGCGGTTGATGCGGGCAATCCCAGAAACATTTACGCGGCGACGAATCGCGGGCTAATCATCAGCACTGACGGCGGGCACAACTGGGGGTCAGTCAAGATGGGCGCGTGCTCACAAATTAGCGACGTTGTGATTGACCACACTACGACTCCGAGCACCGTTTATGCGGCCAGTAGTCCCCTTGACACTGGTTGGTATGTCACAGACAATCCCGGCTGCAATGGAATCTGGAGGAGTAATCCTCCCCTCATCGGGCAGTCTTCCGGCGAAAGCCCTCCATCCTTTTCGAGACTCACGACCGGCGTCCCGGCAGGCAACATGATGCGCCTGGCGCTTCAGTTCGACCCGAACTCAGGCGCTGGTGGAACGTCAGGGCAAAGAGGGCGGGGCGCGTTTGATAAGAAACCGAAGGGGATACTTTATCTCGCCATGCAGGTTTACATTCCAGACTCTCCTGAGGGTGGTCATCAATTCGACCTCAAAGTCTACAAGAGCACGAACGGCGGCAATAGCTGGCAATACGTGGCGATGGTCTTCCCCGGCAATTGGGGCGTCTTCGGCATCGCAGTTCAGAGAATGTCCTCGACCGCGCAGACTACGGATGCCATCTACGTCGCCAGCCTTGAGCTATTAACCAGCACGGATAGCGGCCAAAAGTGGAAGTTCAGCACGTATACCGAATCCGACCCGGCTCAAGCTAATCCTACCACCGCCGACCCTGATAAAATCAGTCCATACAGAAACCGGAAGACGCACTATGACTTGCAGGCCGTTGGTGTAGTTCGCGGCGACGCGCGCAAAATTTTCATCGCTACGGACGGCGGCATCTACAAATCCGAAGATTACGGTCAAACCTACACGAACCTCAACGAAACGCTCGGCAACGTCCACTTCTATCGCGGCGCGGTCAGCAACGAACTATCTCCTTCTCTGATTGGCAGTATGCACGACAGCGGGTTTGTCAGAACCTACGCGACAATTGATAGAGGCAACTGGTTCAGAGTTCAGGGAGGCGAAGTCGGAAGCATCGTCTTTGACCCGCAGAATTATCAGCGCGTCTACATCACCCGGAATGACGGAGCTTTGGTCAGACGTTCGCTTGATGGCGGGTTCACCTTTCGGGATGCCAGCCGGGATATCTCGCCCTGCGGCGGGCGTGATTTTCTGCCGCCCTTAGCCATCAACCCGAAGAATTCACAACATCTCTTAGCCGTCACCGATATGCTTTATGAATCTCTGGACGGCGCAGACACCTGGCACGGCTTCGGTGGGCGCTCACAGTTTCCGAACGATGGTGCTGTGATAACGGCAATCGCTCCGGCTTTCTCTTCATTTACGATTTACGTCGCTCGCGGCGCAAAGGTATTCAAGCTCACGAGCACGGGTGTGAACAAAGCAGCTTCGCTGAGCGACGCCACCTTCGACCTTGCGAATTTTTCTATGGTCAGAACTCTGGCGGTTGACCCGGACAATCCCAACACAGTCTATGCAGGGCTGTGGGCCGCGTCCGGCACGCCGCGCCTGCGGAAATTAGAGGGCAACAATTGGGTAGACACCACAATGGGTCTGCCGGATGCCAACGTCAACTCCATTGTCATTAACCCCGCCAACTCGAAAGACATCTATGTCGCCACAGACAAGGGAACGTACCGTTCACTCGACGCCGGAGCGAGATGGTTTTCCATCACCGACGGGATGCCAAACGCCATCGCCTACGACGTAGTGCTCAATCAAACGGGCACGATGCTCTACGTCTTTACACACGGGCGCGGCGTCTGGCGAGCCAACGTCAAAGACTTGCCGACAGGCCCGCGTAGAAGTCCCAGATAAGCAACAGCACGCAGTCAAGCCACAAAACTATCCACCAACTCACGCGAAGGGTCACTAATCTTCGTGTGATTTAGTGGATAGCTTGACCGTCTTCGGTTTGCATCCAACTAACGTTCATCAGGGGGAGGTTACTTTGTATCGCACAAAGCAAGATGCGCGTCAGGTCGTCCCTTATTCGCGCAAGGCGAGTGTCGCTTTGCTGCTATCTCTGATTAGTAATTCTCACGCGGCGGGCAAATTAACGAGTTCGGATAAATCCTCAAAGTAACGGCGATGCGTCCGCCGCAAAGCCTTTTCACTGGCGGCCTCAAGTATAACCACCTCGCGCTCCGTCCCAAGACGGTTAAGTTCAAGTTCCATTTCGAGGCGTGCTTCGTCAGCCTTCTGCCGCTCCGAGTCGTCAAACTTTCTCAAGGTGATGATGCGGCCTTGGCTACGGTCATACTCAATCAGAAATATCATCACTTTCTCCTTTTAGCTCTTCTAAAATCTCAATGGAGAGAACAAAAGTCTCCGATAATTCTTGCCTAAATGAAATCAACGTTTCTTGCTTTTTGGATATTTCATCCTTCTCATCATTTGTCAGATTATCCCTCATCTGCTCCTTTTCTAACTCAGCTTCATCCAATTCCTCTTCGGCAATTGTCAAAGACAATTCTAGCAGCCACTTTTGAATGCCTTCATTGCCACCACCGTATTTAATCGCCGGGGTTGTAACGTCTGAAACCTTTTCCGAAAGCTCAGCCCAGAGGTGTTGCAGCGCAGTCCGAACCTGTACCTCAATCAACTTGCCACCATATTTGACGACCACATGGACAGCCCTGTAACCGTGACTGGGTTTCTCGCGCCGGTCAATGACCGTAGTGTGTTCAAAGAGGGTTTTGAGAGATTCAACAACTGAATCTTGTTCCGCTATGTCCGCTACAATTAATCTACAGCCTGCAATATCCTGAATCTGAGTTAATCGAATACTTTCTCGACGCAGCTTATCAGCGATAGACGTGGTTGATTTCGCCGGTCTTCCTGTTGGCTCAAGCGCTAACTCTTTTCGGATAGCTCCGGCAACAAACTCATAGACCTCAGAAAACGAACGGCGATATGAATCGAGAAGCCGCAAATCGTCGTCGCTAATGTTGCCTTTCCTCAGACGCTCGCCTAAGCGGTCAACCTGAGCCTTACTCACTTCCGTTGCCATAAGCAGGATACCCTCAATATTCTAACATCTATGATTGTATCGCAGATAAAGAGTTTTGAGCCTCAAGATTCAGCGCGCACCAACTACCGTTGCATTTCAGACGCGATGAAAGTTAGGATGAGGGACAGAAGCGAATCCGAAACTTATTAATCAGCAGCGAAGCGAGGTACAGGGCGATGAAATTTCCCGGTGGGATGAATATTCAGCAGATGATGAAGCAGGCCCAACAGATGCAGGAGAAGATGGCGAAGGAGATGGAGGACTTGCTCGTCGAGGCTTCGTCGGGGGGCGGCGTTGTGACGGTGCAGATGCGTGGCAATCACGAAGTCGAGGCCGTTAAGATTGACCCGGAGGCCGTCAAGGAGGGCGACGTGGAGATGCTGCAAGACATGATTGTCGCCGCGCTTAACGAAGCCAATCGTAAGGTTGAGGAAGCGATGAAAGGCAAGCTCGGCGGGATGCTTCCGCCGGGACTGTTTTAATTTTGGATTTTGGATTTTAGATTTTGGATTAGTGCGGCGGGAAACCTGGTCGCTCAAAATCCAAACTCAAGGCTTAGAAACATGCCAATCTAAAATCCAAAATCTAAAATCCAAAATACGAAATGCTTGAATACGCCGAACCAGTCACGAAGCTGATAGACGAGTTCAAACGCTTGCCGGGCATCGGTCATAAGACGGCGCAGCGTTTGGCGTTTCATATCCTGCGCGTGCCGGAAGGTGATGTCGAGCGCTTCGTAGAGGCGTTGAGAGAGGTCAAGCGCAGCATCGTCTTCTGTACGGTCTGCAACAATCTGACGGACGTTGACCCGTGCCGCTTCTGCTCTGCTACGTCGCGCGACCGCTCTATGATTTGTGTCGTCGAAGAGCCGTACAATCTGGTGGCGGTCGAAAAGACGCGCAGCTACAAGGGTCTCTACCACGTCCTGCACGGCAGCCTCTCGCCGATTCGCGGCATCGGGCCGGACGACCTTCATCTGCAAAACTTATTGCCGCGTTTGAAGCCGGAGAATAACGACGGGGTGGACGTGCGTGAGGTCATCTTAGCCACCAACCCGAACACCGAAGGCGAGGCCACGGCCAACTACATCAGCCGTCTCTTAAAGCCCCTGGGCCTGCGCGTCACACGCATCGCGATGGGTATGCCCGTCGGCTCAGACCTCGAATACGTTGACGAAGTGACGATGGACAAGGCGCTCGCCAATAGACACGAGATTTAGTGGTCAGTGATTGGTGGTCAGTGGTCAGTTAAAAACAAAAGCTGACTTCTTCTCTGACCACCGACCACTGACCACTGCTCTTAGAAGCGTACGTGTTCTGCATCTACGCCGCTCTTACAGTCGGCGCAGGTCTCCGAGTTGTCGTACATCTTGGACTCGAATTCGATGAGGGATTTGATTGGCACGCCGTCAACGATTTCTTTCGGCGCGGAGGTGAAGCGCACTATTGTGCCGCAGCCGATAATCTTCGCTCCGAGTTCCTGAACCAGCCCGACCGTCTCTTCAATCGCGCTGCCGCTGCGGATAATGTCGTCAACGATAATGCAGGGATTGACTTCACCCTGATTGACGTACTGGCGAAACATGCGCTTGCCTTCCTCTCGCTCGGCCCAGTAAATCTGCTCTGCGTTCAAAGCTTCACGGACGCCGAAGGCGACGGGGATGCCGCCCGAACTGGGGCTGATGATGGCGACCTTCGGCAGATGGCTGGCAACGTCGCGGTCAACGCGGAACAGGCGCGAGAGCGCGACTGCCAGGACGCGCGCCGTGTCGTAGTAGCGAAAGGCGAGCGGCATCTGAAAGTAGTGGGGCGTGTGTTTGCCCGACGGGTAAACGAAATGGCCCTCGCGGTAAGCGCCCGTGCGCTTTAAGATTTGCATGACGGTGTCTGACGACGGGATTAGGTTTACCATTCTCTTCTCTCCTACAGAATAAGTGAAAGCAGAAGTCAGGAGTCAGGAGTCAGGAGTCAGAAGAAAACAAAATCAAAAGAATGTGGTTTCAGCCGCCTATTCTGGATTCTGAATTCTGACTCCTGACTGCTGCTTTTCCTGACGGAGCACTCGTTCGATCAGTTGCCGCTGGTCGCGGCTCAATTCTGTTGGCAAAGCGTCGGGCGCAAACCATTCGGCGCTCTTGATCTCGACGCTGCGCGGCGCAAACTCTCCCTGAGGGCGACAGCGGAAAATAATCTCAAGCTGAGCGGGCCGCTTGAGCGTCCGCACGAAAACAATCTCTGCCTGCCTGAGCTTGAGACCTATCTCTTCCTCCAATTCGCGGCGCAACGCTTCTTCCGGCTGCTCGCCTTTCTCTATAAAGCCGCCGGGAATACCCCAGCCAGAGCCTGCGCGAAAGACGTGCTTGAGCAGCAGCACGCGCCCATCATCGTCTGTGACCACAGCCCCGGCGGTGACTGCAAAGCGCGGCTGGGTCAGGCGCATCGTCAAACGCCGTACGCTCACCGGCGCGCCGCGCCACAGAGCACCGAGCAACTTTTTCAACATGCGCCAGACAATATAAAGGCAAAAGGTAAAAGGTAAAAGGCCAAAGTGGAAGACGGCCTTCGGCAGTTTCTCCTTTTCTCCTTTTTGCTTCCTCCTTCGGCCTTTCTTTTGTAAGATAAACGCCGTCCGAGAAAATCAAGCCGCAACCGAGCAGTCTCAAAACCAAAAGGAAGCAAGCGAGAGCTATGGCAGCCGACGCAACCACCACGCTGAAGACGACGACCGCAGTCCCCGAAAAAATCACCAACGCTCAGACCGTCTGCAATCGCCGGAACGAAAAAAACAAGCTCTGCAACGGCCATATCAAACAACTGGGCACGGGCGGCGAGGATGCCAGAAAACACCTGCGCGGCGACGACGTGCTCTTTAAGTGCCAGAGTTGCGGCACGCTCTACATGGGGCCGCCTTTGGGCCACGTCCGCGACGTTGATAAGCAGCAGCGCTTCGTCGAAAAAGAACTGGCCGCACTGCTGAAAGCGGCGGGCGGCTCGCTGCCAGCCATCAGGAAAAACGAAAAGGGCGTTTACGTGCTCGTCGAAGCAGCGCCGCAGCACGCGCCTGCTGCCGCTAAACCTGCTGCGACTGCTGCCGCCAAGCCAGCAGCAGCAGCCAAGCCTTCAGCGCCCGCCACGGCGCACGTCAAGTCGCCTTCGGAAACCTCGCTCGGCCCGATACCGGGAGCGTCCGGCCCCGTCCCCGGCGAGACTCCCGAACAGAAACTGGCGCGGCTCAAGGCCGTCGCAGCGGAAGCCAAGCGGCGTAAAGCGCTGCTCGAAGCAGACGCGGAAGGCGGGGCAACAGCGCCCGCCGCAGCCGCTCCGCCGCAGCCAGCCGCACAGCAAGCTCAAGCGCCGCCCGCCGCAGCCGCAACACACGCTCCTTCGGCAGCCTCTTTAGGGCCGATACCGGGAGCGTCCGGCCCTGTGCCCGGAGAAACCCCTGAACAAAAACTCGCGCGTCTGAAAGCTGTCGTCGCAGAAGCCAAACGACGTAAAGCACTGCTTGAAGGAGATGAAGCGGCTGGTGCGGCTGGCGCGACACAAGACGCCGCGCGCACAACGCCCACCGCCGCTTCTACTTCCGGCACGGATTCCTCCGCAGAGGCAGACGCACATCGCCCCGCCGCCGAAGCGCAGGCCGCTACAGGCATGGCTTCAGCCGCCCCCTTGAGTCCGGCGGCGGCCACGGCCTCGCCCGTCGCAGGGCCGGAAACGCCCGCAGACCTGGCGCCCGACACAGTTTCGCCCGCCACACAAGCCGGAGCTTCGGCCAATGATTTAGGGCCGATACCGGGAGCATCCGGCCCCGTCCCCGGCGAGACGCGCGAAGAGAAGATCGCACGCCTTCAAGCCGTCGTCGCCGAAGCCAAGCGGCGTAAAGCACTGCTCGGCGGAGAATAAAAAGGAAACGATGAGCGCGGAACGATGAACGATGAAGTAAAAGGCAAGCTGCTTTTACTTCATCGTTCATCGTTCCGCGCTCATCGTTTTATGATTAGCTCTCGCGTATGACCAGGCCTTCGCGCGCGAGTCGCCAATCGAGGACTTCAACGCCTTCTTCTTCGTTGAGCGCACGCTCGACATCATTCCTGCGGCCTTCTGCACAGAGAAAAGCGATGCAGCCGCCGCCGCCCGCGCCACAGACCTTGGCTGCCTCAGCGCCATTAGCGAGCGCTTTCTCGACCAGCGTGTCCATCTGCGGCGTCGTCACGCCCGGAGCCAGCCGCTTACGATTCGGATGCGCCTCGCGCATCGTTCGGCTGACCATCTGCCAGTCGTTGACGAGCAGCGCCTCGCGCATCCGTAAAGAGGAATCGCGTATGCCGTCGAAGAGACGAAAGAGTTCCGGGTCGCCGTCGATGTGGCGTTTGGTAATGTCCCAGTTGTTTGTGCCGGACAGGCGCGGCTCGCCCGTATAGCAGATGCTGATGCGCCGTTCGAGCGTCGCTTCGTCAATGATGAGGGGTTCGCGGCGGATGCCGTCGGGGCGAAAGTGCAAACAGCTTGTCGAGCCGTGGAGCGCAGAGTAGTAATCCTGAAAGCCTGCGGGCACGCGTATCACAGTCGTCTCGATGTTGGCGGCGATGGTGACGAACTTGCGCTCGTCATAGCGATTGCCGACGAGGCGATTGAGCGCGCCGATGCAGGCGATGTTGAGAGCAGACGAGCCAGCCAGTCCTGCGCCCGCAGGAGCCTGGCTATCCGCGATGAGATGAAAGCCCACGTCCGGCTTGAAGAAGTGGACGAGTTTCGCTATCAACTCAAGGCGCTCTTCGTGAATCAAATCCTCGATGGCTGAAAGCCGTGTTTCAAAAGAGACTTTGCGGTCGCGTGATTCGAGGATAATACGATCATCGTCGCGCGTCTCGATGCGGCAGGAGGCCAGCAAACTGATGGCGAAATTAACGGTCGAAGCGTTTGGATGAAAAAGGTAGAGCGGCCAGATGTCAATCGTGCCCCCGGCCAGATCAACGCGCGTCGGCGCGGATGATTCAATTATCACTGAGAAACCTTTCCGATTTTGGATTTTAGATTTTGGATTTTAGATTAGGGTGCTGCTGCATCCTGAAACTGGATTTTGGAAAGTTCAACTTCCGTCACTCGCTTAATCCAAAATCCAAAATCTAAAATCCAAAATCCAAAATTGAATTCAGTCTCCGCCAGCCTCGCCGCTTTTCGGTGGACGGTTCGGATTGGGCGCGTCTTTACGGCGCGGTGCTGGCGGCAAGTGCATCGTCTCGCGGATTTCCTGACTGATGGTGTGCAGTTTTTCCTGCGCGGCGTGTTCCAGCTCCTGCAACTTTTCCGGGTCGGCTTCCTCGACCTTCTTCGATAGCCAGAAGCGTTCCAACAGGTAAAACCCGATGATGCCGACGACCACGATGACCAGCAGATACTTTCCTATGTCTTGAAAATCGCCGATGAATTTCGTAATCGCGCCGCTGAAAAAATAACCAAGACCGCTCAAGACCAACACCCACGCCGCGCAACTCGAAAACGTCAGCAGCAGAAAGCGCGGGAAACGCATTTTACCTACGCCGTAAAAGACGCAGGCCGCTATTCGCAGGCCGTAGATATACTTGACGATAAAGATTGAGAGCGTGCCGAACTTATCGACGAGGCGCTGAATGCGCGGAGCCGCCATCCTGTAAAAGCGGAACTTGCGCACGCTCATCTCAAAGCCGCGCCCGCCGCCGTAAGCCAAACTGTCGCCAGCCATCCCGCCCAGCGTGCCGACGATGAAGACCTGCCCGAAACCGTACTCGCCAAACGCACCGTGATGGGCCAACACCCCTGCTAGCAGAAGCGTAATATCCCCCTCCCACATCGTCAGGAAGAAGATCGCGTAGAAACCGTAGTCCTTGATAAGTTCGTTAATATCCATAAAACAGTGGTCGGTGGTCAGTGGTCGTTGGTCAATGATTAGGACGATTGCTTTAACTGACCACCGACCACCGGCTACTGACCACTTTCCTCTTGTGGTGGCTTGACGACGAGCACGGGGCAGGGCGCGTGGCGAACGACCTGTTCGGCGGTCGAGCCGAAGAGCATGCGCCCCAAGCCTGTGCGCCCGTGCGACGAAATCACGATTAAATCAACCTTGCGTTCTTTGGCAACGCGAACAATCTCGGAGGCCGCGTCGCCGTGTGTAATCACTTGCTCGACGGCCAGGCCGGAGCATTCTTCCTGCCGCGCAATCTTCGGCAGTTCGCGCGTCGCAGACTCTTCCAACTGCTCGCTGATGTCTGCCATCGGCAAGGGTTCTGTGACGCCGGAATAGCCGACCGTCGGCACGACTGTCTCGATAACATGTACGCAGATGATCGAAGCCCCGGCCTCTCGCGCAAAAGAGGCGGCATAGGAGAGCGCGTAGTTAGCGCACTCGCTAAAGTCCGTCGGCAGCAGGAGAGAGCGAATTTTCATTTTTATTATTTGCTCATTTTATCATTAGTTCATTGATTCAATGAGTAAATGATGAAATGAATTAATTCTTCATCATTCTACACGGAGAGGGCTTTGTTTGACAGCCCTGCAAATCGTTATTACAATGCCCGCGCTTCCCGCCCTGGCGCAACTTGTTTCGGTTGACGGCGTGTGACACGCTCCGAAAAATGGCAGATTCGACTCAATCGGCAACTCATTACATCGGCGTTGATGTCTCCGGCGCTAAGCTTCGCGCTGCGCTGGTGGCAGAGGACGGGCGCGTCGTCGAACGCCGCGAAGCCGTCCTTGAGCCGGAAGCGATCACACGGCAGGTGGAGCGCGCCGTCGCAGAGTTGCGCGATGTCGCGCCGAATATCGCCGCCATCGGCGTCGGCATTCCGGGCCTTGTTAATCGCCAGACTGACCGCGTGCTGGTCTCCACGGATTTGCCGTCGGTCGTGCGCGGCGATATTCATTCCGAATTGATGAAGGCCACGGGGCTGCGCGTCGAACTGGAAAACGACGCGAACGCCGCCGCCTATGGCGAATACAAGGTCGGCGCTGGCCGTGGCAGCCGCGATATGTTTTTCGCCACCATCGGCACAGGCATCGGCGGCGCAATCATTCTCGACGGCAAGCTGTGGCTCGGAGCGAGCGGGTTTGCCGGAGAGTTTGGGCACATCACGATTGACGCCGAAGGCATCGAGTGTATGTGCGGCAACACGGGTTGTCTTGAGACCGTTGCGTCTGCGCCCAACATCGTCCGACGCACTAAAGAAAGGCTCTACCGCGATAACACCTCTTCGCTCTCGAAGCTGGCGATTGAGGAAGACTTCACAGCCGCAGACGTTGCGCGCGAGGCCAGAAACGGCGACGACTTCGCCCTCCTGATGATCGAGCGCACAGGCAAGTACATCGGCGCGGCTGTCGCTTCCGTCATCAACCTCTTGAACATAGAGCGCATAGTGCTCGGCGGCGGCGTAATGGAGGCTGGCGACCTGATTCTCAACCCGATTATCCGCGAGGCCGGACGACGCGCCTTTCAACCCTGTTTTGAAGCGACGCAGATTGCCGCCGCCGCGCTCGGCGCGGATGCAGTCTCCATCGGCGCGGCGATGCTGGCGCGCGACGCGGCTGCTTTTTCTTCCCGCTAGTTAAAAAAAAAGCAGTACGGCACGCCGCGCGAACAGACGACACTTCAGCCAACCGCGCTCATCTTCAGCGCCTTAAGCGCAACCCCGTCGAGAGCGAGCAATCTAAGGGAGGGTTAACAAGAATGACAATCACGCCCGTCTTCGCTCAATCACAAGGCAAACACAAAGGTTACAGGCTACAACGTTCGGGCCTTTTGTTGTTTGCGCTGCTTTTCCTAGTGACTTGTGCGCGTGCCAACGCCCAGCAGATTTTAACTACGACGGACGCGCTTCCGCTCTCCTCGTCAGCACAGCCCGCGCAAAGTTCAGAGGAAGAAGAGTTCATCAAGCCCGCGCGGCCCGGCGTCGCCAATCCCGCTGAGATTCATAAGCCGGGCGTGCTACAGCTTGAGTACGGCTACGACGCGAATTTTCGCTCCAGCGAGTTTCGCACAGAGCAGACGCTCCCGCTGGCCCTGCGTTTCGCCGCCAGCAGCCGCATTCTTCTGGAAGCAGACCTGGACACTTTGAAATCCGAAACGGATGAGACGGGCGAGCGCATGACGGGCATCGGCGATACGCGCCTGGGCTTTCAGGTCGTCGCGCTCAAAGATACGGAAGAGCACCCGGCGCTGGCCTTCGCTTACTACGCCAAACTGCCTTCGGCGAGCGCCGCGAAAGGACTCGGCACGGGCCGCGTGGATCACAAAATCATCCTGCTCTTAAGTAAGAAAATCGGCGAGACCGACATAGACTTCAACGGCGCTTATCTCATCGTCGGGCGCGAGGGCGAAGATGGTTGGGTGACGGGCGGACAGGCTGCCCTTAACATCTCGCGCGAATTTGAAAACAACTTCGGCTTTCAGGCAGAACTGTCTGGACAGAGCAAGGACGACGTGCAACCGCGAGGGCTGTATGCGCTCGGCGCGCTGACTTACAAAGCGAACCGGCGGCTCGTCTTTGATGCCGGATTGCGTTTCGGCTTAAACAGTGATGCGCCGCGCGTCGGCGTCTTTGCAGGTCTGACAGTCGGCGTCGCAGACCTCTACCACAGCAAGCGTTAAGCGAAAGCCTTAGCCTTCCGCCAGGCTTTCATGAGCTTCGCTTTCATCATCGACGCCCTCATCAATTTCGCTGCTGCTGGTCAAATCAGCTTCTTCGAGCCGGAGCATTAACCAGCGGCGAAAGATTTCAGCTTCCCTGCCTTTTCCCGTCCAACGCGCGCGGTCAAACATGACGAGCGCCATCATCAACGCATGGTGCTGTCCCGCCCTGTCTCCGGCAAACTCGAATTGACCATAGAGGCGGTCAATCAACTCTACGCTGGCCTGCGCCGCCGCCTCGTCTTTAAAGCTGAGCTTGCCCGCGAAGAACTTCGAATAGACGTTCATCGGATGGGCGGTCGAGGTGTAGAGATCAAAGTAGCTGCTAATCAAGCCCGCTTCCTGCAACACAGACCCGACGTAGCTCGGACGCGACCCGGTAATAATCGCCAAATCTTCGACTTCACTCATCCCCGATAAGTAGAGCGCGATAATCTGATCTTTCTTGCTCACGCGCCGCGCGCGTCGTCCCTCGCCCGTCTCCTGCTGCTTCTTTTGACTCGGCTTTGTGCTCATCTTCTCCCTCCCTTTGCGAATGTTCGTTTCATCAAGCTCAAACTTAGGCCCAGTTTATACTCTATCGAAAGTTGTAGATTCTAATACTCTCATACACCCTTTCGCGGCAAATAAGAAATAGTGCTGCCAGTTTGGCAAAACTTTTCATGACTTTGATTAAGTGAAAACTTGCACACCGGATTAAAAACTATGTAGTATCACTTTGAAAATTCAAGCAGTACAGAAAAACGAGGGGGAGAACAAGGCGCACGTGTACCGACCTGGCATGTCGAGCGCAACCTTTAGAGGCTTGTGCGTATCGCCGTGTCCGCACGCGTCGCCGGCTTCTTGCTGCACTTCCGCCTCGAAAAAGGGTCTTGTGGAAGGTTAAAGGGGAAAGGCCGCGCGATGCCGCAAATTTTCCATCACAGCACTAACGTGCTGGCAAAGCTGAGTATCTTTGGAGCTATTTTTATCTTGCTGGCAGCGCTCTGGGTGCTCGCCGAAATCAATCGCTCGTCCTGGAACACAGGCGCTTTCGTCGAGCGCGAGCAGCCCGTTCAATTCAGCCATAAGCATCATTCGGGCGACGACGGCATTGATTGCCGCTACTGCCACACGTCTGTCGAGACGGCAGCTTCAGCCGGGATGCCGCCAACCAAGACCTGCATGAATTGCCACTCGCAGATTTGGGCCGACAGCCCTTATCTCGAACCCGTACGCGAAAGCTGGCGCACGGGCAAGCCCATCGAATGGACGCGCGTTCACGACCTTCCAGACTACGCCTATTTCAATCACAGCATACACGTCAACAAAGGCGTCGGCTGTTCTAGCTGTCATGGTCGCGTTGACGAGATGCCGCTCGTCTATCAGGCATCGTCTTTACAGATGGAGTGGTGTCTGGAGTGTCACCGCGCGCCGGAGCGCTTCGTCAGGCCGAAGGAGAAGGTCTTCGACATGAAGTGGAGGCCGGAGAATAAGACTGCGGAAGAACTGGCGGAAGGGCGCAAGCTGCTTACAGAGTACAAGATTCAGAAGCGCAACATTCTCGAAAGCTGCTCGACCTGTCACAGGTAGACTTTGAAGGATAAATTTTAGATGCCTAGTCAAGATAGTCATACTAATTTTGCGTTGATACGCGAGCGCGTATTGGCCGAGCAGGCGCGCACGGGCCAAGCCTACTGGCGCAGCCTCGAAGAGTTCGCCGAGACGCCGGAGTTTCGCGAGTTCATGGAGCGCGAGTATCCGCAGCACGCAGAAGACTGGGACGATACGACGAGTCGTCGCACCTTCCTGAAACTGATGGGCGCATCATTGGCGCTGGCAGGGCTTGCGGGCTGCTCGTATCAACCGCCGGAGAAGATTGTTCCTTACGTCAACTCGCCGGAAGAGATGGTTCCGGGCAAGCCGCTGTTTTTCGCCAGCGCGTTTCCAATGGGAGGCGTGGCGACCGCGCTCCTGGTCAAAAGCAACGAAGGCCGCCCGACCAAAATCGAGGGCAACCCGGAACACCCGAACAGCCGTTATCCAGACCGCCCCGAAGCTCCCGGCTCAAGCGCGACAGACCTTTTCGCGCAGGCATCGCTCCTGGACCTTTACGACCCCGACCGTTCGCAAACCCTGACCTTCCGCGAAGAGATACGCCACTGGACGGCGTTTGTCGGCGACATGCGGACGGTGCTCGAAGATATGAAGCAGCGCGGTACAAACGGCGCGGGCCTGCGTTTTCTGACCGAAACGGTCACGTCACCGACGCTCGCCTTTCAGATAGAGACTGTGCTCAGAGAGTTTCCTTCGGCCAAATGGCACAGCTACGAGCCTGCCGGACGCGACAACACGCGGGCCGGGGCAATAGCTGCCTTCGGCCAACCTGTCAATACGCTTTACCGCTTCGAGCGTGCTGACCGCATCTTTGCCATCGATTCAGACTTTCTGGCCTGCGGCCCAGGCAATCTCTGGTATGGCCGCGACTTCGCCTCGAAGCGTCGCCTTGTCGATGGCAAGACGGACATGAACCGCCTTTACGTCGTCGAGAGCACGCCGACGAATACGGGCGCGAAGGCCGACCACAGGTTGCCGCTCAAGCCCAGTGAGATTGAAGGCTTCGCGAGAGCGGTGGCCGCCGGGCTGGGCGTCGCATCAGCGGGCGCTCAAGGAGCAGCAACAGGCCCGCACGCGAATTGGATCAATGCACTCGTCCGCGATTTGCAACGACCCGAAGCACGCGGCAAGAGCATCGTCATTGCTGGCGACGAACAATCTCCGGCCGTTCACGCGTTGGCCCACGCGATGAACGAAGCGCTCGGCAACGTCGGCCAAACAGTTTTCTACACAGACCCTGTTGAGTTCACCCCGGCCAATTTCAATGGCAATACGCAATCGCTACGCGAGTTGGTGCAGGACTTGGACGCGGGCGCGGTTGAACTTCTCGTCGTCGTCGGCGGCAATCCCGTTTACAGCGCTCCGGCTGATTTGCACTTTCTCGACAGCTTTCAGAAAGCGAAGCTGCGTGTACATCTCAGCCTGCACAAAGACGAGACTTCCGAGTATTCACACTGGCACATCCCTGCGGCTCACTATCTTGAATCATGGAGCGACGCGCGCTCCAATGACGGCACTGTCTCTATCATTCAACCGCTCATCGCGCCGCTTTACGTGGGCCACACGGCGCACGAGATGTTGGCCGTCTTTTCAAACCAGTTTGACCGCAAAGGCTACGACATCCTGCGCGACTTCTGGCAGGGACAGATGACCGGCGGCGGCGCTGCTAACGCACGCAGCAGCGCAGCAGCACTTCCGCCAGCCGGAACGACGCCCGCGCCTTCTGCTAATCAGCAGAGGCCAGCGGCCAACCAGCCAGCGCAAACGGCAAGCCCCGCGCAACAACCCGCAAGCTCAGCAGGACAGTCAACTGCGAATGCCGGAAACAATAGCGGCGGCAATAATGTTGTGAGCAATCGCGCGCCTCTTATCTCCGGGAGTCTGGCCTCGCCCAATGATTTCGAGAAAGCATGGCGGCAGGCGGTGCACGACGGCTACATCGCCAACACAGCGCTTCCACCGAAGCAGGGATTAACGGTCAGGACTTCCGACCAAGCTCCATCTCCTGGCTCACAGCCCTCATCTTCCGGCACGCTGGAAATTGTCTTTCGCACAGACCCGACCATCTACGACGGGCGCTTTGCAAACAACGGCTGGTTGCAGGAATTGCCGAAGCCGCTGACCAAGCTGACGTGGGACAACGCTGCGCTGATTAGTCCGAACACGGCCAAGCGGCTCGGCCTCGTCAACAAAATCGGTACGCACGGCGGCAATGTTTTCGCAGACACGGTGACGCTCGAATACGGCGGGCGCAAAGTAAGCAAGGCTGTCCCCGTCTGGGTGCTGCCCGGCCAGCCAGACGATGTCATCACGGTGCATCTGGGCTATGGACGCCGTCGCGCGGGCCGGGTCGGAAGCAACGTGGGCTTCAACGCCTACGAAATCAGGACTGCCGATCTGCCCTGGTTCGGCACGGGCGCGAAAGTCACCGCGTCGGGCGCGCAAGTTGAGCTTGCTACGACGCAACTTCATTTCAACATGGAGAATCGCGATGTCGTTCGCTCTGCGACGCTCGAAGAGTATTTGAAGAACCCTGAACACGCGCGCGAAGAAGAGCACGAACCCGGCTACGACGAGTCTATGTATCCGCCCTACGACTACAAGGATCAGGGCAACGGCTATGCCTGGGGAATGGCGATTGATGTGAGCAGTTGCGTCGGATGCAGCGCGTGCGTCGTCGCCTGTCAATCGGAAAACAACATCCCCGTCGTCGGTCGCGAACAGGTAATGCGCAGCCGCGAGATGCACTGGTTGCGCGTTGACGCCTACTTCGGAGGCAACGATGCCAGCAATCCTGTTGGCCCATACTTCATGCCCGTGCCCTGCATGCACTGCGAGCAAGCGCCGTGCGAGCCGGTCTGTCCTGTTCACGCCACCGTGCACGACACGGAAGGCACGAACAACATGGTCTACAACCGCTGCGTCGGCACGCGCTACTGCTCGAACAACTGCCCCTACAAGGTACGCCGCTTCAACTTCCTGCTCTATCAGGACTGGACGACGCCGACCTATCAATTAATGCGCAACCCGGAAGTGACCATACGCAGTCGCGGCGTGATGGAAAAGTGTACCTACTGCATCCAGCGCATCCAGTCGGCCAAGATTGAATCGGAGAAAGAGGGACGCCACATCACAGACGGCGAAATAGTGACGGCGTGCCAGGCGGTCTGCCCGACCGACGCCATTATCTTCGGCGACATCAACGACCCGAAGAGCCGCGTCTCGCAACTCAAGCATGAGAAGCGCAATTATTCGCTGCTGGCAGATTTGAATACGCAGCCGCGCACGACATATCTATCGGCGCTCCGTAACCCCAATCCTGAAATCGGGGAGAAGGCTTAAACGAAGAGAGAGAAGCCCGCATGCAAAAGGTCGAAAATCCACATCGTGAAGTCGGCATACACAAGACCGTGCCTGTGATTGAGCCGGGGCACACTTTCGGGTCTGTCACGGACAAGATTAGTTCCTTAGTCTTGAAGCGCAAGACGCCGCTCGGCTGGTACATAGGGTTTGCGCTCTCCTTCATGTTGGCCCAATTGCTTTTGGTGACGATTACCTATCTGGTCGTGACAGGTATCGGCATCTGGGGCAACAACGTTCCCGTCGGCTGGGCCTTTGACATCATCAACTTCGTCTGGTGGATCGGCATCGGCCACGCCGGAACTCTTATCTCCGCCATCCTGCTCCTGCTTCGTCAGGAATGGCGCACTTCGATTAACCGCTTCGCCGAAGCGATGACGCTCTTCGCCGTCGCCTGCGCAGGGCTTTTTCCGCTCCTGCACACGGGCCGCCCCTGGCTCGCCTACTGGATGCTGCCCTATCCGAACACAATGGGCATCTGGCCGCAGTTTCGCAGCCCCTTGATGTGGGACGTGTTTGCGGTTTCGACTTATGCGACCGTCTCTGCGCTCTTCTGGTTCGTCGGGTTGATTCCGGACTTCGCTACTTTGCGTGACCGCGCCAAGAGCAAGCCTTGGAAGATAACTTACGGACTCTTAGCGATGGGCTGGCGCGGCTCTACGCGACACTGGGCGCGTTACGAAGCGACCTATCTTTTGCTGGCGGGACTTGCGACGCCGCTCGTGCTCTCGGTTCACACCATCGTCAGCTTCGACTTCGCCGTTTCGCAACTTCCCGGCTGGCACGCGACCATCTTTCCGCCCTACTTCGTGGCGGGCGCAATCTATGCGGGCTTCGCTATGGTCTTAACGCTGACCATTCCGCTCCGCAAGTTTTACGGCCTCGAAGATTTCATCACGATGCGCCACATACAGAACATGGCGAAGGTGATGCTCGCCACCGGGTTAATCGTCTTCTACGGCTACGTGATGGAAGCCTTCTTCGGTTGGTACAGCGGCAACGCCTACGAGTATTACATGATTTACAACCGCATCACCGGGCCTTACTGGTGGGCCTATGCGATGTTGATTTTCTGCAACGGTCTTGTCCCACAACTGCTCTGGTTCAAACGATTCAGAACTAATCTGCCGATACTGTTCATCATCTCGATTATCGTCAGCGTCGGCATGTGGCTGGAACGCTTCGTCATTATCGTCACCAGCCTGCACAGGGATTTTCTGCCCTCGTCCTGGGGCATGTATTCGCCGACGATCTGGGATTTCTCTATGTTCATCGGCACAATCGGACTGTTCTTCAGTCTCTTGTTCCTCTTCATACGCTTCCTGCCCATCATCTCCATCTTCGAGATGCGCACCATCCTGCCGGAAGCGGAAGTCGAGGAAGCATGAAAACTGCGAACGGAGTGAGCGATGGATAAAGACACGACGGCAGCATTGAATGTTCATACGCCGCCGCTCTATGGGCTGATGGCAGAGTTTGATAATCCTACCGATTTGGTCGCGGCGGCGCGGCGCTCTTACGAGGAGGGCTACCGGATGATTAACGGTTACACGCCCTATCCGATTGAAGAGCTACAGGAGGCCATCGGATTTCACAAAACGGGGATGCCGATGCTGGTGCTGATTGGCGGCATCGTCGGCGCAATCCTCGGCTACGGGATGCAGTATTACCTGTCCGTGATTGAATATCCGATTAACGTCGGTGGGCGTCCCTTTCATAGCTGGCCGTCGTTTATCCCGATTACGTTTGAGACGACCGTGCTCTGCGCGGCGCTGGCTGCCGTCTTCGGGATGCTCGCTTTGAACAAACTGCCGATGCCCTATCATCCGGTGTTCAACGCGCCGAACTTTGAACTGGCGAGCCGCGACCGTTTCTTTCTCGCCATCGAAGCCAAAGACCCGCTCTTTGACTACGACAAGACTTTGCAGTTCATGCAAACACTGAACGCGCGCGAGGTGGTTGATGTTGAAGTCTAAACAACAGAAGTCGGAAGTCAGAAGTCAGGAGTCAGGAGTCGGCACACGGCGGCCCATTATTTACTGCCTACTGCTTACTACTTACTGCCTACTGTTTTCGGTCGGTTGCCGCATGGACATGCAGGATCAGCCGCGCTATGAGGTCTACGAGCCGAGCACCTTTTTCAAAGACGGTCTTTCTTCGCGCCCGCTGATTGAAGGGACTGTGGCGCGCGGCTACCTGCGTGCCGACACGGAGCTTTACACCGGAAAGATTGACCGCAGCCTCGCAGGCCAGAACAGCAATGCGGCGAACACCAATCAGAACGCGGGCGCACGCACGAGCGGCGACGATGGCGCGCAGCAATCAGGCCAGACGGATGCGTCTCAGGCTGCTCAAGCTAATCAAAACTCTAACAATAGCGACATGGCGACCGGCGGCAATACGGCGCAGTCAAGCGGCGCTTCGCGCACGGGGGGCGCGGCCAATCAAACGAGCGGCGGGGCGAGCGCCGCGCAGGGCGAT
Source organism: Pyrinomonadaceae bacterium (assembly GCA_036387475.1). Lineage (GTDB taxonomy): Bacteria > Acidobacteriota > Blastocatellia > Pyrinomonadales > Pyrinomonadaceae > DASVTR01. The sequence goes on along the minus strand of DASVTR010000016.1, from coordinate 238,621 downwards.
CCCAACGACGTTGAGAATTTTCCGTTTCCGATTACGGCGGAGGTCGTCAATCGCGGGCAGGAACGTTATCAGATTTATTGCGCGATGTGCCACGGCAACACCGGCTACGGCGATGGGATGATTGTCCGGCGGGGTTTTCGCAAGCCGCCTTCGTATCACACGGACGCGCTGAGAAACGCGCGGGTCGGGCATCTCTTCGACGTGATTACTAACGGCTGGGGTTCGATGCCGAGTTACAAAGCGGAAGTTCCTGTGCGCGACCGCTGGGCCATCATCGCTTACCTTCGCGCCTTGCAGCTATCGCAGCAGAATGTCGCCGCCACGGACGCGCCAGCGCCGGGGGCGCAACTGCCGAATACCGGAGGGCCAAAATAATCTTGGACGCCACCTACACAGTTCCGGCGGAGGTCAATCGTTACCAGCAGCGAGCGCTCGTTCTCGGCGTCGTGTTCGCAGTCCTGCTGGGTGTCGGCATCTTTCTTCCGCCGAGCATGGGCGGCGGAGTCGAGCAGTTCTTCCGCTCGTATTTGCTGGCCTTCGTTTTCTGGATCGGCATTGCGCTCGGCTCTCTGGCGCTACTGATGCTGCAACACCTGACGGGCGGCGCTTGGGGACTCGTCATCCGTCGCGTACTCGAAGCGGGAACGCGAACATTGCCGCTAATGATTATCCTGTTTATCCCGCTCGTCTTTGGGATGAACCATATTTACGAGTGGATACACCCGGAGCACATCGCCGAGCCTGCGATACGAAAGATTGTCGAAGCCAAGCACAAGTATCTCAACGTGCCGTTCTTTTTAATTCGCACCGCCATCTACTTTGCCATCTGGGCGGGGCTGACGTTTTTATTGAACAAGTGGTCAAGCGAACAGGACAGAACGGCCAACCGTAGATTGTCGCGTAGCCTGCAAATGCTGAGCGGGCCGGGGCTGGTGCTCTTTGTTTTAACCGTCACGTTTGCTTCCGTTGATTGGGTGATGTCGCTTGAGCCGGAATGGTTCTCGACCATCTTCGGCCTTATCTTCGTCATCAACTGGGTGCTGACAGCATTCTCGTTTGTGATTGCGGTGATGGTCTTGCTTGCGGGGCGCAAGCCTCTGGAGGGCGTCGTCGCTCCGGCACATTTTCACGACCTCGGTAAGCTGCTGTTGGCCTTCATTATGATCTGGGCCTACTTCAACTTTTCGCAGTATTTAATTATCTGGTCGGGCAACATTTCGGAAGAGACCGTTTGGTATCTGCACCGGACGCGCGGCGGCTGGGGCTGGATTGCAATAATGCTGGTGATTTTTCACTTCGCGCTGCCGTTTCTGCTGCTGCTCTCGCGCGATTTGAAACGCAGCGCGCGGCGGCTGGCGTGGATTGCCATTGTCGTCTTTCTGATGCGCTTTATTGATTTGTTCTGGATTATCACGCCGACCTTTCGCCGCGAGCATCTGGGCTTGAGCTTTATGGACATCGTTGCGCCGCTGGCAATGGGCGGCCTCTGGGTAGCGTTCTTCGCATGGCAACTGAAGAAGCGACCGCTGCTGCCCATCAATGACCCGTATCTGGAACAGGCGCTTGAGCACGCTCACCATCATTGATAATGAGTTTTCAGTTTTCAGAACAAGCAACTCGTCTGTGCTGAAAACTGAAAACCGAAAACTGAAAACTGAAAGAAGGTTAAATGAGGAAGTCTCGACAACGCGACGATATTCATAAGACGCCTGACGTGTCGCACGTCCAGAACCCGGATGTCGCGCACGAAGAGAGCGATGTCAACGTCAAAGCCATCCTGCAATTTGTCGGCGGGCTGTTGTTCTTCGGCATCATCATTTCCGTGCTGATGCTGCTGCTCTTCAAATACTTTGAGTCGCGCGAGGCGAAGCTCGAAGCGCAGCGCCCCGCTGGCCCGATGGCCTTCAAAGAAAATGAAAAGCTGCCAGCAGAGCCGCGCCTACAGGCTGCGCCCGGCTTCGGCGTGCAGGTGGAGAAGAACACGCCCGTTAATAAGGAAGAGATCGGGAAGATCGGCCACTACGACGAAAAGACGGGCCGCGTCAGCCTCGAACTAAACAAGCCGCAGGCAGAGATGGAAGTCTTAAACGAAATCTGGAAAGAGCAGCTTGAGAAGGGCACGCTCGACCCGAAAACAGGCGCAACCGTCGGCCTCTCCATCAAGGAAGCGAAGAAGCAACTCCTGGAAAAGAAGCTGCCAGCCCGTGCGCCGAAGGACGGACAGAAAGATGACCCGCTGGATGAGAAAGTGCCCTCCTATGAAAGCTCAGGGCGGATGATGGAAAAGAGAGACCAATGAAGCAAGTCAGGAGTCAGGAGTCAGGAGTCAGGAGTCGTAAGAAGACGGCGGGCGTTCGCCGTTCGCGTATGCTGCGTGGTGTGCAACATACGGCAGGTCTCCTTTTCCGTCTGACCTTTTGCGTTTTACCTTTTGCCTTTTGTCTTACCGCCCTGGCCCAGCCCGGCGTGCCGCGAATCAATTCGCCGCTCTACGGGCAGCGCGAGAGCATCGGCGAGCCTTCGACGGGATTGCCGCCCGCTTTGCAGAAGGTCAGCATCGAGCAGCGCCTGGACGAGCAGCTTCCGCTCGATCTTGTTTTCCGCGACGAGGCGGGACGCGAAGTGAAGCTCGCGGACTATTTTCAAAAGGGGCGGCCAGTCATTCTCTCTTTGGTCTTTTACGAATGCCCTATGCTCTGCAATCAGGTCTTAAACGGGTTGGTCAGCAGCATTCGCACGCTCTCGTTTACAGCCGGGCAGGAGTTTGAAGTCTTGACCGTCAGCTTCGACGCGCGCGAAGGGCCGGAGTTGGCCCGCGCCAAGAAGGAATCCTACATGGTGCGCTACCAGCGCCCCGAAGCACAGGACGGCTGGCACTTTCTGACGGGCAATCAGCAATCAATTGATGCGCTGACGAAGGCGGTCGGCTTTAACTACTATTACGACGAACAGACAAAGCAGTTTGCACACGCTTCGGGCATCATCGTCCTGACGCCGCAGGGCAAAGTCGCGCGCTACTTTTACGGCATTGATTACGCGCCGCGCGATTTACGCTTCGGCTTAATCGAAGCTGCCGGTGGAAAGATCGGTTCGCCCGTAGATAAGATGCTGCTTTATTGCTATCACTACGATCCGGCGACAGGCAAGTATGGCCCAGTGGTGATGAACATTATGCGGCTCGGAGGAATCCTTAGCCTTGTGGGAATCGCTTCTTTGATTCTCATTCTGCGCCGCAGAGGCAGCGTGGGCGCGCGGCTGAGCCAGGGAGGAACGGCGTAAGATGCAATCATGGATACCATTCTTGCCGGAGGCAGCCTCGACCCTTGCGCGGCGCGTTGACGCGCTCTATCTGTATCTGGTCGGGATGACGATTTTTTTCACGCTGCTGATTAGCGGCGTCATCATCTTCTTCGCTATCAAGTATCGCCGCCGCGTCAAGTTTGAGATTCCGCGCCCCATCGCTGGCTCTATCAAGCTGGAAACGATGTGGACGGTCGTGCCGTTCATTATCGCCATGAGCATGTTCGTCTGGGGCGCGAGCGTCTACTTCGCGCAGTATCGCATGCCGACGACGAACACGATGGAGATTTACGTCGTCGGCAAACAATGGATGTGGAAGTTTCAGCATCAGACGGGCCAGCGCGAGATTAACGAGCTTCACGTCCCCGTCGGGCGCAAGGTGCGGCTGACGATGACGACAGAAGATGTCATTCACAGCTTTTTCGTGCCCGCCTTTCGCATCAAGACAGACGTGATTCCGGGCCGCTACACCTACACTTGGTTTGAGGCTACGAAGCCGGGCCGCTATCACCTGTTCTGCACGGAATACTGCGGCACAAACCATTCGGGAATGACCGGCTGGGTCGAAGTGATGGAGCCGACCGACTATGACAACTGGCTGAGCGGCAACGCCAATCAGGAATCGCCCGTCGCCGCCGGGCAAAGGCTCTATCAAACCTTAGGGTGCGCTTCGTGTCACGGCGCAAACGGCGAGGGCGGGCGTGGGCCAAGCCTCGTGGGCCTCTTAAACAGTGAAGTGCAACTCGAAGGCGGGCGCACCGCGACGGCTGACGAAGGCTACATTCGCAACTCTATCCTGAATCCGGCGGAGCAGATTGTCGCTGGCTATCAGAACATCATGCCGACCTTCAAGGGGCAGGTTAACGAAGAACAACTCTTGCAGATGATGACTTACATCAAGTCGCTCAGCCCCAATGAAACTTCCGGCATCTCTACGACCGCTCCGGCGCGCTCAAACAATCCGCGCACAGGCCCGGCCACACCGGAAACGATGGGCGCGAATGCTCCAGACCAACAGCGCTCGAACCCCGTCGGCTCGACGCCGCCGAGCGCCAATCAGAATCAGAACAGGCAGCAGCAGTAAGACCAGCGCGGCAAGACAAGAAGGTTATGGATAATAAATTTGAATTTGAACAATTCGAGCCGGTGACGCCCGTTGACTCGCGCGTCAATTATCTCAACGCGAAGTACGGCATCAAGTCCTGGCTGCTGACGAAAGACCACAAGCGTATCGCCCTGCTTTATCTGGCGTCCGTTTCGGTCTTCTTCCTCCTGGGCGGCATCTACGCGCTGGCGATTCGCCTTGAGTTGCTGACGCCCAAAGGTGATCTTGTGCAGGCCCAGACCTACAACAAGATGTTCACGCAGCACGGCATCATCATGGTCTTCTTTTTCCTGATTCCCAGCATTCCAGCTGTGCTCGGAAACTTTCTCATCCCGATTATGATTGGAGCGAAAGATTTAGCCTTCCCGAAATTAAATCTGCTCAGTTGGTATATCTACGTGGTGGGCGGGCTGTTTACGATCTGGGCGCTCGTCAACGGCGGCGTCGATACAGGCTGGACTTTTTATGCGCCCTATTCGACAACATTTTCCAATACCTACGTCGTCGCAACGGGCCTCGGCATTTTCATCACAGGTTTTTCTTCTATCCTGACGGGCTTAAATTTCATCGTCACCATCCACACGATGCGTGCGCCCGGCATGACATGGTTTCGGCTGCCGCTCTTCGTCTGGTCGCACTACGCGGCGAGCCTGATTATGATTCTGGGTACGCCCGTCATCGCCATCACAGTGCTACTGCTGGCCTTTGAGCGCCTTATGCACATAGGCATCTTCGACCCGGCTCTGGGCGGCGACCCTGTGCTCTTTCAGCACCTCTTTTGGTTCTACTCGCACCCGGCGGTCTACATCATGATTCTGCCCTCGATGGGTGTGGTCAGCGAATTGATCGCCAATTTTTCGCGCAAGAATATCTTCGGCTATTCGTTTGTCGCCTTCTCGTCAATCGCCATTGCGGTCTTCGGCTTTCTCGTCTGGGGACACCACATGTTCGTCAGCGGCCAGTCGGTCTACGCCGGAATGATTTTTTCCATTATCTCTTACGCGGTGGCAATTCCCTCGGCGGTCAAGGTCTTTAACTGGACGGCGACGCTCTACCGGGGTTCGATTTCATGGGACACGCCGATGCTCTACGGCCTCTTCTTTATCGGGCTGTTTCTCATTGGCGGCATGACGGGGCTTTTCTTGGCCGCGCTCGGCCTCGACGTACACGTTCACGATACCTACTTCGTCGTCGCACACTTTCATTACGTGATGGTCGGCGGCACACTGATGGGTTACTTGGGCGGCTTGCACTACTGGTGGCCGAAGATTACGGGCCGTATGTACCCTGAAAGTTGGGCGCGGTTTGCGGCGCTCGTTATCTTCGTCGGCTTTAACCTGACGTTCTTCCCGCAGTTTCTAGTCGGCTATTTAGGGATGCCGCGTCGCTATCACGCTTATGCGGACGAGTTTCAAGTCTTAAACGTGCTCTCATCCGCTGGCGCTTCAATCCTCGGCACAGGGATGTTGATTCCGATGATTTACCTCGTCTGGTCTATGCGCTACGGGCGCGTGGCTGCGGCCAATCCGTGGATGTTGCCGGGATTGGAATGGCGCACGGCCAGCCCGCCGCCGACTGAAAACTTTATCGTCACGCCGCAAGTCACGTGGGAAGCCTACGAGTTTGCGCCGCCCGAAGAGTTGCGAGTCATCGGCAAATTCGAGTCGGGCGATAAGCCAGACCATCCGATTGACGTAAGACCAAACTTGCCGGAGGCTGACCACACAGTTTGAAAGGCTGAAGATGAGAGAAAGGCTTTTCCGAATTAGTCGTTTGGAATTCGTAATTATCACTTGGGAGTAAAAGTCTTGGCAACAAGTCACGCTGAAGCCGCTCATCACGGCGCACTACAGCATCACTTCGATAACCTGGAGCAACAGCGCGAGGCCGGGTCAATCGGGATGTGGGTCTTTCTGGTCACGGAGATTATGTTCTTCGGCGGCCTGTTTATGGCTTACCTGTTGTATCGCTATAAATTCCCCGGCGGTTTTGTCGCGGGCAGCAACCACCTGGACATAGTTCTCGGCGGCATCAATACGGTGGTGCTGATTTGCAGCAGTTTGACGATGGCGCTCGCAGTCTATTTCGCGCAGGTTGGCAGCCGTCGTAACCAGATTATCTTTTTGATTCTGACGATGATTTTGGGCGCGGCCTTCCTCGTCATCAAAGGCTTTGAGTACGCCGATAAGTTCAAGCATCACTTATTCCCAAGCACGGGCTTTCGGTGGGAAGGGATGCCGCCGCTGCCGCCCGGCACGACTGTCCAGCAGGTGCAGATGTTTTACTGGATATACTTTGCGATGACGGGCCTGCACGCGCTGCACATGGTTATCGGCTTGGGCTGTCTGGCCTTCCTCGTTTACTACGCACGAAAGGGACGCTACACGCCGGAGTATCATGCGCCCGTCGAGTTGACCGGACTCTACTGGCACTTTGTTGACATCGTGTGGATTTTCCTCTTCCCACTGCTCTATTTGCTCGGCAGACATTTGGAGGCGGGCCACTGAAGAGGAGGCTTTGAAACTATGTCTGAACACATCGTCTCAAGGAAAGTTTACTTCGTGATTTTCGGCGCGCTGATGGTTGGCACGGCGTTGACTGTCGTGGCGGCAATGGTTGACCTAGACCATTTGTTCCACGGTGCGAACACGGTCGTCGCCTTAACCATCGCCGTCATCAAGGCGACGCTCGTCGTCCTCTATTTCATGCACGTCCGCTACAGCACGCGGCTCATCTGGGTCGTCGTCGTGGCGGGCTTCTTCTGGCTGGGGATTCTGTTTGTGCTGACGATGAGCGATTACCTAAGCCGTGGATGGGGAGCAGTCAAGCCGATTTCAGGAATGCCTTAAAGTGCGCGCTGCCGATTTAAGACGGCACGTGAACAGAACAACGAGACAGAGCGCGACGAACTTAAAGCTTCGCCGCGCTCGTTTGTGTTTACGCTACCGGCGCGAAGTCTAAAGCGCTCTCTGTCGATTAGGATTGATGCAGCTTTGAATCGCGTACCAACACGATTTTATGGCAGGACGGGCATTCGAGTTTGTATGTCCCGTCGGTGGTCTTGATTGCAGCGCCGCAGTAGGGGCAGGGTTCTTCAAAGCCGTGGCCGCCGGTGAAATTCTGGCGCATCATAAAGAGCGGCAGGATAACACCGGCCATCATCAACGGAACGCCGAAGAGGAGTCCCGTCGCAGTTCCATCGCCCATCGTCAGCCAGACGATGAGACCGGCGACAAACAGCAACAATCCCACACCGACTGCGATTGAAAATCCGAAAGCGCCGTCTGCCGTCCGCCCGGCCCCACGCACGGCGTCAGGTCTCTTAGCTTCCATAACCCAATGATCCTCCATCGTTCGTAGACTTCGGTAAAATAGCGGTTTGATGGAATTGGCGCAGGATGCGTCCCCGTCGGGAGTTAAACTCCCTGTTATCTATGGGCGCAAGTTAACACAGCCGCGCGCGGCGCGACAAGCTTTCCGAAGCCCCCGCTTATTGCTGCCTTTGAGCCTGAACTCGGATGCTGCTAAAGTGTCGAGTTTCGATTGTCACTAAGAAAATCAACTGAGGTCATTATATGAGCAGTCAGGGCGAAACACGTTTCGAGAATTTCTTAAATCAACAGGATGAGGAAGCATGGTCTGGAGCGATGACGACGCTGCTGCGCCTTGTTCACGAGGTAGACAAGACGGCGACGCAAATCTGGTTTGCCTTCTACCCGCCGGGACTTTATCGCGCGCTGCAACGAGCGGAAGACCCCGAAGCGCTCGCGCGTAAGCTCCTGATGCAGGGCAGGTATTCTCTCAAAGAACAGGTTGATTCTTCGCACCGCTTCCTCTACGGCCATCGCTTCTGGCCCGAAGTGAAAAAAGATGTCACCGCGCACGCAGCATCTTTCAGCGAACGGGAAGCGGCAGACCTCGCAGAGCAAATCTTAAGCGTCGCACGCGCGGTTGCAGCGCAATTGAAGGTAGACGAATCTTTGCTTGTTAGCATTACGGCTGTGGCCTTTATGACCGTCCAGCAGGCGGGGCTTGAAGCGTTCAAGGCCGCACCGGGCACGATTAATCTAGACTCGAAGTATCTCAAGAAATCGCCCGAACAAATTCTCAGAGAGCGCGCTAAGGATGACAGCCAGGGCATTCTGGGCTTTCTCAAGACCGTTGATAAAGAATGGACTGTGAACTTTGATGAGAACGATGGCAAGGCGCGCTACAAGGTGATACACATGGAAGATTTGGCGGCGGGCGCGGCGCGCGATACTTCGCGCGATTGGCGCTCCGTTGACCCGCGTTGTATTGAAGGGCCAATCCCTGTGGAATGCCGCTCGGCTTCGTGCGGGACGTGCTGGGTTGGGGTGCTTGGCGGCGCGGAAAAGCTCACGGATGTCTCTGCGCGCGAAGGCAAGAAGATTAAAGAATTCGGTTACATTGATACGACAGAGCCGAAGCCTATTATTCGTCTGGCGTGTATGGCCCAGGCGACGGGCGCAGTCTCCATTGTCATTCCGCCCTGGAACGGAGTCTTTGGAAAGTACCTGCAATCCCTTAACGAGCAGGAGCAATCAGGCGAGACGCAAGCTTCCGAAACCAACTCCAACAACGCGGCACAAAACTCTGTCAACTAAAACTCCCTTGTCAAAGCGTCGCGTAGAGCAACCAAACGGCGTTGGCGGTCTGTTGACGAACTCGCCTATTCTCCTGGTGCTTTTCGCAGCCTTGCTGTGGAGCACGGGCGGGCTGTTCATCAAGGCCACTTCGCTGAGCGCCTTTGAGCTAAGCTTTTATCGCTCGTTGCTGGCCGCCCTGACCGTCGCTTACTTTACGCGGCGCGAGGGTTTTGGTTTAAACAGCATCGCCGTCTTAACCTCAGTGCTCTACGCTGCGCTGCTGCTGCTCTTCGTTATCGCCACGAAGCTAACGACAGCCGCCAACGCCATCTTCCTGCAATACACAGCACCCATCTACGTGCTGCTGCTCGAACCGGTCTTTTATAAAGAGCGTTTTCGTCTGCGCGATTTGTTGACGGTGGCTGTCTGCCTTGGTGGGATGTCGCTCTTCTTTATCGGGAAACTAAGGCCGGAGGATGTGAGCGGCAACCTGGCGGCGCTCGCATCCGGCCTCTGCTTCGCCTTCTACTTTTTACTGCTCCGACACCCACGCGCCAAAACCGTCAATCGCGCCGCCTCCGTCATCTACGGCAACCTGCTCGTAGTGCTCCTGACCGCGCCCTTTGGGCTGGCGGCTCTCTCGCGCATTACCGTGTTGGATGTCGGCAGCGTAGTCTTTCTCGGCGTCTTTCAAATCGGCGTCGCCTACACTTTTTTTACTTTGGGGATGGCGCGCGGCGTCAAGTCATTGGACGCCAGCATCATCGGTTATATCGAGCCGGTCTTGAATCCGGTCTGGGTCTTTCTGGTTTTAGGTGAAAGGCCGTCGGGCTGGGCGCTCGTCGGCGGCTCTATCATCGTCGCAGCCGTCATCACGCACACCATCCGGGGCAGAAAAGGGTAAAAGGCGAAAGGTAAAAGGTAAAAGGCTAGCGACTGTCACTGTCCAACGCACCCATCTCGACAGCCCGCTGACGCATCTTCACCGTCGGATGGTGCATTTTGACCCACCGCCGACGCGTCTCTAGCTCTGGACGACACATCTCTACAGCCGTACTACGCTTCTGTACAGTCCGCGCACGTATCTGTACAACCGGATAACGCATTTGTACCGCCGGATGGTGCGTCTGTACAGTCTGCTGATGCGTCTGTACCACCTGACGACGCATCTGTACACTCAGATAACCCTTCTGTACCACCGGATAGTGCGTCTGTACACTCGGATAACGCATCTGTACAACTGGATGACCGATCTGTACAAGCGGATGATGCGTCTGTACAACTGGATAACGCATCTTCACAGTCGGATGACGCATCTGTACAGCCCGCTCACCCTTCTCCACAGCCCGCGCATGCTTCTCCGCAACCCGCGCACGTATCTCCACCGTCCGCTCACGCTTCTCCGCAGCCGCGCGGCCCGTTTACCCGCTGTCTTTTTGCCTTCTTCAGAGCATCCACTGGTGTCGGTTGGCGAAATAGTCCGGCGGTCGGTCTGGATGCTGCTTCTTGAATGCCCTGTAGCGGGCCAGCAGTTGTTGGTATCGCTTGTCTGACGAGCGTATCTCGCGGTGGGGTATCTCCTGTAGATAGCGCTCGACCTTCCAGACGTTTTTCGTTGAGAAGCGCCAGTCGTAGTTTCCCAACTCGCGCAAATCGCCGAGGCCGTAGCCCGTGATGCGCGCCGTTTCGTCAACGTATGGGTCGAAGTAGCTCCAAGCGAGGTGTCGCAGGTGACGAAAGACTGGCCGCCTGCCGTGTAAACCTAAGTCGCGCGAGCGTGCGACAGCGCCCCACAGCCCTTTGTGTTGATAGACGAAGACAACGTGGTCTAGCCTGTCCTGCGATTCGAGGCTCAAGAGAAGCGGCGCGTAATCTCGCTGTTCCAGTATGACTGCCGCCGTCATCGCCGCTTCCAGACAATGCGCCGTCTGTCGTCGCACTACTTCGCGGAAAGAGCGCAGCGTCGCTGGCCCAGGCTCGCGGTTGTAAGGCATCGCGCTCAGCGTGCGCTGCACCTCTCGCGGCGTCCTGTTCGCTTGAATCAACGCCCACTCTGTCTCTGTAAAATCCTGTTCGCCCGGTCTGTTCATCTCTCAAGCTAATAACAGAAGGGGCGTGAATTTGGCAAAAGAAAAAGCTTCGCAAATATCGTTGATTCTGCTGCTCAAGAACGTAAGTTGCCTGCTCCAGACTTGATTCCGGCGTGCTCGTTGATGTAAGACAATTAAGGTACAACGTCACAATACCGTCAACTTAAAGAGTGCGCCACGCGAGGCAGCCTGTAGAAAGAGAGCGCACAGGGGGAGGCATCGGAAAAGCAGCGGGGCTTTTGTCCGATGATTTAATAATGGCGAGCAGTCAATCTGGATTCACAGAGGCTCCGCTGACGCGGGCCGAAAAAGAGACGCAAACCGAAGCCGAGCGTTTGACCACACAGATAGAGGATGCACTGTCGGCAGTGGCGGTGCGTTCGCGCACGGATATTGAAGAACTCGAAGCCTGCGCCGACCGGCTCGAACGCGCCGCGCGCGACCTCGCAGTCGCCCTGCGCGAGTTGGCGCGTGAAAGGCGCAGCGCCAGAGATGAAAACCAGTAAGCTGTAAGCCATGAGCAAGGGAGTCTCGTCCACCACCTGACTTCTTTGTTAATACGCTATTGATTGGAGCACAGATGACTTCTATTGTGAGCAAAAGAGAGACGCGGCACGAAGGCCGCAGGCGTTCGGAGTACGGTCTGGACAACTACGGCATACGCGAAGCCAGCGTCGTCTACTGGAATCTCAACACGCCTGAGCTTTACGAAGAGATTGCGCGCCGCGAGGAGGGTATCTTCTCCGACCACGGCGCATTGATTGTCGATACGGGCGAGCACACGGGCCGCGCCGCCAAAGACAAAGCAATCGTCCGCGAGCCTTCGAGCGAAGACCACGTTTTCTGGGGCGAGGTCAATAAAGAGTTCACGCCCGACAAGTTCAACGCCCTGCGCGACCGCATGATGGCACACACCACAGGGCGCGAGCTTTTCGTGCAGGACACCTTCGCCGGAGCAGACCCGCGCTACCGTCTGCCCGTGCGTATCATCACAGAGCTAGCGTGGCATTCGCTCTTTGCGCGCACAATGTTCATCAATGATACGAGCGTAGAGAATCATCAACCGGAATTTACAATCATCAATCTGCCCAGTTTCAAAGCCGACCCCGAACGCGACGGCACGCGCTCTTCAACCTTCATCCTCATGGATTTCAGCCAGCGACTTGTCCTCATCGGCGGCACATCCTACGCAGGCGAAACCAAGAAGAGCGTCTTCACCATTCTCAATTACCTGCTGCCCCAGCGCGGCGTCATGAGTATGCACTGCTCCGCCAACGTCGGCGATGCGGGAGACGTTGCAGTCTTCTTCGGGCTTTCCGGCACAGGCAAGACTACTTTGTCAGCAGACCCTGAACGCCGTCTCATCGGCGACGACGAACACGGCTGGTCTGATGACGGCGTGTTCAATTTCGAGGGCGGCTGCTACGCCAAAGTCATCAAGCTCTCTGCGGAAGCCGAGCCAGACATCTATCGCACAACGCGCATGTTCGGCACTGTCCTGGAAAACGTCGCCTACAATCCGGAAACGCGCGCACTCGATTTAGACGATGCCTCGAAGACGGAGAACACGCGCGCCGCCTATCCTCTCGAAAGCATCCCGAACATAGTGCCCGAAGGCTACGCAGGGCATCCGCAGAACATCATCATGCTCACCGCCGATGCCTTCGGCGTTCTGCCGCCCGTCTCGCGCCTTACGCCTGAGCAGGCGATGTATCACTTCCTCTCAGGCTACACCGCCAAGGTCGCGGGCACAGAAAAGGGCGTCAAAGAACCCGAAGCGACCTTCTCAACCTGCTTCGGCGCTCCCTTCATGGTGCTGCATCCGGGCGTCTATGCAGACCTGTTGGGGAAGAAGATGGCCGAGCACAAGGCCAACTGCTGGCTCGTCAACACGGGCTGGTCTGGTGGGCCATACGGCGAGGGCCAGCGCATGAAGATTGCCTACACGCGCGCCATGATTCGCGCTATACTAAACGGCACGCTCGCCCGCGTCGAAACGCAACCCGACCCCATCTTCGGCCTCGGCATCCCCGTCTCCTGTCCAGACGTGCCAACGGAAGTGCTCACGCCGCGCAACACCTGGAAAGACCCGCAGGCTTACGACCAGAAGGCGCGCGATCTGGCGCGGCGCTTCAACGAGAATTTCAAGAAGTATGCTGAAGGGGTTTCGGAAGCTGTCAGGGCGGTTGCGCCTGTGACCGAATAGGCGTAGAGGTGAATGTTAATTAATGAGGGCGACGCTCTTTCGCGTCGCCCTTCAATTTTTTGTCGCTAATCAATGTAGATGGCGACGTTTAATATCTTGAAATGACCGTCAACTCTAACGAGTGATACGTAAAAGGGTAATTGCTGGACGCTGGCGACCCGCGTCCCCTTTGGGTAGCCGTACTGACCTTCATCCAACTCCGCTACATCTATTGTCGGCGGTTCAGGCTGGCTCTTTGTATCTGCACTGCTCTGTGGAGCAACGGGCGGTAGGCTCGCCAGCCGCTTGCGCATCAATTCATTGACTTTCTCAAATGTCGCCGTCACGCCGCTTAGTTGCCAGTGATTTTTGACAAGCCCTATCAGGTCGCCTGTTTCCTCCGGGCTTTCGTCGTCAGTTTCCGGCGTTGCGCCCGCAGCCTGCGACGAATCTGTGTTCTCCGCAGGCTGATGGCCTTCGACTTCTTGTGCGCGTTCATTTTCATAATCCTTCTTAAGTTCTTTTGCCACCTCTGCGAGCGTCGGGTCGGCGAGCAGCAGCTTGATTACCTCCGGCGATAGGGCAGCAAGCTCCGATTCGTTCTCACTCTTTCCAGACTGCTTCTTTTGATATGCGCTGACTTCCGTAAGTCTGAAATACGAATCGTAAAAATTCATCGAAGCGACGTAGAAGCGACGTAACGCATCGCTGCTGGCATAAGCCACAAGGTTTTTGTCAAGAAGTACCCAGGGCACTTGGCTGGTCGGCCCGCGCCATAATCGCTCCGCGAAATCTTTGACGAACATCTCATCAATGATTTGCCCAAAGTTGTTTGTCGCGCGCAGGCGCTCGTCAAAGCGCGCGACGATGGCTCGCACTTCACGCTCTTCTTCCGGCGTGAGTTTTAACTCTTTTGCCTCAGCCTGCGAACTCTCTTCCTGCGCGCTTGCCGGAAGGGCTATTGCGGCTTGCGCTATTACGAGTGCGAGCAGGAAGGCTATGACTGAACGCGCTTTCATCCTGGGCTATCTCCATTTAAAACTTGTAACAGCAAACCGTCACCTCTTGAGCTTTCCGCCTCTTAATCAGGCAGCGCACGCACGGCCTGCATCCGTTTGATAATCTGCTTGGAAATATCTTCGGCGGCAACGAGTCCATTGATAGCCACGACTTTTCCTTTGACGACGACGATGCTCGATTCACGGTCAACAACGCTGAAGATGTAATTCAAAGCCTTGCGATGAATCTCCAATAGGAGGTCTGCCTTTTCACCGTCTCTGACGAAGGCGAGCCGCCATTGTTGGAACGCGGGCAGCTTGTCCAACTTGTATTCCAGATACTCTGCATCAATATGGTCGTTGGGTTTGACATAGATGGTGCGGGCTGTGCGCAGCATGCGAGCCGGGTCGGTTTCGGGCGCGACGTTGCTCAAGCGAGCGCGAGTCGAATCCTTTGAGTCCGAATAGCCAGCCGCGTCGGGCGATGTCTGTGCCTGCGCGCTGGCGACGACAAATGCCAGCAATAGAATTAAGAAACCAGCGAGCCGCGCGATGTTTGTTAACCTTCGCATCAAATCTTTCTCCTTTATCATTCGCGCGAATGATTCGCGCATGAATACTGCCGAGCAAGGCTTGTGCCGCGCCGTAAATGCTTGTTAAGTAGAAGCACCGCCGCCGCAACTCGCCTCTACAGCCGCCGTAATGTAATGTCATCTGAAAGAAATTCACGGCAACGCTTAAAGGAGGATTCGGTTATAATCAAACCTTCGGATGGAGAAGGGTGAGACGCGGCATATTCAAGCTATGACTAAAGAGCCGGAAGATTTTGCCAACGAGAGCGCGGCCATCGAAGCCACAGCGGCGAACGAATTTTTCGAGACGGCGCGCCCCAGCATAGATAGTCCTGAAAGCGTGGCGACGCTCGGCACAGTTGCGGAGATGGTGCGGCGTGCGATGCGCGCCGATACGACGAGCGTCGCCAGCTTCTCTCTCGCAGAAAGAACGATCACGTGGAAGGCCATGAGCGGCTTTCATTCGCGCGCCGCCTCCGAGCAGAGAGAAGTCGTCATTCCCCTGCGCGGCCAGATAGCGGAGCGCGCGGCGACAAGCGATCAGATAGTGATTCTCTCCGGCATCGGCTTGAATGACGATCTTCCGGCCAGTTACTTTCCACTGCATAGCACTGAAGGCGTGCGTGACCTGGCGTTCGTGCCGCTCGCATTGCGCGGGGAGAGAGTGGGCGCGCTCGCCGTCGGCTATCGCACCCCGCACGCTTTTACGGAAGAAGAACAGCAACTCTTAACGGCGCTGGCCGAGATTGCGGCGCTGGCGCTGGAAAACGCGCAACTGCTCGAAACGGTCGTTACGGCCAAGAAAATCTGGGAGCAGACTTTCGATGCTATCCCCGATGGCATCATCGTTCACGACGGGCTGATGCGGGTCGTTCGTTGCAACGCGCATGCGGCGGAGATGATGAATCTGCCGCTTCAGAAAGTGATCGGACTTTCGTGCGCCGACGCCTTTGCGCGCCTTTTCGGTGAGCGCGCCGCCGCCTACCACATGGGACAGGGGTTGGGCGCGGCCTCCTCCTTTGAGCTACAGGCCGAAGACGGGCGACGTTATCTGGTCTCGGTCGCGCCGCTCGATACCATCGGGACAAAAGCCGGAAGCGTTATCACATGGAGCGACGTGACGGAACTCTCGGAGATGCAGGAGCAGTTGTCGCGTTCGCGTAAACTGGCGACGGTGGGCCAACTAGCGGCGGGTGTGGCGCACGAGATTAACAATCCGCTGGCGGCGATTAACACCTGCGCCGAAGCCACCCTGCGCGACATGCGCGAAGAGGAAGAAATCTCGGCACTGGCCGCAAGCCGCGACTGGAACTACTATCTGGAAGAGATTATCCGTCAGGTTTTTCGTTGCAAGGAGATTACGCGCGGATTGCTAGACCTTGCGCGCCAGCGCCGCGCTCGTCGCTCTCTCTGCGACCTCAACACAGTCGTAGCGGAATCAGCGCGCCTTATTGAGCAGCGTGTACAATCGGAAGCCGTGACAATAACCATCGAGCTTGACCGGAATGTCGGAGAGGTAGCGACCGATGAAGGAATGGTGCGGCAGGTGCTCGATAATCTGTTGAGCAACGCGCTGGACGCTGTTGGCGAGAGCGGGCAGATTACCGTCTCCACCCTGCGCGCGGGCGAGCGCATTGCCGTCGAAGTCGCAGACAGCGGCCACGGCATCCCGCCAGAGATGCTCGTGCGCATCTTCGACCCATTCTTTACGACGAAAGACCCCGGCAAAGGCTCAGGACTCGGCCTCGCCATCTGCTACACGCTGGCCGAAGCCTTGGGCGGCGCGCTCACAGTCGAGTCAAAGCAGGATGCTGGCAGCCGCTTTAGGCTCTGGCTTCCACGCCGCGCGCCCGAAGCGATGAATGAGTAATAAGCGCGCACGGTTTGCGAGATACAAAACGAGGTTCTCAACAGATTGGTTTAACCGTGCGTTGAAAATCGGCATTCACTGAAAGGGGATCAGACAATGAAGCGGAGTGCTCCACAACGATTATTCGCTTTGCTCCTCGGCTGCGTCTTATCACTTTTTCTCGCCGCCTGTAGCGCTCAGTCTGGCAGAGACGACACGAGACTCACAATCAAGCGCAGCTATTACACCGCGGATGAGAACAAGCCCGCCGATATGGGGACACGCGACGGCGATTATTCGTACTTTAAGAAATTGGAAAGCGGCGGCACAGCCGGGTTTCTTTACAAGACGACTCCGCGCGAAGAGGTCTACGTCTTGTGGGACGGTCAGGTCATCGCTGGCCCGCTGACCACGCCCCAGCAAATCGAAGAGGTCGTTGCGGAACTCAGTAGCCAGATGAGGGAAGAGCACGAGACGCGCACGTCGATTATGAACAACTGGCCGACGGGCAATAATCAGCGGTATCGCGTGTACGATGCTGACGGGAAGTTGATTCGAGAAGAGTAAGAGCAGAAAATTTGCAGGGTGCTTTTTTGAGTCAAAGATGAGTCGTAAAATTCGCGTCCTTGTGGTTGATGACGATAATCTGCTGCGCAAGCTGGTGACGGATCAGCTCGCGCGCTCCGGCTTTGACGCGTCGTCGGCCACCAGCGGGCAGGAGGCTCTGGATTCCCTGCGCGAGGCGGATTGCGATGTCGTGCTTCTCGACATACAGATGCCGGGTCTTTCGGGCCTTGATGCCTTGCGCGCGATTAGAAAGATGGAGGATGCGCCGGAGGTCGTGATGCTGACAGCCGATACGTCGCTCGCCACCGGCATCGAAGCGATGCGTCTCGGCGCTTACGATTACCTGACGAAGCCTGCGCGCCTGGACGAGATGGAAGCCGTCATTCGCAAGGCTCACGAGAAGCGTCGGCTGGTGCGACAAAACGCTGGCCTGCGCGCCGTCGTGCGCGAGCCTGCGTTCGGCGAGGAAGAGAGCGGGCCGCTGCTGATTTACAAAAGCGCGGCGATGGCAAACGTCGTGGCGCAGGCAGAGACAGCCGCGCGTGTTGATTCGACCTTGCTCGTCACGGGCGAGTCCGGCACGGGCAAGGATGTGCTCGTGCGCTACATACATGCGCGGAGCGCGCGGCGCGATGCGCCCATTATCACGGTCAACTGCGGCGCGCTGCCTGAGACGCTGTTCGAATCAGAATTTTTCGGCCACGAGCGCGGCGCGTTTACAGGAGCGAGCGCCTTAAAGCGCGGCTTGATTGAAGCCGCCGACGGCTCGACGCTTTTTCTGGACGAGGTCGGCGAGACGCCGCTCGTGATGCAGGTTAAGCTCCTTCACTTTCTCGAAGAAGGACGCTTTCGTCGCGTCGGCTCGACGCGCGACCAGAGCGCGGACGTGCGCGTTATCGCTGCCACCAACCGTCATCTGCAACAGGACGTTGACAGCGGAAGATTTCGCGCAGACCTCTTTTACCGGCTCAACGTCGTTTCGTTGCACGTAGCTCCTCTGCGCGAGCGCCCGGAAGACATCCCTGCGCTCATCGAACATTTCCTGTCGCTCTATCGCCAGCGCTTCAAGCGTCCCGCTCTGGACTTATCAGCGGAAGCGCGCCGACAGCTTGAGGCATACAGTTGGCCCGGCAACGTGCGCGAGTTGCGCAACTGCCTTGAGCGCGCCGCCGCGCTTACGACGAGCGACATGATTGAGGCTGCGCAGGTGCTGCCGCCGGGAGAAGGCGGGCAAAGGATGGGCGGCAGATCATCTGCCCAAAATTCTGCGCCCGATGCCCAGTCGCCTCCGGCGACGCTTGAAGAATTGGAACGCCAGCACATCCTGCGCGTGCTCGAAGAGACAAATGGCAACCGCGAACGCGCCGCAGCTATCTTAGGCATTTCCGCGCGCACGCTCTATCGTAAGCTGCGTGAATATGAAAGGGATGCAACTTCTACGGGCAGCAACGTTCAATAAGCGCTCACCCCATTTTCACGCGAGGTTATTAAAATGAGTTTTCTTGTTTCAGTCAAAATCGCTCTCCTGGTTTCCCTTTTTCTAGTTCCTTTGATGAACGCTTCGGCGGAGCCGCCGCGCAAGCTTAAGCGTGCGTCGTTGGGCCGGGAGTTCAAGCTCAGAGTGGGCGAGCGCGTCGTCATCAAAGAGGCCGGATTGAATATTACTTTCAGCGCGGTCGCGGAGGATTCACGCTGCCCGGAGGGAGTGAACTGCATCTGGGCTGGCAATGGCCGCATTGTTGTCAAAGTCAGCAAGGGTAGAAAACGGGCGGACGTTCAATTGAACACGGGCGTCGAGCCGCGACAGGGGCGCTTTTCCGAATACGATATCAAGCTCGTCGCGCTGAATCCTTATCCGCATAAAGATACTATTCCCATCAAGCGCGGTGTCTACGTTGCGACGCTCGTCGTCAACAAAGCAAGCGGGCCGGAAAGTGTGCCCACAGCAACGTCCGATAGCATCTCAGACTGAAAGCCGAGCGGTGCTTTGTCAACCAACTTCGTTCCGGCCAACGAGCTTGAAGAACTCTTAATCGCGGCGGCGCAGGATGCGACTCGTCGCCCGCGTTTTTGCCGGACGCTGCTTGAGAGCGAGCTTTTTGTCATTGTCGTCAATGACGAAAAGGGCACGCGTATTCAAACGTGGCAGCGCGACGGGCAAGGTGTTGTTCCCATCTTCTCCTCGCTCGCACGATTGCAGGAATTCGCGCAAGGTGCAGGGCTTCAGGAGTATGAGCACAGTAGCGCCGACGGGCGTGAGCTATTGACGATTCTTCAAACGGCGCACGTCATTCTCAATCCTGTCTCCGATTACGGAAAAGAGTTTTACCCGCAAGAGATTCAAGGCTTGCTCGACGGCTCGGAGCTAAAGCGACTGAAGATTATCGCCGTTGACGAAAGCCAGCCGGTGCTTCTCTCTCAACCGTCAAACTATCCCACACAACTCGTAGCGGCTCTCAAGGCTTCGTTTGCCCGCGACACATCCATCAAGAGCGCTTACCTGGCTCAAGTGCATCAACCCGCCGTTCGTCAGTCCGCGCAATTAATCATCGGCATCGAAGCCGACAGCGATTATGAGCCGTCCGCAGCCATGACGATTGCACAGGAGAGTTTAGCCGAAGAAGAGTTCATCAGTTTTCTGCGGCTCGGCTCGGACAACGTTTCCACCTACCTGCGCGAAAGCACACAGCCATTTTACAAACGATGAAGTCTGAACGATGAACGCGGAATGAAAGACTAGCTGCTTTTAGTTCATCGTTCAGCGTTCCTCCTTCATCGTTTCCTCCGTCTCTGTGGTTAAGTTCTTCCAGCTTTTCTGAGCATTGCCAGCCTGACAAAAAGTCAGGTGGCTGACAAAACTTCAGTCCGGCCTGTCAGCTTTTGTTGGTACGCGTCCTCTGCGGCCATCCTGTTCATCGCTACAATCCCTGCTATTTCAGCGTTTATCTCTTAATGCAGGCGTTTGTGTGTGAGCGGTACGGGTCTTGTAAAGCGCTTACGCGGGCAACTGTTTGTGACAGTTGAAAAGCTTGGCTGAAAAGGGAGCAGGGGATGGCGCGTGTGATGATTTGTGACGACGACTGGGCCACGGCCAACCAACTTGTCGCGGCTCTGCGCGCGGCAAAGCACGAAGCCACGACCTGCCATCACACCATGGATGTGCTGCGCGAGGCCATCAACGGACAGATTGACTTGATCGCCTTTGGCCTGGACATGCCCGGCTTCGGCGGCACGAGCGCCATCGAAGTGATTCAGGAACTCGCGCCCAACGTCTCGCTCATCGGACTGCACAGGCGACCCTCGGAAGTGATGCGGACAGCAGCACACGCTCGGCTCGCCGCCGTTCTGCCCCGACCCGTCGCTGTTGATACTTTTATGTACGCTGTCGCTCGCGCCATCGAAGCAAGACAGATGCGCGCATCATCACCCCTGAGACCGGCGTCTCTCTTGTAAAACGTTTCCATCAAATTTTCCGCAGCCTTCGCGCCGGGAAACACTCATTAGGAGAAAATCATGAAGAAGCTAAACAGAAAATTCCGCGCTCTGCCTGTCGCCTTGATTTGCCTGCTGGCAGTCGGCGGCGCGGCTGCTTTCGCGCAGCGGCAGTACACCAACGCGCAGAAGGGCCGACCCGAAGTTAAAGTTCTGCTCTCCGGCGCGGTCGAGCGCGAGCAGGGTCGTCTCCCCGTTGAGAAAGTCTCTTCGGTCATGCCCGGCGAGACTCTCGATTGGACTATCACCTCGCAGAATCAAGGCACTGCTCCGGCACACGACTATAAGACCGTCGGACAGATTCCGAAGGGCACGACCTTCGTCGCCGGTTCTGCTACCGCAGATGGGACGGCCTCCGTTACTTACAGCATTGACAACGGCCAGTCTTACGCCGCGCAGCCCGTCATCGAGGAGAAGCAGGCGGACGGCTCTTTAAAGCGTGTTCCCGCGCCCGTCTCTATGTACACGCAGGTGCGCTACGAGTGGTCTGACCCGCTCGCCGACGGCGGCAAGCTGACCGCTTCCTACAAAGTGCGCGTGAAGTAGAAACGCTTCGCTCTGCCGGCTCAAGACCCGAATTTCGCTAGAGCCTCATCAGCGCCCTTCCCATATGCGGCCCCCCTTTGTGGCGACTCCGCACCTATCTAAACCAAAGATTGAGGAATCGAAATGAAGAATAGATATTCCCCCCACACGAAACGAAGCGCGCTCTGTCGTCTGCTGGCGCTCCTGGCACTCACCGCCGCTTTCGGCGCGCAGGCTCTGGCCCAGCAAACAGCGGGCGGCACGCAGATTTCCAACACCGCCACGGCCACATACGAAGACAGCACTGGCACTCCCTATAGCACCACCTCGCTGCCGGTCGTCGTCACGGTCGCCAACGTGGCCGGACTGGCGATTACGCCTGACGGCGGTGGCGGCTCGGTCGTCGCCGGAAACACGAATGCTTCCGTCGCCTTCACCGTTACCAATACGGGCAACTTCTCCGACACGGTGACGTTTCAAGCCAACGGCGCGAGCCTTACTGTCGGCGGCGCTATTAACATGGCTAACGTCACAGCGGCTTTCGTTGATGCCGACGGCGATGGCAGCTACGACATCGGTGAATTAAACATTTTGACGAACCCGACCCCCGTCACGTCGGTTTCACTTTCAGCGACCGCGCCGGGCAATACCCTGACGGTCGTCGTCAAATACAGCGTCCCCGGCAACGCCAGCGGCAACGTCACGATTCAACTCGGCGACACGCCCGGCGCAGGCAATGGCGATAACGCCGTCGCCGATTTGTCTCCTGCGGAAGTGCGTAACACGACTGCCGCCGTCAATGGTCGCTCCGAAGGTCGCGGCAACTACACCGTCGCTGTGCAAACGGACGCGCAGTTGGAGACGACGCTGACGGTCGCCCCGGCGGCGGGCACTGTTGCTCCCGGCAGCGACATCACCTACACGATACACACCTGCAACACGGGCACGCAGACCGCCAATGCTACAACCATCCAGCGCGGCCCGTCCGGCCCCGTCACAGGCGTCTTCGAGATCGTGCCGATTCCGGCGCAGACCTCTCTGGCCGCCGGACAGGTTTTCCCCGCCGGTACGCTCTACTCGACAGACGCGCTCACGCTTAACCCCTTATCTGCTGTCGGCGCGCAATGGCTCTCATGGCAGGCGTCGCCGCCCGCCAACTTGAGCCTCGTTCGTCGCATCGCTTTCAATCGCGGAGCGAGCCTGGCGGCAGCAGCTTGCACGACCGACATCTCTTACAAGGTGACGGTTAACGCTAACGCGGATGCAGACATCCCCGTGCTCGCTATCGTCGATTCGTTCGCGGTCAACAGCTTCTCTAATTCGATTACAGACCAATCGGGCGACACGGTTTCGGGCGCAGGTAATGGTCGCGCTGACCTGACCCCTGCGGGAAGCCTGCCAAACGGCAGCAACCTCTCTCAACCGGGTAACCTCGATGGCGACGGTGTGTTGATTCTGACGCTGATTGCCAAGCAGGGTTCAGTCTTAAATGGCCCAAGCGGTCAGCCCGGCGCAACCGGCCCGCTTAACACGACGAACGACGACTTCACTAACAAGAGCGTCAATACAGGTATCGCCGGAATCCCGCCGGGCGGCAACACCAACGCCGCTGGCACGGTGACCTTCAACAACACCGTCCAGAACACGGGTAACGCCAACGACATCTTTACTCTTACGGTGTCGAACTTCGCGTCGCTTCCTGCTGGCACGGTCGTTGTCATCACGACGCCGAACGGCACAGTCACCGTCAACGCCGGAAACCCTGCGGGCAGTGTGCCGATTAACGTCGCGCGCAACTCGACGGCCAACTACACGGTTGTCGTCACGTTGCCGACCAACCAGCCTGTGCTGGCGGGCTACAGCGCTACGCTACGCGCCACGTCCACCAACACGCCCGCTAACTTCAACGACACGATTGACCGCACCTGGACGGGCTTTGTCCGTCTCGTCAAGCAAACGCCCGTGCAGATTATCAACGGCACTGGCAACGGCGGCCCGACCGATGCCGTTCCCGGCGCGATGATCGTCTACGTCATCACGTATGAGAATGTCACCGGCGGCAACGGCGCGGGTGCGAACAACGGGTTGCTCTCGGCCAGCAACGTCGTCATCTCCGAGGTCGGCGATTCCGGCACGAACAACTGGAGGAATACGACGACGCAGGTGGTTGGCCCACCTGCGGCCTTAGACCCGTCAGACAGCAACGGCGGAACGATTACGGATGGCGTCTCAAACGGCCCTGTTACGGCAGCGACCTATTATCTCAAGGACACCATCCCGACGCTTTTGCCGGGTGCGACAGGCACGTTCACTTTCCGTCGCTTGATTAGATAGGCAGCAATCGCAAAGTCTCGCGCTGCTTGAACTGTAAAGCGGCGCAGGA
Source organism: Pyrinomonadaceae bacterium (assembly GCA_036387475.1). GTDB lineage: Bacteria > Acidobacteriota > Blastocatellia > Pyrinomonadales > Pyrinomonadaceae > DASVTR01. The sequence goes on along the minus strand of DASVTR010000016.1, from coordinate 214,948 downwards.
GGTGGGTCACGAACACGTGCTCCGTTCCAGACACCTCCCGCGCCGCCTTCACAAGGAAGGATGAAGAAGTAGTGTTGTTGTAAATCTCACCTTTCAACATTACCTCTTCATTCTTCCTACTTCATACTTACTATGCCGCTCGCCCCTGCTCGATACAGTATCCTTTTCATCGCCCTGCTGCTGGCGGTCATTTCGGTTTCTGCGGCGGGCGGATTCGCGCGCGTGGTAGACGAGCCGACGACGGAAGCCGGTGTCGTCATCTCAAATCGCGCCGAAGCAACCTACACAGACAATACGGGCGCGAGCTTTTCAACCGTCTCTCCGACCGTTAGCGTCACCATCCTCGCCGTCTCAACCCTCAACGTCACTCCAGACGAAACCGACCCTTCTGCCAGCGTTGGCCCAAACGAGCGCGTCACGCGTCTCTTCAACGTCTGCAACACGGGCAACACGCCTGACCTCTACACCATCATGCGCGCGGAAGTCACTGCCCCGGCGCGCATCAGTGAGCTTCACTTCAACGTTGATGGCAGCGGCGCACTGAATGATTCCGACCCCTTGATTCAAATTGGCGCGAGCCTCTCGCCGCGTCTCACACCTGGTCGCTGCGTCGGCGTTATCGCCGTCGTCGAGACGAATAACGTAGCTCCCAATTCGCGCCTCAGCATCAGTATTACCGCCCGTTCAAACGTCACACAATCTGTCAACGGCTTGACCCAGAACGACGGCACGATTATCAACGCCGTCGGCAACGGCGCACGCCTGACCCACCCGTCTGACCCCAATTTGTCGCCCCTCAAACTGGTCGAAGGACAGGAACGTATCTCTTCGTCGCCCGGCCAAATGCTCAACTACACCATCTCTTTTCGCAACAGCGGCGACGTACCGGCGCGGCGCGTCGCTCTTGTAGACGAATTGCCAGCCGCCCTCGAATACGTCCCCGGCACGCTCCGCCTCGGCCAGCGCAGCCTGACGGATGCGGACGACGCTGACGAAGGCTATATTGTAAACAAGCGTATCGAACTGCGTCTGGCAACGCTCGCGCCCGCAGAAGTCGTACAACTTTCTTTTCGTGCACGCGTGACGGGACAGATTACGCCCGGCACGGGCGCAGTCAACTTCGCTTCGATAACGGGAGAGAATGCGCCCGCGACGACGAGTTCTTCGACCATCGCCGTCGTTGACCCTTTCGGTACGGTCTATAGCGGTCGCAGCGGCGGCAGCGAACCCATTAACGGAGCGCGCCTGACGATCTTTAAGGATCAGCCGAACGGCACACCGCTGTCGCTCACCAGCGGCATCGGTTTTACGCCCAACGAGGCTAACGATAATCCTTTCACGACCAGTGCGGGCGGGCACTTCGGCTTTATCCTCTCGCCCGAACAAATTGGTACGCCGAGCGCGCCCGCGCGCTACTTCTTAAACGTCACGGCTCAGGGCTATCGCCTGCGCATGATTGAATTGACCATTCGCCCTACTACCAGCGGCCTCTATGCGACGACAGTAAAAGCGCTGGACGGGCAGCCCGTGGCGCGTGCCGGAAGCTTTGAAGTGACGAGCGAAAGCACGTTGCTCGAAAATCTCGCCAGCCTCGTTTTCAACATCCCTATGTTTGAGCAGCGGGGCTTGGAAATCAGCAAGTCTGTTGATCGCCAGCGTGTCGAAATCGGCGACACGATTACCTACCGCATCGAAGTCAACAATCCTGCGGCTGCGCCCGTTAACAATGTCACGGTGCGCGACCATTTGCCTGCGTCTTTCCACTACGTTCCGGGCACAGCGCGTCTTGATAGCGGCAAACCACCCTCCAACCCCATCGAGCCTACTGTTCAAGGCGACGAGCTTGTCTTTCGCTTAAACGAAATCGGGCATGGCAGCACGGCCAGAATTCTCTATCGCGTGCGCGTCGGCGCAAACGCTGGCGAAGGCGAGCGCGAAAACACGGCCATCGCTGTCGGCGTCTTTCCTTCGGGCGAGCGTGATGAGACAGCGCCCGCGCGTGCGACTGTCTACGTCGGCGGCGGCGTCTTTTCGACAAGGCAGGTCGTCTTGGGTCGCGTCTTCGAGGACGTAGACGGCGACGGGCAATTCACGGACGGCGACCAACCGCTCGCAGGCGTGCGTCTTTTCCTGAACAACGGCCAATCCGTCATCACGGATTCGGCGGGCCTCTATAACTTCCCTTCGCTCGGCGACGGCGCGCAGGTCATAGCGCTCGATTCCGTAACGCTTCCCGCTGGCTATCAACTGGCGGACGGCGGCACTCTCGCGGGCCGTAGCTGGACGCGGCTCTTGCGCACCCCGCTCGGCGGCGGCGCGATGCTCCGACAAAACTTCGCGCTTATTAACAAAGACGCGGCGAAGTCCCGCAGCGCCATTGCCTCGCATCCGAAGGCAAACGAGCCAACAGCGGCGAATACTTTAAGCGCGGCTGAGAACAACTCGAAGGCCAACAGCGCCAGTCCCGGCACTGAGCTTTCCGGTCAACCTGTTGGGCCAACCGGGCCAACGAAAGCGACTGCCTCGCCAGTTGAGACATCTACGGCTGGCACTTACTCAGTGGTTTCGACCGAAACCCTTGAACCGCTCGCGCCCGGCGAAGTGCGCGTGCTCTCGCCCACTGCGAATTCCGTAGTGATGTCTCCGGCGATGCAAGTCGAAGCGCGCGTCGCTCTCGATTGGAGCGTTCGATTGGAAGTCAACGGCGAGCGCATCTCCGAGAAGAGCATTGGCACGAGCCGCCTCGATCAGAAGAATCGCCTTTCAACCTTCACTTTCATCGGGATTAACTTGCATCCCGGCCCAAACCGCGTGCGCGTCAGCGCCGTCAGCCCTGCGGGTGCGATGGGTAAGACGGAAGAGTTGGTTGTCATGGCACGCGGCCCAGCGCGCCGCATCGAGATTGTGCCGGAGAAAACAGAGATTCAAGCCAATGGTCGCGACGTAAGCATGGTGCGCGTGCGCGCCTTCGATGAGTGGGGCAATCCTGCGGCTGACGGGCAGGTCGGCATAGAAGCTTCTGCAGGCAGCTTACAGCGCGTTGAAAACAAGAACGCGGAAGACGAGGCTTCGTCTTCGCGCGACGCACGCTCGACTGCTATAGAGACAAGCGAGACGGCAAACCAGCCGAGCAATCAACTCGTCGTCGTGCTGGCGGGCGGCGAAGCGGTCGTGAAACTGACGGCTGCTGGGACGCCGGGCGAAGCGCGTCTGCGCGCTCAGTTGGGCGACCAGGAAGCACGCGCTTCCGTCCGCATTACTCCAGAATTGAGGCCGACCATCCTCGTCGGTCTCGCGGACATCTCGGTCGGCAAAGGCATTCCTGAAGTAGCGCTGCGCGGCGAAGAAGGCAACGTCCGCAAGCGTATCAGTTTCTTCTACAACGGCCCCGTCTTTAGCTCGCGCAACATGCTGACGCTCGCCTACGATAGCATGCGCCCGCTCAACCGCACGGCGGGGCGCGACCGGCTTTTCCAACTCGACCCGCTCGACCGCGCCTACCCGCTCTTCGGCGATTCCTCGACGCGTTTTGAGTCGGCGCAATCAAACTCCAAGCTCTACGCGCGTCTTGATCGCGGTCGCTCCTACGCCATGTTCGGCGACTTTACGGCGGACATGGACGACTTAAGCCTCGCCGGTTATACGCGCAAGCTGACGGGCGTTAAGCTACACCTGGAAAACTCTGCGGGAGATTTTGTGACGGTGACGGGCGCGCGCCCCGACACGACTTTCGCGCGCGACGTGTTTCCCGCCGGAAGCTTGGGGCTGATGCGCCTGTCGCATGATGGTATCTTGCCCGGCTCGGAAACAATCACGCTCGAAGTCCGCGACCGACGCAACCCCGAAATCATCATCTCGCGGGAAACGTTGGTACGCTCGGTTGATTACAACCTCAATCCGGCGACGGGCGAACTCTTCTTCCTGCGCTACATCTCAACCTTCGATTACGGATTCAATCTCGTTCAGGTCGTCGCCACCTACGAGCATCGCGCCACGGACATGACCTCCGCCGTCTACACTGCGCGCGCGCAAAAGAATTTCAAACGCCTGGGCCTGCGTCTCGGCCTCTCTGCCATCTCGCAGCGTCAATCAGACCTCGGCACTTTCCTGCTCGGTGGCCTCGACGGCGAAAAGAGCCTGCCCTACAAGGGCACTCTGCGTTTCGCCTGGGCCAGAAGCCAGGGCGAGATTATGGGCGGCGGCAATTTCTTCGAGACCGGCGACGGAGAGCATAACGGCGACGCTTACATGCTTGAACTGGATCAACCCTTGAACTTCAAGCAAGCAGTTGTGCGTGCGCGTTACAGCAGCGCTGCTGCGGGCTTTCTCAATCCGTTCGGCGCGACCGTCACGCCCGGCTCGCGTCGCGGCGAAGCTTCGCTGGAGTTTAAGCCGTTCGGTGGTTCAATGCTGCATCTGGGCTTTATGATGGAGCGCAACCGGACGGGGCTGGTTGATAACTCGCGCGTCACCTATTCGGCGAGTTGGGATCAGACGATTAACGAGCGCGTACGCTTTCACCTGGGCTACGATCACCGCCGCTTCACGGACGATCTTTCGGCACGCACAACCGAATCGAATCTCATCACCGCTGCGGTCGAAGCGCAGGTGACGGACAAGCTCAACGTCTCTGTTAAGCGCGAGCAGAACCTTGGCGAAGCCGACCCGACCTACCCGAACCAGACGACGATTGCGGCTAACTACTCCGTTAATCACCTGACGCGTCTCTTCTTCACACAGCGCCTTGCTTCTGCGCCGATTACTCCCATCGGCGACTATTCACAAACAGGCTTTGCCTCCACTGGCGCGCGGCGCGAGACGGCCATCGGCGTCGAGACGCGTTTTGGCAAGTACACTTCCGCTACGGGTCGCTACCAGCTTGAAAATGGAGTCAACGGCACGGATAGCTTCGCCGTCGTCGGTCTGCAAAATCGGATTCCCGTTTCCGATACGCTTTCATTAGAGCTTGGCTTCGAGCGCGGCTTTCTGGTGGCGGGCGAGGGCGACAGCTTCAACAGTCTGACCGCCGGTTTCGGCTGGACGCCAATGGAAGATTTTCGCGCCAGCGGGCGTTACGAGTTTCGTGACCGCAATGGTCTGGGCCAACTCCTGGCCTTCGGGGCGGCGGGACGGCTCAGCCCCGGTATCACGACAATGGCCCGCTTGCAGTATGCGCGCGGAAACTTCGGCGGGCGCTCCGGTTCTTCGCTCGACGGCATGGCGGCGCTCGCCATACGCCCGCTTGAATCCGACCGCGCCGGACTGCTTTTCAGCTACACGCATCGCTCCGTCTTTCAGGACGACGGCGACGACGCCACCTTGCCTTTGCGCGACAGCATTCATTCCATCTCGGCTGACGGCTACTTTCAGGCAACCAGAGCGCTTGAGCTTTACGGTCGTTTCGCCCTGCGCTTAAACGCCAACGGTCAGCCCGATTTGCCATACGTTTCGACGCTGACTTATTTAACGCAGGGGCGCGTCCAGTATCGTTTGTCGCGTCGCTTCGACTGGGCCGGTGAAGCGCGCCTCTTGCTACAACCGTCTTCCGGCACGAGTCGCTCCGTTTACGGAACAGAGCTTGGCTTCTGGGCCATCCCCGATCTTCGTCTCGGCGTCGGCTACAACTTCACGCGCGCGGGCGAGCCTGCGGGCGTTCGCTCAGGGCTAAACGCCCGACGCGGTTTCTACTTCACAGTCTCCTCTAAGCTCTCAAACCTCTTTGACCTCTTTGGCACTTCAAAGCAGGGATTAGCAGGGGCTGAGCAAAACCAGCAACCTGACGCGGCACAACAAAACGCTGCGCAACAAAAATGAGGCGGCAATCAATTATACTGAGCGGCAGCCGGGCATAAGACTCCCGGCAATATACGCCCTAAATTTTGAACGATGTTAAGAAGCCTGCTTTCCAAATTCTCTTATTCTCAGACACGAGCTTGCATCAGGCGCGCCTGCTTGCTTGTCTTGCTGCTCGGAGTCTGGGGAGTTGAAAGCGCCTACGCAGGCATTACCGTGACGCCGACCACCTGGAATGTCATTGGCCTCGATAGCAATAAGGTCACGGATGGGCCTGACACGTTTCAGATTGGCGCGCGAGTCTGCAATACGGGCGGAGCAGCCATCACGAATCTCATTGGAGATTTCGTCTGGGATAGCTCGAACATTTACATCAACCTCAGCGGGTCGAGCACGATCACGGTCAGGACACTGGCCGCAGGAGCTTGCGTTGACCTCTACTACCCGGTCACAGTCACGCGCACTTCTGCTGCCTACGACACTGCGCGGCGCTACTACATCACGGCGCGCGCGGATAACATTGCGCCCGTCAGCACGCCCGTGCCCCGCGAGTTGTATGTCGAACACCTCATCTCGCAGGGCCGCAATACGGTCTCATCTATCGTCGGCCCGACTTCGGTCTATGTTGGACAGACGTACAATTACACCGTCAACGCCAGTACGGCGACGCAAGGCTACGAGCAGCTTGAGTGTTTTCTGAATCTCTCGAACGTGGTCTTTCTGGTGCAGTCAATCTCGACGACTTACTCGTCTCCGAGCGGCGCGACCAACAATAAGTTCTACGCCGACGGCTGTGGCTGGGAAAACAATCCTTTGAGTCCCAATTATCGAAGCTGCGTTGGCCCAGTGAACTATTCAGGCGGCAAAGCCGGTGGCACGGTCGCCACCACCTACACGGTCAAGATACTATCTTCGGGAACGACGACCGCGAACACTTTGATTTTAGACTTCTCCGGCAGCAGCTATCATTATAACGCTGATTTCGGCTCTGGATTTACCATCACGGCTTTGCCCTATGAACCCACCGTGAATCTGCAAAAGAGCGTCAGCCCGACCAACCCTGCGCTCATCGTTCCGGGCGTTGACCTGACCTACACCATCGCCTTCAACAACACAGGCAATGCGCCCGCGACCAACCTCGCTGTCACAGACCCGATTCCCGCCAACACTGAATTCAAAGTCGGCTCGGCCACGACCAACTTTGGCACGACCGGCTTGACCGTTACCATGCGGTACTCAAACGACAACGGCGTGACGTGGACTTATACGCCCGTCAGCGGAGCGGGCGGTGCGCCCGCAGGCTACGACCGCACCGTCACACACGTCCGCTGGTCTTTTGGCGGAAACCTGAGTCCGACTTCGCCCAACAACTCCGGCAGCGTACAGTTTGTTGTGCGAATCAAGTAAAGCAATTTCGGAATCAGGAACGATGAAAGCGTGGCGATTCAACTTGAATCGCCACGCTTTCATCTTTGCCGTCTGCCTTCCTGCTCCTGGTAGCGTCTTGACGAAAAAGTGGACGGAAGGCGTGAGCTTTAACACACTTTCGCATTAGGGTAATCTGGTTTCCGAATAACGCGAAAGGCTTACGGTGTTAGAGAAACGCTCTGATGTCAAAAGGTGATTCGAGGCGCTTAAGCGAGTTAACGGTCGGGGATGCCAAACGCATTCTGGTTTACGGCATCGTCGTCGTGCTGGCAATCGCTCTCTTTGTGCTGCTCGTTGGCAAGGTGATCGTGGCGCTACTGCTCGGCGTTGTGGCGGGTGTTTACCTGCTGCCCGTTCAGGTCTGGCTCGAAACACGCCTGCGCCGACGCGCGGGCAGCGCCCTCATTACCATCGCGCTGATCGTCGTTCCGCTTGCCGTGCTGACCGGCTACGCATGGCACGAGCTATCCAGCTACTCGAACATCGTTCACGAAAAGCGCGAGGTGATTCTGGATTCGGTCAGCAATTCGCTCTCCAGCTTCTTGCCGGCCACGCGCGAGGGCACGCGCGCAGGATTGCAGGCGGCGTTTAGCGAAGCGGTCACGCGCTCAGCCGCTTTTATCGAAGACCTCCGCCAAAAGAGCGCGCTGTTGCTGGCCTCGCTCTCGCTCTTTTTCTTCACGGTCTACTACGTCCTGACGCAACGCGCGCGCATCAGCACTTACATTAAAGTCCGCGTCCCCGGCGAATATCTTCCGCTCTATGAAAAACTGACGGAAAACATCGGCGGCGCTTTGCGCGGCGCGCTCCGCGCAGTCTTTATTGACCAATCGCTGAAGGCGCTGGTGATTCTGATTCTCAATCTGATCTTCGGCGTGCCGCTGGCAGTAGTTTTGGGAATCACGACTTTTCTCACAGGCTTCTTCCCGCTCATTGGCGAGTGGGTCGTTTACATCCCGATTTCAATTTACCTCTTCGTCTTTCGTCATCAGCCCGTCCATGCCCTGATTTACCTTGGAATCGGAATCACGATGACGCTCGGCTCATCGCTTCTGCTGCGCCCGAAGCTGGCGAGCGAGAGCGCCAAGCGTTTCAATTTTTACTGGATGCTGCTTGCTCTGGTGGCGGGCGTCTTCGTCTTCGGCATTCCGGGCATCGTACTCGGCCCGGCGATTTTGGGATTCGTCAAAGCCGTCGCCGATACAATGTTTGGCGACATCAAGTATGAAACCTCGCTCTTGAAATCCGAGAACGAAGTGGAAAAACAAAAGACGCTGGAAGAAACGATGCACGCCGCCGATTGAGCGCGGACGCTTGCAGCTTAGGGCGTGCAGACCTGACAGGGATGATAGCCTGCGGCCTGTGCGGCGGCAGCGGAGCGAAAATCGACGCAGTTATTCTGGGAGATTTTCAGTGCCCACTCGCAGGTCGGTAGATGATAAATGGCGAGAACGCGGCTGCCGACAATCGGAGATGCCAGCGCTGCCGCAGGAGGCAGCGGCGGCGGAGTTTGAACGGCGTGGGCCACAGGCATCGGTTGAGCAGAAGTCGCTGGCATGTTCCATAACCAGAACGGCAAAGCGTGGGGCGAGTTTGCAGCGGGCGGCAACGCACTGGGCCTACCCAAGGAAGAATTAAGTTTCTGCGCGGCACGCGCTTCTATCGTGGCGCGGCCTAATCCGTAGATTAAGATTGAGGCCACCCCGAAGATGATGGTCAGCATGAGGGCGGCAAATTCCGTGAGGTCGAAAATGGAAGCGGGAATATCCTGAAAGACGACGAGAACTACCCACCAGAGCACAGCCGTCTTTTTAGCCAGTTCTTTTGAGTAGAAGAGCGCATTCGCGCCGATGTCAGATGGGTCGCGCGGGACATGGGGGGCTGCGGGAGCAGACTGTGCGAGCGCTGGCCCGCTGAAAACGCTCTGCACGGCGCTTGAACCCGGCGTCGAAGGTAAGACGCGGCTGGCGCGTTTCGGCTGCCAGGATGCCCATTGCGTGGTCGTAGCGCCGAGCGCCGCAGCCTCGGCAGGCGTGGCCTCACGGGTGCGCCCGGCGATTTCCATGCCCTGCGGCGCGACCATCCAAGAGGGCAGCTTCTTCTTCTCTTTCCGCTCAACCAACTCAAGCACTGAGAGCGCGTCGAGGGGTTGGCTCTGTGCCAAAACTTCCAAAGCTTCAGCCAGCCTGCGCTGCTCTGGCCCTATACCCTTAATCTTCTCAAAGAGCGCCGAAGCGTCGGGCGCGACGAAATCCGATTTCGTGAAAATCAAATTCTCATCGTGATGTTCGGCCCAGAGTTCGGGGCGTTCGGCCAAAGAGATGAGCGAGAGATAAACGACGAGCGAAGAAAAATTGTCGAGGCTCGCGTCAAAGAAGCTGGCCGCTCTGGAAGGGTGCTGGTAATGCTGGTGGCCCATCTCGACGGCCTGCCATCCCGCCATCGCCGATACAAACATGCCGTCCAAATCCACAAGCCGCAGAGCACCGTGCTCGACGATGATGTTGCCGTGCTGCAAGTCTCCGTGGGCCACACCCGCTTCGCGCAACGATTGCATCAGCCTGAGCCACTCGTCGGCCAGATGCAGCAACACATCCCTGCGCCCCATCACTTCATCCAGATACACGTCGAGCGTAGGGCCTTCAATCCACTCCATAGAGAGAATGGGAAACCTGCGCCCGTTGACGAGAATGCCCTGCGGCTCATAGGCGAAGCCCGCGAGCGCCGGAAGACGATGATGACGCAGGTGCTCGTCAATCAGTTGGTATCTACGCTCGCGGTCGCCAAGGTGGCTGCGAAAGCAACGCACCGCGTAAGCGCCGCCGCCAGACGGTTTCAGTTTATAGACGTAGGCGAACTGGCCGGAAGTCACCAGCGGCATTCCCAGACGGTCAACGGCGGGCAGCGTATCGCGCAGGTGCGGATTGCTAAAGCAGAGGGCGGGACACTGAATCGCTTCGGCGAATTGCCGCGCCGAGGGCCAGTAAGTGGGAGCGAGGGTTGGCATTGCTTACACGCTCAAGGGAAATTTCCGAACAGTCAGGCCATCGAGAGATTTACCGTGAAGTTACCTTTACCCAACCGCGATTCTGAGAATCGCCACGTCGTCATCAGCAATCCGGCGCTCGTCTCGTTCGACCTCGAACAACCGCGTTAGGTCATCATTCTGGGCAGTCGCCAGCAAAAAATCAAATCGCTGGCGCAGCGGCTCGCGTTCAACAGAGAATTTGAGATACCAGCAGGCGGCTGCGTCCGACAGCAACAAGAAAAGATCACCCGGCTCGATTGAACCCGAAGCTACGACTGTACGCGCCAGCACCGAACGTAAAGCAGAGGATGACGGAACGAGCAGCGGCGTCCCCGTGAAGTTTTGATAATCGGAGATGGGCAGCGCGCTGCGAATCGCGCCGTCGCGAAGCTGAATCAAACAGGAATCTCCGAGCGCAACGGCACGCCAGCGCGCCGCGTCCGTCGCTAACTCAAACTGCACGCCGACGAATGCAGCAAACGAGCCGTTGCGTGCTTTCTCTTCCGCGTACCACGAAAGCTGTCGCCCATTCCAGGAAGAGTGCAGCGCCAAGCCCTGCGCGACCACCCACGCCTGAAATGTCTCGATTGAGAGCGCAGGCGGCTCGTCCAGCGCCCAACGCTCGGCCAGCCTTCTGGCCCAGCTACGAGAGTCGAACGCTTCGGTCGCTCCGTCCGCGACGACGAATCTCAGCGTATCGGTATTGATGCCGATAGCGTCTTCACACTCCGACAACTCCGCGCCGCTTTTCGGCAGGAGAAACTGCTGCACGTCCAATCGCCAATCGTGGGAAGCCATAAACAGCTTTAATACTGAGACACTGGGAACGCAGGGACACGGCGACGCGGTGATAAAAAAAGACCTGCGGTTGCTTTAATCGGCTAATTCTTCGCCGCATCTTCGTCTCTTTGTGTCGCCTCGGTCGCAGCGTCTCCGCATCCTATTCCTCTTCCTTATCCATCCAGATGTGTGGCGTCATGCCGGTGAGACTCGTTCCGATTTCGTAAAACTGAACGACCGACGAAGGGTCTGCGTTGAAGACGAAGCCGCGCGAGCCTGCTTCCGCGTTGACGCCGAGTTGCTCTGCGGCGGCCAGAAAATTGAGCGGGAGCGGGCTGGAGACTTGAAAGAGCGTGCGTGCGAATCCGTCCGGCAAACGCGCAGCGCTTGAAGGGTAAGCTATCTTTGAACTGCGACGAGACGAGACATGGCAGTTGAAGATGAGCACCTGCCCGTCGTCCGTACTGAGCGCCATAATCTCTTGTCCGAGAGCGGTTGGGTCGCCGTCGCCCGACTCGCCGTCGGTCAAGTGCAGGATGGTCGGCGGAAATCCGCGCGGGTGCTCTCTCAACCATTGGTCAACGATTGTCTTGGCCTGTGCGAACGCCTGGCACATAGGCGTTCCGCCGTCAGCCAGCGGATACATCCAGACCGGAAAGCGCACTGGCATCTCGACGATGCCGCCGTCACCATCCGGCACTCTCTTGAGCCGCGTCTCGACCCTGAGCGGATACTCGGCCACTTCAGCGATAGGCGTCAGCGGCCTGTTTGCCAGCACGCCGCCAAGCGCCGGGCCGACGCTGCGGCCATAGCCGATGACGGCGACGTAGTAATAGTTACGCACCTCCTCGGTCTTGGTGCAGCGAATCACCAGATCATGCAGCGTATGGTTGACCACCTCTGCGACGAAATCCGCCTTGCGCACCGTCTCATCGCCGCCGAAGGGGTCTCCCATCGAGCCGGATTGGTCGAGCAGCAGAATAAGACAGGTTGGATTGGCGCGTGTGATTTGAGCTGAGTACAAAACCCCTTGCCTCCGGCGGACGAGTGGTGACGTTTGAGCCGCTGATGAGAATAAGGTGAAGCGTCGCCGGATGTCTACAGCGGCAGGCGCTCTCCGGTTCGGCTGCGTAGCCGCCAATGGGTCGCCTCCGCTGCCCGCGCCGAATAATCATTGACTACCGGACTCTAGCTGTCATATTGTCCAAACATTCTTGAAATCGAACCGGCGAGCCGGGCCGCTCTCTACGACGCGGGCTTCCGGCTTGACCCGTTTTCCCTTTGTAGGCTTCTTCCGGGTTTCGGCTTGAAAGGCGGCTGGATGATGGGCACTAAACCGATGGTCTTTCCGCTCGACGGCAGCGGCAGATTGTATGCTCTCTATGATGAAAACGACGACCAGATTTGCACAGGGTCGCGCGAGACCTGTTATCGTCTGCTGGCGTTGATGATGAGAGTAAAGAAGCCTGTCAATGCTGAAGATTCGCAGACGCCCGGCGAAGTTCCAGCGCCGGAGCGTGCTTTTCAAGCGGCGGGCGGAAGCAGTTTGAAGTAGAGAAACTTCCGCCGCGTCAACTCTGTTCGTCTAACCCGGCGGCCAACTCATCCCGCGCCCGCCAAGCACGTGCAAATGCAGGTGAAAGACCGATTGGCCCACTCCTGCGCCCGTATTGATGACGGTGCGATAACCGCTCTCCGATAATCCCTCTTCGTTAGCGACACGCGCGGCGACCCGCAGCAGATGCCCGAGCGTGGCTTCATCCCGCTGCGAAGCATCATCGAGCGAGTCCATGTGCTCAAGCGGAATGATGAGCGCATGCACGGGCGCTTGCGGGTTTGTGTCACGAAAGGCGACGCACCGTTCGTCCCTGTGCAAGATGTCTGCGGAAATCTCTCCCGCGATAATCCGACAAAAGATGCAATCTTGTGCAGCCATATAGATTCAGCGACGAGTAACAAGTAACGAAAGACAAGTTAAAAACTGATGAGCGACGAGCAATAAGCTATACGGTTACAACCGCTGAGCGCCGAAAGAAAAGCGATGGATAATGAACGACGCGAACGATAAATGAAAAATGACGAGCGATGAGCAATAAATGATTCAACAGCGCCGGGCCAATAGACAATAGCTTTTTTCTCGTCGCTTGTCACTCATCACTCGTCGCCGCTTTCAAGCGGTGGCGATGTTTTCATTAAGCGACGCGTGCGAGAGCGGGCCGGTGATTGAATCCTTCAGACGCTGTATGTCAGCGCCCACATTGCGCAGCTTCGCCTCTATCTTCTCGTAGCCGCGATCAATATGGTAAACGCGGTCAATCAGCGTCTCGCCTTCGGCGGCGAGGCCCGCTAAAACGAGCGAGGCCGAAGCGCGTAAATCCGAAGCCTGCACGCGCGCTCCCGTCAAAGGCGTCGGCCCTTCGACCGTCGCGCGGTTGCCTTCGATCTGGATGCGCGCGCCCATCCGTTGCATCTCGGAAGCATGCATGAAGCGGTTTTCAAAAATCGTCTCGTCGGTGACGGAGCGCCCCTCGGCCTGCGTCATCAGGGCCATGTACTGCGCCTGCATGTCTGTCGGAAAGCGCGGGTGCGGCTCGGTCGTCACGTCGCTCGCCCGCAGCCCTCGCGGGCAGCAACGCACTTCGAGCGTGCTCTGGTTGACCTCTTCGATTTCCACGCCGACTTCGCGCAGCTTCGCAATCACCGCCGATAGATGTTCCGGGTGACAGTCCTTGATTTCCAACTCGCCTTTGGTGATGGCGGCGGCGACGATGAAAGTGCCCGTCTCGATGCGGTCGGGAATAATCGTGTGCTCTGCGCTGCCGAGCGCTTCGACGCCTTCAATCTGAATTATGGGTGTGCCCGCGCCGCGCACGCGTGCGCCCATCTTGTTCAAGAGTTCGGCGAGGTCTACGATTTCCGGCTCACACGCAGCGTTATGCAGGACGGTTTTCCCTTCGGCCAGCGTCGCCGCCATCATCAGATTTTCCGTGCCCGTGACGGTGACTTTATCAAAGTGAACTTCGCCTCCGCGCAAGCGCCCACGCTTCGGCGCTCGCGCCACAACATCGCCCGACTCAAGACCGACTTCAGCGCCCAGATGTTGAAAGCCCGCTAGGTGCAAATCAATCGGGCGCGTGCCGATAGCACAGCCGCCCGGCAAAGAGACACGCGCTTTACCAAAGCGCGCGAGCAGCGGCCCCAGCGCCAGGACGGAAGCGCGCATCGTCTTGACCAATTCGTATGGCGCTTCAAAAACCTCTATGTGCTTGGCTGTAATCTTATGCGTGCGTAGCTCAGGCGTCAGCACGGTCGCTCCGACATCCTCAAGGAGACGCCGCTGCGTAATGATGTCGCGCACATAAGGGATATTGTGCAGCGTGACGGTCTCGGCGGTCAGCAGCGACGCAGCCATGCAGGGCAGCGCGGAGTTTTTCGCGCCGCTAATCTGGACGCGCCCGCGCAGGGGGCGACCGCCCGCAATCCGAAATTTGTCCATAGGCGACAGATAGTAAAGCAAAAAGGCAAAAGGGAAAAGGGTGAAACGGTGAAAGGAGAAGGCGAAATGCGACGGCATGATGAGGGCTTGCGCTTTCCTTTTACCTTTGCCCTTCTTCCTCTTTACCCTCTTGATTATGGCCTTTTCACTTTTTCCTCAACGCCACGGTGCGCGGGATACCCTGCAAGTCTTTGTGTATGTCGAGCAGTTGCCAGACATTCTGGTCGATTAAGCTCGTGACGGCTTCGTGCTGGTCAAAGCCTATCTCCATGAGTAGATGCCCGCCGGAGTTTAGAAAGCGCGGCGCGTCCGCCACGATGCGCTTGATAATGGCAAGGCCGTCTGCTCCGGGCGAGAGGGCTACGCGCGGCTCATGGTCTCGCACCTCGCGTTGCAACCCTTCGAGAGCGCGTGCCGCCACATACGGCGGGTTTGAGACGATTAAAGAAAAGCGTGCGCTCGACGGATTGAACGCGCCGAAGCAGTCAGACGCGACGAGCAAGAGCCGTTCGCCGACGTTATGGCGCGCGGCGTTGCGCGCTGCCACATAAAGCGCGGGCGGCGAGATGTCGAGCGCAACGCCGCGCGCCCGCGTCGTTTCATGCAACAGCGTAATCGCTATGCAGCCTGTGCCTGTGCCGACATCACAGATGAGCGGCGGTTCGTTCATCTCTCTCAAAAAATCGAGCGCCGTCTCCACCAGTAGCTCTGTTTCCGGGCGCGGGATGAGCACGTCGGGCGTCACTTCGAAATCAAGGCCGTAGAACTCCTGACGGCCCGTGATGTATTGCAGCGGCTCGCCCGCCGCACGCCGTTCGACAAATTCACGATAACGACCAACCTCTGCGGGCGCGAGCAATTCGTCTGCGTGCGTGATAAGAAACGTACGGTCGCGCCCGATAGCGTGTGCCAGCAGAGAACCTGCCTCGCGCCGCGCCTCCGGCACTCCCGCCCGCCGCAAAACCTGCGCGGCCTCCACTATCGCCTGCGCGATTGATAGTGTGCTCATCACATGGCAAGTTACCGAAGTGACAAGGCAAAGCACAAGGCCATTTCTCACACTGAGGCTACTTTCTCGCACGATTGACAATCGCTGTCCTGAGTCTTAATTTTCATCCGCGCCATATCGCCCATTGAACCTAGCTCCATAAGCCTTACGCTCGCTTCCGTCGATTCGATATAATTCTGAGCGACAACAGCCCGGCTCTAAACATTTCGCTTCGATTCCTTCGCGCGTGAACCGGGAGATTGAGCGATACAGGAGTTCTCACATGATTCATGTTGATCGAACGAGGATAGGACTTTCATCCAAAGTGACTCAAATGTTGGCCCGCGCAACTGATGACGCTAAGAGTTTCTTCAAAACGCCCCCGGCAAAGAGGAGTCAGGAGCGCTATCTTTTTAAAAACATATGGGAAGAAACGAGAGAAGCTCTGGAGACTCTCTTTCATAATAAGTGCGCCTACTGCGAATCGCCCCTCATACCTGGCGAGGGTTTAATTGAACATTTTCGCCCGAAAATCGAAGCTCTTGGGCTAGATGGCACATCCGACCCCGATTGGTATTGGTGGCTGGCTTATCGCTGGGAGAATCTTTATCTATCCTGCCCGACGTGCGCTGGCAACAAGCTCAATCTCTTTCCCGTAGTCGGAAACCGAGCGCCTATCAACAGCGTCGGCCCCAAGCTGAAAGAGGAACACGCTCTACTGCTAGACCCATGCACCGACCTTCCTGAAGTGCATCTTCAGTTTGCGAGCGACGGCAGGGTGCATGGCATCCCTCACTACGACGCGAAAGTGCGGGCGCGTTACAACCGCCGCAATCCGGGTGAGATAACGATTAAGACCCTCGGGCTGAACCGCAGTCATCTGGTAGATACGCGCAGGGCCGTGGCTCAGGATATAAAAGCTTTATATGACAGTCTTATAAGTATGCCGTCTGAGTCGCCTTCCGACAAATTTCGTTATTTCCTTCACCCGTCTAATACTTTTGCCGCGATGCGGCGGCAAATGACAGCCCAACTAATCCATACAACCAGCAAACGCCTATTAAATTCCAATTCGGCGCTCGCCGCGAACATCAGCGCGCTCTCCACATATCTCATGTCGGAACTCAGCGTGCTGAGACTGCAAGCCAAGCCCGCAACGACATCGAAGAAGAAGCCAGCATCGAAGAAGAAGCCGACGAAGCGCGCGGCGAAACCCGTCATCTCAAACGTAAAGGTGACGTTTCAATACGAGACCGCTTACCTGCAAAAGATTGAAATTCAAAACTTCCGCGCCATTCAGGATGTGAGCTTGAAGTTTACGGAGACGATGAAGAAGGGCGTCGGCTGGAAGATGCTGCTCGGAGAGAACGGGGCGGGAAAGAGTTCTATTCTCAAGGCAGCGGCGCTGGCGTTGATGGGCGAAAAATTCTACAAAGAGCACGGCGAGCGTCTGAGGCTGACGCCCAAACACATCTTTAATCGAAAGACGAAACAGAAAGACGGCCTGATTCGCGTCGAGTTGACGAAAGGCACGTATGAGGTGCGTTTTAAGAGACCGACGACGAAGGAATCCACGCCTGAGTTTGTTTCCGACGTAGGGACGATGAACATTTTCCTGCGCGGCTATGGAGCGACACGACTGCTCTCCTCTGAAAACGCAAAGGACGTTGAAGCGAGAGCGAAAGAGATTATGAACGTCGAGAATCTCTTCAGCCCCTTTGCGCGCCTGAGCGATGCCAACCGCTGGCTCGTCAATCTAGACAAGGCACAGTTTGATAGCGCGGGGCTGACCCTAAAGGACTTGCTTCATCTGGAAGGAATCAAAAAGCCGCTGTCGAAGAAGGGCAAGCAAGTTTATCTGGATGTCGGCTACGGGCCGCTCCCTTTGGAAGAACAGAGCGACGGCTACCAATCGGTGCTGGCTCTGGTGACGGACATTCTGGCCGGTGTCCCCGGCGCTCTGCACGACAAGCAGCAGGCATCCG
This sequence comes from Pyrinomonadaceae bacterium, assembly GCA_036387475.1. GTDB lineage: Bacteria > Acidobacteriota > Blastocatellia > Pyrinomonadales > Pyrinomonadaceae > DASVTR01. Next base: position 197,450 of record DASVTR010000016.1, on the reverse strand, counting down.
GCATCGTCCTGTTAGACGAAATTGACGCGCACCTTCATCCGCGTTGGAAGATGAGAATTGTCGGGCGACTGCGAGAGGCTTTTCCCAACATACAGTTTCTCTCGACCACGCATGAGCCGCTTTGTCTGAAAGGACTCGGAGAAATGGAGATCGCCGTCATGCAGCGCGCGGGCAATCAAATCACAGTCCGCGACGACATCCCTTCGCCCGCAGAGCTTCGCATTGACCAGTTGCTCACCTCTCAGCTTTTCGGCCTCGACAGCACGATTGACCCGGACATTGACGGAAAGTTTCACGAGTATTACGAACTGCTCGCCATGCATCGCCGCACACGCAAACAGGAAAGCAGGCTTCAGACGCTCAAGGGAGAACTTAAAAGATACAACAAGCTCGGCTATACGCGGCGCGACCAGCTCGTCTATGAAGTGATAGACGACTACCTTGCCAACGAAGGCAAGATCGCGAACTTTGAAGATCGGACGAAGTTTCGGGAAGAGACCAAGAAGCAGGTCAGAGACATCTGGATGAGCATCAACGCCCAGCGTGACGTGAGGTAGCTCAATGATTCGTGTCGATAAATCGAAGGTGCTTGCACCGGACGCTCTCGCTTCCGAAAAGGGTGTCGGTAAACTTGAAACGAAAAAGGCCGAAGACTTCTATCGCAAGCTGAGAGAAAAACAGGCCCAGGCGAAGAGCGCGGCAGTGGACGCGGTGGCGACGGCGGCGGCGAAAACGACCGCCGGGAAAAAGCCTGCTGTCGGGCGAAAGCAAACGAGGGAGAAGGCTTTTAAGTTTAGCGCCTATGGAGAGCTATCGGTCAGACGTGCGCTGGAGCAGTTGTTCAATCACAAGTGCGCCTATTGCGAGAGCCGCTATGCCGCAACGCAGCCCGTCGATGTCGAACACTGGCGACCCAAAGCGAAAGTTGATCCAGATGACGGCGAGGGTGAGATAGAGTTCAACTACGGTTACTACTGGCTCGCAGCCAGTTGGGACAATCTGCTTCCGTCCTGCATCGACTGCAACCGGAAACGAACACACAAAATCGAATCCGATGGGACGGAGCGGACGGTCGGGAAAGGCAACCGATTCCCACTTGCGCCCGGCAGCCAGCGCGCCAACGCCCCCGGCAGCGAACAAAGCGAACAGCCGCTTCTGTTAAACCCATACATTGACGACCCTGAAAAGCATCTCGAATTTCTTGACATAGGAGTAGTGCGACCAAAGCTCGAAGAGGATTCAAAACAGCCGAGCGCCAAAGGCAAGGTCTCAGTTGAAGCATACGCGCTCAATCGTCTGGCTCTCGTGCAGGAGCGCCGCGAGGTGCTGCTTCTGCTACAGCAACGCATGTACACCATCGTCTCTCTCATGAAAGTCCTCGACCAACTTGCCGCAGAGCCGCCCGCTGAATCGAGCGCAGAGGCGCAGCAAGTCAGAGAGCAGCGCCGCGAAATTATCGAAGACCTCCTGAGCCATGAACTCGAAGCTCTTTCCAGATTCCGCGAACCCGACCGCCCCTTTTCCCTGATGGCGCGGCAGGTGATTGATAAGTTCATTAAGTCTTTGACCTGAGCAGCAGCGGGAAGTAAGCGGGATTGGACTGCCACAGCCATTACCTTCTATAATGCTCGGCAATCATCTGGCTTTAAAAGATTGATGAAGTTTCAGCGCGCTCGCCGTTTATCTTTGGCCGGGGCGAGTTGAAGCTATTCGAGGGAGGTGTTTTCGGGTGAATGTAGAATTGAACATCGAGGGGATGAACGATGAGCCGAGCGCAGTGAAGGTCAGGGAAACGTTGGAACAGACGGCTGGCGTTTACAAGGCGGACGTAACTCTCAAGCGGAAGACCGCCATCGTCGAGTACGATGACGCGGTTGTGCAGCAGAATACTCTGCTCAAGAAAATTCAAGACCTGGGTTATCAAGCAACCGTGTCAGGTCAACCACAAAGCGAGGTTGGTGCATGAGCGAACAAAATGAGGGAGCAGGTATGACGAACAGAGGGCAGGGTGCGGTGGACGATCGTGGCACAAGCCAGACGGAAGGACGCGCTATCTTGAAAAAGCTGCGCGACGAGGGTTTTGATTCAAGCGACGAAAAGCTGGCAATCGCGCTGGGCCGCCCCGTCGAAGAAGTCGCGGCGTGGACGGACGGCGGCGAGCCGGTTGACGACGATGTGATTATGAAAGCACGCGGGATTGCGAAAGAACGCGGATTGACTATCGAATAAAAGCAGAATTCAGGAGTCGGAATTCAGAAGCCGGAAGATAAGGCGGCAGCCGCTTTTATTTTATTCTGATTTCTGTTCTTCTGACTCCTGAATTCTGACTCCTGAATTCTGTTTTATGCGCGAAAAGATAGTGGGGGCGACAGACGCGCTCATCGAATCTTACACCGGCGCGGGCATCAAGATTCATCACCTTGATTTGCAACCGCTGCCGTCGCACGCAGAGATTATCCGCGTGCTCGTAATGATTCACGAGTTGCTGTTTCCCGGCTACATCGGCACGCAGGAATTGACGGGGGCGCAACTGCGCTCCTTTGTCGAATCGCGCATGACCTGGCTGCAAGATAGCCTGACCGAACAACTGAAGCGTGCTATCTGCCACGGCACGCGCTTAGAGTCCGGTTGCGAGGTGACGGCGAGCGAACCCGCCGAGGTCGCCGCAGCTTTCCTGTCGGAGTTGCCGCGCCTGCGCGACGTGCTGGCGACGGACGTTCAGGCCGCGTTTGAAGGCGATCCGGCGGCCACATCTTTCGACGAAATTATTTTCAGCTATCCGAGCATCTACGCCGTGATGGTCTATCGTCTCGCGCATGAGCTTTACAAAATGCGCGTGCCGCTGATTCCGCGCATTATGACCGAGCACGCGCATCATCGCACAGGGATAGACATTCATCCCGGCACACACATCGGCGCGCGCTTCTTCATAGACCACGGCACGGGCGTCGTCATCGGCGGCACGGCCATCATCGGCAACAACGTTAAGCTCTATCAGGGCGTCACCCTGGGCGCTTTCTCTTTCGACAAGGACGCCGCCGGTCAACTCGTGCGTGACACCAAGCGCCATCCGACGATTGAAGACGACGTGGTGATTTATGCCGGTGCGACTATCCTCGGCGGCGAGACCGTCATCGGGCGCGGGAGCGTCATCGGCGGCAACGTCTGGCTCACACATTCCGTCCCGCCCGGCACGCGCGTCCTACAGGAATCGCCCAACCTGCGCATCATCCCGCCTGACGCGGCTGCGGCTTCCTGAAAAGCACGCTCGCTCGACAGTCCCTTAAGCTCACTTAAGGTAACGCAGACGCCCGCGCCTAACTGTTGACGGCCAGAATGACTCCCAGCACGAGTGCAAACACGATGAGGTTCACGACGATGGCGTAAATGATAATGCCCTTCGTGTTTGATTGGCCGCTCTTGCCGTTGTAGGCCAGACCGCACTGCTGGCATTTAACGTGGCTCAGCATCTTTGGCCCAAGCAGTCCGCCCCACCACGTAAACTTGACCGGCTGCGGCGAAGGCATCTGGCATTGCGGGCAGGGCACATAAGGACTCATGCCCATCTGGCCTTGCTGGTATGGATTCTGTTGATAATAAGGGTTCTGCTGTTGAGGATTCGGCGGCGGATAAGGATTTTGCGGATACTGGTTCTGCGGATACGGATTCGGCGGATACTGTCCCGCCGGCGGATATTGATTCGGTGGATACTGGTTCTGCGCCGACTGATTTTCGGGAGACTGGTTCGGCGGATATTGATTCGGTGGATAACCGCTCATGGCCTTGTTCCTTTCGTTGCGGAAAAATCAATTTAGGGAAGCCTTCAAATGAAGCTCTGCGCCTCGTGGCGCGGGAATATATCATTCTTCGGGCCTCTTGCAACATCAACTTTTTTCTTTTCCCAAAACGGATTCGGTCTATAATTCGGAATCAAGCGCAGATTAGAACTTTATTTTGAGCACAAGGAAGCGAGTTTCGTTTCTCCCGTTAAAGCGATTAAACCCCCGGCCAGCGCGGTTGGGGGTTTAATTGTTAAAAGGGAGAAGTTAAACAAGGTTGACACGCGAAGGAGACGCCTTCAAGCATGAGCGCCCTCTCAAAAAGCATTCTTCTCTTCTCTTTAAACTGGCTCGACGCGCAGTTAACGATTATCTGGGTGCGCGCCCAACTCGCGACCGAAGGCAATGGCCTGATGGCCTGGCTCTTGGAGCGCGGCAACGCTCCGTTTTTGACGGCCAAGCTATTGATTGGCGCGTTTGCCGCCTACGTGCTCTATCGCTGCGCACACATCAAGCTGGCGCGGCGCGGAATGACGCTGGCGCTCTCAATCTATTTCGCCATTATGCTCGTGCATGCGGTGACAGGCATGTCAGCGCTTGGCTGGCACGCGCCCGAAGCACTGATAGTTTACCTCGGCAGCCTGCCCAACAATCTGCTCGCCGTCTTTTCCTGAGCGCTTCGGCTTCCTCCGGCCCAAAACACCAGACCTCTATCAAAACACGCACAATAGTCGTGCAGCGAGCGCCGTGCTGCGCCCCCGGTAGCTCCCGCCTCTTTTCGACGCCTCAAGCGTCGCTTTGGATTTTTTCGCTGAAAAGCCATTGACTAGAGAGCGCACACGGCGGTAAAGTTGCGCGGCAGACAGGACACTTTTACAATCCTATCAGTGCTTAAAGATTTCCCGGCCAGCACTAGCACTTTCGAATCAAGGAGATTCATCATGCTACAGAAGCGTCAGAGAGCAACTTCAGCCGTTGCTCTGTTGCTGGTCTTTTCCCTCTCACAGTTTTACGTGCAGGCGAACCTTTCGGGTAAAAGCTCTCTAGTTAAAAATGCGGCGATTAATCCGTCCACGAAAACCGGACGGCTCACCACGCGCGGCAATAATCCGATTACGCTCAACGGCAATCCTACACATTCGGGCACGACAGTTCTTTCCGGCTCACAACTGCAAACCCCTGCGGGCGTCGGAGCGAGCGTGCAACTGGGGCGGCTCGGCCTTCTGCGGCTTGCGCCTGAGACGAGCCTCGTACTCAACTTCGATGAGCGTAGCATTGATGTCGCGCTCGATTCCGGCTATGCGACTTTGACGACCAACGAAGGCATCAAAGGCTCTATCACGACTCCCGACGGCAAGACTGAGCGCACAGACCCCGCAAACCTCTCAACCATCATCGGTCAGACAGGCCAGCAGGATGACGACGATGACGATGATGACAAAAAAGCTGGCCTGCTGCTCGGCAGCGGCTCGGATGAAGGCGTGGGCTTGCTCGGCGGCATCAGCAACGATGCTGCCAGAGCGTTCGGCTTAGTCGTGCTGGGCGGAGCAATCGCCGGTTCGCTGATTATCGCCAATCTGGAAGGCGATGACCGGCCCTTTAACCCAAGCCCCTCTACTCCGTAAAGAGCATGAAAAACGGCAACTTTGCCGCGACAGCTATCGTAAAAAACATGTGCCCTGAATAATTATGAGGGCACATGTTTTTTCATGTTAGGCAGTTGCAAAATTGGCCGGGCGAGCGGTCTATCATAGTCGAGCGCGCAACCGCGACCGCCCGCGCACGCATCTCAATGGAACAACACACTCGCGGCGTTGCGAGTCATAAAATTTAGCCGAACTGAAAAGAAAGCCATGTATAAACTCTCCGCACGTCAAATCTTAGTGATAGCACTTCTTTCAGCACTCTTTGCTGCCGGAACGGTTGCCTGTCTTGATCGCCTGAGCAGCCGTTTACAGCCCGAAGGCTCTGCCTTTACAGAGACGCCAGCGCCGGGCATTACAGACCCAGCGCTCGCTACCGACGAGCAGAATAACATCGAAGTTTACAAGGCCATTTCGCCCGGCGTCGTCTCCATCAAATCGACCTCCTACCGCGAAGATTTCTTCGGGCAGGTGGAAGAAGGCGAAGGCTCCGGCTCCGGCTCCGTGATTGACGATCAGGGCAATATCCTGACCAATTATCACGTCATCGAGGGCGCGCAGAAACTGACGGTCAGCTTCGGCCCGGACAAGACCTACCCGGCGAAGATAGTCGGCGGCGACCCGGATACGGATTTGGCCGTCATCAAGGTCGAAGCGCCGCGCGAGCAACTGACGGTCGTGCCGCTCGGCGATTCCGACAAATTGACTGTCGGGCAGAAGGTGCTGGCTATCGGCAATCCGTTCGGGCTTGACCGCACGCTGACGACCGGCGTCATCAGCGGCCTGCAGCGCCCGATTCGCGCACGCAACGGGCGACCCATCGAAGGTGCGCTGCAAACGGACGCCTCCATCAATCCGGGCAACTCCGGCGGCCCGCTGCTCGATTCGCGCGGGCGTATGATCGGCATTAACTCGCAGATTCTCTCGCCCGGCGGCGGAGGCTCGGTCGGCGTCGGCTTCGCCATTCCGGTCAGCATCGCCAAGCGCGTCGTTCCGGCGTTGATTAAAGACGGCGTTGTCCGTCGTCCGAAGCTCGGCATCAATCCGCGCGCCGTCAAAGACATCAAAGGTCAGGTACAATTGCCTGTAGACGATGGCGTCATCATCCTACAGGTCGCTCCGGGCGGCTCGGCTGCCGCTGCTGGCCTGCGCGGGCTGGAGCGGACGATGGACGGCGATGTCACGCTCGGCGACATCATCACGGCCATCGACGGCGAAAAAGTCAGCACGACCGATGACCTCTATCGCATCCTGGACAAGCATCAGGTGGGAGATGTGATTAAGGTCGAAGTGGCACGCGGCAACGGACGCACGACCGTCTCCGTCCGCCTGCTCGAATCTCCTGATTCAAGGCGTCCATCCGGCCTTCGCCGTTAACAGTAGAGGTCAGAGGTTAGAGGTTAGAGGTCAGTTAAGCGGCCTTTGCTAATCTCTGACCTCTGACCTTTTTAACCTCTTTTCCTTGACTGAAACAGACCACTTCATCAACGTCGGCTACGGCTGGGTCTGCAAGCATTGCAGCGCCCTTGAGAATCATTCGCAGAATGATAATCCGCACGCGCGTTTTCTGAGAGAAGGCGAAGCAGAAGAGAAAGAGCCTGTGCTCTCGACGCCAGCGCTGGCACGCTGGCGTGATGCTACCCGCCAAACTCTGGTCTGCCCGCGTTGCAACATCGAAGAAGCAATCGACAAAGCATAGAATCAGAGAGCGAAGTTAAAGCTGCGCCGTTACAATCCCATGATTAGGCGCAGGAACAAATCTCTAGCCTTTCTCTGCTGTTGAGACTATAGTGGGCGCGCTGTGCCGTTCATATTAGAGCGGTCTCAGGAGGAGAGAGACATGGCGATAGAAGGATGCGACGTAAGTCACCATAATGGACTACTGAACTATAAAGCGATCTTCAACGCGGGAGTGCGCTTCGTCTTTATCAAAGCGACCGACGGAGCTTTCAATACCGACAACATGTTTGTCAAAAACTGGCAAGCCGCGACGAGCGCAGGTCTGCTGGCCGGGGCATATCATTTCTTTCGCCCTCTTAACGACCCTGTCAAACAGGCTGATTTCTTTCTCAAGACCATAGCAAGTCGCAAGGGCCTCCCTCCGGTTGTTGATTTGGAATGGAGTCCGCGCAGGGGAATCAAAGACGAGTGGTCGCTGGTGAAAGGCGGGCAGCCCGTCATCCCCGTTCGTCAAAGAGTGGAGATTATCGCTCAATATCTCCAGCGCATAGAAAGCAAGATAGGGCGCAAGCCTATCATCTACACCGCGACCTCCTGGTGGAATCCGACCTTGAATAACGCCAAGACTTGTGGACAAGTCAACTTCGGTGATTATTCACTATGGATTGCTTATTATCCGAAGAAACGCCCGCTGGTATTGCCCGCCCCGTGGAAGAATTATTTGATTCACCAATACAGCGGTTCGGGCAACATAGCCGGCTTTCACCCGATAGATAGAAACCAGTTCAACGGAACGCTTGATATCCTTCAGGCGCTTTCAACCTAGGACGAACGAGCGACAGAACGCTTAAACAGAAACATTCATCCAGTAGAAGCGGATAATCCACGAAGTTACGCTCAAGAGACGCGAATGTGCTTCCGAGCTTTTCAGCGTGTTAATTGAGATGATTTCGTGGATTGTCTCTTTCCTTGCACGCTCATCCCTCGCGTTTCAATTCAGAGAATTATCGCGCAGCAATAGCTCTGCCGCCATCTTTCCGGACAGCAGCACAAGCGGTATTCTGCCGCCCGGATGCGTCGCGCCGCCCGCAAAGTATAAGCCTTCAATATCACGCGCTTTATTCGGCGGGCGCAGGTATGCGTTTCTGAGCTTGTTTGAAGAGATGCCGTAAATCGAGCCGCGATTAGCGCGATACCTCTGCTCGAAATCCGCAGGCGTAATGATGTGCTCGTAATCAATCGCTTGGCTTAAGCCGTCGAGTCCGCTTTCTTCCAACTTACGAATAATCAAATCCCGATAGCCACTAGCCGCGCTCATCCAATCCGTTTGCCCATCATTCGCGGGCGCGTTGACCAGCACGAAGAGATTTTCGTGTCCGGCGGGAGCTTGGCTCTCGTCCGTGCGCGATGAAGCGCAAACGTAGATGGTCGGGTCTGAGGCCGCGCGCCGCTCGTCAAAGATGGCGCGAAACTCCGCAGGGTAATCCGGCGAGAAGAAAATGTTGTGGTGGGCCAACTGCGGATAGCTTCGCGCGACGCCGAGCAGCAGCACGAAGCCGCTGCACGAAGGCTCAATCCTTTCAAGCTTTTCATCCGTGTAGATGCGGCGCGCTTCGCTTTTAATCAAGCGACGGTAAGCATCAACGGCGTCCGCGTTCACGAGTACAGCGTCTGACCTGATGGACTCACCGCTCATCAACTCCACGCCGCACGCGCGCCCGCCGTCAATCAAAATCTTTTCGACTTCAACTCCCGTGCGAATCTCGACACAGAGTTCCTCGGCTAAACGAACAAGCGCCAACGGCAACTCGTACATCCCGCCGCGCACGTACCAAGCGCCCGTGCCAAACTCCACATACGAAATCAGCGCGAAGGTCGCGGGCACACGATAGGGCGACGAGCCGTTGTAGGTCGCAAAGCGATTGAACAACTGCCGCAGGTGCGGCGAGCGAAAGTAGCGGCGCACGTGCGCGTCGAGCGTGCGCAAAGAAGAGATTGCCGCGAGGTCGCGTGCGTAGCGCGGGCGCAAAAGTTTCGGCAGATCGTTTAAGCTGTGCGCGAGAAACGTGCGCTCGGCGACCTCATACTTGCGCCGCGCGTCAATCAGAAACCGGTGAAACCCTTCAACGTCCTCTGGCGAGGCGATGCGCTCAATCCCGCGCTCTGTCTTTTCCAGATCAGCGGAAGCATCGAGCGTCACACCGTCAGGCCAGCGATAGCGGCAGAGCGGCTCAACCGGAACGATTTTCAGATAATCGTCAACGGAGCGCCCGGCGCTGCCAAACAAATCTGCCAGCACATGACGCATCGTCAAAAGGGAAGCGCCAGTGTCAAACGAATAGCCCGCCGCGCGATGGATATTGACCTTGCCGCCGGGCGTCGCGTTCTTTTCCAGCATTGTCACGCGCACGCCACGCGACGCAAGCCGGATAGCAGCCGCCAGCCCTCCCAACCCCGCACCGATGATAATAACGGATGTATCTTTCAGATAAATCAAAGCCGCATGGGCCAGCAAGCGAGCATGGGAGGTACTTTTTTGTGAACAATTGCAGACAATGACTTGTTCGACGGTAAGTGAGGATTATTTCGATCTGAGCAAACTTTCAACCGATATATCTTCATCCACAGCTTCCCAGTGGATGCCGATTCCGCCGCCAATCAAACGCCATTCCTTTCTTTCTTGAGGCGTAGCCTTTTGCAGACTTGGAAACCACACCAACGGTGCGGAAATTTCCCGTCCATCTGCCAGCACAACTTTCAAGCTGTCATCCGTGCAACTGACATCTATGGCGAGAGGCTCTACTTCAACGGCTAAAGTGCTCATTCCATTTCTCCACTAACAAATCTCGGTTCTCTTCAATTATGTTTTGTATTTCCGACAGTTCACTGCTACGAAAACCACGCGACTTCGCTAACGACACCGGGTCAAGCCAAAATTTAGCGAACCTTTCTGCCTGCTCAACGTGGATATGCGGCGGTTCATCATTTTCCAAGCTGAAAAAGAACAACCTGTAGCCTTTGACTCTCAACACTGTCGGCATAAAGTCATTTTACTCTGATTACTTATCACCGGAAAGCGTAAATGGAAGCTAGCAGACCAAAGCCTCTATCAGTGCAGTAATCGTCGCAGTTCATCCACGCGATTCTCCGGCGCTCCGTAGCGCTCGCGGTAGTCGCGCAAGCTGCGCGTGATGACTTCGTGGGCTTCGGCGCGGTTGTAAACGTCTGCGATTTCGACACGGCGCGGTGCTTCGTGCGGCAGTTGCTTGTAGCTGAGGAAATAATGCTTGAGGCGTTCGACGAGGCCGGTTGGACAATAAACGATGTCTTCGATGTGACCGAAGGCGATGTCTGATTCGAGCACGGCGATAATTTTGTCGTCGGCCTCGTTTCCGTCAATCATGCGGAGTCCGCCGATGGGGCGTGCGCGGACGAAGAGGTTGCTGTGGCCGATGGTCTTTTCCGTCAGGACGCAAATGTCCATCGGGTCGCCGTCGCCCTTCATGCCTGTCAGACCCGTGCGCAGAGCGCAGAGTTCGGCCACCGCATCGCCGCAGAAGGTTTGCGGAATAAAGCCGTAGGGCATAGGGCACTGGCTCGAAAAACGCTGCGGGCGATCAATGCGCAGGTGGCCGGAAGCCTTGTCCAATTCATACTTGACGACATCCGTTGGCACAATCTCGATATAGGCGTTGATTATCGCGGGCGTACCTTCGCCCGGCGCGACTCCATGCCAAGGGTGAGCCTGAAAAAGCAATGAGAAGAGATCGTTGAGCTTCACGTTATCAATCGTCATCATTCGCCTTCCCCGCCTCCGCGCGCCCGTTCACGTGCGGCATTCTTTGGTGCTAAAATCCTACTTGACTGAAAGCGTCAGCGTGTTCGAGAGAATTATGAAGCGCGCTTGGCCGCTCTGTCTAATTGCCAGCACAAGTTCAAGCTTATGTCAGCAACCACCGCAAACGCCATCACAGAGAATCAGCGGACGCGCCTTGTCTCGCTGCGCTGGATTATCAGCGGGCGCGATGACATGGTGTGGTTCATAGGCTCTGTGCTGGCGAGCTACTTTCTACTGCTGATTTACGTGACGGGACTTGTGCCGCTTGTGCCGATGATTGCCGCGTGGGCCATCCTGATTGACGCGCCGCACGTCTTCGGCACATTTTCGCGGACTTACTTTGACCGCACGGAGCGGCGTGCACGCAAGCGACTGTTGTGGGGTTCGCTCGCCTTTTTTATCATCGGGCCGGTGATGGTCTTGGCGGGCGCTGGGCTAGTCTTCTTTTTCATGGCGGCGCTCTGGGCCTACTATCATCTGGTCAAGCAGCACTACGGCTTCATGGTGCTCTACAAGAAGAAGAACGATGACCTGGCTCTCATCGACAACGCGCTCGACCGCATCTTTCTGTTGCTGGCGTTTACGTATCCATTCATCGCCTTCGTCGCCGAAGACAGGGAAGCGATGGCGCGTGTGCCAGCGTTTCTGTATACATTCATCGGCGGGCTGGCGAAAGTGCTGCTCGTCGCCACGCTCCTGCTGGCGCTCGCGTGGTTGGGGCGGCAAATTCAGCGTGCATTGAGCGGCCTGCCGCTTAACGTCCCTAAGTACCTGCTGCTCGCAGCGGCGATTCCGATGCACTGGATTGTGCTGCTGACGCCGATGCCGCATAAGCCACTGGCAATCGTCGCCATCTTAACCATCTATCACAACCTGCAATACCATCGCCTCATCTGGTTTCACAATAAGAAGTACGCTCAAGGTGAGGACAAACGCGAGCGCTACGGCGCAGCGGAGTTAATCAGCCGCCGCCTGCTCTATTATGTTGGCTTCGGCCTGCTCTTCGGCCTCTGGTATCAAGGGCCGCGCCAGTACACTCTGGCCCACATCATCGCCAGCAATCAAAAGGAAACCTTCTGGATGCAACTCACGGCCTCCTTCTTCTGGGGATACGCTTTCATACATTACTACCTGGACTCGAAAATCTGGCGCGTCCGCCGTGACCCCGCCGTCGGTCAGGCTTTGCGTATGAACTGAGCCGCAATCATGGGCGTCAACGGATGAGGGAAGCGCGATTTTCCGTTCAGAGATTGCGATTCCCCGGCGGGGAGTTACGAGTCCCCGTCAGGGACTCGTAACTCCCCACTTGGGACTCGTAACTCCCCGGCGGGGACTTGCAACTCCCCGCTTGGGACTCGCAACTCCCCATCGGGGACTCGTAACTCCCAAGCGGGGACTTGTAATTCCCTGACGGGGACTCGCAACTCCCCGCTTGGGAATCGTAAGTCCCCGACGGGGAATCACGAGTTCCCGTCGGGGACTTGCAAGTCCCGGCCTTAAAATCGTGGTTCCGAAGCTCGAAATCGTTGCTCTAAAGGCGGGATTGCTTATCTTTTAAGCTGCTTTCCAGTATGTAAACACTATTTCGGGCAGAACTTTACTTTACAGCTTCATGGAAAAGGCCGCGCTCGTTACAGCGCGGCCTTTCCCTTCCCCCTTGGTCGTTAACTTGACTTGAAATTAACGGCTTTTCTGCTCTTCTCTCTTATTGGTATCGGCGACGGATTTCAAAGCCTGAAATGTCGGCGGCCAGAGACCGACGAAGATGCCAGCCTGCTTGTTGCCCGTAAAGAAGAGCGCAAGTGATGCGCCGATAGAGCCGAGCGTCAGGATATGAAAGAGGCTAATGCCTGTCGCCTGCTTGGTTGATTCGTCAACCGTGCGAATCAAAGATTCGGCGGCGTCTTTCTGGTTAGTCGTATTGGTTGTCTGATTCGTTTGTGTTGCAGTTGCAGTTCCTTGTGCCATGTTCTTCTCCACTCCTTGATTGTCTGTTGATGATGGCCTGCCTACCGCACGCGGGCCTTCAGAAATGCGATTCCGAACAGCAGGGCGAGCGATGCCCCGGCGATGACTATTCCACTGATTGGGCGGCGCTGCTTCTTTTCGACTTCTTTCACCATTGCTCCCTTTCAGCCCAACTGCTGCTCATTACTCTTCGGCGATATGATGACAACAGGATACAAGAGTTTTGACCCTTTCGTATCACGAAGCCGTTTCAGATGTGCGCGATTTTAAGCAGACTTATTGACGGCTTTCTCACAGATCAACTTGAAACGTTGCTTTATTGTGTTTGAAGTGAGTTTTTCGAGACGCTCTTTAGTAACCCGTGGGCCAGCTTTACCGTTGAAGCCTGCGCAGCGCACAGCATCGCTGCTGCCAGGCTTAACTGCTCTGCTTTCCACCTTCTTCTTCCGGCGTGCTAAAATAACAACCGCACCGGCGTTGATCGTAGAACAGGCGCGTGTCGGATGCTGTTGAGAATTTTTGCCGACGATTGATGAAGAGGAACAAATGGAAGTTCTACTGGCAGAGGAATACGGATTTTGTTTCGGCGTCGAGCGTGCCGTCGATATGGTTGAAGACGCGCTCCATGAAGGCGTGCAGATTCGCTCTCTCGGCGCGCTGATTCACAACGCGCAGGAGATGGAGCGGCTCGAAGCCAAAGGCGTGACGACGATTGATTCGCCCGCCGCAGCCGACCCTGAAGTGACGGCTGTGATTCGCGCGCACGGTGTCACGCCGCAGGTGCAGCGTGAACTGGAAGCGCGTGCGGCGCACGTCATCGACGCCACCTGCCCCTTCGTCACGCGCGTGCAGCATCTGGCCGAACGCGCTGCCAAGCAGAATCGCGATATCGTCGTCGCAGGCAATCCAGACCACCCGGAAATGATAGGCGTCGTCGGCTATGCTCCAAACAATACCTACGTTGTGCGCGACGCCAGCGAAGTAGCAGCATTGCCAACCTTGCGCCAGCCGCTCGTCGTCTCGCAGACGACGCTTAAGCTCCAAACCTTTCTCGAAGTCGCAGAAGCCGTTCGCGCCAAGTCGGACGCAGAGCCGCAGGTCGTTAATACCATCTGCTCCGCAACGCGCGACCGTCAGGATGCAGCGCGCTCGCTCGCCAGCCACGTTGATGCCTTCTACGTCATCGGCGGTCGTCATTCTTCCAACAGCGTCAAGCTCCTCGCTGTCTGCAAAGAGCAGTGCGAGAAAAGTTATTTGATTGAAACTGCGCTTGAGATTAACCCGCGCGATCTGGAAGGCGTCGAACGCGTCGGCGTCACCGCCGGGGCTTCAACACCCAACTGGCTAATCGAGCAGGTTGTCGAAAAGCTGCGCGCCATCGGTAGCACACGCGAACACGCGCTGGCCTGAGGGCTGAAGGTGAGAAAGATGTCGTCTAAGAGAACTGCTGCAAAATCGTCAAACGCTAAAACCAACGCGCGTAAGGTAGCTCAAGCAAGCACCGGGAATGGAGCGCGCTCATCTACCGCTTCAAAATCAAGGCGCAACGGCTCTTCAAAGCTGTCGGCTAATGAGCTAACACTTCGTGCGTGGAAAAAGGTTTATGCCAACCGTGAACGGTTTGGAAAGTTAGACTAAAGATCGGATGCCGAAAGTAACCTACGACACATCGGTCTTCATTGCTTATAAACCGGCAGAGCTTCCTGCCGGTTTTCTTATGTCCGCAGTCGTCATACAGGAATTGACCGCTGGCGCAGTTGATAAATCCGAGGTTCAACGTTGGGACGCTTCCCGTCGAGCGCATGAAAAGGAAGGAACGCTCCTCGTGCCGAGCGGCGAAGATTGGTGGCTGGCAGGAAAGGTTCTCAATTCACTGCTGCGCGGACTCAAATCCAGGCGCGGCGGCTTGACGCCCAAGCTTCCGGCGGTGGAGAAACAGCGCATTATCCGCGACGTGTTGATTGCCCGGACGGTTCGCCGCGCTGGCGCGTTATTGGTGACTGATAACGTCGGCGACTTTAAGATGATCGGGCGCTTCTGCGCTGTGCGAATGATAACGGGCAGCAGATATTTTAAGTAAAGAAGAGTCTCGCTCGGCCAATGATTAACAATCACGCATCATCGTCATTGATGAGGTCAGCCTGTTCCAGCATGTAGACGATGCGGCGCGCTTCATCCGAGCCGTACTCTATGGCCTGACGCTCAAGAGCGTCGCGCGCTATCTCCAAATCAACCGGGTCTGCGAGCAAAGAGATGAGCACGGAGGTCGGCGCTTGCGCGAGCGCTTCCTGCGCCAGAGCGCGCACGACGGGAAAGGGGCAGCGTGCCAACTCGCAGACTTCGCTCGGCGCAAAGCGCAGGCTAAGCGCGTCGGCCAGAGCATCAATGCGCGCGAAGTCGTGAGAGCCGTGTGCGCGCATCACGAGTTGAGCGAAGACCTCCGCCGATTGCGTCTGGTTTTGCAGTACGGCGGCGCACGTCTCCGCCATCCGCCGCAAGCTCAGTGCCTGCTCTGCGTTTAAGGAAACCGTCCCGGCCTCCGCTGCTCGCTCGTCGAGCGCCGAGAGCAGTCTGCTCAATTCCCAATCGGCACGCGTATCGTAAGAGACGCTGCTGCTGCCGCCGGGCGTTTGAACGCTGCCCGCCGCACCGGGCGCTTGCAGGGCGCGCTCAACAAGTTTGCGCGTCGTCGCACGCAAACCCTCCCAGACACTCGCCACACGCGCTCCAAATTCTTCGACCATCATGGCCTTTATCACCCCTAAGCCAGCACCCTCCGGCGCAAGCTTTTCCGTCCAGATGGTTGTACTATACATTGAAGAGCTAACGAAAGGCGAACAAAGGCAAGTAGAGAATGCAGCAAGGATGAAAGTCTGGCTCATCATCTCGGATAAGCTCTCTTTTGTCACTCATCTCTTATCATTCCTGCCTGCTTTTACGTATTGACGATGAACAGGGAAGAGATAGACCACGAGGCGTTGATTGCGGCTGTGGAGACGGAGTTGCCGAACGTCGAGCACTTTCTGGATTTGCGGACGGGCGAAGTGCTGACCATTGTGGCAGGAGGCGAGAGCGAGCGGACGGACACAGCCGAACTGGATGAGATTGCCGCCGATAACAGGCGGATAGCACACAATGTGCGCGCCGAGCCGGAGCGCTTTCGGCGTGTGCCGTCAATCGCACCCGAAGCTGGCTTTCGCTGGATGCAGGAGTTTGCCGCCAGCATCGCGCTCGCGGAGTTGCGCGCAGAGATGCAGAAGGCGCTACGCGATTGCACGGATGATTGCTTTCAAGCCTTTCGACGCTGCCTGCAAGATGCGCCCGAAGAGGAACGCGAGCGCTGGTTTGCTTTTCGTAACGAGAAGATAGCGGAATTCATCGACGAGTGGCTGGAAGGGCATCTAAACGATGAAGTAGGAACGCCGCAACGATGAATAAAGACTGACCATTTTACAGTTCATCGTTCATCGTTCCTACTTCATCGTTTCAAACTTGCTCCGCGTTCGACGGCGAAGAGCCGCCATTCGCCTGCGCCGCCGTCCAGCACATGCGCGCCTCTGTCTTTGAACTCGATGCCCGACCCGGCCACCAAGTCCTTGACCGTGCTGGAAACTAAAACCTCACCGGCTGCGGCTTGGTCTGCGACCTGTGCGCCGATTTCTGCTGCGATGCCGCCGACCCTATCATCCACCATGTCGCACTCGCCCGTGTGCAGTCCGGCCCTGATCTCTATCCCCAGGCGCGAGGCATATTCTCTAATCGCGCAGGCGCAGCGAATGGCGCGGGCCGGGCCGTCGAAGATTGCCAGCGGGCGCTCTCCAACCATATCTATCTCGCGCCCACGAAACCACTCTACTTCTTTCTTGACGTGTGCGCGCAGCCGCTCTCTCAATTCCTGCCAGCGACTAGCGCCGAGCCGCGTAGCCTGATCTTTTGAATTGACGACGCGCGTAAACAAAACGGTCGCCAGCACTCTATCCGGCTCAAGCGTATGCCGTACACCGGTCAAAAATTCTTCAACTTCGTCCAGAATCACGTCCTGGTCGCCGACAAACGGAAGGTGGTCTACGCCGGGCAACTCGACGAATCTAGCTCCCGGAATCCGCTCGGCGACGTAGCGACCCTCTTCCACCTTCAAGCACTGGTCGTCCGTCCTGTGAATGACGAGGGTGGGAACGCGAATTGACTCAAGCACGTGTCGTACATCAATCTCAGCGTTCATCTGCGTCAGCGCCAGCGCAGCGCCGGGACTCGCGCCCATACGCAAATAGGTGGCCCACCATTCTCTGAATTGCGGATCATCGGCGGCTGACGGAGCACGCTCTTCGAGGCCAACAGGGCCGCCCCAGTGTTTGCGTATCTCTTCAAAGAAGTGGCTGCGCTCTTCCGCGGTCGGCGCCCATGGATATTCAGCCTCCCAGATGCGCTTGGCGTAAGTGCCGATCATGACGAGCGCGAGCGTCTTTTCCGGATAGGTCGCGGCAAAGAGGCTGCACATCGGGCCGCCTTCGGAGATACCGCAGAGCGCAGCGCGTTCCGACCCGGCAGCGTCCATCACAGCCCGCACATCGTCCATGCGTTGCTCTAAGGTCGGCAGTTCGTTGATGGGCACGCGGTCTGAGAGTCCCGTTCCGCGCTTGTCGAAGAGGATGAGACGCGAGAAGGAAGCGAGGCGCATGAGAAAACGCGCAAAGCTCGGCTCGCGCCAGAAGTATTCAAGATGTGAGACCCAACCCATCACGAAAACCAGATCGAGCGGCGCATCGCCGATGACTTGATAGGCTATGTTCACGTCGCCGCTGCGCGCATACATCGTCTCCGGCGGACGCAGGGAAGACGTAAGGGTTTGGCGCGTAGGCTTGTGCTCGACGCTGCCAGGCAGCAGGTCAACGACGGCACGCGGCGGCTGATTCGGCGTTTGCCGCTCCCGCGTGAATTCATCCTGCTCGTCCGTTTCCTCTTCGATAATGACGTGAGCGCTGGCGCGTTCGCGCACAATCACGTCAACGCTCTCGTCCCACGTTTCGCGCACGTCGCTGACAAAGCGATAGCCACGCTTCGGGACAGTCTCAATATACTTCGCTTCTTTCCCGCCCTCGCCGAGCGCCTTTCTCAACATGGAGATGTTCTGCGCCAGATTGTTTTCTTCGACAAAGCTTTCGGGCCAGACCTTCGCCATCAATTCCTGCTTGCCGAGTGTGTGGCCGCTGTTTTCCACCAGCAGAAGAAGAGTGTCGAAAGCCTTCGGCGTCAGCGACACGATGCCTTCGCGGCCCAGCAGAGTGCGCTCCGCGACATCAATGCGAAAAGAACCGAATTCATAAAAATGCCTGGGATTCTTGCTCATCGCCGCCTTCAGAACTCTTTCAGGTAAATCTCAGGAAAGTCTCAGAACTTTCTAAAGACGCATCGCGGCCCTTTCCTTTATGTATATACCTGCGTGGCAAGCAGGAAACGGTCAGGCTTTACGACAAAGGGTCTGGGCGACACTGATTGTAACGCAAGACGGAAAACCGGAAAACATAATTGGAGAGGGTCGCAAGACGCCCAATGGACAAGCCACACGAGAGCCGCTCTTGTCGCTTTGCTCCAGCACTCATCCTCTCTTAACTAACAATTCTTCTGAAGGAGATACTGAATGACTAAGCTCAGAATTACTATCAATAGTTTAACCCTCTGTTTATTACTGCTGGCAGCCACATCAATCGCCAACGCGCAGGCGACGCGCAGTTGGGTCAGCGGCGTCGGCGACGATGCCAACCCGTGCAGCCGCACCGCTCCCTGCAAGACCTTTGCCGGTGCTATCTCCAAGACCGCCACGACCGGCGAAATCAGTGTGCTCGACCCAGGCGGCTTCGGCGCTGTCACCATTACCAAGAGCATCACTATCAACGGCCAAGGCTCTCTCGGAGGCATTACCGCCGCTGGCGTTAACGGCGTCGTCATCAACGGACTAGCTACCAGTAACATCTACCTGAAGAACCTTGACATTAACGGCGCAGGCACGGGCCTCGACGGCATACGCTTCCTCGCTGGTAACTCCCTCGTCGTTGAGAACGTCAAGATTTATAACTTCACTGGCACAGGGATCATCGTCAACAAGGTTAACAGCACAGGCTTCCTCTCCGTCGCCGACTCGAAGATCATCAACTGCTCGGCGGGCGGCATCACGACCCAGACCAGCGGGGGTGGCTTCGTCATCCGCGCTGAAATCGACAACACCAAAATCTTTGGCTGCCAGAACGGCTTCAGGGCCGGAACGCAGTCGCAGATGGCCGTCAAGAACAGCACCGCTTCGGGCTGCGGCAGCGCGGGCTTTCTGGCCGACACCTCCACCAGCGTGCTCAACATGGATTCCTGCGTAGCGACACAAAACGCCAACGGCGTGAAGGCCAGCAACGCGGGCCTCATTCGTGTTGGACAGAGCACGGTGGCAAACAACATCACGAAGGGCCTGGATAAATCTGTGGGCGCGGGCGTGATTGAGTCGTATCAGGACAACTACATTCGCGGCAACCCGGCCTCTGATGCCCCGACCAACGTGCTGAGAAGCTAAAGGTTGAGGCAACGTGCTAGGCGGAGCACGATTGCATCAAGCCCCGTTTAGAGGCGGGCACGGGCTTGCCTCTAAACGGTCGCACCGCTTTTGATAATCGCTACGGTGACGGATGAAAAATGCGCTGACTAAAGAGTGCGGCGATGAAGCGGAGAACAGAAATTAAGATACAGATGGAACGGCTGGTCATCGTCCGTTCCCGGCAGAGCACGAACATGGTCGTGTGGTGCGAGACTTGCGCTTGCCTGACCAGAATGCTGACGGTGGATGAAGCCGCCGTCGTCGCTCGTTCCACCTCGCGCGAGATTTACAGGCGCGTCGAGGCTGGCGAGCTTCACTTTATGGAAACACCCGAAGGCAGTCTCTTCATCTGTTTCGAGTCGATAGTCTGAAATGCGTGCGCTTAAAAAAGTGAACGCTCGATGGCCGTTGCCGCCGTCTTCTTCGATGCGCGCTTTGTCGTCTTCGTGGACGCAGCGCCGGGATGATGCGCGAGGTGCTCTGCGTTGAAGCCGAGTTCACGCAAATGCGCGGCAAACTTCGGCGCGCCATGCATTGTGATGATGCGCTCTGCGCCGGTTTCTCGCGTCAGCCTGATTAACTCGTCGTAGTCCGCGTGATCCGAGAGCGGCAGAATCAAGTCAACGTTCCTGTACATGTAGGGCGCGCTCTTGTGCAGCGCCCAACCTGTCAGCATAATCACGTAGCGGCGCTCTATGTTGGTAATCATCAATTGCTTGCGACAACCGGGCGGCGCAATCAGCACGCGCCCGCGCAAGTGTTCGCGGTCATATTTTTCATACGGCCCGGAAAACTCCACCCCTAGTTCGCGGTAAATCTCCGAGACGTTCCAGACAGAGCCGTGCAGCGTCACGCGGTAGTTGCGACGAAGGAGCAGTTCGAGCGCTTCCTGCCCTTTGCCGAGCGCGTAGGCCAGCACTACGGGAACGCGATCATCCGAGAGAGCGCGGTCAACCGCCGCGTAGAGCCGCTCGTTGGTCACAACGTCCGGCGGGAAACGATAGAGCGGGTCTCCGAAGGTTGATTCCATCACCAGCGTATCGCATGGCACGATGACAGCAGACTCCGCTGCCACGTTCGGGCGCAGTTTAATGTCGCCCGTATAAACTAGCCGCTCGCCGTCTGCTTCGACGAGCACCTGCGCCGAACCCAGGCAATGGCCCGCCGGAAAAAAGGTCAAAGCAAAACGCCCGTAATCGCGCCGCTCGCCGTAATTCAAAGTCTCCATCTCGGCCTCGCCCCGCCGGTGGCGAAAGATGCGCGCCGTCTCAGGCGTGGCGATAATTGAGCGATGCTCCGCGATGTGATCCGAATGGCCGTGAGAGATAACGCAGCGCTCGCGCGGGCCGTCGGCATCCATCCATAAATCCAGATCGGGCAAATACAACCCTTCTTGATATTCAACTCTTAACAACGAATGAACCTCCGCACACGTCCCATCGTGCAGTAATCCACACAGAGAGACGCGCTCATCGCCTTGCAGTCAACGCTTCGCTTCAACTATTTTCGGGAGTAGTATCATTCAGTATTATAAGTCATCTAAGACGAGCACGCCACGCGGAGCAGCCATGATGCAAGACGACGCAGAATTACAGGAGACGCCTTTAACAATCGAACCGCCGCAGCGTGCTTCTTTGCGCCGCCGCGCCGTGCAAAGACTGTGGCGCGCAGAGACGGCGTACGGTGTGATGCTGGCGGGCTTCGCCGTGCTCGCGCTCCTTGCTTATTTCAATGATTACTTCGCGTGGGATTTGAGTGTCGCGCGCGGGCTGCAATCTCTCAACTCGCCCTTCATGCTCGATTTCATGCGCGGGGTCTCCGTTCCCGGCAACGGTTTGATTCCGTGGGGGCTGACGATTATCACGGCGCTGGCCTTCTACCTCTATGGCTTACGCAGCGAGGCGGTTGGATTAATTGTCAGCGCGGGTGGCGGCTCGCTGCTTAACATCCTGCTCAAAATGCTCATCGGGCGGCCACGCCCGACCGCCGAACTGGTGACGATTTATCGCAGCCTGCGCACGGAGAGCTTTCCTTCGGGGCACGTTACCTTTTACGTCTGCTTTTTCGGTTTCCTTTTCTTCGTCGCCTTCGCGCTTTTGCCGCGCGGCTCGTTTGCGCGACGGGCCGCAATTGTCCTGACGACGCTGCCCGTCGCGCTCATCGGACTTTCGCGCATTTACCTCGGCGCACACTGGCCCTCGGATACGCTCGGCGCATACCTCCTGAGCGGACTCTGGCTCGCCCTCTCGCTACATCTCTACCGTGGCTGGAAACAGCGCGTAACCTTTCACCCGGAAGTGAAAGTAGAAACGATAAACGATGAACGCGGAACGATGAACGCGGAATGATGAAGACAGTTTACAGTTTTGAGTTTTCAGTTTTCAGAATGAGCAACTGGTCTGTACTGAAAACTGAAAACCGAAAACTGTAAACTGTCTTCATCCCTTCTTGAGCACGCTTTTCAGATTCATGTTGCGGATGAGGCGATGCAGGTAGTTGGGATGAACGCCGAGGAGTTTGGCCGCTTCGGTGTAGTTGCCGCCCGATTGCTCTATGGCGTTGATGATGAGTTGCTTTTTTGCTTCCATCACAGCCTCGTGATACTTAGTGCTGGCGGCAGTGGTGGGCGCTTCCGTTTCCAGCACGGCTTCGGGCAAGTCTTCCGGCAGGATGCGTTCGGTTGTGCCAAGGACGACGGCGCGTTCAATCGCATTCTCAAGCTCGCGGACATTGCCGGGCCAATCGTAGCTCATCAGCCGCGCGCGTGCTTCCGTGCTGATGCCACGGACGCGACGGTTACACTTCTCGCCATACCTCTCGGCGAAATACCTAGCCAGCAGAACAACATCCTCGCCGCGCTCTCTCAAGGCAGGCATCGTGATGGAGACGACGTTGAGGCGATAATATAAATCCTGCCTGAAACTTCCGTCCTTGATGGCTTCTTCGAGATTCTTGTTGGTCGCGGCGAGCAGGCGTATGTTGACTTTGATGGTGCGCGTGCCGCCGACGCGCTCAAACTCGCGCTCTTGCAGAACACGCAGCATCTTGGCCTGCAAAACGGGAGACATCTCGCCAATCTCGTCCAGAAAGAGCGTGCCGCCGTCTGCGATTTCGAGCTTGCCTTTCTTCTGCGCGATGGCTCCCGTAAAAGCGCCCTTCTCGTGGCCGAATAGTTCGCTCTCCAATAACGATTCGGTGAGGGCGGCGCAGTTGACGGCGATGAAGGGCTTGCTCTTGCGCGCGCTGTTGAGATGAATCGCACGCGCCGCCAACTCCTTGCCCGTTCCAGATTCGCCACGAATCAGCACGGTCGAATCCGTCGGAGCGACGCGCGAGATAAACTGGTAGACCTCGCGCACGGTTTGGCTCTCTCCGACCATATTGTGCTCAAGCTGTATGTCTTCGCGCAAGCGGCGATTTTCGCTCTCCAACCACTCGACGTGGCGCGCGTTCTCAAGCGCGACCGCAGCGATCCCTGCGATGGCCGTCACGAGTTGCAGTTGGTCATTATCAAAGCGGTCTGTACTGATGCTGGTATCAAGGTAAACCGCGCCGAGAATTTTATCGAGCAGCACCAGGGGCACGCAGAGAAGGGAGCGAATCTGTGAAGCGATGAGGCTCTCGGCAGTATCGAAGGATTCGTTGTCCTGCACATCGTTGCTCAGGATAGCGACGCCTTCATCGAGCACCTGCCGGGCGATGGTGCTGCTCACACGGATGGCTGGGTTCGGCCCCAAGCGGCGGTCTAAGCCGAAGATGGAAGCGAACTCTCGCTCGTCGTCCTCTTCGACGAGCAGGATTGCGCCGCGCTGCGCGGGCACGACTTCGAAGATGAGTTCGAGCAATTGTCTTTGCAGTTCTTCAAGACCGCGAATCGAATTGATGGTCGTGCTTATTTTCATCAGGGCGCTGAGGTCACGCGCCATCAAATGAAAGGTATCGGCGACGCGCATCTGGATGGTAGCGCCGCTGACCTGCACGCCTTCGTCCAGTAGTACCTGGCTGGACAGCGGAGCGGCTTCGCCTTCTTCGAGGAGAAAGAGGAAAAGATAGTCGCCGATGCGTATGCGGTCGCCGTGTTCGAGCGTGCGCTCCTTGATGGGAACGTCGTTGACGAAAGTGCCGTTGAGGCTTTCGAGGTCGTTAATCCTAAACTGCTCGCCTTCACGCTTGATGACGGAGTGGCGACGCGAAACGGAAGGGTCGCTGATGCAGAGCCGGTTGGCTGACTCGCGGCCAATCGAGGTCTCGCTTTCAGCCAGAGGGAAGGTCGCGCCCTTCAATGGCCCGGCGATGGATACAAGTCTCGGATTCATGTCGGCACGCAGAGGTTCAGCATCCTCTGCCCGTGTTCTGCTATCTGGCGAACACGATTTTTCGGTTGATGCAGCCTTGCAGAGATTAATTCTCCGTCGCGCTCTTGACCCACGCCGTCCACCATAAATCGCGCAGCATTTGCACGCCCACAGCGAGCCGCTCGATGGCAAAGTCTTTATTCTCCGGCGCGGTCGTATCTTTATTGAAAGTGTTTCTTTTTTCGATTTCGTAGAGGCGCGTGACCTGCGAGTTTGAGCCGCGCAGGTATTTCATCACTTCGGCGCGCGGGTTATCGAGCGTGCGCGGTTGTTTGTTGATGCGCGGCAGCAGGTCAGAGAGAGCGATGCGCGCCGTTACGAATTCGGTTTCAAAGCGACGGTGAAAAGTATTGTCGGTTGTGTAATTGTTCGGGTTCGGGGTGTTCTTATCCCAGCCGTTGTAGTGGATGGTGGTGTGATGCGGGTTTGCGCCGTCGGCGACGTAGTGGCCGAGCGTGCCCGCGTCGTTGATGATGCGCTCTTCAATCCATTCGCGCGTCCGCTTGTCCTTGGCGTTGCGCCAGAGACGAAACTCCGTGCGAATGCGTTGATAAAGCTCTACGATGTGGAAGTGCAACAGACCGGCGTTCTCAGGATTCGGCACGCCCCCCTGAGAGACTGCTGTGAGGTAAGCATAGCGGTCTTCCGCGTCGAAGGCCGCAGGGGGAACCATCTCCATATCAACGAAGTGGTCGTAAGAGAAGGCTTCATCCATCTCCTTGAAGACGCGCGAGCGCCAGCGGTCAGGCTCCGGGTTGAGATATTCGAGTTGGTTCGTCGCCTTCCGGAAAAACTTTGGCATCTCACGCGGCAAGTCCGTGGCGGCCACTCTGCCCGTCAGCTTATGACCATGCTCGCCCCACGCGCGCGTCTCGCGCGGCTGCAAAGATAGTGCGACAATTATGGCAAGCATAAAGAGGATGACAAAACAGGCTCTCATGGTTTTATTCATCGCGCTTTTCTCCCTCGACATAAACTTCGACGGCGCTCACGCCCTCGACCAACACTTCATGGATTTTCTGAAAACGAGCGCGCAGCTCAATTAATTTTTCACGGTTCTCAAAATAAGTGCGCCCGCGCTGCACGATAATGTAAGCGGGCTGCGGCAAGTCTGCGAGCGTGAGGTTGCGATCCGAAAGCACGCGCGACTGTAGGTCGGTGCGGTTGTATTTCTCCAGATAATAACGCACGACGCCGGGCGTCTCGTGAACGATAGCCGCTCCCTGCGGCGCTCTATCGCAAACGAAGCGCAGCGCTTCGCGTAATCCGTCATCGTAAAACTCGTCGTGCGGGAAATAGTAGCCCATGCGCCCGCCGCCGAGAAGGTTCGTATACATCGCATAGTGCGGGCGGTGCGCGTAGGCCGTCCACGCGGGCAGGATAATAAAGACGAGCAGAACAAACGCTCCTGCAATCTGACGGGCGCGTGCGGCGCTCCGCTCCCTGAAAAACGAGACGCACCAGCGCCACAATGCGAGGATGCCGACCGCCGCTATCATGTAGACAAACGGCATCAGCGAAACCGTATAACGCAGCCACTTTCCACCGATCAACGAATAGGGCACAATCCAGAGCACAAACATCAAGAGCAGAAACGCGTGGCCCGGCTGCCGCCAATATCGCACGCACTCGACGAGTCCGATGACGAGCGCAAGGAGCAGGGGCAGCGGCAGCTTGATGAGCAGAAAGAGCGCGTAAAAGTAAAGGGGCGTGCCCCAGAAGGGCGTGCTCGCCATGGTGTTCTTGTAAAGCGTCTCGCCCATCAAATATCCGTTGTGCGTGAGAAGTTGCCCGCTCGTGAAAGCGTTCAGATAGGCCCACGTCTGCGGCAGCAGCACGCTTGGGTTGGCGATCAGAAAGGCGACGCCGAAGAGAATGTAAAAGAGCGCAGGCGTATGTCCTTGCGGCTCTCCGGGCTGGCGCTCGCGCACGTGGAAAAATTGATGGTAGAGCATGTTGAGGCCGAAATAGTGCGGGAAATATTTTGAGGCCATCATCAAGCCGAAGGAGATGCCGCTCAAGCTATAGAACTTTCGCTTGCCTTTCGGGTCATGCCCGCTCGTCTGCTTGGCGCGCAGGTAAAAATAGAAGGCGAACAACATGAAGAAGACGAGCAGCGTATCTTCCTTGGCGATGCGATTGTAGGTAATCGCGTTGATGCCGAAAGCCCAGAGCGCGGAGGCCACGAGCGCCGTCCAGCGGTCGAAGAAAGCGGCGGTCAGCAGAAAGAGCGGAACAATGGTGAGCGCGCCGAACAGCACGTTGGGAAAGCGCAGGGCCGCTTCGTCGCTGATGTTGCTGGCAGTGCTGCGATTGAGAGCACGCTGCGCGTGCATAGAGACGTAGATGAGCGACTTCATCAACATCGGATGCTCTGCGTTTGGACGAATATCGCCCTGCTCGTAGGCGCGCACGGCTTCGAGCTTGTTAATCTCGTCTTCGGCAAACCCGATGGCAGAAATATCGCTCAAGCGCAAACCGAAACCGAGCACGACGAGAGCCACAAGCGCCAGCACGATGCTCGTCTCGCGCGTCGCCGAGAATTCACGCCGCACGATTTGGGCTGAAGCGCCTTCTTTCTTCACCGAATCTATTTCGACAATCCGTGACAAGCTATTCCTTTAAGAGTAATCAGTAGCCAGTAATAAATAATCAGTAGTCCGTTGCTTTTAATAACTTATTACTGATTACTGATAAAGCTTTGCTATTCGCTGGCGGGCACTGCTGCGCCGCCGGTGGCTGCGACTTCCGTGGCGACTGCCGTTTGCGTCTCTTCGGCGACGGCACGTAGAGAGAGACCGCGTTTGACGAGCAGCGCGAAGCCGAGCGCCGTCCAGCACAAATCGCGTATCTTGCGAATAATCTCAAGGGTCGCGCCCTTGCCGAGCGTGAAGCCAAGGAGTTTGGCAATCTGTTCAGCCGCGCTTTCCCCGACGCCGACGCGCATTGGCATGAACTTGAAAACTACGGTAATCATCCGGTTAACGGATTCAAGGATGAAGGCCATCAAAAGCGTCGGTTGATAATCGGAACTGATAAACCAGAGGACAACGTAGGCTTCCAACACACCGGCGAAGTGAAAGCAGAATTCCAGCAGCATGATGGGAAGAAAGCGAGAGCGGTTGCGTCCGTAAAATCCGTAGATACGGCTTTCCACAGAAGCAATGCTCTCGCGCCGTGTTTCCAGCAGCCTGCGGCCAATCCCGCGCCCGTAGAGAAACTCTGCAGCGCCGCTCAAAAATTTCCACTGCCGGTGAATAACCATGTAAGCCAGGGGGATGATGACGGCGACCGCCACCAGCGCGCCGATAGACGCGTACCACAAAGGCTTCTTCATCGAAGAGGAAAAGTTAAGCAGCAGCGCCAGCGTGCCGGAAAAGATAAAGAGCGAGACGGAGAGGCTGTAAAAGATATTTTCGATGGCGAGCGCAGAGAGCGAGGCAAGGAGCGGCACGCGCTTTCTGACCAGCACGGCCTTTGCAGGTTCGCCGATAATCATTGTCCCGAAGGGGACTAGATTGCCGAGCGCATCGCCCATGATTCTCGCCTGTAGAGCGTCGCGAAAGCGTAGCTGATGCGGCGCTTCAAAACAGCGCGTCCATGCCAGAGCGCGTACCACCAGACGCAACCCCGAGAGCGCCAGCACCAGCAGAAAGCCCGCGCCCAGAGCTTTGATGTTATCGACGATGACGTTTGTGCCGACACGTCTGACGACGTAGGCGAAGAGCACTAGACCGAGAAGAGCGAAGATGATTCCGGCGGGCTTAAATCTTCTGATAGTGCTTTTTTTCTCGGCGCTCTGGTTCATTCAAAAGCTTTCAGAGGGGCAGATACGTTTTTCTCTTCCAACGCTTGAAAGAAGAGAGCAAGATATGTTATCAGGCCGCCAATCTCAAGCGCGGCAACCCTTATGCCGTGCAAGCTGGCGCGTGCGAGTTGGATGAGCGTCACAGCAATCGAAGAACACAGGCAGGATTCATCCGACGATTGTCGGCCTTTCCCTGCCGCTTACCGTTTGATAAAGCGTTGACAGCCCGTAGTTGGTTTAAGCTTTCAATATCTCTTTTTCGTCGCCCTCGCATTCTACGAGTAATCGTCGGCGCAAGGCAAAAGTCAAACGCGGAAACCGAGCGCGCCGTGCGCTCAGCCTGCGCGCGCCTTTTGCCTTTACCTTTTGCCTTGATTATGATGCTCCGTGCGTCAACAGAAGCGACAATCAACCATTTAGTTAGTAAGGCTAGAAATGAGCAAGACAGCAATCGCAGACCATGCGGGGAGTGCGCTGACAGTGCTCTCCGAAGATGAAGAGATGTTTCGGGCGAGCGTGCGTGAGTTTGCCGAAGGCGAACTCCGCCCGCGCGTCGAAGAGATGGACGAGGAGGGCAAGCTCGACCCGGCGCTCATCAAGCAGTGTTTCGAACACGGCTTAATGGGCATCGAGACGCCCGAAGAATACGACGGCGTGGGCGCGAGCTTCTTTACGGCCATCATCGGCGTCGAAGAACTCTCGCGCGTTGACGCATCGGTCGGCGTTCTGGTTGACGTGCAAAACACGCTCGTCAACAACGCCGTCCTGCGCTGGGCCAACGCCGAGCAGAAGAAGAAATACCTGCCGCAACTGGCGACGCAAAAGGTCGGCGCTTACGCTCTGAGCGAAGCAGGCTCAGGCTCCGACGCCTTCGCTCTCTCGACGCGCGCCGTCGAGCAGGGCGACCATTACGTCATCAACGGTCGCAAGCTCTGGATTACGAACGGCAACGAAGCGGAAATCTTCATCGTCTTCGCCAACGCAAACCCGGAAGCAGGCTATCGCGGCATCACTGCCTTCATCGTCGAGAAAAGCTTCGAGGGTTTTTCGGTCGGCAAGAAGGAGAACAAGCTCGGCATCCGTGCTTCTTCAACGACGGAGATTATCCTGGAAGACTGCCGTGTGCCGAAAGAAAACGTGCTCGGCGAAGTTGGCAGAGGCTACAAGACATCCATCGAGACTCTCAACGAAGGGCGCATCGGCATCGGCGCGCAGATGGTGGGCCTTGCGCGCGGCGCGCTCGAAGCTGCGCTCCGTTACACTTCGGAGCGTGAGCAGTTCGGCAAGAGCATCAACGAATTTCAGGCCGTCCAGTTTCAACTCGCAGAGATGGCGACGGAACTCGAAGCCGCGCGCTTGATGGTCTACAACGCAGCGCGCTTGAAGGACGCTGGAAAGCCCTTCGTCAAAGAAGCGGCGATGGCAAAGCTCTACTCGTCGCGCGCTGCGGAGCGTATCAGTTCAACAGCCATTGAACTCTACGGCGGCTACGGCTTCGTCAAAGACTATCCGGTCGAAAAGTTCTGGCGCGATTCCAAGATCGGCGCAATCTACGAAGGCACTTCCAACATGCAGTTACAGACGATTGCCAAACTGATTATCAGCGGTCGTCAGCCGAAGGTTCAGTGACAAAGAGGTAAGGTTATGGACGAATCGCGCATTGAGACGTTCGCCAAAATGTTGGAGAGCGACCCGGACAACGCGCTGGTGCGTTTCGGGCTGGCGAATGAGTACATGAAGGCGGAGCGCTACGAAGACGCCATTAACGCGCTCAACGAATACTTGCAGCGCTCCGATGATGAAGGCGCGGCCTTCGGCATGCTCGCCCGCGCTTATGAGCAGGTCGGAATGCGCGACGCAGCGCGCGAGGCTTACCAGCGCGGCATAGAGGCCGCAGAGCTTCACCATCATCCTTCGATGGCCGAAGATTACAGGATGACGCTGGAGACGGATTACGCGGATTAATAACGAGATTATCTGAGCAGGAGATAAAAGACGATGGCGACTGAATTGAAGACGCGCGACTATAAAGGACTCGACCGCGAGCAGATGATCGGCATTTACCGCACGATGTACACGTCGCGGCGTATTGATGATAAAGAGATTCAACTCAAGAACCAGAATAAAATCTTCTTCCAGATTAGCGGAGCGGGACATGAGGCGGTGTTGGTCGCGGCTGGCCTTGCGATGAAGCCCGGCTACGATTGGTTTTATCCTTACTACCGCGACCGCGCTCTTTGTCTGCAACTGGGCATGACGCCGCTTGAGCAACTGCTCTCGGCGGTTGGCGCAGCCGATGACCCTAACTCTCATGGTCGCCAGATGCCTTCACACTGGGGGCATAAAAAGTTGAACATCGTCACGCAGTCGTCGCCCACAGGCACGCAGTTTCTACAAGCGACGGGTTGTGCCGAGGCAAGCTATCGCGCAGCGTTGCTCGATGAGTTGAAAGATAAGGTAGAAGGCTTCAAAGGTGATGAGGTCGTTTATGTTTCGGCGGGCGACGGGACGACGAGCGAGGGCGAATTCTGGGAGGCTTTGAACACGGCCTGCAATCTGAAACTGCCTGTTGTCTTTCTGATAGAAGATAACGGCTATGCTATCAGCGTTCCTGTAGAAGTGCAGACGGCGGGCGGCGATGTTTCCAAACTGGTCGAAGGCTTTCCGAATCTGTACATACAGCGCTGCGACGGGACAGACCCCGTTGAGTCTCTG
This sequence comes from Pyrinomonadaceae bacterium, assembly GCA_036387475.1. Taxonomy (GTDB): domain Bacteria; phylum Acidobacteriota; class Blastocatellia; order Pyrinomonadales; family Pyrinomonadaceae; genus DASVTR01. The sequence continues at coordinate 167,087 of DASVTR010000016.1, read as the reverse complement.
GAAACGATGCGGCGGGCGGTCGAGCATTGCCGTCAACGCAAAGGCGTGTCGTTCGTACACGCCAAAGTGATTCGCCCCTATTCGCATTCGCTTTCCGACGACGAAAAGCTCTATCGTCCTGACGAGGAAAGGACGACGGATGCCGAGCGCGACCCCATCAAACGCTTCGGCGCGCTGCTCGTCGAAGAAGGCATCGTCACGCAGGAGGAGTTGCAGCAAATTAAGGATGAAGTTGACCGCGCGGTGACAGAAGCCGCCGACCAGGCGCTCAGCAGCCCACAGCCTGCGCCCGAAACCGCCGCGCAGTTTGTCTACTCGCCGGACGTTGACCCGACCGAGAAAGAATTTGATACCGAAGAAGGCGCTGGACTTTCGGGCAACGCGGGCACGATGGTTGACCTCATCAATCGTTGTTTGCACGAAGAGATGGCGCGTGATGCGCGCATCGTCGTCTTCGGCGAAGACGTGGCCGATTGCTCGCGCGAAGAGAATCTGGACAAGGTGAAGGGCAAGGGCGGCGTCTTTAAGGTGACGGCCAACTTGCAGCGCAAATTTGGCGCGGTGCGCGTCTTTAATTCGCCGTTGGCGGAAGCCAACATCGTCGGTCGCGCAATCGGGATGGCGACGCGCGGGATGAAGCCCGTCGTAGAGATACAGTTCTTCGATTACATCTGGCCCGCGTATCATCAGATACGTAATGAGTTGGCGCTGATTCGCTGGCGCTCCGGGGGTGATTTCAAAGCGCCGGTTGTGATGCGCGTGCCGGTCGGCGGTTATCTAAAGGGCGGCGCGGTTTATCACTCGCAAAGCGGCACGTCAATCTTCACACACATTCCGGGCCTGCGCGTCGTCTATCCGGCGACGGCGCTCGACGCTAATGGTTTGCTGCGAACGGCGATTCGCTGCGATGACCCCGTTCTCTTCCTCGAACACAAGCATCTCTATCGTCAGGCTTACAACAAATCGCAGTATCCGCCGGACGGCTTTATGATTCCGTTTGGCAAGGCTCGAACAGTGCGCGAGGGCACAGACCTCTCCATCATCACCTACGGTGCGCTCGTTAATCGCTCGCTGACCGCCGCCAAGCAGGCCGAGCAGCAGGGCATCAACGTAGAGGTGATAGATTTGCGCACGCTCGCGCCCTACGATTGGGAGGCAATCGCCAGAAGCGTCAGGAAGACAAACAAGGTCATCGTCGCACACGAAGACTCGCTCTCCTTCGGCTACGGCGCGGAGATAGCAGCGCGCATCTCTGATGAATTGTTCGAGTACTTGGACGCGCCCGTTCGCCGCGTCGCCGCGCTCGACACCTTTGTCGCATATGCGCCGCAACTCGAAGACGCCATCCTGCCGCAGGTGAATGATGTTGCGCAGGCCATCACGGAGTTGTACGGTTACTAGAAAAAAGAATAAACACTACGAGACAAAGGGCACGATGAAGACGAATCTTTCATCGTGCCCTTTGTGTTCGTGCCGTTTAATATTTTCGCCGCCGCGAGAAAAGTTAAAGCGGCGAGTCTCTTTGACAAGACCCGCCGCGCTCTTCACTCACTTCACACTATGGAGTCTCTGTGGCTATGGCGAAACCATCAGAGGCCGCGCAATATATCATTAAATAACCGGCCTGTCATCACTTTTTTTCACCGCCGCGCGGTCAGCATACAGGCTCGCCGCTGTGCAGCTTTTCTGCTGTGTCAGGCGGCACACGCGCATGCAATCAATCTCTTGCGTCCGGCTCAATCTGATGACGCTTGAGCATCCGTTGGAGCGTCGTGCGGTCTATGCCGAGGATGCGTGCGGCGGCCTGCTTGTTGCCGTTCGTGTAGGCGAGGACGCGCTCAACGTGGCGCTCTTCGACGGTTGCGAGCGGCAGTAGATACTCTTCGTGCGAGGCGGTCGATGCCTGCTCCTGAGTTTCGCTTGCCTGAGCCTCGGCGGTCGGGGCGTCGTGTGTTGTCTGAGCGTAGTTGCGGATGCGTTCGGGCAAATCTTCGGGACGGATTGCTTGATCGCAGAGCGCGGAAGCGCGGACGATGGCGTTCTCAAGCTCGCGTATATTGCCGGGCCAGTAATAAGCTTCGAGGAGCTTAACGGCCTCGCGCGAGAAGCTGAGGCAAGCTTGACCGTCCGCTGCGAGACGCGTGGCGAAGTGGCGTGCGAGCGGCAGAATATCTTCGCGGCGCTCGCGCAAAGGAGGCAGATGCAACGTGACGGCGTTGAGACGGTAGAGTAAGTCCTGACGAAAGCGTCCCTCGCGCATCTCTCGTTCGGCGTCGCGGTTGGTGGCGGCGATGACGCGGACGTTGATGTGCAAAGTGTTGTTCGAGCCGACGCGCCGTATCTCGCCTTCCTGAAGCGCGCGCAATAGCTTGACCTGAAAGGCGAGCGTGGTTTCCGTTATCTCGTCCAGAAAGACCGTTCCATTATCCGCCTCCTGCCAGAGACCGCGCCGGTCAACGGTCGCGCCTGTGAAAGAGCCGCGCACGTGTCCGAAGAGTTCCGACTCGATTAACTCCGCAGGAATCGCGCCGCAGTTGACGGCGATGAACGGCCCTGCGGCGCGTGCGCTGCGACGATGAATCGCACGCGCGACAATCTCCTTGCCCGTGCCCGATTCGCCCGTAATCAGCACGGGCAGATTCGTCGCCGCGACGCGGCCCACGAGTTTCATCACTTCAACGAAGGCAGCGCTTCGGCCCACCAGGTCAATGTCTGCGGAAGTGTAGACGGAGAGCGGCGGGAGTTCGCCGGTCGTGCCGGGGCGCAAACGTTTTTCGATGCCCCGACGGACGGAGCGAGAGATTTCCAGCACCTCTTCGATGCCGAAAGGCTTCATCAAATAGTCGTACGCGCCGAGCGCCGTAGCGTCCAACGCGCCGACCGCAGAGCCATGTCCGGTCATTAAAACAATCTGCGCGTCGGGCTGTTCTTTCGTAAAACGGCGGAGCACGCTAAAGCCGTCATGGCCGCCGTCGCCGCCGAGCTTTACGTCGCAGAAGACGAGCGCCCAAGCGTCATGGCGCAGCATTTCGAAAGCGTGCTCCGCAGACTCGGCCTCGCTCACTTCCCAGCCGTCTGCGCGCAACACCTCCGCCACGGTATCGCGTATCGGCGCTTCGTCATCTACGACCAGAGCTTTCACTTTGCTTACTCTACAGCTTGAGCAGAAGGGATCATGGAAAACCGGCACAATATATCATGCTCCGGCGTAGTCAAACTGATTTTGTTGTACTGTACCCTGAGATGTGTAATATAAAGAACATGTTTATCCGGCGACACTCTCCTTTGAGTCTTGATAATACTTTGATTAAGAGTATTATTCCTGTGAGAGGATGAGCGATGTCTGAAAGTTCTTTAATCCAGCGCAGCGAAGACGTTCTCGGCGGCACACCCGTTTTCAGCGGCACTCGTGTACCCATCCAAACTCTCTTCGATTATCTTGAAGGGGGTGACACGCTGGATGAGTTTCTTGACGATTTCCCTTCCGTCAGTAGAGAACACGCTCTTAATGTACTTAAAAGAATGAAGGAATCATTCTTGGCGCAAGAGTATGAAAGTGCTGCTTGACGAATGTGTGCCTCGCAAATTAAAGAGAGAGTTAACGGAGCATGAAGCGCTGACTGTGACAGAGCGCGGCTGGTCGGGAGTGAAGAACGGAAAGCTCCTCGCTCTAGCTGAATCGGAATTTGATGTCTTCCTCACCGTTGACCAAAATCTGAAGTATCAACAGAACCTCACAGCATTCAATCTCGGAATTGTTCTGCTGGTGGCGAAGAACAATCGGCTGAAGACGCTGCTTTCCTTAATGCCTGAAGTCAGGGCAGCATTAGCAAACATCAGTTCAGGCGATTTCATTTACGTTGGCGTCGGCTCTGCAAGCTCTGGCTGATGACGGGCAGCCCGCAAGAACTGCCCGTCTCTTTACGGAAGGTTCTCACACCCCTTTTTCAAGCAAAACGCCCGTCGTGCGCCCCAAGCGATGCGTCGTGCGCCCCGCGCAGCCTCCGTTAGCACCAAACGCCTTGTCGTGAGCACCCGCTGGCCCGTCGTGCGCTCTCACCCATGCGTCGTAACAGCCAAACCATGCGTCGTGAGCTCCTGACCATGCTTCGTGCGCTCTGGATGACCTGTCGTGCGCTCCCGCGCACGCGTCGTTAGCTCCAACTCATGCGTCGTTAGCTCCAAACCATGCGTCGTGCGCTCTCTACCATGCTCCGTAACCCTCTGACGACGCTTCGTGCGCTCCCGACCATGCTCCGTGCGCCTCGTACCATGCGTCGTGCGCTCCCGCGCACGCGCCGTAACACTCGGATGGTGCTTCGTGAGCACCGGATGACGCGTCGTAAACTCTTGCGCGGGCGTCTTTTGCACCGGATGACACGTCATTTGCATCGCGCAGCGCTCGGAAGTGTGTAAATTTTACCGGCGCACGGCTTCAATCACGCTGTAGGGCGATTGAGTGGGCGTAATGCGCGTCAGTTTGAAGCCTGCGCGCTCGAAGAGGTCGGCGTATTCCGCTTCCGTTCGCTCGCAACCGCCTGTAAAGAGCAGCATTTCGAGGTCTATGAACTTGCCCGGCCCCGGCGCGTCTCCCTGTTGAATGACCATCTCGACCAGCAGCACCCTGTCGTCCGTACGCATTACGCGATGGCAGTTTTTCAGGATGGTGAGCGAGCGTTCGTCGTCCCAATCGTGGATGATGTGCTTCATGATGTAAGCATCGCCGCCGCCCGGAACCGACTCGAAGAAGTCGCCCGCAATTGTTTCGCAGCGCTCCTTGACGCCTTCGGCTTCCAACAGCGCCCCGGCCTTCTCAATCACCTCCGGCTGGTCGAAAAGTATGCCACGCATCTGCGGATTAGCCTTGAGAATCGCGCTGATGAGCATTCCGTGGCCGCCCGCCACGTCTACTATGCGCTCGATGCTGGAGAAATCGTAGGCCGCTATAATCGCTTCGACGACCGCCGAGCTAAAACTCGTCATCGCATCGTTAAAGACTCTGGCATCTTTCGGGTGCTGCGAAAAATATGGAAAGACGGGCTGGCCGAAGATGTGGTCGAACGAGGGTCGTCCGGTCTCTACGCTATACATGATATTGTTCCACGGGCGCAGATGCCATTCCTCGCCCATGTAAACAGCCGTATCGCGCAAAGAGCCGGGAACGTCGCTGCGCAGCGTCTCCGCCAGCGGCGTCAATCCAAAACTGTCCGGGTCAACTTCCGTAAAGACGCCGATGCTGCTGAGCGCACGCAGGACGCGATAGAGCGAGCGCGCGTCAACTCCCGTCGCCTGGGCCAACTCCGCGCTGCTTTTCGGTTTGTCCTTGACTAAATCGGCGATGCCCAGCTTGGCCGCGACGTAAACCGCCTGCGTCTGCATGAAACTGATGATAATTTGCATCATCACGGCGCTCGGCGGCGGCTGCATTTCCGTTGAATGATTTGGCTGACTCATCTTTCGCGTTAGACCTCTGCTCTTTCCGTTTAGACCACTGTTCCTGATTCGAGCTTTAAGCCCCCGATAGCTTTGAGCTGTAACTCAAGCGACGCGTTAGGCGGCGCGAAGCACCGGCGCGTGGCTATGGCGCGCGTTTGTCGCCTTGACCGCCGCGTTCATGTTCCGGTAAAGCTCCGTTGGCGACGACTGCTCGTAGTAGTACGGCCCCGTCAACTCCCACGTTTGCGGATTGAAACGGCGATGCGCGCCGCATTCCAGACAAACCCTGTAGCTCTCCGTGCGCAGCGTGAAGGGGCGGCTCATCTCCTGATGCCAGCATCCTAACACGCGCGTCACAATGGAGAGCGCACCCTCTATCAACCGCGACCACTCGATTCGTTGGCGAGTTGTTCCCTCCTTGAATGTTGCTGTTACTGCCTGCATGATAATTTCCTTTACTGCTCCTGCCCGAAAATTCTTTAAGCCTCAATAAGCCCCTGCGCGCTCGCGCTGGTCGAGGACGTTCACACCGAAAAGCCCCTGTAGAAACCGGCGGAAAGCGCCCGCCGGTGCTGCCATTCTGCGTACGCACCTGAGTTCATGCCTGTACGCGTCGTCAACCATCTGCTTGAACGTCAAATACTCGCGCTCGGTCATGGCCTCATAGGTCTGCTCGTCAACTCTTTCAACCGCGCTCGCCCCGTCACAGATGGCGTAAACCACCGCTCCCGGCGGAAGAGACGTTAGACTGTTAGTAACACCGAACGACATCCGCCCCAACCCGCCCACTGCATAAATTAACTGCATCGTCTCTTCCTCCATTAAATTTGAACCGCTTTTTAACTCCTCATCTATCTAACGCGGATTCTGCGGGCGGATTCAATCACCGGCCACGGAAAAACTCGACGCATCTACGTGTCGCCGCGTCCATCCTTCGTCGCTCCTACTTCCTCTCCGGCCACTTCTGGTACAATGTGTTTTCCGACGAAGATTTGACTTTGTTCCTGTACAATTCTTATCTTCACAATTGTCGGCACAGAGTCCGAGAGGTTTTTCGAGGCGTTAGCGCGAGACGCTGTATGACACCCCCTCATACGCAAGAAGTCACACAACTGCTGGTTAAACTCAGTGACGGCGACCGGTCAGCCCTGGATGAATTGCTGCCGCTCGTCTATGGCGAGTTGCGCCGTCTGGCCGACCGCTACCTGCGGCGCGAGCGCCCAGACCATACGCTGCAAGCGACGGCGCTCGTCAACGAGGCGTACCTGCGGCTCGTCGACCAGAACGTTCCTTGGCAGAACCGCGCACACTTTTTCGGTGTTGCCGCAGAGATGATGCGCCGCATCCTCGTTGACCATGCGCGCTCGCATCAGGCGCAAAAGCGCGGCTCCGGCGGCGTCAAACTCTCGCTCGACGAAGCCATCAACATGTCGGACGAACGCGCCACAGACCTGATCGCGCTCGATGAAGCCTTAAGCGCTCTCGCCGAATTCGATCAACAAAAAAGCCGCATCGTCGAACTACGCTTTTTCGCCGGACTCTCCATCGAAGAAACAGCCAAAGTGCTCGGCATCGGCACGGCCACCGTCATCCGCCAATGGAAGATGGCGAAGGCCTGGCTCTACCATCAAGTGAGCAAAGAAAGCGATGAGTCATGAGTCATGAGTGATGAGTGAAAGAAAGAGTTTTTTACTCATTACTCATCACTCATGACTCATCACTGCCTTGTGTTTATGACCCCTGAGAGGTGGAAAAAAGTCGAAGAGGTTTTCGAGTCGGCGCTGGAGCGCGAGCCGGAGGAGAGGTCTGCTTACCTGACCCAGGCTTGCGCGGGCGATGAATCCTTGCGTCATCAGGTCGAAACCCTCATCGCTTCTTACGAGAAGGCTGGAACGTTTATTGAAGAACCGGCGCTCGGCGTCGGCGTGCTGCCCGAAACGGTCGTTGACGAGACGGTCAACATGCTGATCGGGCGTCGTCTCGGCTCTTACAAGATTGTGCGCGAAATCGGTCGCGGCGGGATGGGTTCAGTCTATCTGGCGCAGCGCGCCGACGATGAATTCCAAAAGCGCGTCGCCATCAAGCTCATCAAGCGCGGGATGGACACGGACTTCATTATTCGCCGCTTTCGCAACGAGCGGCAAATCCTGGCCTCCCTCGACCACCCGAACATCGCGCGCCTCCTCGATGGCGGCACGACCGAAGACGGACTGCCCTACTTCGTTATGGAGTTTGTTGAAGGGCAGCCGATTCATCATTACTGCGACACGCAAAAGCTCTCCACCCCTGAGCGGCTCAAGCTCTTTCTCAAAGCCTGCTCGGCAGTCGAGTTTGCACACAACAATCTCATCATCCATCGCGATTTGAAGCCGAGCAATATCCTCGTCTCGGCAGACGGCACGCCGAAGCTGCTGGATTTCGGCATCGCCAAGATTCTCAATCCTGAGATTGCGTCGCAGACGATGGACCCGACGACCGCCGCGCTGCGTTTGATGACGCCCGAATACGCCAGCCCCGAACAGGTGCGCGGCCTCACTGCGACCACGACCAGCGATGTCTATTCGCTCGGCGTGCTGCTCTACGAACTCTTGACGGGCCATCGCCCCTATCGACTCTACAATCGCCTGCCGGAAGAATTGTCGCGCGTCATCTGCGAGGAAGAACCCGAAAGGCCGAGTCTCGTCATCAATCGCATCGAGCACGTCCCGCTCGGCAACGGCTCATACAAAGTTGAGATTACACCCGAATCCGTCAGCAAGACGCGCGACGGCACGCCCGATAAGCTGCGCCGACAACTCGCAGGCAATCTCGACAACATCATCCTCAAGGCGCTACGCAAAGAACCGCAGCGGCGCTATGCAACGGTCGGGGAGTTTGCCGAAGACATTCACCGTCATCTCGAAGGCCAGCCGATTTCCGCGCCCGCCTACTTTATTCCCGCGCGGGAATACGAGTTGAGCGACACGCCGACAGGCTCGCGCGCCATCGCCGTGCTGCCCTTCAAGATGCTGCGGCTCGAAGAAAAGACGGACGAGTATCTGGGCCTTGGCATGGCCGACGCCATTATCACCAAGCTCAGCAACATCCGTCGCATCATCGTGCGTCCGACAAGCTCCGTCCTGAAGTACGCCAGCGGCGACTCTGACCTGCTCGCAGCAGGCCACGAACTTGATGTCGGCTTTGTGCTCGACGGCAGGATTCAGCGTGCCGCAGACCGCGTGCGCGTGACAGTGCAACTGATTCGCGTGCGCGACGGCGCGCCGCTCTGGGCCGCCAAGTTCGACGAGAAGTTTACAGACATCTTTACCGTCGAAGATTCCGTTTCGGGACAGGTAGCGCAGGCTCTGATGCCGCGCTTGAGCGGCGAAGAGCAGGAGCTTTTGAGCAAGCGCGAGACGGAGAACGCGCAAGCCTATCAGGCTTATCTCAAGGGCCGCTACTACTGGAACACTTTTACGGAAGAAGGATTGGCCCAGGCCATCTTTCATTTCATGGAGGCGATAGAGGAAGACCCGGAGTATGCGCAAGCCTATGCCGGTGTCGCGGACTATTATAATTATCTGGGCGTCTGGGGCGTGCTGCCGCCGAAAGAATCCTTCGCTGCCGCTAAGGACGCGGCGATGAAAGCTCTCTCTTTGGATGACACGCTCGCCGAAGCGCATACCTCTCTGGCCTTTGCGCTGCTCGCCTATGACTGGAACTGGGAAGCAGCAGAGTCCTCTTTCAAACACGCCATCGAACTCAATCCCGGCTACGCGACGGCGCACCAGTGGTACGCATACCTGACGGGCGCACAGGGACGCCACGCCGAGGCCATCACCGAGATAGAGTGCGCACAAAAGCTAGACCCGCTCTCGCCCGTCATTGCTTCCAGCGCCAGCCTCATCTTTTTCAACGCGCGCCAGTATGACCGCAGTATGGAAGAGTTGGACAAGGCGCTTGAGATTGACCCCAACTATTTTGTCGCGCATCAGGCTTACGGTTGGTGCTATGCGATGAAGGGGCGCTACGAAGAAGCCATCGCGGCGGCGCGCAAGGCAGTCGCGCTCTCTGCGCACAACCCTATGGCGCTGTGGAGTCTGGGTCATGCGCTGGCTGCCGCCGGGCGCGAACCGGAAGCGCGCGCAGTGCTCCGCGAGATGATAGAAGCGAGAGAGAAGCGATTTGTCTCGCCCTATTTCATCGCCTGTGTCTATGCCGCGCTGAATGAAGCGGACGAGGTGTTCAAGTGGTTGGAGCAGGCTTACACAGAGCGCGATTGGTGGCTGCTCTGGATGCGTGTCCAGCCGCACTTTGACCATCTGCGCTCCGATCCGCGTTTTCAAAACCTGATTCAGCGCGTTGCGCATGACGAAGCGGAGACGGCCAGAATTGGTGTCCATGATACGGGCAGCGACAAGCAATCTCCGCACACAATAGAGACGACGGAAGTGTCGTCCGCTCGATGGCGTCCTTCGCATCGTCTGCTCATCGGGGCAAGCGTTGCGCTCGCCGCGTTAATCGGTCTGACAATCTTCTTCCTCGCCCGTTCCGCCAAAACCAGGCAGCGTCCGGGCGGTGTGGCGCGCCTGACGGTCGCCGCCGCCGCAGACGTGCAGCCGCGCTGGTCGCCGGACGCGAGCCGCATCGCCTTTGCCAGCGCCCGCGAAGGCAAGATGGAACTTTATACGATGGACGCCGAAGGGCAGAACCTTCAGCGGCTCACTTTCAACTCGGTGGATGATTTTCTGCCCGCATGGTCGCCCGACGGAAAGCGGCTTGCTTTCACCAGCAAGCGCGACGGCAACGACGAAATCTACGTGATGAATGCGGACGGCGGCCTTCAGGAGAATCTGACGAAGGATGGAGCATCCGATAGCCGCCCCTCCTGGTCGCCCGACGGCAGCAAGCTCGTCTTCACCAGCAATCGCGGCCAGGATGCAAGCAATTTTGATTTGTACGTGATAAACGCCGACGGCAGCAACCCCGTCAGGCTGACAACCGATGCGGGCTTTGACAGCGATCCGGCGTGGTCGCCTGACGGGCGGCACATCGCCTTTACGAGCAATCGAACCGGCAACTTTGAAGTCTACGTGATGAACGCGGACGGGCAGCAGCAGACGAACATCTCTCTCAACACGTCCTTCAACGGCAAGCCCGCGTGGTCGCCCGACGGAAAGCAACTCGCTTTCACCAGTAATCGTACCGGCAAGTTTGAAATCTATGTGATGGGAGCCGATGGCAGCAATCAAAGGCAGTTGACCGTGACGGCGATGACGAATGATGAGCCTGCCTGGTCGCCCGACGGCAAAGAGATTGTCTACCAGAGCGAGCGCGAGGGCAACAACGACATCTACGTGATGAGTGCCGACACAGGAGAGATGCTCGCCGCCGCGCCGACGAAGGCTGGCGCTCGCTCTATCGCCGTGCTTCCCTTTCGCACCATCGGCGGCGAAGAAGACACACAGTATCTAGGCCCCGGCCTCGCCGATTTGCTCATCAGTAAGCTGACACAACTCAGGCAGATTACCGTTCGGCCATCGCGCGAAGTCCAACCCTATCTTAATTCGACAACCGAGCCAAGACAGATCGGGCGCGAACTGGGCGTAGACGTTGTGCTCGACGGCGAAGTGGCGTTGGTTCAAGACCGGATTCAGGTGACGACGCGGCTCTTTAGCGTCACCGAAGGCAGCCTGCTGTGGTCGGAGAAGTTCGACCAAAAGATGACGGACATGCAATCCGTGCAGGACGCCATCTCGGATCGCGTCGCGCGTGCGATGCTTTTGGAATTGACGAGCGACGAGAGAAACCAACTCACCAAGCGCTATACGGAAAACGGCGAAGCGTATCAACTCTATCTGGTCGGGCGCTACCATTCCGGCAAAAGAACGGCTGAAAGCTTGCGGCAGGCCATACAGTATTTCGAGCAGGCCATCAAGAAGGATCAGAACTACGCGCTGGCTTATGCTGGCTTGGCCGACGCCTACGGATTGCTCGCCCTTTATGAAGCACAGCCGCCGCAGGAATCCTTCCTGCGGTCAAAGGAAGCGGCGCTGAAAGCTTTAGAGCGCGATAACACGCTGGCCGAAGTGCACACGTCCCTGGGCTACGTTAAGCTTTATTATGATCGTGATCTGGTGGGCGCTGACGAAGAGTTTAAAAAAGCCATCGAGCTTAATCCGAACTACGCCACGGCCCATCACTGGCGCGCGCTTGCGCTTTCGGCGAGCGTCAAATTCGACGAAGCGCTGGAAGAAATCCGTATCGCGCAGAAACTCGATCACTCTTCGCTCATCATCAATACGGCCATCGGAAACATTTATCTCTTCGCGGGCCGCTACGACGAGGCCATAGAGCAGTGTCGTCAGACCATCGAGATGAACCAGAAGTTTGTCCCTGCGCACACCATCCTGCGACAGGCTTATGAGAAAAAGGGAATGTTCAACGAAGCTCTCGCCGAGTTTCAAAAAGAGCAGGAACTCTCAGGCCCCGGCCCCGTCATGAAGGCCAAGCTGGGCCACATCTACGCCGCGACGGGCAAGCGCGCGGAAGCCTTGAAGGTGGTTAATGAACTGCTGGCGCTGCGCAAGCGGCAGTTCGTACAGGCTTACGACATCGCTCAAATCTACGCGCTGCTCGGCGAGCAGGAGAAGGCGCTCGAATGGATTGCCACCGCCGGTGAGGAACACTCTTTTGGCGTCGCCTTTGCAGCCGTTGACCCGGATCTCGAAAACCTGCGCTCCAATCCTCAGTTTGAAGGATTACTCAAACGCCTCGGACTCAGACCATAACCTCTCTCGCGCTGCAACCATCAAACCAATCCGGGCGTATTATTGATATAGAGTGATGAAATGAAGACTCTTGGGATCATCGGTGGTATCGCGCCGGACTCCACCATCGAATACTACCGCCTGATTACTGCGTCCTACCACGCGCAGGAATCTGACGGTAATTACCCTTCCCTCATCATCAACAGCATCAACCTCAAAAAGATGATCGAGTTAATAACTGCGAACCGGTTGGCAGACTTGACGGAATATCTGCTGGCCGAAGTGCGCAGGCTCGCACAGGCCGGGGCAGATTTCGCTCTACTGGCTTCCAATACCCCGCACATCGTCTTTGATGAGATTCAACGCCAATCGCCTCTGCCGCTGTTGAGCATCGTTGAGTCGGCGTGCGAGGCGGCGCGGGGCTTGGAGTTGAAAAGAGTTGGCTTGTTCGGCACACGCTTCACGATGCGGGGACAATTCTATCCTGAAGTCTTTTCCAGACAGGGAATCAAGATCATCGTGCCTGAACCGGAAGATCAGGAATACATTCACGACAAGTATATGAGCGAGTTTATTAACGGCATCTTTCTGCCTGAAACGCGCGAGGGCCTGCTGGGGATTGTCGAGCGATTGAAGGAAACAACCGGCATCGAAGGCTTGATTCTGGGCGGAACAGAACTGCCACTTATCCTGCGAGATGTATCCGACCGTGGGATTCCCTTTCTGGACACAACTCGAATTCACGCGGAAGCGGCTGTGGCCCGGATGTTGTCGTAGCTAATTATCTAACAGCGTTTTTTTGTTTCGCGGAATTTGGTCAACGGCACGGGCGTGGCCTACAATGCGCGGGTCTGTCTTTTTTTCGAGTCCCGACGATGAGCGAGCGCGATGAAGAAAGGTTCGGTATAGACCTGGACGCGGCCACCGCACGGCTGCCCGTGCACGCGTCTGACGAGCAAACGCTTTTGGATTCATCGCCGTTCACCCCGCCACGCAATCAAGCTGCTCCCAGAAATGCCTTGACCAGATCAATCGCAGTCCTGCCCTTCAAAACTCTCGGCGCAATGGCCTCAAGCGACGACGAGTATTTGGGTTTAGGTCTGGCCGACGCCTTGATTACGACGCTCAGCAATTTGCGCCAACTCGTCGTCCGCCCGACCAACGCCGTCATGCGTTTTAGCGACCCCGGACAGGATTTGCTCATCGCCGGGCAGGAGTTGGCTGTGGATGTCGTGCTGGACGGGCGAGTCCGGCGGACGAATGATCGCGTGCGCGTCACCGTCCAGCTTATCAGCGTGCAGGGCGGCGCGCCGCTCTGGGCCGAAAAGTTTGATGAAAAGTGGACTGATATTTTTACGGTTCAGGACTCCATCTCTGAGCAGGTGGCGCGAGCGCTGATGCTGCAGCTTTCCGGCGCGGAGCGGAAACTACTGACCAAGCGTGAGACGAAAAACACTGACGCCTATCAAGCTTACCTGCGTGGCCGCTTCTACTGGAACAAATTTACCGAAGAGAGTTTTCAGCGGGCCATCGCCGCCTTTATCGAAGCCATCAACATAGACCCCGAATATGCGCTGGCTTACGCCGGTCTGGGAGATTTGTATAACTGGCTGGGCGTGTTGGGCGCGCTGCCGCCGAGCGATACGTGGGGGCGTGGGCGAAAGATGTCTGCGCGTGCCGTCGCGCTCGACGACACTCTCGCCGAAGCCCATGCTGCCTTAGGCTTCGCACTCCTTTGCTACGACCACGATTGGGCGGGCGGCGAAAGAGAGTTGCAACGCGCTCTCGAACTCAATCCGCATTACGCGACGGCGCACCAGTGGTACTGTTTTCAGTTGGCGGCTGAAGGGCGCTTTGCGGAGGCGCTTCAGGAAGCGCAGGCGGCGCTGTTGATTGACCCGCTCTCACCTTCCATCACACAGGCATTCGGTTGGATTACCTACGTAGCGCGCGACTACGATTCGAGCATCGAGTATCATCAGAAGGTTATGAAGCTCGATCCGCAGTTTGCGCTGGGCCATTTCAGTGCGGGTCGCCCACTGATACAGAAGGGGATGCACGCGGAGGCCATCGCGGAGTTACAACAGGCAATCGAGCTATCAAACGGCAGCCCCGTCATGCAGGCGGCGCTCGGTCATGCCTACGCCGTCGCCGGACGTGAAAGCGAGGCGCGCGCGATACTAGACAAATTGAACGACCTCTCGCAGAAGCGCTATGTCTCGGCATACCATGTCGCGCTCCTCTACTGTGGGCTGGGTGAATTTGAAAGAGCCTTTGAGTGGCTGGAAAAAACTTTCAAAGAGCATGACGCGTGGCTCATCTGGTTGCGCGTCGAGCCTCAACTCGACCCGCTCCGCTCCGACCCGCGCTTCGCAGACCTGCTCCGCCGTCTCGGCCTCGGACGCTAAGTGCCAGCGCTGCAATTCAATCAATCAGAATCTTCAGCCAGCGCGTGCAATTATTGCTCTGTCCAGGCCTCTCGACAGACGTTGGGCCAACTGGACGAAGTTGCAGCGGCTATGCGATGCTTGGGTCTTCCCCTACAGAGGCAGCTAACCGAGGAGGCTTTCATGCGCAGGCTTTTTCCGTTCATCATCGCTTTATTGCTGTGCTTGCCGACGGCGTTCAATTTTTTTCAGACGCGAATGTACGCCAGCGCCTTGCAGCCGCAGGATGAAAGCGAGCAGCGCAGGGTGATAAACGTGCGTGGCAATCGCAGACGGCGCGTCAGGCGCGACCGTGGGCGCAGGCCTGGTATCCGCAGCGCGTTTAAGAAAGCGGGCAGGTCTGCGGGACGCGGCGGTAAGCGTTTCGGTCAGAATATGGCGAAAGGTCGCCCCGTTCGTGCCGGAAAAGAACTGGGCAAGGGCATGGGCGGTCTAGGTAAGCACACGGGCAAGGGCGTCGGTAGAACTATGCGCCGCGTCTTTAAGCCGTAGGGCGACAAGCAGGAAAGTGAAAGGATGACAGCGCGGCTATTCAAACTGAATAGCCGCGCTGTCATCCTTTATTCCCTGTACTTCTTGCGACTCTGTTGGGTGGGGAGGCCGGAGCGTCATCCGTTTCATCTTGCGCATGTTTTGAAGCAGGGTATGATTAGTTGCTTTGACCCTTAAAGCTCAAACAGATTTCGGGGCGCAGACGCAGACGCCGTTGGTGCTGGCGCTCGACATCAGCACGTCGAGCGTGCGCGCCGCGCTCTACGACCGCTGTGGTCTCGAAGTGCCGGGCGCAGAGATGCAACTCGAACGCACGCTGCACACGACCTCCGACGGAGGCGCGGAGCTAAGCGCAGCCGAAGCAATCGCGCAAGTGATAAGCACGATTGACGCGCTTTTGTCTAAATCGGTGGCGAACCTGACGCGAATCGAGTTGGTCGCCGTTTCCTGTTTCTGGCATAGCCTGTTGGGCGTTGACCGTGAAGGACGCGCTGTGACGCCTGTGTTCGGGTGGGCCGACACGCGCGCATGGAAGGCTGCGGAGGAGTTGCGGCAGCATTTTGATGAACAGGAGATGCACGCGCGTACGGGTTGCCGTTTTCATCCGAGCTACTGGCCCGCCAAGCTGCGCTGGCTGCAAGTGGAGCGCCCTCGTTTGGCTGGCGCTGTTCATAGCTGGATGTCTCTCGGAGAATTTCTGCTGTTCTCACTGTTTGGTCAGACGGCGGCGAGCGTTTCGATGGCGTCAGGCACAGGGCTTTTGCATCAACGCTCTTGCGCGTGGGACGCAGAATTACTCTCCTGGCTTAAGCTCTCGCCGGAGCGATTGCCCACCATAGCCGTAGAGGGACAGACCTTTACTGGTTTGAAAGATGAATATTCGCGGCGCTGGCCGCAGCTACGCGAGGCGCGCTGGTTTCCAGCCATCGCCGACGGCGCTGCGAACAACATCGGCGCGGGCTGCACGACGCGTGAGCAAGCCGCGTTGATGGTCGGCACTTCGGGCGCAATGCGAATCATGTATGAAGGTGAGCCGCCCGCCGCGCTGCCCCCCGAATTATGGTGCTATCGCGCGGACAGGCGACGCATCCTGATTGGCGGCGCTCTGTCGGATGGAGGCGGGCTACACGCGTGGATGAGAGAAACGCTAGCTCTCGACGCGGATGCGGAAGCGATTGAACGAGCGCTCGGCGCGATGGAGCCTGACGCGCACGGTTTGACTATCTTGCCGTTCTGGGCGGGCGAGCGCAGCACCGGCTGGCACGCTTCGGCGCGCGGCGCGATTCTCGGCCTGACGATGCACACAGAACCGCTGCACATCCTGCGCGCCGCGATGGAAGCGCTCGCTTACCGTTTCGCCTTAATCGCTGACGCGTTGCAGGTTTTCGTAATGCCCGTCCGTTTCGTCGCCTCCGGCGGCGCGCTCCAATCTTCCCCGACGTGGACACAGATCATCGCAGATGTGCTGAATCGTCCGCTCGTGCTCTCCGGCATTCAAGAGGCTTCGAGTCGCGGCGCGGTTCTGCTGGCGCTCGAAGCCGCAGGCGCAATCAAGAGCATCGCGGACGTGCCAGCGCCCGTGCTCGAAACTTACAAGCCCGACGCGGCGCGGCACGCGCGCTATCGTGCTGCGCTTGAACGACAGCAAAGCTACTATGAATTGCTGATTGAAAAATAGAGCATCGCCGCCCTGTTAAATTCCTTCTCCATGCTCCGTCGTCACAGTTTTCCTTGCGTTGAGGGTGAGAGGTGGATTAAAAGCATTATCGAACAAGGAAGCGAAGTCCAACGCGGAAGCCGTAGCACCGCTTAATCATATCAATCTGAAGGTGAGGACAATCAAACATGAGCGCGGCACAGGAGCAAGCCAACAATCCGACCGGAGAGCGCGACCAACTCTGCATCAACACCATTCGCGCGCTCGCCATTGACGCCGTTCAAAAGGCCGAGTCCGGCCATCCGGGGCTGCCTCTTGGCTGCGCGCCGATGGCTTACGTGCTCTGGACTCGCTTTCTTCGACACAACCCGAAAAATCCACGTTGGCCCAACCGCGACCGCTTTCTGCTCTCAGCCGGTCACGGCTCAATGCTGCTCTATGCGCTTCTCTATCTGACGGGCTACGATTTGCCGCTCGACGAGTTGAAGAACTTTCGCCAGTGGAACTCAAAGACGCCGGGCCACCCGGAAAACGTTTTGACGCCGGGCGTAGAGATTACGACCGGCCCGCTCGGCCAAGGCTTCGCCAACGGCGTCGGAATGGCGATGGGCGCGGCGCATCTCGCAGCACGCTTTAACCAGCCGGAGTTTCCAGTCATAGACCACTACGTCTACGCCATCGTCTCCGACGGCGATTTGATGGAGGGCGTCGCCTCTGAAGCCGCATCCTTGGCCGGGCATCTTGGCTTAGGCAAACTGATTTATCTTTACGACGACAACAAGGTGACTATCGAAGGCTTTACCGACTTGGCCTTCACAGAGAATGTTCCCCGCCGCTTTGAGGCATACGGCTGGCACACGAGCACGGTCGAAGACGGCAACGACCTCGCGGGCATAGAGAGCGCCATTCGCGACGCGCAAAGTGTCACGGATCGCCCGTCGCTTATTTCCATCAAGACCATCATCGGCTACGGAATGCCGACTGCCGGGACGCGCAAGGCCCACTCGGATGCGCCCGGCGAAGAGGCCGTGCGCGAAACCAAGCGGCAACTTGGCTGGCCCGAAGATAAGTCTTTCTACGTCCCCGACGAAGCCCTCGCGCATTTTCGTGAAGCCGTTGAGCGCGGCGCGCAGGAGGAAAACGATTGGAATGCGCTCGTCGAAAGGTACGAACAAGAGCACGCGGAGTTGGGCCAGAGTTGGCGCACGACGATGAGCGGCGAATTGCCCGAAAATTGGGAGCAGCACTTGCCGACGTTTGAAAATGCGAAGCCGATGGCAACGCGCGCCGCGAGCGGCGAAGTCATCAACGCGCTCGCCCCGCATATGCCGATGCTGATTGGCGGCTCGGCTGACCTGGGCGTCTCCAACAACACGGACATCAAGGAAGGCGGAAGTTTCCAATCCGGCTCTTACGAAGGGCGCATTATTCACTTCGGAGTGCGCGAGCACGCGATGGGTGCGACGATGACCGGCATCAGCCTCAACGGCGGCTTGATTCCCTACGGCGGCACGTTCATGTGTTTCTCCGATTACATGAAACCGGCGATACGACTGGCCGCGCTCTCCGAAGTGCAGGTCATCTACGTCTTCACGCACGATTCCATCGGCCTCGGTGAAGATGGGCCAACGCATCAACCCATAGAGCATCTCGCGGCCTTGCGCGCCATACCGCATCTCTTCGTCATCCGCCCCGCCGACCCGCACGAGACGCGCGAAGCATGGCGCATCGCTATCTCCCGCCGCCACGCGCCGACTGCGCTGGCCTTGACGAGACAGAAAGTTCCGGTGATAGACCAGACGCGCTATGCTTCAGCCGCAGGCGCGCAGCGCGGCGCATACATTCTGGCCGAAGCCGAAGCGACGGGCGGAGAACAGAGCGCGGGCGAAGGCAAGATAACGCCCAGGCTCATCTTGATTGCCACCGGCTCGGAAGTCTCGCTCGCCCTCGAAGCACGCGAGCGGTTGCAACAGGAAGGCACGCCCGTGCGCGTTGTCTCAATGCCCTGCTGGGAATTATTTGAAGAGCAGCCGGAAGATTATCGTAACGAAGTGCTGCCGCCCGACATGACGGCGCGGCTCGCCATCGAAGCTGGCGCAAGTCTCGGCTGGCATCGCTACGTTGGCCCAAAGGGGGATGCACTCTGCCTTGACCGCTTCGGCGGCTCTGCTCCCGGCGACGTGGCGCTGCGCGAGTTGGGATTCAACGTCGATAACGTGTTACGGCGCGCACGCGCCCTGTTATAGCACTGACCAAAGTCAGCGACAGCTTTGTAGATTCTCGCTGTTAGCGGCTCTGTCGCTGGAAAGTCGTTTCAAGTATAGTTCCGACACTCATGCGAATCGCCGTCGGCGCAGATCACGGAGGCTTTCCGCTCAACGAGCGTGTGATTGCGGAGTTGCGCGCGGCGGGCCACGAGATAGAGGATTTCGGCACGCACGATGGTAGCAAGCCGGACGATTATCCTGATTATGCGTTGAAGGTAGGCCGTGCCGTGCAGAGCGGCGTGTGCGAGATTGGCATTATCGTCTGCGGCAGCGGCGTCGGGGCGAGCGTGGCTGCAAACAAGCTGCGCGGTGTGCGCGCGGCGCTCTGCGGCGACACTTATTCGGCGCGTCAATCGCGCGAGCACGACGATTGCAACGTCCTCTGCCTGGGTGCGCGCGTCGTCGGCCTCGAACTCACTTTAGAGATAGTCCGCGCTTTCGTTGCGGCGCGTTTCACTGGTGAAGAACGCCACCGGCGGCGGCTGGCGAAGATTGCTGAGATTGAAAAGTTAAAGGATGAAAACTAGCGCGCCTTATTTCATCCACCATCCTTCAGCTATCATCCAACATTTTTTTTGAGGAGGGTTTCCCCTTGAGAAGAACTCATGCACGGGGCGCAAGCGCGCTCCTCGTCGTCTTCTGCCTGTTATCTCAATCCGTGCCGCTCTGGGCACAGCAACCTTCGGCCACGACTCCGGCTCAACCAACTGCCAGACCCGGACAAACAACGCCGCCCGGCGCGCCGCAGCCGTCGCAGCCAACCATTGCTCCAACGCCTGGGCCAACAACGCAAGAGGAAAAGAGGCCGCAGGTCGAACGACGCGTCGAGAAATTGCCGCAGGGCTTCGAGCGCCAACTGGGCAGCAAGCCGCCGCGCTCTCTGACGGTTAACGAAGCTGTTCAATTAGCGCTCTCGCAATCTTCCGTTTACCGTGTGACGCAACTTGACGAGCGCATCGCCGCCGAAGATGTTAAGCAGGCTCGCGCGGCCCTGTTGCCACAGATCACTGTGCCGCTGACTTACTTTGGAAACACTCCTTCGCAGGTGAGAGCCGAAGGCGAGCCGCTCATCGCCAGCTACGTTTCGTCGAGCGCCGTCAACGAAACCATCGCGCTCTTGAACGCTTCCGGCGAGTTGGATATTTCAGGGCGCTTGCGCGCCACTGTTCGTCGCAGCCGTCATCAACTAAACGCTGCGCGTGCCACTACTGCCGTCGCGCGGCGTCAACTCGCGCTCGATACCGTCGATGCTTATTACAATCTAGTGCTGGCGCGCGAAAGACGACGATTCGCGGAAGAGACGCTGGCGCTGGCCGAAGGTTTTTTGAAGGTCACGCAGGATGCAGAGCGGCGAGGCGAGGACGAGAGCGAAGGCGCTGACCGTTTGCGCGCCAGCGTGCAGGTCTCTTCGCGGCGCGATGAATTGGAACAGGCGCGCGCAGGTGAAGTGGCGGCGACGGACGTGCTGCGCGCATTGACCGGCGTTGATTTCGAGACGCCCATCAACGTCTCAGGCATCGCTTTGGATTTACCGACCGTCAGCGATTTCAATGATTTTACGGAAGAGCAATTGAAAACGAGGCCGGAATTTAATCAGATTGAGTCGCAGCGGCGCGCAGCGCTCGAAGAAGCACGCGCCGCACGCGGCGAGCGTCTTCCCCAACTGACTTACACGCTCAACGGCGGCTTCGACGCCGCAGATTTTCGCCCGCTCAAGCGCTACAGCGGAGGCTCTGCCATCGTCACCTTAACCATCCCGGTCTTCGATTTTGGCGCGAGCCGCAGCCGTGAGACGCAGGCGCGGCTGCGTGCAGAGTCGGCTGAAGTACAACGCGAAACGACCTTGCGCCAACTACGGCAGGAATTCTACACCGCCCGCGCCAATGCGCTCGCCGCCCTCGTTCGCATCCGTGAGACGCAAGGAGCTGCCGACGACGCGCTCAAAAATCTCATCATTATCCTCGCCCGTTACCGCGCTAAAAAAGCTGAGATAATAGACGTTGTTGACGCACAATCGGCCTTTGTCGAAGCGCGGCTGGCAAACTCTCAGGCCATCATCGACTATCGCACCTCCCGCATTCGCCTCGAACAGAATTTAGGACAGTGAAAGAAACGATGAAGGCGGAACGATGAACGCTGAATAAAAGACAAGCTCTTAATAGTTCATCCTTCATCGTTCAGAGTTCATCGTTCCTACTTCATAGTTTCCTCTCCGTGTCTCTGTGGTGAAATAATCCTGATTGCGGCGGGCATGATTTGAAAGCGGGCGGGCGTGTGCCCGCGCACGTTGCCGTCTGCCTCGACGAGCAGCGGGTCGTCGCTTATGAGGGTTTCGATGCTAACTCGCGCGCAACGAACGGCGCGCACCTTCGGGTTAGAGAGATGAGCGCCGCGACGTATGCGCGGCAGTTCACGAAGGATGGTGGCGCGCGAAGCGTCGCAGGCCAGCAGGACATCCATCGCTCCATCGTCAGGGCGCGCATCGGGAGCGAACATCATACCGCCGCCCGCGTAGATTCCGTTGGCGACGGCCAGCAAATTTGATGAACATTCAAGAGCGGGTTCATCATCAACAATGACGCGCACGCGCCGTTCGCGCCACGCGAGCAGCGCGCCGCAGGCGGCGGCAGTAAAGCGCGCTTCGCCCGGCATCAGCCGCATCAGTCGGCTCTGCGCTGCGACGCGTCCCGCCACCTCCGCGCCGATGCCGAGCGTCACCACGTTGATGCAAATAAAGCTGTTTGTGCCAGCCTCCGTGCTGCCGTAGATTACGTCCATTGAGCGCGTAGAGCTTCGCTCCGGTCGTTTGTAATAGCCGATTAACTTTTCGAGCCACTGCTCCAGGATTGCTCGTCCGCCCGCCAGCCCGCGCGCGAAATCGTCGCCCGTTCCGGCTGGCAGGATGGCGAGCGTCGCATCTGCGCTGACGGGAGCGGGCAAGACGACCGCCTCTGTTTTCTTCTGCTCAAGGGGGTTGGCTGGCTGTTCATCAAGAGCGAAAAACCCGGCGGCTGTCTCGCTTAATGTCCCGTCGCCGCCGACGACGGCGATTAATTGATAGCCCGCGCAAAGGGCCGCGCGCGTCGTTTCAGTTGCATCGCCCGCGTGAAGCGTCTCATGTGCGGCGAAGCTTACGCCTTCCGCTTCGAGCGCATTTTTGATTGCAGCCCAGGCGCGGCGCGCTCTGGACGCCGCATGATTGATGATAACAAGAGTGCGCGGGCGTGAGTCCATTCCGGCCACACTCTAACACGAATAAGACGCGCTCGACGGATGAGACGTGTTCGGGGATTTAATGTTAAGCTTGGCTCGAATCCCTTTTGTGTGCGAGGAGCGGCGGCTTTTAATGAGCGATGAACTGATGCGTGCCGTCCAGATCACTTCACACGGCGGCGCAGAATCTTTGAGCGTGAGAGAGGTCGCACGACCCGCTCCGCCTTCGGCTGACCGCGTTCTCGTGCGTGTTTATGCGGCGGGCTTAAATCGCGCAGACATACTGCAACGAAGGGGTCTGTATCCTGCGCCGCCCGGCTATCCGCAGGATATTCCGGGCCTTGAATTCGCCGGGCGCGTTGAGCAAATCGGCGAGGAGGTGCGCACTCTACGCGTGGGCCAACGCGTCTTCGGCATTACGGCGGGCGGCGCGCAGGCCGAACTGGTCGTCGTTCCCGAAGCCGCGCTGGTTGAGATTCCGTTTAATCTTAATTGGATGGAGGCCGCCGCCGTGCCCGAAGTCTTCATCACCGCGCACGACGCTCTTTTCACGCAGGCTCGCTTAGAGATGGGCGAGCGCGTGCTCGTTCATGCCGCCGGGTCTGGCGTCGGGACGGCAGCAGTGCAGTTGGCCCACGCGGCGGGCGCGATTGTTTACGGCACGTCGCGCAATCTTGAGAAACTTGAGCGGGCGCGTCCCTTCGGTTTGGATGAAGCCGTCGCGGTCGGCCACGACCCTGTCGCTTTCGCCAAGGCGGTGCGCGAGTGGACGAACGGAGCGGGCGTTAACGTCGTTCTTGATTTAGTCGGCGGGGCGTATCTCGCGGCGAATCTCGAAGCGCTCGCTATCAAGGGCAGGCTCATGTTCGTCGGCACGACCGCCGGAGCGAGCGCCGAGCTTAACCTCTCCATCGTGATGCGTAAAAGGCTGAGGCTGATGGGAACGGTGTTGCGCGCTCGCTCATCGGAAGAGAAGGCGCGAGCGACGCGGCGCTTTGCCGCTCACGTCGTGCCGCTTCTGGCGAGCGGCAAAGTGCGGCCCGTGATTGATCGAGTCTACCGGATGGAAGAGGTGCGCGCCGCGCATGAGCGACTGGAATCGAATAAAAGCTTTGGTAAGATTGTGTTGCTCATTGGTGATGAAGGCGCGCAGGAAAACGAGGGGTCATAACGAAAGCCGATGTTACGTTTTATCTTCATCTCTCTGCTGCTCATGTTGGCGTGCAATGTGACGGAGGGCGCGGAGCGAAGCGTTGACCCGCAGCCGGGCGTGGCGCGCGATCTGGCGCGCTTTAGGGCGGCGCATTACAGCAACGTGCGCTACGCTTTGAGCCTCGATTTAATGCCGGGAGCAACATTGCTCAAGGGTACGGAAGAGATTCGCGTGACGTTAGACGAAGCTTTGGACGAGCTAGTGTTGGACTGGCGCATGGCTTCGCAGAAACAGGGCCAAGCGCAGGCGCGCGTCTGGGACATAGAGGTCAACGGGCGCGCCGCGCGGGACGTGCGCGAAGTGAACGACCACATAGTTATTCCAGGCAAGTATTTGAAGAAGGGCGAGAACATCGTCAGGCTCAAGTTTGAATCGCCCATCGCGGCATCGGGCAGCGCCGTCACGCGATACTTAGACCGCGAGGACAAGTCGGAATACATTTATACGCTCTTTGTTCCGTCGGATGCGAGCACGGCGTTTCCCTGTTTCGACCAGCCGGATTTGAAAGCAGGTTTTACTCTTGAAGTGACTGCGCCTGAGAATTGGAAGGTTATCTCAAACACAAATTTTGAGGGCATCGAGACAAACGGTGACGCTGGAACGTCGCTTTGGAGCTTTAAAGAGACGCAGCCCATCAGCACTTATCTCTTCGCGTTTGCCGCCGGGCCGTTCACTGAATTTCGTGAAGGCTCTGACAAAGCAATCGGGGATTACAAGACGATAGAAACGACGGGAGCGATTGCTAAGCTGGCGAACAGCGCCGTGCCGCAACTGCGAATCTTCGTCCGCCGCTCGAAAGCCGAAAGAGCGCGCAAGGAATTAGCAGAACTCTTTCGTTTGAATCGCGAGTGCGTCGCTTACCTCTCAGAGTATTTCGATTTCAAGTTTCCTTTCCCGAAATATGACCTTGTCATCATCCCCGAATTCGCTTACGGCGGCATGGAGCACGCGGGCGCGACATTCCTGCGCGAGGAAAGAATTTTGTTTCCGTCAGACCCGACCGCAGGCGATTTGCTGTTGCGCGCAGAAGTGATGTTTCACGAGGCGGCGCACCAGTGGTTTGGCGATCTGGTCACGATGCGCTGGTTTGACGACCTTTGGTTGAAGGAAGGTTTTGCGACCTTTATGGCCTACAAGGCTATCGAAGCGATTAAAAATATTGCCCCGCAAGGCTACAACGCCTGGAAAGTCTTTTACCAGCGAACGAAGCCGGGCGCGTATGCGACCGACGCGACAAAGGGCACAACGCCCATCTGGCAGGAGATTAACAATCTTTCAGCAGCGAAATCCGCCTACGGCAACATCGTTTATCTCAAAGCGCCTTCGATGCTCAGGCAGGCAGAGTTTTTTCTGGGAGCAGACAAATTTCAGCAGGCCATCCGGCTGCTCCTCAAGGAACACGCCTACGGCAATGCCGAGTGGGCTGATCTCGTGCGTGCTTTCGAGCGCGCGTCGAACAGGAAGTTGGACGAGTGGGCCAACGCCTGGGTCAAGCGGCGCGGGATGCCGGACGTGCGTGTGAGTTGGAACGTTAACCGCAAGGGGCGCATCAGCCGCATGACACTCCGGCAGGAAAACATTCTGCGTGAAGGTGGAACGTGGCCGATGCGCGTCCGATTGCTGTTGGCCCACGAGAACGCGTTGCCCGAAACGCTGACGGTGACGCTCGACGGAGCGGCGGAGACGCTCGTTAAAGAAGCGACGGCGAAGCGGCGTCCCCGTTATGTCTTCGCCAATTATGAGGACTACGGCTACGGGCGTTTTCTGCTTGATGAGAAAAGCAAGCAGGCTGTGCTGAATGAATTGGGCGCGGTGAAAGATGATTTCCTGCGGGCGCTGTTGTGGGGTTCATTATGGGACAGCGTGCGTGAAGCGGAGCTTGCGCCCACATCATACATCGAGTTGGCGATTAAGCACGTCGCCGCAGAACGCGATGAAGTGACGGTGCAAAGCATTCTCAACCGCGTTACGACCGCCTTCAACCGTTATCTCTCCAACGCGCAGGTGAGGGAGGTAGCGCCCCGTCTGGAACGAGTGCTCGCCGAGCGCATGCAGCACGCAGAGACACAAGGGTTGCGCATCACATACTTTCGCGCCTTTCAATCAAACGCGATGACCGTTGAAGCGCGCGCGATGCTCAAAAGTATTCTGCGCGGGAGTGTGCAGATTCCGGGTATGACGTTGCGCCCGCGCGACCGCTTCGACATTATCACGGCTCTCATGGCACGCGACGACACGGATGCGCCCGCACTCCTCGCGGCTCAAAGCGCGGCGGATCAATCCGACGACGGACGCCGTTATGCTTACGGAGCGGGCGCGGCGCGAGCCGAGGCCGCGACTAAAAAGCGCTACTTCGATGCTTACTTAAACGATAAACAACTCGCCGAAAGCTGGATCGAAGCGAGCTTTAATCCCTTCAACACGATTCATCAATCGGAGTTAACGCTGCCTTTCCTGGAGCGAGCGCTCAAAGAACTTCCGGTCTTAAAGCGCACGCGCAAGATTTTCTTCGTCAATGGTTGGCTCTCAGCCTTCGTCGGCGGTCAGTGCAACGAGCGTGCGCTCGACACTGTTCGCGCCTTTCTACAACGCGAGCAGCAGCTAGACCGCGACCTGCGCCTGAAGGTCATGGAAGTAACTGACAACCTCGAACGCTGCGTGAGGATTAAGCAAAAGTACGCACCGGAAAAGCAGAAGTCAGGAGTCAGAAGTCAGAATAATCGGCGGAAACCTGTCTTTATTCTGATTTTCTTTTCTTCTGACTTCTGACTCCTGACTTCTGGATTCTGTTGCTATGGATTCGACCACCTTTCTAGTCATCGCCATTATCGCCATCGGCGTTCTGAGCTTCCTGCTGTTTCTGGCGTTGTTCGAGCCGGGGCTGGATTACAAGATTTCGACGAAGCCCGCAGCACCGCTCGATTCCGAAGAATTCATCTGCCAGCTTGAAGCTTTGACGGACGCGAAGGCGAACCGCCGCAACTGCATCGAAGTGCTAACGAACGGCGAGGTTTACTACGAGGCGGAACTCAAGGCGATTCGCGCCGCGAAAAAGAGCGTGAATCTCGAAGCTTACATTTTTCAGAAGGGCGAGGTGGGCCAAAAATTCGTAGAGGCTTTGACCGAGCGTGCCAGAAACGGCGTCGAGGTGCGCTTGACGCTCGACGCCATCGGGAGTTTTGCGACGTGGGATAGTTATTTGAAAGAGTTGTACGATGCGGGAGGCAGGGTCGGATGGTATCACCCGTTTCGCTGGTACACGCTGCCGCGCATCAACAATCGCACGCACCGCGAAATCATCGTCGTTGACGGTCAAATCGGTTTTGTCGGCGGCTCAGGCTTTGCAGACCACTGGCTCAAGGGCAAGAAGAATAGCCCGCCGTGGCGCGATACGATGTTTCGCATCGAGGGCGATGCGGTCTCTAGCATTCAATCAACCTTTGTCGAAAACTGGCTCGAAGCTTCGGGCGAGATTCTGACCGGCGAGGGATTCTTTTCGTTCAACGAGCCGGAAGGATGCGAGACGGCTGCGCTCATCGTCAATAGCTCGCCCTCTATGGGCCGCTCGACGCGCGCACGCATCCTCTATCAAACCCTGCTCGCCTCAGCGCAGGATAAGCTGCACATCACGACGCCCTACTTTCTGCCCGACCGCAGCGTCCGCGCAGAGCTTGTGCGCGCCATACGAGAGCGCGGCGTCGAAGTGAAGATTATCGTGCCGGGCCATCACACAGACCACATGCTGACGAGGCGTTCGAGCCGCCGCCTCTTCGGCGATTTACTGAAAGCGGGGGCGCGGATTTATGAGTATCAAGCGGCGATGATTCACGCCAAGACGATGATGATTGACGGCCTCTGGAGCGTCGTCGGCTCATCCAACTTAGACAATCGCTCGTTCGGCCTCAACGACGAAATCAATCTCGCCGCACGCGACGAAGCATTGACCGCGCGGCTCGAAGAGGACTTCGCACGCGACCTTGCAGAGAGCCGCGAAGTGACTTACGACGAATGGCGGCGACGCTCCATCTTCGAGCGCGCACACGAATGGCTCGGCTGGCTGCTCGAACGACAGCAGTAAAAAAGAGGTTAGAGGTTAGAGATCAGAGGTTAGTAAAAGCAACCGACTGACCTCTGACCTCTAGCTTCTAACCTCTCTTGTTTATGTTTCGCATTGTCACGTACAACGTGCACAAGTGTCGCGGGCTGGACAGGCGTGTGCGGCCTGAGCGCATCGCGATGGTCTTGCGCGAGGCGAAGGCTGACATCATCGCGTTGCAGGAAGTCTTAAGCGTCGAGGGCAGGGAGCGCGAGCGGCATCAGGCGCGCTTTATCGCCGAAGAGTTGGGGATGGATTACCACATCGGCGAGAATCGCAGGCTCGACGGCGGGGCTTACGGGAATGTCGTCCTGAGCCGCTGGCCCTTGCGCGCCGCACATAATTACGACATCACCTGGAGCGGGCGCGAGCGGCGCGGCTGCCTGCGCGTGGATGTGCCGCTTGATAAAGGCCGTGTGCTTCACATCTTTAATGTTCATCTCGGCACGGCTTTTCTCGAACGGCGGCATCAGGCGCGGCAGCTTACGGGTGATGGGATTCTGCGTCAGCCGGAATTAAGCGGCGCGCGTGTCGTGCTGGGGGATTTCAACGAGTGGACTCACGGGCTGGCTTCAAGGCTGCTCTCGCAGCATTTCGAGAGCGCGGACATTCGCCATCACCTGCGGCGCGGGCGAACCTATCCGGGCGTCCTGCCGCTGGTGCATTTAGACCACGTTTATTACGACCAGGCTCTCACGCTTGAACGCCTCACACTACACCGCAGCCGCACGGCGCTCGTCGCTTCCGACCACCTACCGCTCGTCGCGGATTTCAACTGGCGGCACTGAAGCAGGTTTATAAAACTTTCCGCACTCAAGGCTTGAGTTGTGCGGTGTTTGATCTGAATTGCGCGGGCGTTGAGTGTGTGAAGCGGCGAGCGGCGGCAGCAGTCACGATGCAGAGGCCGTTTACTTTCTCTTCTGTGAGATGCTGCATGAGTTCGAGCGCCTGCCTGTGCGGGAGGTCGCTGGCCTCAACGCCGCGTTCGCTGATGACGGCCCACTCCGCTTCGCTGAGTTCGCTCATCGCCTCTAGCTCTCTATCTACCGCCCGGACGCCTGCCCGGCATCGCTGATGAGCACGACATCGTTACTAACGATGCCGCGCGCGAGGGCGAGTTGTTTGCCGTCGCGCGACCACGCGAAGTTAAAGATGCGGTCGGATTTCCAGTTGGTCAATTGCCGTGGCGGGCCGCCAGCGAGCGGTTGACTCCAAATGTTTGAAGCGTTGTTCTGCGTGTCGATGTAGGTCAACGCCTGACCGTCTGCGGCCCAACGGACTATGATGGCCGGGAGATCAAAAGTCTTAACGGGCGCACCGCCCTCGATTGGAATAATAGCGATGACAAACTTCGTGTCATACTGTTCATCCCAGTAAGAGCAGGCAAACTGCTTGCCGTCCGGCGAAACAACCGGCACTCTTGAATACTTATCGGTTAACTGTACGGGGTCGCCGCCGTCTACTGAAATCTTCCAGATGTTCGGCTTGCCCGCCAGCCAGGAGGCATAGACAATCCATTTTCCATCGGGCGTTATTTGCGGATTGCTGTCGTGGCCGCTGCGCGTTAGTTGTTTAATGTTGCTGCCGTCCACATCCATGCGCCAGAGGTTATAGCCCGCTCCGGCGCGGTTAGAGAGAAAGAAGATGTGACGCCCGTCGGGCGAGGCTACGGGGCCGAGGTTTGAACCGGCATTGAGCGTCAGTTGCTTTGGATTGCCGCCGTCCGATTCAGAAATATAGATGTCCATATTTCCGCCGGAGGTCGAAGCGTAGAGCAACCGCCCGTCGGGCGTCCATGAGAGATTATGATAGCGGCTGGTTCCGGTTGTAATCTGCCGCGCGCGGTCGGCGTCGGCGTTTGGCGCGACCCAGATGTTGGAGAGCGTGTTGGCCTGCACGGTCGCCAGCGCTGTTGCATCTCCGTTAAGGCTCAGCGCGGTGTACATATTCAGATCGTTAGTAATCCTGCGGGCCTCGCCCCCCGGATAAGAAACGAACCAGATTTGCGACGTTTCAGAAGTTTCGTCAGCCGGGGCCAGCAGCACCAGCCCGCTTCCGCCGGGCAGCCATGCGAGCCGTTCTACGAAGCGCCATTTCTGCTCGGTCAAGGGCTTCTCCGTGCCGTCTTCGACGCTGACGCCGATGACGCTCGTCTGCGCTTTCAACTTATCGCCGCCGACGTAGGCTATCATCCGCCCGTCGGGCGACCAACTCGGCGCCCAGAGATGGTGTGTGTAATTGCGCGTCGCCAGCACACGTTCGCCCGTCCCGTCCGCGTTTGCGATTAAGAGGTCTGTATCTTTCTCCTTGGGCCTGTTGCGCAGGAAAGCCAATTGCTTGCCGTCGGGCGAAAAGGTGACAGCCGAGTCAATGTCGGTGATGAGCTTGCGCGAATCGCCGCCGAGCACTGAGACTTGAAACAATTCGTTGAGCGGTTTATTGCGCTCATTTCTCACGTAATAAATGTAATTGCCGTCGGGCGAAAAGTTGATGCCGTAGTATTCTGCGGCGAGCGGCGGCACAAGCTGCTTGTTGGTCGCCGTCGCCACCTGCCTGACCCAGAGGCTACGCTGCGCGCCATCGTTGACGACGTGCGCGATATACTTGCCGTCGGGCGAGATGGCGACATCAACCGAATTGCCCGTCGAGGTCAGACGACTGATTCTCGTTGACTGGAAAGGCGTCATAGACGCTCTTTCCGTGTGTGGCCGCGCCAGCCTGTAAACCATGAAAGTGATGAGGCCGAGGATGACAAGGCCGACCGCCGAAGCGGCAAGAATCGCGCCGCCCTTATGTCGCTTAATTTCCTGAATGATGAACTCGGCGCTGGATGTCGAACGCGATAGAGGCACGTCGCGCGTTTGCGCTGCCAATTCTCTATTCGTCTCAAACGCGACGCGCAATGATTGGCCGCTGCTCGTCTTGTAAATCGTTCCGCTGCGCCCGTCCGGCGGCAATGAGCGGTCAAGCTTGTCTTCAAACTCAAGCTCCTGCTTTAGCGCACGCAGGTCAACCAGCATATCCTTGACCGATTGATAACGCTCCTCGCGGTCTTTGCGCAGAGCTTTGCGGACGATGCGTTGCAACTCTACTGGCACTTCCGGCAAATACTCCGAGAGCGGCAAAGGCTCGCGATCAAGGACAGCGACGATCACGTCGCTCGTCGTCTCGCCCGCAAAGGGGACGCGCCCGGTCACCATCTCGTAAAGCACGACGCCGAGACTCCAGATGTCTGTCCGCGCGTCGAGTGTGAACCCGCGCGTCTGCTCCGGCGACATATAACTGACCGTGCCCATCACCATGCCGGGGCTGGTATTGACCATCATCTTCGTCTGGGCTTCCGTGTCCACAAGCGAAGCCTGCCGCTCCGTCGGCTTGGCTAAACCGAAATCGAGCACCTTGATATAGCCGTCGTGGCGCACCATTATGTTTTCTGGCTTAACGTCGCGATGCGCGATGCCTGCGGCGTGTGCCGCAGAGAGCGCGGCTGCAACCTGCACGGCAACATCCAGAGCGTCTCCCATCCTCAGCCGCCCGTTTGTCATACGCTGGCGCAACGTCACGCCGTCGATAAACTCTGTGGCGATGAAATGGGTCGAATCGGCCTGACCTATCTCGTAAATGGTGATGATGTTCGGATGATTGAGGGCCGAAGCGGTGCGCGCTTCCTGCACGAAGCGCTGCATACGCTGTTGGTCGGACGCAACATCTGCGGGCAGAATCTTGAGCGCGACGGTGCGCTCAAGCTGAGTGTCCTGCGCTAGATAAACCTCGCCCATTCCGCCCGCGCCGAGATGGGAGCGAATTTCGTAGCGTCCGAGTTGGTTTCCGGCGGCGATTGACATGACCAGATTAACGAAGAAAACCTTCTGCCGCGCTTGGCGGGCGCGAATAATGTTATTACGCCTTGAGAGACATTTTGGTTGCCTTTTGTTGCCTGCGCGTGAGCGTCCCGTTTGTAAATAACCTTTTACAAATCCATTCACTACCTGCGCTGGTCAAAGCCCGTCAAAGCGCGACGAAGGCAACAATTCCAGAAATAAATTCACAATCCACGGCCTTCATCTTAATAACCACACGCGCGTTCATCCTATTAACACCGCACGCCTCTATGGTGTGGCAGAAATCACGCGCCCCTCAAGCATCAGCAGCGCAGCGAATACCCGCAAAAGCGATGCGAAAGTGTCGGCGAAAGAAGTTGCGGAAGGAGTTGCGAAGCAAGGGTGCTCGCGTCGCCCACGAGCCGCCTTTGAGAACGCGGTGGTCGCCGTCAAACCAGATTTCGGAATACTCCGGGTACGGGAAGGCTTTGAAGCCCGGATAGCCAGCAAAGGCGTCCTGCGTCCATTCCCACACGTTGCCCGTCATATCCAGGCAGCCGTCAATTGATGCACCTGCTGGAAAGCATCCGACGGCGGTCGTGCCCCAGTGTTGATTATTAAAATTGCAGAGCGAAGCGTTCGGCTCTTCATCACCCCAACTAAAACGCCTGCCCTTCTCACTAGCGGCATCCCATGAGGCAGCCCTTTCCCATTCGGCCTCGGTCGGCAAACGAAGCCCTCGCCAGCGCGTGTAGGCTTCCGCCTCGTACCAGCTAATGCCCACGACCGGATGCTGCGCTTCCAGCAGTCCTTCGTCAAACAGACTTTGCGCGCGCCAGACGTTTTCGTTTCGCTGCCAGTAGAGCGGCGCTTGCCAATTCTCTCGCTCGCGCCACTGCCAGCCCTCATCGCTCCACCACTCGCGCCTGCTGTATCCGCCCTCATCAATGAAAGACGCATACTCCGCGTTGGTCGTTAACAGCCTGTCTATCTTGAACGCAGGCAGGTCAACGTTGTGTCGCGGCAACTCATTATCATAAGCAAACGCATCAGCGATCGCTCCCATCTCAAACGGGCCTGCCGCGATACTAACCATCTCCGCTGACGACGCGAGCGTAGGAATCACGGTCGGGCTGCATGGGCCAATTATCTCCGGCCTTGTTTTCTGTGTTGAAGGCAACAGGTGCAGCAGGTAGCAAAGCGTCTCCTGATGCTGGTACTCGTGTTGTAAGACAAGATGAAAGAGATAGCCCTCGCGCAGCAGCGGGTCAGACTCACAAAAGCGCGTCTCTTCAAGCACGCTTAAGGTTCGCTCACGCACGCTTGAGAGATAAGCTTCCATCTCGCGGCGGGAAGGCAGATTTTTTGATTCTTCGCGTGGCGTGTGAATCGGATCGAAGATGCGCTCGTAACGCTCGTCGGGCGGAGGCTCTCCCTTTAACTTTTGCAAGAGCCAGTAAGCTTCAAAGACCCCTATGTGGGCCAAGTGCCAGATGATGGGACGGAAACCGAAGCCGGGGCTTTTGTGCAGGTCTTCTTCGCGTGCCAAATTGAAGAGCGAGAGCGTATCGGCGCGCGCTGCCGTCATCAATGCCGCCATCTCTTCCGCCTGCTGATTCGCCACGACCGTCTCCTCTAAAAAGCACTTGCTAGCGCTTCCATAAAACCACCGCCAACGCGCTTGATATTGAACTGCAATAAGCTATCATAGCAAAGATTCGCAACCGAGCAGGGATGGTTAACGAGAGATTTAATTTTTCAAATCATGAGTCTCGATAAAAGATTCTGATGATTTATCTGCTTATCTCAGGCAGATGCTCTATCTGTTCACGAGCCGGACGCTCGTGCGCGACGGGCTGCCGATGTCTCTAGAAACTTCAGGTGATGCCGCCGGAAGGCTGGTCATTCACAATCTGGTGCGCGACGATGCGCGCCTGAGCTTCGCCGACGACGTGCGACGCGGGCTGCTCTCCCAACCCAAGCATCTCTTCCCGAAATATTTTTACGATGAACTCGGCTCGCAACTCTTCGAGGCCATCTGCCTGCTGCCCGAATACTATTTGACGCGTGCCGAAAATGAGATTCTAAAGCGCTACGCTGACGAGATCATACAGAGCGTCGAAGGGCATAAGACCCTGCTTGAGATGGGCAGCGGCAGCGCATCGAAGACGCGCCTCGTCATCGAAGCATTGCTGCGCCGCCAGAGCGATCTGCATTTCATTCCGGTGGACATCTCCGCTTCCCAACTGGAAAACAGCTCGCGCTTCCTGCTTCAATCCTATCCGCGCTTGCGAATCACGGCTTACGCCAGCGATTACTACGACGGCCTCGCGGCCTTGCGCGACACGGAGCGCGGGCGCACGCTAGCGCTCTTTCTAGGCTCGAACATCGGCAACTTTGACGCGGAAGAAGCGCGCACTTTCCTGCGCGCTCTGCGCAGTGTGCTCAACTCCGGCGATGCGTTGCTGCTCGGCGCTGATTTGCGAAAACGAAAGGATGTGCTCGAAGCCGCTTACGATGATGCGCTCGGCATCACCGCCGCCTTTAATCTTAATCTGCTCTCGCGCATCAACCGAGAGTTTGACGCAGACTTCAATATCCGCGCTTTCAAGCATTACGTCGAATACAACGAAGCGGTGGGTCGCGTCGAAGTTTACATTGAAAGCCTGCGCGAACAGCGGGTCGCTCTCCGCAAGCTCGACATGGAAGTCAGCTTTACAGCGGGCGAGCGCATTCATACTGAAAACTCTTACAAGTATGACTTGGGCGGCCTCTCTACGCTGGCAACGGAGACGGGCTTTACGCGCGCACGCACATGGCTCGACGAGCGCGAACAGTTCAGCAGTAATCTTTTCATGGCTGCATGACAGACAATTCTACAACCGAACAGCAGTCTCCCTGCGAGGAAACGAAAGTGGCTCTAGCAAGCGAGAGTGCGTCGCGGCAGCAGATTGAGCGCGGCGTCTTTCCGCTGCTCACCGAGCCTGTCTCAAAAGATTCGACGCAGCTTTTTGTCGAAAACCTGCGGCGCGGCGCTAAGCCTTCAACTGAATGGATGTGCGGCGTTGAGTTTGAACTGTTCGGCTACGACGCTCATCATAGTTTCCAGCGCATTGATGCCGCGCAGGTGCAGCGCGTTCTAGCGGGCTTCGCTCCGTCTTCAAACGATATTTTTTACGAAGAGGGCGTTGTTATCGAAGTCAACGCCGGGCAGATGAATCGTTTGACAATCGAGCCGGGAGGACAGATTGAATTTTCGGGCGCGCCGCAACGCAACCTCTCTGATGTCGAGCGTGAAATCCGTCGTTACCTTTCGCGCCTACACGAGATTGCCGAAGGCCACTGCCTTTCGTTCCTCGCCGTCGGCTTTGACCCTCTATGCACTCTCACAGAGCAGCGTTGGTTTCCCAAAGCACGCTATCGCGTGATGCGCCCCTACCTGGCCTCTCGCGGCGCGCGCGCGTGGGATATGATGGCGCGCACCTGCGCCGTGCAGACTAACCTGGATTACGGCTCAAGCGAAGACCTCGCGCGAAAATTCCTGCTCGGCAATCGCCTCGCGCCCATCGTGACGGCCATCTTCGCCAACTCGCCTTTTGAGAATGGCCGCCCCTCCGGCTATAAATCGACGCGCGCCGCCGCATGGCTCGCAACGGACGACGACCGCACAGGCATCTCGCCCCCCGCGCTCGCGGACGATTTCACGCCCGAAGCCTTTGTCGCCTACGCGCTCGACGTGCCGATGATTTTCGCGCAACGCGAAGGGCGCTACATAGACTGGCCGACGGGAATGAAGTTCGGCGACTTTCTCGAACACGGCTGCGATTCCGTCCAGCCAGTCTTCGGCGATTGGGCCGATCATCTGACGACACTCTTTACAGACGCACGCCTCAAGCAACACATAGAGCTTCGCAGCGCCGACTGCGGCAGCCTTGAGATGGCGCTCGCGTTGCAAGCTCTCTGGAAAGGTTTGTTCTACGACACAGACACGCTCACGGAAGCTCTACGCATCGCGCCGCAATTGAATCAAGAAAACGCGCTTGCCCTTCGTGAAGCCGTGGCCCGCGACGGCCTCGCCGCAAGCCACGCTGGCGTAAACGTCCTGGCGCTCGCCAAAGAAATCGTCAGGCTTGCTGCGGACGGATTAAAAACAATCGCGCCGGATGAAGTTTCCTACATGGACGTGCTTCACAGGCAGGTCGTTGAAGAAGGCATCTCCCCGGCAGATATTCTGCTGCGCAACTGGCACGGCTCATGGCACGCTTCGATGAATCGCGTTTTCGATTACCTGCGAATCGCCTGAAAGCATCTTCGCTGAAATTTTTCAACAACTTCGAATAAGGTCTCGTCCATTGAGTGAAGCGCAAGAGAATCAGCCGCTTGTCGAATTCCGCAACGTCAGTTACCAGATACGGGGCGCGGCGCAGCCTATCATCTCGAATCTCAATGTGACGGTGGAACGCGGCGAAACCTTAGTGCTTCTGGGCGAGTCGGGGTGTGGAAAGACGACGACGCTCAGGCTCGTCAATCGACTGTTGTTGCCGACTGATGGAGAGGTGCTGGTCGAAGGAAAGCGTACGAGCGAGTGGGACGCTATTCAATTGCGGCGGCGCACGGGCTATGTGATTCAGGAGGCGGGGCTGTTTCCGCATTTTACGGTCGAGCGTAATGTCGCGCTCGTTCCCACGCTGGAAGGATGGGAGGAAGAGCGCGTGCGCGAGCGCGTTCGTGAGTTGCTGCGCCTCGTCGGTTTGAATCCTGAAACATTTGCTAATCGCTATCCGCGCGAATTGTCAGGCGGACAACGACAGCGTGTCGGCGTGGCGCGTGCGTTGGCCGCAGAGCCGCCGCTGCTGCTGCTCGACGAGCCTTTCGGAGCGCTCGATCCTTTGACACGTTCGGGCCTGCAAAAAGAGTTTGCAGCGCTCGCACGCCGCCTGAGCAAGACTGTCATCTTCGTCACGCACGATGTGCGCGAGGCGCTGCGGCTGGCGACGCGCATTGGACTGATGCACGCCGGGCGGCTGTTGCTGTTGGAGACGCCCGCGAATTTCGTCAGGTCAGAAGAAGAGCACGCACGCGCCTACATGGAGACGATTCGCTTTGACCTTGATGCGGCGGTCGCCGAGGCGAAGGAGAGCGTTTGATGCTGGCGGGCGAATTTATCAAACAGAACTGGCGCGAAATCCTGACGCTGGCGTGGGAGCATCTGCTGCTTGTGCTCGGCTCGACGGCGATTGCTGTCGCCATCGGCATTCCCATCGGCATTCTGCTTTCGCGCAATGCGCGTCTGCGCGGGCCTGTGCTGGGCGTGGCAGGCGTGATGCAGACCGTGCCGAGTCTTGCGCTCTTCGGCTTTCTCATTCCGCTGCCCTTCATCGGCGGCATCGGCGCGCGCACAGCCATCGTCGCGCTCGTGCTTTATGCGTTGCTGCCTATCATTCGTAACACCGTGACGGGCATCGTCGGTGTAGACAAAAGCGTGCGCGAGGCTGCCGTTGCGATGGGGATGACGGACAAACAGGTCTTGTGGCAGGTAGAGTTGCCGCTGGCCGCGAGCGTTATCCTGACGGGCGTGCGCGTGGCGGTCGTTATCTCTGTCGGAGTGGCGACGATAGCGGCGGCTGTGGGCGCGGGCGGACTCGGCATGTTCATCTTTCGCGGCCTGCGCCAGAACAACGACATTAACCTGATTCTGGCGGGCGCAGTGCCGGCGGCGCTGATGGCGATTGGGGCAGACTTTGCGCTCGGTCTGCTGGAAAAGCGGTTTGATACAAACGCTCGACGCGCACGAGAGCGAAAGCGCAAGTGGCTCACGCGGCTGGCGTGGGCCACCTTCGCTGTGCTGCTTGTCTTCGGCGGTTTCTCTCTGCTTGGTCGCGGGCGCGCGGACATACGCGTTGGCTCAAAGGATTTCACGGAGAGCGTGATCCTCAGCGAGATTGTCGCGCAGATGCTTGAAGCGAAGGGCTTGAAAATCGAGCGCCGCTTTGAACTCGGCGGCACTCTCAGCCATCAGGCGCTCGTTGCAGGCGAGATTGACTGTTACCCGGAATACACAGGCACAGCCTATACTGCCATCCTACAGCATCAGGCAATCACAGACCCCTTGGTCGTCTACGAGCAGGTCAAGCGCGAATACGCGGAAAAGTTTGACATCGAAGTTGGCCCACCGCTTGGCTACAGCAACGACTTTGCGATTCTCGTGCGCGGTGAAGTGGCGCGGCGCTTGAAGCTTAAAACCATCTCCGACGCAGCGCCCTACACGCGCCACTGGCGCGCAGGCTTCGGGCAGGATTTCATGTCGCGCGCCGACGGCTACGCAGGTTTTGCGCGCACCTACGGATTGGCTTTCACTGAACGACCGCGCGAGATGGATTTGTCTCTGACCTACCGCGCGCTCGCCTCCGAACAGGTAGACTTGATTGCGGGCAATTCGACAGACGGCCTGATCGCTGCGCTCGATCTTGTCCAACTCGAAGACGACCGCCATTTCTTTCCGCCCTATCAGGCAGTAATCCTCGTGCGCCGCAGCAGCATCAAGCGTCAGCCAGCCCTCGCAGAAGTGCTGGCCCGACTGAGCGGGGCTTTGACGACCGAAGAGATGCGCCGCCTGAATTACGAAGTTGACGGCAACCGCCGCGACGTGAAAGAGGTGGCGCGCGAATTTATTCAAAAGCAGGAGTCAGGAAACAGTAGAAAAGAAGAATAAATAAAAGCGGCTTTCTGCCGCTTATTCTGAATTCTGGATTCTGACTCCTGAATTCTGCTATTGTTGCTTTTCCCGAAAACAGTAGAACAAGGATGGCGTGGTTATGGCAGTATCGGAGCATGATGTAGAGATTGCTACTGGTCGGCGCGATGGAGACGGGCACGTCCGCCTCTTTATCTTCGCGGAGCAGATGCTGGCGTTGACCATTGAAGGACACGGCGAACGCGCGCCGACGCTGTTGCTGACGCTTGAGCAGGCGCACAAATTACAGACTGCGCTCTCCGAATTGATTCCGCTGGTGGCAGCAGCACAGCGTAGAGAAGAGGAAGCGGTCGGAAACGCCTGGGACGGCGAGGAGCGCCGCAAGGCCAGCGGAAGATAAAGAGAGCGCGCTTTCGGTTAATTGAAAGCGCGCTCTCTTTATCTTTGTAGTTCTCTTGTCGGTGGAGCGGGTTTATTACTTACGCGCGAGTGTGACGCGCACCGGCTCGGACAGGGAGTTTGCGTCAACTTCAATCTTCTGCGTCTGGTAGCCTTTGGCTTTGACCATCAGCTTGAGTTTGCCCATGTGAATCGGGTTGAGCGCAATCGCGCCCAGAGAGTTGGTCGAACCCCAGGATTCGCAGAAATGGTCTCCGCCCCAGACGGATTCCAGCTTGGTGTAAGCGTTTGGAATCGGGTTGCCATCCTTGTCGGAGACAATGACGACGGCCTGTCCAAGTCCGTCAACCTGCTTGGGCGCTCTCGCCCGGCGAGTAATTTCTTCGAGCGACGGTTGGGTCGTGGTTTCCTGCTGGGCCAGGGCTATGCTAAAGGTTGCACTGAGGATAAGGGCGGCGATAAAAAGTTTGCGCATTTTCTCTAAAACTCCTGTTTTTAAGCTGACGGTTGAAGGCTGATTGATAGGGGGTGGCGGTCTGTTTTCAGATGCCAGTTGAACGGTGGCCGTTGCACAGCCACGCGACTTCAGATTATAGCTTTATCCTGCGCTGGTTGGAAGGATATTTTTCCGTCCATCCCAGATTCATTTTCGGTTGGAGAAAAAGATGAAGAAAATCCTCGTTTCCCTGCTCGTTGTCTTTTCGCTTGGTTCGCAATACGGCTCAAGAGCGCAGACCCAGACGCGTGCGGCTGTCGTTTCCGTCGTGCTGATTCGGGCCGGGCGTCTGTTAGACGTGCGCGCGGGCCGCGTCCTGGAGAATCAGGGGATTCTCGTTGAGAATGATCGCATCAAATCGGTTGGGCCTTTTGCGGAGGTACGCGGGCGCGCGCCCTCTTCGGCGCGGCTCGTTGATCTCTCAAACTCGACGGTTCTGCCCGGCCTCTCCGATTGCCACACGCACGTCCTCTTGCAGGGAGACATCACGGTCGAAGATTACGACGTGCAGCTTTTGAAAGAGTCTATTCCTTATCGCACAATTCGCGCGACCGTCGCGGCGCGTAACGCCCTGATGAACGGCTTTACGGCCATCCGTGATTTAGAGACGGAAGGCGCGATGTATGCGGACGTTGACGTAAAGACGGCGATTAATCGAGGCGTTATTCCAGGGCCGCGTATGTTTGTCTCGACGCGCGCGTTTTCGGCGACGGGGATGTATCCGCTCTCAGGTTATTCCTGGGAACTGCGTATGCCGGAGGGCGTACAAATCGTTGACGGCGCGGATAACATTCGCCGCGCCGTGCGCGAGCAGGTCAAGTACGGCGCAGACTGGATCAAGGTCTACTTCGACCGTCGTTATTACATGAAGGACGGCGCGCTGCACAGTTGGGTCAATTTCACGGACGAAGAGATGCGGACGTTTGTCGAGGAGTCGCACCGTTTGGGCCGCCGCGTCGCCGCGCACGCGATGGGCCGCGAGGGGATTGACGCCGCTCTTCGCGTCGGCGTTGATTCCATAGAGCACGGCTACGGCCTCGACGAAGAGTTGATGGAGCGTATGGTTAAGCAGGGCACATATTGGTGTCCGACTATTTACGTCGGCGTTTACGTCGCCGAGGGACGCGCGGCGGCTGGCGCTCCCATCTGGCTGACGATGCGCGATCTTGAAGCCAAAGCCTTCGGTGTCGCCCTTCGCAAGGGCGTGAAGATAGCCTTCGGGACGGATGTGGGCGGCTTCAGTTGGGATGTCAACGCGGCCAAAGAATTTACATACATGGTGCGCTACGGGATGACGCCGATGCAGGCGATTCAATCCGCCACGATTGTCGCCGCCGAGCTTTTGGAAAGACCAAATGACATGGGCGCGATTGAAGCCGGAAAGTATGCAGACATCGTGGCAGTCGCTGGCGACCCCTTGCGCGACGTGACGGAACTTGAACGCATCCGCTTCGTAATGAAGGGCGGGCAGATAGTACGCAATGAGCTTGGTCGTGAGCGCTGAGTCGGTAGACCAGAAGCTTGCCCGCTAAAGATTTTCGCGCGACACTGACAAACAATTGGGACGTTGTCGTCATCGAAGCAGGCAAGCCGAAGGAGTGATAGTTTTGAGTTCGAGCGAAATTTTAGCCGAGCCGCTTGAAGCCAAGCAAAAGGCGGGATGGCCCTTCGGCCTCATTGCGATGCTGGGCGTTTTCGCTGTGTGTCTGGCTGGCATAGTGGTCTTCTTCGTGGCTTACCGCAAACAATTGCCCGCACAGACAAGTGGCACACAGAACGCGGTTGCTCCCGTAGAGCGGGCGATAGCGGAGGTCGCTGCAAAGAAGAACGTCTGGATGATTCGCGGCGCTTTGACGGAAGCCTGCACCTGCGCCGTGCCCTGCACCTGCAACTTCGGCGATGGCCCATCGCCGCACTCTTACTGCTGGCCGTTCTATTCCTATCACATACGCGAGGGCTACTACGAGGATATCAAGCTCGACGGGCTGCATTTCGGCTCGGCTGACCTCGGCGGAGGTCGCACGATGTTCATTGACGAGCGCGCAACGGAGCAACAGCGCGCGGCCTTGCGCCATATCATCGCGCGCATGATTGTTCGCGTGCCCGCTGACGAAGCGGAAGCGAAGATGAAAGAGATGGCCTCGCAGCTTCGCTACACAGCCGTCAAGCAGGAGTACGACGAGCGCAGCAATCGTCTGGCGGTGGCTGGACTGGGAGAGTTTACCGCAGACTACATTATGGGCCTGGACAAATCGCAGCCCATCGTCGTCCGCAACAATACGACGTGGCGCATTCACGATTCCATCAAAGCACGCACCAGCGTTTACAACGTCAAAGCGGGGCGCGATGCGGTGAACACGAAAAATACGAACAGTAATCAAGGCGATTTTGAGTATACGGATCAGACCGACTTTGGCGGCCCCGCGCGCTGGAACTGCGGCGCTTGCGCCAATGAGAAAGCGCACAGCGGGCATGGCGAACAAATGTGCGGTAGGTAAGACGAATTCAGAATCCAGAAGTCAGGAGTCAGAAGTAAAGAAGGAATAAACTAAAAGCAGTTGCAGCCGCTTATTCTGAATTCTGACTCCTGAATTTCGGCGGAGGTGCTATGACTCTCATTGACTTGTTAATCTTGCTTCTCGTCGCGGGCTTGTGCGGGGCGCTGGGCCAAGCCATCAGCGGCTTCTCGCGTGGCGGCTGCCTCGTCTCCATCGCGCTCGGCTTTATCGGCGCAATCATCGGGCACTGGCTGGCAAAGTCGTTGCAGTTGCCGGAGTTGTTCACGGTCAATATCGGCGGCAAACCGTTTCCGATCATCTGGTCAATCATTGGCTCGGCGCTCTTTGTCGCCGTCATCAGCTTGCTGACAAGGCGAAGCAGAGTATAATTAAAACGGCAAAAGGCAAAAGGAAGCAGGAGGCCGTTCGCTGTAAAATGGCTGCCACACACTTTTGCCTTTTACCTTTTTACTTTTTACTTTCCTTTGCTACACTCGCATCAAACTTTCAACGGCTCTCTTTGATTTTGCAGTAAAGAACGCGTGGAGGCTTTGCGGCCTCGACGCGTTTGATAGTCTTTACGGGTTTTATTATGGCGGCGACGGCGCAATCTAAAGCATTAAACGGCGCACCTGACTTAAGCGATTTTCGCAGGCGCTATCCGCTGACGGTGGCAAGTTTTGGCGCGCTGGCCGACCGCGAGGCATGGCTCCGCCGCATCTGGGAACTCGATAAGCGCTGGGAGCAGACGATGGAGCGTGCGGGCGAGCGTGTGGAAACAATTCTGCACGGCCCACCGCCGCAGAATCTCGCAATCGAAGCCGAGTATGAAATTATTTACGCGGGCGGCGTGCTGGGCCTCTTGCACGCGGCGGTGATGAGTTGTCGCTACAATCGGCGCGTGATGGTCTTTGACGCTCACACAGTAGGGCGAACGCATCGTGATTGGAATATCTCTGACGACGAATTGAAAGAATTCGAGCGCGCCGGGCTTTTTACGAAAGAAGAGATAGAGGCGGCGGTCGCCAATCGTTATCGTTCGGGTTTCGTTAAGTTTCATGATGCGGCCTCGCGCGTCAAGACGCCGCCGCTCTGGATTGAAGGCGTGCTTGATGTCGCCATTGAGGCGGATAAGCTGCTTGAGCTTGCGGCGGCGAAGATTAAGCTGAGCCGGACAGGTTCGGCGTTGATGGATGGTCTGCGCTTCGTGCGCTGCTATGTGCAGCCTGACAGAGTAGTAGTCGAAGTCGAAGAGGCGCGGACGCGGCAG
The DNA here is from genome assembly GCA_036387475.1 of Pyrinomonadaceae bacterium. Taxonomy (GTDB): domain Bacteria; phylum Acidobacteriota; class Blastocatellia; order Pyrinomonadales; family Pyrinomonadaceae; genus DASVTR01. The sequence continues at coordinate 124,339 of DASVTR010000016.1, read as the reverse complement.
CGCAGAGCTTTCGCGGCGCGCCTCTTCGTGGATGCGACGGGGACAAACTCGCCCGTCTCGCGTCAGTTGAACTCCGGGCGCTCCGTTACGCACGTCTGCCCGACCGTCGGCACGATGGCGCGCGGTTTCGTCAGAGGTTCAGAGCCGGACAAGGTTGATTTTAGCGTCGGCGAGATTCTGGTCAGCAATGAAGACGCGCGCGATCACCGGCAGCTAATCTGGGAAGGCTTTGCCGGAAACGCCCGGCGCGACGAGTACACCACTTATCTCTTCTTTTACGACGCGGTCGATTCGCCCGCAGACAAATCTCTGCTCTCTCTCTTCGAGCGCTATTTCGAGCAGCTTCCGCACTACAAACGCGCAGGCGCACAGTGGCGCGTGCTCAAGCCTGTCTTCGGCTATATTCCGAGCTTTCACCAGCACGGCTGGGCCAACCGTAAGCAGACGGCGGAAGCGCGCGTGATGCTTGTCGGCGATGCAGCCGGACTCTCAAGCCCGCTGACCTTCTGCGGCTTCGGTTCGCACGTACGCAATCTGCATCGGCTGACGCACCTGACACATCTCGCGCTTGAAGCCGATTTACTGGACGCGTCGGCCCTTGCCGAAATCAACGCTTACGAGCCGCGCGTCGCGCAGATGGCGAGCCTTGCGGAATTCCTGCGCCCGACACTGAAGAGCGAACCGTCTGCCGTCAATGAAACTCTCAATGCCGTGATGGCTGCGCTTCATAGCCTGGACGAGCGCGTGCGACGAGAGTTGTTTCAGGATCGAATGAGCTTCAGTGCGCTCAAGAACTTGTTGGGCCAGACGGCGCGCCTCTACCCGCGCATCTTCAAACGCGTGCGAGAGCACCTCGGAGCGCGCGGGACTTTCTGGTGGTTAGCTGAGATCGCCGCCGCAGCCTTCACCGAACGTCGCGGCGCACGCGCTCTGCACGCCGCAACCGAGACGGAGCAGGATGCCGCACGAAAGTTTGCCGAGCACGTTCGTCTCTATAAAAATCAACAGGGCACGGATGACCGTCGCTGATCGCCCGCGCCCTGCTTCGGTTTAAGCCACAAATGGGCTGCTTTCTAGTGAGGCGGCGGATCGCCTTCGCCCGTGTTAAGTATGGCGCTGGCGGTCGGGTCGTCCGGGGTCGTCTCGCTGTCACTAGTTGTCTCGCTGTCAGTCGTTGTCTCTGTGTCGCTGTCTGACGGCGGTGGATCGCCTGGTTGAATGGGGGCATCGGGGTCCGTATAGCCTCCATCATCAGGGGCAAAAGGCGGCGGATCGCCTGGGCCGCTGCCGGTTTGCGCTTGCAGTTCTGTGCCACCCTGCGGCGGGTCTCCCATCACTTGGTCATCTTGCTCTTCAGCCATGTTAATTTCTCCTTTGTGAGTTGCAGTTAATTAAGTTCCGGCGGCGATTACGGGGCTGCCGCCGGGCTGCTTGCGGAAAAATTGAATATCCGGCCTGTTGAGGTAGCTCGTAAAAATTTCTGCTCCCCACTTCTCCCGGAGTTGAGAAAGAACGGCGGTCGCCTGCGCCAGATCGCTCTGGGCCGCGCCCTCGTTCCCTTGACGGCGATGAGCACGCGCCACGACTACCCACGCGCGCCATTCCGATTCCTGCTGTCCTGCCCCTGCAAATCTACCTTTCGCTTCGAGCGCGGTGTCTGAGGCGCGCTGCGCCTCATTGTCTTCGAGCAGCACCTCGGCCAGCGCCAATAACGCTTTCGAGAGCAGGGCGTAATCCCCACCGCGCTTTGCCATCTCGACGGCCTCTTCGCACGTGGCCTTTCCTGCGCGCGGATCACCGGAGCGAGCCTGGGCCAATCCGAGCGTGAGCTTCGCTTGCACGAAGGCCCACTCGTATTCTTTTCCGGCCAGAGTGAGCGCCTGCTCGCTTTCAAGCTTGGCCTCCTGAAAGTCTCCCTCGCTGAGCGCAATCTCCGCATTACGCAGGCGCACTTCGGCCAGCACAGGCTTATAACTACCGCCGGGTTGCTGCGCGAGATCATAAGCCTGCGCGAGCGAGGCGCGCGCGTCCGTGTAAAGCCCCAGCCTCCATTGCACGTTGCCGCGATTCATCGAGTTGTACATCACGCCCAGACGGTCGTTCAAAGACTTGTTGATGTTGAAGCTTTGCTCGTAACGGCTGAGCGCTTCCGTGTAGCGCTCCTGCTCTGTAAGCACCATCGCGATCTCGCCGTACGTGAAAGCAATCTGCGGTTGGTAGTCAGACTTCTGGGCCATCTCCAAATTCTGCTGAAAGACGCGGAGCGCCGCTTCATAATCACCACGGCGGCGATGCGCGCGACCGATGAGAGTCAGGCAGACCGAGGCATTCGATTGATAGCCGCCCTCTTTAAAGAAGGCGAGCGCCTCCTGGGCGTAGGCCAGTCCTTCGTCGGTACGCAGTTGCTGAATGTAAAGTACGGCCAAATTTTTAAGCACCTGCGCTTCACGCAAACGCGACTTGTTTCTCTTGGCATAGACGCGCGCTTGATTATAATTTTTCTCCGCCTCCTCATATTTGCCACTGACGAAAAACGCATAGCCGAGTTCGTTGAGGCTCAGCGCGAGCAAATCATCCAGCCCGCGTTGCTGCGCGAAATTGATGGCTTCGGTCGCATACTGCTGCGCCTTGTCGGGCGCGCCCTGGATGTAGGCCAGGCGGCTCTGTTGCAGGAGCACGTTGATCTTCTGCGCTTCGTTACCGCTGGCATTTGCCAACTCGAAGGCGCGCTGCAATTGCGCTCCCGCATCGCTCAGCTTGCCAATGTTGATGAGCAATTGGCCTCGTTCATAATGGACGTTGGCCCGTCCTTCAACGTGGCCCAAGGATTCGTAAAGAGCCTGCGCTTTATCGAAAGCGTTGAGCGCCCCGGCGGTATCATGCTGCCTGCCATACAGACTTCCGGCACGCAGGATCGCCAGCGCATACTGTGGATTGCGCAGCGTCGCCTCGACATACTTATCAATCGCCTTGGCCTGTTCCTCGTACTTTTCGTAAGCGCGCGCGAGGTCAACATAAACATGCGGCTCGTCAGGCTTCAGGCGCGCAATTTCGGCGTAGGCTTTAATGGCGCTCGGCAGGTCATTAAGGACGACGCCGCTGATGGCATCACGATAGAGCGCATCCATTTGCGGGAGCACGGAGCGGTCTGGCACAAGCTCCGTGACGCGCAATAGCTCCTCTTTAGCGCGGTCGGCGTAGCCCAACTCCATCAGCGCTTCGGCCAGATGCGCGTGGGCCATTACAAACTTGTCGTCCGCTTCGATGGCACTCTCAAACGCCTTACTGGCCTGAAAATACGCGCCGTCGCGGAGCGCGCTCATTCCCTTGTCATACCAACTCTCCGCTACCGGAGAGGGCTTGTGCATTCCCGGCTGCCACCACGCGACGATTGCCCAGATCAACAGCACGCCGATTGCCAGCGCCAGTATGACGCTGAAGATCGAGAGGCGCGGGCGGCGCAGGGTTTCGGCCAGACTCAACAGCGCGCTCGAAGGGGCGGCCTGATTGGCGGAAGCGAGCCGCTTGGTGCGGTGCGCATCATCGCGCAGAGTCGCGCGCACCGCACGCAAATCGCGGAGCATCTCTTCCGCCGATTGATAACGCTCGCCCGGCTTCTTCTGCAGCGCTTTCATCGTGATGCGGTCGAGTTCTTTCGTGACGCGCGGATTAAAGACCGAAGGTGGCGGAGGGTCAACGTGGATGACCTGCGCGCCGATCTCGATGACGCTTGAACCGGAGAAGGCGGGTTTTCCGGCGATGCACTCATAGAGCATCGCGCCGAGGGCAAAGAGGTCGCTGCGCCCGTCAACCTGCGCGCCCGTGGCCTGCTCCGGCGAGAGATAAAGCGGAGTGCCGACGATGACATCGCTGCGCGTGCGCGTTGCCAGCAGCGTACGCGCGTCCTGGTCTGCGGTATGGCTGTGCTCCTCGTGCAACTGCTTGGCGAGTCCGAAGTCCAGTACCTTGACTTGCCCGCGCTCTGTGATGACGACGTTCGCGGGCTTAATGTCGCGGTGCACAATTCCGCGCCTGTGCGCTTCAGAGAGCGCGTCGGCCACGTCGGCGATAATCTCGACGGCGCGGCCCATGGTGAGTTGGCTGGTCTGCAAGAGGCTGCTCAGCATTTCGCCGTCAACCTTTTCCATCACGATGAAAGGCTGCCCGTCGTCTGTTTCGCCGTAGTCATAGACGGCGGCGATATGTGCGTGGACGAGCGTGGAGACGGCGCGTGCCTCTCGCAGAAAGCGCGCGCGGAAGTGATGCTCTTTGGACGCTTCGGCGAGAAACTTGATGGCGACGTGGCGACCCAGGTGCGTGTCTTCCGCCTCGTAGACGACGCCCATCCCGCCCTCGCCGAGCTTTTCTAGGATGCGATAATGGGAAACCGTCTCGCCGATCATCTTGGGGCTTTCTCGATCCGGGACACGGAAGGAAAGATAACAAAATGAAAAACCTCACCGGCCAGTGAAAGGTGTCGGATAGGTTTTATTGAACGGTGCTAAGTGCAGACACATTCTGCGCTAAATTTGGGAGTTTTCCAAGGAAAAAATTTCGCTCTGCCGTAGAGCGCCCCAGAGAAACGATGAACGCGGAATGATGAAGGATGAACTGTTAAGAGCAAGTCTTTCATTCATCGCTCGCGGCGTTCCGACTTCATCGTTTCTCCTGAGCGGGAGCTAACTGTGAGGGGAGAGAGCGTTGCGGGCGGCGAGGGCAAGTTGTCTCGCTTCTTCGGGTGAGGCGGCGCAGGCCGTGAGGTGTCCCATCTTGCGCCCTACGCGCGGCTCGTGCTTGCCGTAGAGATGCAGCTTGACGTTCGGGAAAGCACACGCCGAGCGCCAGTCCGGCTCTCCCTGCTGCCAGAGGTCGCCGAGTAGATTAACCATCGCCGCAGGGCTGCGCAGTGTAGTTGCGCCGAGCGGAAGGCCCGCCACCGCGCGCAACTGCTGCTCAAACTGGCTGGTGATGCAGGCGTCAATCGTTAAGTGGCCGGAGTTGTGCGGGCGCGGCGCGAGTTCGTTGATGTATAACTCGCCCTCTTTGGTTAAAAAGAATTCCACGCAGAGCACGCCGACGACATCAAGCTCCACGAGCAGGCTCTCTGTCATCTCGACGGCGCGACGCGCGGCTTCGGGCGCAACACGCGCAGGCGCAACAGAGCAATCCAAGATATGACGCTCGTGGTTGTTTTCAATGACGCCGTAATGGGCTACTTCGCCGCCGACGCCGCGCGCAGCGACGACAGAGATTTCGAGCGCAAAGTCAATCTGTTTTTCGAGAATCATCTCCTTGCCGTTTTGCGACAGATAAGCGTCTGCGGCTTCGGCTTCGGTCGTGACGCGTCGCTGGCCTTTGCCGTCGTAGCCAAACCCTGCGGTCTTCATAATCGCTGGCAGACCCAGTTGAGCGACGCCCTCATGCACGTCTTCGATTGAACTCACAGGCTGAAAGGGCGTGACGGGAAAACCGGCGCGAGACAGGTAGGTTTTCTCGCGGACGCGATTCTGCGTTGTGTGGAGTAGCTGACCGCTGGGGCGGACGGGAACTAATTCGGTGACAGCCTCAACCGTCGCGGCGGGAATATTTTCAAACTCGAAGGTGACGACCTCGACACCGCGCGCAAACTCGCGCACCGCTTCTAAGTCATCATAAGAGGCAGTGATTTCTCGGTCGGAGACTTGTCCCGTGGGGGTATCCGTTTCGGGCGAGAAAGTGTGTACGAGATAGCCCATGCGGCGTGCGGCCATCGCGAACATGCGTCCTAGTTGGCCGCTGCCGAGCACACCGATAATCGAGCCTGGGAGGAAAGTCCGCTTCACACCAATCGCGCCTCGCGCACGTTTCGTTCCTGTTCAAGGCGAAAGCGGCGCAGCTTTTCACGCAAGGCGGGGCGCGTGTTCGCCAGTATCGAAACAGCAAGCAGCGCCGCGTTCTTCGCTCCCGCCTGCCCGATGGCGAGTGTTGCGACCGGCACACCCGCTGGCATCTGAACGATGGAAAGCAAGGAATCCAGCCCTTTCAATGCGCGGCTCTCGACGGGAACTCCGAGCACGGGCAAAAGCGTCTGCGCCGCCACCATGCCGGGCAGATGCGCCGCGCCGCCAGCGCCCGCGATGATGACTTCCAGCCCGCGCCCCTCAGCACTGCCCGCAAACTCCGCCATCCACTGCGGCGTCCTATGCGCTGAGACGACCAGACATTCGTGCGCGACATCAAACTCGGTCAACAACTCGTCCGCGTGTCTCATCGTCTCCCAATCCGAAGTGCTGCCCATGATGACAGCTACTAAAGGAGACTCGTAGATGCGGCGACGCGGTGACGCGGAGAGAGAATCAGAGGCAGACGCCCCCTTGCTCGCAGAAGCTGTGGCTTCCTGCTTTTTCCCCGCGTCTACGCGTCTACGCGTCTCTGCGTCGGTCTTCTTTCGCGCCATCGGCTTAACCCTGATACCCGGCCTTGCCGTCGAAGTTGCAGAGGTTTTCGGTTTTGATGAAGTCGTAGCCTGCATCCGAGATGCGCCCTAGAAGATGGATGATCTGCGCGTGCGTGATTTCGCCGCCTTCTTGTTCGGAGACGAAGCGGCAGCGCCAGTGATCCGTGATGAAGGTTTCGGGCGAGCCTTCGGGCCAGACTTTGACGCCACGGTTACTAATCATCGTCATGTTCAAATCGCCTTCCAGTTGCTTGACGCCTGCGCCGAGTTCATCAGCCGTGCCTTTGTTCCAGTCCAGAAACACGTCAACGCCGATGGTCTGTTTCTGCTCCGGCTCACGCTTTGAGGTCTCAGCGTTGACGGCCTCCGAGCCGCCGGATTTGTAACGGACGGCCTTCAACGTTTCCGGCTGTTGGCCCAGACGCGCGACGACCGCCTGCGCAAACTCTTTCGTCCCGACCTTCTCGCGGCTGACGCCTTCTTTGAAAATGTCGTAAGTGTGAACGCCGTCTTCAATCGTGCGCAGCCAGGCGTTGTGGACGCGTTCGGCAATGTCCGCTTGATTGATGTGGACGAGCATCATGACTGCGCCGAGCAGGAGGCCGGAAGGGTTCGCTAGGTTTTGACCCGCGCGGCGCGGTGCTGAGCCGTGAATCGCTTCAAACATAGCCACGTTTTCGCCGATGTTTGCAGAGCCTGCGAGGCCGACGCTGCCAGCAATCTGCGCGGCCACGTCCGAGAGAATGTCGCCGTAGAGATTGGGCATCACTACTACGTCGAAGGCTTCGGGCGTGTCTGCGAGCTTGGCCGCGCCGATGTCAACGATCCAGTGCTCGTTCTCTATCTCCGGGTATTCGGCGGCAATCTCGTCGAAGACTTTATGAAAGAGGCCGTCCGAGAGCTTCATGATATTGTCTTTCGTGAAGCAGGTGACCTTCTTTCGATTGTTGCGCCGCGCGTAGTCGAAAGCGTAGCGCACGATCTTTTCCGAGCCGGGGCGCGAGATGAGTTTTAACGAAAGCATCATCTGCTCTGTCTGCCTGTACTCGATGCCCGCATAGAGGTCTTCCTCGTTCTCGCGGACGATGACCACATCCATATTCGGGTGCTTCGTTTTCACAAACGGGTCGTAGGAGACGCAGGGACGGACGTTGGCGTAGAGTCCCATCGTCTTTCTAACCGTCACGTTAAGGCTTTTGTAGCCTCCGCCCTGCGGAGTCGTAATCGGCGCTTTTAAAAAAACCTTCGTCCGGCGCAAACTGTCCCACGCGCTCGGCTCAATGCCCGCGGCGTTTCCGGCGAGATAGGCTTTCTCGCCGATGACGATGGTTTCGATGTCCAGGCCAGCGCCCGCTTCCCGCAGGATAGCAAGCGTCGCCTCCATGATCTCCGGCCCGATGCCATCGCCATGCGCGACGGTGATAGGAACGCTCTGTGGCATGATGCTTAAAATGCCTTTCTTCGATTGATTGAACTCTAATAAGCTTCCGAGAGCGAAGCACTATATGTCAAAAGCGAGAGCGCAGGCAACGGCACGGAAAGAAAAGATTTTTTCAAGTGAGCACGAAAATGGTTAGTGAATCTCCCGTTATCGTCATGTGTCTTGCGTCATACTTTCACGCGTGGCATGATTAAGAGGTGGAGGCTGAAGATGAAATTCAATGTGACAATTGACCGCGACGAAGATGGAGTCTGGGTGGTTGAGTGCCCCGCGATTCCCGGCTGCGTGAGTCAGGGAAAAACCAAAGAAGAAGCTTTGGAGAACATCAAAGAGGCTATCGCGCTGTGTCTTGAAGTTCGTGCGGAACAAGGCCTGCCGCTGGGGCTTTGCACATAAAGTAACTTAAGGGGGACACAATGCCAGATATAGAATTAAAAACAATTAAACTTGATGAAAACGAAGCTAAGGAACGCGCTATCCTTCATAACAACCTACCTAAAGGCAAGCCTATCTTCAGAGGCGATGGAGATTGGAATTATCTATGCGGTAAATGTCGAACCGTTATAGGGAAACAAGTGCCTCATGGCTTACCCTTTGTCGCAGACGGCGGCAAGCCCGTACTTGTCACTTGCAACTCCTGCGGAAGTTATAATGAAGTTCCGTTTGCTCCCCGTCAGTAACGGCTTTGCAGGAAGTTGGATTTCCAGTCCTAAGTGGACAGAGAAATTATCTTGAATTTTTTGTTTGGCACGCTTGCGCTTCTCTTGAAATCTAAGGCATACTTTTCAGCGTTCGGTACCTGCTCTCGCGCATCAATGGTGATGCGCCTGCCCGTGACTGTAAGGCGACGAGGTTCGGCTGAAAAGAGCGAGGCTAGTTTGTCAACCTGTTAGAAGCCGCTCTCTAGTGTTAGAGCACCGGGTGCGTCGCGTTTCGCCGGAGAGGTTTGTTAGTAGCTCCCCGCCTTAGTGCCAGCGATTCCACTTCAGCCCGCGCTTCCTTTAACCTTAAAGGATAAGAATAAAAATGCCCACGAAACTTTATGTCGGTAATCTGTCGTTCCGCACGACCAGCGACGATCTGCGCGAAGCTTTTTCGCAGGCCGGAACGGTGGAATCAGCTTCGGTGATCGAAGATCGCGAAACGGGACGCTCACGCGGCTTCGGCTTTATTGAAATGGCGACGCCCGAAGAGGCTGCGGCGGCCATCGAGATGTTCAACGGCAAAGACCTCGGCGGTCGTAATCTGACCGTCAACGAGGCCAAGCCCAAGACTGATCGCGGCGGCGGCGGTGGACGCGGTGGCTACGGTGGCGGCGGCGGCGGTCGCGGCGGCGGCGGCTATGGCGGCGGTGGTGGCGGCGACCGTGACCGAGGCGGCTATGGCGGTGGCGGCGGCGGTGGACGCAACGACCGCGAGCCGCGCTGGTAAAACTCAAGCGAAAAAGGGTAAAGGGGTAAAAGGAGAAAGGGTCAAGCGCAAGTTGTGCTTTGCCCCTTATTTTCCTTTTACCCCTTTACCCTCTTCCCCTTACTTTCTTGCAGTGGGTGTGATTTTAAGCTTGAGAGTCTGGCTTTCGCGCACGACTTCGATTTCGTATTCCTCGCCCGCCTTCATCTCTCCGAGCGCGTAAGTGTAATCGTAGACGTTACGCACTTCGCGTCCGGCCAGTTTCGTTATCCTATCGCCAGCGAGGAGTCCGGCCTTTGCTGCCGGTGAATCATCTCGAACGCCGTCTATCTTCATCCCGTCGCCCGCTTCCGCATAGTTAGGCACGACGCCGAGCGTGACGCGAAAGCTCATTGCGACGTTGCGCGTGCTTTCGCTCTTAGCAACCGTGTAGGTAGGCCGCTTATCGCTCGTATCTATCGAGCGAACGATGGCCGCAACTAAAGAGACGATGCGCGCTTCGCTCTCATAGTTAATCTTGTCTGCCGTGTCCGAAGGCTTATGATAATCCTCGTGCGTTCCCGTAAAGAAGAAGAGCACCGGGACTTGCTTCGCGTAGAAAGAGGAATGATCGCTTGGGCCATAGCCGTCTTCGTTGAGCGTGAGTGAAAAGCGCTGAATTTTGGCGCTGTCGATTGCTCCACCTGTTTGCGGCGATTCTGTCTTAAACATTGCTTGATTAGCCGCATTGATAAGGTCGCGCCATTCGGCGGCTGTACCCGTGCCGCCAATCATCAATTGATTCTCTTTCTGACGCCCAATCATATCCATGTTAATCATCGCAATCGTTTGAGCGAGCGGCACGATTGGATGATTGACGTAATAATTTGAGCCGAGCAAGCCTTCCTCTTCGCCGCCGAAAGCGATAAAGATAATCGTCCGCCTCGGCCTCATGCCTTTCTCGGAAAAGATACGCGAAAGTTCGAGCAAGCCCGCAACGCCCGAAGCGTTGTCGTCTGCGCCGTGATGAACCTCGCCTTCGCGCGGAGCGAGGCTGCCCGCGCCGCCGCGCCCCAGATGGTCATAGTGCGCGCCAATGATAATCGCTTCATTCTTCAACTGCGAATCAGAGCCTTCGAGAATCCCGATCACGTTTGTGCCGGGCGTTTGCTGCCGCGCGATGTCGGTCTGAATGCTGAGCGCTACTCCATCCAGTAAATCGAACTTAACGCCCACTGTAACAATGTAGCCTCTGATTTCAGTCGAGCCACGCGCGGCTGACCATTTATCTACGTCTTTCTCAAGCGCGGCCAGTTGCGTCGGACTGTTCAGGCCGAGGATTCGTGCTGCCGCAGCCCGCGAGATAACGACCGCGGGCAAGGCGACATCGCCCGTGCTGTTGTCATAATTAAGACGAGCGAGCCTCTCTTCACGAAAATTTTCTGCACGCGCGATAACGACGAGCGCCGCTGCTCCCTGCTCGCGGGCCGCAATCGCCTTCCACCGTACGTCCGCGTAGCGGCTAAACCGCCCATGCGGATTATCACCCTCCGGCGTGCCAGCCAGAGCGACCACGATGCGCCCCTTAACGTCCACTCCAGCATAATCGTCATGGCGCAACTCCGTGGCCCTAATGCCGTAACCGACGAACGTTACGGGTGCGCCCGCGATGTTCGCACTTGCAGAAAACCCAAGCGGCATCCAGTCTTCGCCGAGTCGCAGATCGAGCGCGGCGGCGCGTGTACTTGCCGCCGTAGCCGTAGCTTCACCCGACGGCTGGAGAGATGCGGCACGCGGAGTGAAGAGCATAGAATTGTTCTTGCCGAGTTCGATGCCTGCGACAAAGGGAAACTGCTGCATGTAGCGCGATGCGCCGGACGCCGTTGCCAGCGCGTGAGAGTTGCTTCCGCCCGGTCGCAGATTGTGGCGCGCAAACTCTTCGGCGATGTAGCGCGCGGCGGCGTTTGCCCCTTCAGTGCCGGTTCTGCGTCCTTCCAGTTTGTCCGACGCCAGATAAGCGACATGCGCGCGCAGGCGTTCGAGGCTCGGCGCTGGATAGCTCGCAGGTTTTTGCTGCGCCAGCGTGCCGGTCGCAAGAGCCAGGAGGAGCGCGAGTCGAAGAAAATCTCGTTTGACTAACATTTGAAATCCCAAATCCCGTATTGCAGAAAACATTTCACCGGACAATTCCCAGAGGCTCTCTTATTCTACCCAATCGGCGATGAAGACGTTTGTGTCGCCGCGCGTCTTCGCGTTGCGGTTGGAGGCGAAGACGATGCGCTTGCCGTCAGGCGAAAACATCGGAAAGCCGTCGAAGGTATCGTTGAAGGTGATGCGCTCAAGGCCTGTGCCGTCCGTCTTTACAACGTAGAGATCAAAGTTGCGCCCCTTGGGATCGTTCAGGTTGGAAGAGAAGATGATGCGCTGGCCGTCCGGGAAGAAATAGGGCGCGAAGCTCGCCGCGCCCAGCCGCGTCACCTGTCGCTTGTTTGAGCCGTCCGAGTTCATCACCCATAACTCGAAAATGGTCGGCACGATGACGTTCTCCGCCAGCTTCTCCTTATAGCGCTCGACCTGCTCAGGCGTCTGCGGATGAAAGGCGCGATAGACGATTTGACGGCCATCGTCGGAAAAGAATGGGCCGCCGTCGTAACCCAGTTCGGTCGTCAAACGACGAACGTTCTTGCCGCTCGCGTCCATCGTATAAATATCCAGGTCGCCATCGCGCATAGAGGTGAAGACTATTTTGCGCCCGTCCTTCGAGACGGTTGCTTCGGCATCATAGCCTGGTGTCTTCGTCAGTTGTTTCACGTCAGAACCGTCTGCGCGCGCCGTGAAGATGTCAAAAGAAGGATGGATGGGCCAGACGTATCCCTTTGACCTGTCCGGACGCGGCGGGCAGTCTTTAGCTGCGAGATGCGTCGAAGAGAAAAGGATGCGCTTCTGCCTCGGCAGGAAATAGGAGCAGGTGGTTGTTCCCATCCCGGTCGAGACCATCTTGACGCCTGAGCCGTCCGTGCGCATCGTGTAAATCTGATCGCACTCGCGCCCGTCGCGCTTGGATTGAAAGATAAGCTGCGAGCCGTCCATTGAAAAGTAGGCTTCGGCATTCTCGCCGCCGAACGTTAACTGGCGGACGTTACGCAAATGCTTTTCGTCTGGATGCTCCAGCGGATTGTCGAGCGCTGCAACAGCCGGTCTCATGCCGAGCGCAAGCAGGAATAACGAAGCGAGGATAAGAAGCGTAATGAAAATCTTCATAGACAAACTATCGTAAGTTTACTGCCTATTTAGCGTCTTTGCGGCTTTGCGTGAGATAAAGTTTCACGCAAAGCCGCAAAGACGCGAAAGGAGTTGAAGGATTAAATCCTAACCATTCTTTCGTTCAAACTCTTTCATAAACGAAACTAAAGCTTCGACGCCTTCACGTGGAAAAGCGTTGTAGATGGAGGCGCGGATGCCGCCAACGGAGCGGTGGCCCTTGAGGCCATCAAGCCCGGCGGCGGTCGCTTCCTTCGCAAACTGCTTTTCCAACTCTTCGGAGGGCAGGCGGAAGGTGACGTTCATCAAGGAGCGCGAGTCCGGGTCGGCGTGGCCGCGATAGAAGTCTGTCGAATCAATCGCGTCGTAGAGAATCTTCGCCTTCGCTTCGTTTTCGCGGTGCATGCCAGCGAGTCCGCCTTTTTCTTCGAGCCACTTGCAGACGAGCATGATGATGTAGATGCCGAAGGTGTTCGGCGTATTGTAAAGCGAGTTGGCTTCGGTGTGTGTGCGATAATCGAGCATCGTGTGCAAACCATCGGGGATACGCTTTAACAGATCGTCGCGCAGGATAACGAGCGTGACGCCGCTCGGCCCCATGTTCTTCTGCGCGCCTGCATAGATAAGCGCATATTTTTCGGCAGCAATGGGCCGCGAGAGAATGTCAGATGAAGCGTCTGCGACGAGCGGCACGTCGCCGACCTCCGGCTCGTGCTTCCACTCGACGCCTTCTATCGTCTCGTTAGTAGTGATGTGAACGTAGGCGGCGTGCGGGTCAAGCTTCAACTCATCCTGCGTCGGCACACGCGTAAAGCCGCCGTCGGCCATCGTCGCGGCGACGTTGACAGCGCCGCAGCGCTTGGCTTCCTTGACGGCCTTCTTGCCCCAACTGCCCGTCGTGATGTAATCCGCGCTGCCGTCCTTCGGCAGAAAGTTCATCGGAATCATAGAGAATTGCAGACTCGCGCCGCCCTGCAAAAAGAGGATGTGATAGTTTTCCGGCAAACCCATCAATCGCCGTAAACCAGTTTGCGCCCGTTCCATAATCTCGTCGAAAGTCTTCGAGCGATGGCTGATCTCCATGATTGACATGCCGACGCCCGGCAAGCTCACCAACTCGCGCTGCGCCTCTTCCAGCACCGGCAGCGGCAACACCGCCGGGCCAGCGCTGAAGTTAAAGATTCTCTCGGTCATTCTTTCTTCTCCTAAAACAGTAAGGAAGTGATGAGTCATGAGTGATGAGTAATAAGCCGTTGCCTTTAACTCATTACTCATCACTCATTACTCATCACTTTTTTTATTTCCATAGATCGGTCGCATCGCCTGTCCGGCCATGCGTTGGACGACGGAGCGCGGCACAAGGCGCTCGGCTTCGGTCGTCAGGTAGTTAAGCCAGCCGGAAATGATATGGCTGCGACCGCGCGCCAGGCCGCGAAGCGCAGTCTTGACGACCTCTTCGGGCGTTTGTGCAATACGCATCGGTGGTTTCTGCGCGGCTTGCGACGCATCGAAAAAGTTTGTGTCCGTCACACCCGGACACAGCGCCATCACCTTCACATTGTAAGCGCGGTTCTCTTCCCATAAAGCTTCGGAGAGTGAGAGCACGAAGGCTTTGGTCGCAGCATAGGTCGCCATGTAGGGCACGCCCTGGAAGGCTGCGGTTGAAGCGACATTGATGATTGCGCCACGTTTGCGCTCACGCATCGGCGCGAGATAGTAGTAGCAGAGCGCAGTCAGCACCTTGATGTTCAAATCAACCATCTGAACGTAGCGCTCCATGCTGATGTTGGTAAAGTCGCCCATCGCGCCGAAGCCAGCATTATTAATCAGCAGTTCAACGCTCAATTCGCGCCGCTCCGTTTCCGCAAACAATCGCGCCCCCGCTTCTGCTTCGATTAAATCCTGCGCAATGTATTGAGCGTCAATTTTGTGCGCGCGTTTCAACTCGTCGCAGAGCGCCGCCAGCTTATCTTCCGAGCGCGCCACCAGCAGCAGGTTTTCGCCGCGCGCCGCCAACTGGCGCGCAAACTCCTCGCCGATGCCGCTCGACGCGCCTGTGATGAGCGTGATTTTCATGCTTTCGGAATCAGCTTCTAATGTCCAGCAGATTTAGCTCTATGATGTCCGCGCTCTCAGTGCGCAGCTTATCCAGCATCTCGCTCGAAGGCTCGCTCTCAAGATTGATGCGGGCGACCGCTGCCTCCGAGCCTTCGAAAATAATATTGTCCATCTCCTGCACGTTGATGTTGGCCGTTCGGATAGCGTCGAGGACGTGGGCCAGGACGCCGGGGCGGTCGTGGTGGCGGACGACGAGGCGATGCGTTGCGGGCGTGCGCTCGGCCAGATTGACGACGTTCGGCACTCGCCCCGTTTCTTTGAACGCACGCACGATGCGAACCGTTTCGGCGGCGATGGCTTCCTGCGCCTGATCGGTCGAAGCTCCGATGTGATGCGTGCCGTAGAGACCTTCTTCCTGCGCAATCTCATCTGTAAACTCGGCGGCGGCGGAAGTCGGCTCGGCAGCGAACACGTCAAGTCCGGCTCTCAGCCCGCGCGTGTGCATCGCAGAACGAAGCGCCGCCTGATCCACGACTTCGCCGCGCGCAGTGTTGATAAAGTAAGCGCCCTCTTTCATCGCACTGAAAACGTCTTCGCCGATGAGCGAGCGTGTCTCAGGCGTGAGCGCCAGATGCACGCTCACGATGTCTGCCACCCGCGCTACTTCCTGCGGACTCTCTTTGTACTCGATGCCGAGCGCTTCGGCGCGATCCTTTGTCAGGCTGCGACTCCAGGCGACGACCTCCATGCCAAAGGCGCGGGCGCGCGGAATCATCTCGCGTCCAATTTGGCCGACGCCAATGAGTCCGAGCGTGCGCCCATAGAGGCCACGCGCCTTCGAGTATTCTTTCTTGTTCCACTCGCCACGACGCAGAGAGATAACGTTGTCGGCAATCCTACGGTCGAGCGCGAGAATCAGAGCGAAGGCAAGCTCTGCGACGGCGATTGAATTCTTGCCAGGACAATTCGAGACGTAGATGCCGCGCCTAGAAGCAGCCGCGACATCGATCGTGTTGTATCCAGCCCCGGCGCGCACCACCAGCTTCAACGCGCCCGCTTCCAGCATGGCCTCCGTCACCTTCGTTGAGCGCACGACCAGCACATCGGGTTCCAGCGTTTGGATGGCCTCGACGAGCGCTGCGTCCTTCAAATCGGGCTGGAATGAAACCTCGCAGCCGGCGGCCTCAAGCCCGTCGCGCCCGGACTGCTCGAATTTATCGGCGATCAATACACGCATAATTATCTCAGCAGGGGCCGGAATAAATATCCGGCTCGGTTTTCAACTCATTTATCCTGTGTCTCACGTTTGAGAATCGCGCCGGTCTCTGCGTCTACCCAGATGGTAATGTTTCCATTACCGCCGTATTGAACTTTCCAGACCGCCGGAGCTTTCACGTCCGAGGGAAGTTCGAGCGGCGGGACTAAATTAATCATTATATTTCCATGATTCACAGGTTCTTTCAGGTAGCGCTGCCCTTCCGCCAGAGTCAACCGCAAGACATCCTGCGGGCTGAGCCGTATCAAGCGCGACGCCTCCCTCGCTTTCGGGTCGGGAGCCTGTCCGGTTTGGAATTCGTCATCAACGCGCAGAGTCGTTGACAGGCGATGGTCAATATATTTAACAAAACGCGTGGGGTATCGCGGCTCTCCCTTGTCGTTAGTCTGCGACGATTTCGGGTTAACAAACGTAAAAGTCGCTCGCAGTTCAATCGGCTCGTCAGGCGTGCCCTGTTTACTGCGGACGGGGCTTATCGTGCCGCTGTAGAGCACGAAATTGTTGTCAATCTTTTGGATGGCTTGCTCCATCGCTGCCATCTGCTCAGACCATGGCGAAAGAACCCTTGGCGGCTCAGAGCGGGCGCAACCGAACAGCAGCGAGACGAAGAGAAAGCAGGCGCACCAAACTGTGGCTCGTGCTTTGAATCCGAACGAAGGTAGCATGGCGCGTTCTCCTTTCCTCCAGTGTCAAATGCAATGAATCAAAATCCCGTCTCTCAATTTCGGCTCGAACCAGGTGGACTTGGGCGGCATGATTTGGCCCGCGTCGGAAACTTTAATCAAGTCTGCGACGGTCGTCGGGTAGAGCGAGAAGGCGACAGCCGCGCGGCCTTCGTCAACCAGTTTTTCCAGTTCCGCTGTGCCGCGAATGCCGCCGACGAAATCTATGCGCTTGTCCGTTCGCACGTCCTTGATGCCGAGGATAGGGTCGAGCAGGTGGTCTTGCAGGCGGCTCACGTCGAGCGCGTTGACGGCATCCGCAGCCCCTCGCACATTCTCTTTCAAAGTCAGGCCATGCCAGCGTCCGCCCAGATACATGCTCCACTGTCCGGGCGCGGCGGGCGTTGGCTCGGCATCCCTGGTGAAGTTGAACTTCTCCCCGACACGCTCGAAAAATTCCTGCGGCGAAAGATTATTAAGGTCGCGGACGATACGGTTATAGGGCAGGATTTGCAGTTGGTCGTCCGGAAAGATAACGGCGAGGAAAAAGTTGTATTCCTCGTCGCCGGTGTGCCCGAAGCTGCGGTCGCGCATCTCGGCGCGGGCGCGCGAGGCTGAGGCGGCGCGATGATGGCCGTCAGCGATATAGAGAAAAGGGACTTGGCGAAACGCCTCGACGAAGCGCACGGGGTCGGGCGCACGCCACAGCGTATGCTGCACACCGTCCGGCGCTGTGAAATCGTAGAGAGCATCGCTCATCGTCGTCTCCATCACCATCGTGTCAATATCACGGCTGGATTGATAGGTAAGAAAGACGGGGCCGGTTTGCGCGCGAAGGGTTTGGATGTGGCGTGTGCGGTCGTCTTCCTTGTCGCGGCGCGTGCGCTCGTGCTTGCGAATCAAGTCCTGATCGTATTCATCAACGGAACAACAGGCCGCGAGTCCGACCTGTTCGTGCTCGCCCATGATTAAGCGATAGAGATAGAGGCTCGGCGTCTCTTCCAAAAGGAGTGGGCACTCTTTTGTCAGTCGCTCAAAGTTGTCGGCGGCTTTTCCATAAACGTCGTCGCTGTAAAGGTCTGTGCCAATGGGGAGGTCAATTTCGGGTCGCGAGACGTGCAGGAAGCTAAGCGGATTACCTTCGGCCAGCGCACGCGCTTCCTCTGTGTTGACGACATCGTATGGTGGGCTGGCGACCTGCGAGACTCTCTCGGCGGGCGGACGCAGGGCGCGAAAAGGATGAATGACGGCCACAAGCAATCTCCTTCTGCCTGATGGTCAGTAATCAGCCGTCGGCAAGAGACTGGCTCTCAAGTGCCCGCCAACTGACTACTTCATTGATAGCTTGTCCTAAAGACTATCCGCTTGCGCGCTTTGAAGCAAGGCCGGAGACTCTCTGTGTGAGGATTTTGATGTGGATGAAAGAAGAGGTGGCTTGCGCTGTTGAGCACCCGGCAGTTAATTACAAGGTGCTGCTGCGCCGCACGTATGGAAAATTCATACGGATGCGTTAAACGAGCGATGGCGAGCGCCAGCGAGTAAGCGAGCCTTCACAGCGTCGCTTCAAAATCCGGTTTCCGTGTGCTGCCAGGCCAGCCCGTTTAACTCGACATGGCCCGCCGAAAGAGTGTGTGCGCGCACACTCTTTTCAGCGCGGCTTAAAGATTCGAGTGGATAAGTCGGCGCAGACGGTCGGCAAAGAGCACGTCAATTTTCTTCGGCTCGATAACGGCAGTCACTTCGCCCAAGCCAAACTGTGAATGCAACAACACCTGGCCCGTGCGATACGTGCGCGTACGGTCATACGGCGCTCCGGCCTGCGCGCTCGAACGCCTGCCCGTCGCCGCTACATTCGATTTGAAAGTGCTGCGCGTTCCGCACTTCGGACAATCAACGCGCGAGATAGAACCCTTTTTCGTCACAGAAGCGACGACGTGGCCGCGCTCCTCGCCGCATTCCGCACACAGCTTTTCGACACGATCACCCACCGCGTAAGTCTGCTTTTCCATGAAACCTTCTTTCTTAAAGAGTCTGGAGTCTGGAGTCCAGAGTCATGAGTCAAAGACTAATTCGCTTTTGACGCCAGACTCTTGACTTGTAACTCATTTGTACCTGTATGTGATCCGGCCCTTCGAGAGGTCGTAGGGCGACATCTCTACGCTGACGCGATCACCGGCCAGAATGCGTATAAAGTTCTTACGCATCTTGCCGCAAATCTGGGCCAACACGATATGCTCCGTGCCGTCCAGACGCACTTTGAAAAAGGCATTCGGCAGTTTATCAACCACCACGCCCTCAGCCGGAATCAAATCTTCTCTCGCCAAACAATTTCTCCTTTAAATAAAGAACCAGAGAGAGCGCACGCGCTCCTTCAATTATCTGCCAGCGCTCGCAAGCGCCGAACAAAATGGAAGCGCCCCCGGCGGTAGCGTTTGTCAGGCCGGAGGCGCTTTTCCCGAAAAAGGCTGTCGGTTAAAGTTGGCCCGGCAACTTACCAGCGCGGGGTGCGGTCGCCGCCGCCGAAATCGCGGTTGCCGCCGCCGCCGCCGCGTCCACCACCGCCGCCGTAACCGCCGCGTCCACCGCCGCCGCCGCCACGTCCGCCGCCATAGCCGCCGCGACCGCCACCGCCGCCGCCGCGTCCACCGCGATCTTCGCGCGGTCTGGCTTCGTTCACGTTCAAGTTACGACCGTTGACTTCCTTCCCGTTAAACTGCGCGATGGCAGCTTCGCCCTCTTCTTTGGTCGCCATCTCGACGAAGCCGAAGCCGCGTGAGCGTCCAGTCTCGCGGTCTTCGACGACCGAAGCGGACTCGACCGTGCCAGCCTGCGAGAATAACTGCTGCAAATCTTCGCTCGAAGTCTGGAACGCGAGATTGCCGACGTAAAGTTTCATAGACATATTCGTAGTTGTTTCTCTCCCGCTGTCGGGAGTTGCTAAGAGGAAGCTTCGAATCTAAGGTGGCTTCGATGTAACGGTAGCAGCGAAGGTTCGCGTTCGGATGCTCCAAGGAGCGGCTTCTTCAAGTTGATAACAGCCTGCTCTCGTACTATCCAGAACGCCGCCGCCAGTTTCGAGGCGCGGGGCGCATCACCGTTGATGCGCGAGAGAAGGAATGAACAAGAGTATGATGCACCAAGACAGCGCTTTGTTGCAAGTTGCGGGTAGCCCGGATGAGGCCAACGCGGCTGTAAATCGTCCGCTGATGGAAGATATTTTATCAATCAGGCGTATTATTATGCCGCACGTGGTTCGACCGGCAGAAAACAGCCTCCGATGAGAGAAGCTTTGAAGGAGATAGTCCAACTCGGCAAGCGCCGGATTCGTTTCACAAGGGAGGCGGGCGGCATCATCATCTCTGTGTCGCTGTTTCAACCTCGCTCATGCCGAGCGATAATCGAATCCGTCAGGGGGCACGCCGG
The DNA here is from genome assembly GCA_036387475.1 of Pyrinomonadaceae bacterium. Classification (GTDB taxonomy): domain Bacteria; phylum Acidobacteriota; class Blastocatellia; order Pyrinomonadales; family Pyrinomonadaceae; genus DASVTR01. Next base: position 104,393 of record DASVTR010000016.1, on the reverse strand, counting down.
ATGGGACAGCGCGAAGGTAAGCAGGCGCGGGCCGGACGGCCAGTTGCGCTCGGTCGTAGACCCTTCACACCGGACAGCCAGCGTCCTCTATGCACAACATCTGGGTGCTGTGCGGCGCAAGTTTGACGTGAAGATGAATGAAATCCTCAAGCCGCTCGTGCAGCATCTCTGGGGACAAAATTTGACTGACCACGAGGGAACTCAGTTTGTCCACTACGCTCCGGGCGGGCACTACATCATACATTCCGATGTTGGGCCACGAACGCTGAATCGTTACTATTCGGTGGTCTGTTATCTCAACGACGACTTCGAGGGCGGCGCTACGCGATTCCCCTCGCTCGATTATTCTGCGACGCCTCGATGCGGAAAAGCGATTCTCTTTCCGTCCACTTACCTGCATGGCGGCGAGCCTGTCAAGAGCGGAGAAAAACATATCCTCGTCTCATGGATCACCGGGCCTGAAAGACAAAGATGAAGGGCGTGAAGGATGAAAGAAGAGCTATTTTGAATAGCTCTTCTTTCATCCTTTTCGTCTTTCGCCTTCCGTGTGGCTTTTAAGGGCGCAGGTTGATGTTGTAAGTCTTAATCTTGGAATTGAGGGTCGTCGCGTTCATCCCCAACAGGCGCGCGGCGCGGGATTGATGGCCGCCGGTCTGCTCCAGCGCGCGGCGAATCAGGTCAATCTCGAAGCGGCGTACCTCGTCGTAAAAGTTGATGCCGCGTCCGATGTCCAGGGCGGCAGCACCCGATGGGCCTTCGCGCATGGCGTTGATGGCAGAGCGCGGGTCTGAGATTTCAGAGCGCAAACACTCGCGCGTTATTTCCTGTCCGGGTGCGATGACGACCGCCCGCTCGATGGCATTCTCAAGCTCGCGGACGTTGCCCGGCCATGAATAAGCTTCAAGGAGCGCCAGCACCTCGGGTGCAAGCTGGTCTGCGACCTGACGGCCATTCTCTTCGTTATACTTGTGTATAAAATGCTGCGCGAGCGGCAGCACGTCTTCGCGGCGGTCGCGAAGGGGCGGCAACTCAATTGGCACGACCGAGAGCCTGTAATACAAATCTTCGCGGAATGTTCCCTGACGCACGGCCTCTTTCAAATCCACGTTGGTCGCGGCGATGACGCGTACGTCAACGCGTCTCGGAGTAGTGTCGCCAAGCGGCGTAAACTCTCTCTCTTGCAGCACGCGCAGCAGCCGCGCCTGCGTTTCGGGCGGAATGTCGCCGATCTCGTCCAGGAAAATAGAGCCGCCGTCAGCCACTTCAAAAAGTCCTTTTTTCGCTGCGACCGCGCCCGTAAAAGCGCCGCGCGTGTGACCGAAGAGTTCGGATTCCAGAAGCTCCGAAGGAATGTTAGATGAATTGACGGTGACGAAAGGGCGACTGACGCGCGGGCTTGATTCGTGAATCGCTTTGGCAATCAACTCCTTGCCCGTGCCGGATTCGCCCGTAATCAAAACGGTAGAGCGCGCTGGCGCGACCTGATCCACGAGACGAAAGACTTCCTGCATCGCGTCGGAGCGACCGACAATAGCGCCACGGTCAACCGCGCGGCTCATCGCGCGGCGCAGGATTTGACGCTCTTCCTCTTTGCGGCGACGCTTGACCCCGGCGGCCACCTGCGCCGTAATCTGCTCGTTTTGAAAAGGCTTGCGGATGCAGCCGATAGCGCCTTTGTCCCAGGCGGCGATGGCCGTGTCAAACGTCGCGTAGGCCGTAATCATCAGGACGACGGCCTCCGAGTCCAGCTTCAAAAACTCTTCGAGCGCGCGCAGTCCGCCCATGCCCGGCATCGACACGTCGAGCAACACCGCATCGTAAGCGCGCCGCCCGTAAGCTTCCAAACCCTCTTCGCCCGTCTTCGCCAGATCAACGCGATAGCCTTCAGCCGACAGCAGCGTCTCCAACACATCGCGCATAATCTCCTCATCATCAACGACGAGGACTGAACCTTTTTTCGCCATGCGCTCATTATAAAAGGCAAAGGGTGAAACGGTGAAACGACGAAGAGGGTAAAGGGTTCAAATCCCCTTTACCCTCTTTTCCTTTTACCCATTTCCCCGCGCTTTAGTCGCTGACTGCTTGCAGGCGTGTGCGTGCGTCTGCGGTCGGCAGTGTGATGCGGAAGGTCGTGCCGTGGCCGGGCATGCTTTCGACGGTGATGTGGCCGGAGTGCTCCTGCACGATGCCGTAGGTGACGGCGAGGCCGAGGCCCGTGCCGCGCCCGACGCCTTTGGTCGTGAAGAAGGGGTCGTAAATCTTGGCGACGTTTTCCGGCGCGATGCCGATGCCCGTGTCCGTGATTTCGATGGAGAGCGTATCGTCATCTTTGGCAGACGTGCGCAGGATGATTTGCCCGCCAGCGGGAAGCGCGTCGCGCGCGTTTAAAATCAGATTGGTGAAGACCTGTTGCAGCTTTCCGGCGTTGCCGAAGGCATCGGGCAGTTGCTCATCATAATGACGAATGATCTCGACCTGGCTGCGCCGCAGTTGCGGTTCTAACAGTTGCAGAGTGTCGTCGAGCACGCGATGAGCGTCGAGGGCGTGGAACTCTGTTGCGCTGCCCGTGCGCGAGAAGTTCAAAAGGTTATTGACGATGTTGGAGGCGCGGTCGGCCTGGCGGCGCACCTTCTGCAAGAGCGCGTGCTTGGGGTCGGTTTCCGGCAGCATTCCGAGAAGCATTTGCGTGTAGGAGGAAACACCCGTCAGCGGCGTGTTGACTTCATGGGCCACGCCTGCGGCCAGCAGGCCGATGCTTGAGAGTTTCTCTCGCTGTTGCAGTTGTTCTTCGAGCCGCATGCGCGAGGTGACATCTTCGAGGACGACGAGCGTCCCGGTTCGTCCCTGCGAATCGGCACGCAAGGGAGCGAGCGCGATATTGAGCACAAGCGAGCGGCCCGCGCGTGTGGCCGTGTGCAGTTTGTAGATGTGGCGCAACTCCGCCAGATTCCATCCAGCCTTGCCCAAGACCTGCCGCAGCGTCTCGCCGAAATCTTCCGCGAAGAGGTCTTCGACTTTACGTCCGATGCTCTCTTCGCGCGTAACGCCGAGCATCTGCTCCAACGCCGAATTGCAGCGCGTGACGCGCCCGTCTAAGTCAACCGCGAGCAGCCCGATGTTGATTGATTCAACGATGGACTCGTTGAATTCCTTTAATAGCTCAAGCTCTGCGGCGCGCTCCTGCTGTTCCTGATAGAGCAAGCTGTTTTCGATGGCGACCGCGACATAGCCTGAGACAGTGCGCAGAATTTCCACGTCTTCCGAAGAGAGCAGCGCGCCATCAGCCGAACGGCCCAGACCGATGACCGCTACCATTCGACTACGCACGACGCACGGCACGTAGTAATGCAGCGCGCGGCGGACGAAGCCCGTCGTCTGCGGCACAAGGTCTAAATCATCCGCGCGCACGACACCCGTTTCGGCGGAGCGTGTGCGAATCATTTCGCGGAAGTCCGGCGGCACAATCATCGCCGAAGAGAGTCCGGCGGCGCGTGCCACGCGATAGCCAGCACGCGAGCGAGCGTCTTCGACAAAGATAGCGATGCGTTCGACGCCGAGCACCTGTTGCAGCCGACTGACGAGCGCGTCAAGCAGCGGCTCAAGCGCGGTCGTCGAAGAGAGCGTACGCCCGAAATCGAGCAGGCCGTTGCGCATGTCGTAGCGCTCGCCGTAAAAGAGACGGTCTGTGCGCTCCTGCAAGAACTTCTTAATCGGCGCGGCGACCATCACGATAATAGTCATCGCGGCAATGGCAATCAGAACAGGCCAAGTAATCTCGCTCGGCACAGCCTCGACACCAAGAGCGAAGCGCCCGACGACGATGACAACTGTGGCTATCATCGTTGCAATCGCCAGCGTCGTCAGCGCGTAGACGGCTGCGCGGCGGACAACGATGTCAACGTCCATCAGCCTGTAGCGCACAACCGAATTGCCGAAGGTCAGCGGAATCAGAATGAGCGGCAGCACGCCGACATCCGTCATCCAGCTTTCGCTAGCCAGGCCGAAGACGAAGTTGATGGCGTAAAAAAGTGTGAACGGTGTGATAGCCAAGGCCGAACCCCAGACTACCCACTTTAGTTGCTGGCGCACGACCGCCGCTTCGCTCTTGATAAAGCGCCGCACCAAAAGTAAGGCGCTGGCCGCTACCCCTATCCAGAAATGTATGAAGACCGTTTTATTGTGGGCCGCGATGAAAGCTTCGCTCAGGCTGAGGCGGTCAAGCGGAACGAACCGCAGCATGGCTTCAACAGCCAGCAGAATGATGGCTGGAAGATAGAGCAGCCACGCCAGCCAGCGGCGCTGCGAAAGACGCTGGCGAACCGGATATATGGCGCAGAAGTGCAGAAAGACAGGTGCGAAAAGGATGAAGGCCGCTGGCTTGAGAAACGCAATCGCGGCGTCTAAATCCTTGAGGCGGTCGGTTGATTTGTAAAAGTGAAAGACGAAAGCGATGATGCAGAGCGTCGCAAAATGCAGGACGAAGGGCGCGCGGCCTCCCTGCTTAAACAGCACGAAGAGGCCGACGAACAACCAGACGAGGCCGATCAGGTTAATGTAAAGCTCATGGCGCGTCCAACCGGGAATTGCGCCGAGGTCATAGAGGTCTGCTTCGTAGAAGCGCGTCTCTTCCGGGTATGACGGCCTTTCGATGCGGTAGATGAGATGACCGCCGACGCCAACGTCCTGTAGATAAATCTGGACTTTATGAGCGACATCCAGTTCGTCAAACTGTTTTTCATCTTCGCTGATGGCAAACAGATGATCGCCCGGAAGAATGCCTGCGCGTGCGCCCGCCGAGCCGGGTTCGACCGCCTGCGCGATGACCTGCCCGTCCTGCTGTACCCAGGTGACGCCGTCCGTTGGGGGAGATTTGTGCTTCCAGCGCTGCTCAAAATTGAGCAGGCCCGCAGTCACGAGCAAGGCCGCCGTCACCAGCAGCATCCATGTTCGTGTCGTCAGCACAGCGCAAACCCTCTCATTTTAGTTTGGCAAACGCGCCGTTCGCGTTACGGTCAGCGACCGCTTCGTTTAACTTTCACCGCCCCGAAGAGCGCCCACTTTTTTATTAACTTATGGGGTGAGCACACCTCAACACGCGGTTCTTCAAGGCAATCAATGTTCCAGTGCCGGGCGTTTTATTCTTTCTTCAAAAGCTCTCAAAGAGGCCGTCCTGAAGCCTTATTCGCTCAACGTTTCTCTAAGGCTTAGAAGTTCCCGGCACAGCCGATCTCTTATTTCCGCCGCAAAACGCATCCGAAAGTTTGGACATGTCCGAGAATTTGGACATTAAAAAAGGTAAAAGCCGAAGGAAGACAAAAAGGCCGCTTCTCCCTCCACGCCTTTACCCAAGTTACTTTTGCCCCTTGTCTTCCGCTAAAACCTGACGGCAATCCCTCCGCGCAGCGAGCGGCGCGTGGCGTTGACGGTCGTTAGCTGTTCGCCATCATCCGCGCCCGTTTGAGAATCCAGCAGATTGCGCGCGTCAATCAAAGCCTCTGCCCGCACGGGCAGGCCGAAGGTCGGCAATTCCTGCGTAATCAGGATGCTCAAAGACGGATCATAGACGGCCAGGCGTCCGGCGAAAGGATCGATGGCGAAGACGGTCGCGCCCGGCGAAAAACGAAAGACGGTGCGAACGCGCGTGCCCGTATCGAGGTCTGCGTTGACCTGCATGGCCGCCGTCTGGAAAAAGCCGTTGTCAAAAACTTCCGACGGGTTCGTCAATCCGTTCGCTGAAAGCTCCTGCCCGCGCCCGAAGGAATATCCGGCGGAGGCGCTAAAGATGCGGCTCACGCGGCGCGTGTAAACGACGCGCATCCCGCGCGCAGCGCCCTGCTGGTTGGCGACAGAGATGAGCGTCTCTCCGCTTTCGCCGCCGGAAAAGCTGCTGAGCGGCGTGCTCAAAAGGCCGACGCCCCTGTTTGAAGTGGTATCGAAAAAGGCCGTCGCTTCGACGCTTGAATAGTCGTCCAATATTCTTTCGACGCCGAATTCCAGCCGGTGGCTGCGCTCCATCACAGCGCCCCCGTCAACGAGCGCCACGGGTACGGAGACGGGCTGCTTGAAAGCAATCGCGCCGTCTTCAAAATCCGCCCAGCTTTGCGTGTTCATCTCATCATTGCCCTGCGCATAGGCTGCGCGAACGCGCGTGCGCGCGTCTGCGTCAAACTGTAGGCCGAAGCGCGGGCTGATGGAGCGCGCGTTGCTTGCGCCGACAAAGCGCGAATAGTCCAGGCCGAGCACGATGACGACGCCATCGCGTACAACCCATTCGTCAACGGCGCGCATGGAGATTTGGCCGAGCGACTTGGGCGTCGTTTCGTTCGAAGCCGCAAGCTGGTTGACGCGCATCCCTCCGATGCTGAGGCCGACGCGATGCCTTGGGTTCAGACGAATCCGCGCGGTCGCTTCCAGGCGTTGCGGAGCAACCGCTCCGATACCCGTTTGCCCCGCGATGATGAAATCCAGATTACTGCTGACGGGACGAGAGAAGGCGAAATTTACGCCCGCCACGCCGTTGGCAAGCGGGTCTGCGGAACTTGTAAAGTAAGTTTCCACGACGCCCTTCATGCGTGCAGAGCGCCTGCTTTCATCCGTCCTCGCAGAACTTATGATGTCAAGGTTTTCGTCTACCGCCGCATTATCTTCCGTGTGTGCTGCTGCCTGCGCTACTTGCTCCGTTTCCGGCTCGCCCACCTGAAAGATGGAGCGGCTGCTGCGCGTTCCGAGAATGCGCCACTTCGGGTCATTACGGTCACGGCGTCGTTCTGGCGCAGTTCGGCCAGAGCCGACGGGTTCCAGATTGAAACGGTAGACAAGCTCTTCGGAGCGGCGAACCTGAACGGAGGAAAAAAGCACTTCGCCGAATCCGGCGGCGGTCGCGCGCAGCGTGTAGAGGCCGGGCGCTATCCGTGCGGTGAAACTTCCATCCTTCCCGCTCGTCACCTGTTTGACGATTGCGCCAGCGCCCTCTTTGAGCAGAGAGACGACAGCACCCGCGAGCGGATTTCCTTTATTGTCACGGACTGAGCCAGTAATGGTCGCCAGAGAGCGGCTGCTACTGTTGCCGCCGGCGGCGGCTAAGGTCTGCGACGCGCTGACTCCGCACAGCACGATTAGGGCGAACAAGGTCAAACCTACGCGCAAAGCTTTTCTCATTGCGGCTAAACCTCCGGGCGCGCACACTGCGTCGAGCGCAAGCGTGCGCCGCAAGCGATACTTCATTTCAGCGCTACGGCGTGAAGGATGATTCAAGGTTCTACTTTGTCAAAAGTTGCGCGACGGGTGGCGGAGACGTATCTCACCCTTCGCTGGTTAACTGGGTCGGCAGCGCCCTCTCTCGGCGCTCTTTAATAGCATCAATGATGCCGGATAAATCATCCCGCTTGCGAGAAGGCGCTATTTTCCGCCAATCGCGCGCGAGGTGTCAAGCAAACTGTGTAAATTACTGGCTATCAGATGCTGTATCTCGCCCGTGGGATGTCAGCGCCGCCCGGCGCTCAAAGCATTTGACATTCGCGCCCTTTGGTTTGCTGAGCGTTTTGCCGCCATGTTAGGATGCAAGCTTACAGAGACAAGCCAGCAACCGACGAGCGCCAGCGCCCGGTTTTTTTCCGAAGTTAAATGCTAGACCAAGTTCAAACTACCAAACTCGATAACGGACTGACCATCACGACGGAGCTTATGCCGGGACTGCGTTCCGTGACCGTCGGCATCTGGGTGCGGCGCGGCTCGCGCCACGAAACCCCACACCTTAACGGCATCTGCCATTTCATCGAACACGCCGTCTTTAAAGGCACGGAGCGGCGCTCGGCGCTCGACATAGCGATTGAGTCAGACCGCCTGGGCGGGCACTTCGACGCCTTCACGACGCACGAGATGACGGGCTTTTCCATGAAGGTCGCCGACACGGGGCTGCCAAAGGCTTTCGATTTGCTCTCGGACATGCTCGCCCATCCGCGTTTTGAGGCAGAAGACCTGCAACGCGAGCAAAAGGTCATCATCGAAGAGATGAAGATGGTCGAAGACACGCCCGACGAATACCTGGGCGAACTCTTCAACGCCGCATATTTTCCAGAACAACCCTTGGGCCGCCCCATCGAAGGCACAGTCGAGACCGTCTCATCCTTTGACCGTGAGCGCACAGCAGGCTATCACGCAGAGGAGTTTAGCCCGCGTAATCTGGTTATCTCCGCCGCCGGAAATATAGAGCACGCGCGGCTGGTCGAGATGGCCGCCCAAGTTTTCGTATCAAACGCTGAGAACAAGGCAGCCGTTTCATCTGGCGCGCTTGAGAACGAGCCGCAGCCCGCCGCGCCGATTCTGATTGAGCGTAAGAAAGAGTTGGAACAGGCCCACTTGATTATCGCCGCGCCCTGGCCTTCGGCCCGGCACAAAGATCGTTTCGCGGCGAGTTTGCTGGCCTCCGTGCTGGGCGGCGGAACAAGCAGCCGCCTCTGGCAGGCGATACGCGAAGAGCGCGGCCTGGCCTATTCGGTCGGCGCTGGCGCGAGCAGCCTCTCGGATGTCGGCGTCTTTACAATCTATGCCGGGACTTCGCCAGAGCAGCTAGACGAAGTGCTGGATTTGTCGCTCTTCGAACTGCGCCGCGCCGTGCGCGAGGGCGTGCGCCAGGATGAGTTGACGCTGGTTAAAGATCAGGCCATCTCTTCAATCCTGCTGGGGCTGGAATCTTCAAGCGCGCGTGCGGGGGCGCTGGCCCGGCAGGAAATCATACACGGCAGGCGCATCACGCCGGACGAAATCATCAGCCGCATTGAAGCCGTGACCCTTGAAGATTTGAACCAGGTAGCACGCACATATTTCAAGACGGAGCGGCTGGCACTCGGCGCGCTCGGCAATCTCAACGGGTTTGCTGTAGACCGCGCGCGGCTGGAGATTTGAAAATCCGTAAGCGCCGCCGCTTCGGAAAAGATAAAGAAAGATGAAAGCGAAGCTCGCGGCCATTACTACGCTTTTGCTCCTTGCGCTCGTCGGCGCAAGCGCCGCAGCGCAGAAGAGCAGCGCTGACGAGGCGAGGACGGTCGCCGAAGTCCTCGGCTTTGAGTGGAAGTATCAAGGTTATGCTAGTGCGGAGACGGTGCGCGACGAGACGGACACGCTCTCCATGAAATCGAAGCGCGGAGTCGTTTACGTCTTCAGGTACACGGCCAAAGTGAATCTCAAGAATCTGGCGGCGAAGACCATCAAGGCGGTCGAATGGAACTACGTCTTTGTTGACCCAGAAAGCAGTAAGGAGTTGAAGCGCTATAAGTTTCTATCGAAGCAGCAGATTCCGCCCAATGAGTCGCAAACGCTCGTCAAAGACATCTTCTTCTCTTTGAAAGAGAACACGCGCCATCTCAACATCGGCAAGCAGAAAATCCTGCTCGCCCGCATCGAATACATGGACGGCTCAACGTGGCGTCCGTGAAAGCGTAATTAAAATAACCGCGAAAGACCGTAGAGACAGAGGAAACAAGCAGGAATGAACGTTGAACGCAGAATGAAAGACAACTGCTCAATAGTTTATCGTTCATCATGCTTCCTTCATCCTTTCTTATCTTTGCATCTCTGGGCCTCTGTGGTTAGCGTCTCTTTGTTCAAGCGATGAAATTCACCGTCCTCGGAAGCGGCTCGACCGGCAACGCAGTCCTCATCGTCGCAGGGGGAACGCGTGTGCTGGTGGATGCAGGGATGAGCGCGAAGGAGACCGTCAGGCGGCTCTTGCTCGTCGGCTGTGACCCAGGCCAGCTTGACGGCGTGATTATCACGCACGAGCACGGCGACCACGCGGGCGGATTGCGCGTGCTGTTGAAAACCTTGACGTGCCCTGTCTACATTTCCGGGCAGACGCGCGAGGCTTACATCAGCGAGCATCGCCCGTCTTCTTCTGACGAAGCCCGCAAGCGCGCAGACGTGTTGCGCGACCGCACCGAAGAGATCGAATCGAGCAGGGATTTCCGCATCGGCGCGATTGATTTCCACCCATTCACGATTCCGCACGACGCCGTTGATAACTTCGGCTTTACAGCAACGCACGGAGGCGTCTGCGTGGCGACTTTGATGGACTTCGGACACATCACGACGCTCATTACAGAACGGCTGCGCAATTGCGCGGCCATTATCATCGAATCGAATCACAGTCGCGACATGCTCAAGGCGTGCGACGTTTACCCCTGGGAATTGAAGCAGCGGATACTGTCGCGCACCGGACATCTCTCGAACGAAGACGTGGCAGACTGGCTGCGCGACGGCTTTGACGGCACGGCTCGCCACATCGTGCTCGCTCATCTTTCGCAACGCGCCAACAACCCTTACGTAGCGAAGCTCAATGCCGAGATTGCTCTACAGGAACGCGCGCCGCTGTTTCGCGCCGAGACGGAGATTACGCTCTCATTTCCCAAAGAACCGACCCCTTGGATAGAGCTATGAAACAGAAGGCGCGGCGCGCGCTCGTTAACTCGCGTTCGTGTAGAATTGTCCGCCGGACGGCGCGACGCGAGATGGCGGATGTGCTCCTGCTTCTTGCGCTGTTCGTCATCGCCTGTAACTATTCTGCTGTTCGCACACAGAACACCATGCCGCCGCAGGCGCAGGCCGTCATCGACGCCTTCTCGAAAGATATGGCGGAAGAACGCTACGAGAAGATTCACAACGAGGCGGCGGAAGAGTGGCGGCAGACGACGACCGCAGATCAGTCGAAAGAGTTTTTCAAGACGCTGAAGGAGAAGCTCGGCGGCGTTAAAATTCGTACGCCGCAGACCGTTCGCGATCAAAACAATACTGGCGGCGAGTTGCCGGGCCGCTCCATTGTCGTCATTTATCAGACCACCTTCGAGCGCGCCGAAGGGATGGAGACTTTCACCTTGGTCGAACGCGACGGGCGCTGGCTCGTGGCCCGTTATTTCGTCAACTCAAGTGCGCTAAAATGATTCGAAAAGCAGAAGTCAGAATCCAGAAGTCAGGAGTCAGAATAAGCGGCTGCAACCGCATAATCGGCAGCAACCGCTTTTATTTTGCTTTTCTGTTCTTCTGGCTTCTGGATTCTGACTCCTGACTCCTGCTTTTATGATTACTCGCTACACCCTGCCTGAGATGGGCGCGCTCTGGTCGGAGCAGAATAGATTCCAGAAATGGCTGGAAGTCGAAGTGGCGGTCTGCGAAGTACACGCGGAGATGGGGACGATTCCGCGCGAGGCCGTCGAAGAGATTAAGCAGCGCGCGGCCTTCACGACGGAGCGCATCAGCGAAATTGAGAAGACGACCGACCATGACGTAATCGCTTTCACCACAAACCTCGCCGAGAACATAGGCCCCGCTGCGCGTTTCGTTCATTACGGTCTTACTTCTTCAGACGTGATTGACACGGCCAACGCGCTCTTGCTGCGTGAGGCTTGCGACCTGCTGTTGAAAAAGACGGGCGCGCTGATGGAAGTTTTGAAGCGCCGCGCTTTCGAGTTTAAGGAGACGCCGCAGATTGGACGCACGCACGGCGTTCATGCTGAGCCGACTTCGTTTGGTCTGGTGTTTGCGCTCTGGCACGACGAGATGCGCCGGAATCGAGAGCGGTTGGAGCGTGCGCGTGAAAGTGTAGCGGTCGGCAAGATTAGCGGAGCGGTCGGCGCGTTTGCGCACCTTGACCCGACGGTCGAAGAGCAAGTCTGCGCGCGTTTGGGCCTGCGGCCCGCTCCCGTTTCAACACAGGTTATACAGCGCGACCGCTATGCGGAATACTTGTGCGTGCTGGCGATTATCGCTTCGTCCTTGGAAAAATTCGCCTTGCAGATTCGGCACTGGCAGCGAACGGAAGTGCGCGAGGCGCAGGAGCGTTTTCGCGCCGGGCAGAAGGGTTCAAGCGCTATGCCGCACAAGCGCAATCCTATCTTGTCGGAACGTATCTGCGGGATGGCGCGCATCGTCAGGGCCAACAGCGTCGTCGGGCTGGAGAACGTAGCGCTCTGGCACGAACGCGACATCTCGCATTCAAGCGCCGAACGCGTCGTGCTTCCCGATTCGTCAATCGCGCTCGATTACATGTTGCAGAAAGCGACTTCTCTGATTGACGGTCTAGTCGTCTACCCCGGCAGGATGCTGGAAAACTTAAACGCAACGCGCGGCCTCATCTTCAGCGGCCAACTGCTGCTCGCGCTCACGCAAAGCGGTGTCGCTCGCGAGGCGGCCTACGAGTGGGTGCAGCGCAACGCGATGAAATCATGGGACGAGGGCGGCGATTTCCAGGCTCTCGTCGCTGCCGACCCGGACATCAGCGCGCATCTCTCGCCTGAACAGATTAATCGTGTCTTCTCCCTTCAAACCTACCTGCGCAACGTCGGAGCGGTCTTCGACAGGGTCTTTAACCCGCAGTGACAACTGACGAGCGACAAATGATAAGATAAGGCGCATACAATTTTCGTCGAACGACTGAGGAGAGAAAGATGAAGAAAATAGTCTCTTTGATTTACTGCGTGGCGCTCCTCGTTTTCAGCGCGCAAGCGGCTTCTGCGTGCTCTTGTATCGAAGTTAAGCTGGACAAAAAAGCGGCTGCCGTTAATTACAAGCGCTGGCTTAAAAATTTCGACGGAGCGGTCTTCACCGGGCGCGTCATCAAGACGGAGAAGATCGAAGCTGATAATCAGTTGAAGGTCACGTTTGAAGTTGAGCGATACTGGAAGGGCGTGCAGAACGATGAAGCTGTGATTTACACGGCGATGGACTCGGCTGCCTGCGGCGTCTCTTATACGGAAGGTGAAACGTATTTTGTTGTCGCCAGAAATTCCGATAGAGGGTTGATGACAGACCTCTGCTCTCATCTGGAATACACCAAAAACAAGCAAACGATGCTGCGAAAACTCGGCAGAGGGAAAACGCCCAGAGCTAAAAATATATGAAAGCCAAAGTCTACGTCACACTCAAGCCGGGCGTTCTCGACCCGCAAGGCAAAGCCATTCAACACTCTGTCGAACTACTAGGCTTCGGCGGCATCGCAGATGTCCGGCAGGGCAAGTATTTCGAGATTGCGCTCGACGGCTCGCTCGCCGAAGGCGAAGCGCGCGAGGCCGCTAATAGAATGGCGCGCGAGGTGCTCTCGAATCCTGTCATCGAAGATTATCGCGTGGAGATAGAAGCTTGAAATTCGGCATCTATTCTTCACTAATGTTTACGGTTTTGGCTGAGAGAATAGAGGCGCAAACGGGTCATTGAGGCGTTTCGTGGTATAGTCAGTAAAGCTTAAAATCTAATGAGGAAAAATGAAAACTAAAATCGTTCTACTGACAGCGCTCTTTTTGGCGTTTAGCACGATTGGGTTTGCCCAATCAAAAACAGAGCATTCATTCGCGCCCGCTTTGTCCGGCGCAGCAGGCACTTCTCAGTCGGAATCGGAAACTTATACAGGCGAATTGCAAGTCGGTAAAATCCGCTCTGTAATTTTGTATTTCGGCGAGGAAAGCGGTGATTATGCGGCGTATTGTTTTACAAACAAGTCAAAAGTCGGTCGCGCCATTTTAGCCGCGTGCAAAAACAGACAGCAGTGTCAATTCACCGGAAAAGTAGTTGGCGGCGCATGCAAAGTCCCAGGGCTTGAAGCAACCCTTTCCGACAGCGGCAGGATAGTGTCAATCAAATCAGTCAAATCACTCGCCGCCAACAGCAGCGCGAAGGTGAAAACTCCATCGACTGCAAAAACCACCATCGAGCCTCACGTGATTATCAAAGATTTGTATGCGGCTCAAAAAGCCGATTCCGGCCCGTTTTTCCAGACGAAAGACCGCGCCCTCGTCGACAAATACTTTACGAAGGCTTTGGCGGACTTGATTTGGAAGGACACAGTTGCCGCTAACGGCGAAGTCGGGGCGATTGATTTCGACCCGCTCTATGGCTCGCAAGACCCGCAAATCACGGCTTTTACAATTATGGATACCGGTTGGGGCGGCGACAGCAAGTTCGGGCCGGACGATGAAGCGGTGGTGCAAGTCACTTTCAAGGATTCGGGCAAAGAACGCATGGTTTCGTTTCAGTTCAAACAGGGCACAGACAAGAACTGGAAAATTTATGATGTTCATTATCGAGGTGACGGTGATGAAGTCAAATTAGCAGACCTTTTAACTAAAGCGTCCGCTACATCTCATCAGACCAGGTAGAGGGTTTGCATGCTGCGATACATCTGGCGCGAATACTCTTGTCGAATCCCATCATCCAGGACTACCGCGTGGAGATAGAACGTTGAAATTCGGCGTTATAGTTTTTCCCGGCTCCAACTGCGACCACGATGCTTACCACGTGATCTCGAAACACGTCGGCCAGCCCGTCGATTTCATCTGGCATCGCGATACGGACTTGAGCGAATACGACGCCGTGATTATTCCCGGCGGCTTTTCCTATGGCGACTATCTGCGCGCCGGTGCGCTGGCGCGTTTCTCGCCCGTGATGAATTCGGTCAAAGAGTTTGCCGCCGACGGTAGACTAGTGCTCGGTATCTGCAACGGCTTTCAGATTCTCTGCGAGGCCGGACTTTTGCCCGGCGCTTTGATTCGCAACCGCGATTTACACTTCATCTGCGAGCACATACAGGTGCGCGTCGAAACCACCGAGACGCCTTTCACCAATCAATTGAGCAGCCGCAGCGTGCTCCGCCTCCCCATCGCGCACGCCGAAGGCAACTACGTTTGCGACGACGCGACTTTAGACCAGCTTGAGCGCGAAGACCGCATCGTCTTTCGCTATTGCGATAAGCGTGGGGAAACCACCGCTGCTGCAAACCCGAACGGCTCGCGCGATTCAATCGCAGGCATCTGTAACCGCGAGCGCAACGTGCTCGGATTGATGCCGCACCCGGAGCGCGCCTGCGAAGACCTCCTCGGTTCATCTGACGGACGCGACATCTTTCGCTCGCTCGCGGCCACGCTCGCCGCGCGCGTGTGAGCTTCAACGAATTTGCCGGAAAGCTTTGTCCGCCAATTGAGTGTGCGGACTCTTCTGCTCGCAGCGGAGTCGATTTGACTGATTGACCGATTAAGGGTAGAAACGTTCGAGCCGTATCAATCAACCTTTGAAGGAACATCATGACGAATAACTCTGTCCTGTCAAAATCGACGGGCCGTACAGTCACCCAGCTCTTAATTTTGCTCGCCGCGCTCTCGCTGCTCGCCATCGGATGCAGCAAGGCTGACAACACCAATAACTCCAACGCTTCATCAACCAACAAAACCAGCACGAACAGCACGACCGCCACGTCCAGCACGCCCGCTGCTTCTTCTTCGAGCAGCACGGCTTCGTCGCCCATCGCCGCTTACAAGGCTTTTCAGGAAGCCAACAGGAAGAAGGATTACGCGGCTGTCAAGAGCCGTATGTCGAAAGCGTCGCTGGAGATTCTGACCGAACAGGCCAAGAAGCAGAATAAGACGCTCGACGAGTTCATCAAAGATCAGGTTGATAAAGGCACTAGTGATGAAGAAGTGCTCAACGAGAAGATAGACGGCGATAATGCGACCGTCGAGCTTAAGGACAATGATAGCTCGGCTACCCTGCCGATGGTCAAAGAAGACGGCGAATGGAAGATCGCCTATGACAGGCTTTTCAAGCAGCTACAGGAAGCCTTTGACAAGATGAACAAGGCAGCCCCGAAGCCTCCCGCTACCAATCAGAACAGCGGCAACGAGAACGACAACGAAGAGGACTAATAACGACACCGCTTCGTCGCATCCGATTCGGACGACAACAAGCGGCGCTGGCGTGTTAGCGCGGCGTCGTTTTCCATCAAACGCGTGAGTATAAGCGAGCTTGTCAACGTCTCTTTTCATCCAATCTTAAATAACGACGATTGCAAAGTTAGACGAGACAGCCCGCCCTAGCGTGGGCGCATCAACCGAGAAAAAGGAAAGGGAGTAACATGAATTACAGACAGACGTGGCTCAAGAGCCGTGCTTTCATTCTGGCAGTTCTACTATTAGCGACAACCATCACCGCTGCGGCGCAGAGCGACCGGACACGCCGCGTCCGCTTCGCGCGCGGTCGCACCACAACCGTCATAAAGGATGCGGTCGTGCGTGGCACTCGTGATCGTTACGTGCTGCGTGCGCGCGCCGGGCAGACGCTGATCGTGCATATCACTTCGCTCGAAGACAACGCCGTCTTCGACGTGAACGCCCCCGGCAGGCGAACTCTCGCGGAGGAATCGACCGACTGGGAAGGCGAATTGCCGCGCACAGGAAACTACATCATCTCCGTCGGCGGAACGCGCGGCAACGCCACCTATACGCTCGAAGTGACGATTCGTTAATTCGCGCCAGGGCTTTTTGCTACGCCCAACAGATTCGCTTATTCACATCGCGCCCGTGCCGGAGGCTCTGAGCTTCCGTCGCGGGCGCGAACGGGTTTAGAGCAACTTTAAACCGAACAATTGCGGGCCTGGCTTTTATCCTTACGATTGTTGAGATGGTTTTTATACTTGCTGGTGTCTTCTTAGCCTTGTGGGTTTATAATAAGAGGCGTGGGTTGAGCGCCGAAGAGCGAAGCGAGGAAGCGTCATGGAACAAGAGCGCAGAGAAGAAAATCGAGTGCCGGTCTCGCTCGAAGTCTCTTGGGAGGGAGCATCCGGCAGGCACACGGCGCGCGTCAGCGACATCAGCCTCGGCGGTTGCTACCTGGACACCCTCGGAAGCGCAACGCCCGGCGAGATCATCAGCCTGACAATCAAGCTGCCGGACGGCGATCTCCTGAACCTGCGCGGCGAGGTCGCCTATCACCTACAGAACCTGGGCTTCAGCATCTGCTTCACCTACCTGACAGACGAAGAGCAATACCAGCTCTCACAGTTGATAACCAGTTGAAACAAACACCGCAGTCAACAACGCGCCTGCCCGAGCCGCACTCCACCGAAATCCTCTCGTGGGCCGAAGTCAATCGCACACACCGCATACGCAACGGCGTCTACCAGCGAGGCGGTCGTCTCGTCTCGCTCCTGACAGACTTCGGACGCATCAATCCCTGCTACCCAGACCGCACAGACGAGTCCGGAGACCGCATCTACTACACCGGCGCAGGCCGTCGCGGCGACCAACCCTTAAGCCCCGCCAACCGCGCCCTACTCGCCGCCATCGAAAGCCGCCACAGTGTCCCACTCTTCAACAAACTCTCCGTCGGACGCTGGCAACACATGGGCTACTGGCGCGTCATCGAAGGCCGTCAACTCTACGATGAAAAAGAGAACCGCATGCTCTGGCAATTCACGCTCGAACGAGCGAAATGAAGTAGCCCCTCATCTCTGACAATCTATTGCTATTTACTCACCCTAGCTGCTGCTCAATCTCATCAACTTCGCCATCCCGCCGATGGTATCCCATGCGCTCAATCATCTCTCTGGCAGTCTCCCAATGCTCGCGGGCTTTGTCCAAATTGCCTTGCGCCAGATGAAGCCGCGCAGATTCCAGATGATAATCAGCGAGATACAAACCCATCCCGCCCCGCGTGGCGATGCGCAACACTTCGGCCAGATCACGCTCGGCCCGCTTGTAATCGCCTCTGAACTGGTGCAATGCTGCGCGTGCAAGCAGTCCGCGCGGTAATTCATCCATCATCCCTGCTTGTCGCAGCCCATCCACAGCGCGTTGCAAAAATTCGTCTGCCTGCATGGTAACGCCCGCGTCCATCTGTTGCGCTTCGAGCAGCAATGCACACCCCAGTGAAAGGTTGTCTAGTGCGTTGCTGAGAAGCCCCCCATGTTCTTTTGCCCATTCAAGTGTTCGAGCAGCGCGATCTTTCACTTCCTGAACCTGCCCATGACTGAGCAGCAGATCACAGTACTGAAATCCTTGTAATGAATAGAGAAGCGGGTATTCAGGCTGTCGCTGTCGTTGCATCTCTTCGGCTTCTCGAAAAGTGGCGATGGCTTCCTCGGCGCGCCCCCTCTGATGTAGCGCATTAGCCAGCGTTGTTCGTTTGCTCATTCGTTGAAACTCGTCACCGCTGCGATCCGCTAATTCCACGCTTTGCTCGGCAAAAGTGAGCGCCTGCGGCAAGTCGCCAATGGTCGAGTAAAGTTCGCTGAGGTTGCTGGCACTTGCGGCAGCGTTTTCCCAAGTCTCGCCTGCGACCCTCGTCTTCAATCCCGCTTGCATCGGCTGCGCCGCTTCCTGCAATCGTCCCAGAGCGCGCAGGGCAAAGCCTGCCATATTTAGCACAAACGCTTTAGCATTATCCGTTAATCCTGCTATCGGTTGTTCCCATAATATTTCAAAGAAGCCGGACAGTACCGCCAGTTCAGCGCCAAATGAGCCAAGCTTTTTCCAATTGAAATGCTCTCTCCCTCTCTGAATTCTCATCCAGTAGATCTCATTCAACACTTCATGATGCCTGCCCGCTGCACAACCGTGCGATACTGCAGCATAGAGCGGAGACATCTCCTCCACCGTATCAGGGAATTCTTTAGCCGTTCGCTTGAGGTGTTCGTAGAGACGGTTGTTTGCTTCGCGCCAGGTGTCGAGGCGCTCGCGTTTGAGTTGCTGCCGGAAATGCTCGCGCACCAGCGGGTGCGCATCCAGCGTGTCAGGCTCATTCGCTGATGCCGCGCCTAGCAGCTTGATGCGGCGCAGCTTTGCTAACGCCTGTTGCCATCGTTGCTCTTTCAAATTCTGCAACGCTTCGGTCAGCCCCAGAATCGCGGGAGCAGTGCGCAGGACGGCGATGCTTGCTGCTTCGGCGGGACGGTCAAACAGCCCCAGCAAGCGTAGCACGGACAGTTCGACTCCTTCGCCTAGCCACTTTTCATAGGCAGCAATCATCTTCTGCGCATTGTTGCCGTGCCGCGTGTCATCAAACAGATTCTCAATTTCTTTACGCCGTCGGATGTCCCCGCGCAACACTTCATCCAGATAACTGCCCAATAAGGTCAGTGAGAAAGCGTGCCCGCCGAATTCTTTTGCTGCTTCTTCTAATTCTTCATCATCGCCTTTTACGTTCAACGCTCGAAGAATCTGCGCGCCTGCTTGCGGCGACAAGTGCTCAAGCTCGTGTTGGATGACCGTGCCGTTTTCAAATTCGACCAGATCGCCGATTCGCTCGCGCGTAGAGATTACGCACAGCCCCGTTTGCTGTGCCGCCAACTCAACAAGGAGCGCTTGCAACGCCGCATCCTTCAATCGTCCTTCCTGCGGCCCTGGCGGATGTTGGAGCGGTTCGAGTCCGTCGAGAACGAGTAGTGTGCGCGTTTGACGGATGAGTTGCGCGAGGCGTTCGCCTTTGTCCCATGGCGAGGCAGTGGCAAGCCTATCGGCTAACTCATCACCACCGAACCAGCGCAACGCCTGGTCAATGAAGAGGTCGGCGGAGGCGGCGCGTTCGCTTGTACCCTGACTATAGAACGACCAGCCGTAGATGCGTTCTGCGCCGCGATAATTGTCGCGCGCCATGCGTTGCTTGAGCCAGTGATTGACCAGCGCCGTTTTGCCTACGCCGCCCCAGGCGACGAAGCTGATAATGTTTGTGTTGGGATTGGCCCAGGCGTCGTCCAGGAGTTGCAATTCTTTGTCGCGGCCAAAGAGGTCTGGGCCACTCGTGGGCAAGCGTGCGATGGAGATTTTGTCGCGGGACAGTGGCGGCGTTGTAGCTTGCGGGCCGGGCGTCGTGCTATTGCCCGTGTTGATTGTGACTCCGGTCGCATCGCCATGAATGATGATGTTGCGACTTTCTGTGGATTTAATACGGGTTACTTTTTTTGATGCTGCTGACTTGAGGTTGAAGAATTCCGCGACGATGTCCTCGTGCTTTTTGACGAGCAGATCAAGCTCGGTGCGCGCCCAGAATTCACAGGCGTAACCGTGTTCGCCGCAAAACTTCCGCACCTTTTGGCGGGCATCGGCAGAGAGCGTTGCGTTGGTGACGAAAACAATGCCGAAAGGCTTTTTTGACGGGTCGGCGATGACCAGCTTGTTGTATTTCTTGATTTCTTCGATAAGCGTCGCGCTGCCAATTGTCTGGTAACGCTTGCACTGAAAATACCAGAGTTGCTCGCCCGTGTCAGTTGCGCGATAAGCGATGACATCGCGGCCCTGTTCGCTTCCCGCTGCGCCCAGATGTTCCGGGCGCAGGTAGCCTTCGCGTTCGACTAACCACAAACATAAAGTCTCGAACTGCTCCGGCGATAAGACGCCGAAGGGCAGCGGATGATTGGTTTTCGTCAGGCTTGGCTTTTTCATCGTATCGGACGATGGTTTACTCGCACATGACGGAGGAAGAGTCTTTAAAACCGGGCCTGCATTCATTATTCATCATTAACTCGTCACTTGTCACTCGCCACTTGTCACTGTATTCTTGCTTTCTTCCGTTAGACCCTGAAAGGAGTTAGTCGCAAACTATGAAAAAGCTTTACGCATTCGTCCTCACGCTCGCACTCTCTTTTATCTTTACTACAAGTACGGCGCTGGCGCAGACGGGCGCGGGCACTGGACAAGGCACAGGCATGGGCGTGGGCGGCGCTGAAATTGGTCAGCCAATCGCAGATTTCACGCTCTCCGACACAAGCGGCAAGAAACATTCGCTGATGTCTCTGAAAGGTAAAAACGGGACGGTCTTAATCTTCGTCTCGACGCAGTGCCCCGTCTCTAATGCTTATAACGAGCGGATGGAAAAGCTGGCGCAGGACTACAAAGCGCGCGGCGTTTCGGTTGTCGGCATCAACGCCAACTCGACCGAATCCGCAGATGATATTAAAGCTCACGCCGCCCAGAACAATCTGACCTTCATGATTCTCAAAGACAAGGGCAACAAGGTGGCCGACCAACTCGGCGCGACGAACACGCCCGAAGTCTTTTTCCTCGACGCTAATAACAAGCTCGTCTATCGCGGGCGCATTGATAATTCACGCAGCGGCAAGACCATCAGCGCCAACGATCTGCGCGACGCTATTGACGCGACGCTCGACGGCAAGCCCGTCGCCAACTCCTTCGTCCGCGCCTTCGGTTGCTCGATCAAACGCAGTTGAGAGGGGCGGAATGAAACTCACACGTTTACTGGCGTGCGCAACTTGCGCCTTCGCGCTCGCTTGCGTTTTTGAATTGCGGCAGGCATCAGGACAAGTCGCTGCAATCGAAAGGCAGGGCGCGTCGTTAGCCTCCGGCAAGAGCCTGATGCTGTCTCAGCGTGCGCGCAAGAAACAAAAACGCAGGCGGCGCGCGCCGCTGCCCGTCGTGCACGAGATTGACGCCGAAGGCTTGAAGAACATTCTCAGGCGCGATACTGCACAGCCGCGTCCATTGCTCATTAACTTCTGGGCGACTTGGTGCAATCCCTGCCGCGAAGAATTTCCAGACCTCGTGCGGATTGATAAAGACTATAAGACGCGCAATCTGGATTTCGTCATCGTATCCTTGGACGACCCGTCGGAGATTAAGGGGGAAGTGCCGCGCTTTCTGCGGCGCATGCGCGCACAGATGCTAGCCTTTCTCCTAAACGCAAGCGAACCGAACGAGGCCATTAGCGCGGTTGACCCCGAATGGGCTGGCGGCATGCCCGCTACTTTTCTGCTCAACGCCGCAGGGCAGGTCGTCTACAAACACCTCGGCCCCATCAAACCCGAAGAGCTACGCGCCGAACTGGAAAAAGTGATGAAATAGTTTTCAGTTTTCAGTTTTCAGTTTTGAGTTAAACGACGATATACGCGCCAGCATTCTTAACTGAAAACTGAAAACTGAAAACTCAAAACTGTTCTTATGATTACTGCCGAGACAATTGCCGCACACAATCTCACCGCAGGCGAATTCGCGCGCATTAAAGAGCTATTGGGGCGCGAGCCGACGTTCGCAGAGCTTGGCATCTTCTCTGTGATGTGGTCGGAGCATTGCTCTTATAAATCATCGCGCGTACACCTCAAGCGGCTGCCAACGACGGGCGAGCGTGTGATTGTGCCGCCGGGTGAAAACGCCGGAGTCGTTGATATAGGCGACGGCTGGTGCGCCGCCTTCAAGGTCGAATCTCATAATCATCCATCGTTTATAGAGCCGTTTCAGGGTGCTGCGACGGGCGTCGGCGGCATCCTGCGCGACATCTTTACGATGGGCGCGCGGCCCATCGCCGCCATGAATAGTTTACGCTTCGGCACGCTCTCGCATCCGCAGCACGGGCGACGCAACAGAGCGCTGCTGGCGGGCGTCGTCGCAGGCATCGCGCATTACGGCAACGCTTTTGGCGTCGCAACAATCGGCGGCGAAGTCTCCTTTGACGATGCTTATGCTTTGAACCCGCTCGTCAACGCCTTTGCGCTCGGACTCGTCCGGCAGGATCAAATCTTTTTCGGCAAAGCAACAGGCGTCGGCAATCCTGTCCTCTACGTCGGCGCGAAGACGGGCCGCGACGGCATACATGGCGCGACGATGGCTTCGGCAGAGTTTGACGAAGAAGCTTTGGAGAAGCGCCCGACCGTGCAGGTCGGCGACCCCTTTCTGGAAAAGCTGCTTCTGGAAGCGTGCCTCGAAGCGATGCGGAGCGGAGCAGTCGCGGGCATACAGGACATGGGCGCGGCTGGCCTCACTTCGTCTTCGTGCGAGATGGCGGCGCGTGCCGGAACGGGCATCGAGCTTGATCTCTCGCTCGTCCCGCAGCGCGAAGAGGGCATGACGGCCTACGAGATGCTGCTCTCCGAATCGCAGGAGCGCATGTTAATCGTCGCGCATTCGGGCCGCGAGCGCGAGGTAATGGACATCTTTCGTAAGTGGGACCTGGATGCCGTTGTCATCGGTCGCGTCCGCGAAGGCGGACACATGCGCGTTATTCACGACGGCGAGACGGTCGCAGACATCCCCGTCGTCGCCCTGACGGACGAAGCGCCGCGCTACGAGCGACCGATGAAGAGTCCTGAGTTCGGAGTCCGGAGTCTGGAGTCAAAACAAGAAGTAGTTGTTGACTCAAACGTTCAATCTCAAACCTTAAATCTTAAATCTCAAAACTCGAATCTCAACATTGCAGACTCCAATTCGGAGTCTTCTGACTCCAGACTCCAGAGTCCGGACTCCAGATTTTTTAACGATGCGTTGTTGAGATTAATCGCATCGCCCAACCTCGCGTCGAAACAGTGGGTCTACAGGCAGTATGACCACATGGTGAGGACTAATACGGCTGTGCTGCCTGGGGCGGACGCGGCTGTCGTGCGGATTAAAGAGACGCGCCGCGCGCTGGCGATGACGCTCGACGGCAACGGTCGCTATTGCGCCGCGAATCCGCGCGAGGGCGCACGATTGATTGTCGCCGAGTCGGCGCGCAACGTCGTGTGCGTCGGCGCGCGTCCCCTGGCGATTACCAACTGCCTTAACTTCGCTTCACCCGAACGCGCCGAAGTGATGTGGTCTTTCTCCGAAGTGATTGACGGAATGGCCGAAGCCTGCCGCGCGTTTCAAACGCCTGTCGTCTCCGGCAACGTCTCCTTTTACAACGAGACGGAGGGGCGTGGAATCCTGCCCACACCCGTCATCGGCATGGTCGGACTCGTTAACGATGTGCGGCGCGTGATTCAACCCGGCTTCAAATCTTCGGGAGATTTAATCGCGCTACTCGGCACAACCGGAGACGATCTTTCGTTGAGCGAGTACCGCGTCGTCGTCGAAGAACGCAATATCGCCGAGATGATTCGTGAGGGACGTGTGCCCGCGCTCGATCTGGAACGCGAGCGTGCGGTGCAGGACGCGTGCTTGCGTGCAGCCGAAGCGGGGCTGCTCGCTTCGGCGCATGATTGCGCGGACGGCGGGCTGGCGGTGGCGCTCGCCGAATCATGCTTCTCCACGCTCAATCGTCCAAGTCTCGGCGCTGACGTTGAATTGCCGGGTGCGCTTTCGAGCACTGCGCATCTCTTTAGCGAATCCCCCTCGCGCATCATCATCAGCTTCAACGAAGCGCTGCTCGGCCAGATAAAAGAGATTGCCGAGAGCGCGAATTGCCCGTTTAGCTTGCTGGGCCGTGTCACTGCTGACCAGCTACGCATCACGGCGGGCGGCGAAGAGTTAATCAGCCTCAGCACGGGCGAGCTTGAAAGAGCATGGCGCTCATCGCTCGGCGCTGAGTTGCAAGGATGAAGTAGGAAGGCGGCAAGGATGAAAGCTTGTGCGTTCAAGTTGAATAATTATTCCTTCATCCCTCGTCCCTTATCCATGATTCTTGCTCTTGCCTGCGTTCTCTTCTGTGCGGAGTCTGCGTTGGCCCAAACGGGTAGCGCGCGTAAGGCGGGCGACCCGCGCGTCAAAGTGCTGCTAGACCAGATCGGCTATAAATACGAACTGACCGCCAGCGGCGACTACAAGCTGATTCCGATTAAAACCGAAGATGGGCGCAGCCAACTCGTCTATGTCAATTCCAACACACAGCAATATAGCTCTCTGGAAATTCGCGAAGTCCTGTCTCCGGCCTATCTCTCGACGGGGCCGCTCTCGGCGGCTGTCGCCAATCGCCTGCTGCGGGAAAACGGCGAAGTGAAGTTCGGCGCGTGGCGCGTCGAGATACATAATAACGGCCAGAAATACTTAGCCCTCTTCGCCGTCCAGATTGCCGCCAACTCGGATGCAGAGACGCTCCGGCTCGCCATCAAGAGCGTCCTTCTCGTCGCAGACCGCATGGAAAAAGAACTGACCGGCACGGACGACTATTAACAAAAGGATGAACGATGAACGCGGAACGATGAATTGAAGACAGATGGTTTTGCCTTTTCATTCATCGTTCATCGTTCCGAGTTCATCGTTCTTCTTATGTTTGCGCGTGAGCTTCAGCTTTCGGCGGATGAACTGGTTGGTGCTCTGCTCCGGCTGGATGCGTCGCGGCGCGTGCAGATTCTCGATAGCGGCGGAGCGCGCGGGGACGACGCACGCTTTCTGATAGCGGGCTTTGACCCGTTCGAGACAATCGAAGCGCGCGGCGGACGGCTGCAAGTCTACGAGCGTGATGGTCTGAGCGCTCATCAAGTCGAATCAGCGGACGTGCTCTCTGTGCTTGACGAGCGGCTGGCGAAATATCGTGTGCCGCGCGCAGATGATTCGTCGCGGCCCGCCAGCGGCGCGTGCATCGCTACCTTCGCTTACGAACTCGCACACAGTCTAGAGCGGCTGCGCTCCCGCCGCCACGCTCAAGCCGCGACAACAAACGCAGAGCCGGACGCTGTACTCGCTTTCTATGACACGCTCGTCATACACGACTATGCGCGCTCGACGACGGAAGTTGTCAGCGTGGCTGGCCCTGAGCCTCTTAATCGAGCATGGGAGACAATCAAAAGGGCCGCTGCTGAAAGAAAGGCGCGGGAACAAAGCGGGGCGAGCGATGCGTCTTCGCTCATCTTTCATCAAGACTCAGCATCTCACGCTTCGTCAGTCAATGTTTTTGAGAGCACGGTGGCCTCCAATTTTACGCGCGAGCAATACTGCACAGCCGTCGAGCTTATCAAAGAGCACATCGCGGCGGGCGACATTTATCAGGCCAATCTAACGCAGCAGTTCAGCGTCGCGCTCGACGCGCGGCTTAGCCCTGAGAGAGTCTTTCTTAATTTGCGCCGCGACCATCCGGCTTCCTTTGCAGCTTACTTGCGCCGCCGCGAGGACACGGTCGTCAGTGCTTCGCCGGAGCGATTCTTGCGAGTCTCGCTTGAAGAAAACGGCACGCGGACAATAGAGGCATGGCCGATTAAGGGCACACGACCGCGCGATGTGAACGCGGCGGAAGATGAGCGGCTGCGCGCGGAGTTGTCGGAGAGCGAAAAAGATCGTGCCGAGAATGTGATGATCGTTGACTTGCTGAGAAACGATTTGGGGCGCGTCTGCCTTTACGGCTCTGTGGTCGTGACGGAGTTGTTTACTGTTCAGGAACACCCGACGCTTTTTCATCTCGTTTCGAAAGTGCGCGGGGCATTGCGCGAGGAAGTAACGGCGGGCTGTATCCTGCGCGCTGCGTTTCCGTGCGGCTCGATTACGGGCGCGCCGAAGATTCGCGCGATGGAGATAATTGACGAGATAGAGACAGCACCGCGCGGCCTTTCGATGGGCGCTATCGGCTACTTCTCTTTCGACGGGGCGATTGATTTAAACGTGGCGATTCGCACAATGGTCATCACAGACGGCGTGTCCCGTTTCAACACGGGCGGCGGCATCGTCGCCGATAGCCGCCCCTCGCTCGAATATGAAGAGTCGTTGACGAAAGCACGCGCGCTGCTGAGAGCTTTGGGCGTCCGCGAGGGAAGTTACAAATAGCGTTGACGAGAAGCGCGTGGCGACGGCCTTCAGTCTGTTGCAGTCCACCTTTTTCATGTATTCTTCGGCGCGCGTGTTTGAAGGCTTAACTGAATCGCTACGCGCAGAAAAGAGCGCATGCACTCGCGTATTATCTACAATCGGCGCTTGCTTGAGGCGGCGAAAGCGCGCGGCCATGTTGTCACTGCCGCCACGCTCTACGGGCGCGGGGTCTTTACGACGCTCGCCGTCTACAATTCTGAGCCGTTTCTATGGGACGCGCACTGGCGGCGGCTGATGGAACACGCCGCGCGCACTCTCGTCGATGTCGGCAATCTGGACGAAACAATTGTGCGAGATTCGCTCTGTCGGCTGATTGCCGCAAACGATTTGGAAAGGGGACGTGCGCGATTAACGTTGCTGGCGAAAACCGGGCGCGGCGTCTGGGAAATCGAAGAGGAGGACGCGGCGCAGACAGATTTGTTGATAATGACGGGAGACGCGCGCGTTGCGGGCGACGAAGGTCTGGCGTTGACCGTCTCGCCCTATCGCCTCAACACGCTCTCGCCGCTCGTCGGCGTCAAAAGCGTCAACTATCTTGAGCACATAATGGCTTGGGAGGAAGCACGCGCGCGTGATTTTAATGAAGCCGTCACGCTCAACGAGCGAGGCGAAGTCGTTTCGGCGACGACGGCTAATCTCTTCTGGGTGACGGACGGCACGATTCACACGCCAGCGCTTTCAACCGGCGCGCTGGCCGGGACAACGCGCGCACGCGTTATCGAATTGGCTCACGAACTCTCCATCCCGGCAATCGAAGGCGTCTACGATTTGTCGCACCTCGGCGACGCAGATGAAATCTTTCTCACTTCCGCCGGATTGGGCGTCTCAATCGTCACGACGTTCGATTTTCACCGCTACACGGTCGCCGTCGGCAGCGTCGCTCTCAGGATGCACGAAGCTTTTCGCCAGCTAACTCTTCGCGTCGAATAACCTGCCAACGCCGCGAGCCGGATGCGCCAATAACGCTGCGAGCCGGATGAACTGACTCGTTATTTTTTCGCCAGCACGACGGGCGCTTGTTCAGCGGCGCGGATGCGCTCGTAGAAGTTGCGCACAGCCGCGTATTGCGCCGCCGGAATCGTCGCGGCGCGCTGCGTCATGGTACGCGTGAAGACGAGTTGATTGTCTTTCACTTCGTAGGTCGAGGCGTATGTGCCGAAGGGTGTGTCGAGTTTCAGCGCGTCGGGCAGTTCATCTACCTCGAAGCCTGCGGGGAGTTTGATGCGGACGGTCTCGGCGTAAGCGTGCGAGTCCAGGACGACAGGGTGCGTGCGCGTTCCCTTGGTGAGAAAGAGCGATTCGCGGCGCGAGACGATGGCGGGCTTGAAGACGAGCAGGCGCTCCTGCATTAATTGAGCGTAAGCACCGGCGGTGAATTCAACGTCGAGCGCGAAGCGGCCTTCCGCGCTACTGTCGGACGGCTCGACCTTCGAGAGCTTAGCGCCAGTCGCGCCGCGCGTAATCCAGGCTTCTATCAGTTGGTTGTATTCGGGGCGCGAGAGATGACGAAAGGCGCGGCGCTCTTCGACCGCCGATTGGCCGATTGACCTTTCGCTGAGGCTGGCGGTGATCGCTCCTTCGGGCGTCAAGGTTACTTCGGCCTGCCGCTCAAGGCGGTTGGCTTCGGGCGGCGTGCTCGGCATACGCAAGAGCGCCCCGGCCTCTCCGGCGGCAATCAGGGCAAAGCTGCCCTGCTCGTGGTCAGGCAAATCGCCGACGGGCGTATCGTCGTCGGTCGCATCGAACATCAAGAGCCGACCGAGCGATGGATGATTAATGACGGTCGGAGAGAGCGTCTCATCGCCGACCTTGATGGCGATGATGCAATGGTTGAACTGTCCGGGCGAGGCCCATTCTTCACGAACGTAGGTCGGGTCGCCCGCATAGATTAAGACAGGATAGGATGAGATGTTGACGGTCTTGAGCATCGCGCGCATCAAATTGGCTTTGTCTTTGCAATCGCCGTAAGACTTGCTGAAGACTTCCGTGGCGGAGTGCGGACGATAGCGACCGACGCCAATCTGTATCGAGATGTACTGTAGATTTTGAACGAAGCGGCCAATCGCCTGAATCTTTTCCAGCTCGGTTTTGCAGTTAGCCGTCAATGAGCGCGCTTTGGCCGCGATTGCTTCGTCGGCGTTGGATTGCGGGTCGCTCAACTGGCTATACCAGCGCGAGACTTCAGCCCAGTTGCTGTAGGTCGGGATGGCTGTGGCTGTGCCTGTCGGCGGGGCGAAGTTGATGGCTAGGCGCGGCGCAAGGTTCGTGACAGAGGGGCTGGCAGGCTCGTCTTCAATCGGCGGAAGATTGCGCAACTCCCAAGTGTAAGACGTGCCCGCCACGCTCGGCTCAACGGGCGCATGGTTGAAAGTGACGCTCGTCGCGCGCCAGTTATTGGGGAGCACGAGCGTATAGCGCGAGAGCAGGGTCGGCAGTCGATCCTGAAAGCTCCACTTGTCCTGATTATAGTCGGAGCGGCTTTCCGTAATCGTCTGATAGCCGAAGACCGCTCCGGCGTCCGCTTCCGCTTCGGCGCTGATGAGCTTAACGCGAGCCTCGTTGTAAACGTCGTTCTTAGAGGCAGAGAGGTCTAAAGTTTCATCCTTGCCGTAGCGCTTGACAACTCCGTCCGCGCGAATCAGCCAGGCCTTCATCTCGCGCACTTTGCCGCTGGCGGTATCGTAAGGCTCGGCTGCGACGGCCTCACTGCGTCCTTCGCGCTTGAGAATGCGGACGGCGTAGGTGTTGACGGTTGTGATGCGGCCATCTTCGTTGACGGTCACGGTCGCTTCGTTGAGCAACACGATGGCCGTGACGCTTTTGTCGTAGGCAGGGGCTTTCTGCTGCGCCGCCTGCTGCAACCACGAAGGAGCATCATCAACGCTTGCGAGCGCAGGCGAAGCGATTGCCAGCACAAGAGCGAAGCAACAGCCGATTAAACGGTAAAACATTTCGGTCTCATCCTCTCTCGCGCTCATGGGGCGCGAGCCTGCCAACGTTTCTGCCGAGCCACTATAGCCCTTATTGTGCCGGAGCAGTAGTAGTAGTAGCGGCTGTTGTTTCCTGCTTGAGCGTGATGGTGTGGCTATCCCGTTTATGAAGCATATCGAAGTAGGTCTTCAATTGACCGTAGGAGGTGGCGGGATAATAAAGACGGCTCATGTCTTTGCCGCCGCCGCCGAAAAAGAAGTTGCGCTTGTAGACCAACTTGCGTTGATCTTTGGTCGTCATAATCTTCACTTCGTAGCGGCTCAGTTCGTTAGCGCTAAGCGGCGCTGGCGCATCCGGGTTGTCGAGGGTGAATCCGGCTGGCAGGTCGATAGTCACTTCGTCTTCTTCCGACCAGGGGTAGCTGAAGTAAATCGGGTGCAGCCGCGTGCTGGTCGGGAAGAGCGGGCTGTGTCCGTGCTGGAAGAAAGCGGGTTGAAGAAAAAGACGTTTTCCAGTGCGCTGCGCATAGCCGGGAACGCGTATATGAAAAGCATAAACAAAAGGCTTGACCGGGTCGGTCGTATTCTCGATGCTGATTTGTGAAACTTCGGCGGTGCTCATCTGCGCCTTGATTAGCTCCTGCAAAGTCGTCTCGCGCTCGGTCGGCGAATCATCATCGTTATACTCTTTTTTATCTGCGGCAGCCTGCCCGTGATATTCCATTCGCACGTCGCCCTCAAGCGTTCCGTCTTCGCTGAGAGTCAGCTTGGCCGTTCTTTTTTCCTTAGACTTTTCCGGCGGCGAGAGCGGCGTTGTGACAAACTCTGAACTCTTCGCGTCGAGCACGAGTCCCTGCTGGCCCTCTTTCTTCCACGCCAGCATGCCGAAGGGGACATAAGCGCTCGACGGGTCGTAGAAGTTCCAATTCTCGCCCATCTTCACGGCGATGGCGTGCAGGCGCATAAAATAACCGTTGGCGAAATTGATGTTGAAGAAGACGTTGCTGCGATCAGCCATCTCGACCACGCGCGCGTCGAAACCGGCAGCAATAGCCATCGTGGCGAAGAGCATGTCAACGTCTTCGCTTGTGCCTTGCGCGCGCTTGAGCGTGTCGGCGGGCGATTTGTTGGTCTTCACCTTAGCGCGTTCTTCCGCCGTGAGGCCGGAAGCGTCGTCGTAGATATTCTTGATGCGAGAGCGAACGTAGTTGAAGATGCGTTCCAGTTTCTTCTCCGGCACGGTCTCGCTGCCGACGGCCTCTGCAACCGCGCGTTTTACGTCGTCGTTGACCTTCAAATCCGACTTGTGGACTTCCGCGATGATAGAACCCCACAGTTGCCAGTAGAGCAAGGGGATTCTGCTGAGGTCCATGCGTGTGTAGTAAACGAGCATCCAACGGCGGACGGAATCTTCGGGCGGCATGCGCGGCTCTTCGTGATAGGCCGGCACGTTGGTAACGGTCATTTTATGGAAACCGTTTTTGTCTTTCTGAAAGCCGTTGTTCTCCATCTGGAAAGGCTCGTAGTGCATCATCGAGCCGGGAAGCGGCTTGATGTAATAGGTAATGTTTTGTGCGGGGATGTCGCGCTGAAACTGTAGCCGAACGTAATTGGCAGACTGGTTACTGCGCACCTCTCGCCAGCGATACTCGATGATTGCGCCCGGTTCGACGCTCGGCATCGCAAAGGATTTGGCCTGCGCTTTGACGCCGCTCGCACGCGCGACCGTCCGCTCGAAGATGTCTTCCTTTTTGAGTTCGACAATTGTGCCGTCCGCTTTAACTGTGCGCCCGGCAATGTCTTTAATCTTGATATTGCTGCCGTAGAATTTGCCGAAGGGAATGTCTATCTTGCTCTGGGATTCGCGGCCTCGCTCTGTGAAGACCTTAATGCGTATGTAGTGCTGAAAAACCAGGTCGCCCTGATATTCGTCTTTGTCTTCGAGGCGTACTTCCCAGAAGAGGGCTTCGGCGTCAGCGTCCTTTTCAACCACCGGCGCTTTCAAAGCCAATTCAGCAGGGTCAATCGGCTTCCAGACATTATCGCCCGCAAGGGCCGTCGTAGCAGTGAAAACCAAAAGGACAAGGATGTAGAAGAAGGGTACACAGGTGCGAGGGAACTTCATGGGGCAAAACCTCTCTGAGCAGGAACTAGCGTTGGGTCTAGGTCTGGGCTTATCCGTGATGGGATTAAGCGTAGAGCAGCGGCAGCGCGCTGGTCGGGCAGCGAACGGCGGATTGTAGAATAATTAACAGTTAAGCGCAAGCCCAAAATGGATGCACCGAAGGCTCATCTTGATGGCCGTGCGCCTTTATGCGCTACGGTTTAGGCTGCGCCCGTGTGCTATAATCCCGTGCCTCGCTTGACCAATAACATCAGACGCAAGCATTATCGTTATCAGGAGGGATTTAAAACATGGCTACCGAACTCAAGCGCGCGGATACTTCCCTGGGCGGGATTGAAGAACTGCTGGGCCAGGACGCGCGGACTTTGCTCGACCATACGTCGCAGGCAATTCCCAAAGACCAATTGCAAGTGCCCGGCCCAGACTTCGTAGACCGCGTATGGGCGCACAGCGACCGCAATCCGGCGGTGCTGCGCTCACTGCAAACGCTCTTTGACAATGGGCGTCTGAGGGGCACTGGCTATCTTTCTATCTTGCCGGTTGACCAGGGCATAGAGCACAGCGCCGGAGCGAGTTTCGCGCCAAACCCGCAATACTTCGACCCTGAGAACATCGTTCGGCTGGCGATTGAAGGCGGCTGCAACGCCGTCGCTTCGACCTTTGGCGTGCTCGGACTCGTCGCGCGTAAATACGCGCACAAGATTCCCTTCGTCGTGAAAATCAATCATAACGAGCTTTTGACCTATCCGAATAAATTCGACCAGGTCATGTTTGGCACAATTGATGAGGCGCGCGACATGGGCGCGGTCGCGGTCGGTGCAACCATCTACTTTGGCTCTGAGGAGTCAACGCGGCAGATTACGGAAGTCAGCGAGGCTTTCGCCTACGCGCACGAGATTGGGATGGCGACGATTCTCTGGTGTTACCTGCGCAACTCTGCGTTTAAGGCGAAAGACGGCGACATGCACGCCTCCGCCGATTTGACGGGGCAAGCTAATCACCTTGGCGTCACGATTCAGGCCGACATCATCAAGCAGAAATTGCCGGAGCGCAACGGCGGCTACAACACGCTCAATCTCTCTAAGGATGCGCCCTACGGCAAGACGAGCAAGCTGATTTATGAAAAGCTGACGACGGATAATCCGATTGACCTCGTGCGTTATCAGGTCGCCAATTGCTACATGGGCCGCTGCGGTTTGATTAACTCCGGCGGCGAATCGAAGGGCGCGACAGACATGCAGGAAGCCATTCGCACCGCCGTCATCAACAAGCGCGGCGGCGGGATGGGCTTGATTTCAGGCCGCAAGGCTTTCCAGCGTCCGATGCAGGAAGGCATCGCACTCTTGAACGCGATTCAGGACGTATACCTGTCGCCGGACATCACAATCGCTTAAAAGCAGAATTCAGGAGTCAGAAGAAAAGAAAATCAAATAAAGCGGGTTGCCGCCTCTTATTCTGAATTCTGACTCCTGGCTTCTGACTCCTGCTGTTCCTTTGAATCCCGAACAAGCGCCAATCACAGATGCAGAGCTTCTCCGACAGATCGCTGGCGGGGATGAAGTGGCTTTGGCCTCGCTCTATGATCGCTATAAGTCCATCCTTTTTAGTCTCATCCTTCGTATATTACACAGCCAGTCCGAGGCTGAAGACATTTTGCAGGATGTCTTCATACAGGTTTGGAACAAGGCTTCGGATTTTGACGAGACGCGCGGGCGGCCCTTTACTTGGCTCGTCACGCTCTCGCGCAGCCGCTCGATAGACCGCCTGCGCCAGCTTAGTTCACGCGAGCGGACGGCGACGGAAGCGACGCGCGACGCGCCCGAAGAGTGGACTGACGCGGAGACAGAGGCTATTAAGTCTGAGCAGAGCGCGGTCGTCCGCAGTGCGCTCGCAGAACTCCCCGAAGAGCAACGACGCACGCTGCTTTTGGCCTACTTTGAAGGTCTGACACAGACGGAAATAGCCGCCAGGCTAAACGCGCCTCTCGGCACGGTGAAGACGCGCATGCGCTCCGGGATGATTAAGCTCCGCGAGCTTTTGGGAGACAAACAGAAGAACTTTTTTTAAGCTTCGCACATCGAAGCAAACAAGCGGGAGAACCTTCGTCAGACAGAAGGCGAAGGCTGCAAACAGGCAAGCCGAATTTTTTTGATGACGCACGAAGAATACAAGGAGATGCTGGCAGAGCACGCGCTCGGCGCACTGGACGCGGGCGAAGCACGCGCGCTGGAAAGTCATCTTGCGACGTGCGCTGACTGTCGCGCAGAGTTGGCCCAGTGGCTCGATACCAGTGCGGCGCTCGCCTATTCTGCCCCGCGCGTCGAGCCGCCGCCCGCGCTGCGCTCTCGTCTGCTTGAAAGCATCCGTACGACGCAGGCCAAGTCTATTGATGACGCGACGCAGCGTCGCAGCGTTGCTGTTGAAGAGTCTGCAAGCCAGACAACTCCCGCAGCGACAAACGTCGTCAAGATGCCTGAAAGGGCGCGCACTCGTTGGAGCACGATGCAGCAATTTGGCGCTCTCGCAGCATCGCTGGCCTTCGTCGCCTTCAGTATCTCGCTCATCATGCTTTGGAATCGAAACCGTGCTATGCAGGCAGAGATGGTGCGTCTCAACAGAGATTTGCAGACGACGCAGGAGCAACTTAATCGCGAGCAGGAAATCAGCAAGATGTTTACCGCGCCTGACACGCGCCTCGCCACCCTGACCGGCACGGAGATGGCCCCGCGCGCACATGCGCGGCTGGCTTACAATAAATCTGGCGCGGCGATGATGATTGCGGACGAGTTGCCGCCCGCGCCCGCCGGAAAGGATTATCAAATCTGGTTCATCGCCGAAGGAAAGCCTGTTCCCGGCGGAGTTTTTAAGCCCGACGCGAAGGGTCACGTCGAGATGCACGACCAGGTTCCCGCCCACGCGCGTGGCGCTACGGCCTTTGCCATCACGCTTGAGCCGCAGGGCGGAACTGCTGCCCCGACCGGCGAGAAATATCTGCTCGGCGCTGCCTCATCATAAAATCGCCGTGATAAGAGCGCCGCTGCCGTTGCTTTGCTCCGCTTCGCATCGCCTTTCTGCTTACCTCAAACTGATTTTTCAAAAAATTTTCTTCGTCTCTAAATCCGAAGCTACGCCGGAGCGCGTAGATAGGGTTAGTTAGTCAAAACTTTTAACCACTTACGGAGAACGAAGAAGATGAAGAAGAATTTCGCTTTGCTGCTGCTCGTCGCAGCGTCACTTGCATTAACCACAGCGTCCGCCTTTGCGCAGGGTAAGAATCCGATGGTCGGCGGCGCGGCAATGTACAGCAACAAGGACATCATTGACAACGCTGTCAATTCCGCAGATCACACGACGCTCGTCGCCGCCGTCAAAGCGGCTGACCTCGTTGCAACGCTCAAAGGGGCAGGGCCATTCACGGTTTTCGCTCCGACCAACGCTGCCTTCGACAAGCTTCCCGCCGGCACAGTTGACACGCTGCTCAAGCCGGAGAACAAAGACACGCTGAGCAAAGTGTTGACGTACCACGTCGTCGCTGGTAAGTATGATGGCAAGGCCATTATGAAGCTCATCAAACAGGGCGGCGGCACGGCGACGCTGAAGACCGTCAGCGGCGGAACTTTGACGGCCACGATGGGCCAAGACATGATGATGAACGGCAAGAAGTCGAAATCAATCGTGCTGCGCGACGAAAAGGGCGGCACTGCGAACGTCACCATCGCCAACGTCTATCAATCAAACGGCGTCATCCACGTCATCGACACGGTGTTGATGCCCGGCATGTAATCTTGCATCCGGTGAGTTAACTTTCTCGGACAGCGGAAACATTGAGCGGGGGATGCTGAAACTTTCAGCGTCCCCCGTCAATTTGTTTGGCTATGAGGATGATGATTTGCCGTCCTAATTTCTCAACCCTCTTCTGCCGGGTCACTTCTCAACGAAAAAATTGCTACACTATCGAGACGCCGCAAGAGTGTGCGGACAGTTAAGAGCAGAGAGGATTTAGAGAAAGTGGCCGAAGAGAAGCCGACAATACCGAATGAAATCTCCGACGAGACGGGACAGTATGACGCGCGCTTTGTGCTGTGGCGCAAGTTCTGCGCCGAATACGGCGTGCCCGTCGAAACACTGCCGAGCGATTTGAGCGGTGAAGTTAAAGACCGCTGGGAAAAACTGAAGGCCGAGCGCCTCGGAGATAAGTAGTAAAGAAGTGATGAGTGATGAGTAAGAGAAAGAGTTCTTAACTCATCACTCATTACTCATTACTCATTACTTTTTTATATTCCCCGTAGCGGCCCGTAAGCGCTCGTCAGGAATGGATTGGTCAGCCGTTCCTGCCTGATGGTTGTGGTTGGGCCATGACCGGAATAAACCTCCACGTCGTCGCCGAGCGGCACGATTTTGTTGAGCAACGAATCCATCAACTGCTCGCTAGACCCTCCGGGCAAATCCGTTCGACCAATAGAACCGGCGAACAAACAATCACCGACGAAGACCTTCTTTTCCCGCGGCTCAAACAACACGACATGGCCGGGCGTGTGCCCCGGACAATGTATGACCTTGAAGGCAAGCTTTCCGACACGGTATGTCTGCCCGTCCGTCCAGTACTCGTCAACGGGCGGCGGCTCATCATATTGGAAACCGAGCGCGGCCCAGCGCGAACGAGGAATGCCGAGCCACGCAGGTTGTTCGGGCAAACCCCTGTAGAGCAATTCATCAGCCGGATGAATAATAATTTGCGCGGCGGGCCTAAGTTTCTTCAGCGCCGCCACGCCGCCGACATGGTCAAGATGCGCGTGCGTCAAGGCGATAGCCTGCAACTCAAGCCCATGCCCTTCGAGCGTCTCGACAATCCGCAACGCCTCGTCGCCCGGATCAATACAGATTGCGCGCCCTGTCTCTTCACAACCGATGACGCGCGTCTGTTGCTGAAAAGGTGTGACGGTGAGTTCTTCAATAATCATTTCAATTCTTTGAGACTCGGTAAACAGAAAAAGTATTTAACTCGCTTTATCCTACAGCACCTCTTCTCTATTCTTAAATCCATCTTTCACAAAAAGAGGTTTCAATCGCCTGCCCTGAGTACGTTATCGCACAGACCTTTTGTTTTCTCTCTTGCTAGTATTTTCGTTCCCCTTAAAATCATCTGCTCATCACCGCCGGGCCACTGCCCGGCTGCCTCTTTAACTGCATAAGACACGAGTTTCGTTATGACGAGAAAACATGGCCCGTGGACGATTAAGGAAAGAGTCGAGAAGTACAGTAACGAATTGATTGAAGTGCGCGAAGATCAAGTGATACAGCCTGACGGAAAGCCTGGCACTTACGCGACGGTGAAGATTAAGGAGGGAATTTCGGTGCTGGCGCTGGACGCTGACGGATTCGTCCATCTCGTCAAAGAGTTTCGTTACGCGCTTGGAAGCGAGAGCATAGAGACGGTGAGCGGCGCGATTGACGAAGGGGAAAGTTTCGAGGCAGCCGCACGCAGAGAATTACGCGAGGAACTGGGCATCGAAGCAAAGCAGTTAACCTCGCTTGGCCGCTTTGACCCAAGCACTTCAATGATAGACTCGCCCGCTCATCTCTTCCTCGCGCGAGACTTAAGTTTTAAGGAGCAACAGACGGAAGCGACGGAGACCATCAAGCCTGTGAAGATGAAATTGGAGCAGGCCGTGAGGATGGTGTTGCAGAGCGAAATCACTGCTGGCGTAAGCTGCGTGCTGATTCTGAGGGCCGACTATTACTTAAAGTCCTAGCGACGATGCCAACGAGCCAGTCATCTTCCCAACGCTTTTAACGACGGCGCGTGAGCGCTCATTTAAAATCGCTGACCAGAATAATATCGTTGATTTCAGAGCCGCGTTCGCAGGCGAGCGTCGCGCCGTCGTGCGACCAGGCGAACCGAAAGATTAAGTCCTCTTTGAAATTCGTTACCTGCCGGGGCGGCGTGCCGTCAATAGGCTGACTCCAAATGTTTGTGACGCCCTTCTGCACATCCAGATAAGTGAGAGCGCGGCTGTCAGGCATCCAGCGTATGATCTGCGGATAGACGAGCGGAATCGTGTCGAAGGTCTTGACGGGTTCGCCTCCATTGAAGGGAAGAATAGCCAACTTCCCTTGATAGAGGCAGGCAATGTATTTTCCGTCGGGCGAGACGAGGGGACGATGCGACGGTTCATCTGTGATGGGCTGGGGTTCGCCGCCATCAATCGACACTTTCCAGAGCGTTGCTTTTCCCGCGCTCAGCGCCGTGTAGACGACCCACCGCCCGTCTGGTGAAAGGCTTGGTGAGTCTTCGCCCGCGCCTTTTGTTAACTGGACGGGATTCGCGCCGTCCGCATTCATGCGCCAGACGTGCAGGCCCGCGTTGCGATTGGAAACGAAGACGACGTAACGACCGTCAGTTGAAGCGACGGGCGAAAAGTCTGAGCGCGAATCAACCGTCAATTGCTTCTGCCCACTTCCGTCCGCGTTCATTACCCACACGTCCGGGTTGCCGCTCGCGTGTGAGCCATAAAGGATATGCCCGTCCGGCGTCCAGGCCATGCCGAACATCTCGCTGTAGTTGTCGCCGAAGCCGGATGTTATCTGCGTGGCCCGCTCCGTCTCGCCGCGCGGCGCAATCCAGATACGCGAGAGCCGCGCGTGTTGCACGGTGACGAGAGTTTTGGAATCCGCCGCGATGCTGATGTCACGATAGCCGTTGAGGTCGTTTGTCACACGTCGCGCTTCGCCGCCCGGATAAGAGAGATGCCAGATTTGATCTGCGAAGACGGAGGCGTCCATGTGCCAGGCGATGGCGAGCAGCCCGCCGCCGTCTCCGAGCCAAGCGACTTGGCCCACCCACGTCCAGCGTTGCGGCGACACTTGCCGCTCTGTGCCGTCTGCGGCGTTGACCGCAACCACGTTCATGTAAGACTCTGCCAGATCGAGCGCGCCAGCACCGCAGGCGATTATCTGCCCGTCGGGCGACCATGACGGCCCGTCGAAGGAGAAGTGAGAGGGGCGCTTGCGCGTCGCTAATTTATGCTCGCCGCTGCCGTCGAGATTGGCGACGATGATGGCCGTCTCGCGCTGGGCCGGATAGCCGCGAACGAAAGCGCAGCGTTTGCCATCGGGCGACAGCGTGATGGGGCTGTCAACGTCTTCCAGCAATCTACGCGGAGTGCCGCCGAGCGCCGGGATTTGATAAAGCACGGACGGACTCGTCATCTTGTCATAGACGACGTAGTAAACGTGGTTGCCGTCTTGAGAAAAAGTCACGCCGCGATAATGAACTGCGGCGGGCGCGACAATCTGCACGTTATTGGTGGCTGTCACCTGCCTGACCCAGAGGCTCTGTCGGCCTTCGTCTTCCATTACGTGAATCAGGTATTTGCCGTCGGGCGAAAGCGCCGTCCGCGCAGCCTTGCCGTTGGTCGTCAGCTTGGCGATGCGCATGTTCTGGAAAGACGAAGAGGGCGCTGCGGGAAGGTTTGCGGCGGCTTCCGGCGAATTCGAGTTGGAGAGCCTGTAGGCCAGAAACGCCAGCACGAGCACGGGCATCAGCAAGCCCAGCAGCGTCGCCGTCTGATGACGCTTGATTTGTTCCCACAACGAATTGCCGTTCGCCTCTTCCGGCGCTGCACTTAACTCGCGGGCGCGCACGGCGGCTCGCCCGTTGCTTCCGGCAACCGTTACAGAGTCTGTGAAATCAGGTCTGGAATGTTCGCCCGACGCGTTTTCTTCCGACTCCTCTTCTTCCGTGACGACGTGCGTGCGCGTATGTTGTTCGACGACGAGCGTTGCGCCTTCGTCGCGTAGTTCCCTGACGCTGCAGACAAAGCGATAGCCGCGCTTCGGTACGGTTTCGATGTACTGCTCTGTGTCGCGCCCCTGGCCCAATGCTCTGCGCAGTGTAAAAATATTTTGGGCCAGCGTCGCTTCCTCGACAAAGGTGTTGGGCCAGACGGCGCTTAAGAGTTCCTCCTTTTCGACAACGTGCCCGCCGCGCGAGACGAGGTAAGCGAGCGTCTCAAATGCCTTCGGCGTCAATTGAATAGGCTGGCCGCGACGCAGCAGCAGCCGCTCGGTCGCGTCCAGGCAAAAGTCGCCGAACTCGTAAAGGTGTCTGGTCTCGGTTTCCATCTTCCGCCTTTAAGAACTCTTTTAAAACCTCCTTTCAAAATTATTTGAAAGGGATTTGAGCGCGCTTTAAAGACTTCCGCCATCGTCCACAAGTACGATGCGCCGCGAGGTGAGTTAGGCGTTGTTGGTGTTAGACGTCGGGGAGACGAGACGAGATGCCAGCCTGCGCTCTGACTCACCTCCCATTACAAGAGGCAAGCAAACCGGCACACACTTTCAGAGAATCTGTTCTGGGATACGACCGAAATCGCCCGCAGGTTCTCACTAAACGCTGGAGGCGACCGCCAGATGAAAAAGCGGAGAGTCGAGGTCATGATCGAAACGCACCAGACATGGATTATCAGAAAGCCCTACTTTTCAGCCCCTGCCTGGTGTCAGGAGTGTGCGCGGACGGTGCGTTTGGTGACGGCGGATGAGGCCGCCCGTCTTGTCTGCCAGAGCACGCGCACGATTTATCGTCTGGTTGAAGAGCGACGGCTGCATTACCGTGAGACGCCGGGTGGCTCGCTCCTCGTCTGCCTCGATTCATTATTCGCGGGCGCAGCCGCACACACAGCGCCGGAGATTCTCGCCGCGCTTGAGCGAGGAAACGCGACGCGGCGCGACCATAATCAGGAAACTTAAAGCTCAAAGCTTGAAGCTCGTTTTTCGCGGAGGAAAGAAATGCGTCCTCAAAGTGATTTACAAATCAGCGGCCCACAGTCGGGGGCCGTCAGTGTCAACCGAATCGAAGCCCTCAAGAAGCTGACGCGACAGCTTCTCAAGGAGGTTAAATCGCTGGAAGAATCGCGCACGCCCTACTCTAAGAGCAGCATCCGTCTGAGCGAAGAGGTGCAGCGCTTCGAGGTCGATTTGATTCGCTGCGCGCTGACGCGCACGAGCGGCAACCAGCGCCGCGCTGCACGCTTGCTCGGTATCAAAGCGACGACGCTCAACTCGAAAATCAAACGCTACAACATTCAACCGTAGCCGCAGAGAGCAAGCAGCGCCCACGGCGCTTGCAGCGTCTGCGCACCGCCGCAAGAATTGTTATTCAAGGAAGACCTGTTATCTGGGAAGAACTTTGATGGCTATTATTTCCAACAAGGATGCGGCAATCGCTCATGCCACGCAATCAAACGCAGGCGCGGGCCTCTGGCAGCCGGAAAAGGTGACGCCCTTCCTGCGCGAAAGAGCGGAGCGCTCGCCCGCTCTGAAGAGAGTGCTGCCCGCGCGCGATACCGAACAGGAGGCCGCCGCGCTGCCGATGCTGGCGACGGCCAGCGACGTGCGCGAAGTCGTCCGGCTGCTCAAGAAAAGGGCGTCGGGCGTGACGATCATCGAAGGGATGGATGCCATCAAGCGTATCTTCGACCCGCGAAAGGTCGCCGCCTACGAATACTGGGGACTCGTCACACGCACGAATGATCGCCTTCGCTTGAGCGCGCTCGGCTGGGAGTTTGCGCGAAAGCTCGAACTGGAAGCGCGGCTCTATCGAACAATGCTCGACCGCACGCTCGCTTATCGCTCGGCGCTCGAATGGGTCTTTGGGCAGAATCTGGAAATCGTCACCGACGCGGACATCGCCGCCTACTGGCTCGAACATCCGGCGGAAGTGTTTCTCACCGGCAATCGGAAAATGATTGAGGCGGCGGTCGCATGCTTTTTCCATCTCTGTCAGGAAGCGGAACTGGGCATGGCGACCGTCGGCAAGCGTGGACAGCCCACGCGCCTGCGCGTTGAGCGCGAAGACCTGGCGGCTTACATCGCCGCTAATTCGTCTCTCCTGCCCGACGATGCGCCTTCGCAGACCGCTCTTGAGGTGAACGCAAGCCAACAATCCGCGCCGACGATTCATGAGCAGCTATCGCCACACAAGGCTACGGAATCTTTGGAAAAGATGCGTGTCCTCGTCTCGCGCCGGAAAGATGCGTCGCTCATCAAACAGATACAGATGATGCTCGAAGTGGCCGGAGTTGAAAGCGAAACGAGCCAGAGAGTGTCGGGCGGCGCGGAGTTTATGCCCGACGAACTCTTTGAACTGATGCGACGCTGCGATGCCGCCGTCATCGTCGTGACCACCGAAGATTGCCGGATAGACGATGCGGGGGAAGTTGTGCTGGACGAAGGCTTGATGATGGAGATTGCCGCCGCCAACGTGCATTATAATCGCCGCGTGATTCTGCTGTGGGACGAGAGCGTGGCGCTTCCCCCACGGCTGCGCGACCTCCGCCGCTGCGAATTTGCGGGCGACCAATTGACTTGGGACTCAGGTATGCAATTGCTGAAGGCTCTGAAAAAATTTGAGTCGTAGTACCTCGCTCACTCAAGGCAAGCTAAATTTCAAGTCTAAACCTCGAAGGAGAAGCGATGTCAAAGACCTTTCGTCTGTTGGTCGCCTTGTTCGGCGCTTTACTCTTTTCGTGCGGCTTGGTTGTCGCGCACGCGCAGCAGAGCAGTAACACGACCGCGCAGGCTCAGGGCATATCTTCGGCGATGAGCGAAGCCGAAGCGTTGTTTCAAAGTCAGAAGTTTACGGAGGCGGCAAAAGCTTTCGCCGCTGTGACGAAGGCTGAACCCGCTAACGGGCGCGCTTGGCTGCGGCTCGGCAGTTCGCTGCACGCGCTCGGCCAGTATGAACGGGCGGTCGCTGCTTTCGAGCGCGCGGTGGAAATCCTGCGTGGGCCAATAGCGATGTACAATCTCGCCTGCGCCTACGCACGGCTCAACAATAAAGAGAAAGCCTTCGAATGGCTCAACAAAGCGCTCAATGCCGGTTTCCCTCAAATCAATCTCTTGCAAACGGATGAAGACCTCGCTTCGCTACGCGATGATGCGCGCTTTCGTGAAGCCGTTGCGCTCGGCGAGCGTTTGACGAAGCCTTGCCTGCACAAAGCCGAGCACAGGCAGTTTGATTTCTGGATTGGCGAATGGGACGTGCAGGCCAATGGACAACAGGCCGGGACGAACAGTGTGCAGCGTATCCTGGACGGCTGTGTGTTGTTTGAGAACTGGACAAGCGCACGCGGCGGCACGGGCAAGAGTTTCAACTTCTACAACGCCGCCACGCGCAAGTGGCAGCAGACGTGGGTGGACAGCACGGGCAGTGTGCTGGAGTTGGCCGGAGAATACAAGGAGAAAACGATTCAGTTTTCCGGCGAGACGCGGCAGGCAGACGGAAGCAAGCTGCTGCATCGCCTGACCTTCTTTGACCTCTCGCCCGAACGCGTGCGCCAGTTCTGGGAACAATCGACAGACAATGGCAAGACCTGGACGGTGGCCTTCGACGGAATGTACATCAGAAAGAAAACGGCCCAGCCATAATTTAGTCGCGTGCCGCATCTGCCGCAGAGTTTCTCTTTAAACAATAGAGGCGGCGCGCGACCACTCTTTTCCAATCAGCCAAACATTCAATAGTCTTCGGGAGATAGGTTGATGCGCGTTAATTCATACTGGCTTGTCCTCGTTATTTTGCTCGCCCCGTCGCTGACAAAAGCGCAAGGCCAGAAATTAGAGGTCGTGAAGATTACGGACGGCGTCTACGCTGCGCTTGTTTCAGAACCCCGCTTTGATCCGGTTGAGTCTAACGCAGTCATCCTGATTAACAATGATTCCGTCCTCGTCGTAGACGCCAATCGAACGCCCGCCGCCGCGCGTGCCACGATAGCCGAGATTCGTAAGCTGACGGATAAGCCCGTTCGCTATGTGGTCAACACACACTGGCACGACGATCACATTTTTGGGAATCAGTCTTATCTTGAAGCTTTTCCGCAGGTGGAATTCATCGCTCATCAGAACACGCGCGAGGATATGAAGACGCTTGCGTTTCCACACATCCAGAGAGGCATAGAGCGTTGGACTAAAGTGCTCGCCGACGCCGAGAATCAGTCAGCGAAAGGCGTGAAACCAAACGGCGAGGCGATGAGCGCGCAGGAGAAAGCGGAATTGCGCGCGCAGTTAGAGGTATACAGGGAATTTCTGCCAAAGATTAAGACAATTAAATTGACCCTGCCGACCATGACCTTTGACAAGCGGCTCACGTTGCATCAAGGCACTCGGACGATTGAGATTCTTTACTTCGGAAACGGTAACACGCGCGGCGATGTCGTGGTCTATCTTCCACAGGAGAAGGTGCTCATCATAGGCGACCTCCTGGTTCATCCCGTCCCTTACGCTTACGGCTCTTTTATCAAAGATTGGGTTGGGACGATGAAGCGTGTGCGTGAGATTGATGCCCAAGTCATCATCCCCGGTCATGGGCCGGTGCTGCGAGACAAGGAATACATGAACATAGTCATCGCCCTGCTCGAATCGGTGACGAAACAAGTTGAGGATGCCGTCAAGCGCGGATTGAGTTTGGAGGAAACCAGAAAGGCCGTGAACCTTGAATCTTTCCGCCTTCGACTGGCAGGCACGGACGCGGTTCGCAACGACACGTTCAACACTTCCATTCTTCAATCGGCCATCAACCAAGCCTACAAGCAGGCCAAAGCCGAGG
This sequence comes from Pyrinomonadaceae bacterium, assembly GCA_036387475.1. Taxonomy (GTDB): domain Bacteria; phylum Acidobacteriota; class Blastocatellia; order Pyrinomonadales; family Pyrinomonadaceae; genus DASVTR01. The sequence continues at coordinate 60,485 of DASVTR010000016.1, read as the reverse complement.
CTGGCAGTAAATAACGGACGACTGAGATAGGGTTTTGCTTCGCGCGTCTTTGAAGTGTCGCCTGCGCGAAGAGAAACAGTGAGCGGCGCGAGTTCGGAATCTCGCGCCGCTCACTGTTTCAGCTTTCACACGCCCCGTTGCTGGTGGAGAGAGAGCGTGTGAACGCGGTCGGGTCAGAACTGGAACTTCACGCCCAGGCGCAGCGCCGACGGGAACTGGAAGACCAATCCTTCGCCGTAGAACGGGTTGAAGAATTGGATATTGTTCGCTCCCGAAATGCCGCTGTTGATGCGCAAAGTTATGTCCTCGACGATGGCCCGCTGGCTGTTGAAGACGTTGAACCAGTCAGCCGTAAATCTCAACTGCCTGTTCTCTCCGAACTGAATCGGATAGTAGGCGTTGAGGTCCAGATTGTAAGTCGTCGGCGAGCGAGTCTTTCCGGTGACAGGATTAATCGCCGTGCCGCGCGGAACGAGGAAGCCCTCGTTGTTGCCATAAATTCCGGCGGGGTCTGGAATCGCCGCGTTGAACGGGATACCACTTTGCGCGCGGAACGATGCGCCGACCAGCAGCTTCCAAGGCGTGCGATAGCTGCCGTCGAGTTTGAACTGGTGCGGGCGATCATTCGGCAAGCGCCCGTAGGAGTTGTTCAGCAATCCGACCAGATCGAACAGAGAAGTGATGTTCGGGTCGGTCTGCCCGTTGTCGTTGCGGAACAAGCCTTCGTAGTTACCGATGAGCGATGAGAAGACGTAGGAAGCGATGAACTGGTAGTTGTTCGTGAAACGCTTCGTCGCCGTGAACTCCAACGCACGATAGTAACGACGGGCGCGTCCGAAACGCTCGCCGATGGCACTCTCGGCCAGCCTGTCCGTCAGGCTCTCGCCCGGATTGAACAGGAAGTAGGTCGTGCCGTTATCAAACGAGCCGTCTTCGATGACAGAGCCTTGCCCGCGATAGATACCACGGAAGCCGAGCGCTAAATCTTTGACGATTTCATACTCGAAACCGGCTGTGACTTCGTTGACGGTCTGCGGTTTCAAGTCGGGGTCAGCCGGCGTCGCCGCGCAACCCAGACAGCCGAGGCTGCCCGCCGTGCCCGTTGTCACGACCGAACCCTGCGGCGCGTTGTAGAGGTTAACGTTAATGTGCTTGTCCTGCTGTATGTCGTCGCCACCGGCGCGGACGTTGACATCCAAAGGCAGCGGCGTCTCAAGAAAGCGCGCATAGTTGACGAACACTTTGCCTTTGCCCTTGCCTGTGAAATCCCAAATCAGGCCGACGCGCGGCTGGAAGTTATCCTTGAAGTTGTTGAGCGTGACGTACCTCGAATTGAGGCCGTTGGCCTGTTGGAAATCCCAGCGCCCGCCGATGTTGAGTTGCACGTTGCGGCTGAGCTTGTAGTCGTCCTGAACGTAGAAGCTCTGGACGTTTGTCGTCGTCGCTTGCCCCTGCGTGTCCAGGAAGAAATCACGGACGCGCGTGCTCGTGCGAATCAAAAACGGATTGACCTGAAGCTGTGCTGCTGTCAGGGCCGTGTTGGTCGTCACGCTCGTCAATCCGGCAGGAGCGAGACCGGCGGCGATCAGCGCCTCGACACGAGTGGTCAGTCCGGCAGCCGGACAAACAATCGTGCTGCCATTGACGGTGCAGACGCCGAAGTTGTTGGTGATGCGTATGCCGCCGGGCATGACGTTGGCCGGATTGGCAGCGCCCGCTTCCTGACCCGTCGGGTCGGCGAAGGTGCGCGGCCCGCCGCTGGAAGTAGTCAGAATCGTGTAGCGGTTCTGGCTGTACTCGAAGCCGTACTTGAAGGTATGGCGACCAAACAGGTTCTGGAATCTCGCCTGCAGTTCCCAGCGGTCGCGGTTCTGATTGGTGACGAGGCCGTAGCCCTGCCGCACGTAGTTGCGTTCCAGAACGCCGCCGCGCCCGTCAACGAAAGCGACCTGGCCCTGTAACGAAGTGGCGTTGGTCGTCACAACGGGAGCGACCGCGCCGCCGAAGCGAATAGCGAAGTTGTCAATCGCCAAAGGCGTGTTTGCAACGCTGGGGTCGGGAAGCGCATTGGCGCGCTGCAAGTGCAGGCCCAGGGAGAATTCGCCAATCCACGTCGGCGTGATGGTTGAATTCAGACGCGCCGTGTAGTTGTGGCCGCCCGTCTGTATCTCGCCGCGAAAACTGTTCAGGTCAGCGCCGAAGCCAGCGCCAGGGGCGACAGCGTTTATGCCAAACAGAAAACCCTTCTCCTTTGTGAAGTCGCCGAAGGTCGAGAGCGTCAGCGTGTTGTTGTTATTGACGGCGTAGGTCAGCTTGCCCGCGTAGAAGGGCGTTGTGATTACGCTGCTGACGTTCTGGCGGAAAGTCTGCGTTAACAGGAAATTCTCGCGGCGCTGCGGATTAAACGCGCCGAAGAACCAGAGACGGTCTTTCAAGATTGGCCCACCGATGTCGAATCCGGCGTCAATCTCGGAAAAGCCGTTCGGGGCAGAGCCGATGAGCGGGAAGTTCTTCGTCTCGCGCACAAGGCTCTTGGTTGTAAAATACCCAAAAGCATCACCGCGAAATTCGTTGCCGCCGCTCTTGGTGATGACGTTGAAGATACCGCCCGTCGCCTTGCCGTACTCAGCGCCATAAGCGCCGGTCTTGATTTCGACTTCCTGCACAAACTCGAAGGGCAGATTCGCGCCCGAACCGCCGAAAGCGGGGTCGGTCGTATTCACGCCGTCGAGAATGTAGTTGTTCTCAGGGCCGGATGAGCCTGCTACTGACGGATCGCGGTCGCGCCCGGCGGCGTCGCGCAAGCCTGAGCGCGAAGCGGTCGGAGCAATGCTATAGAGCGATTGCACTGTGCGCTGGGTCGGGAAGTTGGAGAACTGCTCGGTCGAGACGTTCGTTCCAGATGTATTTTGAGTGACATCAACGGTCGCGCCCGAAGTGTCCGTGACATCGACGACAGCCGACGCACCCGCTGGCTGCAACGTCACGTCTGCCTTCGACGAGCTGGAGAGATTGACCTCGACGTTTTCCTGTTTGAATTCGCTGAAGCCGCCGGTCGCGGCAACGCTGATGGTGTAGCGTCCCGGCGGAAGATTGAGAATTTGATAACGCCCTTCGTCGTCCGATTGCGCGGACTGCGGGCGAATCAGATTCGGGCTTGAGACGGTGATGGTCACGTTCGGAACGGGCGCGCCGTTGGTATCGGCGACTGTTCCTTCGATTGTCCCCGTCGTTGATGTTTGCGCTGCCGCGCCCACGGCAAAGAGCAGCAGGCAGAAAGCGCACAACGCGCTGGTTAAGAGACGCATGGATATTTTCATGCTTCTGGTCTTCCTTTCTTTAACGATCAATGAATTCAGTAGATGGCCTCACTATCGCGTCTCTACACTTACTCGCTCGCTTGCTTCGCAATCGAATGAATCTGTCGAGACGCCCCTGTTGTTTAATGAAAGTGCAACGCTTATGCCCACTGGCGCGCGAAGGCGCGTAAATAGCGCTGCAAGCAGTGCTTATTGTGGAAAGGTGTGAAAGTGTGCGGGCGCTTTCGATGAAGTTTCGGAGCGGTCTTTCTTATTAAATAAGATTTAATGAATTACGAATCTTATTTCGGCGCGCCTGTCGCCCTCGCCGTACAACCAGAGCAAGCCAAGCTACCATCACTGAGCAGAAGGCGGTTAGAATGAGGCTGTTTTCGAGAGTCAGTGTTGAGGTTCATAGGTTCAATCGCCAATTCTTAAAATAGATGATTAGCGCGGGCACACGTCTTGGCCGTTATGAAATCAGCCGCCAGCTTGGCGCAGGCGGGATGGGCGAGGTCTATCTGGCGCAGGATACGTTGCTGCGGCGGCCAGCCGCGCTCAAAATCCTGCCCGCAGAATTTACAGAGAGCGAAGACCGCTTGCGCCGCTTCGTGCAGGAATCCTGCGCCGCCTCAGCCTTGAATCATCCGAACATCATTACGATTCACGAAATCGGGCAGGAAGACTCTTTGCACTTTATGGCGATGGAGTTCGTCGAGGGCGAAACCTTGCGAGCGCAGATGATGCACACGCGCAAATCTTTGAAGGAAGCGCTAGACATCAGCGTGCAGGTCGCAGAGGCTCTCGCCGCAGCACACGCAGCAGGGATAGTTCACCGCGACATTAAGCCTGAGAACATCATGGTCAGGCCCGACGGCTACGTCAAAGTTTTAGACTTCGGCCTCGCCAAGCTAACGGAGTCGCAGTCCGCCGGAGTTGATACGCAAGCCCCGACGATGTTTAAGGTCGAAACCGACCCCGGCACTGTGATGGGCACTATGCAGTACATGTCGCCGGAGCAGGCGCGCGGCCTTGACGTTGATAAGCGAACGGACATCTGGAGCCTGGGTTGTGTGCTCTACGAGATGCTGGCGGGACGTTCCCCGTTTACAGCCAAGACTAGAAGCGACGTGATGGTCGCCGTGCTCGCGCAAGAGCCGCCGCCGCTCGCGCAACAAGCGCGAGACGTGCCCGCAGAGTTGGAAAGAATCGTGCGCAAGGCGCTCAGGAAGGACAGAGAGGAACGGTATCAAACCATCAAGGACATGGCGCTAGACCTCAAGAGCCTGCGCCGCGACATTGAGGTCGGAGCCGAAATCGAGCGCTCGCAAGCTCCCTCCTTCAGCGGCGGAATGAGAGCTACGGAGAGCGGGGCGCACAATGAGACGGCCACTTCGCTCTCGCACGCGGCGGCGCACACCAGCGGCATCGGCGCAGCGCAGCAGACGAGCAGCGCAGATTCTCTTGCGGCGGGCATCCGGCAGGGGCGTCGCGGGATGCTGCTCCTTGTCGTCGCTCTGGCGGTCACGGCGGGCCTGGCCTTCGGCTTGTACAAGTATTTCGGTCTGGGTCGAACGGGAAATCGGCGAGCGGGCCTCTTTCGGCAGATAAACGCCACCAAGCTGACCAACAACGGCAACACGAAGACGGCGGCCATTTCGCCCGACGGTAAATACGTCGTCTACGCGATGGACGAAGGCGGCAAGCAAAGCCTCTGGATGCGGCAGGTCGCTATCGCCAGCAATGTTCGATTGACGCCGCTCGCCTCGGTTAATTTTTTCGCCTGCGCTTTTTCGCCCGATGGCAATTTCATCTACTACGCCCTCGAAGATGGAATGAATCCTCCGGCCATTTACAAGATACCTGTGCTGGGCGGCTCGCCGACCAGATTGCTCGGCGATATGCTTGGCCCGGCTATCCCTTCGCCGGACGGCAAACAGGTCGGCGTCGTGACTATTGATAAAGACAGCGGGGGAGTCATGCTGTCTATCAGAAACATTGACGGCACGGGAGAGCGGACTCTCACCCGACGCAAAGCGCCTGAATTCTTCGACTGGTTCGCTTGGTCGCGCGACGGGTCGATGATTGCGTGCGCTATCAACATGTTTGACGGCCACACGCCTTCCGTGAAAGTTATAGAGATTCGCGTCGCTGATGGAACGGAGCGAGTCGTCACCACGTACGGCTGGCTCTCGACCGACCAGCTTGCATGGCTGCCGGACAACAGCGGGATTCTCCTGACAGCTAAAGATCAGGAATCGCCCTTCGAGCAAATCTGGCTAGTCTCCTACCCCGAAGGCGAGGTGCGAAAGATTACTAGCGACCTGAACGATTACACAGGCTTGAGCATCTCAGATGATTCGAGTTCGCTGGTGACGGTGCAATACCAGAGGCTCTCTACAGTCTGGCTGACGGGCGCAGGTAAAGAGAATCGTACGTTGCAGGTCACGCCCGGCGCGGGAACTTATTACGACCTGGCGGTGACGCCCGACGGCAAGCTTCTTTATTCGTCCGATGCGAGCGGCAGCGCAGACATCTGGGAGATGGAAACGGACGGAACGAATCAAAGGCAATTGACCGCCGGAGCGGGCAGAAACTATGGCCCGGCGGCCTCGCCCGATAATCGTTACATCGTCTTTCATTCAAACCGTTCCGGCCTCTGGCAAATCTGGCGTATGGATAGAGACGGCAGCAATCCTGTCCAACTGACCAAAGACAACGCAGAGAGCAACTGGCCGCAGTTCTCGCCCGACGGGCAGTGGATAATCTACACCCATCTGGATACGAAGCTCGCTATGACGCTTTGGAAAGTGCCGATTGGCGGCGGCACTCCCACTCAACTCAATGACAAACCTTCCCTGCGCCCCGTCATTTCGCCTGACGGAAAAACGATTGCCTGCTGGCAGTTCGGCAAGCAGCGCGACGTGCCTGTACAAATCTCCATTATTCCCATCGGCGGAGGAGAACCCGTTAAATCTTTTGCGGCGGCTGCGAGCGTCATCAGCGGCTGGGACGCAGAACTGCAATGGACGCCGGATGGAAGCGCCGTCGCCTACCTTGACCGGCGCGGCGGCGTTGATAATATCTGGAGTCAACCGCTCACGGGCGGCCCGCCAAGACAGTTAACGGATTTCAAGGATAGCCAAATCTTCTCCTTTGATTGGCTGCGCGACGGCAGGCTCGTCTGCTCGCGCGGGATGAGAACCGGCGACGCCGTTCTCTTACGCGACTCACAGTAATTCTTCTCGCAGTAATTCTTAAAGTAATGAGTCGCGCGTGCGCCTCACGCATGAATTTCGTCCAACTGTTCGCCGTCGCAGTATAGAAATTATCCAACATCCGTTTTCTTGAAAGCATTCGCCCTTTGCGTTTCGGCAAGCGTCGAAGCCGCGGAAAGCTCTGTTTTCTAAGGGCAACGAGCGTGTGCCTGCCAGCACCTTTGTGTCCGTCTCTCTTGCTGGTACGCGCCTTGCTCTCATAGTGAGGCAGCTAGCATGGGTTTTTATACGAGGGTGGACGGGTCAGGCATATAAAGCGCGAAGCCGTTGATGAAAAGATAAATGGGCTGCTGGTCGAAGTGCCTGTTCGAGGCTTGATGGAAGCTTCTCAGGATGACCGGCAGCTTGTTTTTTGTCCTGCAACTCACGTCTGGCAATCCGTCTGGAATTCAGCACGCTCGCCATACTCTTACAACAATCGTTTGCTACTTCAGTAGCCGAACCCGGCAATCAAAATCCAACACGCGAGCGGAGGGGATGATGGCAAACACTAAAAAGCGCGTTGCGGCCAACAGCAAGAAGAAGAGCGTAGCTTCCGGCAAGGGCAATCGCAGCGCGAAAGCAGCACAGCCGCAGTCCGGCGCAAAGAAGAAGGCTCAACCGAAAATGCAGCGAGAGCCGAAGTCTCCGATGCCAGCGCAGCATCAGGAGAAACCGGGAATCGAGGCGGAGATGACTCCGAGGCCGCGTTATAAAGCTCCGCTCTATAACGGCTCGGCCAAGTTGCAGAACAAAACGGCCTTGATTACGGGCGGCGATTCCGGCATCGGTCGCGCCGTCGCCGTGCTCTACGCGCGCGAAGGCGCAAACGTGGCGATTGTCTATCTCGCGGAAGAACAAATTGATGCAGAAGAGACACGTCGCGCCGTAGAGGCCGAAGGACGCCGCGCCCTCTTGATTCCGGGCGATGTCAGGGATGCTTCGTTTTGTCGTAGGGCCGTCGAGCAGACCATCGAAGAGTTTGGCAGCCTCGACATTCTCGTCAACAACGCAGCCTTTCAGCAGCATCAGAAAACGCTCGAAGACGTTTCCGACGAACAATGGGATCGCACTTTCAAGACCAACATCTACGGCTACTTTTATCTGACGAAAGCTGCCCTGCCACATTTACGCAAGGGAAGCTGTATCGTCAACACAGGCTCGATCACGGGGCTTGAAGGCAGCAAGGAGTTGCTCGACTACTCGGCGACTAAGGGAGCGATTCATGCCTTCACTAAATCGCTGGCGCAGAATCTGGTCGAGAGTGGGATTCGCGTTAACTGCGTCTCGCCCGGCCCTGTCTGGACGCCGCTCAATCCTTCGGATAAGCCAGCCAAAGAGGTCGCAAAGTTTGGCGCGGACACGCCCATGAAGCGACCGGCGCAGCCCGAAGAAATCGCCCCGGCCTACGTTTACTTCGCATCCGAAGCGGATTCCAGCTACGTGACGGGTGAAGTGCTCACGCTGCTCGGCGGCGACACGACCGCTGGCTGAAAGCCACAAGCGTGTTGAATAATTCATGTCATCAACAATCAAAGGGAGGAAACCATGTCAGACAAAGATCGACAGAAAAAGGACGGGCAGCGCAAAGACAAGCAGAATCAGGCGATGAGAGAAACCAACAGCGACCCGAAAAAGAAAGCGGAGGCATCAGAGCAAGCGCGGAAGCAATCGAAATAATCGGCTCATTAACTCATTGACTCAATGAATCAATGAATCTGGGAATCTCTCGCATAAACGCTCGATAGCTCAACCTCAAACTCTTGACCCTTGATGAGAAAGGGCAACGAAGGCCGTTAAAGAGTTGAGTGATGCCGAGGCCTGGGCCGTTGATGCGTTCGCAGCTTGACTGAAACTCGCGCGCCCCTGTCTCTCTACTTTCTCTAAAGAGCGTGCGCGAAGCTGTTCCCATTCGATTGCGGGGATGCGACGAAAGGCGGCGATGATTTGTGGATCGAATTGCCGCCCCGCGTATGTTTCCAGTTCCGTGACGGCTGACTCGTAAGATGCGCCCGCGCGGTAGACACGGTTGCTGGTGATGGCGTCGAAGGCGTCGGCGACCGCGAAGACGCGCGCATTCAAGTCTATCTCCGAACCTTTCAAGCCGAGCGGATAACCCGACCCATCCCACTTCTCGTGATGTTGGCCCACGACGCGTGCCGCGCCGCTCAGGAATTTGATGTCACGCAGGATAGCCTGGCCGAGCGCCGGGTGCTCGCGCATCTGTTGCCATTCATCAGCGGTGAGTTGAGCAGGCTTGCGTAAGATTGCGTCTGGAATCCCAATCTTACCGATGTCGTGCAAGAGCGCCCCAAATTCCAGAGAGCGCAGTTGCTCTTTGTCCAATCCCAATTCCTGGCCCAGCCGCAGGCTGAAAGTAACGACGCGCTCCGAATGCCCGTGCGTGTCACGGTCGCGCGTCTCAAGCGCTGCGGCGAGAGCTTTGAGCGTCGCCCTGTAAGAATCCTCGACTGTCTCAAGCGCCTCATTGAGTTCCACGGTGCGTTGCTTGATTAAGTCCTCCAGGTAGTTTTCATAACGCCGCTTGGCAAGCAGCAAATCGTGATGCTCGCGCGCACGACGTACTGCCAGTTCAACGTGGCTGAGGTCGAACGGCTTCATGATGTAATCGAACGCTCCGACGCGCAGCGCTTCGATAGCGCTCTCGATGGTTTGCGTGCCGCTAATCATGATGATGACAGTTTCGGGCGAGCGCGCCAGAACGTGTGGAACCATTTCCAGCCCGCTCATCCCTTCCATCATGATGTCGCTCAAGATAAGGTCGAACTTTTTCAACTCCAACAGCGCCAGCACCTCTTCGGCTGAGCCGACCGCCGTGCAGTCGTAGAACTTGCATAGACAATCTTGCAGGACGTTTCTGATCTCAACTTCGTCGTCGGCAATCAACAGGGTCGTTCTTCTGGTTTGTGTCTCGGACATACTCTGCCCCCCATTATCCACCCATCACTTGCGCGCAAGCGATGACCAAGCGTTTCAATTTTTAACTTCGGAGAGAGAAATTTTTCGATGCCCCTCAGCCCTCAATTGACCTGAACGACAAGTTAGGATTTTCAGGGGATGCCAACCGCCCACGGCAAGAGTTATGCCAACTCGAAACGACGGATAAGGGCGCATCCCTCCTCATAAACGCCGCATTGGCAGGAGCGAAATTAACAACGACGTGAGGCAAAATGCTGCGGCAAAATCCACACCGTCGCTTTCTGCGGCAGCACTCCGCCTATCTTTGCAGCCATCACCATCTCCCAAAGACGATTCAAGAAGCCGCGGGAATCGCCTCGTCCCTTTTCTCATTCGAAAACCCGACGGCAGTTTTTATCCTTAAATATCAGCAAGATACGGTCATTCAACCGGCGCAGGCGCGTCCAGCGGCGGCTGTTGCTGGCCTGTGATTCGGAATAATTAGATTGCTATGAATAAGGGCCAGCCAGCAGCGGTTTTAAGGAACAATTCTTGCCAGATGGAGCGGCGCGAGTCTTAACTTCTGCTCCCCCGATCAACGTCAACGCTGCCGCTTCTCTAACCTGCACGAAGGGAAAGTCAGGTGAAATATATCAAGCTCATACGTGTTGTTACAGGGCTGACTCTTCTCTCGCTGCTCACGTTTTCGCCGTTCGGCCTCAGCTTTCAGGAGAGCCGCGCGACGGCCAAGGCTCAGCCGCAGCGCTCAAGCAAACTCTCGCCCGACTTACGCGAACGCTTGCGCGACAATGGAGCGGGCGGGCGCGTCACTGCCATTATCCAACTCAACAAGGCGGGCCTGATTGATTCCGTGCTGCAAGGCCACGGAGCGAGCGTGCTTCTTAAACTTAGTAATCTTAACGCGCGGGTCGTGAGTTTGCCCCTACACGCGGCTGAAGCTCTGGCCGAGCGTGATGAAGTCCGCTATATCTCTCTCGACAGAAAGATAGAAGCGGCGGGTCATCTTTCGACGACGACCGGCACGGATGCCGTGCGCACGCAGACCACTCTCTCGCTGCTCGGCCTGCCAATCGCAACCACCACTCTCGACGGCTCAGGCATCGGCATCGCCATCCTAGATTCCGGCATAGACACTTATCACAGTTCGTTTGAAAACAATCTGGGGCTAAGCCGCGTCGCCGTCAGTCGGGATTTCACAGGAGAGAACCGGACGGACGACCCTTACGGTCACGGCACACACGTCGCTTCGGCTGCTGCCGGAAGCGGACAGGCTTCGTATAACACCTACGTCGGTATTGCACCCAATGCCAGCCTCATTAACCTGCGCGTGCTCGACTCGCAAGGCGCTGGCACGACCGCCGGACTCCTCTCTGCTCTCGATTGGGTGCTGGCTAATCGCACCGTCTACAACATACGCGTCATTAACATGAGCCTCGGCACAGATGCCGTGGATTCTTACCGCTTTGACGCGGTCTGTCAGGCAGTGCGGCGTCTTGTTGACGCTGGTGTGGTCGTCGTCGCGGCGGCTGGCAACAACGGCAAGGATAGCAACAACAATAAAATCTACGGGCGCATACATTCGCCCGGCAACGAACCTTCAGCCATCACAGTTGGCGCGTCCAACAGCTACGGCACGAATTCTCGTGCCGATGACGCTGTGACGACCTATAGCTCTCGTGGGCCAACTCGCAGTTTCTGGATAGACGAAGACGGCGATAAGCATTACGACAATTTGATAAAGCCCGATCTGGTCGCGCCCGGAAACCGCGTCATCTGGGCCGAAGCACGCGACAACCACATCGTCGCAACGCATCCGGAGCTTGACGCCGGGGTCAGTTCAATGACCAAGCGCAAGATGATGTACCTGAGCGGCTCGTCTATGTCAGCGCCCATTGCCGCCGGAGCAGCCGCGCTCCTGTTGCAACTCAAACCGGGCTTGACGCCGAACATGGTCAAGATGCTCTTGATGTACACGGCGCAGCCGCTCAATGGCTTCAACCAGTTCGAGCAGGGCGCGGGCCAACTTAATCTCGAAGGCGCGGTGCGTTTAGCAAAGCTCTTGCGCGACAACACAGCGTCGTTGGCCCAGACGGGCGACCCGTTTTTGACAAACGGCGTTCCGCCGCTGCCGAGCACGAGCCTCGCCGGACACTCTTTCAACTGGTCACAGGGAATTATTCTCAATCATACGAGCGCGACTGGCCTTGATCTCATCACCCGCTATCAAAAAATCTACGGCACGGGCGTAGTGCTCGGCGACGGCGTGATGGAAGGCTACGACAGCCAGTTTTTGAATTCGCAGATGATGACAAATGGCGTCGCGCTCGGCGACAGCATTCTGACGAGCGACGGCGTGAGCCTCGCGAGCGGCACATTCTTTCTGAACAACTCTGCGCTGCTCGGCAGCGGCATCATCATCGGCGATGGCATCGTCATCGGCGACGGGATTGTGATTGGTGACGGCATTATCGTCGGCGATGGAATTATTGTCGGCGATGCCAGGTTGCAGGCGCAGTCGGCGATGATTGGCGGGGATGAGACTCCCGCGATGAGATAGTTTTGCTTTACAAGCCAATTGCTGCGGGAGTTTGGCAGACTTAATTTACTTCCCGCTGCAACCGGCACTCTCCTCAGTTGGTTCTACCTCGCGATTGAAACTGCCCAATCTCTTATTGAGCAAGGCAGCGGTCTTGACAGACAGGTAAAAGTTCAACGGGTATGGGTCTTGTGATGCCCTACCGAAGCGCGGCTTTGGGAACACGCGCGTGTTCGAGAGAATTACTCGAAGCCGTTGCACAAGGAGGAGTCAGGTGAAAATGTTCAAACGCTCATGGGTCTTTAAATGGATTTCTCTTCCCCTGCTGCTGGTCTCTCTCTGTAGCAGTCCCCTCTTCATCGAACGCGCAGGCGCGCAATCAACTTCGGGTCTCCCGCTCGGCGGCTTAAATCTCACGTTGCGTGACGAAAAGGTCTCGCCCGAATTGCTCGAAGTTGCTCGCAACTGGCAAACGCGCGAGACGCGCATCCGCGTCATTCTGCAATTAAATGATGAAGCAAGTGCGACGATTGATTCTCTTCTACAGAGCTACGGCGGGCGCGTCACGCGTCGCTTTCAACACTTCAACTCGCGCGCGCTCGAATTGCCCGCGCGTGTCATCGAATTGCTCGCCGCTCGCAGAGAAGTTCGCTTCATCTCGCCCGACAGAGAAAACATTCCTACGGGCCACGTTTCGTTGACGACGGGCGCTGACATGGTGCGCAACGCGACAGGCATTGTGGGCGGGCTTGACGGCACGGGCATCGGCATCGCCGTCCTGGATTCCGGCATAGACCCGACTCACCGCGCTTTTCTTGATCGCGACAACGGTATGCGCGTTGTCGCCAACCGCGACTTTACGGGCGAGAACCGGACGGACGACCCTTACGGCCACGGCACACACGTCGCTTCCATCGCCGCCGGTAACGGGCGAGTCTCCAATGCTCAATACGTCGGCATCGCGCCCAACGCCAGCCTTATCAACCTGCGCGTCCTTAACTCGCAGGGCGTCGGCTCAACCTCCGCCGTCCTCGCCGCGCTCGACTGGGTGATGGCTAATCGCACCATCTACAACATACGCATCGTCAATATGAGCCTCGGCGCGCCTGCTGTCGAGACTTATCGCAAAGACCCCATCTGTCGCGCCGTGCGGCGGCTTGTCGACGCCGGAGTGGTGGTCATCGCGGCGGCTGGCAACAACGGCAAGAACAGCGTGGGCCAGAAGATTTACGGGCAGATTCATTCGCCCGGCAATGAGCCGTCGGCCATTACCGTCGGCGCTAGTAATACCTACGGCACAGACGAGCGCAATGACGACGGAGTCGCCAGCTTCAGTTCGCGTGGGCCAACGCGCAGTTCCTGGGTGGATTTGCTCGGCGTGCGACGCTATGACAGCCTGATTAAGCCCGATCTGGTTGCGCCCGGCAACAAGCTGGTTTATGCCGAATCCGTTGACAATCTGTTGGTGAAGCAGCATCCGGAACTGGACGCAGGTGTCAGCCCCGTTGACAACCGCAAGATGATGTTCATGAACGGCTCGTCAATGGCAACGCCGGTGGCGGCGGGCGCTGCGGCGCTCTTGCTTCAGGCTAACCCGAAGCTGACGCCAAACCTCGTCAAGATGATTCTGATGTACACGGCGCAACCGCTCGCGGGCTTCAACCAGTTCGAGCAGGGCGCGGGCCAACTTAACCTCGAAGGCGCGATGCGCCTGGCAAGGCTTATCAGGACAGATTTGACGCCGCTGACCCCGGTCGGAGCGCCGCTTTTGACGAGCCTCGTGCCTCCCGCCCCGCAGACGACCATCGCCGGATATACCTTCAACTGGTCACAGGGCATCATCGCGCATCGCACGGGCGCGACCGGCCTCGATCTCATCACCCGTTATCAGAAAATTTACGGCAACGGAATCATCTTCGGCGATGCCGTGCAGAATGCTAACGGCATTATCTTCGGCGATACGACGCTGCTCTCAAGCGGCATCATCTTCGGCGACCATATCGTCACCAGCGACGGCGCACTCTTCGGCACGGGCACAACTTTCCTGAGCACGAGCGCTCTCTTCGGCGACGGAATTATTTTCGGCGACGGCATCATTTTCGGCGATGGAATTATCTTCGGCGACGGAATTATTTTCGGGGATGCCACAATGCGCGCTGATGCCGTCACGCAGGCCCAATCGGCGACCGCCGCCGGTGATAACACGTCCGTCATGGAGTTGGAAGTCGACACTGGCGAAGACTACACGGGCTATTGAGAGCTTTTTGCCCCCGGCAATCTTAATTAAGTCAAGACTACCTTTTGAAAGAGACTAAGAGATGGCGACACCCCGACAAGTTAAGTTAACGGAGACGAACACGGCGTCGGCCCCAATGCCTGCCCTCGCCCGCCTCCTCAACATTCAACCACTCACGACTGCGCACGCCCGCGAAGCTTTAGGCTTTCTGGCGAGCAAGCGCGTTGACAGCATTTACATGACGGGGTTGATTCAGGACAACGGCGTCGAGAGTCCGTTTAATCGCGGCACTTTTTATGCGGCGCGCAACGCAGGCGGCACTCTCGAAGGCGTCGCGCTCATCGGCCACGCTACCCTGATCGAAGCGCGCACGGAAGAAGCGCTCTACGCTTTCGCGCGTCTCGCGCGAGGGAATCCGCACGCGCACGTCATCGTGGGCCAACAGGAAAAGATCGAAAGCTTCTGGGGCTATTACGGCAAGGGCGGGCAGCGCCCGCGCCAAATCTGCCGCGAATTATTGTTCGAGCAACGTCAGCCCACGCTCGCGCTCGAACCCGTTCCCGAACTGCGGCTAGCGACGCTCGAAGACATGCCGCAGATTATTCCTGTCAATGCTTTGATGGCCGAGGAAGAGAGCAGCGTGAACCCTTTGGAGGCGGATGCGGACGGCTTTCGCGCTCGCTTGCGGCGGCGCATAGAGCAGGGACGCGTCTGGGTCTGGACGCGCGGGCCGCGCTTAATCTTCAAAGTCGACGTGATGGCCGAAGCGCCGGGCGTCGTTTATCTGGAGGGAGTTTTCGTGCATCCGTTGGAGCGCGGGCGCGGCTACGGTGCGCGTTGTTTGTCGCAACTGGGCCGACAATTTCTAACGCACGAGCGGGCGCTCTGCCTCCTCGTCAACGAACGAAACAAAGACGCGCAGGTCTTCTTCTTCAAAATTGGTTACAAACTGCGTGGCTGCTACGACACCATCTTTTTGCAGCCGGAAGGATAAAGAGCAATGTCAACGAGACTGACCTTTGGAAGCAAAGCGGGAATGATTGGAATGGACAGGAAACTTTTGGCGAAGCCCTTCATGGGCTTCATCATCACGGCTGGCGCTCTTGTATCGCTCTACTCGCTTTACCGCCTGCCGATTGCGCAACTCGACGTGCTCTTTCTGCTCTTGGCCGTCGCCACCGTCGCCGTCACGTCGCGCATCACCGTCCGCGTCCCAGGCGTCAACGGGCGCATCACTATCTCCGAAACGTTGATCTTTCTGGCGATGCTGCTTTATGGCGGCGAGGCCGCAATTCTTTTGGCGGCGGCTGATGGCTTCTGCTCTTCTCTGCTCATTAGCCGCAAGCCCATCACGCTCGCCTACAATTCGGCGCTGCTCGCCTTCTCGACCTTTATCACCGCAGTGGTCGTGCAATTCTTTTTAGGGCCGCTGACAGGGTTGCCGCAGGGCGCTTTCTCAGCCCACTTCGTCCTCGCCATCTGCGTGATGGCGCTCGTGCAATATCTCTGCAATTCTATGTTGGCGGCGGTCGCGCACGCCTGGAAATACGAGCAGCCGGTCTGGCAGGTCTACAATACCTATTGCCTCTGGACTTCGATCACTTACTTTGCTGGCGCTTCCGCCGCCGGCTTCATCAGCAAGCTCATTGGCGTCGTAGGCTTCTACGCCATCATCGCCATCGCGCCCTTCGTCGCGATTATCTACCTGACGTACCGCACATACTTGAAGAACATCGAAGTCATGGCGGAAGCGGCCAAAGCCGAAGCCGAAGCCGAAGCGAGGGCCGAAGCCTCTGCTGCTCAGGCCGAGCAGGCGCGCCGTCATGTCGAAGAGTTGAACCATTACATCGCGGAGCAGGCGCGTATTCGCGAGCAGTATTCGCAGGTTGAAAAAATGTCTGCGCTGGGCGAGTTGGCCTCCGGCGTGGCCCACGACTTTAACAACACGCTGGCAGGAATCCTGGGCCGCGCGCAACTGCTGCTGAACACGACCGACCCGGAGAAAATTCAGAGCGGATTGAAGATCATCATCAAGACGGCGAAAGACGGCGCGAAGACCATCAAGCGTATTCAGGATTTTGCGCGCCAACGCCGCGACCATGATTTCCAACCTGTGTCCGTAGACCAACTGCTCCTGGATGTCAGCGAGATTACGCGCCCGCGCTGGAAAGACCACGCCGAAGCCGCTAACGTTCACATCGGTCTTGAGCTACAGATTCGCTCCAAAGCCTTGTTGATGGGAGACGAATCGGAGTTACGCGAAGTGCTGGTCAACATGGTCTTCAACGCGATTGACGCGATGCCCTGCGGCGGGACGCTGACGATGGCGACCAAAGAGATTGGCGACGCGGTTGAAATCTCCGTCAGCGATACGGGCGCAGGCATGAGCGAAGAGGTTCGCTCGCGCATCTTCGATCCGTTCTTTACGACGAAAGGCAAGACGGGCATGGGGCTTGGCCTTGCTGTCTCTTACGGCATTATTCGTCGCCACGAAGGAACGGTCGAAGTTGATTCCGAGATTAATCGCGGAACTACTTTTCGTATCAATCTGCCTATCGCTAAAGGCGTGGTCAAGGTTGCTCCGACGGGCGATTTGATTGTGCCTGCCAGGGCTGCGTTTTCACAGAAACCGCAGCAGACGAAAATCCTTGTGGTTGACGATGAGGATTACGTGCGCGAGCTATTGCGCGACATACTTGAAAAGGAAGGCTGTCAGGTTTGCCTGGCCGACGGAGGCCACGAGGCGCTGGCTCTCTTTCAGGCTGAGCAGTTTGACGCTGTGTTCACGGATGTTGGCTTGCCGGGCATGAGCGGCTGGGAACTGGCGCGTGCTATTCGCGCGCAGGATAAGCAGCTCCCGCTGGCCGTCATCACTGGCTGGGGCGAAGCCGTCGGCTCACATGAACAAAAGGCCGCGCAGGTGGAATGGGTCGTCGCCAAACCTTTCACAGTTGATCGGATTACCGAAATCGCGCGCGAGGTTTCTCAGCGGCGAGATGCAGTTCAGAGCGTCGCGTCTATCGCAGCGGCGTGAAAAGCAAGGATGAAAGCGTGGCTGTTCAAGATGAGTAGTCACGCTTTTATCCTTACGCTTTCATCATTTCTGCTGCCCTCAAAGTTGCTATTGCATACACGTATGTACTGTAACGTTTCGCTTTTCCCCTCCGCATAGTCGCTCTAAACTTTGCAGTTGCAAGGTTAAACGTTCCTCCTGAGTGGCATAGGGGTTGCGACCTCAGATCTGTGCTTAGCTCATACACCTTCCCCCTTACAACGGATAAATCTTAACTTCAGGAGGGACACTTTTGATGAATAAACGTTTACTGTGCATTGCAGGGGGAATACTTCTCTCCCTAGCATCAGCAACAACCTTCGCGCAACAACCAACCACCACGACAACAACTACGACGACACAGACGACAGCCGTGCAGAACGCTGACGGCTCCTGGACTGTCGTCGAGTATCCGGTCGGCAAAGAAGTGACTGTGAATTTGACGCCGACGACCGCGATTCCGGGCGCTACCGGGAACGCCAGAATCCTGCGTTCGGCTGATGGAACGACGATTAATTTAGATTTGACGGGGCTGACGGGCGACGCCGCTAACTACAACCTGTATGCGGTTGACCCGGCGGGGCGTGTGACACTGCTTGGCCCTGTGACGGCTAACAATGGCGCGGCGACATTTAAGACCGTGACGCCGCTCAATAGCTTTATGCTCTTTCTTTCGCCCGAAGCTAATCTGACAACCTATAGCCCGACGACCAACGTCGTGCTCCGCAGCGCCATTCCAAATGGGTTTGCGGTCGTGCCTCTCGCCAGCAGCGGCGAGCGCGATGGCGCGGCGGTCGGCGAGCGCGTCTCGGCCACGACAACCAGCGGCGCGACGCCAGTCTATAGCGCGCCGATGCTCGGCATTCCGGGCTTTCGTCGCGGCACAGATACGCAGATGAAAATTAATCTTTCGGGAGCGTTGACGGGCGCGCGCGCCAACGTCTTTCTTGAGCCGCGCAAAGACGGCCCGACGACCATCAAGATGCGCTTTCATGAACTGAAGGAAGCGCCCGCCGGTAAGATTTACGCGGTGTGGGCCGTCTCGCCCGACAACAAGTTCGTGAAGCTCGGCCAGATAGTTAATACGGGCCAGCGTAACGAAGCGCAGATACAGACCGAAACAGCGCTGACGGACTTCGGCCTCTTCATCACGATGGAAGATGAGCAGTCAACGCCGAGCGGCGCGATTATCGGAACGGTCGTTAAATAAGAGACCGGAAGGAAAGCCAAGGGCATCCGTTAAAGCTTTAGGACGCTTGGCTCTGAACTATTAAGAGGTCGTCTTCGTAAAAGAGGACGGCCTCTTTTTTTTGTAAACAGGCGGGCCATAATATTTGTATTTTTTTAGCGACGGCGTGTGTTATATTCAATATAGCCTGAGGCACAGCAGGCTGGCCCCGCAGCCTGACTCGCCAGTGCCGCCCGGCTTATCCGTTGACACGCTCTGTCCCGGCGGGCCGACAAATTCCCGACTTAAACCGCCGCCAAGTGTCGGACGCTTCTTTCGCAAGCGCCGATTATTCTTCGACCATTTGATGTATTTTAGCCCCCGCTAGAATGCCTCTCTCTTCCGGTGCGGGCTTTTCCGTAAAGCACGCGCCGTCGAAGTAATCATAAAAGCCATGCTGAAACACAGATTCCCCCTCTGGCTGGCCCTTCTTCTCTTCGCGACCGCTGCTGCTACTACTGCGCGCAGCGCCGCGGCTCAGGAATCGCTTCCCGATTTGATTCGCCGCGTCAAGCCCTCGGTCGTCTCCATCATTACTTACGACGCGAAAGGCGGCGCTCTGATGACTGGCAGCGGATTCTTCGTCCGCCCCGGCGAAGTCGTCACCAACATGCACGTCATCGAAGGAGCGCGCCGGGCCGAAGTCAGAACGCTCGACGGAAAGGGCAGAACCTATCCGGTCACGGGCGCGCTCGCTTTAGACGAGGAAGGTGATTTGGCCCTCCTGAGCGTCGAGCTTCCGCTTGACCGCATACGCCCGCTCGAACTCAGCACAGCCTCGCCGGAAGAAGGCGAGAGCGTCTTCGTCATCGGTAATCCGCTTCGGCTCGAAGGCTCTGTCTCGGACGGCATCGTTTCCGCTATCCGCGAAGTGCCGAACCTCGGAAAGATCGTTCAGACCACCGCGCCGATTTCCCACGGCAATAGCGGCAGCCCGCTCTTCAACATGAAGGGACAGGTCATCGGCGTCATCACCATCAAGGTCACCAACGGTCAGAACATCAATCTAGCGCTCGGCGCAGGGCGCGTCACCGCGCTTGATCCTCGCACGCTCCAGACCTTCGAGCAGATGGCCGCCCGTAATAAAAGCGCGCAGCCGCCGGAGGCTGTCGCAGAGTGGTGGTATCGCAGCGGCCTGAATTCGCTCTGGCTGGGAAACTACGACAGCGCGCTCAACTATTTCGAGACGGCTGTGGTCAAGAATCCCTCGCGCGCCGACGCCTGGATTCAGGTCGGCTACTGCAAGGTCAAGCAAGGCAAGAACAACGATGCTATCAAAGCATACCAGCGCGCCATCTCTTTGCGCCCGAATTCCGTAGAGGCTTACAACAAGCTGGGCGATGCCTACTACTACGCCGGAAGATTTACAGAGGCCATCGCAGCCTACGAGCGCGCCGCACGAATCCAGCCGCATCTGCCTGAGACTTACTACAATCTGGGGATGACGTATCTGGAGATCGGCGACCGCGACGCGGCACGCGCGCAAGCGAGCACGCTACGGGAACTCGACGTAGAGTTGTACAAAAAGCTGCAACGCGAGATAGAGAGATAAAAAGAGAGCGGCGCGGTTTTGCAGTTGACTTGTCGGCAAATTCAGCTTTAAGTGTGCTCTGCTGTGCTAATTTTGCTCGACAGGAATTGTTTAAGATGAAAAGAATCTACGGCGTCGTCTTTCTTCTGGCAGCAGCTTTATTTCTCTCTCAATCGGCTTGCGGCGGCGGGAATCAAACGAACTCCAACGCCAACACGTCTGTCCAAAACTCGACCGCAAACACGAACGCTCCCGCCAAGGAAAGCGCCGCTTCAAACGAGAACACAAAGACGCAGCCGGGCAACGCCAACGCGAATGCCAGCACGGATGAAAACCCGTTCACGGAATTGGTGATGCTCTACAGCGAGATGTTCACGGCGCGGATGAAGGGCAACAGAGCGAAAGTCGAGAGCTTGCTGGCAGAGGATTACAGGGAGACGACAGGCGACGGCAAAACTCTCAACAAGTCGCAGGTGCTGGAGACCATCAGCCCGGATAAGAAGTACGACTCCTACAGTCTGGATAAACTGAAGTCAACCACGACGGGCGATACGGGCGTCGTCACGGGCCACGTCTCCGTGATAATCCAGGGCAAGGAGGATAGCTGGAATTTCAGCGAGACCTTCGCCAAACGCCAGGGCCGCTGGCAAGCCACCGCACTGAAAATCACAGACTATAAGAAATCACAAACGCCGACGCCGAATCCCTTAAACAAGGCTATCCAGTAAGATGCGTCGAGAAAACAAAGACCGAAGAAACGCGAAGACGAAGACGCGGCGATTGTTGATTCAATCGCCGCGTCTTTCTTTATCTACACGTTCAGTTGCGTTTTTCTTTCGCCGCATCGCCGCGGCGCTTTTAATCCCCCGTCTGGAACGTGAAGACCTTAGTGTCTACGCGCGCCGGGTCGCCGATGACGACAAAGCGTATATTCTTCATGTAGCTCTTGGCGACGCGCTGCACGTCTGCCGGTGTGACGGCGCGCAGGCGCTCTAACTGCTCAAAGGAGTTGCGCCAGCCGCCGCCGATTAATTCATACTGTGCAAGCTCGCTGGCCTGCGCTGCGTTCGTCTCCTGGCCCAGATAATACTGCGTCAGGTATTGCGAGACGACGCCGGTGATGTCCTGCTGGTCAATCGGCTTTGTCTGCAAACGCGAAATCTCGCTGAGCATGACGCGCACCGCCTGGTTGGCATCAACCGCCGTCACGTAGATGCCGCCGACGTTTGCGCCCTGGTCTTTGAGAAACGCGCTCGGCGCATAAGAGAGATTGCGCTTGACGCGTACTTCCTCAAAAACGCGGTCACGCAGGATCGCCGAAGCAATGCGCATCGGATAGATGTCGGCGGCGGTCAAAGGCGGAGCGGCGAACCAGCCTTGAATGTAGTTGGTCGGCAGTCCGCGCCGTGTGACTTCGACGGTCGGAGTATCGAAAGAGAGTTGCGGGAGCGGTTGCTGGCTGTAGTTGCCGCGCGGCAACTTTCCGAAAGACTCTGTGATTCGTTGTCGCACCTGCGCCGCGTCCAAGTCGCCGACGATGACCAGCAGCAAGCGCGAAGTTTGCATCATTTGTTGATGGTAGCGACGTAAATCCTCGACCGTCAGACGCGCCACCGTCTCCGCCGTTCCCTGCGGTCGATTCAAGTAGGGATGCCCGGCGTAAGCAGCGCGCTCCTGCAATCTCTGTAGATAAGTGTCCGGGTCATCCGTATCGTCGCGCAGGGCTGAGACCATGCGGGCCTGTACGAGTTGCATGTCTTCAGATGTAAACGATGGGTTGAGCGCAACGTCCGTGAAGATTTCCCAGGAGCGGTCGAAGTTCTGGCGCGTCGAGCCGAGCATCAGCATCGAGTAATCATAGTTTGGGCCGCCGTTGATGAGCGTGCCCATGCGCGCCAGTTCGGTGCGCATCCGCTCGCGCGGAAAATTCTTGCTCGCTTCGGTTGCGACCGCGAGCATCAGCGATTCAATGCCTGCGTTTTCCGCAGTGATGTTGCGCGAGCCGCCGCGCAGGAAAAGGCCCGCTGCGACCGTCTGGCTCCCCTCGCGCCGTTTGACCAGCACCTTCAGGCCGTTAACATCAAACTCCGTGACGAGTGAGGCGGCAAGCGCTTCCGTCTTTCGTTCAGCCGCCGCACGCGCAGCAGTATTCGGGGTCTCGGCTGGCTTCGCCGTCTGCGCCGCAACGCTCAGCGGGAAAAGAAAGTAAGCAGTAAGCAGTAAGCAGTAAGCAGTAAAAAACTTTCTCGCTACTGCCCACGCTCCACCCGTTGCGTGCTGATTGCCGATTGTCGATTGCTGATTGCCCACTGCATTCTGGCTTCTGACTCCTGGCTTCTGACTTCTGTTCTTGTTCATTGTCCTATTAGCTCTTCCGGTTTCAATTGAATTTGTTGCTGCGCTTCGTCGGAGATGAGCGCGACGCTGATGTGCGGCTTGCCTTGAATGTAGGTGGTGACGTAGCGGCTGATGTCTGCGCGCGTCGTCTTGCGTAGATTACTGAGGTAGCCGCGAAAATAGTCAATGCCCGTAGAGGCCCACCAGAAGGAGAGCGTGTGCGCGTATTCCGAGAGCTTCTCGCGCGAGTAAAGGTCGTCGGCTTCGAGCAAGGCTTTGGCGCTCTCTAGCTGCTCGTCCGTGTAATAATCTTTGTCGTTAAATCGCGCTATCTCGTCGTAGGTGGCCTTGATGGCCGCGCGTGCCTTGTCGGGCGTGGTCTGCAAGACGACGGTGATGGGGCCGACGTTGCGCTGCGTGTAATAGCCTATGCCGACGCCGTTGGTGAGGCCCGTGTCAACGAGAGCGCGCTGGAAACGCGAGTTGGGCTGCGTCAGGATAAAAGAGAAAACGTCCGCCGCGTAAGTTCCGGGATTATCCTTGCCAATGGATGGCCCATGCCAGCCGATCATCACCATCACGCTCTGCACCGGCTGCTTGATGATGACGCCTTCGCTTTTCGGCAGCGGCGGGTGCTCGACCAATGGAAACTCTACGAACGGGTCTTTCTCGCGTCGCTCCCAATCGCCGTAAAACTCCTGCGCCATCTTGAAGACTTCTTCGGGCGCGACATCGCCCGTGACGACGAGCGCCGAATTGTTCGGCACATAATAGCGCCCCTGAATCAGGTGCATCATATCGGTCGTGGCGGCTGAGACGGTCTCGCGGCTGCCGAGCGGAGTCTTGCGGCTCGGATATTTGTAGAAGAGCCGCTTTTTCAATTCAAGATCGAGATAATAGAACGGGTTCGATTCGTTGCGGTCAATCTCGCCGATGACGACCTCGCGCTCGCGCTCAAACTCGCCCTTGTTAAAGAGCGGATAGCGTGCGGCGTCGCGCATGAAATTCATCGCGGTGCGCATGTTCGGACTGGTCGTCGTAAAATAATAATTAACCACTTCCTCGCGCGTTGAGGCGTTGTAGGCGATGCCTAGTTGGCCGATTCTTTCCAGATAATCTTCCGAACTGGCAATCGCGCGATTGGCTTTGAAGAACATGTGCTCGTAAAGATGCGAAAGGCCGTTTAGTTCCGGCGACTCTGTGTAAGAGCCGTTCTTGACGGCCAGCTCAATAGTCACCAGCGGCACGGAATGGTCTTCGAGCACGATCACTTCGAGGCCGTTTGAGAGCACACGATTGACCAGCTTCGCTCCCTGAATGGGCTGCACCGGAGCAGTCGCCGTTGCTGCTCCTGATGAAGAGCGCGCGGGCTGCTGCGCGGCTGTCTGCGCGTAGACGGGTGCGGTCACTGAGACGAACAGCGACCAGAGGATGAGAAGGATACTCAGATTACGTTTCACAAAAACTCCATTCATCGTTTGGGTCGGATTTTCTTATTTCCGATAGCTTAGCACACAGGGAAAACGATGAAATAGGAACGATGAACGATGAATGGAAAACAAGCTCTTAACAGTTCATCCTTCATCGTTCCGACTTCATCGTTTCAAAGCGCCGGGCAGTTCGATGTTCGTTGAGGCTTTGAGGATGTCAGCCCGCGTAAGATTCATCCTGTTCTATTTTGGAGAGCACCCAGTCAAACTCACCCGATGTCACCTTGCCGCGACAATACTCGCAGATGCCCGTGACGTTGACCTTCAGGGGCGCTCCGCAATTCGGGCAGTTGAGGTCTGCGCGGGCGTGTATGGGCTTGGCCTGGCGGTGGCGGATAAACGTCCAGTACTCGCTCCACTTGCGCAATTTTTTATTCGAGCCGCTGACGACTTTGCCCTGCTGGTCAACGGTATAGTCGTAACCCTCGGCCCAGATGCGGAGCGTGATGGCGTTATAGAAAGTGTCTTCCTTAATCTTGACGGGCTGCATAGAGGTAATGCGGCACTGGTCGAGCGCGTTGCGCAATTTCTGTCGCTTGTACTCTTCAATCCAGTAGCGGTGCATTTGAAAGATACTGTCCGTCTCGTGCGGGCGCGCACGCTCCCAATCGAGCGAAGACCACGCGGCCTGCAATTCGTTAAAGATGAGCCGCGCGCGCGCTTCAAATTCGGGCCACGTAAACTCCGGGTGATTGCGCTCAAAGTTAGCGCGGATGTTCTGCAAGCCGGGTTGAATGACGGACGGGTAATCCGTGCCGACTTCGGGCACGTCCGACGTGAGCAGCGGCCCACGCGCTTCACGGCTCAGGAGTTGAATCGAGCGGATGTACCATTGAAATTCGCCGCTCTCGATTTTTGCGCCGCAGAAGGCACAAGCGCCCTGCACGTTCTTTTCCAGAGCAGCGCCGCAACGCGGGCAATGAAGAGCGACAGCCTGTGCAGGTGTCGGCGAGAGCACATCGCGGCGGCGTTCCAGGAGCCAGCGCTCGCGCGTGTAATAAGTCATCTCGCGCGATTTATTGCCGTCAGCGACCATCTCCGTATAGTTGGTCTCAAAGTCGACGGTGATTTTGACGACGGGCGTCGCAAGACCCTGAACGTCCGCGACCTGCATCGAGCCGACGATAATGCCGATGACCGCCTGCAAGTTTGGCGGGTTGCGCCCGATGAGCGTTTGTCGCGCTTCTGCGCTCAGGTATGGTGAAAGCTGTTCGAGCGCTTCGCGCGAGCGCCCGCGCGCTTCGTGGGCCTTTGCATAGAGCGCGTAACAGAAATCCGTGAAGATGATTTCCGAAAAATTCGGGTCAAAGCGGCGAAGCTGGTCAAACTCCTGTTTGAAGCCTGTGCGACGATGCTGCGGAGTTCCGAGGTTGAGCGTTGTCGTCGGCACGACGCCCGAAGATGGCGAAGAGCAGGTTGAAGGCTCGTCCTTAGTCTTCTTAAAACCGAAGTAATAAATCAGACCGCCGATGACGATGATGTCGAGCGGAATACCGACGACGGGGACTTCGATGGTCAGCCAGAGCAGCGCACGAAAAATTAGATAGAGAATCGCGCCGCCGCCATCACCGCCGCTTCCTCCTCCTCTACTCCTGCCGCCGCTGTAAGAGCCGCCACCGCCGACGCGCGCCCAGACCTCTACTAACTCTCCCACGGCAAGCAGCGCGACGCAGGCAATGCAGGCGACGGCAACAAGGCGTAAAGCGCTCTTTATGTGGCGATTGAATTTCATTTCAGATCAAAGCGCGGCATGTCGGGCAGTTCGTTCGGGTTCTTGCCCGTCGGCGGCAGATGCTCGGCCAAAAGCGTGCCTAGATGATTGAGCGCTTGCAGCAAAGTTTCAAGTTGCGGGCGGCGTCCGGCGCGGTGCAACTCGTACAAGCATTCGTTCCATTCGAGCGGCGGCGCGGCCTTCAAGACTCCGCGATCCGCGATTAATTCCAGCCGCCTTTCCAGCAAAGAGAGATAAACGAGCACGCCCATCTCAGCATCCGTGTTGGCGATGCCCGCTTCGTAAAACATCGCCGCCGCCCCCGTACGCACGGCGTCCGCGCGATCCTTCTTTGTCGTCAACAGACGGCGGATAGCGTTGCTGTGCGACGAGACATACGTGCCAAGCACGAAGAGCAGCAGGACATCAATGGCGACAAAGTAGTGCCCGAACTCGAAGGGCGAGAAGAGCAGGAAGAGCAGACCGACGAAGGCGAGGAGCGCGCCGAACAGATAGTCTGCATGACGATAGAGGCCGGAGCGTGCGCGCACGACAATGACAATCTCTGCATCCGTGCCCTTTTCGATTTCCTGCACAGACTCCGAGAGCCGGTCGCAGGCAGACTGGTCAAAATGTGAGCGCTGCATCAACTGAGAACGTGAACCACGCCAACGAAAATTAAGATGGGCCAAGCGGGCCAAAACGCCGCCTATCTTGGCATGGCCGATAGTGTAAAAGCAATTGTGGAGGATGAAATAAAACGATGAAGCAGAAAGGCAACAACGATGAAGGCGTGGCGATTCAAGGTTGAATCGCCACGCCTTCATCGTTGTTGCGTTCCTGCTTTCTACTTGCTTGTCGTGGCGTGTTGCTGTAGCGCTGCGCGGTAGGGCGTGGCCGCGCGCGTCTGCGCGTTGGGCGAAAGAGTAATGCGCGATGGCTTTTGGCCGCCGCTTCGATTTTCGACGCGGAGCGCGTAAGACTGGCGCGTGCGTGGAACATAAAGCACGAGGCGGCGGTCGGCGGCAAACTTGCGGGGATTTGTCCCCGCGTAGAGCACTTCGTCGTAGCCATCGCCGTCAACGTCTAGCGCTTCGGCAGTCCACGTCGCGCCGCGAAAATCCGGCGCGTCGAGCGCTGCCTTCGCCGCCACATGATATTGCGCTCCCTTGCGTTCGAGCGCGAATATGTGTGAGTTACCTTCGCGCCGTTCATCATGCAGGGCGACAATCGCCGCGTCGCGTTCAGTCTTTAAGACACGCACGTCGCTGAGCGTGCCTTGCGAAACTGAGCGGGCAATCTGCCGCGCCGCCTCAAGGCTTGGAAGCGGCTGCGACGGCTGTTGCGGCGGCAGTGTAACTGGCGGCGGTGCTGCGTAATATGTTGAATCGCGCGAGGCGGTGCTGTTGGTGCGCGCGGGCGTTTCGTCGTTCAAGGCGGCAGCGGGCGCGGGCGCGGTCTGTCCGCTGCGTCCCCAACTGAGCAGCGCAAGGCCAAGCACGGCGATGAGCGCGACGGGCGCGACGGCGCGAAAGACAACGCTGCGGCTGGACATATTGAGTGCGGCGACTGTTCCGGAGAACGGCTGTTCCTCGCTCAAGGTCTGCGGTGGGCGGACGATGCTCTTTTCCAAAAGCTTGCGCGCGGCCTCTGCATTCTGCGGACGGTTTTCGGGACGCTTGGCGAGCAGCGTGTGAATGGCGACGGCGAGTGCGCGCGGCACATCGGGCCGCAGTTGCGGCAGCGGCGGAGGCGCGGCTGTCGCCTGCTTGACGAGCACGGCAGATTGCAGGGCGTCAACAAAGGGCGGTCGCCCGGTCAGCATCTCGTAGAGCAGCACGCCGAGACTGTAAAGGTCTGAACGCGCGCCGACGCTTTGGCCCAAACATTGTTCGGGCGACATGTAACGAGGAGTTCCGACGATGACGCCTGAGCCTGTGGTCGCGTGCGTCGCGGTGGCGTCCGCGCCGGTCAGCACTTTAGCGACGCCGAAATCGAGCACGCAGATGCCACGGTCGTTGAGCATGATGTTCGACGGCTTGAGGTCGCGGTGGATGATGCCGAGTTGATGCGCTTCCGAGAGCACGTCGCAAATGTCTGCGGCGATGCGGACGGCGCGTTCGGGCGTAAAGCGTCCTTCGCGCGCCTGTATCTCGGAGAGCGTACGGCCTTCGACAAACTCCATGACGATGAAGTGGCGACCGTCGGGCAGGTTGCCCGCGTCGAAGATCATCGCGGCGTGCGGGTGGCGGAGCTTTGCCATCGTCCGCGCCTCGCGCATAAAGCGGTCGGCTACGTCCTGATCGGCGGCAAACTCTGGTTTGATAATCTTGACGGCGACGGGGCGTTCGAGGCCAAGGTGTGTGGCACGGTAGACAGTGCCCATTCCGCCCGTCCCGATTTCACATTCGATGCGAAATCGTCCGGCGATAATGTGGGGGACATCCATAACGAGGCCCTTCTTTCAGAGACTAAAGGGTCGCTCGAACAGCGCTACGGCGCGGGGAACGGCGCGTGTCGTGCGGCGCGAGTTAAGCTTCTTTTATTTTGGTCTGCCCTTGCTGTTACAGGAGAGGGGCGTATCCGGCGACAGGCAACAGTGCCGGATACCTGCGCAGTGTAGCACCAAGAAAGGCAAAAGGTAAAAGGAAAAGTGGCGGAAAAGAAACGATGAAATAGGAACGCGGAACGATGAACTGTCAAGCAGTTTGTCTTTTATTCCGCGTTCATCGTTCCGCGTTCATCGTTTCACCTCCATTGCTTTCAGTGCGATAAATCTTCTTCGCCGGTGATGAGCCACTGGCCGCCGATCTTTCTAAAGGTGAAGCGATTGAGGCCGGAGCCGACATAAGGGTTCGCGCCATCGCTGGTAAAACGATAAGACTTATTAAAGAGCGCTACGGCGCGCACGCCCGAAGGATCGACTTGAACACGCACGTCGCTTAGCCACACCTCTATCGTCGTATATTTCGCAAACGCGCGCTCCTTATCCACACGCACTCTTTCGACGCTGACGTTGCGGGCCAGATAGTAAGCCTCCAGCACGCTTGCGTAGTGGGCCATGTATTCGTCAATGTCTCTCGCTCTAAAGCTTGACAACCAACCGTTGAGAGCAGCGCGCACTTCTCTCTCTTCCACCGACGTACTCGGCGTCGGCGTTGAAGTAGGTGTCGGAGTGGGCGATGGAGAGGAAGCGCCGTTTGTGTTAGGAGTCTGCCGGGTGTTGCTGTTGGGCAGCATGTTGTTCTGATTCTCGCCGCCGCGTTTCTCGCTGACGTTTCCGGCGTTGTCGTTGCGCTGAGTGTTATCGGTTCTGTCTCTCAATAGTAGCCACGCGCTGAGGCCGCCGAGCGCCAGCAGCAGGATAGTGGCTAAGGCCGTGAGGCCGACGATTGAAGCGGTGCTGCGTGTTTTCGGCTGGCCCGTGATGGCATGTTCGGTGATGGGATTGGTGTCGCGCGGTCTGTGCGGAGCGGTCGGCGGCGCGGGGCGCGGAGACGCCGTTGCTCCCGCTCCGAAGTTTAACTTTTCCGTCGGCGGTAATTCGCGTCCCGCAGTATTTTCGGGCAGCACTAACGTCTTGTAATCATCAGAGGCGTTCGCACTCAAGTGCTCTAACGTCGCGCCGTCCTGCAAGCAGAAGCGAAGCGAATCGTCGGCGTAAGTGCTCTGGCAGGCCGGACAACGTTTCATAAGTAAGGGCAGGAGTCAGAAGCCAGAAGAAAGAATCGGAATAAAAGCGGTTGCAGCCTGGTATTCTGAATTCCGGATTCTGACTTCTGCTTTATTAAAATCCTCCGGCCAGCCGCACAGCCCACCATGCCATTACGAGCGCGAGCGTGAGCTTGGCAGCAAGGGGCGTGGGGCGCGGCAGTCGTGCGAGAAGGATGCGCAGGCGCTCAAGCCGGAAGACGGTGGCTGCCGCGCGTGCCCAGATAAGGAGCGCCGCGAGAAACAACAGCGGGCTGAGCGCGTTGAACTTGATGGCACGCCAGAACTCAAAGTGGGCCAACGCACAGAAAGCACGTGTCATCCCGCAGCCCGGACACGGATAATGCGTCAGAGCGCGAAACGGGCACAACACCCACTGCGATTCGTCCGGCGGACGCCAGAGCGCGGCGACGACAAACATCGCTGTCAGCCCCAGCAACACAAGCCATGCTCGCCCACGCGCTGCCTTGGAGTTAGCAGTAAGCGATGAGCAGTGAGCAGCAAGCGGAACGCGTCCTTGCTGCTCACTGCTTGCGGCTTCCTGCTGACGGATGTTGAGAGTCGTGCTCATCTTCTGCCGCCGGCAGCATCCCAGATTTTGTTCAACTCGCTCTGAACGATGTAGAGAGCGGCAGGGGCGAAAAAGATGCCGAGCAATAGTGTTGTCGTCGAGATGTCGTTGGGCGGCAATCCGACGCGCTGCTGCATCTCCATAATCAGCTTCGGGTATTTGTACCAGAAGGCGATGGTGCTCCAGATGCCGCAGGTAATGATGCCGAGCACCAAGTCCATGCCCGGATTCAAATCCTGTCGTCCAAGCGAGTTTTTAACTTCGTTGCCATACGTGACCATCCACCAGATGCCGTAGATGCCGCAGGTCAGGAAAGTAAAGACGATGACCATTAACGGGTCGCGTTTCTCGCCGACGGACATCAATCCGCTGCTCGCGTAGCCACCCTGAAAGCCGCCCGGTTGCATCCCGTAAGGCTGATTGCCATAACCGGGAGTGCCGTAAGGTTGATTGGCATACGGGTCGCTGTAGCCCGGACTACCGTAAGGCGGCGGCTGCTGCGTGCCATAAGGGTTGGTCGGCGGCGCACCCGTCGGAGGGTAAGGCGCTGAGCCGGACGGCGGGTAAGACGAAGGCCCACCCGTCGGCTGATAGGGATTCTGGCCGCCCGACGCACTTGAGCCGAGCGGACTTCCGCAGTTGGTACAGGCGCGCGCCGTATCATCGTTTTGTTGACCGCAGTTGGTGCAGAATGTCATCTGTAGGGGTTCTCCTTAAAGAGCAAGTCGGAAGTAGGAACGATGAAGGATGAACTATCAAGAACAAGTCTGTCATTCATCGTTCATCGTTCCGACTTCATCGTTTTCCTTGACGTTTGGTATCCAGAATAGCTGCGCCCCGGATTTGACGGAGCGGAGGCCACGCGAGGGTAAATCTTTCTCCGCGAGGCCGAGAAAAGTGAAATGCGGAAGGTCGCTCTTGACGGTTTGAAACCAGCCGTGGCGTGTGAGGATGCGCCGCACGCGCTCGTTTGCAAACTGGTCTACGTCGAGCGCAAGCATCGCTATGTGCTGCGACGTTCCCGGAGCGGCGATGGAATAGAGAATGGATTTCGAAAAATCCGTGCTGAAATAGATGCCGCTCTTTTCAAGCTCTAAGACTTCGCGGACTTGATCTTTGAGCGAAAGGCGTCGCAGGCGTGCGACCTGCTCGCGTGAGAGGCGTCCGAGTTTTTGCCAGTGTACGAGCGCGGGCAGAAAGCGCGTGGCCCAGAGCCGCTCCGTGTCAGCAAAGCTGCGTCGCGCGGCTTCGGTGCCGTCGCGCGGAGTAATGTCCAGACCTGCTTTGCGCGCTTCCTCGCGTGCTGCGAGCAGGGCAGCCATCGCCGCCGGTTGCAATTCGATTTCGTCGCCGCCGATGAGCGCCAGCGTAAAGCCCGCCTCGTTTTGAAATTCATCAACCTCTTTCTGGCTGTTGAAAACGCACGTGGGCGGCGGCAGCACCGTCTCGTTTGCCAGAAACATCGCGCCGTAGTCTTCCAGCACGCGCCGTGCGACGGGGTTTCTCAAGTCGCAAACGTCCTTGAGCTTCGTTCCGCGCAGGGAGAGCGCCTCGTCCAGAGCCATATAAAACGGCGACGTATTTTTATTGTCCTTCTTCTTCTGATCCATTTTAATCTCGGACATCTGAACCAGATTCTTTGTCTTGCTCGTTTCACCCCTTGGCAATTTTTGGTCGGCAGCACTTTCGCGCGCCTGCGTCCAGCCGAAGACAAGCCACAGGAAAGCGGTCATCAGCAGCATCGTGCAGATGACGGCCAGACCTTTCATGCCTCGCGTGTGGCTTGCGCGCGAGCCTGTTGGCTTTCGGGGGGCGAATTTATCTAAAAACATGAAGCGCTCGTTAACGAAGCGGAAATCTGGCTGGCGCGTTTTCTCCGGGACGAGAAATCTCGTCCTCAATTGAAGCCGCGTGGATGGCGGTTTGCTCTCTAGCGGCAAGCGAATCATAATGGGCTGTGGCCTGTAAGGTCAAACAAAGTTTCCGCGCATGAGGAATAACAGATGAAGAGACGACAGAATATTTCAATGCTCGCCGCGCTAATCGCCATCGCGCTCGCCTCGGCGGCCTGCTCCCAAACGACAACCAATAGCAACACCGCAAGCACTTCGACTAATATCGCCAGCACCGAAACGAAGAACACGGGCGCGCCGAACACCAGCACGTCTAATACCAGCACGTCAAACACCAGCACGACCGCCTCTACTGCTACATTCTCTTCCCCCGCCGAAGTTCTGAAAGCATCCTATACTGCCGCCAAAAATAAGGATATTGCGGGCTATAAGAGAACAATCGCATCCGACGATTTGCAGCGCTTGGAAGAGTTCATGAAAAAGAGCGGGCAGAATCTTGACGACCAGCTCAAGCAACAACTGGAGAGTCCAGACCTTCCGATGCCGGAGAGCCTCGAAACGCGCAACGAGAAGATTGACGGCGAGACGGCGACGCTTGAGTATAAGGATGTCAGGGGCGTTTGGAAAATCGGTCACTTCGTCAAGGAAGGCGGCGAGTGGAAGATGAAAATAACCGCAGAAAGAGTGGAATAGCCTGCCACCGTAACTGATTATTGATTAAAACATCGGGCCAGTCGTTTCACCTTTGATGACGGCTGGCCTCTCTCTTAAGCCGCACGCATGCGATTTACAAATTGATGAACCTGCTTGAGCGATTCACTGAGACTCTGAGCACTTACCGCAGGCACGGCTGGCAATTGAGGCGCGTCTTGCTGCGGCCCGAAAGTCGAACGGAGATCAATGAATCGACTGCGCGGGTTTTCGAGAACGCGCCGCTTGAGGAATCCACCGTAGACGCACTGTGGTTTTCGCGCGCCTCACACGCCGGGCGCGAAGCCTGGGAGTTGCGTCTTATTGCCGAGACGCCTTACGCGCTCTTTGAAACGTTTGAGGCGGACGAAGCGGAAGAGGACAGAGAGGAAGTGCGCCAGGAGATGGAAGCGCGAATGCGCGAATATGTTGGGCGCAGTTAATCGTCTACGCCCACCTTGACTTGAATCTCTAGGCGCTCAGTCCCGCGCATGACGATGACCTTAACCATGCTGTCCGGCGCGGCGCGCCGAGTGCGTGATTCCAGTTCGTCGTAGGTGCGAATCGGCACGCCGTCGAATTCAATTACGATGTCGCCGTCTCGCATCCCGGCGATGTAGGCAGGGTTGTTGCGCCGTATGCTGTTGAGTTGGACGCCGTAGATTTTTGTGCCGGGAATACTGACTTGCTCGCTGCTGCTGCCGATGCCGACGTAGCCCTGCGCCCTGTCGTCCGCAGCGTCTTCGAGCCGTTCTATCTCGTCTTCGGAAACGGTCGTGAGCCTCGTCGTCTTTGTCTCGCCGTCGCGTATGTAAACGACTTCGACTGTCTTGCCAATTGGCGTCGCCGCGAGCAGCTTCCTGAGGTCGTCGGCGTTTCTAACGGGCTGGCCGTCGAAACTCTTTATCAAATCGCCGCCGACTAACCCGGCTTTATCAGCAGGTGACCCCTGCGGCTCAACATTATCGAAAGTCACTCCCTGATCGGAATTTTTGAAAGTGCTCGTTCCAACCCAGGAGCGCAAAGCACTGCTCGTGCTGCTTCTGCGTATGCTGTCGCGTATGATGTTGCGCAAGCCCGAAAGGCCTCTAAAGCTGCCGCTGCTGAGCACAGAGATGATGATAATAGCGATGATCCAGCCCATCCATTTTGAGCGTTTGCGCTTCGCTTTGATCGGCTGCTGTTTTAGCTGTTGCTGTTTGAGCCGCTCCTGTTCAATTTGATTGGCAGCGCTCTTGACCGCGCCCTTGACATCTCTCGCCAGCGCGCCCCAATCGTTGATGCTGGCAGCAGCGTTCAACTTTGGAGTCGCAACTGTGGCTGCGCCGCGAGCGTCCCGCGTCGCTGTGCTCTGCGGCTTGCTGGCCGGAGCTTTCTCAAAGCGAACGGTCTCCGTATACTCCGCCACTCCTTCTCCCAGACGAAAGCCGCAAGACCGGCAAAAACGCATTTCGGACGGCATCTCTGCGCGGCAATTGGGGCATATCGTGACAGCGCCAGCGCCGCTGGTTTCTGTACGGGAGCTTGTCGGTTCGATGTGCATTAACGTAAGCCTACTGTTTTACTCGTCTAGATGTGCTGCGTTCGGTCTCTCTTGTACGCTATTCCAATACGTCAGTTAAAGGGCTACGGTTGCATCCAGTTCGCCTTTCGCGCCGCTTCCTTTGTGGGAAGATGCGCAGTATATTGGCAATGGCGCAGATAATTTACCACCGGGCAGCCTTTAGAGGATAGTGTTTGCGCGCGTGGGCGGCGCGCAGGCGTGCACGTTGAAGGCGCACTTGCGCTAATCGCTTTTGTCTTTCGCCGGACATCGGCTTTGCGCGCGACGCGCGTAATTCACTTTGCTACGGCGCGCAGCCCGAAGAGAGGCAACGAGGCAGTTCGATTGAACATCAATTTAAACGTACGGCAATCAAATTAAAGCGACCAGGACATGCACGGCGCAGGCTCTTTCCAAAGATCACCTCGCAAGCAATGCACTTTAACCGACCGGATAAAGAAAGAGCGGTAATAAACAGTGGAAGTCACTAAAGCCCTCGCAGCCCTCAAGCCCCTTTACGGCCAAGACAATATCGAAATCATTACGCAGGACGGCAGCCGTGTACGCGGCATCGTCCGCAGCATGAAAACGACGCAGGCGCTCACCAAGCCGAGCGTCAAGATGGAACGCCCCGACGGCGAAATCATCAAGATAGCCTTCTCCGACATCATGGAAGTCATAGACCATAACCCGTCGGCCAGCGCAGCAAAACCGTAAAAGCAGAAGTCAGAATCCAGAAGCCAGAATAAGCGGCTGCAACCCGCTTTTATTCTGATTTTCTTTTCTACTGACTCCTGAATTCTGGATTATGAATTCGTAGTTGAATGATGTTCTCCCTTTCATCAATCGAGTGGCGCGCGACGAGGCACAGAGGCGTTTATCTACACGTCCTGCGGCGCGATGAAGAGACGGGCGACGCGACCGTCTTCATACGCATGGAGCCGGGCTGCGGCTATCCTGCACATAGCCACACAGGCATCGAAGAAGTCTTGATTCTACAGGGCGGCTACCGCGATCAAACGGGCGAGCATCGCGCGGGCGATTATCTTGTTAACGCGGCAGGCTCCGCACATCATCCTATCGCACTCGAAGGCACGGAAGACTGCATCATGCTTGCCATCGCGCACAATGGTATCGAACTATTGCACACGTAAAAGACGCGATGACACGACGAGGCAATGACTCGGAGGCGCGGTGAGGAAGCGTTCAAACACAAGGGCCGCTGTTATGGTCAGGGAATAGATTAAACACCTCTGACTATAACAGCGGCTCTTTCTTTTTCGCCGCGTCGCCGCGTCTCCGTGTCACCGCATCGCTCCGTACCTTCCTTTATCCCTTCGCCTTCATCTTCTTCGTGCCGCTCTCGTCGAGCAAGCGTGTGATGGCGCGTTCGAGATTGGGATCAATCTCGGAGAGTTGTGCTAAGACGCGGGCGGGCAGGCGCAGCGTCAGGACTTCTGATTCTTCCGGCGGAATTTCCAGCGCCAGCTTGATTGAGGTCAGCAGCGCGTCGTAATCAACAGGCTTCTTCAGATAATCGTGGACGCCGAGGCGCTCGCATTGCTGGTGCAATTGCTCGCTGGCCTCGCCCGTGATGATGATGACGGGCACGCTCGCGTTGAGTGCGCGTATCTCGCGCAGCACTTCCGCTCCGTGCATTTCCGGCAGCGTCATGTCGAGCAGGATAACGTCAGCGCCAGCGGCGCGAAACTCCGCGATGCCTTCCTCGCCGGTGAGCGCCGTCCTCGACTTGTAGCCCGCATTTTTTATCGCTTCCTCATAAAGCTCAGCTAAGTCCTCTTGATCTTCGATCACAAGAATGCAATGCTCACTCATAAAAAACCCCCTTGAAGTAATTAGCAATAGAGCAGTCAGTATTCAGCTAAACCTGAAGGCCCGAAAACCTGTCTGCTGATTGCTGATTGCTGATGGCTGGATTATAACAGACAGGCTTATGACTACTCCTATCGCAATCGTGCTCATCCTGCTCTTGTTGGCGCTTATTCTGTTCGGCACTGAGCGGATTCCAATTGACATCGTAACAATCCTGCTCGTCATCGCGCTCGTCGTGACGGGCACGCTCACGCCGACCGAAGCCTTCTCCGGCTTTGGCAACGACATCGTGATTACCATTTCCGGCCTCTTTATCCTGACGGGCGGGCTGGTCAAGACGGGCGTGGTTGATGTTGTCGGGCGGCGCTTACACAGGATTGCGGGCGGCAACGAATTTCGGCTGACGGTGTTGATAATGTTCGTCGCCGCCGCCTCTGCCGCCGTCATGAAAAACACGACGACGACAGCGATGTTCGTGCCCGTCGTCCTTGGCATGAGCGAGCGTGCGCGGGTCGCTCCATCGAAACTGCTGATGCCGCTTGCCTTCGGCGCAATCCTCGGCGGCACATGCACGCTGATTGGAACATCGACGAACCTCGCTGTGAGCGGTGCTCTGCCGCGCTACGGCATGGAGCCGTTTTCGATGTTTGAGTTAACGCCGGTCGGCATCGCCATTGTCTGCGTCGGAATGCTCTACATGCTGCTCGTAGGCTTGCGGCTGCTGCCGCGTCGCGGCGGCTCGGATTCGATGAGCGACCAATACAACATCCGCGCTTACATGTCGGAAGTGATTGTCAGACCGGGTTCGCCGCTCGTCGGGAAAACGCTGGCCGAAGCGAATCTGGGTGAAGAGTTAGACTTGACGGTTGTCGGTATCCTGCGCGGCAAACAGGGACGCATCGCACCGAGCGCTCATGAACGAATTGAAGTTGAAGACTTACTGCTCGTGCAGGGACGTGTCGAAGACATCCTGCGCGTCAAAAGCGAGACGGGCATAGAGATTAAAGCCGACTTTAAGTTGAGCGACAATGTGCTGGAAGCGGGCGACGTGGAATTGTTTGAAGTGATGGTGCTGCGCGGCTCGGATTTCGTTGACCGGACGCTGAAGGGCTTAAAGTTTCGCCAGCGTTATCAATTAACGGTGCTGGCGATTAACCGCCACGGCGTCGCGCTGTTGTCGAAGATCAGCGCCGTGCCGCTGCGCTTCGGCGATGTGCTGCTCGTGCAGGGCAAGCGCGAGCAACTCGAACCTTTAGCGACGGAAGGCAACCTGCTTCTGCTCGAAGACGTATCGGCTCGGCGCGGGCGTGCAGGGAAACGTCGCTGGGCGCTCGTAGCTTTCGGCGTCTTTCTGATTCTCTCAATCACGCATCCCTGGAATCTGCCGCTTTCGGTCTCCGTGCTCATCGGCGTGCTCATCCTGCTGGCGAGCCGCGCTCTCCGCACGCAGGAGATTTACGACATGATTGAGTGGCGATTAATAGTTCTCATCGCGGGGATGATTAGCTTCGGCGTCGCGATGGAGAAGACCCACGCCGACCAGTATCTCGCAGACATCATACGCCACTTCGGAGAGCCATACGGCGGCCTCGCAGTAATGGCCGGGTTCTTCATCATGACGGTGGCGATTACGCAGCCGATGTCAAATCAGGCCGCAGCGCTCGTCATGCTGCCCATCGCCGTCAAGACGGCCACCGCGCTCGGCCTCAACCCGCGCGCCTTCGCCGTCACCGTCACCTACGCCGCTTCGTGCTCGTTTCTGACGCCGCTTGAGCCTGCCTGCGTCCTAATCTTCACGCCGGGCCGCTATCGCTTCTTCGATTTCGTCAAGGTCGGCTCGATTCTGACCATTGCCGTCTTCGCCATCGTCATGCTGCTCGTCCCCATGTTCTGGCCGCTGCAATAAGGGGCGGTTTAAATCATGGCTTCAAACGTCCTGTAGCAAGCAACAGTTCTGCGTTGAGGATGGCAGCGCCCGCCGCGCCCCTGACGGTGTTATGACTCAAGGCGACGAAGCGGTAATCGAGCACGTGGTCTGGAAGAAGACGCCCGACGGTGACGCTCATGCCTCGGCCCGCATCGCGGTCAAGGCGCGGCTGCGGGCGATCCATTTCGTCGCGCACAATGATGGGCCGCTCCGGCGCAGAGTGCAGACGCAACTCCTGCGGCAGCGAAGTGTAAGACACGAGAGCCTCGCGCACCTCCGTGAGCGAAGCCGCTTTTCTAAGCTTCACGCGCACCGCCGCCATGTGTCCGTCCGAAACGTTGACGCGGTGACACTGCGCGCTGATTTTAATTGGCGCTTCTGCTATGCGCTCCCCCTTTAACTGTCCCAGAATCTTCAACGTCTCGCTCTCAATCTTCTCTTCTTCGCCGGCGATGAAGGGCAGCACATTATCAACCACGTCGAGCGAGGCCACGCCGGGATAGCCCGCGCCGGAGAGCGCCTGCATTGTCGTCG
This sequence comes from Pyrinomonadaceae bacterium, assembly GCA_036387475.1. Lineage (GTDB taxonomy): Bacteria > Acidobacteriota > Blastocatellia > Pyrinomonadales > Pyrinomonadaceae > DASVTR01. The sequence continues at coordinate 22,206 of DASVTR010000016.1, read as the reverse complement.
CCACGACCGCTTCGACGCCAAAGCGCGCGTGCAAGGGAGCGAGCACGAGCGCCAGCATAATCGTCGAACAATTCGGATTGGTCACGATAAGGCCGCTGCCCGCGCCGCCCCCACACGCCCGTTGCACATCGAGCAGGGATAGATGCTCGTGATTGACTTCGGGGATTAAGAGCGGCACGTCTTCGTCCATCCTATAGGCCGAAGAGTTGCTGATGACGGCATAGCCCGCGCGCTTAAATGCGCCTTCCGTTTCGCGCGCCATCTCACCGGGCAGACTCGAAAAGACCAACTCACAATCGAGCGGCGGCTCTGGCCCAACCACTTTCAAATCGCGTACGCGCGCGGGCATCTCAAACGGCAAACGCCACGCGCAGGCTTCCGCATAAGTCTTCCCGCGCGAGCGCTCAGAAGCCGCCAGCGCCGCGACTTCAAATTGCGGATGCCCTTCGAGAAGTTGCACGAACCGCTGTCCCACCATGCCCGTCGCGCCCAGGATACCGACCCGAATTTTCGCGCTCATCGCTCTTCTAAACTCCCAACGAAAATTTTCAGTAAGGACATTTTGACTGCCTCTTTTGACTGCCACTTCGACCCGCTATCTTGAATCTCCTGTCATCGCCAGTTCCTTCAATGCGATGCCCATTCGTCGCACGCCTTCGGCCAGCACGGGCAACTCTGCGCAGAAGGAGACGCGCAGAAATCCCTCGCTCTCAGCACCGAAGGCCGCGCCCGGCACGGTGATAACGCCGTGTTCGAGCAGCGCCTCGCAGACAGCCATCGAATTTCCGTAAGCGCTAACATCAACCATCGTGTAAAACGCTCCGTCGGGCATGACCGCACGCAGGCCCAACTCGCTCTCAATGAGCGACAGCAGATAATCGCGTCGCGTGCGAAACGTCTCTCTAAAGTGAGCGCGCGCCTCTTCTGCTTCCGCAGTCCAGGCGACGAGCGCAGCCTTTTGTGAAAGCGTAGAGGCGCACGTCGTCACGTAGCCATGCAGGACGAGCGCGCTTTTAATCACTTCCGCCTCGCCGCACATCCAGCCGAGCCGCCAGCCCGTCATGCTCATGGATTTTGAAAGACCACCGATGACGAGCGTGCGCGCGTAGACTTCCGAAAAGGAAGCCGGTCGCAACGGCGTGTAATACAAATCGCGGTAAATCTCATCCGCGATGACAGTCACGTCTGTGCCCGCGAGCGCTTCCGCCATCGAGCGCAAGTCATCTCTCGTTAACACTCGCCCCGTCGGATTTGACGGACTGATGCACACGACTACTTTGGTGCGTGGCGAGAGACGACGACGAAAATCCTCCGCATCGAATTTGAAATTATTGCCCGCAGGCAAACGATAAAAGACGGACACGCCGCCCGCCATCCTGACAATCGTCGGGTATGCGACAAAGCCTGGGTCTGGCAGCAGAACTTCGTCGCCCGCGTCCACCAGCGTCATCAATGCCAGATACAAAGCCTCCTGCGAGCCTGCCGTGATGATGACGCGTTCGGAACGACCTTCGAGAAATTCGTAATCGGCGCCGACGCGCTCGCGCAAAGCCTCAAGCCCTGCGTGCGTCGTGTAACCATTCTGCTCTTCGGCGGCAACACGCACTGCCTCGCGCCGGACGACTTCCGGCGTCAGCAAGTCAGGCTCGCCCAAACCGAGATTGATGCTGCCCGCCTCCGCGCGGTCGAAGACCTGCCGTATCAAACTCTTCTCGATGCCGCGAAGACGTGCCGCTGGCCGAAACTCGCTCAACGCAAAAACTCCTCTAGTTGCACAGCGCGCTCCGTCCGCTCGTCGCGATACTTGACGATGACGGGCGCATACAGCGACAAATTCCACTCGCGCCCGCGCTCGGTCGTGACCGCACGCGAGCCTGGGACGACCACCGCGCCCGCCGGTATCTCCAACGGCGCGTCCTCTGTGCGGCGATAGACTTGCTCGCGCACGAGGTCGTAAACGGGTGTTGCGCCCGTCAGAATCGTGCCCGGCGCAAGCACCGCTCGCTCGCGTACGATTGTGCCTTCATAGACGCCGCAGTTGCCGCCCACCAGCACGTCGTCTTCGATGATGACGGGAACAGCGCCGATTGGCTCCAGCACGCCGCCCACCTGCGCCGCCGCCGACAGATGCACGCGCTTACCAACTTGCGCACACGAGCCGACGAGCGCGTGGCTATCAATCATCGTCCCTTCGTCAACGTAAGCGCCAACGTTAACGTACATAGGCGGCATACAGACTACGCCCGCCGCCAGATACGCTCCGTCGCGCACGCTCGACCCGCCCGGCACGATGCGGACGCGCTCTTCGAGTCTAGTCGGTCGCACAGGGTAGGTCGCCTTGTCGTAAAAGATGAGCTTATGATCCGTGGTTGACATCTCTATTAGTTGGCCCATGCGAAAGCCGAGCAGGATGCCTTGCTTGACCCAACTGTTAGTGCGCCAAACATTGTCCGCGCCCTTTTCCGCAGCACGCACAGCGCCCGCGTTGAGCGCCCCTTTGAACTCGTCGAACAAATCGAAATCTTCGTTCGAGAATTCCTGCTTCCCGGCGGCGGCCAACGCTTCGATTCTCTCACGCAGCGACATGTGTTGCTTCCTTTAAAAGTCCAAGCTCTGCGAGCACTTCTTTGAGTCGCGCGCGGCTCTTCTCCTCTATGGGGACGAGCGGCAGACGGTACTGCTCTTCCAGCAAATTCATCATCGCCATCGCTGCCTTGACAGGCCCCGGACTCGATTCGATGAAGTTCGCTTCCATCAAAGGCAACAAACGATAGTGCTGCTCGCGCGCCTCTTCCCAGTGGCCCGCGAGCGCAGCCTCGATCATCCGCGCCATCAAGTCCGGCGTCTCGTTTGACGCGACGGAGATGAGGCCGTCCGCTCCGAGCGCAATCATCGGCAGCGTCAACGCGTCGTCGCCCGACAACACGCGAAAGCCCGTTGGCCGCTCGCGCAAAATCGCCATAATCTGCGAGAGATTGCCCGAAGCCTCCTTCGTCGCCACGATATTCTCCACATCGCGCGCGAGCTTGAGAGTCGTCTCCGCAGAGATATTCACGGACGTGCGACCCGGCACGTTGTAGATGATGACGGGCGTGCCTTCGATTGCTTCGGCGACGGCGCGAAAGTGCGCGTAGAGTCCACCTTGCATCGGCTTGTTGTAGTAGGGCGCAACGACGAGCACTGCGTCAGCGCCGAGGGAGCGTGCGGCGCGCGAGTTTTCAATTACGGCGGCAGTCGCGTTGCTGCCCGTGCCCGCAATCACACGCGCACGCCCGCGCGCAACCTCGATTGTCGTTTTGATGACCAGACGGTCTTCCTCTTCCGTCATCGTCACGCTCTCGCCCGTCGTCCCGCACGGCACAAGCAGGCGCACGCCGCCCTGAATCTGTCGCTCGACTAACTGACGAAAGCGCTCAAGGTCAATTTCACCGCCCGCCTTAAACGGCGTGACCAGCGCCGTCGCACAGCCGCGCAGCCATTCAACGTTCATCGTCATCGCTTACCCTCGCTCCTCTCTTTCAGTATCTCTTCCATCATCTCGGAAAATTCGTAGACGCCGCGCCGATTTGTAATCCAGCGCGCGGCCAGCAAAGCGCCCGCCGCGAAACCCTCGCGCGAGCGAGCCGCGTGCACGAGTGTGATTTGCTCTGCCGTCGAATCAAAGCCGACGCGGTGCGTGCCCGGAATATAACCGGCGCGCGTGCTCGACACGGGAATCTCTTGTTCGTAGTGTGCCGCGAGCAAATCGCGCAGGACGAGCGCCGTGCCCGATGGCGCATCGCGCTTGCGCGCGTGATGTGCTTCTTCGATGAAGGGCGCGTAAGCTTCAAACTCCGCGAATAACTCTGCGGCCCGCGCAACGACGCGATAAAAGAGGTTGACGCCGATTGAGAAATTAGCTCCGTAAAGAAGCGCGCCATCGTGCTCCGTGACCAGGCTACGCACTTCCAGTTCGTGCTCGCGCCATCCGGTCGTCCCCACCACGAGGGGCACACGCGCACGCATGCACGCCTCTGTGTTCGCCAGCAACGCTGCGGCCACGGAGAAATCAATCGCTACGTCCAGACCATTCAGTCGCCCCGACAGTTCTTCACTGCTCCGCCCTTCGGCGTCGCTCGAAGTCAGGATGAGCGCGACCTCGTAGCCTTCGGCACGTGCGCGTGCTTCGATTAGTTGGCCCATCGTGCCGTGTCCTATCAAAGCGATTTTCAAAAGTTTCTCCTTACCCGCGCAGCACGTCTAGCGCGCAGTAATGTTTGAAAGCCTGTTACGAATGCCGCTCCTGCGCAAGCAGCGCACGCACCAGTTGCGCGTAAAGTTCGACGGAGCGCAGCAATTCCGACTTTGAAACCCTCTCGTGCTCAGTGTGCGCGTCGAGGATTGAGCCTGCCCCGATGAGCAGCGGCGTCCCCCAGTTTTTCAGATACGGAATATCGGTTGTGAAACGCACGATGCATTGCTCGAAGCCCTCGACGGCGAGCATTCGCACAGGCTCGGCGGCGGAAAGATACTCTATCTCCACGCGCCCTTTGATGGCTCTCTCGAAGATGTTTTTAATCAAGGCCGAATCCTTCACCAATCGAATCTGCAACGTGGCCTCGGCCTCGGCTGGAATCACGTTTGGTCGCGTGCCGCCCGCGATTGTGCCTATGTTGCACGTCGTCGCACCAAAGAATTCGTCTTGCGGCCAGGGCGCGGCGAGTATGTCTGCCAAGACGGCGAGCATTTTTTCAATCGCCGATTCGCCGTGTTCGGGATAAGCGGAATGGGCTGCGCGCCCGCTTGTTATAATCCGTACGCGCAGCGAACCCTTTGAGCCGACGGCGAGCAGATTGTCTGTCGGCTCGCCGTTTATCAGGTAGCGACACTGCTTGGCCGCCGGGTGCTCGTTTGCAGAGCGCGCGCCCAGGCTGCTCATCTCTTCGTCAACCGTAAAGAGCAGGCCGAGTTGTTCAATGCCTTCGGCGCGCAGGCGAGCGGCAGCGGCAATCTGTGCCGCGATGATGCCTTTGGCGTCGCACGCTCCGCGCCCGTAGATATACTCTGCGTCTTCGTTCGCAGGGATGTGCGGCGGCACGGTGTCCATGTGCGTCGAGAGCACGACGCGCGGCGCATCATTCGTCAGCGCCACGATGTTCGAGCGGCCACCGGCCACCTCCTGTAACTCGACCTTGTAGTTTAAGCTTTCAAGATAATCTCTTAAAAAGAGCGCCAGCGCACCCTCGTCGCCAGTCAGAGACGGAATGTCTATCAATTGTTGTGTGAAGGCGATAACGTCCATCTCTGTCGTCATGCAATCAATGATTAACTCTCTAACATCGCCGTCCGGTATAGCTCGCTCGTGTCCTGTTCGAAGAAGGCTCGATGGAGTTGACGGACGGCGCGCGCGGCTGCCGCTTCTTCCACCACGAAAGTCAGGTTGATGCTCGAAGCGCCCTGCGAGATGAGCATGACGTTAATGTCGCGCACAGCCGTGAAGACCCGTGCGGCCACACCCGGCGTGTTACGCAATCCCTCGCCGACCACGCAGATGAGAGCGCGGTCGTGTTCGACCTTGACCGCGCCGATCTCGCCGAGGTCTCGGCAAATCGCTTCGAGCGCGCTCGTGTCTTCAAACGAAAGCGACACGCTGACCTCCGAGGTCGTCACGAGATCAACGACGGTGCGGTGTCGGTCAAAGACCTCGAAGAGAGCACGCAGAAAACCGTAAGCGCCGAGCATACGGGCTGAAGTGACGTGCATGATGTGTATGCCGATTTTATGCGCGATAGCTTTGACGGTGCGCGGCGACATCTCCGTGTCGAAGTAGATGCTGGTGCCCGGCTCAAGCAGTGCACGCGAGTTGCAGATGCGTACAGGAATGCCGCGCACGATTGCCGGCAAGATTGTTTTCGGATGCAGCACCTTCGCGCCGAAGTAGGCAAGCTCAGCCGCCTCTGCATAGGAGAGGCGCGAGATTGTTTTCGCAGAGGGGACGACGCGCGGGTCAGCCGCGAGAACGCCCGAAACGTCCGTCCAAATTTGAATCTCGCGCGCGCCGAGCGCAGCGCCGACTAAAGCCGCAGAGTAGTCCGAGCCGCCGCGCCCCAGTGTAGTAGTTCGGCCTTCCTTCGTCGCCGCGATAAAGCCGCCCATGACCGGCACTTCGCCATTCTCAACGAGCGCCCCTGCAAGCAGTTGTGTCTGTCGCGTTGTATCCTCCATGAGCGGCACGGCGCAGCCATATTGCTCATCCGTGATGATGCAATGGCGCGCGTCTACGTAGCGCGCCGCCACCCCTTCGGCGCGCAAGACCGCTGCCAGCAAATCTGCCGAGAGCCGCTCGCCGTAGGCCACAACTTCATCCTGTAGGGCGGGCGCAAGCGTTGATTGCGCGGCGATTTCCTGTAACAAAAAATCTAAGCCGAGCCGCGCCTGTTCGAGAGTGGCGACGAAAGCTGCGGCCTCCGCAACGGGCAATAACTCGCGGGCCGTGCGCTCGTGCCGCTTGAAGTGTTCGCTGAGCACGTCACTCATGCGCCCTGCTTCGCCAGCACAGGCCGCGCGTACAGCGTCGAGCAGCGCGTCCGTCACACGGCTCATCGCAGAGACGACGACAGCCAATTGCGCTGCCTTTTGCCCACGCACAATCTCAGCCGCACGCCTGAAAGCGCTCGCGTCTTCAACGGAAGTGCCGCCGAATTTCAACACTGTCGGATTGATAGGCAAAACGTCGATGACCTCTGACTGAAAATTCTGCCGCGCTCGCGGCAAAGCACGCCGCTCGTAAAGACAAAAAGGTCGGTCGTGAGCAGACACGACCGACCTTCCGTAAGCCTTTGCGCCGCGACTCGGCTCAAGTCTTAAGAGCGCGGCGCGGACAGATGTGTCGTAGCTCTCCACCGTTTTGTTCGGTGACAGTCCCACGGATTTAGCCGTAGCAACCAACCCGGCCAGCGTTGAAGGCACGCCGGGCACAGGTTTCGGCGACCCGTCCCTTTCAACCGTTCATCTTTGAACCTTCAAGTTCTCCGAACGGTTTACTAATGAGAGTCGCACCTCTACAAAATGTCTGAAAAGATCATTCTCGCAAGGAAGTGAGAACCTTAACGACACCTCACGGGATTGTCAAGGAAACCTTGAGCCGCTGCGCTTTCCTTCGCCTTGAAGCTTGCGCCCGCGCCCGCGCCTCACTATAATGCGCTGGCTTTTAAAGGCGCGCGCGTGTTTCAGGCAGGAAGCGAAGCGCGCCGGATGCCTCTCGCCAGTTAGATAATTTTAAAGCATGGCAACCAACAGTAGATGGAAGGCGCGCCGCACAAGCAGCACGCGCCGCAATAGCGCATTGCCGCCGCCGAGACCCTTGCGTGCGCTTGCGGCGAGCTTGTCTCAGGTCGCGCGGGCCGCGCTCGCAGAGCCTTACGGGCTGAGCGTCGAGCAACACACCATACACTTACGCCGCCTGCCGCGCTCCCTCGACGGCCTGCGCATCGTTCAACTCTCCGACATACACCACAGCCCCTTCACAGGCAGCGCTCAGATTGAGCGCGCCGTCGAAACTGCCAACCGTCTAGCGCCTGACATCATCGCCTTGACCGGAGATTACGTCTCGCATGAACGCTCCTTTGCCGCGCCCTGCGCAGAGTTGATGGGCCGCCTGCGCGCTCAGTATGGCGTCTACGCCGTCCTCGGCAATCACGACCATTGGACAGACGCACCGCTCATCACAGACCTGTTCCGCGCCGAAGGCATACGCGTCCTGATTAACGAAGGGATGCGTTTCGAACACGCAGGCGCGGCATTCTGGCTCGCAGGCGTAGATGATACGATGGTCGGCCTTGAAAACTTGCCGCTCGCTCTCTCTGGTTCGCGCGCAGATGAGATGAAACTGCTTCTGGCACACAACCCGACTATCCTGCGTCGCGCTGCACGCGCCGGAGTTGATCTGGTGCTGAGCGGGCACACGCACGGCGGGCAGGTCGCCTGGCGCTCCGAGCGCAACGCTTTCGGTAGACCGCGCCGCCGCCTCCTTAAAGGCTTAGGCAGCCGCGCCGGAACACAAATTTACGTCACGCGCGGACTCGGCACGAGCGTTCTCCCCATCCGCTACGGCTGCCCGCCGGAAGTCTCGCTTCTCGAATTGCGGTGCGGATAAAACAGTGATGAGTGATGAGTAATGGGTGATGAGTTAACGACTCCTTCTTTTACTCATCACCTATTACTCATCACTCATCACTTCTTTACTTAATGTCTTCTCGCATCATCACGCTGCCCAACCTGCTCACCATGTTTCGCATGGTGCTGATTCCCGTCTTCGTAACGCTTCTGTTTTACCAGAAATTCGGCTGGGCGTTGGCAGTCTTTCTGCTGGCGGGCGTCACGGACGGCCTCGACGGACTCTTTGCACGCCGTTTTAACCAGAAATCACAACTGGGCGCGATTCTAGACCCCATCGCGGACAAGCTACTGCTGGTCACGTCCTTCATCGTCCTCTCGCTCAAGCAGATTAGCCCCATGCCGCTCCCGCGCCATTTCCCTGTCCCCTTCTGGGTCACGACCGCCGTCATCAGCCGCGACGTTTTCATCGTCGTCGGCGCGGCGGCCATCAATATCGTGACGGGCTTTCGCGGCTTTCGCCCTTCCTGGCTCGGCAAAGCTAATACTGTGGTGCAGATTCTGGCTATCGCAGCCATCCTGCTGGCCGCCATATTCCCCTCTATCAGCGGTTATTTGCCGACCGTTTACACGACCGTTTTCGCCTTCGCCCTCTTTTCCGGCATCCATTACGTCTTTTTCGCCTCCCGATTACTCGGCGAAGACAAGCGGCAAAACGAAGATACGTGAGCCGTTAGAGCTTTCTCGTTTCTCTCCAACCTATTGCAATTTCAGTTGTTTAACGGTGCAACCGGAGGCTGAGTTGCGCATCAAATAAAAGTTGACAATACCTGACTCAGGTATTATATTAACGATGCGTTCAACCCTGCTGCCGAACAAGCCGTTTCCTCGATTTATCAGAATGCCGGGGATGGCTCTCTTGTGGCGCACAGTTTGGACGCGAGGCCGCCACGGATTGTCCGTGCTGTAGCGGTCAATCAAGCAGATTTGGAGAAGAATAAGAGATGAGCAGCAAGATTATAGGCATTGATTTAGGCACGACCAACTCTGTGGTGGCCGTGATGGAAGGCGGCGAGCCGACCGTCATCACCAATTCGGAGGGAGGCCGCACGACGCCTTCCGTCGTCGCCTTTACGAAGGACGGCAATCGTCTGGTCGGACAGGTTGCCAAACGTCAGGCCGTCACCAACCCGGAGAACACGGTCTATTCGATTAAGCGTTTCATGGGCCGTCGCTATAACGAAGTGACGGAAGAGATTAAACAGGTTCCCTATAAAGTTCAGGGCGCGGGAAACGGCGATGTCCGCATCAACGCGGGCGGGAAAGACTACAGCCCGCCTGAGATTTCGGCGATGATTCTGCAAAAGATGAAGCAGTCAGCCGAAGACTACCTGGGGCAGAAGATTGACAAGGCCGTGATTACCGTCCCCGCTTACTTCAACGACGCGCAGCGGCAGGCCACCAAAGATGCTGGCCGCATCGCCGGTCTTGAAGTTATGCGTATCGTCAACGAGCCGACGGCAGCCGCTCTGGCCTACGGCCTTGACAAGAAGAAGGACGAGACCATCGCCGTCTTCGACTTTGGCGGCGGCACGTTCGACATCTCCATCCTCGAAGTCGGCGAGGGCGTCGTCGAAGTGAAATCCACCAACGGCGACACGCACCTGGGGGGCGACGACATTGACGAGCGCCTGATGGAGTGGATTACAGAAGAGTTCAAGAAAGATCAGGGCATCGACCTCTCGAACGACAAGATGGCTTTGCAGCGTCTGAAGGAAGCAGCCGAGAAGGCCAAGATTGAGCTTTCAAGCGCAATGGAGACGGAGATTAATCTGCCGTTTATCACCGCCGACCAGTCTGGGCCAAAGCACCTGGTCATGAAGCTGACCCGCGCGCGTTTCGAGCAGTTGATTGACCCTATCCTGCAACGTTTGAAATCGCCCGTCGAGCAGGCGATTAAGGATGCGGGGGTTGACTCAAGCAAAGTTGACGAGGTGGTTTTAGTCGGCGGCTCGACACGCATCCCGAAGGTGCAGGAGATGGTTAAGAATTTGTTTGGTAAAGAGCCGAACAAGTCTGTTAACCCTGATGAGGTCGTGGCTATCGGCGCGGCTGTGCAGGCCGGTGTGCTTTCGGGCGAGAAGACGGACATCCTGCTTCTGGACGTGACGCCTTTGAGCCTCGGCATCGAAACTCTCGGCGGCGTCTTCACAAAGCTTATTGAGCGCAACACGACTATCCCGACGCGTAAAAGCGAAGTCTTCTCGACGGCTTCGGATAATCAAACGTCTGTCGAGGTTCACGTCCTACAGGGCGAGCGCCCGATGGCGTCGGACAATCGCACGCTCGGCAAATTTCATCTGGTCGGGATTCCGCCCGCACCGCGTGGAATGCCGCAGGTCGAAGTGACATTTGATATTGACGCCAACGGCATCGTCAACGTCTCTGCGAAAGATCAGGGCACTGGCCGCGAGCAGAAGATAACGATTACGGCATCAAGCGGTCTCTCGAAAGAAGAGATTGACAAGATGATGCGCGACGCCGAATCTCATTCGGCGGAAGACCAGCGCAAGCGCGATGAGATAGAAGCGCGCAATCGCCTTGACGCTCTTGTCTACCAGATGGAGAAGACGGTCAGCGACAGTCGCGATAAGCTGGATGCGAGTGTTGTCTCCGAAGTCGAGACGGCCATCGCAGACGCGAAGAAGGCTTCGACGGACGGCGGCGTTGATAACATGAACAATGCCTTTAACACGTTGCAGTCGGCCTCGCACAAGCTCGCCGAAGCGCTCTACAAGCAGCAGTCGAGCGGCGGCGCAACGGACGAGCAGGCATCTGCGGCGGGCGCATCAAGCTCCGGCTCGACCTCTCAAGGGACAGGCGCTGGCGACGACAACGTCATTGATGCCGAGTACGTGGACGTAGACGACAATAAGTAAGGCAACGGTGACAGGTAACGGGTGACAGGTGACAGGGAAAAGAACTCGCTTTTCCCTGTCACCTGTTCCCTGTCGCCCGTCGCCTCTTTCAAATGGCTAAACAGGATTACTACCAAGTGCTGGGCGTCAAGCGCGACGCGAAGCCGGAAGAGATTAAGAAGGCTTATCGCAGGCTGGCCCGCAAGTATCACCCGGACGTGAATCCGGGCGACAAGTCTGCGGAGGAACGCTTCAAGCTGATTACGGAGGCTCACGACGTGCTCTCCGATGCAAAGAAGCGTCAGGTCTACGACCGCTTCGGCCAGTATTCGGATAATCTGGCGGACGCGGCGGCGCGCGGCGCGTCTGGGCCAGGCGCTGGCACGAGCGGCGCGTGGCGCTACGAAGGTTTTGAAGATTTCGTTAACAGCGCGGGCGCTGGCAGCACAGGCGGCGGCGGTGGTGGCGGGACGAGCTTTCGAGACATCTTCGCAGACCTCTTCGGCGGCGGGAGCAGCGCCAAGCAGGAGCGCGAGCCGCCGCGTCCGCAACCCATTCGCGGCGCGGATATAGAGATGCCGCTGGCTCTCTCGTTTGAGGAAGCCATCACGGGGATGACGACGAATTTGACCGTCAACCGTTCGGAGCAATGCTCGCGTTGCAACGGCGCGGGCGACATAGGCGGCCCCGTAGTTGTTTGTTCGACCTGCAAAGGGAACGGGCAGGTACAGCGTACGGGCGGGCGTTTGAAGTTCACGCAGGAGTGTCCTGACTGCGCGGGCACGGGGCGTCGTCGCCAGCCCTGCTCGCTCTGCAAGGGCGCGGGCGTGATGCCGAAGACGGAGACTTTGAAGAACGTGCGGATTCCGGCGGGCGTTGACACAGGCTCGCGTGTTCGCATCGCAGGCAAGGGAGAGGGCGGACGCCTCGGCGCTTCTCCGGGTGACCTTTACATCATCACGAACGTCGGGGCGCACAAGTATTTCAAGCGCAAGGGCGACAACATCTATGTGACCGTGCCGCTGACCGTGCCCGAAGCGGCGCTCGGCGCGAAGATTGAAGTGCCGACCGTCGAAGGCAAAGCCCAACTTCGTATTCCGCCCGGCACGCAAAGCGGTCAAAAGTTTCGCCTGCGCGAGCGCGGCGCTCCCAGTTTGCGCAACCCAAGCTTGCGCGGTGACCAGTTCGTCGAAGTGCAGGTCACGCTGCCGAAAGTGATTTCAGAAGAGACGAAAGATTTGCTGCGCCGCTACGGGCAGATCAACACGGAGAATCCGCGCGTGGCGATGGGACTGGAGTAGCGATTTTAGATTTTGGATTTTGGATTAAGCGAGCAACGAAAGTTGAGCTTTTCAAAATCCGGCATTAAGGCGAGAGCAGCACATTAATCTAAAATCCAAAATCTAAAATCCAAAATCATGAAACGTAAAGCTCGCACATACACGATCAGCGCGGTGGCCGAGCAGTACGAGATACACCCGCAGACGTTGCGCCTTTATGAGCGCGAGGGACTCTTGAAGCCTTCACGTTCCGAGGGCAATACGCGCCTCTACACGGATAGCGATTTGGAACGGCTCGAAGTTATCTTGAGCCTCACGCGTGATCTGGGAGTTAATCTGGCTGGAGTGGAAATTATTCTCAACATGCGCGAGAAGATGGATGCGATGCAGCGTGAGTTTGAGCGCTTCTTCGAGTATTTGCAGACGCACACGGATGAGTTCGCGCAGTTCGCAGACCCACTGCCGCCACCCGAAGCCGGAGCGCTCGTTCCCTCTACGCGCATCAGCGCCTTGCGCATACGACGCCGCCCATTCTCTCGCAGCTAAGGCCGCCGGCTTCCACTGCGCTTCCCGATTTCACCTCTGCAGGCTTGTCTTCTCTCCGCGCGCGGTGCTACATTGCGCTCTCCATTGCGCGTTCTTTCTGAACGCTTCGCCCTGACAATACCGCCGAGAGCGCAACCTGTTTTTATGAATAACCACCTTCGCCGCTTTATCTTTGCCGCCCTCTTCGCCTGCATTATTCCGGCAGCCCTTTCATCCTTCGCGCCCTCTTCGTTTAGCGCTTACGCGCAAGACCTTGACGACGTGACCATCAGTGGGCGCGTCCTTGACCAGAACGGCGCGCTCGTACCGGGTGCGAGCGTGACGGCTGTGCTCGTCGAGACCGGGATTGAACGCACGGTGACGACCGATAGCGAAGGTCGTTATCGAATCATAGAGTTGAATCCGGGCATCTACACCGTGCGCGCGACCGCCGCAGGTTTTGCTACGGAAGAAAAGACGGAACTGGACACTATCGCCGGGCAGAACGTGCAGCAGCTTGATTTCACGCTTCAACCTGCCAGCGTCGTCGCCGAACAGACGACGGTCAGCGAAGCAGACACGCCCCCGGTTGATACGACGCGCACGGTCGTCGGCGGCACGGTCACGACGCAGGAAATCGAAGACCTGCCCAACGTCAGCCGTTCGGCGCTCGACCTGGTGTTCACGCTCGGCGGCGTCACAGAAGAACCGCTCTCGACGCGCGACCTTGCCGAAGACCGAAACTCCAACACGCAGAACACGCCCGAAGAGGCCGGAACGTTTGCGCTCTCCGGTGGGCCAGCCTATTCCAACAACATCACGATTGACGGACTCGATAACAACGACGACCGCGCGGCACGCGAACGCTTTCAGCCTTCCATCGAAGCCGTAGAGGAAGTGCAGATCATCACGAACCAGTTTTCTGCGGAGTACGGGCGCGCCAGCGGTGGGCGCATTAACATCCGCACGCGCGGCGGCTCAAACCGTTATCGCGGGCGCGGCTTCTACTTTTTCCGCAACGACATCTTCAACGCCAACACGTCTAACAATCAGGCGCGCGGTTTGCCCCGTCTTCCGCTCGAACAACATAACCCCGGCTTTACCATCAGCGGCCCCGTCAGGCTGCCACTCTACGACGGACGCAAGCGCACCTTCTTCTTCAGCGCTTACGAATACGACACCACGCTCGACTCTGCGTTCGTTAACACGCTCGTGCCCGTCGCGCAAAATCCGCTCTTTCCGCTGCCCGCGCCGACCAACCCCGCCGCACAACAGCTTGAAGTTGCTCCGACCGGAAGCACGGCGGTCGCTGTCGCCCCCTTCTTCGAAGGTCTCAGCACGCCCGTCAAAAACCACACTTTCACGACGCGCATTGACCACCGTTTTAATGATTTACACAACGGCTCGTTTGTCTATCAACTGGGCCGACAGAAAAACCTGCGACAGTTTGGCGGCGGCAATCGCCTCGCCGAAACCCTGATCGCCAGAACGCGCAACACAGACGCTCTCTCTTACACGGATAACTACGTCTTCTCTGCACAGCTCGTCAACCAGCTACGCTTCCAAATTTCGCGCCTGACACCGGCCATCTCAGCAGGCGGCGGCAACCAGACGCCCGTCGTCCTGATTGACATAGAGCCATCACAGCCTTCGCTTGATGAACAGCAACGCTCTAACCCGCTCATCGCTGGCACTTCGACCTCCGGTGCGACCGACCGCAGCGAGAATCGCGTTCAATTTCAGGATGCCGTCTCTTACGTCGCAGGCTCTCACTCCCTGAAATTCGGCGGCGACTTTCAGCACATCCGTTCGACCTTCATAGACCTTGCGGATGCCTCCGGCACTTTCGATTTCGATAGCGCGGGCGACTTTATCGCTAATACGCCGAGCCGCTTCCGCCAGAACTTTAAGACTGAATCAGAACAAAAGAACACTTACGTCGGTCTCTTCATACAGGACGAGTGGCGCTTAAAGCCGAACTTCACTTTGAGCTATGGGCTGCGCTACGAGAACGAATCAATTGTCCGTGACCGCAATAACTTCGGGCCGCGTTTCGCGCTCGCCTACGATCCTTTTCGCTCCGGCAAGACCGTCATCCGCGCCGGTGCTGGCATCTTTTACAATCGCGCTCTGCTCCGCACGATTGATGATTTCACGCTCGGCAACCAGCAACTCTTCCTTGATACAAACGACATTCCCGTCGCTCAGCGCCAACAGGTCTTAGACCAGATTCGTTTCCCGCAACCCCTGACCGCCGACTCGACTCTGGTCGCACAGTTTGGCACGCTCAACACTGGCTTCTCGCGCCGTCTCGATCCAGATTTGCGTATTCCCGAAAGCTACCAGGCAAACATTGGGTTCGAGCGCGAGATTGGACGCCGTATAGTTTTTGAAGCCAACTATACCTACAATCGCGGCATACACCTCTGGCGCGAATTCAATGCCAACGCGCCGCGACTGCCGTCTGGCTTTCGCAGTGTGACAGACTTCCTGATCTCGCGTGACTTCGAGAATTTTCGTCCCTGTCCGGGCTGCCCGCGCCCGCTCTTTAACCGTTCGGACGCGGGCGAACTGGTGCGCTTTCAACTCAATTCGACCAACCCGGCAGACCCGAACTTTATCGACCGTATCGTCGAATTCGGCGTCCCCGTCTCGCTCATCAATCTCAACAGCGTTAACTCGACCAATGCGCTTAACGCCGCGCTCGGAGCTTTGAACGGCCTGCGCCCAGACCCGACGCGCACAGAAATCGAGCAGTTGGCCTCCATCGGCAACAGCTTTTATCACGGATTGACGCTTGAAGTGCGCAGCCGCTTTCGTCGCAGCAAGCGCGGGCTGAGCTATTCCCTGCGCGCCGCCTATACGCTCTCGCGCCTGATTGATGACGGCATCGTTAATACTTCGGACGCATTAACGGTCGGAGACTTTCGCGCCGAGCGCTCGCGCAGTTTGCTCGACCGTCGGCATCGCTTCGTCTTCTCCGGCACGTTTGAGACGCCTCAGTATCTCGGCAAGCTGCGCATCGCGCCCATCCTGCGTCTCGCCTCCGGCGCTCCCTTCAACATCTCCATCGGCGGCACTGACCGTAATCTGGACGACGTAGGCAATGACCGCCCCATCTTCACAGGCGACCTGAGCCTGCTGCGCTCGCGTGCTCCGGGCGAACCGCTTAATCCAAGACTGCTTTCGGCTTTCGCTTTACCAACTCTCGGACAGACCGGGAATCTTCCGCGCAACGCCGGAATCGGGCCGGGCCAATTCCTGCTCGACCTGAACGTCACGCGCGAGTTTCGTGTAAGCGAACGAATGCGCCTGCGTCCCACCGTCGAAATAGACAATCTGCTGAACAAGACCGTCTTTAGCTTCGGCACTGAGTTCATCAATTTCAGTAGCTTCAGCGCGACCGCCACGCCCGCACAAAGACAGGCGTTTATTGATTCCTTCCTCGTCACGACGCGCACCTTGCGCCCGCGACAAATACGCCTCGGCGTTCGCTTCGATTTCTAGAGCAATTAATCGAACGCACGAAAGAGCACGTTGAATTAATTCAACGTGCTCTTTCGTGCGTTCCTCTGCGTGTGCGCTTGTTAAATCTTTCCGCTCTTAATCGAACCTGCTCTCCGGCTTATTTGTTCTGCTTGGGATGCGAGCCGGTACGGAAAGCCGCTTTGCTTTCATGCTCCTGCTTATGCTCTGCTTCGGGGCGCTGCTCTGTTGGCCTATGCGCCAGCAATGCTTTGTGGCAGCGTGCGCGTGAGCGTTGAATGCGCCGCTTCATCCAATGAATCATCACTTCTTAAACCTCGCTTTTGCCCGCCGGAAATGTATCCAGAAAAGCTTCGATGATGCGCGGGTCAAACTGTTTGCCTTCGTGCTTGCACAATTCCGCGACGGCTTCATTGTGCGTCGCCGGTTTGCGGTAAGGACGCTGGGCCACCATCGCGTCGTAAGAATCTGCGACCTGCACGATGCGCGCCATCAGCGGAATATCCTCGCCGCCGAGTTTGTGCGGATAGCCTTTTCCGTCCCAGCGCTCGTGGTGATGCTGCGTGCGAATACGCAACTCTGCCGGGAGATTAAAGTAGGACGCGAGCAGTGCGCCGAAGCTCGGATGCTTATGCAGGATGAAAAGCTCTGTGCGAGTGGGCCGTCGCGGGCGACTAAGAATCGCTTCCGGCACGAGTATCTTGCCCACGTCGTGCAGCACGGCTGTGTAGCACAATTGCCGAAGGCGCGCGTCGTCAAACCCGAACGTGCGCCCGATGGCACGCGACAGTCGGGAAACGCGAACGCTGTGAAAGTAGGTTTCAGGGCGCGCCCGTTTGAAATGCTTGAGCAAAGCTTCCGTGCCGTCCCCTCTGCACAGATGGCCGATCGTTTTCAGCCGCCGAAATGCGCGCGTCAAATAATCCGCCCAGCTTGCGTTCACCAGCCGAATAGTCGCAGTTCCCACTGCATCCAGGGTCATTTCATCGTGCATCCTGATAGACACCTCCGGGTGAGTCCGACCAAAAATGAATTGAGGGGGATAATTTCGACTATCGCAAGCCTCGCACGGGTTGTGTTGCGCTACCCCCTGCCAGTTTGCTTGCCTGAACTAAAAGCATCTAGCGTGCCATGTCTCACGCCCGGCACAAAGCGGCAGCGGCGCATTGCGCTTGCTTCGCCCGCAGCCTTTAAGCTTTACGCCCGCAGCCTCTAAAACGGCTCGATTCATAGGTTGTCGCTTCTGCTTGAGAGACCACTTTAAGTCGCCCGGAGCGGCGTTTCGCGCTGTTTTTCAAGGGTAAAACTTCTCTGTTTGAAGCGGCCTTTTCCGCTATACGAAATGGTGTTTGCCGTGTGCCGAAAGAACGCATTCACGTCGATTGCTGAGGCGTTTATGATAAACTCACGCCCCCGGTGATGAGCAGTACGAAAGCTGGAGATTTGCTTTCAAAACGAGCGAGATGGGCAAGCCTGATTTAATACAAGACCCTGAAACGGAAGCGGCGCTGCTCGACGCAGAGTTGTTTCTCAAATACGCCGCGCCAGAGCGCGCCATCAAAAGATTACGCGAAGCGTTGGAGGTCACCCCGCATTCGATCAACTTGCGCGAACGGCTGCGCGAAATCGCCATCACGCATAAATATCTAGAAGAGGCGGCGCGTCATTGTCTGGCGCTGGCGCGGCTCTACATCGAGCGCGAGGATTTGGATGCAGCGCGCGAGCGATTGCTCGAAGCCAAGCGGCTCGACCCGCGTATTTCCATCGCCGCCGGGCTTGAGGCGATTCGCCGCGCGCAAGTCCCGCAGGCTTATCAGGGCGGCGCTCTCATCCAACCGCAGGCTGAGGTCAGACGCGACGCGACGCTCTCCGGTGATCTTTCCGCCATCAGCATTTTCGATGTCGTGCAGGTCTTGGAGAACGCGCGACTGACCGGCTCTCTGGCAATCAAAGGCGAAGCACGCGCAGGCCGCGTTCTTTTTAACGAAGGCCGCATCGTCGGCGCGGAGGCGGAGCAATCGCAGGGCGAAGAAGCTTTTCGCAAACTGGTCGAAGTGACCTCCGGCTATTTCGAGTTTGACAAATCAACACGGGAGTTTGCAGTCCAAATCAACGCCGCCAGCAATACGAACCTCATCCTGGACAGCCTGCGTCAGTTGGATGAAGAAAAGGGTGGGCCAACTTGAACGCATCCGGGCCAACTTTTCCGTAGCATTCAACCGCTAATTGTTGTATAAGGGCGACGCATTATCTCGCGCTCTTGCCAGTTAAAATTTCCGTCTATGGATAAAGCTCACCTTGAAAGGAAATCTTGTGATGAAACATCTAAAGGCATCAAAAATCTGTGCCCTCGGCTGCGGTTTACTAATGCTTTTAAGCTTCGTTGGATGCTCTACGACAACGACTGAGTACGGTTCGAAAACGACCGAGACGACGACTGTCAATAAATCAGCAGACCCGAAATCGACCGCTGATGCTCCGTCAAAATTTTCTGGAGACAATTCCGGCGCGCAGGATTTAGTCAACCAATTCGTCCAGCCGAACGCCGACCACGCGGCGCTGACACGGCAGCTTAAACCAACGAAAGAAGACTACAGGGCAATTTTTGCGACCGAGGAAATGGCGGCCAAAGCCGAGTCAACTTATGCGGAGGTGTGGAACAGCCCAGACGCGGTGATTAAGCCCAAGCCCGGCCAGACATCTTACAAGGTAACTTCCGTGAGCACCGATAACATCAAGAATGGCGTCGGCCTTGATGCCTTTCCGGGCGGCTATAAAGACGCGGGAGCGCTTTTCAAACCCGGCCTAGACCTCTACAAGTTTGATTTTCTCGCGCCGGGCGAAGAACGAGGCATGGCCTACGATGCGCTCGTCTACGTCAACGGCCACTGGCGCTTTATCCCCAAACCCTGGCGTCTGGCGAAATAGAAAAAGTCTAAAGTCCAAAAATCAATGTCCAAAGCCAAGAGCCTAGCTTTTGACTTTGGACATTGGGCTTTAAGCTTTGAACTTTTCGTTTAATCTAAGAGGACGCGCGCCTTGAGCGCTTCGGCGCGTTCTAGCGCGGCGAGCAGGCGTAGGAACTGTGCGTAGTTAATCCCGCGTGCGTGCAGTCGCGCACGCTCGGAAGCGTTCACGTCGTTGCGTAAGATAAAATCCAGAAAGTCGTAGTAATCGGCAACAGCAGGCGGCGGCAGTTCGCGCGTGTAGGTAGTGCGTGCCGCATCGTCCGAGCGGAATCCGGCGAGCAGGTCGAAGAGATTATCCGTCGTCAGATGTGCTGCCTCGCGTGTCAGCTTAATCGGCAAGCGCAACTCGAAAAAGCGTAAGCCCTGCGGCGTCGTCACGCGCCGCAACTCCTTTGTGCCTTCGCCGTCAAACGGCGATTCACTATCGACAAGAATACGCATAAGGCGCGGTTGGTCTTCCGTGTCCATCGTATCGAGCGCGAGTTGCACACGGTCAGCGAGGAATTTTTCAAACTGCGCTTCGATGGGATAATTGACGCGGCCCAGACAGCCGACCGCTTCTCCCTCGCCAGCCGCTTCGGTCGGCAAGCAGGCCGGACAATTAGAGCAGACAAGCGTCTCCGCCTGCATACTCTCGACTTCCTCTTCCGCCTCTTCGATAAAGCGTACTTTATCTTCGGTCGGCGGCATCGTGTCGCCGGTCGTCAGGCGAGTGTGCAGACTGCCGAGGCGTCCCCACGCGCGCAGGTGCTTCTCAGCGTAGCGTGCGCGCAGAACGCAAGGATATTCAACAGCAAATTCTAAAGACAAAACTCTTTCCTCTTGCCGCCCTCTTTCCATCTAGCGACGGGCAGCCTCTTAAGTGTTGCTCACATCACTAACACAACAGCGCTTGATGGAGCAAGCCGGGCCTGCTTGGAGCAAAAGCAAGAGAGCGAGTTCGTCAACAATCCTGTCGGTAATTTGACCGCTTGCGGCGGCGATGAAAGAATGGCTTCGGTGATATGCGGATGACAGCGCAGCCCGACATCGTTCATAAAGAGTCAGGAGTTTGAAGTGTATAAGCCCCATCTTCCGCCCGGCCCGAAGCGCAAGCTGCTCGGCGGCAATTTCTTAGCCTTTCGCCGCGACCCACTCAGTTACCTGCAAAGCCTCGCGCGCGAACACGGCGATATTGTCTTTTTCAGGATGGGGCCACAGGACGTTTTCTTTCTCAATCATCCGGACTACGTTAAAGATGTGTTGGTCACACACAACCAGAAGTTCAAAAAGGGGCGGGCGCTGCAAAAGTCTAAACGATTGCTCGGGGAGGGACTGCTGACGAGCGAAGGTGACTTTCATCGTCGCCAGCGGCGGCTCGCACAGCCAGCCTTTCATCGCCAGCGCGTAGCTTCCTACGCGGCCTTGATGACTGATTACGCGGCGCAGACAAGCGAGCGCTGGCAGGACGGAGAGACGCGCGACATTTCAGAAGAGATGATGCGCCTCACGCTGGCGATTGTGGGCCGAACACTCTTCGATGCAGATGTCGAGCGTGATGCGCGCGATGTCGGCGAGGCGCTCACCGTCATTATGGATTTATTCAACATGATGCTGATGCCCTTTTCGGAGCTACTGGATAAGTTGCCGCTTCCACAAAAACGGCGCTTCCAGAAAGCCAGAGAGCAACTCGACGCCATCATCTTTCGCCTCATTGAAGAGAGACGCCGCAGCGGCGAGGATCACGGAGACCTGCTCTCAATGTTGCTGCTCGCGCAGGATGAAGAGGAACGAAGCGGCGGCATGACAGACGAGCAGGTGCGCGACGAAGCGATGACGATTTTTCTCGCCGGACATGAAACGACGGCTAACGCTCTCGTGTGGACGTGGTATCTACTCTCACAGAACCCGGAGGTCGAAGCGCGTCTGCATGAAGAGTTGGACACGGTGCTGGCGGGGCGGCTGCCGGAGTTTAGCGACGTGGCCCAACTGCGTTATACGGAAATGGTGCTGGCCGAATCAATGCGACTGTACCCGCCCGCCTGGGCCATTGGTCGTTTGACGCTCGATGATTACGAGGTCGGCGGTTATCGCCTTCCCACCGGGTCGCTTGTTCTCTTAAGCCAGTATGTGATGCACCGCGACGCGCGTTATTTTAACGAACCTGAGCGCTTTGACCCGCTACGCTGGCTGCCGGAAGCAAAAGAGGCCAGACCGCAATACTCTTACTTTCCTTTCGGCGGCGGCCCACGTCGCTGCATCGGCGAGGGCTTCGCGTGGATGGAAGGTATCCTCTTAATCGCGGCGTTGGCCCAGCGCTGGCGGCTACGCCTAGTCCCCGACCACCCCGTTAAGACACAGCCCGTCATCACCCTGCGACCCAGACACGGCATGTTGATGACGCTGGAAAAACGTTAAGCGCGAAAGGCACAAAATAAAAACGGAAGGAGGCGACCGGCAATTGATAGCACGGATGAAACTCCGGCTAACGCTGCCGGTCGCCTTCTAATGTTCTGGAGTTATGTTTAGAACGGCGTCGCGGGTGAAGCCGTGCCGGGCGTCGTATTCTTGTTCTCGTTGTTTTGGAAGCTTTCAACAATCCCAAGCGGCGCACCGCCCTTAGCCACACCGCTCAAGATATTGTCGCTGATAACACAGTTGGAGATGCGTAAAATCGCTCCGTTGTTCGACTCCACTCCGTCTCCGTTATTCGACGACATGCAGTTGCGTAAGTTAAATCTGGCAGACGCACCGTCCGCTTGAAATCCCGCGTTGCCGTGGCCCGTCGCCGAACATTCGCGCGCCGTCACAATCGCGCTGCCCACCGCACGGAAGCCATTCGTCCCGCTGAAGGAGTGGACATCTTCCAGATTAGCGCGGGCCGTCCCGCCCGTCGGCGCGATGGACACGCCCCCCGCCGAGCAGTTGGAGATGACCGTGTTTCTGACAAAGGTG
>DASVTR010000015.1:0-220030 GCA_036387475.1 Pyrinomonadaceae bacterium | reverse complement strand
AGGGTTTGGCACCTCGATGTCGGCTCATCGCATCCTGGGGCTGAAGAAGGTCCCAAGGGTTTGGCTGTTCGCCAATTAAAGCGGTACGTGAGCTGGGTTTAGAACGTCGCGAGACAGTTCGGTCCCTATCTGGTGTGGGCGTAGCAGAATTGATGGAATCTGACCTTAGTACGAGAGGACCGGGTTGGATCGACCTCTAGTGTACGAGTTATGGCGCCAGCCGTATCGCTCGGTAGCTAAGTCGAGCATGGATAAACGCTGAATGCATCTAAGCGTGAAGCCAGACCAGAGATTAGTTCTGCCAGTGAGGCTCGTGGTAGACCACCACGTTGATAGGGTGGGTATGCAAGCGTTGAAAGACGCTCAGTTGACCACTACTAATTAGCCCCTTGGCTTGACCATAAAATTTACTCTCAAGCAACATGACAAATTTGCAGTGTGAAGCACTGTAAAGCTGATTGTTTCTAGCGATCACTATTCGATTTTCAAAGCCCTCGTTTACGGGCCATGATCTTTAAAAGTTTTCCGGTGGTTCTGTCGAGAGGGTCACACCCGTTCCCATCCCGAACACGGAAGTTAAGCCTCTTGGAGCCGATGGTACTGCGCGGGTAGCTGCGTGGGAGAGTAGGAAGCCGCCGGGATTATCAATGAAGCCCGCGAGAGTGTTATGCTCTCGCGGGCTTCACTTGTTTAGCGACAAGCATCAAAATAGCTCAGGCTGCCCGTTGCCAAAGTCGAAAGCAGATAACGATAAGCTGCTTTTCCGAAGTTTCGGTTCGACTAAGGCAGGGCGAGACATAAACCGAGCGTGTTAGCGTAGTTGATACAGCCGTGGCCTTTGAAACTTATTTTCGTGCCTCTTCTTACCTGATGATCGCCTGTGGCGCGCTGGCGCTGGGCGTTTCGGGTGGCGTGGGCTGGCTGCTCGGCGCCGCGTTTGCGTGCATCCTGTTGCTGGCCTGGAAACTTGAGGGAAGCCGCTGGCAATTGTCTGAGCGCGTCGGCCTCGTCATAGTGCTGCTCTCACTCCCGCTCTTTTATTTTGATTGGCGCCTTCTTGCCGGGGCTGGCGTAGCGCGTGAACGTGTCGGCGTCAGCGCATTGGCACACCTGATACTTTTTTTGTCGTCGGTCAAGCTCTTACAAATCAAGGCCGACCGCGATTGGGTCTTTCTCTATTTAATCTCGTTCTTTGAAGTGCTGTTGTCGGCGGGCTTGAGTATTAGCCCGACGTTTCTGGCGACGCTCTCGCTCTACTTGCTGTTCGCGCTCTCGACGATTGTCGCTTTCGAGATCAAAAAAGCCAGACGGGCAGTAACGACGACGGAGACTAGGCTTCTGGTCGCACCCGACTCGACGCTCATCCGCCGCTTAACAAGTCGCGGCGGGCGGCGACGGCAAACTGAAGTGCGTCGATTGCCTCTCGTCGCAGGAATGCTGCTGCTGTTGATTTTCGTTTTCGGGCTGCCGCTCTTCTTCGTTACACCGCGCACGGGGGCCAGCGCTCTGACGCGCGGCGGCGATGAATTGGGCGGCTTCGTAGGCTTCTCGGATAAAGTTGAACTTGGAGCTATCGGTCGGCTTCAGCAGAGCAACATGATTGTGATGCGCGTGCGCGTGGAAGATGCGCAAGTCGGGCGAGCGCGTAACCTGCGCTGGCGCGGCGTTGCGCTTGACCAGTTTGATGGTCAGCGCTGGCAGAAATCACGGACGGCAAATCTTGACCTTCAGGCAAGTAACGATAAGGGTTTCTTTCAACTGGGGACGACCGAAGGGCTGCATCGTTTGACGACGCAAACATTCTTCGTCGAGCCGATTGATACGCCTGTACTCTTTGCCGCCCCGCGCGTTGTGGCCCTACAGGCTGCTTTGCCTTACGTCCGCCTTGATAAGGAAGGCGCGCTCTCAAGCCACCCGCACCCGGAAGACCGCCTGAGCTACAAGGTTTATTCCGACACGGAAGAGCCTGATCCGGAACTGCTGCGCGCAGACTTACAAGCCTACCCGCGCAACTTTCGTTATCTGTTGTTTCCAGCCTCGCTTGATGGGCGCGTCGGCCAACTCGCGCGGGAAGTAATCGTCCGTGCCGGTGCGCGCAATCGTTATGACGCAGCGCGTGCTATCGAAAGTTATCTACAGCACAATTTCGGCTATACGCTCGATTTGAAAGCAGGTGGGCCAGACCCCCTGGCGGATTTCCTGTTCAATATCAAAGAGGGGCACTGCGAGTATTTCTCGACGGCGATGGCCGTTATGCTGCGCACGCAGGGCATCGCATCGCGTGTCGTCAACGGTTTTCAGCGCGGCGAGTATAACGATGCGGCTGACGTTTACACAGTCACGCAGCGCGACGCGCATTCTTGGGTCGAAGTCTATTTCCCAGAGACGAATTCATGGGTGACTTTTGATCCGACGCCCGCCGCCGGTCGTCCCGTGCGTGAGAGCACAGGCTTGATGGCACAGGCGCGCAAGTATGCAGAAGCGCTCGAACTGTTCTGGATGCAATACGTCATCGGCTATGACAAGCAGGAGCAGCGGCAGCTTGCGACCTCCGCTCGCGGTCAGTTGGCGGGCTTGCGCCGCACGCTGGCAGCAAAAATCGAGAGCCTGAAGGCCGCCATCAGCAATTGGTGGGCGGGCGGGCCGGGCGAGGGTAGCCCAAGCGCGTTCTTTAAAATCGCCGCCATGTTGCTCGTCTTTCCGCTGCTCGTCGGCCTCTTCTGGTTGGTGCGCAGGATTCGACGGCTGGGTTTTCGTCGTGCCGTTAATTTCCGGCGACGCGAACCCGAAGGCCGCTCGATCATCGAATTTTACGAGAGGTTGACAAAAGTGCTGGCCGCGCGCGGCTTGCGCCGTGCTCCCGAACAAACGCCTTTAGAATTTGCCGTCGCCACAGAGTTGGACGAGGCGCTCCGCATCACGCGCGCTTACAACCGCGTCCGCTATGGCGAACAGGCTCTCACGCCAATCGAGAGCGCGGAGATTGAGAAGTGGCTGAAACGGATGGAGGAAGAAAAGAAGTGATAAGTGATGAGTGATGAGTTAAGAACTCTTTCTGTTACTTATTACTCATTACTCATCACTTCTTTATTACTTATTAACTTGTTTATGAAGAAAGTTGGATTTATTAGTCTGGGCTGTCCGAAGAATCTGGTGGACAGCGAAGTGATGATGGGCCAACTCCAGCAGGCTGGCTATGAAATCACAACTGATGCGAGCGAGGCCGACACGCTGGTAGTGAATACCTGCGGCTTTATCGAGTCGGCTAAGAAGGAGTCCATTGACGCTATTCTCGAAGCGGCGCGGCTCAAAACAGGTGGAAAGGCTCAGCGCCTCGTGGTGGCCGGATGTCTGGTCGAGCGTTATCGAGATGAATTGCGGGCGGAGATGCCGGAGGTTGACGCCTTTATCGGAACGAGTCAAATCAACGACATCACCAAAGTTTGCGACGAGAAGACGAACACACGCTCGCTTCCTGTGATTCCGCTCGGCAACCAAAGCGCGACGTATCTCTATGACGAATCAACGCCGCGCGTGCTGGCGACGCCCGGCTACAGTGCTTTCATCAAGATCGCGGAGGGCTGCGACCGCCCTTGCGCTTTCTGTTTTATTCCACAGATGCGCGGGCACTTTCGCAGCCGTCGCTTCGGCTCTGTGATGAAGGAGGCTGAGCAGTTGGCCCAAAGCGGCGTTAAAGAGCTTGTCCTCGTTGCGCAGGATTCGTCGCGCTACGGCGAGGATTTGGGAGAGCAGGACGCGTTGGCCCAACTGCTCAGAGAGTTATCGCACCTCGAAGGCATCGAATGGGTGCGCGTCATGTATACGTACCCGACTCATATTTCGGACGCCTTCCTTGATGTGTTGGCGAGCGAGCCGAAGGCCGTCAAGTATCTGGACATGCCTTTACAGCACGCTTCGCAGAACGTCCTGAAACTGATGCGGCGCGGCGGAAACCGCTTGAGCCTTGAGCGACTAATCAAACGAGTTCGAGCGCGTGTGCCCGGCATTGCGATTCGCACGACCTTCATCACGGGCTTTCCCGGAGAGACGGAAGAAGACTTCGAGGAGTTGCTGACCTTCATACGCAACGCTCAATTTGAGCGGGTCGGCGTTTTCACTTATTCGGATGAAGAAGGCACGCCCGCCTTTGAGCTACCGAACAAGGTTGATGCGAAGGTGGCACGGCGTCGGCGTGCGCGCTTGATGAAAGAGCAGGCACGCATTTCTCGCAAACTCAACCGCGCGCGCGTCGGCTCAACGGTACGCGTGCTCTTTGAGGGAGCGGCCAAAGAGACAGACCTGCTGTGGCAGGGGCGCATGGAGACGCAGGCCGCAGAGATAGACGGCTGCGTGCTTATCAACGACGCGCCGGAAGACTTCGCGCCCGTGCCCGGCCAGTTCGTCAACGTCCTTATCACAGAAGCGCACGAGTATGATCTCGTCGGTCAGATTGTTTAAGAGTAATTAGTAATCAGTAAGCAGTTAAAAGCATAGGTTGAGAACTTATTACTTATTACTAATTTGAAAATCAAAGAATCCAGCGATGAGTTGAATCCGCCCGTTGTGACGACCGGGGTGGATATTGCGCGCGCGAGGCGCACGCTAACGCTGAAGGATTATCTGTCGCTGTTTCTGGCGACGTGGGGCGTCGGCTACTTGCCGCTTGCGCCGGGGACTTGGGGCGCGGCTGTCGGCGTAGGGATTTACCTGTTGCTGCACAAGGCGAGCGCGTTTATTTACGTCTTCGCTCAAGAGCATGCGTGGCGCTTTCCGACGCTCGAAGGGTTTCATGCTTCGTTGATGTTAATGATAATCTTCGCCCTCTCGCTCTCAGGCGTCTGGGCTGCGACGCGTGCGGAGAAACTGCTGGGGCGCAAAGACCCCGGAGTTGTCGTGATAGACGAAGTGGCGGGGCAGTTGATGGCCTTCCTGTTCGTGCCCTTCGACCGAACGCCGTGGATGATTTTTACGGGCTTTCTCGCTTTTCGCTTGTTCGACATCTGGAAGCCCTACCCGATTCGCCGTCTCGAAGCGCTCGAAGGCGGCTTAGGCATTATGGCCGACGATCTACTCGCGGGCGCATACGCGGCGGCTCTCACGTCGTTCGTCATCACCATCTATATGCTTCTTTAGAGGAGGACTTGGGAAATGGAAACGAAAGACCCTATGTCAACTGAAACGTCCCGTAGCAAACCGGACGCGGAAGCAAGAGAGCCGGAATCAACCGCGACCAGCAGCGATACTTTGAGCGACATAGAGCAGACAGAAAAAGTCTCTGCTCCAAAGAGCAACGAACAGAGCAGCGGCGGCAGTGGTAGTAACGATGCGCCGTCGCCCGACGGACAGTTCGACGATAGCCGCAGCAACAACAGCGGCGTCGGCGACCCCGGCCCAATGTAACTTTTGAAAGGCAGAAGTCAGGAGTCAGAATCCAGAATTCAGAAGAACAGAGAATCAGAAAAAAGTGGCCTCAGCCGTTTATTCTGGCTTCTGTTCTTCTGACTCCTGACTTCTGTTCTTCGACTCCTGAATTCTGGATTCGGCTTTTATGAAAATCCTGGTTACTGATGATGTCAGCGAAGGCGGGCTTGAGCCTTTACGTGCGGCGGGCTTCGCGGTCGAAAAAAGAGTCGGCCTTGCGCCTGAAGATTTGCGTGCGGCGGTGCGCGATTGCGAGGGACTCGTCGTGCGCAGCGAGACGAAGGTGACTGCCGAGTTGATGGACGAGGCTGTGCGCCTGCGTGCAATCGGGCGCGCGGGCGTCGGCGTTGACAATATAGACGTGCCTGCGGCGACGGCGCGCGGCATCGTCGTGATGAATGCGCCCGACGGCAATACCATTACGACCGCAGAGCACACGCTCGCACTGCTCGTCGCGTTGGCCCGCCGTGTGCCACAGGCCAACGCTTCTTTACGCGCGGGCCGTTGGGAACGCAAGCGCTTCATTGGGGTCGAACTGCAAGGCAAGACGCTGGGCGTCATCGGCCTCGGTCGCATCGGTCGCACGGTTGCCGCACGCGCGCACAGCTTCGGAATGAATATTATCGCTTTTGATCCGTTCGTCGCGCCCGAACAGGCGCGCGACCTTGAGCTTGAGATTGCGCCGCTCGACGAAGTCTTCGCACGCGCCGATTTCATTACAGTCCATACGCCGCTCACAGCCGAGACGCGCGGAATTGTCGGCGCGCAGGCTTTCTCAAAGATGAAGCGGGGCGTGCGGATTATCAACTGCGCGAGAGGCGGGCTGGTTGACGAGCGCGCACTGCTGGCCGCTATCAAGGAGGGCATCGTAGCGGGAGCGGCGCTCGACGTTTTCGAGCAGGAGCCGCCCGCCGCAGACCATCCCTTGCTCGCGCTCGAAGAAGTGATTGCGACTCCGCACCTGGGCGCTTCGACAAAGGAAGCGCAGGAGGGTGTGGCAGTCACAGTCGCCGAACAGATGCGAGATTACCTTTTGACGGGCGCTCTGCGCGGCGCTGTCAACGTACCCGCGCTTGGAGCTAAGGAGTTGAACGCGCTTCAGCCTTACGTCAAGCTGGCGGATAGCCTCGGCAGATTTCAGGCGCAGATGGTTGACGAAGCTGTGCGCGAAGTGCAGTTAGAATACGCGGGCGAGGTTGCCGAACTTGATGCAGCGCCCGTCACGCGTGCGTTTTTGTCTGGCCTGCTGCGTGATGTCAGCGCACGCGTCAACGTCGTCAATGCCTTCCTGATAGCAGAAGAACGCGGCATCGCTGTGACTGCCGCTTACAAACGCGCGGGCAGTGATTTCGCTCCGGCCATCAGCACGCGCGTCGTCACAACAGCGGGTGAGCAAACCGTCTCCGGCGCGCTCTTCGGCCCTGGCGGTGACGGGCGCATCACGGAGATTAACCGCTTTCGCCTTGAAGCCATCCCACACGGCCACATGCTCGTCACGCGCAATCGCGACGTGCCCGGCGTCATCGGTCATCTAGGCACAGTCCTCGGCGAGCACGGCGTCAACATCAGCCGCTTTCACCTGGGCAGGCGCGAGCGCGGCGGCGAAGCGATGGCCGTCATCGAAACCGACGCTCCGCTGACGGATGAGACGCTCGACGCGCTGCGCTCGTATGAGCCTGTCATTTCTGCCCGCCAGATTGAACTGTAACGCGCGAATTAACACGCGGCGAGCGAACAGTATTTTATCGGCAGTTGCACAGAGACAAAGATGAAAGGAAAGCTGCGAGAGGCGTCCTCGTTGGGTGAGTTGTCAGATTGTGCGACAGGTCAAAGACCTCTCTACTAAAACTCCGAGCCTTCCTGCTCCATCAAAGAGACAAAATTCCTGAACGCCACCAGGTGATCCTTCTTGAGTTTGAATTTACGCTCACCAATCCTGATCTCTACTTTCTCAGACCGGGCAATCTGTACGAAGTCATCGAAGGGAATGGGCTTGATAACTGTTTCCTTCAGGATAACGAGATTCGCAGTTCCTAAAGAGTTACCGGCGGCGCGTTCTCTAGTGCTCCCCAGCGATGCCATTTCCCCAAAGGTGTATGGCTTGGAATCAGCCGTGACGGACAGTTCGCGGTCTTTCCCGAAGAAACCTTTACCCTCGAACCCGGCGCGTTCCTGACTGGTAGCGAAAATCTTGAAAGTAACAAACTTCGGAGTGACTACTTTCTGACCCGCAGATAAAAAAGAGACGAAGAGGTTGACCTCTTCATTATTCACTTCACCGGAGAGTGGATTCTGTGCCGCTTTCCACAGAACAAAAGGCCCTATCCGAGCTATGGTCTCATTTCTCTTTTCATTAAATTCAGTCTCGACCTTCGATTTGCGCTTTTGCTGCTGCTGACCCGGCGCGGTTTGAGCAGCACTGCGCGAAAGGCTAACGATGCACAGCAAGACGACCGCCAGAAGCTTAAAACTAATGTTGACCATTTTCCCCTCCCTTTGAAACATAGAAAGCGGCCTCACGCCCGAATCAAACGGGCAGGAGGCATTGTATCAAGCATCCAATCTTGCGGATGAAAGGCAAGCTGATTCCGCTCCGGTTGAATGAGTTGTTCGGCGACGCCATTGAGTGAATCTTTGACCGAGTAGATATAACATATTGCTTATTTGAGCCTTGCTCTTTCGAGCGCGACAGCCAACACTTTATCCGAATTTGTCAGGTAATCGCTAATCGAATACTCGACCGAATAGTTTGGCTTGACGCCGCGTGAATTATCTTCACCGCCGCTAACGGATAAGTAGTAGCTCATTAAGGGGACGAGTAAAGTTAATCTTGTGTTTGGAAGCGTAACCTGAGCTATCGTCCCGGCATTATTACCGTCATACGCGCCACCGGCTTCTTCGCCAATGAATTCAGCCCGCTTGTGGTTGTGTAACTGCGTGATAACTTCCGCCGCCGTCGAGAAACTGCCGCCGTTCATCAGAACGTAAACTTTGCCAGAAAAAGTCGGACTACTTGGTTGCAGAACGCCGAGATTCGGATAGTCAATTATGTGATAAAGATTATCCTCGCGCCTTTCGGTCTTGTATGGCAAACGTATCCAGGTATCCAGCGAAAAAGAAGTGTCATTGGCAACTATGTCTTTGTAATGGACAAAAGGTTTATCTAAAAGGTAACTGAGCAGCAGCGTTCCGAGCCTGTCGTCGCCCCCGCCGTTGTCCCTCAAATCGAGAATCAAAACCTTTGTCCTGTTTGCCGCGATCTGCTGAAAGGCGTCCTGGTAAAACTCTTCAAGCCCTCGTTTCCGTTCATCGTCAACAAAACCACCGAACTCTCTGACGGCCATACGCGCGATATTCCCGTCGTCAATAAATTCCAGTTCGCCTGAACGCGACGGTTTCCGATCTTGCGGAAACCAATTTTCCCAATTCTGACCAAGCGCAGGGATACCGATACCGTCAAGTCGGATTTGTTCAATGCTTCTGTTGCTTAAATCCGAGACCGCAAGCTCAAAAGGACTATGCAGACCGGTTAACGGCATTAATTTTTTGATAAAGTTCCACCCTTCAATTCGCTTAATCCGCGATGTTTGAATGTGTCCGTCACCGCCCGTTGCCGCAAGCATCGTTGAGACAATTTGTGAGGCTGGAACTTTGTTGATTGAAAGAATCTCTTTCCCCGCCAGACTGCTGTCTTTATTGGTCAGGTCACGCCAAATATAAATCTTACCGTTAAGTATTTTGATTAAAGCCGGGAACGATTGAATGCTAGATGAGTCCTGCTCCTGAACAAAAAAATCAGGTAACTCAATGTTCGTGTGTCCACACCGGATTGTGGCAACAAGTGGAGTCAATATGCGGTAGAACTCAAAAACATCCAGCGGACGGTCAAGCGACTGCTCCGCCTCTAAGAACAAGCGATCAAGTTCACTCCTACTTGTATGACGATAGAGACCGGGTTGTGCTTCCTCCAAAGATTGACGAAGAACTCGAAAATCATCACGGAGTTGGCCCGTTGTAAATTTTGTTGAGAGGTCGTAAGTCTTCCGACAGGAAATTAACAATACACCTATGAAGAGGTAGATGAATGGCAAAGAAAATTTACGCATGGTGGAATTATGTGCGTGTCTTTTAGCCATCATATGAAAGCCGTCTAACGAGGATTTAACTGCATGGCTCAAGATAATACATCAAATGGGCGTGTTATCCGGATATGTTCAAGATAATAGCGCTTTCGCTGCCCGATGCGCAGACGAGATTGCCCAACAATTGAATGATGCGGAGGGGGCCTTGTCCTTTGCCCTTTCAATCATCGCAGGGCGCAGGAAGGTTGCCAGCGAGCGCAAACGCTCCTCGAATAAATCTTTAGGCTAAGGCTAGATAGTTCCAAAGCGGTTGGCGCACTAACTCCTTGATGGACAATTGACAAGCCAGCGAGTAACCTGCCAATCGTCCATCAAGTTCTTTAGCTGTACCGAGTGCGCCGCCGCACAAATCCGCCATGACCGTCTGACCTGGAGAACACTCATGCCCCTGTGCTTCAAACCTCCCACGCTTTCATCCAACCATTCCCATCGTCTCCTTTATCGCGCCCTCCTGGTGCTCCTAACCCTTTCGCTGCTGGCCGTCGCAACGCCCGCGCAAAGCGACCCTGCGACGAAGCAGGCTGAAGTCGAAAAATTAATCATCGAGGGAATGCAGTTATATCGAGAAGGTTCAAAAGAGTCTCTCGAACAGGCCATACAAAAGTTTGAGGAGGCCCTCAAGTTCTTCGAATCTGTTAATGATGCTTCGGGCAAAGCCCTCATGCTTGCCAACATTGGTGTAATCTATAGTTCTTTAGGTGAGAAGCGGAAGGCGCTCGATTATTTGAGCCAGGCTTTAACGCTCTTTCGCATGGTTGGAGATAAGGAAGGTGAAGCTACCGCGCTCAACAACATTGGCAGCGTCTACGATGACCTGGGCGAACAACAGCAGGCGCTGACACACTTTGAACAAGCCTTGTTGCTCGTTCGGGCCTCCGGCAATCGTCAACGTGAAGCCGGTACGCTCAACAACATTGGCAAACTCTATAGTTCATTAGGCGAGAAACAGAAAGCGCTCGATTATTTTGCTCAGGCATTGCTGCTCCGTAAAGCTACGGAGGATCGTCGAGGTGAAGCTGTCACCCTTTACAGCATCGGCAGGGTCTACGCCTCACTAGGCGAGCAGCAAAAAGCACAGAGCTATTATACTCAGGCTTTAACGCTCTATCGCGCGGTCGGTGATCGTGACGGTGAAGCCGATACGCTCCACAACATAGGCTTAATCTACAAGTATTCAGGTGAGAACCAGAAGGCGCTCGAATACTATGAGCGAGCTTTGCCACTCTATCAAGTCGTCGGTGATCGTGAAGGCGAAGCTAACACCCTCAACAGCATTGGCAGGCTTTATGATGAGTTGGGCGAGAAACAAAAGGCCCTCAAACATTATGAGCAGGCTCTGCATCTCGCTCGCTCTGTCAATAGTCGTGAAGGCGAAGCCACCGTGCTCAACAACATTGGCAGAATCTATGATAGCTCAGGTGAAAAACAGAAGGCACTCGAATACTATGAACAAGCTTTGTCGCTCTATCGCGCCATCCGTGATCGAGAAGGTGAAGCCACTACGCTC
Organism: Pyrinomonadaceae bacterium; assembly: GCA_036387475.1. Classification (GTDB taxonomy): domain Bacteria; phylum Acidobacteriota; class Blastocatellia; order Pyrinomonadales; family Pyrinomonadaceae; genus DASVTR01. Next base: position 208,960 of record DASVTR010000015.1, on the reverse strand, counting down.
AATAACTTTGCCCTCACGTATAATGATTTGGGCGAGAAGCAAAAAGCCCTCGACTATCTGGAGCAGGCTTTGCTCATTGATCGCGCCACCAGTGACCGTCAAGGTGAAGCCACCACGCTCAACAATATCGGCCTGGTCTACAAATCATTAGGCGAGCAGCAAAAAGCACTTGACCATTACGAGCGAGCTTTGCTGCTCAAACGCGCCGTCGGTGATCGTCAAAGTGAAGCTATCACGCTCATCAATATCGGTGCGGTCTATGCCTCATTAGGCGAACAGCAAAAGGCACTTAATTATTATGAGCGGGCTTTGCCGCTCACTCGCGCCATCGGCGATCGCGGAAGTGAGTCCACCGCCCTCAACAACATCGGTGGGGCCTACATTGCATTGAATGAACAGCGGAAGGCGATTGACCATTATGAACAGGCTTTGCCGCTTATTCGTGCCACCGGTAATCGTCAACACGAAGCCACCACCCTCAACAATATCGGTGGGAGCTACGTCGAATTAGGTGAGCAGCAAAAGGCGCTCACCTATGTCACCCAAGCTTTGCATCTCTATCGGGCTATTGGTTATCGTCAAGGTGAAGCCATGGCGCTCTATAACACTGCCCGTGTTGAAAGCTCTCAGGGGAAACTGATTGAAGCGCGTCACAACACCCAAGCTGCAATTGACATTATCGAGTCTCTTCGCACGAAAATCACTAATCAAGAACTGCGCGCCTCCTACTTTGCCACCTTTCAGGATTATTACCGGTTCTACATTGGCCTCCTAATGCTCCTGCACAAGCAAAGCCCCGCCGCTGGTTACGACGGCGAAGCGCTCCAAACCGCCGAGCGTGCCCGTGCGCGCGCCCTGCTTGAACTTCTCGCCGAAGCCAATGCAGACATCCGGCAGGGCGTTGATCCGGCATTGGTCGAACGCGAGCACTCGCTGCAACAGCGTCTCAATGCAAAGGCGCAGAAGCAACTCCAACTGCTCTCTGGCTCACACACGAAGGAACAGGCCGCTGCCCTTGCCGGAGAGATTGAAGCCTTAACTACCGAGTACCAGCAAGTCCAGACGCAAATCAAGCAGGCCAGCCCGCGCTACGCTGCCCTGACGCAACCGCAGCCGCTCACCTTCAAAGAGATGCAAACTCAGGTGCTCGATACGGACACGCTGCTGCTCGAATACTCGCTCGGCACGAGCAAGAGTTACCTGTGGGCGGTCACGCCCGACTCAATCAAGAGCTACGAGCTGCCCAAACGCTCAGAGATTGAGGCCGCCGCGCGAAGCGTTTACGGTCTGCTCAATGCACGCAACCAGGAGCTTGCAGGCGAAACCGTAGCTCAGCGCCGCACGCGTATCGCACAGGCCGACGCACAGTATCCGGCTGCCGCCGCACGCCTGAGCCAGATGGTGCTTGGCCCGGTGGTAGCCCAATTGGGCAACAAGCGCCTGCTCGTCGTTAGCGACGGCGCGCTGCAATACATTCCCTTCGCGGCTCTGCCTGAGCCAAACACTACGCCAAATGCTGTGGCCGCCGCGCCGCTCGTCGTCAAACACGAAATCATCAGCCTGCCGTCCGCCTCGGCCCTTGCCGTGCTCCGGCGTGAATTGAAAGACAGAAAACCTGCCGCCAAAACCGTCGCTGTATTGGCCGATCCAGTGTTTGAAAGCGATGACGAGAGAGTCGTCAACCCGTCGGCGCAAACCAACGTCGCGCCCAAACCAACGCCGCCGCGCCGGAAACAACGCGAGCTACCGCTCGGCATGGAGCGGTCAGCCTCAGAATCGGGCCTGACTAGAGCAGGACTGGAAATTCCACGTCTGCCCGGCACGCGCGACGAGGCCGGGCAGATTCTCTCGCTCGTTCCGCCAACGCAGCGCAAAGCGGCGTTTGATTTTGCGGCCAACCGCCAAACGGCGACCAGCGAAGAACTCTCGCAGTACCGTTACGTACACTTCGCCACGCACGGCTTTCTCAACAGCCTTCATCCAGAACTCTCCGGCATCGTCCTTTCGATGGTGGACGAGAAGGGAACTCCGCAAGATGGATTCCTGCGAGCGCACGAAATCTTCAACCTCAAGCTGCCAGCGGAACTCGTGGTGCTGAGCGCCTGCCAGACCGGATTGGGCAAGGAAGTCAAAGGCGAGGGGCTGGTTGGACTGACGCGCGGTTTTATGTATGCCGGAGCGTCGCGCGTGGTGGTCAGTTTGTGGAGCGTCAGCGATGATGCGACCGCTGAATTGATGGCGCGATTTTATCGTGGAATGTTGAAGGAGCGGATACGCCCTGCGGCGGCGCTCAGGGCGGCACAGATGTCTTTGATGAAAGAGCGCGGATGGCAAGCACCTTTTTATTGGGCGGCGTTTACTTTGCAGGGCGAGTGGCGTTGAGCCATTGGATAGTCACTCTCCGAGCGCGGCGGCGAAGCGGTGGCCGTTATCAAGACCGACGCTCCGCTGAGAGATGAGACGCTCGACGCGCTGCGCGCGTGTGAGCCTGCCATCTCGGCCCGACAGTTCGAACCGTAGTGGACGCCAAAGAGCCGACCGCGCAAAGAGCGTTGCTGTTATCCTTGCAATGCTCTTTGCGTGGTCGGCTGCATTGACGTGTTACATTGCGCTTGATGTACCCCTTTCGTTAGGGATTACCACATCATGACGGCTGTTTCCCCGGAGCGTTCGCTGTAGAGTCGGACTCGCAGAATGTATTTACGTCCCTTATGGAGACGGACGCGTAGACTGGCGTTGAAGCTTTCTCCGCTGTCATCATCCGCCATGAGATACCGCGCTTCGCCGTTGACATCTTCAAACAGAACGATCACTGTATCCGACTCGCCGAAGGTCTGAATGTTGTAATACCGTGTGGCCGTGGGCTGGATGTTGAAGTTTCTCTGTTGCCCTGCCGAGAGAGACAACTCAATTGATTGAAGCGTTATTAAATCTGTGTCTTCCGCAGCGTTGAGCGGCGGATAGAAGGTCTTGACCCACGTCTTGTCGCGCTCGGACAGCCCTCCCGCCGGATTCAATCCGTTTCGAAATTCAGCGGGTTCCTTGATGAGACCCGCCTCGAATGGGTAGTGCATCACGGAGTTTGCATCCCAGTTCGAGGCCTGAACCGTGTCGGGCCTGATCTTGCTGATGATGTTATTGAAAGTCTTTTGCCGATCCCAACGATTGGGCGGCCCTGCGAGCGAGGTGTAGACGGCCTCTTCATTCCAAACAATCCCGGCCAGCGGATTCTGATGCTCATGCGGGAATCCGAGCGTATGGCCGATTTCATGCACCGCCGTATCAATCTCTCTGGCGCTCCGCCGCAAATCCCAACCGAAGTTCATCGTCCGGGCGTTCGGGCCTTGTCCTAAAATGTCTCGTCCGATGTAAGACCAAGCACCGTCGCCCCTCATGAATCCGATTCTAATTTCGGCCTCGTCTCGTGATGCGACTTCTGTAAACTCAAGGCCGATACCCACATCCTTCCAGCGCTGGAAGGCTTGACGAACGATGTCCTTCTCGGCATTGTTCGTCGTCCACGGGCGGAATTCACTTGTCCCGTTGGAGAAAAAGACCGTTTCTCCGTCGGTCGGCTTGTCAAAGAAGTAATAGTGCAGGTTTGTACCGTTGACCCATTTCCGATCCAGGCTCAGGATTAGACTAATGCGGCCAGGGTCTACATCCGCATCGAATTCCCGCTCCGGTATAATTGGCTGCGAACAATACTGGAACATCACTTCCGGCTCGGAGGAGGCGGACGAAGCTGGCCTGGCTTTTGAAGCTGATTTGGTTTTCGAAGCTGCTCTGGCTTTTCCTTTGGAAGATGTAGTCTTTCGTGCTGCCATAATAAGTGTCCTTTCTGGGTGTTCTTTAATGGCCCATGAATAAGAGTTACGCTCTCTGCCTGACGCGGGGTAAACAAGCCGTTCAAGACAATGATCTGTACTCTGAGGTTTGAATCAAGGCTAACGACCAAGGCTCTTATCAGCGGGTACGCGAGAATGCGACGCGCAGCATATTCCCGCTCGCCGGGGATGTCAATAGTAAGCAGCTTGTAGTGATGAATCCATTTTCACATCCCACATGACCTTTGCCGCGCTTGACTCACCATAGTTAATCGCCCTGAAACGCTTAGCTAAAGGTTGATGTCGGATTGAGGCAAATTATTTCACAGCGCTATCTGAGAATTGATAAGCATTTTCAGGCTGTTGGAGCGTAAGCATGAGCGTAGCCGCCAGAGTTAATGGCCCAGCTTTATCGTGGCAGGCTGCGGCAGAAACTGCGGCAGGCGGCGGCCATTGCGCGCGACGCAAGTGGCTCTGATGAAAAAGCGAGGAAGGGAATCTTGTCCCTCTAGCGGGCCGCGTTCACCTTGCAGGGCGAGTGGCAATAGCCCGCTCGCACAATTTCACTCAACCGCAAAGCGCAGCAGTTGCGAGGCGCTGGCTTTAGCGACACGGTCTATCGCGGTGACTTGCAGCAAGTATTGTCCCGGCGGCATCTTGTCGAGCAATATTTCGGCAGCATACGGAATACGCGCGAGGTCTGTCAGACCTTCTGTGTTGACCTTGCGCAGGGCTGTGGTCAAAACCGGTTGGTCGTCGCGCCGGACTTGAATCTGCAGCGCAACGTCGGGTGCTGCTGTTCCGGCAGGGCCGCGCGATGCGTTGTAGATGAAGGTCATAAATCTCAAACGCGAGGCGCGTGCGAAGCGGCGAGCAACGTTGAGTTGGGCTTGGGTGCTTAACTTCGTCGTGCTTCCCGCATTGGCTGTTTCGGGCGTCTTCGTCTCGCCGACGAGCAGGCTGCTCAACGCCAGCCGGTTTGTTTTCAAATCCGGAATTTCAACCCATTGCGTCGCGTTGCCGATGCGCCCGGTTTTCGCGTCGCGCGCGGCCACACGCACTTGATAGAGTCCGGGCGTGAGACGCACCTGCGAACTGTAGACAACCGGATGCTGCGCTTGATGCTGCGGCTCAAGGGAATCGGCGGCCACGCTCAGTCGCTCTCCAAAGTTTGCCCCGACCTGTCCCTTGTCGTTATAGACAGAGCCTCCAACGTCCACTGCTGCCTTGTATTTCCCTTCGACCGGGTCAAACGAAAGGGCTTCCGCCGGAATCTGGATTGAGATGGTGAGCGTCGCGCCTGCTTGAGCCGAATCTATGTAATCGAGGGCGAGCATCGTCGGCAGCGTGTTGAGCGAGTAGAATGAGCCGACGGCGGCACGCAGTTCATCGGCTGGCGTTTTCGGCTTGCTGCTCTGGGCCTTGTTTTTATCGGCGTTAGCAGCGGCGACCGCTTTCGCAGGCTGCCCTTTAGACGGAGGCAGGAAGCCTCTCTTGACCTGTACCTTCAGGTCAGGGCGTCCTGTGACCTTCAATTCAATGCGCCGCAGCTTATCGCTCTTTTGCCCCTCGGTATCCGGTCGCCAGGAGATGATGTAATAGTTGGACGTTTCTTTCAGTGTTTTGGTGATGGCGGCGTCGAGCGCGTTTCGATTGAGCAGAGCGCGTCCGCCCGTATTATCTGCCAGCGTACGTAAGCCCGACTGCATGGCCGTGAGTTCGCCGAAGGCGGCAGTCTGCATGCGCCCTGTATTATCGGCCAAAGCCGGTTGCGAAGCATCCGAGGATGGATCAACGACAAGGCCGCGCGCGTCCATCGTATAAATGACGACGCCGTTGCGAGCAGCCACGTTCGTTAAGCTCGCGAGTTGTTGATTAATCTCCGACCGGCTCGTGTTAATGAGAAACCCGTCTGACATAAAGAAGATTAATTTGCGACCGGGCAGCGGCGCGATTGTACGCGTGAGGCTATCGAGCGAGAAAAAGGTGTTGCGCGTGATGGCGTCGGATTGATCCAGAATCGCACGCGCGCGTGACCTGACGAGTTCATCTAGGTTAGCCCCCGGTGGAACTCCGTCCTTGATGAGCGCCTCTTTATAGAAATCAAGCACTTCCTGATTGTAACGAACGATGATTTCCTGCGCCATATATTCCGACATCGGCGGGCGCTGACCATCCCCCATTTGTTGAGCGCGTAAGCCCAGACGTTCGACGGCTGTGCGCAGGACGGTTTTATTGTCCGTTAGCTGCTGTAGAAAACCGATCTGGCCGCTCGTAGAGGCGATGGCCGCCTGATCGTTCTGCCCCATATCCTTGTCGATAAAACTCAGGAGCGTCTTTTTCGTGCGCCTCAAGCTGTCCGGTGACATGTGCAGATCGTCTATAAAAAAGACGACGACGCGCCCGCGAACCTGTAAACCGATTGCTGACGGATTCTTTTCCTCAGCGGGGCGGGCGACGCCGCGCGCCGCAGCGAGTTGGGCCTCCTCGTTGACGCTCCCGGCCACGACGCGGTCAAAGAAAGAGATGGCCTGCGGCTTGCCGTCCACGCGCAACTCAAACTCCTCGCGCTTCAAGTTGTCAACGAAGCGGCCTTCTTTGTCGAAGACCATCACGTCTGTCTGCACCAGTTCGGTGTTAATCCGCAAGACATCATCCGGCGGCACTTCCGCCGTCGGTGTCGGTTGCTGTGCGAAGACGCTGGCGGCGGGCAATAAGAAAAGGAGCAGCGCCGCGCAGGCTAGGCGCCTTAACGTCGAAGAGGGGAAACGCATGGGAGTCAGCATCGGTAATCGGTTCGACTTCAGTTGTGTTTCATGTTGGGCAGGGAGTCCGCCCGCATAATAGCACGTGTCGCAAAGAGCACGCGAAGAATCCTTAAAAAAGTTCAAAAAAAGGCGGCGACTGGCGGAAAACTTTCATGTCCGAGGATTCGTATAAACGAACGAATTAACGGACGAATGACAAGCCACGCGAAAGCTGTCTACAGGCGTGGGCCAAGACTCTACCAACAATCAGCCCTAAAGTTTCTATGAATGCAAACGCATCGACACTAACGCTCTCAGGCGTGACCAAACGATTCGACGAGTTTACAGCCGTCAATGACTTGAGCCTCGCCGTGCGCGCAGGACGCATCTTCGGCATCATTGGCCCAAACGGCGCGGGCAAGACGACGACCATTCGCATGATTGTCAATATCACAGCCCCCGACGAAGGACGCATAGAGCTGTTCGGCCAACAGATGAACGCTGCGCTGCAAGACCGCATCGGCTATCTGCCGGAAGAACGCGGCCTCTATAAAAAGATGAAGATTGTTGACCAGTTGCGCTTCTTCGGCGAGTTGAAGGGCATCAAGAGAGACGCATCTGACGAGGCCATTGAGCGCTGGCTTGAGCGCGTCAAGCTGCCGGAGTGGAAGAACAAAAAGGCCGACGAACTCTCAAAGGGCATGCAGCAGAAGATACAGTTTATCGCCGCCGTCATGCACGACCCTGACCTCTTGATTCTGGATGAGCCGTTCTCCGGCCTTGACCCCGTCAACGTCGAATTGTTGAAAGAGATCGTGCTTGAACTAAAGGCTACGGGCAAGACCATCATCTTCTCTACGCACCAGATGGAAACCGCCGAAAAGCTGTGCGACGACATCTGCATGATTAACCGCTCGCGCAAAGTGCTCGACGGCAGCCTGCGCGAAATCAAGCGCAGCTTCGGTCGTAACTCGGTCGCGCTTCGTCTTGAGGGCGGCGATTCGGTGCTCGATGACACGAGCTTGGTGGCGAAAGTCGAGCGCCACAGCGACGAACTCGAAGCGTTGCTGGCCGCAGGTGCGGACGCGCAGGATTTACTGAAACGACTGCTCGAAGCCGGTGCGCGCGTGCTCAAATTCGAACTGGTCGAGCCGAGCCTGAACGATATTTTCATCGCAAAGGTGGGTGAAAGCGAATGAGAAAATTTCTGGCAGTCGTCAAGCGCGAATACTTACAGCGCGTACGCACCAAGATGTTCATCATCATGACGATTCTAGGCCCCGTCATCATGGTTATCCTGACGGTTGTGCCAGCCATGCTGTTTACGATGAAGGCTGGCAACGCGACGCGCATCGCCGTCATTGACCAAAGCGGCAAGCTCTACGAGCGCGTTCGAGACTCTATTCTGCGCGGCGACGATAAGAATAAGCCAGGCAATGATAAAAACGTCGCAGAGACTTTCAACGCAAACGCGCAGGAGCGGGTTAAAAATGCTGGCGCGGTGATGAAAGGCAATTACGAGGTTCGGCAGGCACAGATTGAGAATCGCCCGCTCGATGAAGTTAAGAAGGAGTTGAGCGCGCAAATTCTGAAAGACCAACTCGACGGCTACATCATCTTGCCGCCGGACGTGTTGGAAAACGGCAGGGTTGAATCTCACTGGCGCAACACGAGCGATGTCGTGACGCGCGGGCAGATAGAAGATCGCTTAAGCCGCGCTGTCATCACACAGCGGATGGCGGAGGCAAACATTGACGCGGCACGCGTTGACGAAATGTCCAGGCCCATAGAGATGAGCGCCGAGAAGGTAACGGAAAGCGGCTCGGAAAAGGATTCGGGCGCGGGCTTCTTTCTGGTGCTCGGCATCGGCATCCTGATTCTCATCATGATTACCACCTATGGGCAGATTATTCTCGCGGCGGTTGTCGAAGAGAAGGAGACGCGCATCGCGGAAGTGCTCTTTTCATCGGTGCGTGCGTTTCCCTTGATGCTGGGCAAGTTGATTGGCGTCTCTCTGCTGGCGTTGACGCAGTATGCTATCTGGGCGCTGGCCTTCGCGCTTTTCGCGCTCTACGGCGTCGGCGCATTCAGCGCACGCGGCGCTGACATACAGCTTCCAAATTTGCCCGTCTCCTTCTACGTCTATTTCTTCCTCTTCTTTATCCTCGGCTACTTTATCTACGCCACACTCTATGCGCTGATCGGCTCGATGGTAACGACCACACAGGAGGGCGGACAGGTCGCGCTGCCCGTCATCTTCCTTATCATGGCTGGTTACTATCTGATGTTTCCGGTCGTGCGCAGCCCGGATTCGCCGCTCGCCTTCTGGGTTTCGATGATACCCTTCTTCTCGCCAATCACGATGCTCGTCCGCATCGTCTCGCAGACGCCGCCATTCTGGCAGATAGCGCTCTCGCTCTTGATTGGCTTCGGCACGGTCGTACTACTCATCTGGCTGGCCTCGCGTATCTACCGCATCGGCATGTTGATGTACGGCAAGCGCGCAACGATTCCCGAAGTTGTGCGCTGGGTGAGGCAAGCGTAATAAGATTGATTCATTGATTCATTTGCTCATCGAATCATTTGCTTATTAAAATGAATCAATGGAATATTGAATCAATGAATCAATTGACTGATGGCGACTGAGATCGAGAAAAAATATCGCTTGACGCTGGAACAGCGCGATGCTTTATCGCGACGGCTGCGGCAGGTCGGTGCTACGTTGCATTGTAGAGAGTTTGAAGAAAACACTATGTACGCGGGCGTTGGTCTTGACCCACGCCGACAGGTCTTGCGCCTGCGCCGTGTCGGAGGCGCGGCGGTCTTCACCTACAAGGAGCGCCACGAATCTGCATCCGCCATTAAGCGTCATCGTGAAGACGAAACGCGCGTCGAGGATGCCACCGCGCTCGCCTCAATCCTCGAAGCGCTCGGCTACCGGCCCACCCTCGTCTATGAAAAGCGCCGCTCGACCTGGCACATACGCCAGACGGAAGTCGTGCTCGACGAATTACCGTTCGGATTGTTTGTAGAGATAGAAGGGGAAGAGAACGACATTACAGAGATCGAGAATCTACTCGACCTGTCGAGCGCGGAAGCCGAAATGTCTACCTATCCTGAACTGGCCGCACATTACGGCGAGCGGCGCGGCGGAATAATTGAAGCGCGCTTTCAAATGACCTTGCCGGAAGTTTAATGATGACGGATGCGCCATCAGGCAACCGTTGCGCAGTATATTATTCTGTATGGACGCGAGAAACGCTGACGCTTAAGCTTGTTTGTCTTCAAGTAGTCCCACGCGGTTCTCTAAATCGCGGACATCAGCTCGATTCTCTAGTATACGGGCTTCAAGGCGGTCTAGCCGCGAAGTGATCGCGCGCACTTCGCCGCGTAATTCACGCATCTCAGTCTGCAAGTCGCGCACATCAATTCGCAATTCACCGACATCGCGGCTGATAGCGCTTAAGTAATTAAGTATTTCGGTTGTTCGATCTGTGCTCATTCAGATTCGTGCCACATCATTCCGCCATACATTAATAACTTGTATTCGGCATCTTATTCTTACGTGGAAAAATTAGCAGAATCTCACGCCTCCGTCTTTGTTACGGCGATGGTTTATCCTCAAGCTTGTTCATACGGGTTTCAAGGCGTGTTTGGTCGGCCCGCAGAGTGACCATATCCAGACTAAGCACATTAAACTTACGCTCGACAGTATCAAGCTTCTCACTTATCGCCTGAATCTCAGCCAACGCCCGCTCCCAAATCGGCTTCGTGTCGTAAGACTTCTGCTCAAGCGTCTGCAACCGCGAATCCATATCATTCAGACGAGCATCTATCGCGTCGAAGCGGGCGAAGACTCTTTCCTCGAAGGAGCGATTGTCCGGCAAGTTCTGTGTGGTCTCTTCGCTCATGCGAGAGATATTATGACGCTTGCTGCATCACTGTTCAAGTATGAATTGCCGGAGCAACAGCAATGTAAAAGGGGATAAACCTTCTAGTCACTTTTTTGACAGATAAAAAGCGGCTTCGTCCATTAAGAACGAAGCCGCTTTTTCTATTTGAGCCTTAACGGGCTGCGCTTACATACCCATGCCGCTCATGCCGCCCATGCCGCCGGGCATCGCCGGAGCACCCTTGTCGTCTTCTGGAAGCTCCGAGACCATCGCTTCGGTCGTCAGCATCAATCCGGCGATTGACGCGGCGTTTTGCAGCGCCGTGCGCGTCACCTTCGCAGGGTCAATGACGCCCGCTTCGACGAGGTCTTCCATCGTTTCGGTCGCGGCGTTGTAACCGAAGTTCTCTTTCTTGTGGTCGCGTACGTTCTGTACGATCACAGCGCCTTCCTTGCCAGCGTTCTGCACAATCTGGCGCAGCGGCTCTTCGAGAGCGCGCTTGACGATGGTGACGCCGATCTGCTCGTCCGCATCGCCCTCGCCGTCTTTGTTAGCGAGGAACTTCTCAAGCGCTTTGGCCGCGCGAACCAGCGTGACGCCGCCGCCGGGAACGATGCCCTCTTCGACGGCAGCGCGCGTGGCGTGCATAGCGTCCTCGACGCGAGCCTTCTTCTCCTTCATCTCGGTCTCGGTGGCAGCGCCGACCTTGATGACGGCAACGCCGCCGACCAGCTTTGCCAGCCGCTCCTGCATCTTCTCGCGGTCGTAGTCCGAGGTCGTGTCCTCAATCTGCGCGCGCAGAGTTTTGACGCGGCCTTCGATGTCCCCTTGCTTGCCAGCACCTTCGACGATGGTCGTGTTGTCCTTGTCAATCGTCACCTTCTTGGCGCGTCCAAGGTCTTCGAGCTTGACGTTCTCAAGCTTGATGCCGAGGTCTTCCGAGATGACTTTGCCGCCGGTCAGGATGGCTATGTCTTCGAGCATGGCCTTGCGGCGGTCACCGAAGCCGGGGGCCTTGACGGCGGCGATGTTGAGCGTGCCGCGCAGCTTGTTGACGACCAGAGTCGCTAAGGCTTCGCCTTCGACATCCTCTGCGATAATCAACATCGGCTTGCCCATCTTCGCCACCTGCTCAAGCAAAGGCAGCAAATCTTTCATCGAAGAAATCTTCTTCTCGTTAATGAGAATCAACGGATTGTCGAGCACGGCTTCCATCCGCTCCGGGTCTGTGACGAAGTAGGGCGACAGGTAGCCACGGTCGAACTGCATACCCTCTACGACTTCGAGCGACGTGTCCATCGTCCTTGACTCTTCGACGGTAATAACGCCGTCCTTGCCGACCTTCTCCATCGCGCTGGCGATGATGCCGCCGATGGTCGTGTCGCCGTTGGCCGAAACCGTTCCGACCTGCGCGATCATCTCACCCTTGACGGGCTTCGACAGCCGCTTGATTTCTTCCGTAGCGCGTTCGACAGCCTTGTCAATACCGCGCTTGAGGGCCATCGGGTTTGCGCCCGCCGCGACGGTCTTCACGCCTTCGCGGAAAATTGCTTGGGCCAATACGGTCGCGGTGGTCGTGCCGTCGCCGGCAACGTCCGAAGTCTTGGAGGCGACTTCTCTGACCATTTGCGCGCCCATGTTTTCCAGCGCATCTTTCAACTCGATCTCTTTCGCCACGGTCACGCCGTCTTTCGTGATGGTCGGGCTGCCGAATTTCTTGTCAATGACGACGTTGCGCCCTTTAGGGCCGAGCGTAATCTTGACAGCATCGGCGAGTTGGTTGACGCCGCGCAGGATTGCCGCGCGCGAGTCCTCACCATGTACAACTTGCTTTGCCATAACTCTTTCTTCTCCTACTCAAAATGTATTAGGTCAAATTACGAGAAAAACGAAAAAGCAGCCAGTGTCTTACTTAAAGACTACTTGCCGCCTTTTTTGCCGCTGCCAGAGCCGCTGGCTGCGCCCGCGCGCTCGATGATTCCGAGAATCTCGTCCTCGCGCATAATCAAGAATTCCTCGCCATCGAGCTTAATCTCATTGCCGCTGTACTTGCCAAACAGCACACGGTCGCCTGCTTTGACATCCAATGTCTGGCGCGTGCCGTCGTCCCTGTACTTGCCTTCGCCGACGGCGACCACTTCGCCCTCCTGCGGCTTTTCCTTCGCGGTATCGGGAATGATAATCCCGCCGCGCATCTGCTCGCCCTCTTCAATGCGTCGCACAATGACGCGATCCTGTAGGGGTCTAATGTTGATTGCCATAACGCTTGTAATGCTCCTTTCGATTTACCTGTAATAAGGCTTTAGCTTAATTGCAGAGTTCGCCGTGGATAAAACTTTAGCACTCATTGGCGATGAGTGCTAAAGTATAGCAATTCGGGCGCTTTTGTCAACATTGCCTGGTCATTGGTCAATCAACAGGCCGCATCGGGACTGGAAATAAAGAGAAGTGAAGGTAAAAATCAAGTGAGACTCAGGTCAGTACCGCCTGCGGGAGCGGGCGGGTGCTCGGCGCGGCTCAGACCCGCCCGCTCCCGCAGGCGGTACTGACGTTTCCAGAGCGAAAATCACCATTGCAAGCATCAGAATCGTCATTGCCCCTGCGAGAACCACCATTTGCACTGTCAAAACTTACATTTCCACTGTCAGAATCTACATTTCCACTGTCACAACTCGCATTTCCGGTGTCATAATCCACATTTCCAGTGTCAGAACATGACTTTCCACTGTCAGAATTACAATTTCCAGTGTCAGAATTGCAATTCCATACAGGAAAATTGCCATCGCTGGCGCAAGTGGCGTACTGCAATCGTACAAAACGTCATTCTCACTCCGAAAATTGGTATTGCGGAGGGAAGACGCTTGATATTGTGTAGTAGAACCGGGTTTCGGGCGCAGTGGGGCTTATGAGCGCGGAGTATGCCGTTTGGCTATGCGGTTGGCGGCGCGTTCCTGCTTGCGGTAGGCGGCGACGCGCTTGGAGAGGGTGTTACGGTGTATGCCCAGGATGCCGGCGGTGCGCGATAGATGCTCTTTGTGGCGTGCGAGCGCTTTCTGTATGTAGAGCTTCTCGAATTCGGCGACGGCTTCATCGAGCATTATCTGGCCGTCGAGCATCTCTTCAATCAGGGCTTCAAGGCGCGCGCGCATCTGCATAGGGGTTTTCTCCGGCAGTTCGGTTTTGTTCGAGCGGAAGGCTTTGGGAGCTATCAATCAGCCTGTGTATTCTTCCAGAAAGCGTGTGCGAAGTTCCTGCGAGGTAAAGAGCGCGAGCAGCCGCGCGCCCTCAGCCAGCACGGGAGCGGTTTCGGCCTTTTCCACCGCCTCGATTCTGACAGGGAAGGCGGTCAGGGCCAGATACATCACAGAGCAGACGGCCAGGCCGCGCAGCAGTCCGAACGCTCCGCCGAGCACGCGGTCAAACCACTCAAGGCGCACTCGCCGCATCCCGCCCCTGATTAACTGCCCCGCGACGAAACCTGCGACGAGCACAACTGTCATGATTAGCAGGAAGCCACCGGCGTTGGCCGCTGCCTTCGATTCAACAATGCCGACTCCGAGCAGCAACCTACCCGCTATCTCATAACCCTGCGCGGCAACTATCAATCCGGCAATCAAAGCCGCGCCCGTTATCAAAGCACGCAGCAGCCCACGCGAAGCCCCGGCAGCAATCGAAGCTCCAACCAGCGCGAAGACGATGAAGTCGAAGAAAGTCATTCAAGTACAGAGGTCAGAGGTTAGAGGTCAGAGGTCAGTAGTTAGCATTTAACTAACCTCTGACCTCTAGCCTCTAACCTTTGTTCTTTATAGTTCGTTGCCGGTCAGCAAACGATACGCTTCCAAGTACCGCTCCGTGGTTGCGTCGGCGACTTCGGGCGGAAGCGGCGGCGCGGGCGGCTTCTTATTCCACGCGAGGGTTTCCAGATAGTCGCGCACGAACTGTTTATCAAAAGATGGCTGCGAGTGTCCCGGCTCGTACTTGTCTGCAGGCCAGAAGCGCGAAGAGTCCGGCGTCAACGCTTCGTCTACCAGAATGATTTGCCCGGCAGCATCCCTGCCAAGCTCAAACTTCGTATCGGCGATGATGATGTCGCGGCTACGCGCATACTCGCTCGCCTCTCTATACAGCCTGAGCGAGATGTCGCGCAATTCATTTGTCATCTCCCGCCCGATAATCAAGCTCATTTTATCTTCGCCGATATTTTCGTCGTGGCCCTCTTCCGCTTTAGTCGCGGGCGTGAAAATCGGCTGGGGCAGTTGCTCTGATTCGCGTAAGCCCTGTGGCAAACGATGGCCGCAGACTACGCCCGCCCGCAGGTAATCCTTCCAGCCAGACCCGGCCAGATAGCCGCGCACCACACACTCCACCGGAAATACTTCAGCGCGCCGCACCAGCATCGAGCGCCCACGCAACTCTTCGGCGTACTGCCTGATGATTGACGGCATCTGCTCAACCTCTGTCGTGACCAGATGGTTTGGAACGATGTGCGCCAGACGCTCGAACCAGAAACGCGAGAGCGCCGTCAGCACTTCGCCCTTGCGCGGGATGGGCGTCGGCGAGATGCAATCGAAAGCAGAGATGCGGTCGGTCGCAACAATCAGCAGGTGCTCCTCGTCAACCGCGTAGACATCACGCACTTTACCGCGACGGATTAGTTGTAGCTCCGAGAGGGAAGTTTCCAGAACGGGCGCGGTAGCGGTCATAATGTTTAGTGTCGAAAGCTGACTTGGGTGACGAGCGCGAACGATGGCAGCGAGGCGCGATTGTGCTCGCGCGCCCCAGCTTTTGTCAAGAAGATTAGTTTTCAGTTTTGAGTTTTCAGTTTTCAGCACAGACAAGCTGCTTTTACTGAAAACTGAAAACTGAAAACTCAAAACTGATTACTGATTATTGATTACTTCCTTCAATCGTCGTATCTGCGCCGCGTGGTTATGAGCGTGGGCAGCGTAGATGGTGAGCCAGTCTTCGGCTGTGTAGCGACCGCTCTCTGTGTGCGTGCCCTCGCGTCGCCAATCGTCTTCCGTCATCAGCGTGAGCAGTTGCACGGTGGTGGCTCGTGCGCCGCGAAGTGCGTCGAAGGCCGGAGCGATGTCGCGCTCGTTGTATCGCAAACGGATGGCGCGGTTGTCCTGATCGTAGCCTTGTATGACGGGATTCTCTTGGTCTAGAAGCTGCCGCAGGCGCAGGGCGCTTGCCATCTCGCTGTCGGCCAGATGATGAACGATTTCGCAGGCGCTCCACTTGCCGGGCAGAGGATGGGCCGTCAAAGATTCGGCGGGGAAGCCTTCGAGGCTCTGCATCACTTCGTCGTATCCGGCGGCGTAACGTTCGATAAGCTCTTGTCTTTCTTCGGGTGTCACGAGTTGTTCCTTTCAGATGAGAGAAAAACTATGCAACAATATTGATTCCCCGGACGTAAAAAACAGTCCCAACGTCTCCTGATTCCGGGAAAACTGGCGCGTCAATTTGCCTCTTACAACGGCTGCCGAGCGGCTGCGACGCACATTATCAACAAGAAAAACTTTTTGGAGAATTCAATGCGACCTTTTCGATTTGCCACAGCTTCATGGGCGAAAGCCTTCTGCCTGGCGCTGGCACTGCTGTTCGCCGCGCCGTCTTCACTGCTGGCGCAGCAAGCGCAGCCAGCGTCAGCGCGTCCGCAGCTTCCGCCCACGCAGTATATTCCGAGCCGCAACTATGATACGCGCAATATCACTTTGAACCTGCGCTTTAACTGGGACAAAGAGCAGGCGATGGGCACGGCGACGATTAGCTTCGCGCCGCTCGCCAACAACGTCCGCACAGTAGAGTTTGACGCCGCCAACATGACGTTTAATTCCGTCAAGCTAACGTCGGGGACTCCGCTGCAATACACTGCGGACGCGCCGAACGAAAAACTACGCATCACGCTCGACCGCGCCTACAAGACGACGGACGTTGTCACAATCGTCGTTGACTATCAGACCAACGGCATTAACAAAGAGCAGGGCATCGGCGGCTTCGGTCGAGGCTTGACTTTCATCAAGCCGACGCCCGAAGACCCCAAGCGCCCGCGTCAAATCTGGTCACAGGGTGAAACGGAATATAACCACCTGTGGTTCCCTTGTTACGATCATCCGAACGATTTTACCACGACCGAGATGATCGCCACGGTCGAAAAGCCGCTCATGGTCATCTCCAACGGCAAACTCCTTGAAACGAAAGACAACCCCGACAACACGCGCACCTACCACTGGAAAATGGAGACGCCGCACGCCACTTATCTGACCTCCATCGTCGTCGGCGAATACGTCGGCATCGAGAGCAGCTATCAGGGCATCCCCGTCGTCAGCTACGTTTACCCGAACGAGTTGGAGGAAGGCAAAGTGTCCACGGCGCGGCTCACCGCGATGATGAAATTCTTTTCCGAGAAAACGGGTCTGAAGTATCCATACGCGAAGTACGCGCAGACGATGACGCGAGATTTCGGTGGCGGCATGGAGAACATCACCGCCACCACGCAGACCGACAACATGATTCACGACGCGCGCACGGAACTAGATAATACGAGCGACGGCCTGCAATCACACGAGTTGGCCCACCAATGGTTCGGCGATTACGTCACGGCGCGCACGTGGGCCGACATCTGGCTCAACGAAAGCTTCGCCACCTACTTTCAGGCGATGTGGGACGAGCACAATCTTGGGCGCGACGATTTCCTTTACCTGGACGTAAAGGGTAATCAGGATGCTTACTACGCAGCATGGGGGCGCGGGCAGCGTCGTCCCATCGTCACCAACAATTTCGCTGGCCCCGATTCTGTCTTCGACACCTACGCCTATCCGCGCGGCGGCGCTGTCCTGCACATGCTGCGTAACATACTCGGCGAAGAGGATTGGTGGCGCATGATTAATCATTACCTGCGCAAGTATGCCAACCAGCCCGTCTCAACAGAGCAGTTTCGCATCGCCATCGAAGAGACGACGGGCCAGCCCATGGATTGGTTCTTTGACCAATGGCTTTACAAGATGGGCCACCCGGTCTTTCGCGTCACGCAGGCTTACGACGCGACGGCGAAAGCCCTAAAGCTCACCGTCAGGCAGGAGCAGAAGCCAGACCTTAATTCTGCTTACCCGCAGGCAGGCTTTTTTCAAACTCCCGTTGACATAGAACTCGGCGCAGGCAATCAAACAATTGTCACGCGCGTGCAGCTTGAGCCGAAGGAAGAGCAGACCTTTACGATTCCTTTCGACGTTAAGCCGCAGCTTGTCAATTTCGATTACGGCGGCACGCTCATCAAGGAATTAAAGTTTGATAAATCCACGGACGAACTGCTCTATCAGCTTGCGAGTGATAAAGACATGTTCGGACGCCTCTGGGCGCTGGGCCAACTCTCTGCGCGCTGGAAAGAGACGGCCACCGCAGATGCCGACAGGCAGCGAATCGCGGTGGCGCTCAGCACAGCCGTCGCTGGCGATAGCTTCTGGGGCATGAGACAGGAAGCAGCCACGGCGCTCTACGGCGTGCCGGGCGACGGCGTTCGCAAAGCGCTGCTGGCAGCCATCAAGGACAGGGACGCGCGCGTTCGCGCACGCGCCATCAACGCGCTCGCTACCAACAAGGATGCGTCGCTCGCCAGCGTTTATTTGCAGGCTCTGGGCGATCAAAGCTACGGCGTCATTCGTGCTGCCGCGACGGCGCTCGGCCAAACCAAGAACCCGCAGGCTTACGAGGCTTTGACCAAGCTGTTCGAGATGCCTTCATGGCGCGATAACATACGCGTCTCGGCGATGACGGGCCTTGGAGAGTTGGGCGACAAGCGCTCTCTGGAGACGGGCATTCGCTACGCTGCGAAAGGCAATCCGTCTGCACTGCGAGCCGGTGCTTTGACGCTGCTCGGCGCAATCGGCAGAGACGACCCGCGCTCGTTTCCGCTGCTCGGCGATGCCTTCACACAGGCCATAGCCAGCGGCGACTTTAACCTCGGCACCGCGGCGGCTGAAGCCCTCGTGGCGCTCGGCGACCAGCGCGGCCTGGCGCTCTTTGAGCAGGCGCGCAAACAACTCAACAGTCCGCAGGCGCAATTCTTCCTGCAACAATTCGAGGAACGCCTGCGGAAAAATGCGCCCTCGCCCGCGCCGAAGGCGGGCGGACAGTAAGGTAGAGGCGTGGACACGGCGACGCGTAGACGCGCCGAGAAAGCAGGGCGGCGATACGAAAAGCGACGAAAAGCTCAGCTTTTATCGCTTTTCCACGCGTCGCCGTGTCCACGCGTCGCTGCGTCTCCGTATCCTCGCGTCTCCGCGTCTCTCCCGTTATATCTTTAACTTATTACTTGAGTTTAAGCCCGTTATCCTGCTATAGTCTTTGTGTCTCAAAACGCGCCATCGCCACTGGCGCGTTTCAGAGCGAGTACCCCACTCGCCTTTCACAGATAAAACCTGATGCCAACCACCGACAGAGCGAAAGCGAAAGAGACAGGGAATGACGGTACGCCTGCGAGCGCCGACCGTAAAATCAGCTTGCTTGTCGTCGAAGACGACGAGAATATCTCGACTGCCATCACCGAGTATTTTTCACGCGCGGGCTATAACGTGAAGACTGCCGAAGATGGGCTGTCGGGTGTGCAGGCAGCGCTGCACGATCATCCGGATGCCATCGTGCTCGATCTGATGCTGCCGAAGATGGACGGTCTCGCCGTCTGCCGCGAGTTGCGCGAGAAAGCTCCGTACATCCCTATCCTGATGGTGACGGCGAAAGACGATGTGGTTGACAAGGTGCTCGGCCTTGAGATGGGCGCGGATGATTACATCACCAAGCCTTTCGCCTTTCGCGAATTGGAAGCCCGCATTAAATCCGTGCTCCGCCGCGCACGCACCGGCACGAGCACAGAACCAACCGCAGACGAAGCGCCGATTGTGCGCGGCAATCTGCGGATTGACCCTGCCAAACGCGAAGTGACGGTCGGCGAACGACAGGTCGAGTTGACGCCGAAAGAGTTTGACCTCCTACGTCTCTTCGCCTCCAACCCCGGAAGAGTTTTTCCACGAAAGTATCTGCTGGAAAAAATCTGGGACTACTCTTACGAAGGTTACGACCGCACGATTGATTCGCACATCAATCGCCTGCGCGCCAAGATCGAAGACAATCCCGAAAACCCCTCTATGGTTCTGACCGTCTGGGGTATCGGGTACAAGTTCTCCGATGAATAGCACGAAACGGAAGCATTAACCCTTCTCTCCGCTCAAGTACGAATCCAAAGTCTTGGGCCAGCAACTTACACTGCAAGAAGTTTTTTCCGACTCCATCAACGGTGCGCTCCTATTGATTCAAGAGAACAGCGCGCTGTTTCAAAACGGGCCTCAACCAAAACGGCTCCGTCCAGAGTTAAACCTATGAGCAAAGTCATACCTTCGTCCTCTGCTGCACAAACACCGATTGCCTCGCACGCATCAGCGCCGCGTTTGAAACATCTGCGAACGCTGGCCGCGCTCATACTGCTCGCGGGCCTCGCTCTTGTGCCTTCGCTTGTGCCGCTCGCGCAGCGAGTCAAAGATTCGCAATCGCCCGTTAACGTGACGGGCGTGAGCGCGCGCTCGTCAGGCAACAGCACGGTCGTCACCGTCTCTGCAGACGCCCCCTTGAGCCGCACGCAGACATGGCAGGAAGGGAATAAGTTTCATCTTATTCTGCCTTACGCCGGGAGCGCCCCGGTCAGGAATCTCCCGCGCGGCGTCAAGGTCAACCGCGTCAGCAACTCTCTGGAGATTGTCGTCGACATGAAGTCGGGCGCAAGCGTGACGGTTGACCCGCGTTTCAATCGCCTCAACCTCATTGTCAACGGCGGCCTCAATCAATTGCAGAACGAGTCGAGCGACGAAGACGCCAGGCAGCAGAGCACGCGCACGCAGCAGCGCGCCGTATCGCGCGACACCGTCATAGAGTCTGCGCCGCGCACGCCGCGCGAGCGCTATGAGCCGACGGAGAGCACCCCTTCGATTCCGTTTGTGTCGAATCGCTCTTCGATCACAGGCGGCAAAGCTCAATCGTCATCCAATGCCGCCGCGCAAGAGCAGGTGGTTAACGTCCCGCCCCCGGCAGGCCAGACTCAGTCTCAATCAACTGCGTCGCCCGCCGAAAGTCCTTCGCCTGCGACGCCCGCGCAGCAGTCCGATCCAGCCGCCGCAACACAACTCGTCCCGGCGCAGGATGACAGCCTCGCGCCGCCCGCGCCGCAGCAAACCGCTGCCGCTCCGCCGCAGTCTCAGATTCAGACAACTCAGGGCAGCAACCTGTTCTCGACAATCTTTTCCACCACAGGCGTTGCGATTATCATTTCGTTGGGACTGCTGGCGCTCGTCTACATACGCCTGCGTCCGGCCAAGACGGAAGCGGACAAAGACGTTGCTGAAGAAAAGGCGTTGGCCGTGGAGAACGTCAAAGACGAGCAGTTGATGGTCGCTACGGAAACGAGCGCGCAAACTGCGCCGCCCGCCGTCAAGGTCGAACAGCGTAAAGGCGAGCGCCGGAAATTCCTACGCCGCAAAAGTGATAAGCCCGCCGCGCAGCCGACAGCGCCGCTTGAGCAGGCTTCGGGAAAAGCGGAGCAGGCTTTGGAAGTCCGCAGCGCGCAGCTTGTCTCATCTCCCGCCGCGCTCTTTGGCGCATACCGCGTCGATCAGGAAGTCGGCAAACTGGTGTTGGGCCAACCGCACCGAATGGACGTGCTGGCCTCGCGTGCGCCGGATGACCGCCGCGCCATAGAGACTTCTTTGCTCAAGGCGATGAGCGCTACGGAGACGGATGAAGATGGCCGTCGCCGTGCGCGTCAGGCTTTGGAAGAGTATGGTTTTCTCGCGCGCCACTCGGCGGCGCTGCTGTTGGCGCAGGATGCTTGCGAGCGCGCTTCCGCCGCGCGCACGCTCGGCGAAATCGGCCAGCCTGCGGCGCTACCGTTTCTTCTTGAAGCGCTCTACGACTCGGAAACGATTGTGCGTACGCAGGCGGTTGGCAGCATCGGCGCGCTGCGCCTGCCTTCGGCCATCGGCGCGCTGCTCGACATGGCACGCCGCTACCCGGAGATGCCCACCGCGCTCTTGAGCCGAACCTTGAGCGCCTGCTCGCTTGATTGCCTTGAAATTGACGGAGTCTTTGAGACGCAGCATCCGCTTCTTTCCAGCAAAACGAACGGCGGCTTCAACGGCGAGATTAATCGTCTCGAACCGTCTGTCGCTTACGAGCCGCTGCCGGAGTTTCTTGAGGATGAGACGCTCGCGGAGGCTTTGGAGCGGCTGGAAAATACGGATGTCGAAGTTCGCACAGCCGCCGCGCGTCGTCTGGGGCAATTTCAGACTCAAACAAGCGTCATGGCTCTGACGGCGCTGGCCGCGCGCGACGCGGAAGCGGTCGTGCGTGCTGCCGCCGTGGCGAGCCTCGGCGAGATTGACCACGAATCGGTCTTTGCTCCCGTGTTGATGGCCTTCGTTGACGAAGCGAGAGAAGTACAGGCGGCAGCGGCCCGCGCGCTTTCGCGTCTGAACTTCAACCGCGCAGATGCTTACGCGCGCATTATCGAAACGGCTGACGAAGAAGCGCTCGGCAACGTGGCCCGCGCGTGTATCAAAGCGCGTATGGCATCGCAGGCGATAGATCGTCTGACGAGCGAAGACCGTCGGCAGGCTTACGAAGCGTTCTCGTTGCTCTCCTTGCTGGCAAAGGCTGGCGAAGTCGGCCCTGTGCTGGATGCGATAGCGGAGCATCGTGACGAAAGCGTCAGGATGGCTGCGATACGCTTGCTCGGCATGACGGGCCGCCCGGAAGTCGCGCAGCATTTCCGCCAGCTAGCTGTGCGCGACGGTCTGCCGGAGAACGTGCGCACGTCGCTCCTTGAAGTCGTTTACAAGATTGACCAGGCGTTGCCGGTGTAAGGCAGAGGTTAGAGGTTTGAGGTCAGAGGTTCGGTCAAATGCTTTAACTAATCTCTAACCTCTAGCCTCTAACCTCTGATTTGTTGCATAATGCGCGTTAACTGCCGAGAGTTTTTTTGGAGTCCTAAGTCAGGTGAAATCCATCATGCCCCGTTCACCCCTGTTCCTTAATAGATGGCGTCTTGTCATAGTGCTGCTGGCGCTTGTTGCTCCACTCTTTTTTATGAGTTGGCAGGCAGAGGCGCAGCGTAGAAGGCCTGTCCGGCGTCCGGCGACGACGGCGACACCCGCTGCGACGCCGCAAACCGGCGACGCGCAGGCCACGCCGAAAGCGCAGCAGAAGATTAACCTAGTGCGGATGCGCGGCAGCGATACGACGGACGGCTCAAACGTCACCCTCGAATCCGACGGGGTGATGAATAAGTATTCGGCTTATCGTAAAGACGACCGTTTCTACGTGGTCGTGCCAGACCTCGACGCGCAACGCGCGCAGAGCAATCTACGCGGGCGCGGATACGAGAACGTGCAGGTGCAAAAGAGCGGCAACGATACTGTGCTGGTGTTTCGACTGCAACCCGGCGCGAAGGCCAGCGTCCGCCAGAGATTTAACCGCCTCGATGTCGTCTTCAACACGCCCGGCGGCGCAACCAACAATCAGGGCAACGCCAACCAGACACAGAGCACACCGACCACCAACGCCAATCAGGGCGGCACGCGCACAACGCAGACGCAAGGCGGGGCGACCATTACTCAGCCGAACAACGTGGGGACGACTGGCGGAAGCATTACTCCGCCAAACAATCCGCAGGGGAGTCAAAATCCGAACATCAATCCATACAATTCCGGCACAGTGCCCGTCATCAACGCTGCGCCGCCGCCCGACGGCGGTCTAGCGCCGACACCCGTCGAATCTCCCGCTGCAAGCCCGGAGGCGACGCCGCCCCCGGAGCAAATCGCGCAGGCGACAGAAGCGCCCGCAGCCGGGCCTCCGGCAACTACAACTCAGCAGCCGTCTTCGACCAGTTCCTCTTTCGCCGCCACGCTCGCGCGCAACTGGGGCTTAGCTCTCATCATCGGTCTGGTGTTGGTTAGCCTCGGCCTGGTCGTCGCCGCCCGCGCCAGGTCTCGCCGCGACGCGCCCGCCGGGGAGGTAAAGGAAAGAACTCTCGCCGAGACGCCACCGCCGCTGGTAACGCGCAAACCCAAAGTTGTCCCCGCCGCAACCACGACAGCCGCGTCAACAGCAGCAGCCGTCTTGAAAAAGACGGAACGGGAAAAGGCGCGCACCGCAGAGAAGAAAACTACGGACGAGAGCACCGTCGAAGCGACTCCCGCGAAGGAAGTCTCTCAGGAAGTCGTTTCAGATAAGGGCGCGGCGAAAGATGTCTTCCCCGTCACAACGGGCGACATCGAGAGCGCGTCGGCGGAAGTCAAAAAATTGTTGGCGGGCGAAAGCTACGACGAAGCGGTCGTAGGGACACACGACAAGGGAACTCGTCAGGCCGTCGTAGCCGAACTGCTCAGCGGGCTGGCCTCACGCAACCCCGAAAGGCGCGAGCGTGCGCGCACGGCTTTCGTCAAGCACAATTATCTGGACGAAGCGACCTACGACCTGCGTACGGCGGAAGCGCCAGCCGAACGTGCTTCGGCAGCACGCGCTCTCGGTTTCTCGCAGGACAATACGGCAACGCCGCATCTCGTCGCCGCGCTCGAAGACACCTCGCCGGAAGTGCGTCGCGCCGTCATCGAAGCGTTGGCGGAATTGCGCGACCCATCTGCCGTTGGCCCACTCGAAGCCCTGCTCAAGACCGAACGTGATCGGAAAGTCCCACACAACCTGATTCAACGCGCGATTGAGGCCAGCACAATTGCCGTGGCCGTAGAGCCGAAAGAAGAAACACAGGAAGAAACGACGACGCTTGAAGCCGCCGCGCCCGCTCTGGAAGAACAGGCTCAGGCCATCTCCGACAGTAAAGAAACACCGACCGTCGAGACGATGCCCGCCGAAGCCGCTCCCGTCGTTACAGAGGCCGATGAGGTCACGGCAATTGAGACTGCCGCTGTCGCTTCCGAAGCAGATGTCCTGTCGTCAGTTGAAGCAACGCCTGTTAAGACTGACGCTGGGATTTCGATACCACGCAGCGTAGAAATAGTCACTCCGCCGCAACGCTCCGGGTCGCGCAAGGTGCGTAAGAAGCAGGCGCGACAGAAACGCGCGGATGAGCAAGCGCGCAAGCTTGCCGAGATGCAATCCGCACGGCAAGAGGAGCAGTCCGCCGCCGCTCAAGCAGCGGCAGCAGCAGCAGAGGCCGCACGCCTGCTCGCCGAAGAACAGCAGCGCCAGCGCGCACAGGAAGAGGAAGCCCGCCAGCAGGAAGAAGCACGCAGGCAGGAAGAGGCACGTCAGGCAGCGGAAGCCGAAGCCCAACGTCTTGAAGCAGAGGCGCAGCGACAGGCCGAAGAAGAAGCCGCGCGCTTACGCGCCGAAGCTGAGGCTCGCCGTCAGGCTGAAGAAGAGGAAGCGCGTTTAAAGGCCGAGGAAGAGACCGCACGCCTGCGCGCAGAGGAAGAAGCACGCCAGCGTGCCGAAGAGGAAGCGCAGAGGCGCGCAGAAGAAGAAGAGCGTCAGCGCGCCGAAGCCGAAGCCCAACGACGGGCTGAAGAAGAAGCAGCGCGCCTTCGCGCGGAGGAAGAAGAACGTCGCCAGGCCGAAGAGGCTCGCCAGCGTGCCGAAGCCGCACGCATTGAGGCCGAAGCAGAGGCCGCGCGGCTGCGTGCTGAAGAAGAGCGCCGCCGTGCCGAGGAAGAGCGCAGGCGTGTTGAAGAAGAAGCTCGCCTTCAGGCCGAAGCCGAAGAGCGCCGTCGTGTAGAGGAAGAACGCCTACGCCTTGAAGCCGAAGCGGCCCGCGTGCGTGAGGAAGAAGAAGCGCGGCAACGCGAGGCGGAAGAGCGTCAGCGTGTTGAAGCCGAAGCCCGCGCCCGCAGAGAAGAAGAGGCGCGCCTTCAGGCAGAAGAAGAGGCTCGGAAACAGGCCGAAGAAGAAGCCCGTCTCAAGGCCGAAGCAGAGGCGCAACGAAAGGCCGAGGAAGAAGCTGCGCGCCTTCGTGCCGAAGCCGCAAGAGCGCGTGCTGAGGAAGAGGCTCGCCAACTTGCCGAAGCCGAAGCTCGTCGGCTTGAGGAAGAAGCGGCTGCTCGTCAACGTGCTGAGGAAGAGGCACGTCGACTGGCTGAAGAGGAGGCACAGCGACAGGCTGAGGAAGAAGCACGGCAGCGTGCGTTGGAAGAGGCCGCTCGTCTTCGTGCCGAAGAAGAAGAGGCTGCGCGTCTCAGGGCTGAGGAAGAGGCTGCACGCCTGCTCGCCGAAGAAGAGGCTCGACGGCTTGCTGCTGAAGAAGAAGCACGCCGCGCCGCCGAAGAAGTCGAAACAGTTCAGGTGACAGAGGCCGATGTCATTACGCCGGACGCGCCGCACGTCTCTCCAGCCGAGCTGCTGATTGAGCGCAACGATGGAAGCGATGCCAGATGGTTTGACATCGAAGTCGGCCAGGCAGAGGCATCGCCCGTTTCGCCTATGACGAGCGAACTGTCTTCCGTCGCTCCCGATGCTGCGACAAGTGAATGGCAGATGGGAGAGCCGCAAGCCCCTGTGCACGCGTCGGTCGCTTCATCCGAGATTGAAGTCGCGGAAGAGGCTCAGGCCGAAGCTCCGAAGGGCATTGACATAGCCATCACGGAAAAGGGAATCGCAGAGCCTTCCGAGGAATTCTCGACAGTTCCGAGTTCGATACTGCGTCGCCTGGGCAGCGAGGATTCAAGCGAACGCGCTGAGGCCGTCGCAGACCTCGGTCGTCTCGGCGGCGACGATGCTTTCCGCTCAATCAGCGCGGCCTTTGACGACCCCTCTCAGGAAGTGCGCAACGCCGCTGCCCGCTCGCTCTTTGAGCTAAGCACCGACCGCGCCGCCTCCTTTACGCGCGCTCTGCGTGAAGCGCCGCTCAGTCGTCGCCGCAACATCGGCGCGTCGCTCGCTTCTTCGGGTCTCGCCGGTGAAGCCATCTCGCACCTGATGGGCGAAAGCCGCGAGAAGACCTACGATGCCTTCTCGCTCTTGTTCCTGATGTCGAAAGCCGGTGAAGTTCAACCCTTGATGCGCGCCATTGAGGAGCATCCGAATAACGAAGTGCGGCTGGCGGTCGTCAAGCTGTTGGCCTTAAGCGGGCAGCAGGAAATTCTTCCTGCCTTCCGACGGCTCGCCGTGCGCGGATCCTTGCCGACGGAAGTGCGCTCGGCTGTCATGGAAGCGATTTACCAGATTAGCAGCCAAGCGCCTTCGGACGCGTCAACGCGGGTCTAAAAGATAGTGGCAAGTGACAACTGACGAGTGACAGGCTAAAATCAGTTTTTAGCTTATCACTCGTCCTTTGTCGTTCGTCACTGTTTTATTATGCCTTTCCAGCTTCGCTCAGAATACCAGCCGCAGGGAGACCAGCAGCAGGCTATTGATGCGCTCGTGCGCGGGCTTGACGAGGGCGTCAAAGACCAGGTGCTGCTCGGCATCACTGGCAGCGGCAAGACTTTTACTGTCGCCCAAGTCATACAGCGCACGCAGCGCCCGACCCTTGTCCTCGCCCACAACAAGACTCTTGCGGCCCAACTCTATCAGGAATTCAAGACCTTCTTTCCCGAAAATGCCGTCGAGTATTTCGTCTCCTACTATGATTATTACCAGCCAGAGGCTTACGTCCCTGCGTCCGATACGTACATCGAAAAGGATGCAACGATTAACGAGGAGATTGACCGGCTGCGGATGTCCGCGACGCGCGCACTGTTTGAGCGCCGCGACGTAATCGTCGTCGCCTCCGTCTCCTGCATCTACGGCCTCGGCGACCCTGACGCTTATTACGGCATGCTGCTCTTCGTCGAACCCGGCATGCGTCTGACGCGCGACGCGCTTCTGCAAAAGCTGGTCGAGTTGCAATACGAGCGTTCCGACATAGAGTTTGATAGAGGCAGTTTCCGCGTGCGCGGCGATGTCGTTGAGATTTATCCCAGCTATCAGGAACAAGCCTACCGTATAGAACTCTGGGGCGACGAGGTTGATTCCATCTCGACCATTGACCCGTTGCTCGGCGAAGTCCTGCACAAGCACACGTCGCGCCTGCCCATCTATCCTAAGTCGCACTATGTCATGTCGAAGCCGACCATCAAGCGCGCCATCAAGACCATCAGGCAGGAACTTGACGAGTGGGAGCCAATGCTCATTCAGGAAGGCAAGCTCATCGAAGCTCAGCGCCTGCACCAGCGCACGATGTACGACCTTGAAATGATAAAAGAGATGGGGTTTTGTCGCGGCATCGAAAACTACTCGCGTCACCTGACGGGGAAACCGCCGGGCGCACCGCCGCCCACACTGCTCGACTACCTGCCGCGCGACACCATCATGGTGATAGACGAATCACATCAAACCATTCCGCAAATCGGCGGGATGTTCAAAGGCGACCAATCCAGAAAGCGCACGCTCGTCGAGTATGGCTTTCGTCTTCCCTCTGCATTGGACAATCGCCCGCTCAACTTTGAAGAGTTTGAAGCGCGCATCGGCCAAACCTTTTACGTCTCGGCAACGCCCGGCCCGTATGAATTGACGAAGGCTGGCGGCGAAGTCGTCGAGCAAATTATTCGTCCCACCGGATTGATGGACCCTGAAGTCGAAGTGCGCCCCGTCAAAGGCCAGATCGACGACCTCCTGGAAGAATGCCGCCAACGTACAGAGCAAAACGAGCGCGTGCTGGTCACGACCTTGACGAAGAAGATGGCGGAGGATTTAACCGAATACTTCGCGGAGGTCGGCGTCCGCGTCCGCTATCTGCACTCCGACATCGAAACATTGGAAAGAATCAAAATCCTTCGTGACCTGCGGCGCGGCGAGTTTGACGTGCTCGTCGGCATCAACCTTCTGCGCGAAGGTTTGGACTTGCCAGAAGTCTCCCTCGTCGCCATCCTCGACGCAGACAAAGAAGGCTTCCTGCGCTCCGAACGATCATTGATTCAAACCATCGGTCGCGCCGCCCGCCACGCGCGCGGTAAAGCCATCCTCTACGCCGACCGCATCACCGATTCGATGCGCCGCGCGATGGATGAAACCAACCGCCGCCGCGCTATTCAGGAAGCCTACAACGAAGAGCACGGCATCACGCCGCAGACCATCATCAAGCCAATCGAAGCCACGCTCGTCACGGCCTACGAGGCAGACTACTTCAAAGTGCCGCTCAACCTAGACGCCTTTGACGATTACACAAGTGAAAATATCAAGGCGACCATCACGCGGCTCGAAGCAGAGATGCGTGAGTCTGCCAAGCGCTTCGAGTTTGAGCGCGCGGCTGAACTACGCGACCGCATCAAGTACCTGCGCGAGCGTGAACTTCAGATGACTTAATGTTCAGCAAATCACAGCCGGACGAGATTCAATCTTTCCTCGTTGACGCGAGCAACATGCAGGGCGGGCAAGCTGTGCGCGTCGTCTTCCCGGAAACGACTGAAGAAGTCGCTGAGGTTTTGGCCGGGGCGGCAAGGGAAGGAACGCCCGTCACTGTTTCGGGCGCGGGCACGGGCATTGTCGGTGGTCGCGTGCCCTTTGGCGGAATCGTGCTGGCGACTGACCGGCTCAACAAGATTAAGGAAATTAATCAACTAGGTACATGGGGCATCGGAGTTGCCGAAGCGGGTGTCGTGCTCGCGGACTTTCAGCGCGCGGTACGCGAGCAAGGATTGTTTTACCCGCCCGACCCGACCGAGTGGAGTTGCTATCTCGGCGGCACAATCGCCACCAACGCATCGGGTGCACGCACTTTCAAATATGGCCCGACCAGAACTTATATTCGTCGTCTGAAAATCGCTCTCTCTACAGGCAACGTGCTCGACATCAAACGCGGGCAAACCTGGGCCAACGAGGAAGGGGAACTGCACCTCCCGCTTCCGGGCGGGAGAAGCATAAAGGCGCGACTGCCTTCCTATCGTATGCCGCCGACGCGCAAGCACGCATCAGGCTATTACATCACGCCCCGTATGGACGCGATTGATCTTTTCATCGGCAGCGAGGGCACGCTCGGCGTCGTCACTGAAATCGAAGCGGCGTTGTTGCCAGTCGCGGAAAACGTCTTGAGCGGCGTCGTTTTTTTTAAGGCAGAAGAGAATCTGCTGGCGTTCGTGCGCGGAGCGAGGGCGCTGTCAATGCAGACGCGAGAGCGCGGGAAGATAGACGACATCGACGCCGAAGCGCTCGAATATTTTGACGAGCAATCTCTGCGACTGCTGCGTCAAAAATATGCGCTGATTCCACAGTGGGCCGTGGGCGCTGTCTTCTTCGAGCAGGAGACGACCTCTCAGACAGAAGAGGCGCTGATGGGGAAGTGGCTCGAATTGCTCGAACTGCACGAGGCGTTGGTCGATGATTCGTGGTTTGCAACGACAGAGCATGACCGCCGACGAATAAGAGAGTTTCGTCACCAACTGCCGGTGCTCGTCAATGAATGGCTGGCGCGACACAATCAACGCAAAATCTCGACTGATATGGCCGTGCCTGATGATGCTTTCCCGGAAATGCTACGGTTCTATCAGGAAACGCTTTGTGCGAGCGGCCTGCAATACGTTATCTTCGGCCACGTCGGAGATAATCACGTACATGTCAACATCATGCCGCGCGACGACGCGGAGGTCGCCCGCGCGCGTGAGATTTATTTAAACTTCGTGCGCCGCGCCGTCTTGGTCGGCGGCACGGTCTCCGCAGAACACGGCATCGGCAAACTCAAACGTGAATACCTTCGCCTGCTTTATTCCGACGAGCACCTGCGCGAGATGGCCGCGCTCAAACGCGCCTTCGACCCGGCGTGCATCTTAGGGCGCGGAAACATTTTCGCCGAAGAACTACTTTGATAATTTTGGATTTTAGATTTTGGATTAGGCGAGTTGCGAAAGCTGAACATTCAAAATCAAACTTCAAGGCGCAGTGCCACATTAATCTAAAATCCAAAATCTAAAATCCAAAATGTTTAAGTTCACCACTGCCGGAGAATCACACGGGCGCGCACTCGTCGCCATCATAGAGGGTTTGCCTGCTGGCTTGCCTGTTGATGTTGAGCAAATCAATCATGATCTGGAGCGACGGCAGTGGGGCTACGGACGCGGCGGGCGGATGAAGATTGAGAAAGACCGCGCGGAGATTATCAGCGGCGTGCGCCACGGCCTGACTTTAGGCTCGCCGCTCGCTTTTGTAATTGAAAATAAGGATTGGGCCAACTGGACGGAAGTAATGTCTGCTGAGATGCGCGACCTCCTGCCTGAAAAATCGCGGCGTGTGAAGCGCCCGCGCCCCGGTCATGCAGACCTCGCGGGCGGGCAGAAATTCGGTGCGCGCGATCTGCGCAACGTCCTGGAGCGCGCTTCCGCGCGTGAGACTGCGGCGCGCGTCGCGTGTGGTGCGCTGGCGAAACAACTGCTCGCCGTTTTTCAAATCGAGATTCGCAGCCACGTTATACAACTGGGCGGCGTGCCGGATGCGCCGCTCGAACTTGCTTGGGAGACAATCGCGCAGATACCGGACGATGCGCCGTTGCGCTGCGCTGACGCCTTGGTGCAGGCGCGAATGGTTGAGTTAATTGATGAAAAGAAACGTGCTGGCGATACGCTCGGCGGCATCTTTGAAGTCGTAGCGCGCGGGTGCGTGCCGGGTTTGGGGTCGCACACTTCCTGGAATGAAAAGCTGGACGGGCAATTGGCCCAGGCCGTGATGTCCATTCCGGCTGTCAAAGGCGTGGCGATAGGAGCGGGGATGGAAGCGAGCAGCCTGCCCGGCTCTGAAGTCCACGACGAAATCGCTTACAACGAGACGACCCGTGAATTCATACGTCACACCAACCGCGCGGGCGGCTTGGAAGGCGGCATCACCAACGGCGAAGAGTTGCGCGTACGCGGCCACCTCAAACCCATCTCGACGCTCAGGCGCGCTTTGCGCTCCGTTGACATAGATACGAAAGAGGAAGAGTCTGCGGCCTTCGAGCGTTCGGACGTGACAGCAGTTCCGGCTGCGGGAGTCATCGGCGAGGCGATGGTCGCGCTCGTGTTGGCCCGCGCGATGCGCGAAAAGTTTGGCGGCGATTCTTTAGGCGAAATGCGGCGCAACTTTGAAGGCTATCGCGAGCAATTGCGTGGCTATTAAGTTCGACTCATAGGGTGTGATTACGAAGCAAACGGTTTCACGCAAAGGCGCAAAGGTAAAGAAAAACGGAAGGCGCAAAGAAAACAGTTAGCTGCTTCTTTGTGCCTTCTGCTTTCTGTTCTTGCGCCTCCAGCGTGAAATGCTTTTCTTATCTGGTTGAGAGTTTTGCCTATCAAGAGCCGTTGATGCGCCGGTAGCGCGCTTCGACCAACATGTAGAAGCCGTAGGCGACGAGCCCGAAGGCTACGACGCCGAGCATCCATGCGCCGTATGAATTGTGGCCCAGAGCGCTGAGCACTTCATCCAGACCTTTGACCTCGTCCGCGTTGTAATGTCGTGCCGCCTGAATCAAAAAGATGCCGACGATACAGAAGACGACCCCCCGCGCGGCGTAACCGAAGCGTCCGCTCCACGTCGCCCAGTTGTCTTTCGCCTTTCCCATCTCGCCGAGCTTCAGCCGCTTGCGAAACTTGGCGCGGTAGCCTTTGTAGATTTGATAAAGGCCGAAACCGATGACGCTTGCTCCGACCAAAGCGACGAGCCACACGCCGTAAGGCATCGTCATCAAGCGCTCCGTCCAGCGCTCCTGTACGTCGCTGCTGCTGTCCGGGTCGCCAACGTCAATCAGGATTCTGGCTGCGGTGAAAGACAGCCCCGCGTAGACCAGTCCACTGCACGCGTAGCCGATGCGGATAAGGATGCCTTTCAACTTCGTGCCTTTATCTTCGGTGTCGGCCAGCGCTTGCAGCCAGCGCCAGAGCACGTAGCCGATCAAGCCGAAGGCGACGATGCCAAGCGCTATCTTGCCAAAAGGTTTCGTCTCGATTGCCTGAAGCGCGCCGCGCAGGTCTGTCGTCTCGCCGCCGTAGCCAACGGCAGCCATCGTCGCCAGCGCTCCGACCACTATGTAGACAACTCCCTTCGCCGCGTAGCCGAAGCGCGCGAGGCGCTCCATCCACGGATTCGCGGCCACTTTATCAATCGTCTCTTCAGCTTTTTCAGCCGTCTTTGACGCCCGCTCTTTGACTGTTTCAGTTGATTCACCGGACATAATTTAGATTTACATTTCCCCTTGTAGTATCGCGCGATGGGCTATCTTAACACCGACGGCGGCGAATGCGCCCGCCAGGACTGTTCTCAGCCGACGGCTTAGCCC
Organism: Pyrinomonadaceae bacterium; assembly: GCA_036387475.1. Taxonomy (GTDB): domain Bacteria; phylum Acidobacteriota; class Blastocatellia; order Pyrinomonadales; family Pyrinomonadaceae; genus DASVTR01. The sequence continues at coordinate 176,220 of DASVTR010000015.1, read as the reverse complement.
TTTACCCTGGCTTCGGTTGGCGCGAGAGCAGCCTTTAGCGTAGAATTGTCATCAAAATGGGTTGAATTTTGAGCGCGAGAGAGCGCTGCTCACCCGTTAAGTTAAGGAAAACCCAGATGTCTTTGTTGAAGATCGTACATTACCCTGACCCTATACTGCTCAAGCCCGGCGAGCCTGTCACGGAGTTTGACGAGCAGTTGAAAAAGCTGGTTGACGATATGTTTGAGACGATGTATGCAGCGCCCGGCGTCGGTCTGGCCGCGCCGCAGGTCGGCGTCTCAAAGCGACTCTTTGTGATGGATTGTTCGGTGGGCAAAGACCCTGAGCAGCGCGTCGCTCTGATTAACCCGGAAGTCATCAGCGTCGAAGGCGAGCAGGTTGGCGAAGAGGGCTGTCTCTCGTTCCCGGATGTCTTCTTCAACGTCAAGCGTGACTTGCGCGCGGTCGTCCGTGCGCAGGACGTAAACGGCGAAGAGTTTGAGTTGGACGGGCTGGAATTGACCGCCCGCTGTATGCTACACGAGACAGACCACTGCGACGGCATCGTCTTTATCGATTACACGACGCCGCTCAAGCGCGAGATGGTCAAGCGCAAGATGAAGAAGTTGCAAAAGCAGGAGCGCTGGGTCTAAAAGCCTGTCGGCCAATAGAGCAATCGAAAGCGGTCGCCGCCCTTAAAGCGTGCGACCGCTTTTGTGTGATAAGATTAAGCTATCAACTAAGAGCAGTCTGGAGTCAGGAGTCTAGAGTCTGAAGTCAAAGACAGAACCGTCTTTCTTTTGACCCCAGACTCTAGATTCCTGACTCCAGACTTTATTTTGAGGAGAGACTATGCAGAGCGAATTTCGCAACGAGCCGTTTACAGATTTCACGAAGGAAGAGAACGCGCAACAGATGCGCGTGGCGATTGAGAAGGTTAAAGGAGAGTTGGGGCGCGAGTATCCGCTGGTCATCGGCGGCGAGCGCATCCAGACGGATAATAAGTTTGAGAGTTTGAATCCGGCGAAGAAGACGGAGGTCGTCGGGCGCTTTCAGAAAGCGACCGAAGAGTTGGCCCGCCGCTCTGTCGAGACGGCTGCCGATACCTTCAAGGTCTGGCGCACGCGCCCCGCAGAGCGACGCGCCGAGTTGCTCTTTAAGGTCGCAGACCTACTGCGCCAACGCAAGCACGAGATGTCTGCGTGGATGATTTACGAGGTCGGAAAGTCCTGGGCCGAAGCGGACGGTGACACGGCAGAGGCGATTGACTTCTGCGAGTTTTACGCGCGAGAGATGCTGCGTTATGCCGAAGGGCAACCGCTCGTTAAAATCGAGGGCGAGGATAACAAACTCGAATATCTACCGCTCGGCGTCGGCGTCGTAATCCCGCCTTGGAACTTCCCGCTGGCGATTATGGCCGGAATGACTGTCGCTTCCGCCGTCACCGGCAACACTGTCGTCCTCAAGCCTTCTTCCGATGCTCCGACCATCGCTTATAAATTCTTCGAGATTCTGGAAGAAGCAGGAATGCCGCCGGGCGTCGTCAACTTTATGACAGGCTCCGGCGCGGAAGTCGGCGATGTGATTGTTGACCACCCGCAGACGCGCTACATCGCCTTCACAGGCTCAAAGGAAATCGGCCTGCGCATCAACGAGCGCGCGGCTAAAGTTCACGAAGGACAAATCTGGATTAAGCGCGTCGTCGCAGAGATGGGCGGCAAGGATGCCATCATCGTTGACGCGGACACGAATCTGGACGATGCAGCCACCGGAGTCGTTCAATCGGCCTTTGGTTTTCAGGGCCAGAAGTGCTCCGCCTGCTCGCGCGCCATCATTCACACGGATGTCTACGACACGATGCTTGACAAGATTGTCGAGCGCACGGAAAAGATTAAGGTCGGCGATCCAACGGACTCTTCGACTAACATGTCTGCCGTCATCAACCAGAAAGCCTTCAAGACCATCAACGAGTATATCGAGAAGGGCAAAGCGGAAGGCGGGCGCGTTATCGCGGGCGGCGGCGCTGACGGGGAACAAGGCTTCTTCATCGAGCCGACCGTCATCGCAGACGTTAAGCCCGGCGACACCATCGAGCAGGAGGAAATCTTCGGGCCGGTGCTGGCCGTCATCCGCGCGCGCGACTTCGACGACGCGCTCAGGATTGCCAATGATACAGAGTATGGTCTGACCGGCGCGCTTTATTCCAACGACCCGGAGAAACTCGAACGTGCGCGCCACGAATTTCACGTCGGCAATCTCTACTTAAATCGCAAATGCACGGGCGCGCTCGTCGGCGTACACCCCTTCGGCGGCTTCAATATGTCCGGCACAGACTCGAAGGCTGGAGGGCGCGACTACCTCGGACTCTTTATGCAAGCGAAGGTCTCTTCGGAAAAAGTTGGGGTTGCGACAAACACAAAAGCTGAGAAGCGGACAGCCATTTAGTTTTGGTGTTTTTATTTCACGCAAAGACGCAAAGGCGCAAAGAAGCAAGACGCAACTTTACTTTGCGCCTTTGCGTCTTTGCGTGAAACTTTCTGGCGGCATCGGATTATGAGATTGGTTTTCATGGGGACGCCGGAAGCGGCAGTGCCGACTTTGCAGAGATGTCTTGAAGATGGGCATGAAGTGGCGGCTGTCTGGACGCGGCCAGATAAGCCCGCCGGGCGGGGCAACAAGCTGACAGCACCGCCCGTCAAAGAATTTGCGGTTGCCCACGGCCTTGACGTTCACCAGCCGACGAAAATCAAGACGGATGAAGCGCGGGAATTGTTTGCTTCATACGACGCGGACGCCGCCGTCGTCGTCGCCTATGGTCGTATCCTGCCAACGCCATACCTCCGCGCTCCGCGCCGTGGCTGCATCAATGTTCATTTCTCGCTGCTGCCGAATTACAGGGGCGCTGCGCCCGTCAATTGGGCCATCGTGCGCGGCGAGAGCATGACGGGCGTGACGACGATGCAGATGGATGAGGGATTGGATACGGGCGCGATTCTATTACAGCGCGAGACGCCGATTGGCGAGGCGGAGACTGCGCCGGAGTTGATGAAGCGGCTGGCTGACATTGGCTCTAACTTGCTTAGTGAAACGCTCGCCCGCCTTGATGAGCTTGAGCCGCGTGAGCAGAGCGAAGAGAAGGCGACGTTTGCGCCCACACTGCGCAGGGAAGACGGCCAAATCGAATGGTCGCTCGACGCTTTTCAAATCGAGCGGCGCGTGCGCGGCTTTCAGCCCTGGCCGGGCGCTTACACGAATTATCAAACACGCCGTCTCATTATCTGGCGCGCAGCAGCCGAGCATCTTACTCATCAATTCGCACCCGGCGAAGTCGTCGAAGCGCGCGGCGATACGTTGTCGGTCGCGTGCGGCGGCAACACATTCCTGCGCCTGCATGAGATACAGCCCGAAGGGAAAAAGCGACTGAGCGCACGCGATTTTATGAACGGTGTGCATCTGCGTGCGGGAGAGAAGTTCGGATGACAGCGCGCCCGAACAAATCGCGCCCGGCTTTGCGGCGTGGGAAAAATCCCGCTCTCGTCTCGCCATCGCGGAGCGCTGCTTTTGCCATCCTGCGACGCGTCGAGGAAGAGGGCGCATTCGCTTCCGTGTTGCTGGCGGCGAGCGATGAAGAGATGCGCGCCGAAGATCGCTCTCTCTGTTATGAATTGGTGATGGGCTGCCTGCGCTGGCAACTCTGGCTCGATAGTTTGATTGAGCATTATGCCAGTCGGAGTGCGCCTGGTCTTGATGCGCCTGTGCGCCGCGCGCTGCGTTTGGGTCTTTACCAGTTACGTTTTCTAACGCGGATTCCAGCCTCGGCGGTCGTTAATGAATCCGTCAATCTGGCCTATGCCGCGCGCGTCCGCTCGGCTGCTCCGTTTATCAACGCTGTCCTGCGCCGCGCCGTACGCGAGCCAGACTACAATCCGGCAACTCTCATCGCAGACCCTCTCGCACGCATCTCAATCGAGACTTCGCATCCCTCATGGCTCATCGAACGCTGGGTTAATGCCTTCGGTTTAGAGACGGCAAAGGCATTCGCGCGTGCTAACAATGAAGCGCCGCCTGTTGCTTTTCGGCTAACAGGTGGTCAGCCTGCCAAGCAGGTGTTGGAGCAGTTAAGAACTGAAGGGGCGACGCTGACGCCTTCACGCATCGCGCCGGAAGCATGGCGAATCGAAGGCGCGAGCGCCCAATTGCGCCAACTATTGCGTCAGGGCGGTGTCTATATTCAGGACGAAGCTTCGCAGTTAGTCGCGTATGTGCTGGATGCGCAGAGCGGAGAGCGCGTGCTGGATGCATGCGCCGCGCCCGGTAGTAAGACGACGCACATCGCCTCTTTAACTCCCGACCTGCAAATGCTCGTCGCGGGCGATGTTCACGCTCACCGGCTGCGAGTTGTGCGCGAAGCAGCAGAGCGATTGTCAATTAACATCGTTCGGTTTGCTTTGTATGACGCGACCGCTCGTTTGCCGTTCGCTGCCGAAACGTTTGACCGCGTGCTGGTTGACGCGCCGTGTACGGGAACGGGCACGCTCCGGCGCAACCCCGAAATCCGCTGGCGCATCTCACCCTCTGACGTGGCGTTTCTTTCGGCGCGGCAGCAGCAGATTTTGAATAATGCCGCGCGAACAATCGCAATCGGTGGCCGCCTTGTTTACTCTACCTGTTCGATTGAGCCGGAAGAGAACGAAGCGGTTGTCGCAGCCTTTCTTGAGGCAAATAATGACTTCATGCCGGTGCGATTTTCAGCGCCCGCTATCCTGCAAAACGAGCAGGGAACAACGGCTCGCACCTGGCCGCAGAGAGACGGAACGGACGGCTTCTTCATCGCGGCGTTTGAACGCCGAAAATGAGGGCTGTCGATAGCTTGCGAGTCAATAAAGGCGGTGTTAGACTGCGCGGTCTGGCTTGACTAACGCCGTGCCCAACTGCCGGGCGCGGCGAATCTTGAAGAGGGATAGCAAACAGTGAGTTTTGGAAAGCGCACGCTCTCGGCGCTGGGCAAGCTTGGAATCATCATTGCCATCGCCGCTGCTTTCCTTTTTGGTCTGGCCGGGACGATCTATCTCTCGCTACGCACTCACGAAGTTCAAGTCCCGGACATAGTGGGCAAGGATTTTCTGGCGGCTGAAACAGTGCTCGGCGATGCGGGCCTCAATGTCCGTAAGCGCGCCCTGCGACCGACGGCAGACAAGCCCAACGTCGTGCTCGATCAATTGCCGCGCGCGGGCGTCGTCGTCAAAGTCGGCCAGACGGTCGCTGTCGATGTCAGCCGCGCTCCGAAGGAAGGCGAGTACGTTCCCCCCAGTAAGACAGAAGAGAAGCCGGAAGCGGAACAGAAAAACGAAAATCAGAACACGGGCGACTCGACGACGGCGAAGAACCAGAACACGACTCAGAACAGCAATAATCAGAATAAGCGACCGAAGAATACGAATAAGAACGCGAACAATAGCAACGCGAATCGTAATGCGAAGAATCGCAACGCGCCTAACGGCAACAACGCGAACAATCGCAACACCAACGCTAATCGAACGACGAATACGAATAGCGGCGGCAATCGCAACGCCCCTAACTTGAACACTAACAGACGTGCGCCGATCCCGACCACGCCACCTTTCAATCCCGGCGGCACTACGCGCACGCCCCGATAAGATTTATTCATTGATTCATTGGCCCATTGATTCAATGAGTAAATGAGTAAATAAATCAATAACTTGATGGTCGAAATCGCTCCTTCAATTCTATCTGCGGATTTTACGCGCCTGGGCGAAGAGATTGCCGCCGCAGAGCGCGGCGGCGCTGGCGTCCTGCACGTGGACGTGATGGACGGGCATTTCGTGCCGAACATTACAATCGGTCTTCCGGTCGTCAAATCAATCGCGCGGGCGACGCGCTTACCGATTGACACGCACTTGATGATTACGGAGCCGGGGCGATATGCCGAACAGTTTGTCGAAGCGGGCGCGCAGATGGTCTCGGTTCACGTCGAGATTGACCCGCACCTGCACCGTACGCTCTCTTCGATCAGGGGCAAGGGTGCGCTGGCCGGTGTGGCGATTAACCCGACGACGCCGCTCACAGCTTTAGAAGAAGCTTTGCCCTACGCCGACTACGTTTTGATTATGTCCGTCAATCCGGGCTTTGGCGGGCAGAAATTTATCCAGACTTCGCTCGACAAAGTGCGGCGGCTCAAACGCATGATTGACGAGCGCGGCTTGAAGACGAGAATTGAGATAGACGGCGGCATTGACCGCACTAACATCGCCGAGATTGTCGCGGCTGGCGCAGAGATTATCGTCGCCGGTTCCGCCGTCTTCGGCCATTCAGACCCGGCGCAGTCCGTCCGCGAGTTGCGCGAAGCGACGCTTCAGTGGGCGTAAACCGTAAGGATGAACGATGAACGCGGCAGCGATGAATTGAAAAGCATTTGATTTTACATTCATCGTTTATCGTTCCTACTTCATCGTTAGCTATTATTGGAGGTTTTATGATTCATTCACGCTCTCTTTCTTTAATCGCCCTGTGTGCGATTCTTCTGTGCGGCGCGAGCACGCTCACGTTCGCGCAGGGCGACGCCACTCCGGCGCAGCGCCTTGAGGTGATGCGTTCGCGGCTGGATGGCATGCGCCGCTCGCTCAATAGCGCCGTCGCAGCGATGAACGCCAAAGACACAGGTGATAAAACTACAGTCGCCGATGATCCGGCGACGCGTTTGCGCGGCCTCGAACAGGAAGTCAGTTCCGTGCTCTCGGAGGTTAATAACCTGCGCGCCAAGCAGGAGCGCGCCGAGCGCGTCGAGGCAACTCAACTCGATAAGCTGGAAACTTCCGTCAACGATTTGAACACGCGCGTTCAGGCCGGTCTACAGGCAACCGCCAGTGACCGCAGCGCGAATGCTGCGACGCCGAAGAAGAAAAAGAAGAAAGGAAAGCTCTTCGGGCTGTTCGGCGGCGGTGGCAATGATGAGTTGGAAGAACTCACAGGCACGGTCGCGCCCGGACGTGATCGCGTGCTCTTTGCCGAAGCGGCGACGCAGGTTCGCAAGGACAGCTACGACACGGGCCGCTTGCTCTTTAACACAATCATTACGACCTATCCGGACTCTCCTTTTCTTCCGCTGGCGAAACTCGCCATCGCCGATTCTTTCTATCTTGAAGGAACGTCAAGCTCTTTGATTCAAGCGGGTGCTGCCTATCAGGATTGGCTGACCTTCTTCCCGACAGACCCGCTGGCCGAGAGCGTCATGCTCAAGATGGCCGAAGCGGAGATGCGGCAGATGGGCCTCGCCGACCGCGACGTATCGCACGCGCGCAAGGCCGAGCAGCGCTTGAAGGTTCTCTTACAGCAGTTTCCCAACACGGCTTTGAAGGAAGCCGTACAAACTCGCTTGCATGAGGTGCAGGAAAATCTCGGAATGCACACGATGCAGATAGGGGATTTCTACTACGAGAGAAATCGCCAGCAGAAGGGCGGACTGAAGGGCGCGCAGTCGCGTTACCGCGAGATTCTGGAAAAGTATCCCAACTTTTCTTACATGGCGAGAGTGCTGTTTCGTATCGGCGTCACCTATCAGGAGGAAGAAGAGCCAGACGAAGCTGCCAAATTCTACCAGCGCATCGTGCGGGATTACCCCAACAGCGAATACGCGGAAAGGGCTAAGGAGCAGCTAAATATCATCGGCGCGGAAATCCCTCCGCCCGACATGATTAAAATTAACCAGCAGCAAGACCCGCCCAAGCAGTCGCTAACGAGTAAGATAATACAGGAAATCCTGGGCACAACTCCTGTCACCGTCGATAAGAACGGCGTTATTATCAGCAAGGAAGGCAAAGGCGCTGATTTGATTGATAAGGCGCTGGCGAATGGAGGACAGCTTCCTTCAAACATTACGCCGAATGCTCCGGTTCAACGACGTGCGCCTGCGCGCACGTCCCCGCAATCGTCGCCTGCTCCGAGCCGGCCTGCGACAAATCCCGGCACGGGCATCACAGCCCAACCGACACAGCCGGGGCCGCCGCGCGACGGCAGCAATCCGGCTGCGCCCGCAACCGTTCCAAACACACAGACCCCCGCGAACACGTCTCCGGCTACGACGACCGGCACGACCAACGGAACTAAGCCGTAAGCACTCGCCAGCCATCAGAAGAACCGAAGTCTTTCTGATGGCTGGCCCATACCTTTCTACAACGGTGAAGGCCGCCTCTCCTCGAAAGCAAAGAAAAGCCGTGTGTCATTAAAGGGACATTCGTTTGCTACACGCGAAAGGCGAATGCTAGAATTTCTTTTGTTGGCCGCTCGCTTCTCTATCGTCGAGCAATCAATTGATTGTTAAAGCAGAACGTAGGATGAAATGACTCAAACTAACGACAGCACCGAAGACGAGTTGGCCCGTCGTCATCGTACGGCGGCGATGACCGTCAACGGAATGCTGTTGTTGACGCTGGCCCTGGTGGGTATCGCCTTCGCCGCTAAAAATCTTCTCTCCCGCCCCGGCGACCCGACGCTTGTCAAGCTGCTCTGGTTATTAATCCTGCTCTGCGGCATTGGCGTTTTCCCGCTCCGGCGCACGCGGTTCAATGCCATGCGCTTGCAGGACATCGCTGCGCTGCGCGGCATCTCAGGGCTGCTCGCTACTTTGCAGGGCACGACCATCCAGATTGCTTTCATCGGCGGCGCGATTGCTTTGATGGGCTTCATTTTATCAATGATGACGACGGAGCCGGGCGGACTGCCGCTCGATATGCTACGCGCAGGAGCGGTCGCCCTCATCGTGTTGCTTTATTGTTATCCGCGAAAGTCTGCATGGCAGCGGGTTGTGCAGGGAATTGAGCAAACGGGTGATGCGGACGCGACAGCAGTGAAAGGATAGACCGCGTGAAGAGCTTTTCTCGCATCGCCGCAATCTCAGGGCTGATGTCGGTTTTAACCGTCGCCTTTTCAGGAATGATGGCGGCCCACGCGCAAACCGTCAATCCGTCTCCGGCTGCAACTCCGACCGAGACCCAGCCCGCCAACTCATCAACCCAGGAACATCAGCAATCCGCCCCGGCCACTCCTTCACAGCAAACCACCCCGCGCGAACGGCGGCAACAGGCTTATGCCAAACTGCTTGAGGGACAACGCCTCCTCGGCGACGCAAGGCGCGGTTCGGGCGAGGCCGTTCTGCGTCAGGCGCGTCAGGCTTTTCAAACTGCTGCCGCGCTTGATCCATCGCTGGCCGAAGCTCATACGGCTCTCGCCGAGATAGCTCTCTATCACGCGCCGCAGGATTTAGAGACGGCGATTCGCGAAGCTTCGCAGGCTGCGCGCATTGACCGCGATAGCTTCGGCGCACATCGTCTTCTCTCTCGCGCCTACACACTCAAAAGCGGATTGCGCGAGGGCAAACCCGATAAGACTTTCGTTGAGCGTGCTATCCATGAGTTAAACGAGGTGACCCGCCTCGATTCCAATAACGCGGAAGCGTGGGCGCTCCTCGGCGAGCTTTACCATCTGACAGGGCGCAGCCGCGAGGCGATCAATGCCCTCACTCAATGGGCCGCAGCACCTGCGCCGACCGAGACGCGCTTTTTTCAATTCGTCACTAATCGTGAATTGTCCGCCGATGCCGCCGCCGCCAGACTCGGCGAGGCGCTGATCGCCGCAGGCCGCACCAACGAAGCCGTCGCCTCCATCCGCCGCGCCATTTCCCTCAATCCTGAGAATAAGGATTACTCGGAACTGCTGGCGCGCGCCTTTGAAGCGGGCGGCAATAATGAGAGCGCAGTCCTTGAGCTACAAAGGCTCGTCGCGGCTGATCCGACGAACACTTCTTTACCGCGACTGCTGGCGCGAATACAGGCGCGTGGTGGACGCATTGATGATGCCGTCGCGACCATTCGCACGGCAATGTCAAAGCAACCGCGTGGCGACGAAGAACAAAAAATGCTGCGCCTCTATCTCGCCAAGCTGCTCTCCGATGCCTTGCGCCAGGCGGACGCGATTGCGGTTTACGAGGAAGCCCTGAAAGAGCGCGGCATCAATAACGAATTGCTTGCGTCGGAAGATGACAGAGAGTTTGCCACGATCATTCTTCAAAGAATCATCGCCTTGCAAAAGAGCGCAGGGCTGACGAAGGAAGCGGCGGCCACAATCGAACGCATGCGCACGCTTCTTGGCAAGGAAGATTCGTCAGCCGATGAACAATACGTAGAACTCTTGCGCCACCAGGGCAGGCGCGAAGAAGCTTTGCCAGCCATTCGCGCTGCGCGCCAGCGTTTTCCTGACGAGAATGGTTTCGTCCGTCTCGAAGCCGAGACCCTGGCCGACCTCGGTCGTGTTGATGAAGCAGTTGCGCTCCTTCGTCCATTGCTCAATGGTTCGCTCGAAGACTTTGACGAGCATCTCATCATCTCCGGTTTGTACACACAGGCCGGACGCGGACGCGAAGCAATCGAAGCTGCACGTAGAGCTTTGGCGCTGGCTCCGGCTGAAAGAACAGATTTGCAGGTGGCGGCTCTCATCACCCTCTCTTCGGCGCAGGATCGCGTCGGTGATACGGCTGGCTCTGAAGAATCTCTGCGCCGCGTCCTCGCTAAAGAGCCTGACAACGCCACGGCCCTTAACAATCTCGGCTACTTTCTGGTCGAGCGAAACGAACGGCTCAACGAAGCGCTTGAGCTTATTCAGCGTGCCGTCCGTGCCGAACCAACCAACTCGTCGTATTTGGACAGCCTCGGCTGGGTCTATTTCAAACTCGGTCAATTGGAGAATGCCGAGCGCAATCTGAGAGAAGCCGCGCGCCGCAACTCAACCTCATCCACCATTCAGGAGCATCTAGGCGACCTCTATCATCGTCAGGGCAAAATGGAACTTGCCCGCGCCGCCTGGCAAAAAGCCCTTTCTCTCTCCCTCGAAGTGGGTAAAACGGCCAGACTGAAAGCCAAACTAAACGGTAAAACGGGTAATTAAATTCGTTCGCCATTCGCTATTCTTCATCTCGCCTGACATCTTTGAGCCGCCAAGATAAGCCTTTTCTTGTCTGTTTTCAATAACTTACCTTAATCACCCAAGCTTCCGACAAAAAGCCGTAACTAATTTGCAATCTGTTTACAAGGCGGCTAAAATGAAAAAGGGTTGATTGAGTTTAACCTTTTTGTTAGTCTTTATTCGATGACCAACGACCGGTCGCCCCTACACGGTCTAATTTATAAATTGCTTTCTCCCGGCTTAATTGGATTCGCCAGATTGTAACGAGTCCGTTGAGTGTTCCCCTTATGAAAATATTCAATCTGTTTCCCTCGATAGCAGGTAATAGACTGCCTCGCCTGCTGCTGCTCTCGGCCTTCTCATTTTTCCTGATCGTCGGCAATGCTATTAACGGCCACGCGCAATCTCAATCAGCGCGACAGGAGGTCGCGCGCCTGATTACTTCATCAGGAAACGTCTCAACGCTTTCAACGAGGCCGCGCCTTATTAACGCTTCGCACGACGGGGGCGCTATCGTTTCGTCGGCAGCGGTCAGCGCGACAAGTGATGAGCGTAGAGCCTTCGATCTGGTTAACGCTGAAAGACGTGCTCGCGGAGAGTCGGCGCTGGTTTGGGATGCGGAATTGACACGCATGGCGCGTCTTCATTCGGAGAAGATGGCACGCCAGAAATTCTTTAGCCACACAGGCCCGGACGGGCAGGGACTACGCGAGCGCTCACGCGCCAACGGCATCACCGGTTTTAAATCGCTGGCGGAAAATCTCGCTTATAATAGAGGCTTCTCGGACGCGGCCACGTCCGCCGTTGTCGGGTGGATGCGTTCCGCAGGACATCGCGATAATATTCTGAATGAAGAATTCACGCGCACAGGGATCGGCGTTGCCCGCTCTGAGGATGGACGCGTTTACTTCACGCAGGTTTTCGTAGCGCGCTAGAGCGCGTCATCAAGCAAGATGATGAGGGCGGCTGGCGCTTTAGTTGAAAGGTCAGCCGCCCCTCGTGTTTGATGGCTTAAAGCTTCCTTCGTTTGCGAAAATCAACTGGAAACTCTCTGTGCTCGGACGTCGGGCAGACGGGTTTCACGAACTACGCACAATCTTTCAAACCATCACGCTGCACGACCTGTTGACGTTTTCAGCGAGAACAGACGAGCGTCTGCAATTGACTTGCGACGCGCAGGAGATTCCTACTGACGGTCGAAATCTAATCTGCCGCGCTGCCATCGCGCTCAAGGAGCAGTACGGCTCGCGCGCAGGGGTTTCGATTCACCTCGAAAAGCGTATCCCGACGGAAGGGGGCTTGGGCGGTGGCTCGTCGAATGCGGCTGTGGCGCTGCTGGGTCTTGCGTCTCTCTGGAATCTTAAAATCAGTAAGCACGAGTTGTGTGCTATGGGAGCACTCCTGGGCGCTGACGTTCCTTTCTTTTTCACGGGCGGCACTGCTTTGGGGACAGGTCTTGGCACGCACATCACTCCTCTACCGGAGGTGTCGGCTGAACATCTGTTGATCGTCACGCCGGATGCGAAAATGGCAACAGCCGAGGCTTACGGAGAGCTTAATGCCCCCGCCTTGACAAAGGTGGATAGCGACACTATTCTTTCTATTTCTCGTGCGGACGAGCATTTTGCGGATTCATTTCCTGATGCGCTGCACAACGATTTCGAGCGTGTGGTTTTTCGCTTGAAACCTGAAATCGAGCGTGCGAAAAATGCGCTCGTGCTCGGTGGGGCGCGGCGGGCGCTGATGACTGGTAGCGGCTCAAGCGTTTTTGGTATCTTTGAAAATCAGGAAGCACAGGAGCGCGCCGCTCGTGCGCTGAGGGCGGAAACCGCATGGCGCGTCTTTTCGTGCTCAACGTTGTCGCGGGCGCAGTACGTGCAGGCTCTTGGTTCATGTGCTGCTCTCATAGAAGCGCTTTCGTAAGTCAAGACGGTTTTGATCCTGGGGCGTAGCCAAGTGGTAAGGCACCGGTCTTTGGAACCGGCATTCGTTGGTTCGAATCCACCCGCCCCAGCCACTTCTCAAGTTGTCGGAGGGCAGAGGCTGGAGGTCAGTCAGAAATTACTGACCTCCGACCTCTAGCCTCTACCTCTAAGCTATGAGCACAACAGGCGGCATCAAGGTCTTTTCCGGCAATGCCAATCGGGCGCTGGCCGAAGAGATTTGTCACTTTTTGAGTTGCGATCCGGGACGCGCCATTACGGAACGTTTTTCCGACGGCGAGTTTAACTTTCAGATTGACGAGAACGTGCGCGGCGGCGACATCTTTATCGTGCAGCCGACGTGCCCGCCGACCGACTCGAATCTGATGGAACTCTTGGTGATGCTCGACGCGTTTCGTCGCTCATCGGCGGAGCGCGTGACGGCTGTGATTCCGTATTACGGTTATGCGCGCTCGGACAAGAAGGATCGCCCGCGCGTGCCGATTTCGGCGAAGCTGGTGGCAAACCTGATTACGGTGGCCGGTGCGCAGCGCATCCTGACGATGGATTTGCACGCGGCGCAGATTCAAGGCTTCTTTGACATTCCGGTGGATCACCTTTACGCCGCGCCTGTGATGATCGGTTATTACCTGGCGAACCCGCTGCCGAATCTGACGGTGGTTGCGCCAGATACGGGCGGCGCTGAACGCGCGCGTGCGTATGCGAAACGCTTGAAATCTTCTTCGGGCGAGCCTGCGACGCTGGCTCTTTGCGATAAGCGGCGGGAGAAGGCTAACGTCGCGGAAGTGATGAACGTGGTTGGCGATGTGCGCGGGCGTAGTTGTTTGATTATTGATGATATGTGCGATACGGGCGGCTCGCTTACTAAGGTTGCGAAGGCTTTGAAAAACGCAGGGGCAGAGCGCATTCACGCAGCTTTTACGCATCCTGTGTTATCGGGCCACGCCGTCGAACAGTTGGATGAATCGGCCATCGAGCAGATTGTCGTGACCAATACGATTCCGTTGCACGATCACGCTTGCGAATTGAAGAAGGTCAAAATCCTGAGCATCGCTCCGCTCTTAGCGAAAGCGATCAAGTCGATCCACGAGGAGACAAGCGTTTCCTCGCTCTTCGTTTGAGAAGGGCAAACACTTAATCCGGTTTCAAGTTTCCGGTTTAAGGTTTCAGGTTCGTTCGTGTGCTTTGACTTGAAACCACAAACCCGAAGCTTGAAACTTTTTTTGAGAGAAAAATCATGGCAGAAAGAAAAGAGATTACCGTGCGGGCGCAGCAGCGCAACGGGCGCGGGAAAAATGATGCAAGGCGCGTTCGCGCCAGCGGCCAAGTGCCCGTGACCGTCTATGGCGGCGAAGGCGAGACGGTCTCGGCGGTCGCTCCGCTGAGAGAGTTGGCTGCTATCCTGCGCTCGGACGCAGGACACAACGCGATTTTTACGTTGGATGTCGAAGGCGTCGGCGCGAGCGAAGTGATGTTTCATGATCGCCAGATTGACCCCGTTCGCGGTCGTCTGGTTCACGCCGATTTGAAAAGGCTCGTCAAAGGTCAGAAGATCGAAGTCACAGTGCCCGTGCATCTGATTGGTGAACCCGTCGGCGTACGCGAAGAGCAGGGCGTGCTTGAGCAGGTCACACGCGAGATTGAAATTCGCTGCCAGCCGCGCAATATCCCTGACTCGATTGACTTGGACGTGTCGAATCTGGGCGTGCATGATGTGCTGCACGTTTCTGACATTCCAGCCGACGAAAACATTGAGATTCTGACCGAGCCGGAGACCGTCATCGCTACCGTCAGCGTGACGCGCGAAGAGCCTGTCGAAGTGCCTGAAGTGACCGAGGAAGAGCCAGCCGAGCCTGAAGTGATCGGCAAGGGTAAGAAAGAGGACGAGGAAGAATCTTAAGGGCGCGAGGGGTAAAAGGAAAAGAGGGGGAAAGGTTAAAAGAAAAACCTGCTGCCCTTTGCTCAGCTTTCAATTATCCTTCTACCCTTTCACCCTTTTACCCTTTTCGCCATGCGTCTTGTTGTTGGTCTTGGCAATCCGGGCGCAGAGTATGAGTGGACGCGCCACAACCTCGGCTTCATGCTCGTTGACTGGCTGGCGCGCTCCATTGGCGCGCAGGTAAAGCGCAGAGAGTGTCGCGCGGTCGTCGGGCGCGCAGAACTTGAGGGAGCGGCTGTCGAGTTGGTCAAGCCGCAGACCTACATGAATTTGAGCGGCGAAGCGGTCGCCTGCCTCGCCGCCAAGCGCGAGTTGAAAAAGGATTCCGAGCTAATCGTCATCAGCGATGATTTGGCGCTGCCCTTTGGAAAGATTCGCCTGCGGGCGCGCGGTTCGGCGGGCGGTCACAACGGTTTGAAATCAATCATCGCCGCGCTCAAGACGGACGAGTTCATACGCCTGCGGATAGGCATTCAACCTGAGCATCCGCTCGGCGATGCAAAGCGTTTTGTCCTTGAAGAGTTTTCGCGCGGCGAGCGTGCGGACGTTGAAAAAATTTTAGAGCGTAGCGCAGAGGCGCTGCGAGCCGTCCTCCGCGACGGCATTGACAAAGCAATGGCACAATACAATCAGTAATCAATTTTCGGTTTTCAGTAGAAGACAAGTTGCTTTTCTGAAAACTCAAAACTAAAGACTGTAAACTGGTTTTCCCTTCTTGCTTTATTCTACTGAATGAAGCTTGACATCCAAGAGGAGGATGAATTTTGGCAGAACAGAGAACGTACGAGGTAATGTTCATCGTCGATCCGAAGACGGGCGATGAGGACATCACACGCCTCAGCGAAAACCTACAGCAGATCATCGCCGATCAGGGCGGGACCGTCACTAAAAACGAAAACATGGGTCGGCGCCAGTTGGCCTACCCGATTGGCCGCGTCAACGAAGGGCACTACATATTGTTCGAAGTTGACGGCTCCGGTCGTGAAATCGCAGAGCTTGAACGCCGCATGCGCGTTAACGACCAGGTCATACGCTACATGACTGTGCGCGTTGACGAGGATCGCCGTCGCGCAGAGAAGTTCAAGGCGAAGCGTGCGCGCAAAGCAAGCAAGCGACCTCTTGGCGGCGGCGGAACAACGGGTCGCAGAGAGAGTGCGGCTGCCGAAACTTCTGAGGAGAACGAGTCATAAACACGAAGCGGCGATGTCAGCAATTCGTAGCACAGCGTCAGCGGCTTAGCTGCTGAAACTCTGACGGCTGATTGCCGACTGCAACGAGAGTGAGAGAGGACAAGAAAAAATTATGTCTAGTAATTACGACGAAGATCGCGAGCGAGTTTTTGAGCGTGGATATGATAACGATGGCGGCGGACGTGATCGCGGCGGTCGCGGTGGCGGCGGTCGTGGCGGCGGCGGGCGGCGTATGCATCGTCGCAAAATCTGCCGCTTCTGCATCGAGAAGGTTGATTTGATTGATTACAAGGATGTGAAGCTCTTGCAGAATTACATCCCGGAGCGCGGCAAGATTTTACCGCGTCGCATTTCGGGTTCGTGCGCCACGCATCAGCGCATGCTCGCCGAAGCCATCAAGCGCGCGCGCAACATCGCGCTGCTTCCATACGCTACGGCTTAAAAAGGAGGAACAAGAGGAAATGGCTAATACACAAGTCCTCCTGCGCGAAGACATAGATGATTTGGGAGCGCGCGGAGACATCGTCAAAGTGAAAGCGGGCTACGCGCGCAACTACCTGCTGCCGCGCAAGCTGGCCGTTCAGGCGACGGCCAGCAACGTCAAGCAAATCGAACAGGAGCGCGCTGCGCTCTTGAAGAAAGAGGCAAAGGAGCGCTCGACCGCCGAAGCGCAGGCCGAGCAGATGCGTCGGCTGAGCCTGAATTTCGAGCGCAGGGTCGGCGAGCACGGATTGCTCTATGGCTCTGTTACTTCGATGGACATTGCGGAAGCGTTGAAGGAGCGCGGTTATGAAGTTGATCGCCGTCGCATCAATCTGCGCGAAGCGATTAAAGAGGTCGGCGACTATACCGTCAGCGTGCGCCTGCACCGCGAGGTCAACGTAGAGATTCCGGTCGTCGTGGCTGACGAGCGGAGCAGCGCTCAAGCGGCTGCTTCAACGCCGCAGGAGAGCGCGCCTGAGAGCAGCGAAGCCCAGGCCGAAGGGGCTGAGGAAGCTGCAGACGGCGCGGAAGCTTAACTGATAGGCCAATCAAATCGGCGCGTTGGCGTGTAACGGACGAGCAATCGTTTACGCGTCGCGCGCCGATGTAGTATAGTGCGCAACGGCGCGTGCGCCCGTGCGTGAGAGAGAAGCGAAAGATAAGCGCGCACGGCATTTTCCTTACCTGTTATTCTACAGGCATAACGTTTAAACAGTCATAGCTTTTAATCCGCAGTCTCCCGATGGCATATCCCGCTGACACGGCACGCGATCAACTTCTCGAACGGCCTCTGCCGAACAGCGCCGACGCTGAGCGCGCCATCCTCGGCGCAATTATTCTCGACAACGCGCTCATCAGTCAGGCCATCGAACTCTTAAAGCCCGAAGATTTCTATGTCCCTTCGCACCGCCGCGTCTTCCTCTCTATGATCTCGCTGTTTGAGCGCGGCTCTGAAATCAATCCGATTCTGATTGCCGAAGAACTTCGCCGCGAAGGCGAGGTCGAAGCTGTCGGCGGCCTGACGTTCATCTCGAATCTAACTTACGGCCTGCCGCACTTCGCTAACATCGCGCACTACGCCAAGCTCGTCCGCGATGCGTCTCTGCTGCGCCAACTCGTCAAAGTCTGCAACAAGGTGACGAGCGAAGCGCTGGAAGCAGAAGAAGATGCTGAGCTGATTCTGGATCACGCGGAGCAGATGATCTTTGCGCTGGCCGACGAGCGCACGCGTCAGGGCTTCTCCCACGTCAAGCCGATTGCCGATAATCTGCTTGAGCATGTGCAGGAGATGGCCGGTCGCTCCGCCATGTTGACGGGCCTGACCACAGGCTTTAACGAGCTTGATTCGATGACCTCCGGCTTGCAGCCGTCTGATTTAATCGTCGTCGCTGCGCGCCCTTCGATGGGAAAGACAAGCCTCTGCTTGACGTTGGCCCAGAACGCCGCGATACAGGCACAGGCGGTCGTCGGCATCTTCTCGCTGGAAATGTCCAAGGAATCTCTGGTGATGCGTATGCTCAGCTCGGAGGGTCGCGTTGACGCGCATCGTTTTCGCAGCGGATTTCTCTCGCGCGACGAGTGGGCGCGTCTCGCAGGCGCTCTGGGCACGCTGGCCGAAACCAAGATTTTCATAGACGACACGCCCGGCATCTCCGTCCTTGAAATGAGAGCCAAAGCGCGTCGGCTGGCCGCCGAGCAAAAGAAACTAGACCTCATCATCGTTGATTATCTGCAACTGATGTCCGGCTCGTCGCGCCGCACAGAATCGCGCCAGCAGGAAGTCTCGCAAATCTCGCGCGAACTAAAGGGGCTGGCGAAAGAATTGAACGTGCCGTTGATTGCTCTCTCACAGTTGTCGCGTGCCCCTGAGTCTCGTACAGACCATCGTCCACAACTGGCAGACTTGAGAGAAAGCGGGGCTATTGAGCAGGATGCAGATGTCGTCGCCTTTATCTACCGGGAAGAACAGTACAATCGCACGGAAGAGAACGCTGGCATCGCAGAGATTATTCTAGCCAAGCAGCGCAACGGCCCGACGGGCACGGCGAAGCTGGCGTTCCTTAAAGAATTTACGCGCTTTGAAAATATGTGGCGCGAGTAGAGACTCAAGGCCGCTGAAATAATCGTGCCGTTATCTAAAGTGTGGTTGCTGCTGCCGACAGTTGAACACGCGTTGACTCTTCCACCCCTACACTTCTAAGACATACAATGCGAGCTATGCCGGATTCTGAGACGGAGAAGTCTGCCCCTTTCATTGCGGAGGCGTCAGCGGGGCGTCGCCCGACGTGGGCCGAGATAAATCTGGATGCGCTGGCCGCGAATTTTCGCGCGGTGCGCTCAAGGGTTGGCGCGGGCATTAAAGTAATGGCCGTCGTCAAGGCCAACGCTTACGGGCACGGTGCTGTGCATTGCGCGAAGAGGCTGGCGCGTGAGGGCGCAGACTGGTTTGGCGTTGCTTTGCCGGAGGAAGCAATAGAGTTGCGCCGTGCAGGGATAGCGCAGCCGATTCTCTCTCTGGGCGGCTTCTGGGCGGGGCAGGAGCAGGCGTGTATCCAACACGGCATAGTGCCCGTCGTCTATCGCCTGGAGATGGTCGAGGCGCTGGAGCGCGCGGCTGCGGCGGTGGGTATCGTCGCAGACGTTCACGTTAAGATTGATACTGGGATGGGCCGCCTCGGCGTGCGACCGGAGCAGGCGCGAGAGTTCGTTGATGCGTTGCGTCGTTTCAATCACGTCCGGCTTGACGGAGTGATGACACACTTCGCGGCGGCGGATAATCCAGAGCGCGCCTTCTTTACGGAGGAGCAGGTGGCGCGTTTTAACGAAGCGGTGGCGATGATTCGCGAGCGCGGGTTTAATCCGACTTATCTTGACATGGCAAACTCTGCGGCTACCTTCGCGCAACCCTCAAGTTGGGGAAACATGGTGCGACCGGGCGGCGTGCTTTATGGCTTATGGCGTGATGTGCTGCCGCCGTTGGGCGAGCCGCCCGGTTTGCGCCCGGTGATGGCGGTGCGCTCGCGCATCAGTTTGTTGAAGCGCGTGAATCAGGGAGAAACGCTCGGCTACGGTTGCACGTTTGAAGCCAGGCGGGAGACGCTGGTGGCGACGCTGCCCATCGGATACAACGACGGCTACGTGCGCGCTCTATCGAATCAGGGGCGCGTGATTGTGCGCGGGGCTTATGCTCCTGTCGTCGGACGTATTTCTATGGACTTGACATTGATTGACGTGACGGATGTCGAGGACGTTGCGACGGGCGATCAGGTGACGCTGCTTGGCGAGGATGGTCGGCTTGCCGTTGCTGCGGAAGAGATAGCGAAAACGGCTGGCACGCTGTCTTACGAGATTACGTGCGGCATCAGCCAGCGCGTGCCGCGCTACTACTTGCCAGCAGAAGAGAGCCACTCAGAATAACTATCAAGTAAAGTTCTAAGAAAGCAGGAGAGGTGCGTGGGCTGTTGTCGTGTTGTGAGGCCGCGCACCTCTTTTTTTGGCAAGCGTTGAATTGGAAAAGCGAGCGCTCCGCGCGGAGCGCTCGCTCTGTTTGTGTTACTGAAGAACGAAGGTGAACGTTATCACGCCGGAGACTTTCACCGGCTGGTTTGAGAGCAGCGTCGGCGAGAAGCGTGTCTGATAGGCTGCCTGCTCAGCCGCCGGGCGCAGCAAAGGATGTCCTGAGGTCGCGCGTGCGGAAATAACGCGACCCTGCTCGTCCAGCAAAATCTGCACCGGGACGGGGCCGGATGCACGCGCTCTTTTGGCAAGCTCCGGGTAGGGCGGAACGGCTTTGCGAAGCACCTTGCTTTCGATCACGCCGAGCGAGACAAGCTTCGGCCTCGAAGGCCTGGTTTCCTTTGCGGGCATCTCCGGCGGCGCGTCTCTGGTGAGTTCATTGTTGCCGCCGGACGAAGCATTAGGCGTGCCGCCTGTTCCGTTATTATTGTCGAAGGGCAAGCCGCTGGAATTGCGCCCGCCGCCGACATCAATGTTTGCTTTACCGATAACGGAGTCGGGCAAGGCGGGCGGCGCGTTGTTGCCTGTGACGCCGACTTTATCCGGAACGCGCGTCATATCATTAACGCTGCTCTGGCGAACTGCGCGCGTTGAAACAAGCGCCGTGCTGTCGGTTGGAGCGTTGGAGCGCGTGGGCTGATGAGCGGCACGCGGCGGCGAACTCTTCGGCGGCGCTTCTGTTAGCGGCACCATCGTCACCAGCGCCGTCAATTCCAGACTTTGATTGTCAACGTGAGCCTCATAAGCGTAGATGCTGACGACGCCCGCCGCCATGAAAAACAGAGCGTAGGCAAACATCGTCGCCATCAGGAAAGACCCGCGCCGCTTGAACTCGGCAGTGTGTGCATTAGACTCAATCAAGTTATTAAACATCTCGAACTCCTCCAGTGCCGGTGCCAAGCAGGTGCTGGAAGCAAACTCCAACACTTTAGACTCCGCCGCCTCGCGTCTTGTTCCATAAAAAGGTTTCAAGTTTGAGTTATAAGGTTTAAGGTTAGAGCGTGCCCGTGTAATTGACCCTTAAATCTCAAACCTGAAACCTTTTCTCTGTACAGTGCGCAGCAATTCTTTTAGGATGTTGGCGGCCAACCATTATTCATTCAGGAGCAAAAATCTATGGCAACCAGCGCCGAGTGGCATGAGAATTATGAGGAGATGAGCGAACTGGCGTTGAACTTCTCGCGCGCCGTCAAATCCGTTCAGGAAGAGTTGGAAGCGGTCGATTGGTATAACCAGCGCGCACAGGCGACGAAAGATGAGCAACTGCGGCGTATCCTCGAACACAATCGCGACGAAGAGGTAGAGCACGCCATCATGGGCCTTGAATACCTTCGCCGCATCAGCCCCGTCTTCGATAAACACATGCGCACTTATCTTTTCACAGACGGCGACATCACGGAGATAGAAGAGCAAAAGTCAGAATCCAGAATTCAGGAGTCAGAAGGAAAGAAAGAATAAAAGAAAAGCGGGTTGCGGCCTTATATTCTGAATTCTGGATTCTGCCTCCTGAATCCTGTTCCCGGAGGAAAGGCGATGTTGACAGAAGAGCAGGCAGTTGCGGCTTCACAGGAAATACTCAATCCGTTTGAGATTTCCAAGCAGCAGTTTGACAGGGCCGCAGATTATCTGGAACTCGACGCTTCTATGCGGCGCGTGCTCAAGAATGCGAAGCGACAATTAATCGTCTCCATTCCCGTTAAGATGGACAACGGCGAAGTGCAGGTCTTCGAGGGTTATCGCGTGCAGCACAACATCGCGCGCGGGCCTGCGAAGGGCGGCATACGCTTTCATCCGCAGGTCACGCTCGATGAAGTAAAGGCGCTCGCCTCCTGGATGACATGGAAGTGTGCAACCGTCGGCATCCCTTACGGCGGCGGCAAGGGTGGCGTGGTCTGCGACCCGCAGATTTTGTCGCGCGGAGAGTTGGAACGACTCACACGCCGCTACGCTTTCGAGATAGCTCCCATCATTGGCCCAGACCGCGACATCCCTGCACCGGACGTGTACACGGACGAGCAGACGATGGCCTGGATTATGGATACGATTTCGATGATTCGCGGCCACACGGAGCTAGGGGTCGTGACCGGCAAGCCGATTTCTCTCGGCGGCTCGCAGGGACGCAACGAGGCGACCGCGCGCGGCTGTCTCTACGCCCTGCGCGAGGCTTGCCACGTCAAGGGCTTGAGCTTGAATGGTGCGCGCATAGCCGTCCACGGCTTCGGCAACGCAGGCTCGCACATCGCGCGGCTGGTCGCTGCCGACGGCGCGCGTGTCATCGCCGTGGCGGATTCGCGCAGCGGCGTTTACGCGGAAAGCGGGATAGACGTGCAGGCAGCCCTGCGGCATAAGGTGGAGACGAAAGCCCTGCGCGGGCTGGCAAACACAAAGGAGATTTCTCCCGAAGACTTGCTCGCGCTCGATTGCGACATACTGCTTCCGGCAGCACTGGAAAACACCATCACTCTCAAAAACGTCGGGCGCGTCCGCACGAAGATTATCGCGGAGCTTGCCAACGGCCCTATCACGCCCGGCGCTGACCGCGTGCTGGCCGAACAGGGCGTCCTGCTCGTCCCTGATATTCTGGCGAACGCGGGCGGCGTCACCGTCAGCTACTACGAATGGGTGCAAGACCTCTATTCCTATTTCTGGTCGGAAGGCGAGATTAACCAGCGTTTAGAGCAGACGATGCGGACAGCCTTCCGCGAAGTCTACGAGACAGGCGAACGCTACAGAACGGAGATGCGCACCGCCGCCTACATCCTAGCCATCCAGCGCGTCGCCGAAGCCACCAGCGTGCGCGGCATTTTCCCGTAAGAACCCTTGTTCATTGTCACTTAATTTGCAATCTGCTCAGCGGCGGATGAGATTTCCCGTTAGTCTGTACGATTTTGCGACAAGTGCGGCGTGACGACGAGGCAAAACACCTTGACGAACGAATAAAATCCTCTGATGAACCATCAAAACGCTCTGTCGAACGACTGAAATGGTGTGTCGAAGCACTTGGCGCTCGTGTCGGAGCACCACAACGGCGTGTCGGAGCACCGAAATGTCGAGTCGAAGCACTGCAACGCCGTGTCGAAGCACTGAAACGCTCTGTCGGAGCAGTGAAACGCCGTGTCGGGGCAGTGAAATGTCAAGTCGGAGCAGTGAAATGTCGAGTCGGAGCACCGAAACGCTCTGTCGAAGGGTCAAAACGCAGTGTCGGAGCACCGAAACGCAGTGTCGAAGGGCCGAAACGCTCTGTCGGACGACCGAAATGCTGTGACGACGGCATGAAATGTACCATTATAGAAAAAAAACGTGTGACGGTGGCCGCGAAACGCTTGACGACGGCATGAAACGCTTGACGATGGGATAAAACGGCGTGACGAGCCGCCGAAACGTACTCGCTGACGCTCGGCGCGGGGTGGGTTAATTTGGGCTTGATGCTTTCGGATAATAAGCTGTGATAAATTTAATGCATGAGCAAATATGAGAAGCTGCTAATTCGTATTTTAAGAGGAGCTTCTGATGCTGATATTTCGTTCGATGGTTTATGCGGGTTGCTCAGGCATTTGGGTTTTGATGAGCGGATTCGTGGAAGCCATCATATCTTTAGCAGAGAAGGCGTAGAGGAAATCTTGAATGTGCAGTCGCTAGGCTCGAAAGCTAAAGCTTATCAAGTCAAACAGGTTCGCGGCGTCATCTTGAAATACAGGCTCGGAGGTCAGCGCGATGAGTGAAAAATATAAATACGAGATTATTATTTATTGGAGCGAAGAGGATAATGCCTTTATTGCCGAAGTGCCGGAGTTACCCGGCTGTATGGCAGACGGGGCAACATATTCGGAAGCTATCTCTAACGTGGAAGTTATCATTGGTGAGTGGATAGAAACGGCAAAGAGTTTAGGTCGAGAGACTCCTGAGCCAAGAGGCAAATTAATGTTCGCCTAGCAGTACTTCGCCCGCCGCGCAGCATAACAACTCATTCAACCGGAGCAGAATCAGCGCGACTTTCATACTCAGGATTGAAGGCTTGATATAATACTTTCTGCCGTTAATTCAGGCGTTCGGCTCTCGCGCCCCGCAAACAGATGTGTGGAGTTGTTAATTAGCTATCGAGAGATGAGTTTATTTCAGCCGCAGAATGCCGAGTATGAAAGCTCTGTGCGTGAGAGCTTCGGGCGGCAGCGAGTCATGCAATTAATCGGCGCTGCCCTCAAGCGTGTCGAGCCGGGCATCGTTGACATTGAACTTTCGTACCGTGAAGACCTGACGCAGCAGAACGGGTACATACATGCGGGCATCATTACCACCATCGCGGATAGCGCGTGCGGCTATGCTGCCTACACGTTGATGCCAGCCGGGTCGCAGGTTTTGAGCGTGGAGTTCAAAGTGAACCTATTGCGTCCGGCAGCGGGCGAAAGGTTTGTGGCGGAGGGGAGAGTGATGAAAGCAGGTGGGACTCTGACCGTCACTGGATGCGACGTTTACGGCTGGGCTGGCGAAGAAGTGAAGATGATTGCGACCATGCTGGCGACGATGATTCGCAGGTAAAGGAGCGAAAATGATGGACGATAAAATAGTGGTTTACGAAAAGCCCACTTGAAGCAAGTGCCGAGAGGTCAACAGGCTGCTCCGTGAGAGCGGCGTCGCGTTTGAGAAAGTCAATTACTACACAAAGCCGCTCAGCGAGAAAAAGCTGCGCGAGTTGCTGGCGAAGATGAAACTCTCGCCCGGCGACATCCTGCGCAAGAGCGAACCCGTCTATCGCGAACTGGGGCTGGGAAAGCAACAATTCTCCGACGACGAGATTATCGCGCTCATGGCACAGCATCCAGACCTCATCCAACGCCCCATCGTCGAACGCGGACGCCGCGCCGTGCTGGGCCGCCCAGTCGAAAACATTAAAACATTGATGCGTGAGGAATAGAATTCAGGAGTCAGAAGTCAGAGGCCAGAATGAGCGGCTGCAACCATTCTGTTTTATTCTTTCTTTTCTTCTGACTTCTGACTTCTGACTCCTGCTCTTGCTTATGCTTACAGCACGTAAAAGCGGATGGTTTGAGCGTGTCTTTGCTATTTATAATCGGAGTTTGATTGCGCGGCGTTTTGAGGGTTTGCGTGTCGCGGGCCTCGAACATTTGCGTGAGCGCGAGCAGGACGTGCCGCTGTTGCTGTATGCGAATCATTCGAGTTGGTGGGATGGATTGGCGGCGTTTCAGTTGGGACACGTTTGTGGGCTGGAGCAGTATGCGATGATGGAGGAGCGGCAATTGCGCGAGTATCCGTTTCATCGCAAGCTGGGCGCGTTCGGCGTCGTCCGCGAGAATGCGCGTGAGGCCGTGCGGAGCATAGAGTATGCGGGCGGACTGCTAAAGAAGACTGGCCGCACGCTCTGGATTTTTCCGCAGGGCTTGACGCTGCCAAACGATGTGCGGCCACTCTTGCTTTACGCGGGCGCGGCGCGCATCGTCGAGCGTGTCGGTCTGGCAGACACCGCTCCCGTCGCCATTCGTTACGAGTTTCTTGAAGATTATCGGCCCGAAGCTCTGGTGCGAGTTGGCCCAGTGAGCCGCGTGGCGGTGGAAGAGAATTTCAGCGCTAAACAATTGACGGGAATTTTTACGGAGCGCCTGACGAATGCGCTCGACGCCGTGCGGGCCGACATCATCGCCGGGGATTTAGACGGCTACGAAGAGATAGTTGCGCCGCGCAGACGCCGGAAAGCCGCGCGGCGCATGGCCGCTCGCAGGCTTTCGAGCGAGACGAGCAATCGCAGAGGATAAATCTCACGCAAAGCCGCGAAGAACGCAAAGAGGCAAACGCTGTTTCTTCTTTGCGTTCTTTGCGGCTTTGCGTGAAACTATTACGTAGTCCAATGACACTTTCAATAGTAAATCACATGCGGCGAACATCAGGGAAAGAGTATGGCGAAAGCACAGGGGACAGTCTACGTCTGCCAGAAATGCGGGCATCAATCGCGTAAGTGGCTGGGGAAATGCCCCGACTGCGGCGAGTGGAATTCGTTTGTAGAGGAACGCGCGCGGGCCGCGAAGAAGGAGACGGCGACGGCGCGCGGCGGCTTTCGCCTGCGTGAAGTGAAGCCCGTCGCCTACGGCGAAATCGAGTCGCAGGACGACGCGCGCGTCTCTTCGGGGGTAACAGAGTTTGACCGCGTGCTCGGCGGCGGCATCGTTCCCGGCTCGCTGATTTTAATTGGCGGCGATCCGGGCATCGGCAAGTCAACGCTACTGCTACAGGTCGCGGATAAGATGAGCGCTGGAGGCGCTGTGCTGTATGTTTCCGGCGAGGAATCCGAGCGACAGATTAAGCTGCGTGGCGAACGTTTGAACGTCGAGGCCGCTAACCTATACCTGCTGCCGGAAACGAATCTGGAAAATATCTTCGACGAAATTGAGCGTCTGAAGCCGTCTGCTGTCATCGTCGATTCGATTCAGACAGTCTTTTCGTCAAACATCGAATCCGCGCCCGGCTCAGTCTCGCAGGTGCGTGAAGTCGCAGGGCAGTTTCTACTGCTGGCGAAGAATCGCACGATTCCAGTCTTTCTCATCGGCCACGTCACAAAGGAAGGCTCGATTGCAGGGCCGAAGGCGCTGGAACACATCGTTGACACGGTGCTCTATTTCGAGGGCGAGCGTCATCACAATCATCGCATCGTGCGTGCGACCAAGAATCGCTTCGGCGCGGCCAACGAGGTCGGCGTCTTTGAGATGACGGGCGCGGGATTGGTGGCGGTCGCCAATCCTTCGGAGATGTTTTTGCAGGAACGGCCCAAGGGCGCGGCAGGCTCGGTTGTGACAGCCTGCATGGAGGGCACACGGCCCGTGCTCGTGGAGATTCAGGCGCTCGTCTCCGGCTCAAAGTACGGCACGGGACGACGCATGACGCAGGGCGTAGACCAGAATCGCGTCGCGCTCCTGATAGCGATGCTGGAAAAGCGCGTCGGCTTTCACCTCATCGGCGACGACGTGTTCGTCAACATCGCTGGCGGGCTGGAAGTGGACGAGCCTGCCGCAGACCTCGGGGTAGTGGCTTCAATCTCTTCCAGTTTTAAGAACGTGCCGATTGACCATCACACGGCTGTCTTCGGCGAAGTGGGGCTGACGGGCGAAGTGCGCGGCGCGTTACAGGCGCAGTCGCGTGCGCGCGAAGCGCAGGCGCTCGGCTTCAAAAAAATCGTCATGCCTGCCTCCAACACGGCGGGGCTGGAACGCTTGCTCGGCCTGCGCGTCGTCGGTGTGCGCTCGGTCGAAGAAGCGCTCGACGAACTGTTCTAATCGAAGGGAGAGAATTTGCCGGGACAGAGCTTTCGCGGTTTTGCAGAGCGGGTCGCCCTGGTAACGGGTGGGGCGTTTGGAATTAGCCGCGCCATCGCGCTGCAACTCGCGTACGAAGGCGCATACGTCATCGTCAGTCACCCGCACGAGGAAGCAGAGAGCGCGAGCGTCGCGGGTGAGTTGCGCGAGATAGGGACGCTGGCCCATTCATTCGCCGCAGATGTCTCACGCGCAAGCGATGTCTTGCGATTGTTTGCCGGAATCGAAGAGTTGTATGGCAGGCTCGATTTCTTGGTCAACAGCGCGAGCTTTGAACACGCCGCTGCGTTTGAAGAATTAACGGAGGAAGCTTGGGACGCATCCATCAACGTTAATCTCAAAAGCGTCTTTCTCTGCACACAGGCGGCGGCGCGCCTGATGCGCCAGCGCCCGAAAGCTGCAATCGTCAATCTAGCCGCCGATACGAGCCTCGGCAACACGGGCCGGAGCGCCGTCTACGCGGCTGCGCAGGCTGGCATCATCGGTCTGACCAAAGCTTTAGCACAGGAGCTTGCGCCGCGCATACGCGTCAACTGCGTGGCCGTGCGTGGCTCGCATCAGAATCAATCGCCGCCTGCGAACGAAAATGCGCCAGCGCCGGATGAAGTGGCGCGCGCCTGTGTCTATCTTCTTTCGTCAGACGCCGCCAGCATTACGGGACAAACGCTCGTCGTCGGCAGTTAGTGCAATTCCCAAGTCAGCATTAACTTTCTAAAATCCGACGATGGCCGTAGAGGGTCAGAACGACAACTTGAACTCCCGCCAAAAAGCGTTTGGAGCGTGTGCGTTCAGGACTTTTTCTCGTCCGACGGGTCATCGCGCATCCGCATGATGTCTTCCCATTCGGCCAGAGCTTCCGGGTTGTCACGCATAGCTTCGCGGACGATAGGGTCTAGTTCGTCTATTGCCTTCGTCATTCTTTCGACCAGTTCCACCATCTTCGGGTCAGGTGGGTCTTTCCTGAGCATCTGTTTTATCTTTTCCCACTTCGCCTCTTCAAGGGCCTTTTCAAGGGCCTTGTCAAGCTGTTGTCTGAATTGAGCCGGGGCATCCATGCCGTTTTACACCTCCTCTGTGCTGGATATACTGAACTGAATGGTCTTTATAAGGCAAATCATAACGGCAGCAACGCCGCCCTCAAAGCTCCTCAAATAAAGTCAAAGACAAGCGAACTCAGAGCATGATAAGATGCTTGCCGTCATGCGTACGAACATTATCTTAATCAGGTTGGTTTTCACAGGAATCCTCGTTGCTTCCGGCTATGTGCTGCATCCTGTGCCGGCACACTGGCTGCCTGAGACAGGAGCGCTGCCCCCCGGCATAGCGGCTAGGCTCGCGTCTGCCGTCGTCGCAGCTTTGATAGCAGTCGCAATTATCTTCTTCGAGATTCGTATTCGGCGGGCTTCACTAAAGACGCTGATCGGCGCGGCGGTCGGTTCGATCCTCGGCATCGTCGGCGCATACTTGATCGGTTCGCTTATCAGCCATCAGGACTCAACGGCGGTCGGAGCGGAAACCAAGTCATTCCTAACGCTCTCGCTGACCTTCTTCATGGCCTACGTCGGATTAATGGTCGGCGCGGCCAAGGGCGATTACCTTGACCTGGCGGCGCTCGGCGGCATCTTCAGCGACAAGACTGCGCGGCGCGATTATAAGATTCTGGACACCTCTGTCATCATCGACGGGCGTATCGCAGACGTTGCCGAGACGGGTTTCCTCGGCGGCACGATTCTTATTCCGCAGTTTATCCTGCGCGAATTGCAGCAGGTGGCCGACTCTCCCGATTCCAACAAGCGACAGCGAGGGCGGCGCGGCCTCGACATGCTCAATCGTTTGCAGAATAACAGCACGCTCGATATTCAAATCGTCGAAACGGATTTTCCGGCTGTGCGCGAAGTTGATTTGAAGCTGATAGAGCTTGGCAAACAACTCGACGCCGTTATCGTCACCAACGATTTCAACTTGAACAAGGTCTCGCAACTGCGCGGCGTCAGCGTCTTAAATATCAACGAACTCGCCAACGCCTTAAAACCCGTCGTCCTGCCCGGCGAAGCCATGCGCGTCTTTATCCTGAAAGAAGGCAAAGAATACAATCAGGGCGTCGCCTACCTGGACGACGGCACGATGGTCGTCGTTGACAACGCGCGCAAGCTCATCGGCAGAAACGCTGACATCGCCGTCACCAGCGTGTTGCAGACCACCGCCGGGAAGATGATCTTCGGTCGGCTGTGGGAAGAATCAAACGACACCAACAGCAACGGCGCAGACCAGCGCTCAAACGGCACGCGCCGACAAACGCGCGACGTGCGCCCCGCTATCTCGCCCGCGCGCGTCACAGACCAGGGCGAGGAATAAAGGAAGTGATTCGAAAAAGCAGAATTCAGGAGGCAGGAGTCAGAAGCCAGAATGAGAGGCTGAAACCCGCTTTTCTTTAGTTTTTCTTTTCTGCCGGCTCCTGACTTCTGGCTTCTGACTCCTGCCTTTCCGAATCATTCATCACTTCTTTTATGAACATTGCGATTATCGCCGCCGCCGGGCAGGGCACGCGTCTGCGGGCCGGGCGGGCCAAGCAGTTTCTTGAACTCGACGGCGTTCCCGTTATTATTCACACGCTCAGGCGCTTCGAGCAGTGCGCGGCCATAGATGAGATTATCGTCGTTTTGCCTGCGCCGGACGTGGCGGGTTTTCTGGCAGTGGCAGCCCCGCATGAATTGCGTAAGCTGGCGCGCGTAGTGGCGGGGGGCGGGACGCGCGCCGAATCTGTCTGGCGCGGCTTGCAGGCCGTGCGCGCCGCCACCGCTGAAATCCTTGCCGTGCATGATGGGGTGCGCCCTTTCGTCACTGCTGACGAGATCAGTCGCACCGTCGCCGCCGCGCAAAGGAGCGGCGCAGCCATCCTCGCCGCCCCGGCCATTGATACGATCAAGGAAGTGCAGGACGGACAGGTGCGGCGCACCCTTCAGCGAGACAGTTTGCGCCATGCCCTGACGCCACAATGTTTTCGTTACGCGCTGCTCCGCGAAGCCTACGAGCGCGCCAAAGATTTAGGGGCGGCGGTAACAGACGATAGCTTCCTCATCGAGCAACTCGGAATCAGCGTCGCGGTCGTCGAAGGCAGCGCACGCAACATCAAGATTACGCGCCCGGAAGATTTAGCATTCGCGGAAATACTGGTAAAGCAGAATTCAGAATTCAGAATCCAGAAGTCAGAATAATCGGCTGCAACCCACATTCTTCTGATTTTCTTTTCTTCTGACTTCTGGATTCTGACTCCTGACTCCTGTTGTTATGTATCGCATTGGCATCGGACACGACACGCATCGTCTGGCAGAGGGGCGGCCTTTGATTCTGGGCGGTGTGCATGTTGAAGCGGAGCACGGGGCGTTGGGCCATTCGGATGCTGATGCGTTGGCCCACGCCATTGCGGATGCTATTCTTGGCGCACTCTGCGAGGGCGACTTAGGGGTGCATTTCCCCGACCGTGACCCGCGCTGGAAGAATGCCGATAGTATGCAACTTCTGGCGCGCGTCGTGTGGCTTGCGGGCGAACGCGGCTTTCACGTCGTCAATGCAGATGCGACGGTGTTGCTTGAGATGCCAAAGCTGCGGCCCTTCGTCAAAGAGATGCGAGAGAATCTATCGCGCACGCTCAATGTGGAGGCCGGGTGCGTGAGTGTTAAAGCGAAGACGGGCGAGGGGCTGGACGCCGTCGGGCGCCGTGAAGCCGTGACGGTGCAGGCCGTCGTGTTGCTGGCTAACGGGTGAGGACAAGACTGTTTGAGACCGCAGGATGTCATCCGCAAAAAGCGTGACGGAGAGCGCCTCTCGCGCGAAGAGATTAAATTCTTCGTCGCCGGTGTCACGCGCAATGAGTTGGCAGACTATCAGGCAGCGGCGCTCCTGATGGCGATTTTCGCCAACGGGATGGATGCCGAGGAAACGCAGTTTCTCACGCAGGCGATGCTGCATTCCGGCGAACTGCTGGATTTCTCTGAGATACAACTACCGAAAGTTGACAAGCATTCGACCGGCGGAGTCGGCGACAAGACTTCTTTAATTCTCGCGCCGCTCGTGGCCGCCGCCGGGGCTTGCGTGCCGATGATTTCCGGGCGGGGCCTGGGCCACACGGGCGGCACGCTTGATAAGCTCGAAGCGATACCGGGCTATCGCGTGCATCTCTCGCTCGAAGAATTCCGCGCGGTGTTGAAGCGCGTCGGCTTCGCGATGATGGGCCAGACGAGCGAGATTGCGCCCGCAGACAAAAAGCTCTACGCCTTGCGCGATGCGACGGCGACCGTCGAGGCGATACCGTTGATTGTCGCCTCCATTATGTCGAAAAAACTGGCGGCTGGCCTCGACGCTCTGGTGCTCGACGTGAAGACCGGCAGCGGCGCTTTCATGCGCGATGAAGGACAGGCGCGCAAGCTGGCACACGCGCTCGTTGCGACCGGAAACTCATCCGGCGTTCGCACGGAAGCTTTGCTGACGGACATGGGCCAACCGTTAGGCCAGATGGTCGGACACGCGGCGGAAGTCAGAGAGTGCATAGAAATCCTGCGCGGCGAATCGTCCGCGCTTGCGCGTGATGTCCTTGACCTCTCGTTGGAGTTGGCAGCGCGAATGGTTTTCCTTGCTCAGTTGGAATCATCTCTGGAAAAAGCGCGGGCGCGCGTTGAACAAGCGCTTGCTTCCGGCGCGGCGTTGGAACGGTTTCGTGATAACGTCATCGCGCAGGGCGGCGACCCGCGAGTTTGTGATGACCCGCGTCATTTGTTACCTTTGACAGCGCACGAGGTTAAGGTAGAATCGCCGCGCGCCGGATTCGTGACCAGAATTGAGACGGCTGAAATCGGCCTGACCGTCAGCGCTCTTGGCGGCGGTCGCATACGCATCGAAGATACGATTGACCCGGCTGTCGGCTTTCGCGTCGAAGCGCAAATTGGCGATGAAGTAGCGGCTGGACAAGCCTTGGGCTTGCTTTACTGCGGTCAGCAAGCGGACGAAGCTGTAGCCGTCAGGCGTATCCGGTCAGCCTATGAAATCGGCGACGAACCCGTAGCGCGTCCCACACTGATTAAGGAAGTCATCACAATATGAAGTCATATCTCTGGTCACTGCTGGCTGTCCTCTGTGCGCTCGCGGTCACGCTCGCAGGCCCTGCCTGCCAGACCAGCGGTCGTTCGGTGGAAGATAAAAATAAAGTCCACGTCGGAATTGTCTTCGACATCGGTGGCAAAGACGACCGCTCTTTCAACGCGGCGGCGTGGGAGGGAGCGAAGCGTGCGGCGGCGGATTTTCCAATTGTGCTGCGCGATGTCGAGCCGGGCAACCCGACTTCCATAGAGCCTGCGATGCGCGCCTTTGCAGAGCGCGGCTACGACCTAATCATCGGCATCGGCTTCGCGCAGGCTCCGATCATGGAGGTCGTCGCCAAAGATTTTCCGAACGTACAGTTTGCCATCATTGACGGCGTCAGCCAGCTTCCCAATGTCGCATCGCTCGTCTTCAAAGAGCATGAGGGTTCTTATCTCGTCGGGATGATTGCGGCGAGAACGTCGCGCACCGGCGTCATAGGCTTTCTCGGCGGCATGGACATTCCCCTGATTCATCGTTTCGCGACCGGATATGAAGAGGGTGCGCGCGCCGTCAATCCGAATATTCGAGTGGTGACAAACTACGTCGGCGTGACGGACAGCGCGTGGAATAATCCGGGCAAGGGAAAGGAACTGTCCCTGTCGCAGATTGAAAAAGGCGCGGACGTGATTTTTACGGCAGCGGGCAATTCCGGCCTCGGCGCTTTCGATGCTGTCGAGCAATACGGCTTGAAAGACGGGCGCGCACAGCGCTTTGTCATCGGCGTTGACTCGAATCAGAATGGCGTCAAGCCCGGCTTTGTTCTCACCAGCATGGTCAAGCGCGTTGACAATGCCGTCTACCAGATTGTCAAAGACCGCATCGACGGAAAATTCACGCCGGGCATTCACGTCTACGGCCTCGAAAGCGAGGGCGTTGCCTATTCGCTTGACCAATACAACGAAAAGCTGGTTTCGCCCGAAGTGCTGAAAGAAGTTGATGAAGCCAAGCAAAAGATCATCAACGGGCAGATTAAAGTGACCGATGCGATGACAAAGTAACAGCTTTCAGTTTTCGGTTTTCAGTTTTCAGTTAAATTCTCTTTCGACTGAAGCTGAAAACCGAAAACTGAAAGCTGAAAACTGATATGCTTGAACTACGAAACATCACCAAGCGGTTCGGCGACGTGCTGGCGAACGACGGCGTGAATATCAAGGTGAGGCCGGGCACGATTCACGCGATTGTCGGCGAGAATGGCGCTGGTAAATCAACGGCGATGCGCATTGCTTACGGCTTCTACACGGCGGACAGCGGCGACATCCTGATTGACGGAGAAGTGCGCCGCATACAGACGCCGCATGATGCGATTGCGCTCGGCGTTGGAATGGTGCATCAGCACTTTATGCTGGTCGAACCGATGACGGTGGCGGAAAACATCATCATCGGCGCTGAGACGGGCGGCGCATTTTCGCTCAATCTCAACCGCGCGGCGCAAGAGATTCGCTCGCTCTCCGAAGAATTTAAGCTGTCGGTTGATCCGAACGTGCGGGTCGAGAGTTTGTCTGTCGGCCAGCAACAGCGCGTCGAATTGCTGAAGGCTTTGTACCGTCGCGCGCGGCTTTTGATTTTAGATGAGCCAACCGCCGTCCTGACGCCGCAGGAGGTCGAAGAGTTTTTCGCAATCCTCCGCCGGATGCGCGAACAGGAAAAGACAATCGTTATCATCACACACAAGCTCTCCGAAGTGCTGGCAATCTCGGACGACGTGACGGTGATGCGCGACGGGAAAGTGGTCGGCGAGGTGAAGACGAGTGAGACGAATGCAGCCGAGTTGGCACGCTTGATGGTTGGCCGTGATGTCTTGCTGCGCATCGAGAAGCCGGAAGCGCGTGCGGGAGAGAGCGTCTTGAGCGTGCGCGATTTGAGCGTTACTGCCAGAGACAATACGCGCCGCCTGGACAGTATTTCGTTTGAAGTGCGCGCGGGCGAAATCGTCGGCATCGCGGGCGTCGAAGGCAACGGTCAGACGGAGTTGGTCGAATCACTGGCGGGCCTGGTCGCTTCGTCACAGACGAAGGGCACAGTCGAATTTATGGGGCGCGACATCACGCGCTCGGACGCGCGAGCGCGTAAGGAAATGGGCATCGCGCATATTCCCGAAGACAGGCACA
The DNA here is from genome assembly GCA_036387475.1 of Pyrinomonadaceae bacterium. Lineage (GTDB taxonomy): Bacteria > Acidobacteriota > Blastocatellia > Pyrinomonadales > Pyrinomonadaceae > DASVTR01. The sequence goes on along the minus strand of DASVTR010000015.1, from coordinate 141,633 downwards.
GGCGCGGCTTGCTGCTCGATTTCGACCTTTCGGAAAATTCGATTCTCGGCGTGCATCATCGCAAGCCAGCCGTAACGAGCGGAGTGCTGCTCGATGAAACGGCGATTCGTAAGCGTGCCGTACAGATGATTGGCGATTTTGATGTCCGCCCGGCGAATCCAGACCTTCCGGCACGCGCTCTTTCGGGCGGCAACCAGCAGAAGCTAATCATCGGGCGCGAGTTTGATTTGAATCCCAAGCTCCTGCTCGTCGCGCAACCGACGCGCGGCGTGGACATCGGCGCGATAGAGTTTATTCACCGTAAGCTCGTCGGCTTACGCGACGCGGGCTGCGCCGTGCTGCTCGTCTCCGCCGAGTTGGAAGAAGTAACAGCGCTGGCCGACCGCTTGCTCATCATCCATGAAGGGCGGATTGTCGGCGAGGTTGACCCGAAGATTGCGACTACGGAAGAGATCGGACTGCTGATGACGGGTAGCAAGAACGGGAAATAAAAATATCTCCAATAGACATGTAATCTGAATAGTAAACGGAAATAGCTTCAACATAAGGTGCCTGTATGGAGAGAAAACAATTATTTGATTTTATGCTTGATCGAGTTAAGGAGAAGGCGCGCCAGACTGGTTTAAAAGACCCACAAGCCTTCGGTAAATGGTTTCTCGAAATGTATTTCCTCAATCCACAGGATGTGTTTATTTCTGACGGCTCACGTGATGGTAAAGTCGATCTCTTTTTTACTACACATAATAATAAAGTAGTAGAACACCACATATTAAATACAAAATTTACAGAGCAGTACGATAAGACAGCACCCGCTAATTTTTACGAGGAAGTTAACTACCTGAGACGAGCCTTCGACGACAAAGAAGCGAGGAGTACATTTTTAGAAAGAAGAGTAAAAGCCGAGCTAAGAAAGCGCTATTCCGTCATCTTCGACCGTTATGATAATGATGCTGCACATTTGTATTTCGTCACGAATTATAAGCGCAATGATGCACAGTGTGAAGCCATGGATTTTTCGCCTATACGATTATTTCATCTAGATGAGCTTATACAACACATGATTGACGATATTGATGCGGCAATGCCTCGTACGCAACCAATGCGCTTAACCGGCATTAATAGTGTTCTTTCCCCAGATAAAAGAGATACTGAAGTCTCTACCTCAATAGTTTTCGCACGCCTCATAGATTTCATCGAGTACATGGAAGATGATAAGAACCAACTCTTATTCGCTCGAAACGTGCGTTTGTCACTTGGCAATACGTCTGTTAATAGAGACATCCGCGAAACATTTAGAAGTAGTCCAATGGAGTTTGCTTTTAGTAACAATGGGATCACTATGTTATGCGAAAAGCATACTCATGACCCGGGTGCAGCGGAGTTGATATTGGACAATCCCCGAGTTGTTAATGGCTCTCAAACATTACATAGCATTCGCGATGTTCCCAATCCTTCAAAGGATGCTCGTGTTATGGTCAGGATTATTCAAATCCCACCTATTAAAAGCAGTGATTTACCAAAACAGATAACTCAAAAGAAGAGCATAATTAATAAGATTTCCATTCGTAGTAATCAGCAAAATCCAATCAAGAAGTGGAATTTGGTGGCGACCGATGATTTTCAGCTCGATCTATTTAGGTTTTTCAAACATCGCGGTATTTTTTATGAGCGTAGAGATAGGGAATGGCAAGATCGTAGCCGGGAGTTGAAAAGCGTTGGGATTATTCAAGGCCCTACTATCAAAAAACTTACACAACTGATAGCAAGTTACTACTGGCGTAGCTCACGGCTTGGGCCTGCGAACGCAAAACTAAAACTGAGTGGGTTATTTGATGAAAAAGCATATGAAGAAATCAGTAAGACCCCAATAGAGCTTGCTTATCAGATTTACCTAACCAACAGTCTTATCAGCCAGTCTTACCGAACGCTTAGCGAGTCAACAGCGTACATAAGGAAACTTAAAGGTCACGTAAACCTTTCCTTACTTTCTATGGTTATTAAGGTTTTTCAATCTGCGAAGGCAAAATGGGGCAACTCTGAATGGACGCAACTTCTAGAAGAGCAATCAGAAAAGTGGATGATGCATACACGAAAATGGGACAACTTCGTCAAGGCTTGTGCTGCTAGTATATATAATTACTATAAGAAAGAAGCGGCCTTATATCAGCAAGAAGAAGCCGGTATCCTTACTTTCAATAACTACTTCAAAACTCAAAAATATGTTAGTAAATTTCTTGAGGCCCCAACGCCAAATAATCTGGTTGAATTAGCCCAAAAAATTATGGGGCGGTAGAAATTAGCACAATGAAAATCTTACGCGAATTGCTCTTTCCGCTCATTGCTGTTATTGCAGCCTTCATCGTCGGCGCGATTCTTATTTTACTCATCGGCGATAATCCGATTGAGGCTTACAGGCTGCTCATCGGTAGCGCCCTGTCCTGGCCCGATGGCATTGGCTACACGCTCTTTTATGCGACGCCGCTGATTTTTACGGGCCTGGCGGTGGCGGTCGCTTTCCGCTGCGGGTTGCTGAACATCGGAGCGGAAGGACAGTTGTACGTCGCGGCCTTTGCGACCGCATGGGTGGGCATACTCTTCGGCGGCGTCGTGGCGGGGGACAAGAGCTATTCAATCGCAAGTCTTCCGGCAATAATACTCGTTCCGCTAGCGATGTTGGCTGCTATCCTCGCGGGTGCTGCGTGGGGCGCGATTCCGGGTTTTTTGAAGGCGAGGTTCGGCTCGCACGAAGTTATCAACACGATCATGTTGAACTTCATAGCCGTCGCGCTCGTCAGCTACTTTACACAATATCACTACAAGGTTGCGGGCGACCCGCTGCTGGAAACCGCGCCCATCGGCACAGCCGCGCATATCCCTACACTCGGCCAGTTTATTCCGGGCCTTCCGGCGCGCATTCCACTTAACGTCTCTTTCATTCTGGCGCTCGTGGCGTGCGCGCTGGTCTACGTCTTTTTGTGGAAGACGAAGTGGGGCTACGAGATTCGCGCGACGGGCGCGAACCCTTTGGCCGCAGAGTATGGAGGGATTTCGACGCGCAAGCAGATAGTGCTGGCGATGGCCGTTTCCGGTGGCTTGGCCGGAATGGTCGGCATCAACGAGGTGTTGGGCTATCGTCACCGTTACTATGACGGGTTTTCGGATAACTTCGGATTTACGGGAATCGCCGTCGCGTTGTTGGGACGCAATCATCCTGTAGGAGTGCTGCTGGCGGCGTTGCTCTTTGCAGTCTTACAACGCGGCGGCATCGCCGTTGACGCCTTTACTCCGAAAGTCTCGAAAGACATAGTGCAGGTGCTACAGGCCGTCATCATTATCTTCGTCGCCGCCGAACGCGCCCTCCCTGTGCTGTTTAGCCGTTTCAGTTTGCTGAAGCGTTCAAAGATTTAAGCTTCAGCGAGGGGGTGCTTTTTATGATTCTGCCAATGATGGGTTTCTTATTCGCGCTGATTGTCGTTGGCAGCCTTGGCAGCCTCGTTGCAATAGGCGACCCGAAACATGCAACGCTGGCCCCTTATATCGGCTTTGTCTGTCTCTTCGCCGGTCTGGGCGCTCTTTGTCTCTCCTGGGGGTTGGTTCTTGTTAGCGAGGCGCTCCATTCGGAAACGTTGTCTGGTCTTGGTTTCTTCGGCGGATATGCTGTGGGTGGACTCGGCGGGGGCGTGTGGGGATTCAGCAAGGCTTATCGTCACCGTGCGAGACTTCGTTCTGACTATTCCTAATCTCTTTCCGAGCAAACGATGCGAGACTTTTTCCTTTGGTTGCTGAGAGACATTTTCACCTGGGCGCTCGTCTTCTCGGCGCTGCGGTTGGCGACGCCTTTGGTGCTGGCGGCGCTTGGCGGATTGTTCTCTGAGCGCGCAGGCATTATCAACATCGCGCTTGAAGGATTGATGCTGGCGGGCGCGTTTACCGCCGCCGCCGTCACGCACTTCGTCGGTAATCCGTGGGTCGGACTGTTGGCGGGCATCGCGGCGGGCATGCTGGTGGCGGCGATACATGCAGTCGCATGTATACGCTTCAAGGCGGATCAGGTCGTTAGCGGGACGGCTATCAATATACTGATGCTCGGCGTCCCGGCTTTCATCAGCGGCGCGCTCTTCGCTTCGACCGGCTCGACGCCGCAGATTCCGAAAGAGAATCTGACTCCGTGGACGCCGATTGTGCTCGCCTTTCTGGTGTTCGTGCCGCTCTCCTGGTACGTGCTCTATCGCACCCCTTTCGGCTTGCGCCTGCGCGCAGTGGGCGAGAACCCGGAGGCGGCAGACGCGGCGGGGATCAGCGTCAAGCGCATACGCTATACGGGGGTGCTCATCTCAGGCGCGCTGGCCGGGCTTGGCGGAGCATACTTGAGCATCGGCCAATCGTCGCTCTTTACGCGCAATATGACTTCGGGCCGGGGCTTCATTGCGCTGGCCGCGCTCATCTTCGGCAAGTGGCGACCCGTACAGACGATGCTAGCTTGCATCTTCTTCGGCTTAACAGAGGCGGTAGCGATTCAGTTGCAGGGCGTCAAGATGCCGTCCGGCGAAGAGATTCCAAATCAGTTCATACAGATTATTCCTTACCTGCTGACGATTATCGTGCTGGCGGGTTTCATCGGACTCTCCAAAGCGCCGCGCGCTCTGGGCATTCCTTATGAGACAGAGAAGTGAACAGTTTTCAGTTTTCGGTTTTCAGTTTTCAGCGAAGACCAGTTGCTACTTTCTGAAAACTGAAAACTCAAAACTGAAAACTGCGAATGATAATGAGCGAAGACTTCAGCAGCGCCACGCTCTACGAGCGTGCAGAGCACGCAGCGCGGACGATTCGCGCGCATTGGAAAGAGGAAGCGCGGATAGCGCTCGTTCTCGGCAGCGGCCTCGGCGCTTTCGCCGACGATTTGCAGGAACGAATCAGTATCCCTTACACGGAGATTCCGGGCTTTGCGCGCTCGACCGTCGCGGGGCACGCAGGCCGTTTGGTGCTCGGTAAAATCGAAGACGTTCCAGTCATCGCCATGCAAGGCCGCTTTCATTATTATGAAGGCTACACTTTTGACGAAGTGATTTTTCCGATTCGCGTCTTTGGCTCAATGGGCGTCCGTGCGCTGGTCTTGACAAACGCGGCTGGCGGCATCAACGTCGCTTTCGATCAGGGCGCGTTGATGGTCATTAGCGACCATCTCAATCTGATTGGCGAGAATCCGTTGCGCGGCGCAAACGACGAACGCTTTGGCCCACGCTTTCCGGATATGTCTGAGGTCTACGCGCGCGAATTTCAGGAGATTGCCGTTGATGAAGCGCGCGCGATTGGGCTTGAGTTGCGACGCGGCATCTACGCGGCGCTCTCCGGCCCTAGCTATGAGACGCCCGCCGAAGTGCGTATGCTGCGCACGCTTGGCGCGGACGCCGTCGGGATGAGTACCGTGCCCGAAGCGATTATCGCCCGCCAGATGGGCATTAAGGTGCTGGGGCTTTCGTGCATCACGAACCTTGCGGCTGGCGTTCACGACGAGCCGATTAACCACGAAGAAGTGATGGAGACTGGCGCGCGCGTACACTCGACGTTCAAAGAATTGCTGCGCCGCGTCATCCCTAAATTAGTGGTCAGTAGTCAGTAATCAGCCCTGAGCTTTTAACTGAAAACTGAAAACTGAAAACTGAAAACCAATCATGATTATTGGAATCTGCGGCGGCACTGGCTCAGGGAAGACAACGGTCGCCAATCGCATTCTCGAATCGGTCAACGCGCAGGATGTCGCCTTCATACAGCAGGACTCTTACTATCGCAACCTGAAAGACCTGCCGCTCGATTATCGCCAGGCCGTCAACTTCGATCACCCGGACGCGCTCGACAACGACCTGCTCGTTCATCACATACGCAAGCTGAGGTCTGGCGGGGCGGTCGAACTGCCGATTTACGACTTTAAGACGCACACGCGCTCCATAGAGACGCTGCTCATCGAGCCGAAGCCAATTGTCATTATCGAAGGCATTCTGATTTTCGCCGACGCACGTTTGCTTGAGCAGATGGACATTAAGATTTTCGTTGACACGCCCGATGACATACGCTTTATCCGTCGCCTGCGGCGCGACGTGGCCGAGCGCGGAAGAACCGTTGACTCTGTGATAGAGCAATACCTCAACACAGTGCGACCGATGCACATGCAGTTCGTCGAGCCGTCGAAGCGCTACGCCGACATCATCATTCCGGAAGGCGGGCACAATCTGGTCAGCATTGATCTCATCAGCGGCAAGATACGCGAGCGGCTGGCAAACGCTTTGAGCATGACGGGAGGACAGAGTTGAAGGCTGTAGAAAAGGATTACCTGATCGAGGCGGCGAGAGTGGTGCGCGAGCGCTCGATTTCACCTTTCTCGCATTTCCGCGTCGGTGCGGCGGTCGAAACCGTTGACGGCAAAATTTTCACGGGCTGTAATATCGAAAGCGCAAGCTTCGGCTTGACCGCCTGCGCCGAACGCGTCGCTATCTGGAAAGCGCTCTCCGAAGGTGAGAAGCGTTTCAAGCGTATCGCCATAGTGGCCGACACGGAACAACTGACGCCGCCCTGCGGAACGTGCAGACAGATTATCTGGGAATTTGCACGCGACGCGACCGTCACGCTCGCCAATTTGCGCGGCGAAGTGGAGACCGATGAAGTGCGCGACCTGCTCCCGCGCGCCTTCGACGCACGCTTTCTCAAAGAGACTGGAGCAGAGCAAAAGGATAAATCTTGAGTGAGAGTAAAAGTCAAAAGGACACTGGCAATGGCAAAGTAACACCCGCAGAGCAAATCCTGAATCGTTATGTCGGAAATACGATTCACATGTTTCTCTCAGTGCTCGCCGTTTTACTTCTCATTGCCGCCGCTATCATGGCTTTTGAAATGGTCGTGCGCGATTTCCCGAAACTATGGCAGCCAGTCGATGAATACAAGGCTTTACAGGTAATTATTAGTAACATCCTGTTAATCGCCATCGCCGCCGAACTCGGACTCCTGTTGTTGTACCATCGCACCAGCGCGGCGGTTGAGGTCATCATTTTCGTCATCGCACGAAAAACAGTCAGCCCAGACACGAGCGCGCTCGAACTGTTGATGAGCGTGGCGGCGCTGGCCGGGTTGCTCATCGTGCGTTTCTACTACTTACCCGGTAAGCCCAAATAGTTATTGATGTCTTTATTTTTTATTCTTCGAGACTGTAGAAAATAATGCGATTATCACTGGCCTTTATACTAATATTCAGCTTTCTCGCACCTGCGACGCCTGCACGGCAGAGGAGAACGCGCGTGGATTTAATGGTTCGCGGCGGAACGATTGTGACGATGGACGGCGGGCGGCGCGTCATCGAAGACGGCGCGGTCGTCATCAGCGGCGGGCGCATCAAGGCCGTCGGCACGCGCGCCGAACTCGAAGCGAAATACACTGCGTCCGAGATGATTGACGCGACCGGCAAGGTTGTCATTCCCGGTCTCATCAACGGTCACACGCACGTCCCGATGACACTCTTTCGCGGCCTCGCAGACGATCTCGATTTGCAGGAGTGGCTGACGAAGTACATCTTTCCGGCTGAAGCTAAGAACGTCACAGAAGAGTTCGTGCGAGTAGGGACGCGGCTCGGCCTCGCAGAGATGATTCGCGGCGGCACGACCACCTACTGCGACATGTACTATTTCGAGGACGCTATCGCAGACGAGACTGCAAAGGCAGGCGTGCGCGGCGTTCTCGGCGAGACGATCATAGATTTTCCCGTCGCCGATAATAAGACGCACGAAGAAGCGATGGCCTATAGCGAGCGCTTCGTTAAAAAGTGGCAGGGCCACGCGCTGATTACGCCAGCACTTGCGCCGCACGCGCCCTACACAGTTTCGGAAGAACATCTCAAAGCCATACGCGCTCTGTCTGACCGTTTGCGTGCTCCCCTCGTCATACACGTCTCGGAGACGCAAAGGGAAGTTGATGACATCACGAAGAGCAAGAATGCGCCGCCCGTCGCCTATCTCGACCGGATAGGTTTCCTGAATGAACGCGTCATCGCTGCGCACATGGTCTTTCCGACCGCCGAAGAAATTGGCATCCTCAAGCGTCAGAATGTTGGCATCATTCACAACCCGCAGTCGAATATGAAACTTGCTTCGGGCGTTGCGCCCGTGCCGCGTATGCTGGCCGATGATATGCGCTTGGGCTTGGGAACAGACGGCGCGGCTTCAAACAACGACCTCAGCATGTGGGAAGAGATGGACACGGCGGCCAAACTGCATAAGGTCTTTGCGCGCGACCCGAAAGTCGTCTCCGCGCAGGAAGCTTTTGAGATGGCGACGATTCGCGGCGCTCGCGCCCTTCACATGGAGCGCGAAATAGGCTCTCTGGAGGCTGGAAAACGCGCTGATCTGGTCATTGTAAATCTCGGCGATTTGAGTCAAACGCCGCTTTATAACATTTATTCCAATCTGATTTACGCGACCAAGGCAGCCGATGTCCATACTGTTGTCATCGAAGGTCGTGTCGTTATGCGTGATCGGAGGTTGCTAACTCTCGACGAAAACGATATAAAGGCCCGCGCACGCGTTTTTCGCGAGCAGATTGTTAGAAGTCTCGCCCCTTCAGGCACACAAACAAAATAAAGCAGGCCCTAACGGCTTGCGCCGAAACATCCGGTAGGCTATCGTAGCGAGTCTTTCATCCGAGATTGATGATCTACTTGCAAGCGAGCCTCTTAAGCTCGCTTTTATTTTTAGGAGTTTGAATAGTGAGAGAGAAATGGACACGTAACCCCAACAGACCAAGTAGCGGAAAACTTTTAGCTGTCATGTTCGTCATTGTTTCAACAATGACATCCATCTCTGCTCAGTCTACATCGGAGACGGAAGCGATGCGCGCACGCCTGGCAAGAGCGCGTGCGCTGGCCGCCGCACACAATCTTTCGGCGGCAGCCAACGAATTCGATATGATTCGCAAGACGGCGACAGATGATGCGGTGCGCGGTGTGGCGCGGCTCATGTTGATGGGCATTTGTCTTGAGGAAGGTAGCTACATGCGTGCGCAAGCGTTGCTCGAAGAGATTTATGCGGCGCGTTCGGCGCAAAATGAAAATTCTACCGAAAATTATTTTGCGCTCGCCGGACAGGCGCTCAACGGAGCGCGCGAACATATCGAGCGCTACAGGTCTTTCGGGATTAACGTGGCGGATAAAGAGTTGCCAGCCGATGCCATCAGCGACCTTGATCGCCTGCGCACTCTGCTCGAACGTATTGCCGAACAGGCTCGACAGATGAGCGCCGAAGAGACAAAAGCGACAGCCGCCACCGCTCTTCTGGAAGATGTCTCAAGCCTGCGCGCGTCGCTGGCCCGCAATAATCAGGAGCGCCAGCAATGGCAGGGCGAGATGGCCTCTGCACGACAGAAACTCTCCGGCGAAGAGGCGCGCATGACTCCTGTGCGCAGAACGGTCAGTAGCCCGCGCACCATCCCTGCACGCGCCGAGACCAATGACCTCGCGCGCAATGAGACTGCAAATAACTCGACGGTGCGCGCGAGCAACCCCCCGCCAACGACGACGACGAATACAGTCGCCGAGACGCGTAGCACGCAAACTCCACAGCCGCCCTTCAACACCAGCGCGCAGCCTGGCGAAAGCGCGAAGGCTCAGGATGGAAAGCCCGTTAACGTCGGTTCTCTGATTGATAAGGCGACGCAGAAAGTCAACCCCTCATATCCGCAAACCGCCAAGGGCGCGCGCATTACCGGCGTCGTCACGGTTTATGTTGAAGTGGATCAGACGGGCGCGGTCAGCACTGCGCAGAGCACTACCGGCCCGGTGATGTTGCGTCAGGCTGCGGTGGACGCCGCGCGGCGCTGGAAGTTTCGCCCGACGCTTGTAGACGGCCAACCCGTACGCGTTGTCGGCTACATCAACTTCAATTTCACGTTATAAACCGTCGGCGGGAAGCCAAATCCCGACCGCTTCAAATCACCATCAAGGAAAAACGATGCGTTGAGAATGGCCTCAACGCATCGGTTCTTTTGTGCTGAGAACTTGGGGTGGAATTCTTGAACGAAAATCCCGGCTTCGGCTTTATCTCTCGTTTTATAAGTGGTTTAGCAATCTTGACAAAAAAGTAAGGTATGTTAAAATAGCTTGCGAATCCTGAAAGAGCAGACGAGATTTCAAGATGAAGGTTTCGGCACAGGAAGAGTATGGCTTGCGTTGTTTGTTGCAGCTCGCTTATTTGAAAGAGGGCGAATCGCTGACGCTTGCACAGATGGCCGAACGCGAGGGGATTTCCGTGGCTAACGCTGGAAAACTGCTCTGGATACTGAGCAAGGCCGGGTTGGTACAGTCGCTGAGGGGCAACAAGGGTGGCTATTACCTGTCTCGTCCAGCGTCCGCGATTCTCTTGAGCGACGTTATTCGCGTGCTTGACGAAGATGAAGTCGAAACGCATTGCAAGAGCTACACGGGCGTTATGGATGTCTGCGTGCACACGGGTGATTGCGGCATTCGCCCCGTCATTGTCGGCCTGCATGAGATAGTGCAGAACGCGCTCAGCCAGATTACGCTGGCGCAGCTTATCGGCACGGAAAAGAACGTGGATGCGACGATTCACCAGATTCAAAGATTGCAGCAGTCGTCGGGCGCAACACAGCGCAGCGCTTGAAAGCCGGTGTTGAGAAGCAAGCGATAATTTTTGATAAAGAGAGAGAAAAGCTTCGCTCGCGAGTGAAGCGGGATAAAACAAGATGAGTAGTATTGAAGTCCTTGCCAATAAAGAATACAAGTACGGCTTCGTCACAGACATCGAAGCGGACGTGATTCCACGCGGATTAACGGAGGAGACCGTCCGCCTCATCTCCGCGAAGAAGAACGAACCGGAATGGATGCTGGAATTCCGGCTCAAGGCTTATCGTCATTGGTTGACGATGACGGAGCCGAAGCACTGGCCCAACATCAGTTACCCGGAAGTCAACTATCAGGACATCATCTACTACAGCGCGCCGAAGCAGCAGGCGAAGAAGGCCAGCCTGGACGAGGTTGACCCCGAACTCCTGCGCACCTTTGAGAAACTAGGCATCCCTTTGCAGGAGCAGAAGCAACTGGCGAACGTGGCGGTTGATGCTGTCTTCGATTCGGTCTCGGTCGCCACGACCTACAAGGAGAAGCTGAGAAAGCACGGCGTCATCTTCTGCTCATTCAGCGAAGCCGTGCAGGAGCATCCCGAATTGGTGCGCAAATATCTCGGCACGGTCGTACCGACGAATGACAATTACTTCGCGGCGCTCAACAGCGCGGTCTTCACAGACGGTTCGTTCTGTTTTATCCCGAAGGGTGTGCGCTGCCCTATGGAACTGTCAACCTACTTCCGTATTAACAACTCGGAGTCGGGACAGTTTGAGCGCACGCTGATCGTCGCCGAAGAAGGCTCGCACGTCTCCTACTTGGAAGGCTGCACCGCGCCGAAGTTTGACAAGAATCAATTGCACGCGGCGGTCGTCGAGCTTATCGCGTTGGACGATGCGGAGATTAAATACTCGACCGTTCAGAATTGGTACGCGGGCGATGAAGAGGGGCGCGGCGGCATTTACAACTTCGTCACCAAGCGCGGCAAGTGCGCCGGTCGTAATTCAAAGATTTCGTGGACGCAGGTCGAGACCGGCTCGGCCATTACCTGGAAATATCCGTCATGTATCTTGCAGGGTGATAACTCCATTGGCGAATTTTATTCCGTTGCGCTGACGAACCACGCGCAGCAGGCCGACACGGGCACTAAGATGATTCACCTCGGCAAGAATACGCGCTCGACAATCATCTCGAAGGGCATCAGCGCGGGGCGCTCAAACAATTCTTATCGCGGTCTCGTCAAGGTGATGCCAAAGGCTGAGGGTGCGCGCAATTACACGCAGTGTGATTCAATGCTCATCGGCTCACGCTGCGGGGCGAACACGTTCCCTTACATAGAAGTGATGAACAACACTTCAAAGGTCGAGCACGAAGCATCAACATCGAAGATTAGCGAGGAGCAGTTGTTCTACTTGCAGCAGCGCGGCATCTCACAGGAGGATGCCGTCTCGCTCATCATCAACGGCTTCTGCAAAGACGTGTTCCTGCAATTGCCGATGGAATTCGCCGTCGAAGCGACGCGCCTGCTCGGACTCAAATTAGAGGGAAGCGTTGGATAAAGCAGAGGTCAGAGGTTAGAGGTCAGTCAAACGACAGGGTGTTTTAACCTAACCTCTGATCTCTGACCTCTAGCCTCTTAAATTTTTCGGAGAAAATTTATTGTGTTAGAGATTCGTGATTTACATACGATTATTGACGGCAATGAGATTTTGAAGGGCATCAGCCTGACGGTCAAAAAGGGCGAAGTTCACGCCATTATGGGGCCAAACGGTTCCGGGAAATCTACGCTGGCTAAGGTGCTGGCGGGGCATCCGGCTTATGAAGTGACAAAGGGCGAGGTGCTATTTGAGGGCCGAAATCTGCTGGAACTCGCGCCGGACGAGCGCGCGCGTGAAGGCATCTTTCTGGCGTTCCAGTATCCGATTGAAGTGCCGGGCGTGTCGAACGCACAATTCTTGCGGCTGGCTTACAACGAAAAGCGCAAGCATCTCGGCGAAGAGGAGCTAGACCCGCTTGAGTTTAAGGATTTGTTGAAGGAGCGCGCGAAGATTGTCGAAATGGAAGCCAGCTTTATGTCGCGTTCGGTTAACGAAGGCTTTTCGGGCGGCGAGAAGAAACGCAACGAGATTTTGCAGATGGCCGTGCTTGAGCCAAAGCTCGCCGTGCTGGATGAAACGGATTCAGGATTAGACATTGACGCGCTGCGCGTCGTCGCGGGCGGCGTCAACCAACTACGCAACGCAGATAACGCCATCATTCTCGTGACACACTACCAGCGCTTGCTCAATTATATCGTGCCGGATTTCGTGCACGTGTTAGCCGGTGGCCGCATCGTCAAGGAAGGCGGTAAGGAATTGGCGCTTGAGCTTGAAGAGAAGGGCTACGATTGGATTAAGACCGCCGCGGCTTAAGGAAGCTGTAGGTCGCGCTCGGCAAGGGTTAGTTGAAAAGGAATGGCTACTCAAATCGCAAAAGAAAAGACGACGTATCGTGATGCGTTTCGACAGATTCAGGAGCAGCGAGGCATGGACAGCGCAAGCTGGGTCGCACGCTTGCGCGAAAGCGCTTTAGATCGTTTTGAGCAACTCGGTTTCCCGACGATTGATGAAGAAGAGTGGAAATACACGAACGTCGCTCCCATCACGAAAATTGATTTCGAGCCGTCGCTTCTGTCAGGCGCGGACTTTCAGCCCCTCGATGCGGAGCAACTAAAGGGCTTCACTTACGAAGAAGCGAATCGCAGTCGCCTGGTTTTCGTCAACGGCTTTTACAGTCAAGACCACTCATCCGTCGAAGCTTTGCCGGAAAATGTTGTCGTCTTGAATCTGGCTGAAGCGCTTAAAGATGCGCGTTACGAAAAGGTCTTGCGCGAGCAATTGGCGCGCGGCGCTGATTATAACGTGAACGGCTTTACGGCGCTCAACACGGCGTTTCTGCAAACGGGCGCGCTCGTCCTGATTCCGCAGGGCGTGCAGATGAAAGCGCCGCTGCATGTCCTCTTTATTTCCGACGCGCGGCAGGAAAATCCTGTGGCAACTTTTCCGCGACTCCTGATTATCTGTGAGCGCGACAGCGCGGCCACCGTTATTGAGAGCTATGCGAGTACGCAAGAGGAATCAGTTTACTTGACGAGCGCCGTCGTAGAGATTGTGCTGGCAGACAATGCGCGTCTGGAACATTACAAGGTGCAGAACGAAAGCGCGCGCTCCTTTCATATTGCCGCGACGACCGCAGAGCTTAATCGTAGCAGCAGCTTTAACTCGACGACGATCACGCTCGGCGCGCAACTTTCGCGCCACGAGATTAATGTTTTGCTTGATAGCGAAGGCGCTGAATGTTCGGTTGACGGGTTGTATATTGTCAGCACCGGCCAACACGCAGACACGCATTCGCTGATAGACCATCGGCAGCCGCATTGCACGAGTCAACAGCTTTACAAAGGCATACTTGACGGCAAATCGCGCGCAGTCTTTAACGGCAAAGTCTTCGTGCGCGAGGGCGCGCAGCAGACGGACGCGCGGCAGACGAACAGGAATTTGTTGCTCTCAAACGAAGCGCGCGTGGACACTAAACCGCAACTGGAAATCTTTGCGGACGATGTTAAATGCGCGCACGGCGCGACCGTGGGCCAACTTGAAGATGAAGAACTTTTTTATCTGGCGAGTCGCGGCCTGCACCCGGACATTGCGCGCAATTTACTCACTTACGGCTTTGCCGAAGAAGTGATTGAGAAGATCAAGATTGAATCAATCAAGGCACAGTTGGACGAGGCCGTTCTGAACCGCCTGCACGCGCGCCTTGAAGCCTAAAATCAGGAGTCAGAATCCAGAAGAAGTGGCTGCAACCATCTTATTCTTCTTTCTGTTCTTCTGGATTCTGGATTCTAGATTTTGCATTGAATTATGTTAGCTACAGAGAAATCAATCACAGTAGAACGGCATGCTGCGGATGCTGAGTGGGATGTCGAGCGGGTACGAGAAGATTTCCCCGTGTTGAAGCAGACGGTCAACGGCAAGCCGCTCGTCTATCTGGATAACGCGGCTTCCTCGCAAGTCCCGCAGGTCGTCATAGATCGCGGCAGCACTTACCTAGAGCAAGAGCACTCGAACATTCACAGGGGCGTGCATTATTTGAGCCAGCGCGCGACGACCGCTTACGAAGGCGCGCGAGAGAAGGTCAAGCGCTTCATCAACGCACGCGATGCGAAGGAATGTATCTTCGTGCGCGGCGCGACCGAAGGCATCAATCTTGTCATGCACGGCTATGGCCGCAAGTTCGTCAAAGAGGGCGACGAGGTCATCATCTCCGCGATGGAGCATCACGCGAACATCGTTCCGTGGCAGATGCTCTGTGAGGAAAAGGGAGCGACGTTGCGTGTGATTCCGATGAATGATGCGGGCGAGCTTATTCTTGATGAGTACGATGCGCTCTTGAACGAGCGGACAAAGATTGTCGCCGTCACGCACATCTCCAATGCGCTCGGCACGATCAACCCCGTCAAGGAGATCATCAATCGCGCGCACAAATACGGCGTGCCTGTCTTGATTGACGGCGCGCAGGGTATCGTTCACTTACCGATTGACGTGCAAGACCTCGACTGTGATTTCTATGTCTTCTCCGGCCATAAGATGTTTGCTCCGACCGGCAGCGGCATCGTTTACGGCAAGGCCGAACTCTTGGAGAAGATGAACCCGTTTCAGGGCGGCGGCGATATGATTCGAACCGTCTCTTTCGAGAAGACGACCTATGCGGGCCTGCCCAATAAATTTGAAGCGGGCACGCCCGCTATCGCTTCGCAAATCGGCCTCGGCGCGGCGATTGATTATTTGAGCAGCATTGGGCGCGAGCAATCGGTCGCCTACGAGCAACAGCTTTTAGAGTATGCAACCGAAAGAATCGGCAGCATAGAGGGCGTGCGGCTCATCGGCACGGCGCGCGAAAAGGCGAGCGTGTTATCGTTTGTCATTGAAAACGTTCATCCACACGACATTGGCACTATCCTGGATCAGGAGGGCATCGCCGTTCGCGCCGGACATCACTGCGCGCAGCCCGTGATGAAACGCTTCAACGTGCCCGCGACCGCCCGCGCCTCTTTCGCCTTTTACAATACCAAACAGGAAATCGGGGTGCTGGCGCGCGCTATCGAGAAGGTCATAGAGGTTTTCAGCTAAAGAAATTTTAGATTTTTGATTTGCAGTTTTTGATTGGCTCAGGGCTAAAGATTAAAAAATCAAAATCTCTTATTCCTTATCCAATCGCAAATCTAAAATCGCAAATACCAAACATGTCTGAATTAAGCGACCTTTACCAGCAGGTCATCCTTGACCATAATAAGAAGCCGCGCAATTTTCGCAGGCTTGATGGGGCAAACCGTATTGCCGAAGGCTACAATCCACTTTGCGGCGACCAGTTGAACGTCTACATGCAGCTTGAAGATGATGTGGTTAAAGACATCAGCTTTGAAGGGTCTGGCTGCGCCATCTCGAAGGCTGCGGCGAGCATGATGACGCAGAGCATTAAGGGCAAGACGAAGCAGGAAGCGGAAAGTTTGTTCGACGAGTTTCATCGCATGGTGACGGGCCAGCTTGATGAAGAGGCAACTCCGAATCATCTCGGTCGGTTGACAATCTTTTCGGGCGTGCGCGATTTTCCGGCGCGCGTTAAGTGTGCCAGTCTTTCGTGGCACACGATGCACGCGGCGCTCAATGGCGAAGACATGGTTTCAACCGAGTGAATTTTGAACTCATGGGTTGCAATATCGAATCCAAGAATTCGAGAAGATAGTCGGCAACAAATTCCCAAAATAGCAGGAGACGGTCAGAGGTGGCCGTCTTTCTTTTTGTTCTGCTGACAAAGCGGCCTGAGACGGGCATAATGCTTTTATCCGTGGAGTTGCAACTTTGATTATTAAGACCGTCGAGCTACGCGAGATTAATCTGCCGCTCGTGCACGCTTTTGAAACCAGCTTTGGGCGCACGACCCTCAGGCGCATCGTGCTCGTGCGTGTTGTTGACGGGGATGGCGCGGAGGGCTGGGGCGAGTGCACGGCTGGCGAAGGCCCTTTCTACTGCGAAGAGTGGACGGAAAGCGCCTGGAGCACGTTGAAGAATTTTCTCGCTCCCACGGTTACGGGGCGCGAGGTCGAGAGCGCTGCGGATATTTTCTCTCTGATGAAAGCGGTGCGCGGAAATCGTATGGCGAAGGCAGCGCTTGAGACCGCATGTTGGGATTTGGAAGCGCGGCGGGCGGGCGTGCCGCTCTGGAAGCATCTCGGCGGCGAGCGTGCGGAAATCCCTTGCGGCGTTTCCATCGGGATTCAGGAAACTCCCGCCGCTTTGTTTGAGAAGATCGAGCGCGAATTGGAGGCCGGATACCAGCGCATCAAAATTAAGATTAAGCCGGGCTGGGACAGAGAGATTATCGAACAGGTGCGCGCGCGTTTCCCTCAGATAAAGTTGATGGCCGATGCTAATTCGGCTTACACACTCGCGGACGCAACGCTCTTTCGCGCGCTCGACGAGTTTGATTTGATGATGATTGAACAGCCGCTCGCCTATGATGACATGCTCGATCATGCGAAGCTGCAACAGCAGGTGCGTACTCCAATCTGTTTGGATGAATCCATACGCTCGGCGGAGGATGCGAGCAAGGCAATCGAGTTGCAGGCATGCCGTATTATCAATGTCAAACTGGGCCGCGTCGGTGGACACCGGGAAGCGCGGCGCGTCGAGCATATCTGTCGTGAAAACGATATTCCGGTCTGGTGCGGCGGGATGTTGGAATCCGGCATCGGTCGGGCGCACAACATAGCCCTGGCGACGCTCGCAGGCTTCACTTTGCCCGGCGACGTTTCCGCAAGCAAGCGTTACTGGCACGAAGATATTATCGAGCCGCCCGTGACCGTCAATTCGCGCGGCACTATCAACGCGCCTGAGCTTCCGGGTATCGGCTATCGAGTTAACAGAGCGAGAATCGAAGCGTTGACGGCGAGAAAGGAAATAATCGACGCTCCTTAGATTGCTGGCGCTAATCGGTAACGATGACTAAACGTGAATTCGACAGAACGGAAGCTGCTGCGCTGCTCAGGCACATGCGCGGGCGCGAGCGCGAAATGCTCGCGTTGACACGCGCTCTGGTTGAAACGGAATCGCCGTCGGGTGATGAAGAGGGAAGCCGCGCCGTTGTCGAATTGTTGGCGAAAGAGGCGCGCACGATTGAAGGAGTTGCGTCCGTTGAGTTGATTGAAAGTCCTGATTACGGCGTGCATCTGCGGCTGCGCGCATTCACGGATGCGCCGGAAGACGTAACGGAATCGCTTCTGCTCTTGGGCCACACCGATACTGTTCACCCGCGCGGTTCAATCAGGGAGCGTCCGTGGAGAGTTGAGGGCAATCGCATTTACGGGCCGGGCATTTTTGATATGAAGGCGAATTGCGTTCTGGCCTTAGAGGCTTTGCGGGCATGTGCGACGTTGGAGATTGTGCCGCGTCGCCCGGTTGTTCTGCTGCTGACGTGTGACGAAGAAACGGGCAGCATGACGGGGCGCACTCTGGTTGAGGAAGAAGCGCGCCGAGCCAAAAGCGTGCTCGTGCTTGAGCCGCCAGCGAGCGCAGGACGCGTTAAAACCGGGCGCAAGGGAACGGGGATGTACACTCTGGAAGCGCATGGAGTGGCGGCCCACGCAGGGCTTGAGCCGGAGAAGGGCGCGAGCGCTATCCTGGAAATGGCGCGGCAGATTGAGCGTCTACATGCTCTTAACGAAGGCTCAGACGGGATAACTGTAACGGTCGGCATCGTGCAGGGCGGAACACGCTCAAACGTTGTTCCGGCAGAAGCACGCGCTGAAATTGACGTGCGTTTCAGTACGGCTGAAGAAGCGTTGCGCATCGAGAACATCATTCTTAATTTGCAGCCTTTCGACGAGCGTGTGCGCCTGATTGTGCGGGGTGACGTTAATCGTCCGCCGCTGGAACGCACAGAAAGAGTCGCCGCGCTCTACGAACACGCGCGCAGCATCGCTACAATGCTCGACTTTGAACTAGGCGAAGCGCAGGTCGGCGGAGCGTCGGACGGCAACTTTGCGGCGGCGCTTGGCGTCGGCGTGCTGGATGGCCTCGGCATTGACGGCGATGGTGCGCACGCGACGCACGAGCATATTCTGCAAGACGACATAGCGCGGCGCGGTGCGCTCGTCGCCGGACTGATTGCTTCACTGTAGCAATCAAGAATCAGGAGTCTAAAGTCTGGAGTCTGTTTTGACTTTCCTGACTCTAGACTCCAGACTTTAGACACTCGACTAATAATTTATGAAACTAGCGACGTGGAATGTTAATTCTGTGATTGCGCGATTGCCGCTGGTGACGAAGTGGCTGGCGGCAGCCGCGCCGGACGTTCTGTGCTTGCAGGAATTGAAATGCGTCGATGAAAAATTTCCGGCTGAAGCTTTTGCAGAGCTTGGCTACCAATCTGCCACTTTCGGGCAGCGGACGTATAACGGTGTGGCGATTCTCGCGCGCACGGAATTAACGGATGTGCAGCGTGGTTTTCCGGATGATTTGGAAGGCTCGCAGGCGCGTCTGCTGGGGGTAACAATCGAGGGTGTTCGCGTCGTCAACGTGTATATTCCGAATGGCGCGTTTGTCGGCTCTGATAAGTATCGCTTTAAGCTCGAATGGATGAAGCGTCTGCGCGCCTTCTTCGACGAGCGCTATGAGAAGGATGCAGAAGTCTTGCTCTGCGGCGATTTCAACGTTGCGCCGGAAGAGCGAGACGTGCATGACCCAGAACAATGGGAAGGGCGCATCCTTTTTAGCAAGCGCGAGCGCGCGGCTCTGAATGAGATTAAAGACTGGGGGTTCGTCGATGCCTTCCGGTTGCACACGGACGAGGGCGGACATTTCTCCTGGTGGGATTATCGGCAGGGGTCTTTTCGCCGCAACGCAGGCTTGCGAATCGATCATATCTGGACTTCGCAAAGACTGGCGGCGCGCTGTAAAAAATCATGGATCGACACAGAGCCACGAACATGGGAGCGCCCTTCGGATCACACGCCCGTGGTCGCAGAATTTAAGTGATTTTGGATTTTAGATTTTGGATTTTAGATTAAGCGCACGATGGAAGCTGAGCCTTTCAAAATCTAGTTTCAGGTTTAAGCAGCACGCCAATCTAAAATCCAAAATCTAAAATCCAAAATGGCTAAGGGGGTTGTTTATGAGCGAACGAAATGGTGATGCGTTGATGTGGGTGGCGGCGGGTGTGGGCGCTCTGTTGGCGGCGCGTGCGGTTGTCAGGAAGTGGAGCGAGTATGATTTGCGCGGTAAGAACGTGCTGATTACGGGCGGGTCGCGTGGCTTGGGGTTGGTGATGGCCCGCGAGTTTGCAGGTGAAGGCGCTAATGTGGCGATCTGCGCGCGGGATGTGGAAGAGCTTGAAAGGGCGCGTGCCGATCTGTTTGAAAGAGGGGCGCGCGTGCTGGCCGTGCCTTGCGACGTGACCGAGCGCGCGCAGGTTAAAGAGTTGGTTGATGTCGCGCGCGACCACTTTGGGCCAATCGACGTACTGGTCAATAACGCCGGTGTGATTCAGGTTGGGCCAATCGACGTGATGACGATTGAAGATTATGAAGAAGCGATGAACACGCATTTCTGGGGGCCGCTCTATACGACTCTGGCGGTGCTGCCGGAAATGCGCCAGCGGCGCGAGGGGCGCATCATCAATATCTCTTCCATCGGCGGTAAAATCAGCGTTCCGCATCTTGTGCCGTACAGCGCCAGCAAGTTTGCGTTGGTCGGTTTATCAGAAGGCTTGCGCGCGGAGTTGAGGAAAGACGGTGTGGTTGTGACAACAGTTTGCCCCGGTTTGATGCGGACTGGCAGCCCGCGCAACGCGACCTTCAAAGGAAAGCACCGCGCGGAATACGCATGGTTCAGCATCAGCGATGCGCTGCCTATCTCTGCGATGAAGGCGGAGCGCGCCGCGCGCCAGATCATAGCGGCCTGCAAGCGCGGCGATGCAGAAGTGATTCTGTCCATACAGGCGGAGATGGTCGCTAGATTTCATGGCCTCTTTCCGGGGTTGACCGCAGACCTGCTCGGCATGGTTAATTATCTGTTACCGGGAGCAGGCGGCATCGGTAAGCGCCGCGCGAAAGGTAAAGACAGTCAATCGGCATGGTCGCCTTCGCTGTTGACAGTCTTGAACGAGAAGGCTGCGGAGCAGAATAACGAAATGGTCGAGCAGTGAGAGAAGAGAGAGCGGGGGGCGGAAACATTTTGAGCAAGGAGCAGAAGTGGCCGAACACTATCTGGATAGTGCGACACGGCGAGAGCGCCGGTAACGTGGCGCGAGATGCGGCGGAAGCAGCAGGCAAGCCGATGATAGAGATAGCGACGCGCGATGCGGACGTGCCGCTCTCTACGCTCGGCGAGCATCAGGCAACGGCGCTCGGACTCTGGTTTGGAAAGATGACACCGGAAGAGAAGCCCGGCGTTGTTTTGACATCGCC
Organism: Pyrinomonadaceae bacterium; assembly: GCA_036387475.1. Lineage (GTDB taxonomy): Bacteria > Acidobacteriota > Blastocatellia > Pyrinomonadales > Pyrinomonadaceae > DASVTR01. The sequence goes on along the minus strand of DASVTR010000015.1, from coordinate 120,514 downwards.
ATACTTGCGTGCGCGCCGGACGGCCGAGTTAGCGCTGGAAGCCGCCGGTATTGACGCGGAAGACGTGTCGTTCGTCGTTGACGAACGGCTGCGCGAGAAGGAGTTTGGCATTCTAGACCGTTTGACGAAAGTTGGTATCAGGGAAAAGTATCCAGAGCAATCTGAATTCTACCGCGTGCTCGGCAAGTTTTACTTTCGTCCACCGGGCGGCGAAAGCTGGTGCGACATTATCCTGCGCCTGCGCAGCGTCATAGACACGCTGACGCGCGACTGCAGGCGCGAGCGCGTGCTCATCGTCAGCCATCAGGTCGTCGTTAATTGTTTCCGCTATTTGCTGGAGCGCATGACCGAAGAGCAAATTCTCGCCGCAGACCGCGCCGCAGAGATCGCCAACTGTTCCGTCACCTCCTACGAATTTGACCCGACGCTCGGACGCCGTGGCAAACTCGCTCCACATCTCTTCAACTTTGTCGCCCCGCTCGAAGAGGCCGGAGAACCCGTCACAACGAAACCCGATGTCCCGGTTGCGCCAAAATAAAAGCGGTCGGCGGTCGATGGTCGGTCGGCAGTTAAAAAGTAAAGAATCTGAAGACCAATCATTGAACGCTGACCGCCGACCACTGCTTTTGTCTCACCGCATCTTGCGCGCGTGGCCTTTGCCGCAGCCGGATGAGGCGGGTGATAAGGAGGCGCGCGGTCGCGTGCTGGTCGTCGGGGGTGCGCCGGAGATGCCGGGCGCTTTGATTTTGGCCGCGACGGCGGCGCTGCGTGCCGGTGCGGGCAAACTGCAAATCGCAACGTGCGGCAGCATCGCGCAAGCGGTCGGTGTGGCTGTGCCCGAAGCGCGCGTCTTCGCCATGCCGGAAACAAAAGCGGGCGGCATCGCCGCTTCTGCCGCTCACGCGATTGCCGAGCGCGCGAACGACGCGCAGGCCATTCTTGTCGGGCCGGGAATGGTGGATGAAAAAGCAATCGTGAGATTGTTGAAAGACTTGCTGCCGCGCATCTGTGGGCCAACCGTATTGCTGGACGCGGGCGCCCTAGCGTGCTTGACGCAGGATAGGCGCTGCCTGCACGGACTCAATAATCGTGTGGTGCTGACGCCGCACGCGGGCGAGATGGCAATGCTGACGGGCGTTGATAAAGATGAAATTGCAAAAGAGCCAATTGGGATAGCGCGTGCGGCGGCGCTTGAATTGCGCGCCGTCGTCGCCCTGAAAGGCGCGGAGACTTTCATCGTTGCTCCGACAAGCAGTAAGACTTACTGCAATCGCACAGGCAATGTCGGGCTGGCAACGTCCGGCTCCGGCGACACTCTTTCGGGAATCATCGCGGGCCTGGCCGCGCGCGGCGCTCAGCCTTTGCAGGCCGCCGCTTGGGGCGTTTACCTGCACGCGCGCGCGGGCGATCTTCTGGCGCGCAAGATGGGCCGACTCGGATATCTCGCGCGCGAGTTGCTGGCCGAAGTGCCAAGGCTGATGTCTGAGTTAGATGGACGAAAAAAACGTTGAGCGGTTGAACTCTCTATCAAGCAGCCTCGATACGGATTGGTCAACGCGTCTTCTTCGACTCACGTTTCAGCAATTGTGGCGTGCCGGGGTCTCCTGTCAGGACAAACGCTGACCAGTAGTAAGGATGCTGAAAGCGTTGGCGCGTCTTGCGTTGCGCTGCCTGTAGAGCCGCCGCCTTACTCATTCCCTGCCGCAGAGAAGTATAAAAGGCTGTCATCAAATAGGCCGTCGCTTCGTCGTCAACGCTCCACAGGCTGGCGACGACAGACGGAGTTCCGGCATAGATAAAAGCGCGATTCAAGCCGATAATATCGTCGCCGGGACTCTGCGCACCCAACTGCGTCACGCACGCGCTGAGCACTACCAGATTCGTCTTCGCCAAAGCCAGGTCATAAATCTCACGGACTTCGAGCGAGCCGTCAGCCTGCTTGTCTGCGCCAAGCAGAATGCGCGAAAAGAGCGGATTGGCGGAATTCAACTGGCCGTGGGCCGCCAGATGCAGGATGCTGTAATCGCCGGATTGCGCGCGAAAGGCCGACTCGGTTGCTGCCGCTCCCGTGAGCGGCTGTGTGTTGTAAAGACGCGCGATGCTTCTCGCCTCTTGATCTGCATTCAGCAACGGCGGAAGGTTGACGGCCTTGCTTTGCGCCATCACCAGCGCGCGGTTGCTGTCCGATTTGCGCTTTTGCTGGATGAAGGGGAGCGTGCTGACGCTCGGAAGATAAAAGAGCGCGTGTTCGTCGCCGAAATAAAGGCTTTCATCAGACAGTGCGGCGAACGGAAGATAATGCAGAATGCCGTTCGGGATAATTCCCACAACGGGCGTTTTCAAGTGCTGCTTGAGCGGTGCGACGAGCGCTGTGTAAAGCTCTTTCAGACCGGCTGGACGGGAGTTTGGTGCAGGACTCTTAAAATCCGGTTTATCAAAAGTACGGAAAGCCGCAATCTGTGCGCGCAGGGTTTTCTCGCTGACGGGCAACTCAAGCGCGTTGAAGGAGTCGCGCGTGATGACGAAGGCGAGAGTCTTCTGCGGCGTCACGTAGTAGGAAAGAAGAGTCGTCGCGCCATCCAGAAGCTTCTGCACTTCTGCGAGGCGCAGCGGCTCAATCATTATCAAAGAGGCATACTCAGAACTGTTGTTCGTGAGTCTAATGCGTGTGAGCAAAGCCTCGTATTCTTTCTGCTTAACATAGATTTGCCCGCCCAGCTTATCGGCGGCAGGATTTTTTTCACTAAAGCCTCCCTTTGCCAGCAGCGCACGATGTTGGCTATCAAGCAAGCGAAGCTCTTGCGCGAGGGCCTGCTCCTGCCGCAGCAACTCGGCGTCTGCTTTCTTGCGGATGTCGAATTGGGGGACGGCAATCTGGTCTAAAAAGCTACGCGCTCGCGCAGCTTCCGTATAGTGGAAAGCTTCGCTTGGTTGGCCCAGGCGAGAGAAAAGCAGTACGGCTCGCTGGTAGGTTTCGGCTGATTGTGCGGCCACCCCTGTTTTGATCTCTTCGATGCTGGCGAATTGCCGCAGTTGTTCGTAGATTTTGAGCGATTGGCGATAATAGTCGAGCGCTTTCTCGTGCTCGCCCAGACCTTCGTAGGCGAATCCGATGTTGGAGAGCGCCAACGCTTCTCCGCTCCGGTCATTGATCTTGACGTGCAGGTCATGCGCCTGTTGGTAAACCTCCAGAGCCTTTCGGTGGTCTTCCATAGATGAATAAGCAAGACCGATGAGCGCGAGCAGATAGGCTTTAAACGTCGGGTTACTAATCTGTTGGCTGAGCGCGATGGTCTGGTTGAGATAATCCGTCGTCTGTTGGCGGTCGCCAGCCTCAATCGCGATTAAGGCCAACTTTCTTATCGTATAGGCTTCTTCGAATTGATTGCCCAACAGATGCCAGATAGCCTTCGCCTGCTTGAAATAGAGAGCCGCCTTTTGCCTGTCGCCGAGACTATCATTAAGGGAGCCGAGCTTATTGAGAATGCGAGCTTCGCCCGCCTGGCCTTTGGCCTGTTGCCAGAGCGCGAGCGCCTGATTGTAATAAGCGAGCGCAGATTGATACTGTTCCTCATTATAAGCGTTGTCGCCGAGGTGGAGCAGCATGTTGGCCTCGTTGCCGGGGTTGCGCTCTTCACGCCAGAGTTGCAGGGCCAGACGAAAATACTCGTCGGATTTAGGTCTGTCTTTCAATCTGGCATAGAACAAGCCCAGGTCTTCGAGCGCCCCGGCTTGTCCGGCGCGGTCACCGAGTTCCTGCCGCAGCGAAAGCTCCTGATTATGTAAGGCCAGCGCCTCTCTGTATTGCCCCAGGTTATCCTGAACCCCGGCCAGAGCCTTAAGCACGGGGGCTTGCCTTTCGCGATTCCCCAGCGCTTTCCAGAGCACGAGCGAGCGCTCAAAGAAATCGCGTGCTTGCTGATAATCGCCGAGGGTGTGGTTAATCAGGGCTATATATTCAAGCGTGACGACTTCCTTTTCGCGGTCGGCAAGGCCCTGCCAGAGCGGGAGCGCACGGTTCAGGTAAACGAGCGCCTGTTGAAAGTTACCCGTAGCTTCATAAAGACTGCCGACGCCCATTAAAATCTGAGCCTCTTTAGAGCGGTCGGCGACGTTCTGCAAGGATGTGAGCGCCTGTAGATAGAATTGCAGCGCGAGGTCTTTATCGCCCTGCTCCTGATGGATAAGAGCGATATTGACAAGGGTGTTGGCCTCATAGTCTGAGTCGCCTAATTTGCGCAACAGTGGCAGGGCTTGATTCAGGTACTTGAGCGCATTCTGCGGCTGTCCCATGTTGCTGTAGACGAGGCCGATGTTATAAGTCTGTTTAGCTTCGCCTTTAGGGTCATGCGCGCGGCGGTATAGTTCCAGAGCCTCTGTAAACTTCTCAAGCGCGGTTGGCAATTGGCCGCTCTGGGCCAGCTTGATGCCTTCGTTTTTAATCTGCTCAGCCTGTTTCTGAAGAGGCGCATCAATCTCTTGTGGTTGAAGCACAGCGCTTGAAGCTGAATAGACAAGCGTCCATGTCGCGGCGGTTAAGAAAAGCACAAAGACGGGGATGAGGCGAAGTGTAGACACAAATCGTGAGGGCTGCATGGGCCAATCTCCTTTCGGTTAACTACTTGAAACCTTAGCCTGTCCGCGGTGCGGTCGGGCAACGACGTGTAAGACTACCTACTCGATGGTGAAGCTCACCTGTTGCATGGCGGTCGTCTTCTTAATTCGATCCGTAATGATGACCCGCAGCACATAGCTGTCCGGCGCGAGCGCTTGCAGCGGGAAGGATGCCGCGTAGGGAATTCGCGCCAGGTCGGCATCGCCGTTGATCGCGAGTCTTCGTGCAGGTGTTTCGATAACCATTTGTCCCTGACTGTTGAAAACCTGCACCTGACTCGTTAAGTCAATCGCTCCGCTTTCGCTTGAAGCGTGCGCCGCATTGTAGATAAAGGCAAGGAAGCCCAACCGCGACGAGCGCTTAAAACTATGATTGACACTGAACTGTACTTGCGGAACGGTGGTTGGCGTTTCGCTGACCTTCTGCGTCTCGCCGACAGGCTGCACGCCGATGAGCAAACTGCTCAAGCTTAAAGTTTTCGACTTGAGGTCTGGAATCTCAATCCACTGCATTGCGCTTCCGATGCGCCCGCTCCGCTCGTCGCGCGCCGCCACACGCACCTGATACAGTCCGGGAGAGAGAGGCGCGCGATGATTGTAAATTACTCCTGCATCGTCCGCGTTGGCCTGATTTTCCGGCAGCGAATTAACGTTCAGCTTCGTTTGAAAACTGGCCGCCGGTTTACCCTCCGTATTTAAGATCACACCGGCCAGATCAATTGTCGCAGCCTGCTGGTCGTTTGCTCCGTAGCCCAGATTATTAGTAGCGATTTGTGTGGAAGATGTCAGCACCGGGCCGTTATCTGGCGTGTCGAGGAAGGTGACGGAGAGAATAGTTGAGAGCGCGTGTTGCGGATAAGTGGCGCTCAGTGCGGAGCGCAGGTCGGCTGCGGCTGGCGAAGTGACCTTATCCGCCGCCGCTGTTTTTGCTGATGATTTTGAAGCAATCGTCGCCTGCTCGGTAGACTGTCGTACGGATTCCAGATAACCGCGCGGCAGCCGCACCGTCATCTCAGGGTGGCCGACAATGCGTACGCTAATGCGCTTGAACTTAACTGCACGCGGCTCTGCGTCAATTGGACGCCACGCCAAAAGATAATAGTTCGAGGTCTCTTTGATCGTATCCGTCACCCAGCCGGTGATGGAATTCGAGTTGCGCAGGGCGCGCCCTCCCGTGTCCGCGGCCAGCGCGTGCAGCGCATCCTGCGAGGCCGGTATTTCTCCCAGGTTCGCACGATCCAGAGCGCCGTTGCCGTCTACCAGATTAACGGTCGCGTCCGCCTGTCCTGAGATTAGTCCGCGAGCGTCTATCGTATAAATAACTACGCCATGACGACGAGCCTCGTCTGTTATCTGCGGCAACTTATCAAAAGCATTTCCGTAACGAGCAAGCGCGCCGAGGAAAAAGCCGTCGGAAATCAGCAGGACAAGCTTGCGTCCCGTCAACTGCGCTGACGAGCGCATCAGATTTTCCAGCCCGTAGAGAGTATTCGCCGTGACAGCCGATGCCTGCTGAATGATTCCACGCGCGCGGTCAGACACTACCTCAAAGCATTTCGACGGCGGGTAGCGACTTTCACTCACGCAACGATTAATGTAATAGCCGAGCGCATCGCGGTCTCTCTGCTCAATCTTCAGCGCCATGTACTCCGTCATCGTCGGCTGTTCCGTATCCTGCACCCTGTAGGCTACGTGTTTGAGCCGCGCCAGCGCGGCGCGCAAGACCGCCTTGTTATCCGTCAAATTGCTGTAGAAAGCCTATCTGCCCGCTGGCCGAAGCGATTGCCGCCTGATCGTTGGCCTTCATCTCATGTTCGATAAAGTGTGAAATCGCGGCGCGCGTTCGCCCAACACTATCGAGTGATAGATGCAGGTCATCTATAAAAAAGATGACGGTGCGCCCGCGCGCCAGTGTTTTGACGGGTGTGCTACCAGCCGAAGAATCCGGGGCGTTTCGATTCAAGGCTTTGAGTTGCGCTTCCTCCATTGCGCTCCCGGCCACGACGCGCTCAAAGAAAGTTATAGAGACCGGTTTGTCATCAACGCGCAACTCGAACTGCTCAGGCTTGAGGCCATCAACAAAGCGTCCCTCCCTGTCAAAGACCATCACATTCGTCTGCACCAACTCCGTATTGATACGAACAACCTCGTCCGCCGCTTTCTCTCGCTGGCCTGCTTGCTCCTGTCCATGCACTGTGAGATTAACCGCAAGCAGGCAGAGCATAGCAGGTAAGATTAGAGTTCGCAGACAAGACATACTAATTCACCGCCATCATTCTCGGATTGCTGTCGAGCCATGACTGCCTAATCGCCGGTCATCGCCTTCGGCTGCCAAGTCGTCAACAAATGTCATTCAAAGATTTTCCCATTCGGCTTTATCAATTCCCGCCTGCCGCAATATCCTTGCTAGTAGTTCCTTGCCGATGTCACTTTGATGAGGATTGGGGATGTGTAGAGAGATGTCCTCCTTGAGCATGAATTGGTGTTTACCGCCCGTGTATGGGCCTCTAAATCCCATTTGCTTCAAATAGCGGATCAAGTCTTTGCGCTTGATTGGGCCAAGGCGGGGCATCAGGCGACTTCTTTAATACCAAGCTGAATATTATCAACCGTCGGTAGCGAAAGATTTTTGGAAATCCGAAATAGGAGCCACTCTTCCAGCACTTCCGCCAATTCTTCACGACAAGCTTCAAGCGTCGTTGCGTTGGCGTAAATCCCATCGAAGCCGGGAATCTCTCCGTAGAACGTCCCATCGTCGGGCAGAATCTCATATTTCGCATGCCGCATGGCCGCGTTGATATAACTTAGCAACATGAAGACTCCTTTATAGCCCGTGCTCGATCAAGCATATTTCTTTAATCGCCGGTCATCGTCTCGGGCTGACGCGTCGTCAATTCGCGCCAGGTGACGGAGCGGCTGCCGTCGTCCACCCGCACCATAGAGATGCAGCCGGGCGAGGGACAGACTAGATAGCAGAGGTTGCAGCCGACGCATTCCACTTCGTCAACGATGGGAAAACGCTTGCCTTCGATTTCCGTGAAGGGGATGCACTGGTGCGCGCCGTCTTCGCAGGCGATGTGGCAGAGGTTGCATTGAATGCAGAGGTTATGGTCAATGCGTGCGACGGTCTTGTAGGCTAAGTCCAGGTTGCCCCAATCCGTGATGCGCTGGACGCTCTTGCCGATGATGTCGTTGACACTCTGGAAGCCTTTCTCGTCGAGATAGTTTGAGAGGCCGTCAATCATATCTTCGACGATGCGATAGCCGTAGTGCATGACGGCTGTGCAGACCTGCACGGTCGTTGCGCCAAGGAGCAGAAACTCCGTCGCGTCGCGCCAGGTAGAGATGCCGCCGATGCCGCTGATGGGAATTGAGACTTCAGCGTCGCGCGCCAGTTCCGAGACCATGTTGAGCGCGATGGGCTTGACCGCCGGGCCGCAGTAGCCGCCGTGCGCGGCCATGCCGTTGACATTCGGGTGCGGAATCATCGTTTCAAGGTCAACACCCATGACGGAGTTGATCGTGTTGATAAGTGAAAGGGCATCAGCGCCGCCGCGCACCGCCGCACGCGCCGGAGGATTGATGCTCGTCACGTTTGGCGTCAGCTTGACGATGACCGGAAGGCGCGTCGCCTCCTTGACCCATTCGGTCACCATGCAGGTGTATTCCGGCACTTGGCCCATAGCCGAACCCATGCCGCGTTCACTCATTCCGTGCGGGCAGCCGAAGTTTAGCTCTACGCCGTCCGCGCCCGTGTCTTCGACCTTCTTCGCGATCTCGTGCCAAGCCTCGCGCTTTGATTCGACCATCAACGAAATGATGAGCGCGTTCTTCGGATACTTACGCTTGCATTCGCGTATCTCTTTGAGATTGACTTCGAGCGGGCGATCCGTGATGAGTTCGATGTTGTTAAGGCCCATCATGCGCTGCGGCCCCATGTCAACGGAAGCCAGCCGCGAACAGACGTTGGTAATCGGCTCGCCCAGAGTCTTCCAGACCGCACCGCCCCATCCGGCATCGAAGGCGCGCTCGACCATTGAACCCATGTTTGTCGGCGGCGCAGACGCGAGCCAGAAGGGATTCGGGGATTTGATACCGGCGAAATTTACGCTTAAGTCTGCCATAATTTGCTCCAGCGAAAGCCTGTTAATCCTCTAATAAATTTGAAAGTCGTAGGGAATGGTTTCAATCTCAGGAGGAAAAGCCGGCAGGCGTCCTGAGAGATAACAATGACCGGCGGCCACCCCGCCTTCGACCAGGTATCCATCCAGCAACTCAGGGCAAACGACCAAATCCATCTCCCCGGCAGCAGTTTCCAGTCTTGCCCAGGAGAAATCTTGCTCGGTGAAGGGATTGGTGATAATCGCCGTCTCCAAGACAATCCCGGAAAGGGCCGCCGTCGGTTTGGGGAAATCATCCTCGGATTGTTTATCAAAGAGCAGAGCCGCAGGAATAAACGAAGCGCCCGCCAGAAAGTCTCTGTCTTCGTCTTCTTCCACCGCTTTCTCGCCTTTGATACGTTTCTCTGCTTCCAACTGGGAGTCAATCCAATCGTCCTCGGTTTCATAGGCTATCATCTGGAAAGGGAAGGCCGTAATCTGTACGTCTGTGACAATGGGCAGCTTCAACTCCGCGTAGCAATTATAGTCCGGCGCGGCGAAAACAAAGGGAATGACGCCCGTGTATGTGCCGTCGCCGTAGCGCAGTTTTTCGTGTACGGATTCTATTCCTTCGCCATCCTTGTACTTGAAATACGCGACAAACAATCCTTCGGTGAGGGCATTTTCTTCTTCAGCGCGTTTTTCAACTAACGCTACAGGCATTCGCGCCCCGCCCGAAAAATGCGGATGCAGATGGCCGAGTTTGCCTTCATCTTCCTGCTTGGCCCAGACCTCTATGCCCTCGCTCGGCGTAAACCAGCGATACGGCCCGACGGGCGTGCGAACTATTTTGCCCTCCCTCAACATTTGCGTATGCAGCATCATGTAAGAGTAAGCGCCTCCTATCGGGAATCCTATGTTTTCGATATAGAGGATCATCGGCAACGTACTCTTCAGAGTGAAGCGGCCATTCGTCGACCCGGAGTCAGTGCGCCCTAATGCCGCTGGTTTCTTCATGCAGAGGTAAACGCGCCCCTGCAAACTCTATTTTTTCACCCGTTACAGCTTCGTGTATACCCTGCGCGGCGAGCTTACCGGCCTGCGAAGCATCAACGGCCTCGCGCCCGCCGTTGACGCAATCGCCGCCCGCGAAGTATTTCGGATTGCCTGTCTGCATAGTCTGAGGATTAACGCGAACGCGTCCCGCGCCGTCTAGTTCAATGTCCTTAATCTGTTCGAGAAACGAGCGACGCTTTTGCTGGCCGAGCGCTTTGATGACCATTTCAACGGGAATCTCAAACTCCGAGCCGGGAATCGGTTCTGCCGTTCGACGCCCCGTAGCGTCCGCTTCGCCCATTTCCATGCGCACGCAGCGCAGGGCCGCGACGCGCGGATTCTCATTATCGCTGAGGATGGCAACGGGCGCAGTCTGCCACCAGAATTCGACGGCATCCTTTTTCGCCAATTCATATTCGTACTCATAAGCGGGCATCTCTCGCTCGGAGCGGCGATAAATCATCAGCACGCGCTCAGCGCCGAGACGCTTGGCCTGCGTGACGGCATCAATGGCCGTGTTGCCCGCGCCGATGACGGCGACGGTGCGACCGATGGGAATGTTGGCCCAATCGCGCGTCTTAATGCGCTCGATGAAATGAAGCGCATCGTAGACGCCCGGTAAATCTTCGCCCGGTATGTTCAGGCGCGTTGTCTCGCCGAGGCCGACGCCGATGAAGATTGCGTCGTGCGCCGCTTCCAAGTCTGCCAGCGAAACGTCGCGCCCAATTTCAGTGTTTAGCTCAAACTTGACGCCGAGCCGTTCGACCATGCGAGCCTCGTCCGTCGAGACGGTCATCGGCATTTTGTATTCCGCCATCGCGTAAGTATCCAGACCACCCGCCAGCGGCCTGCGGTCGTAGATTGTGACGCTATAGCCGAGCCGCGCCAGATAGGTCGCGCAGGAGAGTCCGGCTGGGCCAGAGCCGATGACCGCGACCGTCTTACCGTTGGGCGTGCCCGCCTGAAAGATGTTGCGCTCGCGGCTCATCGCGTAATCGGTCGCGTAGCGCTGCAAGCGGCCAATCTCGATGGGCTTGTCCATCAAAGTCTTTTCGACACACGCGCCCTCGCACAGAACGTCAACCGGACACACGCGCGCACAGGTCGCGCCAATCGGATTGGCGTCGAAGATGACGCGCGCAGACCCCGTTAGATTGCCGCTCGCTATCTTCTTGATGAAAGCGGGCACATCAATGTGCGTCGGGCAGGCGCGCGTGCAGGGAGCGTCGTAGCAGTAAACGCAGCGGTTCGCCTCGAACATCGCGTCGGCAGCCGTCAAGGGCGGCGCAATCTCCCGAAAATTGCGTTCGATTTGAACCAGATCAAGCGGGGCGTCGTGTGTATTTGACATAAGAGTTTCAGGTTTCAGTTTTCAGGTTTAAAGGTCATAGTAAAAGCCTAACCCCAGGCTTTTACTTTAACCCTTGAACCTGAAACTTGAAACCTCTTATTCGACAAGCGCTTCGTAAGATTCGGGCCTGCGGTCGCGGTAGAACTGCCATGTGTTGCGCACCTGCCGAATCATGTTGAGGTCTAGGTCTGCGACGACGAGCGCGTCAGCGTCGCGCGGCGCTTCGGCTAAGAATTGGCCGCGCGGGTCGCAGAAGTAGCTCTGGCCGTAAAATTCGCCGATGTCCCACGGCTGCTCGTGTCCGACGCGATTAATTGCGCCGATAAAGTAGCCGTTGGCGACGGCGTGTGCGGGTTGTTCCAGCCGCCATAAGTATTCCGACAGCCCCGCGACCGTTGCCGAAGGATTAAAGACGATCTCGGCTCCGTTTAAGCCCAGGATGCGTGCGCCTTCGGGGAAGTGCCTGTCATAGCAGATGTAGACGCCGATACGCGCGAAGGCCGTATCAAAGGCCGGATAGCCCAGATTGCCGGGCTTGAAATAAAACTTTTCCCAGAAGCCGGGCGCGACGTGCGGGATGTGATTCTTGCGATACTTGCCCAGGTACTTGCCGTCGGCATCAATCACGGCGGCAGTGTTGTAATAGATGCCCGCGATGTCTTCCTCGTAAATCGGAACGATGATGACCATGCCGTGCTGCTTTGCGACTTCCTGCATCAGCTTGACGGTTGGCCCATCGGGAATCTTCTCGACCGCTTCGTACCAGCGCGTCTCCTGCTCGGCGCAGAAGTAGGGCGTCGTGAAGACTTCCTGCATGCAGAGAATCTGCACGCCCTGTCGCGCAGCGTCTTCGATCATCTTGATGTGCTTGTCTATATTGGCGCGCTTGATCTCTTCAATCGGCGCGTCGGTCGGCGCGGCATTCGTCGCTTGAATCAGACCGCATTTCACTGTCCGTGCCATGGCTTACAAGAATGAAGGCGAACGGATGAAGGATAATAGTTCTTTCACCTTAATCCATTCAGCTTCAATATCTATTCCTTTCTAAAGTGTTTGAGCGTCGGATATAGACCAACGCTTATCAGCAGCGAGACGAAAAGCCTGGAGAATGAACGTTCAATCAAACCCTTACCCGGATACTGCCACGCCTTCGCCGGGACGCGACTTAAACAATCAAGTTCTTTAATTTCTTTATCTGCATGTTCAAGTGGCCTGTTAGGCCCGCAATCGCCAACGGTGACAAAACGCTGATGACGGCGATAGACGAAAATTAGATATTGATTGCCTTCAATGAAAGGCGGGCCTTGATGGAGGCCGGGGGATATGAGAACCATTAGTTCTTTTTGCGCGTTACCCTTCCATTGCTTTTCAATAACGAACTTCACCGCATAATGAAAATCACCTTCAGACGTGTGAGTTATAGTGGCAACCGTTCCGACGAAAACAAATTGAGCTTCCTTAAATTCTTCCTTTACGGATGTGGGAACACATGACCTTGAAGAGGCGACCGGCGCATTGAACGCAATCAATGAAAGCAAGAATGTTAAGCACATTGAAAGCTTCATCCTCAAATTTTCATGTAGCCGCTGCGCCGGTTGCCTAGATAGCTTTTCGTTTACTGCTCTTCACGTCCGGCCTTCGTCAATCCGTGATCTCATTAAGAGGTAATAGATAACGAAACCCAGCGCGAAGGTGACGAACCAGGCGTAAGTATATAACGTGTCGAAGATGTTGGGCTGCTCAATCTGGCCGCCGGGCGTCGTGGCGGCACGCAGGAAACCGGGCACGACGGGAGCGATGGCCGCGACGAGCGCGATGATTGCGCGCCAGTTAAAGCCGTTCGTGTATGTATATATCCCATTCGTCCGAAAAAGGTCACGGAGGTTGAGTCGTTGGCGGCGCAGCACCCAGTAATCGCAGATTAGTATGCCCGCAATCGCGCCCATCAATCCCGAATAGCCAATCAACCACGTAAAGATGTAAGCGCCCATCGAAGCCATCAGCTTCCAAGGCATCATCAGAATGCCGATCAGCGCGGTAATCAGACCGCCGGTCACGTAAGAGATCAGCTTCGGGTTGAGATTCGAAAAGTCGTTTGATGGAGAGACGACGTTGGCGGCCATGTTCGTCGTCAATTGTGCCGCAAAGATCACCGCCGTGGCAAATAAAATCACAGCGATGCTGTCAAATCGTTTCATCAACTCAACCGGGTCTGGAATCGCTACGCCGTAAATCAGGAGCGTCGCGCTCGTGACGGCGACGCCGATGAAAGCGAAGGCCGTCATCGTTAGCGGGAGGCCCAGCGCTTGGCCCATCATCTGCGATTTCTGTGAACGAGCGTAGCGCGTAAAGTCTGGAATGTTGAGGCTGAGTGTGGCCCAGTAGCCGACCGAAGCCGTCAGCGAGCCGGGAAAGATGTCCCAGAAATTATTGTGCTCCTTTTGCAGCGCGCTCGATTCCGCCAGCACGCGCCCAAGGCCGCCCGCGCGCCACGAAGCCCAGATGAGCAGCGCCGCCCCGCCCCCGAGCAAAAGCGGTGCAGACCACGTTTCCAGATGCTTGATGCCCTCTATGCCTTTGAGGATGATGAAAACTTCGATGCCCCAGAAGAGGAAGAAGGCGAGCCACGTATGAAGCGGGACTTCTAAAAGAGTTGCGCCGTCAAAGAGATTGTCCCAACCGCCGTACATCACGCCGAAGAGGGCGTCAATCGCACGGCCTCCGATCCACGTCTGAATGCCAAACCACCCACAGGCGACAATCGCACGCAGGATGGCCGGGATATTCGCGCCCCTTGTTCCAAACGCCGCGCGGCAGAGCACCGGAAACGAGACGCCATACTTCGTACCGGCGTGAGCGTTGAGAATCATGGGAATGAGCACAATCGTGTTGCCGAGCAGGATGGTCAGCATCGCCTGCCACCAGTTCATCCCCGCTTCGATGAAGCCCCCGGCCAGCGTGTAGGTCGTGATGACGACGCTCATGCCAATCCACAGCGCAGCGATATTCCACGTTGACCACGTGCGCTCCTTAATCGTCGTCGGCGCGAGGTCACGATTCCAGAGCGGACTCTTGGAGACATCCTCGCGCAACTCCACAAAGTCGCGCCGTTCGGAGACTGGACTGGTATGGGTGCTCATTGACGAATCACGCGCTCTTACGGCTCCTTTTTCTTGTTTGTGTTATCAGCTTTCTTATTCTCGTTGTCAGCCTTGCCGCTATTACTGTTTTCGGCTTTGCCGCCGTTGCTGTTTTTGCCGACCGACCCGGCGTTCTCAGGCTCAGGGCCGGGGCCGCCTCTGGGAGCCATGTTTGAGTTAGCTTCCCTTGCAGGCGTGTCGGTTGTCTCCGTGTTCCCGCCCGCGTTGCCGTTTACATCAGTGCCTCCTCCGCAACCGTAACAGAAGAGAGCGAGCAAGATGGGAAAAACTAAAATTCGTCGCACTGAAGATTCCTCCTTGAATAAAAGCAGACTGTATAAGAGTTTCCTGTTCGCTCTATACTCCTATGTCGAGTCCTATGCTGAGACTTAAAGGGAAACGCACGTTCCGCGTTTCAGAAACTGACCGTCGCCCGCTTTGCCCTTGTACTCGCCGTTTTCAATCACGACGCGCCCGCGCGAGAGAACCGTCTCGACCACTCCCTTGATTGTCTTGCCTTCGTAAGCAGAGTAGTCAACATTCATGTGATGAGAGCTGGCGCTGATGGTCTGTTCGCGTTCGGGGTCGAAGATGACTATGTCTGCGTCTGAGCCAATGGCGATTGTCCCTTTGCGCGGAAAGAGTCCGAACATCTTGGCGGCGGCAGTTGAAGTGAGTTCGACGAAGCGGTTGAGACTGATGCGATTCTCAATCACGCCGCCGTTGTAGATGAGCGGCACGCGATGCTCTACGCCGGGTGCGCCGTTCGGAATCTTGGAGAAATCGTCGCGCCCCAACTCCTTCTGCTCCTTCATGCAGAACGGACAATGATCTGTCGAGATGACTTGCAAATCGTCCGTCTTCAAACCCTTCCAGAGTTCTGCCTGATTCCACTTCTCCCTCAAGGGCGGCGTCATCACATACTTCGCGCCCTCAAAGCCAGGTTCTTCGTAGTTATCATAAGAGAGGAAGAGATACTGCGGGCACGTCTCGGCGAAAGCAGGAAGCCCTCGATCACGCGCCTCGCGCACCTGTTCAAGCGCGTCTGCGCAGGAAAGGTGAACGATGTAAACGGGCGACTCTGCCATCTCAGCAATAGCGATGGCACGATGCACGCCTTCGGCCTCAGCGCGCGTCGGCCTCGTCAGCGCGTGATACTTCGGCGCAGTCCTGCCTTGCGCAAGCGCCCGCTTGATAATCTCGTTAATGACGATGCCGTTCTCCGCGTGCATGCAGATCAGTCCGCCGCGTTCGCCTGCCGCAGACATCGCACGAAAGATCGTCGCATCGTCAACGAGGAAGACGCCCGGATAGGCCATGAACATCTTAAAGCTCGTCACGCCTTCGTCCATCACCGTGTACATCTCTTCTATCTGCCTATCTTCCAACTCGGTCGTGATGAGATGAAAGCCATAGTCAATAGCCGTCTTGCCTTCCGCCTTCTTATGCCAGTTGTCAACACCCTCAATCAACGACTCGCCCTTATACTGCACCGCGAAATCAATAATCGTCGTCGTCCCGCCATGCGCGGCAGCTACGGTACCGGTGCGAAAATCATCCGACGCCTGCGTCCCGCCAAACGGCAATTCCATGTGCGTGTGCGGGTCTATCCCGCCGGGAATCACGAGCTTGCCCGCCGCATCAATCACCCGGTCGGCCTCCATCTCAAGCTTCGCGCCGATGACAGAGATTTTCTCGTCTTCAATCAATACGTCGGCCTTGTAGTCATCGACGGCTGTGATGATGCGACCGTTACGAATCAGAGTTTTCATCTACCTGCTCCCGCAGCAAAAATAATCTTCCGACGATTCGACCGCAAGAAATGTGAACATAGGCAAACAAAAGAGCTAATACATTGGGCGCGGCGCTCAATGCAGCACGCTGAATTCCTCATCCAAGTCTTTGACCAAGTGTGCGAAGCCAATGCTCTCCCATGCGGTACGGGCAGCCTGAATGTGCTGCTGCCGTTCAGTCTCATCCGTCGCCAGCCGCGCTAATCTCCGGTGTGTCCAGCCAAGCGAATACGGCTCAGAAATCCGCTGGTAAAGTTCCAGCGCATCAAAGAACAGTATCTTTGCATTGTCGTCTTGCCCCTTAGCCAATGTGATGTCACCGAGGCCCTGAATGCAATTAGCTTCGCCCAGCACATCACCAATCTGCCGGTAGAGTGACAGCGCCTGCTCGAAGCGCTCTCGTGCTTCATCGTACTGTGAGCGTCTTAGCGCAATGACGCCGAGGTACTGGATGCAGTTAGCTTCACCCAGCACTTCGCCGACCTGCTGGAAGAGCGGCAGCGCCTGCTCGAAGCGCTCTCGTGCTTCATCGTACTGTGAGCGTTTCAGCGCAATGACGCCGAGGTTCTGGATGCAGTTAGCTTCGCCCAGGACACTACCAATATGCTTGTAGAGTGGCAGCGCTTGCTCGAAGCGCTCTCGCGCTTCGTCGTACTGTAAGCGTCTTAGCGCAATTTCGCCGAGCCTGTAGATGCAGTTAGCTTCACCCAGCACATCGTCGACCTGCCGGTAGAGTGACAGCGCCTGCTCGAAGCGCTCTCGTGCTTCATCGTACTGTGAGCGTCTTAGCGCGATGTCGCCAAGCGTCTGGATGCAGTTAGCTTCTCCTAGCACTTCACCGGACTGTTGATAGATTCTTAAAGCTTCTAAAAGAGCGGCTACTGCTTGATGGTAATTGTTTCTCCACAGAAGAATATCAGCCTGATAATTTAATAATTCGGCTAATTCCGAATTTTCATTTCCGAAACGACGATACAGCTTGACAGCTTCCGTTAATGCTGACTCTGCTTCGGCCCAGCGATAGCGGGCGATGAATCCCAGGCCGGCACGGCGCAGCAAGCGCGCCAGCGCCAGTTCCTTGCCGGATTGCCCGCGCAAGCGCTCTGCCTCTTTCACCGCAAACTCTGGGTCAATCGCGCGGCCCTCAGACAACTTTGTGTTATATGGCTGCGAAGACGAAGAACGATTCGACGGCTCAGCCACTAGAGCGGACGGCTCAATACGCACGACCAAAGTTCGCACAGACCACAAATCGGGGGCCATCTCGCGGAGCGCGACCTGCACCCACGGCGCGCCAACAAACAATAGCGGGACGTTCAACTGTTCGCGCAATGGATTACGATATTGATTCAAGCGTGCGGCTGCTATGCTCCAAGCAGATTCCCATTGATTGTATTCTCTGGAAACTTCCGGGACTGCAGCCGCCATCCAGATAGCCCCCGTATCTTCACCAGGCTGAAGGGAGAGCAGGCGGCTAGCCATCTCGTCTCTAAACTCCTCCGCGCTCTCGAATTGGACGGCCAGCAGCTTCTTGCGATAGGCCATCAGGTAACGCTCCAGTGCTTGACGGCAGGCTTCGGCCCACTCTCCATCCGGCACGAGCAGGACGATAAATGCGAAGCCTTCGCCCGCTAGGTCGAAGTACATCAGTAGATTCTGCCAGTCGGGCGACGCCGCGATATTAAGGCGCTGCGCCAGCGTTCCGGCTACAGATGTCCCTGGGTCAATCATGGCGCGGCGGGATTCTCAGATTGTGACCGTCCGGGCTGTCCGGTCTTGTTTTGTCTTTCAACTATTTTCGCCACCTCTTCCCGTATCAGCGGATGCGTGTCATACCACTTTTCCCCGTTCTTCAAATAGAGCACGAAATGCGTGTCCAGAAAACGTGTCAGGCGGTTGACGCTTTCGGCAGTTGTGTCCGGCAGCCCGTGCTTGCGGTGTTCGCCGATCTGCAAGAGCCAGCGCGCATCATCTACTGAAATAGACATAAAATCCCCCCGCACAGAGGTGATCGCTCCCTTGATTGCTTCCTGCTGAATGGGGAGAGCGCGGGTGCGCAACAGCGTCTCGCGCAGCAGGCGCAGCATAATGCGTAAATCGCCGCCACAGGTAGCGATTAACTCATCGGCGGCAGTAAAAGGTTCGCCAGGCTGGCAATTGAATACCTTCTGGCAGGCTTCGTCTCCAAGGCGTTTCAACACCAATTGCCGCAGGGCATTCCAGCCGGGTTCATAGCGTGTGCGCTCAGGATCGTTATTCCACAGCTTGATTGTCCAGAGCGTGTTGATGTCAACACCGGGCATGACAAATTCCAGCCATGGCGGCACGGTGTAGATGGCATGAACGTAGGGCAACGACAGCAGGTTAAGATGGCTGGCGAAGACGCGCTCCACACTGCGTAAAACTTCCCGCTCATTGCTAAGTGAGCCGCGAAGCTGTTCCAGCGAATCGAAGATGAAAACGACCTGCTTCGTCTCGTCGCCCGCTACTTGTTTGACGGCTTTGACGCCATCCTCGAAGAACTTAACCACCGAGGAGCGCAGTTCGCCGATGCGGTTCTGCATAAAGAGTTGCAGATTCCGGCGGAAAGATGGAGATTCCTTTAACGCCAACTTCAGGTCAATCCCGGCCTCGATTCCGCCGAGCAACTCTTTAGCCGGACTGTCACCCTTCAGGCTCAGGTCAACTTCGGTGAGCTTGACGGTAGTTCGAGTGAGGTAGTTTTTCAGGCGCGTCCAGTAAGATTCATGGGCCAGGCTGACTGGCGCGTCAAGCTGCTGTGTCCATTCTTCCAGCGCATCGCTGAACGCGCCCGCCAGCACAATAAGCAGATCGGAAATGTCTATTTCCTCGGACGGATTGATGTATTTAACCGCGTTGGCGTACAGGACTACGTAGCCTTCCCGCTCTAACTGTCGCTGCAAACGGAACAGCTCCGTCGTTTTACCCGAACCACGAAAGCCGGAAAAGAGTTGCAGGCTTTCTATATCACTGAACTCGACGTAGGTTTGTAAGAGCTGCACCGGGTCTTCGCAGCCAGGCTGTTCATAAATCGGCTGGTAGAGCTGCGCATATTCCTCTGTCCCCGGCCTGAGAGGCTCGTCTATCAGACGTTGGAAGATACTTTTGAGTAGTTGTCGTTCTTCAGGAGTCATAGGCAGTAATAGATTGGGATAACCAATTGATCTTGCTACCGATTGTATCGGCAAATATCAGACATAGCAATTTACCTTCATCTTCAGGTATCGGGCAGCCTCATTCGACCCCTTCTTTGCGCTCAAGCCTTCGTTAATTCACTCGATATCGTCTGCATTTTTAATCTGCTCTTTTCTACATCGTTCGACTGGTGTTGCATTACATCCCGGAAGTTTTTCCGAGGCGAGAGATGAGTCCGCCGACTATCATCGCGAGAAAGCCTGCGAACGGGAACGTTGGCATGATACCAGTGATATTGCCTAATAAAAGTATGACTCCCAAGGCTATGATACAGCCGCCGACAATTTGGAAGCCTGCCCCTTCACCAATGGATGACGATGATTCGTTGCGGCGCTCGTCTGTCGTCATTATCATCACCGTGACGTAAAGGTCGCCGCGCTCGTCGCTGTTACCCTTGCGACTGCCAAGCCCCTGCATACGCAGCCTTGTCTCGGCCTTCGTTCCTTCAGGAACTTTGACTAATATCTCGCCGTCAAGCGGCGTAACGACTTTGACGTAAGAGCCGCTCACAGCTTCTTCGGGAGCGAGCAAGAGAGAGACGGAGAGGTCTTCACCTTTAATTCCGGATTGCTCGATTGTCTCCATCGATTCTCCGCGCAGCTCCAGCGCGTCCGCTGTGGTCAGGTCGTAGCCAAAGCGCCATCTAAAGCTTCAATCAATTCATCAACAGTGTCTTTCGTCGAATTGAGCATCATCCCTGTGCGAATCACGTTGGCGTAAAGCCCGCCTTTGCCGATGAGGACGCCGCGCCGCTTCGTCTCCTCAAAGACTTTAAGCACAGCCTGCGGGTGCGGCTCTTTCGTTTCGCGGTCTTTGACGAATTCGAGCGCCTGCATCAAACCCATCCCGCGCACGTCGCCGATGACCGGATATTTTTCTTTGAGTCCCTCAAGTTTTTCGCGGAAGTATGCGCCGACGACCGCGGCGTTCGTTTTTAAATCTTCGTCTTCGATTACTTTGATGACGGCGAGCGCTGCTGCCATCGAGACAGGATTGCCGCCGAAGGTGGAGAAGGTCAGGCCCGGATAGCTGTCTGCGACTTCGGGTGTGGCGGTCGTCATGCCTATGGGAACGCCGTTGCCCATGCCCTTTGCGGAAGTGATGATGTCAGGCTCTACGTTCCAGTGCTCTATGCCGAACCACTTATCGCCTGTGCGTCCCCAGCCGGTTTGCACTTCGTCTGCGATGAAGAGTCCGCCGTGCTTCTTTGTTATCTCAAAGGCGCGTTCAAAGTAGCCGGGCGGCGGAACGATAAAGCCGCCGACGCCCAAGATAGGCTCAGCCATAAAGGCCGCGATTTCGCCGGTCGTCGTCGTCATAATCACGTCTTCGATGTCTTCGGCGCAGGCCAATCCGCATTCCGGGTAAGAGAGCTTGAGCGGGCAGCGATAGCAATAGGGGGCGCGCGCGTGAACGATGCCTGCTACCTGCGCGGGCAATTGCCGCCATGTGGAATGGCCGACCGCCGAGAGCGCAGTCGCCGAGCGCCCGGAATAGCTATGACGCAACACGACAATCTCGTGACGACCCGTGTGCAACTTCGCTGCCATAATCGCCGTGTCGTCGGCCTCCGTGCCGCTGTTGGTGAAGAAGGATTTTTTAAGACGACCGGGCGTGATTTGATAAAGCTTCTCGGCAAGATCACTTTGCGGCTTGTTGGTGTAGAGCGTAGAGGTATGCGAAATCGTCTTGACCTGCTTGATGATCGCCTCGTTGACCTTCGGATTCGCGTGGCCGACGCTGACGGTCAGCACACCGCCGAAGCAATCCAGATAACGATTGCCCGCATCATCCCAGACGTACATCCCTTCGCCGCGCACGAGCGCCAGCGGCTCCTGATAATAAGTGGCGACCGCAGGGAAGAGAAATTCTTTGTGCTTGCGAATGGTTTCGGATTTTTGGGTGATCGGCTCGGCGGTGCTCATCAATTCTTCTCCCGTAACTAATTAAGATTAGCTCGCTCTGATTGAAATTCTATTGCTCGCCCTTCAGACATGGTTGGCTGGCTGCGCTGTCAGCCGCCCGTCGCGCTTCCTCATTGGCATTGGCGCTTGGCGGAATCTTGTGCGTAACGCAAATCCTGTCGGCGGTAATCTTGCTGACCGTCAGATAAGAAGTGCTCCTGGCCGAATCCTCAGGGTTGCTCAAGTTGTAGCGCACGATTAATGCTACAGGCACAGTCTGGCGGCTACGTTTCTGCACACGCCATTCGGCTTTTTGTCCGACGAAGGAAAAGCTGGAACCGATCACATTCCAAAGTTCGAGCGAGTGCTGTTTGCCGCCCGGTGTGACGATTGTGATGTTCTGGCGTATGTCGCCCTCTTCGACCAGCAGTTTATAACCGGCGACGCCGGGACATTGGCCCTTGTAGTAGCCCGCGCCGGAAGTGTCGGATTCGAGCGTGCGGCACTTTGACGCATCGAGGCTGGTATACATACTCTGATTCGCTTGCGCCGCAGCGGTCGCCGCGCAGGCGAGAACAATTAGAATTGTCAACAGCGTAATCTTCAATCGCATTGGGGAACTCCTTTGTAAGTCTGCATTAAATGAATCAACTTTCGCCTTGCTCCATTAATACAGATTGCCCTCGCGCTTACGTCCCGTGTAATCCACGTAAGACGATTTTCAGTTCTGTACAAAAATCAAGCGCGGTCAAACCCTATTTCGCAGGCGGGATTCCCAAGTCCTTGCAAATCTTCTTGACCAAATTATCTCTGATTTCTGCATGGCGTGGCACGGCTGAACGCTTGTTCTGTGCCGGATTGTGCCACCACGAATGGCTTCCGCCTTCGCGCAAAAGTTCGCAACCCTGCAAATGAAGGTAGCGAATCAAATCCTTGCGCTTCATACCGCAATTAATTCTTCTTCGTAATTCGTTCCGGCAGCGTCGAGTGCGTCTTGACGATTGAACTCCAAAGCTTCGCGCAAAGTTACGCGCAACGTTTGAAGAAGTTCCTCGCGGGTCGCTTCCTGACAATTCACGCCGGGAATCTCTTTTACCCAGCCAATCCACCAATCGCCGTCTTGTTTGACAACTGCCGTGTAAGTGTTTCCCATATGGTTTGTTTCCCTGATACAAAATTCTTAGGGTGATTTGGGCTGCATACCTTTAACGCTCAATATAAATTACCCTCGCGCTTGCGTCCCGTGTAATCCACACAACGAGCGCCGGACGCTAATTTATTGGCTCAGCCGAGTATCAAGAATAGCGCTTGCCGGAGCGCTGCGCTGTTTGTTTGTTGAAGCCTCCCAAGTTGA
Organism: Pyrinomonadaceae bacterium; assembly: GCA_036387475.1. Lineage (GTDB taxonomy): Bacteria > Acidobacteriota > Blastocatellia > Pyrinomonadales > Pyrinomonadaceae > DASVTR01. Next base: position 97,986 of record DASVTR010000015.1, on the reverse strand, counting down.
CGCAGCACTAACTGTTTCTCAACTGTTGTTAATACCGGCTTAATAATCGAAGCCTTCAGCAGGCGGGCCTGCTGCCATTCGCTGAGAATAACCTCGCCCACTGCTTGCAATGTCTTAACCTGACTTGTTATTGCCATCAAAATCAGATCAAGGCGTGCGTTATTTTAAGACGCTGAACTGACGATCACTGCCGGACGTTTTTTGTTTCCCGTTTGATCTGTGAACGGAAATGGCACAAGCACAACATCGCCGAAGCTATAGCTCGTCATAAGCGGCATCTTCTTCGTTGTCCCAAACTTGGCTAAAGGAGTTTTCCGAAAGTCTGGTTGCTGTTTGAACGAGGCGGCGCTCATCTCTCTGGGCGATGAAATCAACGAAATCTTCAACCTCGGCCACCCGTTCGGGCGGAAGTTGGTTGATCTTTTCAATCAGCTTCTCATTCTGCATAATGCAATTCCTTAGTGCCTTGTTTCCCGGCCTTTAAATAACCTGCATCTCTTACTGAGCTTCAATACAAGTTTCCTTCTCGTTTGCACCCGGTATAATCCACGTAGACGACCTTCAGTTCAGTATAAAAATCGAGGGCGGTCGAGCCTTGCTCGCGGTCGCCGATGCCCGTGGCCTTGATGCCGCCAAAGGGGATGTGCGCTTCGCCGCCGGTGGTCGGCGAATTGATGTGCGTCATGCCGGTTTCAATCTCGTCAACGAAGCGGAAGATGCGCGTCGCATCGTTGGTGAAGATGGAGGAAGAGAGGCCGTATTCCGAATCATTCGCAACCTGCATCGCTTCATCAAAATCCTTAACGCGCAAGACCGAGAGCACAGGCCCGAAGATTTCCTCGCGGGCGATGCGCATGTCTGTCGTGACGTGATCGAAGATGGTCGGGCGCACGAAGTAACCACGATCTAAGCCGTCGCCTTCGGCGCGCGTGCCGCCGCAGACAAGCTCTGCGCCGTCTTCGCGCCCGATCTCTACGTAGCTGAGCACGGTCTTGAATTGATTCTCGTCAACGCTTGGCCCCATCTCTGTCTGCGGGTCAGAGCCTGCGCCGATTCTCATTCCTTCGGCGCGTCGCTTTAGCGCCGCGACAAACTCGTCCGCTATCTCGTTGACGACGACAGCGCGGCTCGTCGCCGTACAGCGTTGGCCCGACGAGCCGAAAGCTCCCTGTGCAGTTGATTCAACGGCCAGATGAAGGTCTGCATCTTCCATCACGACGACCGGATTCTTGCCGCCCATTTCGCATTGCACTTTCGCGCCGCGACGCGAGACCTGTTCATAAAGACGTATGCCGACATCATTCGAGCCTGTGAATGAGACGGCGCGGACGGCCCTGTGGCTGATAATCTCGTCGCCCGCGTCCGAGCCTGAGCCGAGCACCAGATTGAGCACGCCTTTAGGGATGCCTGCTTCCTCGAAAATCTCTACGATGCGGACGGCTGTTGCGGGCGTCAGGCTGGCTGGCTTGAAGACGACCGTATTGCCTGCGACGAGCGCGGGCGAGATTTTCCAGATGGGAATTGCCACCGGAAAGTTCCAAGGCGTCACGCAGGCCACGACGCCGAGAGGCTGCTTGATGGTATAGGCAAAGTTAGCGGGCAATTCGGATTGAATCGTCTCGCCGTTTAAGCGGCGCGCTTCGCCCGCGCAGAACTCTGTGACGTTAATCGAGCGTTGCAACTCGCCGCGTGATTCCGCGATGGTCTTGCCTTCTTCGCGTGTCAGCAGTTGGGCCAGATTCTCTTTCTCGTCTTCGAGCAGGCGCGCGGCGCGTGCGACAATCCGTCCACGCGTCGGAGCGGGTGTCGCGCGCCAATCGCGGAAGGCTTCGCTTGCAGCTTCGACCGCCGAGCGCGCTTCCTCGCGCGTCGCCTGCCGGACAGTGCCGAGCACATCGTCCGTATTCGCCGGATTAACATTGTCAGCGGTGCGCGACGAAGTTGACTCAAGCCATTGGCCGTTGATGAAATTACGATAGATAGACATAAAGAAAAGTACGAAGGATGAACGCTGAACGCGGAATGAAAAATCTTTTAGCTTTCATCCTTCATTGTTCGGCGTCGGCAATCTGGTAGCAAGAACGTCCGTTAATATATCATAGGCGCAAGATGGCTAGTCAAAACTTATCAACGGCAGCGGAGCAAAGTGAACCCAGGAATGTGCGCGAGTTGCTGGAACAGCGTGCGCAGGCAACGCCCGATAAGGTCTTTCTTTTTTCCGAAGTAGACGGGCGGCGATATAGCTATGCGGAGTTCGACGCGGCGGTCAACCGGACGGCGCGACTTCTGGCAGCGCACGGAGTTAAAAAGGGCAACGTTGTCAGTCTGCTCTTGCCGAATAGCGCCGAGTACATCATCGCCTACTTCGCTTGCTTCAAGCTTGGCGCTCTCGCCGGGCCAGTCAACTCTCTGCTCAAGCCGCAGGAGATGGCTTACGTCATCGCTCATTCGGAGGCCGCAGCCTTGCTCGTGCAAACGGAATTTCTGCCGAAGATTGAAGAAGTCAAAAGCGATTTGCACAGCTTACGCTCAATTATCGAGTTTGATGATGAAAGGCAAGCGACCGTAGAGTTTGCCGCCGATGCGCTGCCACCTCTCGGCCTTGAAAAGAATGATGAAGCCATTATCATTTACACTTCGGGGACGACCGGCAAGCCGAAGGGCTGCCTGCTCACGCACGGCAATCTGCTTGCCAACGCGCGGCAGATTACAAGCTGGCTGAAATTCACAGAGCGCGACCGCCTGTTAATCGCGATGCCGCTGTTTCACGTCAACGCGGTGATGGTGGCGACGCTCGCTCCGCTCTACGCTCACGGCTCGACGGTCGTTACTCCGAAATTCTCCGTCAAGCGCTTCTGGCAGATTATCTCCGATTACGAGATAACGTCGTTCGGCTCTGTGGCGACGATGTTGAGCCTGCTTGTCAACACTTATCCTGAAGGTGTGCCGCCGGGGCTGAAAACCGATCAGTTGCGTTTCGCTTTGTGTGGCTCAGCGCCCGTGCCCGCCGAAGTCTTAAAGCGTTTCGAGGAGACTTTCAATTGTCTGGTAATCGAAGGCTACGGGATGTCCGAGTCAACTTGCCGCTCGACTTTCAATCCGCCGGATGAGCGTCGTCGGCCCGGCTCGTGCGGGCTGCCCATCGGCAACGAAATGAAGATTGTTGACGAGAATGACGCGGAAGTGCCTGTGGGCCAACTTGGCGAGATAGTCCTGCGCGGCGAGAATATTTTGAAGGGCTACTTTAAGAACCCGGAAGCGACCGCCGAAGCTTTTCGCGGCGGCTGGTTTCACACGGGCGACATTGGTTACAAAGACGCGGACGGTTTTTACTACATCGTAGACCGCAAGTCCGACATGATTATCCGCGCCGGAGAGAACATCTACCCGCGAGAGATTGACGAAGTTCTATACAGCCACGAAGCAGTGGCCGCCGCCGCGACCATAGGCGTGCCCGATTCGCTCTACGGCGAAGAAGTGGCGGCCTTCGTCGTGCTCAAAGAAGGCGCGCAGGCCACGGAAGAAGAGATTATAGCCTTCTGCTCCGAGCGTCTGGCCGACTACAAGTGCCCGAAGTCAGTCCGCATAGTCACAGACATTCCCAAAGGCCCAACGGGCAAACTGCTCAAGCGCGAACTAGCACGGCAATACGCGCAGGGCTAAAGCCTGCGCGCAGGCTCATGGCTTAGTTTTGCATGCTAACAGTACATCTCTCACGTCAGCAATAGCAATATTCCTTCTATGTCGCTTTGCTATACTAGGCTAAGATGTGAACAGCTATCGTCATTTGATACTCACTGTCCCGTGCTTTGATTTGGCGTGAGGGCTAAGGCTTATGTTTACAATTCATGAAGTCGAGGGAATGCAGCGACAATGGGAGTTGCCGGAAGGCGGGCGACTGACCATCGGGCGCGCACCCGACAACGACATACGCATAGACGACCTGCGCGTCTCGCGCCGCCACGCCGTCATCCGCGCTGCGACCCGCACAGAGGCCCGGCTCGCAAATGTGAGCAAAGGTAACATCGTGACGGTCAACGAACAGGACGTTACGCCGGAGACGGGCGAAGCCCTGCTCAAGGATGGCGACCATTTCACGATAGCTTCCATTCGCTTCCAACTCATCTTGAAAGAAGTGCCCCTGCGCTATACGGACGAGCCGCTCTCGATGAGCACTTCGATGTCTCCCATCACCTCCGGCTTTACTTCGCTGGTGACAAACACATTCACCTCCGGCTCGCATAAACTGGAGATACAGGAACTCAGGCGCAAGGCGGAAATGTTGGCCCAACTGTGCGAGATGAGCGCGGCGCTCGCCACCGTCTTCGATACTCAGTCAATTCTTGAATACGCGACGGCCATCGTCATGCGTGCGATTTCTGCCGACTGCTGCGCGGCGCTGCTCGTTGAGCAGAGCGAGGCTGACCCAAGAGCCGTCAGCCTGCGCTTTCGTGATAACGAAAAGGCAGACCAACGCTCTATCAGCCGCACCGCCGTCCGCACAGCCATCGAGCAACGCGTCATGCTCTCTTCGCATGACGTGATGCAGGACGCGAATCTGAAGTTTAGCCAGAGCGTCGTCATGCAGAGCATCAGCTCTCTCGCCTGCGCTCCCTTAGTCGGGCGCGAGGGCGTCTACGGTGCGCTCTACATTGACCGGCGGATTACGCGCGAGAAGTTTACGGATTTGGATACGCAACTGCTGGCAGCGATTGCGGCGCAGGCAGCCACAGCCGTCGAGGCCACGCGCGCACACGAACGCTCGCAACGTGAGGCGCTGGCGCGCGCGGCCTTCGCCCGCTTCATGCCCGAACACATCATCAAGGAGTTGGTCGAAAACCCCGAAAAATTTCAACTCGGCGGCATCAACAAACGCGTGACCGTGCTCTTCTGCGACGTGCGCGGCTTTGCCAAGTTGGCCCACCGCGCGCGGCCCGATACCATCGTCGATTTGCTGAACATACTCTTTACGGCGATGGCCGCCGAAATCTTCGCGCGTCAGGGAACGCTCAACAAGTATATCGGCGACGGTTTGATGGCGCTCTTTGGCGCGCCGCTCGGAGGCGAAAGCGATGCCTCCAACGCGGTCGCTACAGCCGTCGCCATGCAGCGTAGAGTCAGAGAAGTCAACGAGCAATTGACTGCAAAGAATCTGCCGCCCGTCCAACTAGGCATCGGCATCAATACGGGCGAAGCGACGGTCGGCGTCATCGGAGCGCACCAGCGCTCTGAATACACGGCCATCGGCGATACCGTCAACATCGCTTCGCGCATCGAAGGCATCGCCCAGCCAGGACAGATTCTCGTCACCGAAGCGACCGCGCGTGAACTCGACGGCGCTTTTCTGCTGAGCGCGCCGCAGGAAATCACTGTGAAAAATATAGATGAACCCGTACGTGTTTACAGCGTCATCTACCTACCCGAAGAGGTGGATGCCAATGCTCCCACGCCCGCTTGAGTTTTAGAGCAAGGCGGTAGTGACGAATAGAAGAGCAGGGAATTGAAACTCCGCTTGATAGAAAGCGAAAGGGCTGCGATTGAAATTTCAATCGCAGCCCTTTTATGTTGGGAACTGAGCGGCTGCCGCTAAGCCTGTCCCTGTTCGAGCCGGACATCGCTCTGCCTTGATGTCTTCAAGCGGTCGGCTATCCATGCGCCGACGAGCCAGAGAGCGCAGGCTGCGATTGCAATGACGGAAAACCAGCGACCGTAGATGCCGTCGGGCGAGAAGTTTTCCGTTGCTACGTGGAGCGCCTCACTGTTGGGAAAAATCTCCGCTTCCGTAAATTCGTGAAACGAGTAAATCGCCACCTGCACCATGAACAGCAGCAGAAAGATGCCTGTCACCTGAAAGAAACGCTTCATGTTGATGAGGTGGCTAAAGCGTGCCCAAGCCCAAGCCAGCGCCCCGGCAGCGCCCAGGCCAAGCAGCGCGCCCAACACCCGCTGGCCCGTGTGAACCTGAATCAACATCAGAGCCGTCTCCATGCCTTCGCGGCTAATCATCAAAACGGTGAAGAGGAAAACACCCAGAAAAGCCTTGACGCGAGAAGCAGGCGACGATGCTTGTTCCAGTCGCCGCTCCATCTTCTTTTTGAGTTGCGGAGCGGTGCGCCACATGTGTATCACGAGCGTGGCGACCATGATGATCGCCACAAGGCCGAGCATACCTTCCCAGAACGCCTGGTCTATCCCCGTATTCAACAAATAGCCCAGCCCTGCGCTGACCAGAACAGACGCGGCGATGGCCCAGTAGACCGCAGATGAGAGCCATTGCTGACCCGTCTTACGCAGGTAAGCGAGGATGACTGCGACAATCAAAAATGCCTCAAATCCCTCGCGTAGAACAATGATAAAAGATTGCAGCATGTTTAGTGCCTTTCAAATTAGAGCGGTGCTTCGTGAATGGAATGGGCCGAAAGCGTTTAATGAGAATCGCTCTTATTCGTCTTAAACAAAACGGGCGAGAGCGGCTCAATCGCCGACGACCACAACAGTATAGTCTAATCGAAATTAAATTTCAATTTCAAATTGGCGGCAGGAGGCTTGGAAGTTAAATAGAACTTCAGTCTGCGGGGTTTATCGACGGGTGGGGACAATTGTTAGGTCTGCACGGACGGGGCCGAGAGGCGTAGTGGCGGCGATTCTCAGCGGCAGGCGGCGACTGTCTTCGCTGACCCAGAGGCGCAGGCCGAGGCGGTCGCCCTGTTGGTCGTCTGTGGTCAGAGATAATTGGAGCGCCGCTACTTTCTGTCCGCCGAGGTCTATCATCTCACGCTTGAGCGAAGTGATAAACAGCGTGCGTGGGCGATTGTTAATCAGGATTGAGACGGCATTACGGCGCGGCGGCGTCAGATTAAAAGAGCGCAAGGCGTAGAGCACGGAGAGCATATCGTGTGTGCCGACGGGAATCTCTATGCGCGTTCCCTTGTCGGTCAGGACATTGCCGCGATCCTGGTCTATCGTGAGCACTTGGTTGGTGCGGTCGCGTCCTTCGACCAACTGTAGTTCTGTGCGAAAGGGAAGCAGCGTGTTTGGGTCAACGTAGGAATTAACCTGATCGTTGACGAAGTAGAGGCGCTGCGCTGCCGCGTTCGTCTGCGCCTTCATGCCGAGTTGGATGCCGTCGCGGTTGAAATACCTTGCGCGTGAGCGTGCCTGCAAAGAGATTGTCCCGACCGTCTGGGGCGTGCCGCCGACGCTGACGTTAAAGTTAAGCTGCTCTCCGGCTTTGAAAGGCAGTTCAGCGGGAAACGCCGTGTTACTCGTCGCCACGACAACAGTAGAACCCGGCGGCAGGATGGGCCTTGGCGACGTGCCCGGCGTTGGAACAACGGACGGCGTAACAACGCTGACAGTCGTCTGCTGTGTCGTCTCCGGCAGTTCAGAGCCAGCCAATTCAATGCGAATCTCCCCGGAAGGATGGCGCGCCGTCAACAGTACAGGCACGTGGCGCTCGTCATCGCTGAAATAAATCCGCACACGATATTTGTTGGCATCCGAATCCTTCAGCACGCGCAACTGCGTCACGATGGTATTAAACGAGCCGACGTTGGTTTTAATTAACTGGTATCCGGTGACCTTTAATTCGACAGCATACTGTTCAAGGTCGTTGCGCGCCGTGAAGTAGTAGAGAGAGGCGGGCGACAAGGTTAGCGCGCGCAGGCGATAGATTGTCGAGAGAAAGTCATATGTGCCGGGGAATTCTCCGAGCCTGAGCTTGGAGGGAATCGCAGCCGTGCCGACCGGCTGGTTATACTCGCTCGAACTATCACTCGTGCGCCCGCCTTCGCGTATCACCTGCTGCGTGCGAAAGGGCAACCCCGTATTCGGATCAACGTAGGATGTGTAATCGTTGTTGATAGAATACAGAGCAGCGTTGACGACGCCGGTTGTCTCGACGTGTGCGCGCAGTTGCAGTGCGTCACGATTAAAGAATGTGCCGCGCGCAGCGACGAGCAACTCGACGTGAGCAGCGTTGATAAAGTTCGAAAACGTGACGTGGTAAGTCAGGCGCTCTCCGACGCGATAAGGTGACTGGGCGAAGGAGACGTTATTGGAGACCTCTGCACGTTGTGCTGCAACCGGGATAGACAGCAGCAGCGTTGTCAGAATCAGCAGCGTTCGTTTCAAATGTTCGTTCCTTTGTGCCTTGTAAGAGATAATCTCTGCCGGACATCGCGCGGGCGTTTGCCGCCATCTTCTACACGCCACGCCAGCCGGACAGTTCCGTATCCTTCGCCATGCGTTTAAATACCCTGAAGTTCGGCCAGCCAATCGCGCACGCGCACGCCCCCTGAGACCATCGCCAGATGGCCCACGCCTTCCAGCAATTTCAGGCGCGAGCGTGGAATCGCCGACGCTATAATTCTCGCCGCACCGACGGCATTCAGCAAACGATCCTGCGTGCCCGCCACAACCAGCGTCGGCACGGAAAGCTCCGATAAACGCGGGCGCAAATCCGTATCGCGGATAATCCTCAGGCGCGAGATGTAGCCCTCGGAGGGGACAATCCGCGTATGCTCGCGGCACGCGCGGCGGTCTTCATCAGAGACTTCAGGGTCAAACAGCGTATCGCGCCCTGTCCGCGTCCGGTACGCTTTCATGACAGGATACGGCAAAACGGAGAAGAGCGCGACACCCAACTTGATCTTTGCCCGCTGCTCAAAGCGCGGGAATGTGTTGACGAGAATCAGATGCTCGAAGCATTCTGGATGCGCGAGCGCCGCAGACATCAGCAGTAGCCCGCCGAAAGATTCACCGAGCGCCGTCACGCGCTCGAAACCTGCGTCGTGGATAATCCAGATTAAATCATCAACTAGCTTTTCAATTCCGTAGCGCCCATACGGGCGCAGCGGAAAAGTTATCACCGTATGATCGCGCGCAAGGTCGTCTATCTGTTTGTAAAAGAGCTTGCCCGTGCCCTCTATGCCCGGCACGTAGACGAAAGCAGGGCCGCTCCCCTGCTTCTGATATTCAGGCTTGATTGAATCTGTGGAAACGGGCTGTCGCGGCTTCGTCGTCATTGTCTCAAGCAGTCTCGAAAGCGCCACTCATCTCTTCAAGAATCTTCTCTGCCGCCGCCACAGGGTCGTCTGCGTCCAGAATCGCGCGACCGACCACCAGATAATCAGCACCTGCGCGGACAGTCTCGGCTGGCGTCATCACTCGTTTCTGATCGTGAGCGGAAGCGCCGGAGGGGCGAACGCCCGGAGTAACCAGCACGAAATTTTTGCGCTCTATGCCCGTGCGCAACAAAGCGACTTCATGCGGGGATGCGACAACGCCGTCAATGCCGCACTCAGCCGCCAAGTGCGCCAGCCTTAAGACCTGCTCCTGCGGATTAAACGCAACTCCGACTTCCATGAGCGTCGCCGCGTCTGCGCTCGTCAACACCGTCACGGCGATGACGATGGGCCGCGACAATCCCTCGCGCTCTGATACTTCCGTGACGGCTTCCGCCGTGCGCTTCAACATCTCGCTGCCGCCTGCGGCATGCACGTTGAAAATGGAAACGCCAAGTCGTGCTGCCTCGCGGCTGGCGGCGGCGACCGTATTGGGGATGTCGTGAAACTTCAAATCGAGAAAGACCTTTGAGCCAGCCGCGACTATCTCGCGCACAAACTCCGGCCCGGCGGCGGTGAAAAGCTGCGATCCAATCTTGAACATCCCGGCGACATCTCGCAGTGCGCTGAACAACTCGCGCGCACGCCCGACTGTCTCCACGTCTAGCGCCACGATCAACTTGTTATCTTCCATTTGATTCATCGCCGTCTAATTTACGATTGAAGAGCTTGCCTTTCGTCAAGCTGCCGCGAGTTTCGCCGCGCGGCAGCCGATTGCTTCATCTAGAGAGCGAAAACCCTGCCGCGTCATTATCTCTTGCAACCCTTCGTTAATCCTGCGGACAACGCCCGCGCCCTCGTAGATGAAGCCCGTGTACAACTGTAAGAGGCTCGCCCCGGCGCAGATTTTCTCCCACGCATCGGCTGCGTTGAAGATGCCGCCGACGCCAATGATGTTGAGCCTCCCATTCGTCAAGCGATACAGCGCGGCAATTATTTCTGTCGAACGTGCGCGCAGCGGCGCGCCGCTCAATCCGCCCTGCCCGTAAGCGGCGATTCTTTCCGCCGCTGTTCGCAAGCCCGCACGGCTCGTCGTCGTATTGGTCGCGATAATGCCCGCCAGTTTCGCACGCTCTGCGACTTCGACGATTGATTCCAGGTCGCTCATCTCCAAGTCGGGCGCAATCTTGACCAGCAATGGCACAGGCTCGGAACGCGCGTGTCGCTGGGCCAACTCTCGATTACGCTGTTGCAGCGCGTCGAGCAAGGCGGAAAGCGCGTCTGCCCTCTGCAACTCGCGCAGGTTCGGCGTATTGGGCGAACTGACGTTGACGACCATGTAATCGGCGTGTGTGTAAACTAAATCAAAGCTCGCCAGATAGTCGTCAATCGCATCTTCCAACGGAACGATGCGACTCTTGCCGATGTTAACGCCGAGCACGCAACTGGGGCGATGCGCGGCGAGTTGTGCGGCGAGCGCCGCCGCGCCATGATTATTAAAACCCTGCCGATTAATCAACGCGCGATCACGCGGCAAGCGAAAGAGACGCGGGCGCGGATTGCCGGGCTGAGCATGTTGCGTCACGGTTCCGACCTCTATAAAGCCGAACCCAAAGGCCGCCAGCCCCTCTGCCGCCGTCCCATTCTTATCAAACCCTGCCGCCAGCCCGATTGGATTTTGAAACGTCAAGCCGAACCGCTTCAATTCAACGCCGGTTGAGCAACTGAGACGCCCTGCGACCAGCCGCCGCGCCCACTTTGCGCCGAGCGACAGTTTAACCGCTCGCAACGCCATCTCGTGCGCCGTTTCAGGCGGCAGACGAAACAGCAAAGGACGCAAGAGAGAGCGATAGAGCATCAGAACAAGAGCGACAAGCGATGAGCGACGAGCGACGAGCAAAGTCGAATTCTAGCTTGTTACACATCACTTGTCACATACCGTCACAGACCCTCGCGCGGACTCGAAGAGAAGGCAGATAAAAAAGTCAAAAATCGACGCCTCACATTTAGCCCTGCCAGGAAGTTGTTAAAGGGACATCTGTCGCCCGTCACTTGTCACCCGCCACCGAACTTGTTAGTATCCGCGCCAATGGATTTGATTGAGAAAGCGCGGATCATGGACGGTGCACGCATCAATCGTGCGCTCTCAAGGCTCGCCTCCGAGATTGTCGAAGAGAATCACGGCGCGGATGATCTGTATTTGGTCGGCATTCAGCGGCGCGGCGTGCCGCTGGCCGAGAGGATGGCAGACAAGATTGCAGACCTTGAAGGCGAACGCCCTCCGGTCGGCATCCTGGACATCACACTCTATCGTGACGATCTCTCGACCGTCGGGGCTAACCCGATTGTCAACCGCACGGAACTGCCCGGCGACATAGAGAATCAAAATATCGTCCTGATTGACGATGTGCTCTATACGGGGCGGACGATTCGCGCGGCGCTCGATCAATTAATTGATTATGGACGCCCGCGACGCGTTCAATTGGCCGTCCTTATTGATCGCGGCAAAGAGCACCGTGAACTGCCGATTCAGGCGGACTACATCGGCAAGATTGTACCGACGAAAAAGAGCGAGATTATCAAAGTTATGCTCACGGACTTTGACGAGGAAGAGGGCGTCGCCATCGTCGAGCGACCGGCAACGGAAACCAGTTCTTGAGAGCGGCCACGAGTTGGCCGCTTTTTTTATAGGGGTAATCGGCGATTAGTTATCAGCAATCAGTTAAAAGCACAAAACAATTAACTGAAAACTGAAAACTGAAAACTGAAAACTGATTGCTAATGAGTACAAATTTCACTCGTAAAGACCTGCTCGGCATACGCGAACTCTCGGCCTCGGAGATCACGGACGTGCTCGACACGGCGGAGAATTTTAGGGAAATATCCCGCCGTGAGATTAAGAAAGTGCCGACCCTGCGCGGGCGCACTGTCATCAATCTCTTCTTCGAGCCTTCGACGCGAACGCGCACCTCTTTCGAGATTGCGGCCAAGCGTCTGTCGGCAGACGCCATCAATATCAGCGCTTCGACTTCGAGCGTGACGAAGGGTGAAACCCTGCTCGATACGGCGCGCAATCTGGAAGCGATGTCGCCCGATTGCATCATCATCCGCCACAGTTGCGCCGGTGCGCCGCATCAACTGGCGCGCATCTGCCGCGCCGGAATCATCAACGCAGGCGACGGCGCTCACGAACACCCGACGCAGGCTCTTCTTGATGCTTTGACCATCCGCGAACGAAAGGGACGCATCAGCGGCTTGCAGGTCGCAATCATCGGCGACATTCTTCATTCGCGCGTGGCGCGCTCCAACATTCATCTCCTGACGAAACTCGGAGCGACGGTGCGCGTCGCTGGCCCATGTACGCTCGTGCCGAGGGATTTCGCAGAGTTAGTTGAAGAAGGTGTGATTGTCGAGCCGCGTATTGAAGAAGCAATCGAGGGCGCGGACGTGGTGATGATTCTGCGCATCCAGCGCGAGCGGCAGGGCGCGGCCTTCTTCCCTTCGATGCGCGAGTACGCGGTGCATTACGGCTTGAGCCTGAAGCATCTTGAGAGGGCTGCGACTGATGCCATCGTCATGCACCCTGGGCCTATGAATCGCGGGATAGAGATTGCTTCGGATGTCGCCGACGGCTCGCGTTCGCTTATCCTCGATCAGGTCGCTAACGGGCTAGCCGTGCGGATGGCGATTCTTTACCTCTTGGCCGGAGGAACGCATAGCTCTGAGACGATGGAAGGCCGAGCGCCAAAAACCGTAGAATCGAGGAAGCAATAACGGATGAGATTGTTAATCGCGAACGGCTACGTCGTTGACCCAACGCAGGGACAAAACAGCGGGCAGAATCTGCTGATTGAAGATGGCCGTGTCGCCGGGCTTTTGAACAGAAGCGAGGGCGTGCCCGAAGGCGCGGAGGTTTTCGATGCGACCGGCCTCGTCGTCGCCCCCGGCTTCATAGATTTGCACGTACACCTGCGCGAACCCGGACAGGAGTATAAGGAAACGATTGCGACCGGCGCGGCGGCAGCAATCGCGGGTGGTTGGACGAGCGTCTGCGCGATGCCCAATACAGACCCCGTCAACGATAGCCCTGCCGTCACGCGCTTCATCATAGAGCAGGCAGAGCGTGCGAATCTGGCAAATGTCTTTCCCGTCGGCTCTATCACCAAAGGCTCAAACGGCGCGGAGCTAGCGGAGATGGGCGAGATGAAGAGCGCAGGGATTGTCGCCGTCTCGGATGACGGGCGGCCAGTGCCGAGTGCAGGGATGATGCGGCGCGCGATGGAGTATGCGAGCGGGTTTGACCTCGCGGTCGTTGACCATTGCGAAGACCGCTCGCTCGTCGCCGGGGGCGTGATGCACGAGGGTCACTGGTCTTTGCTGCTGGGCCTGCGCGGGATGCCTGCGGCGGCAGAAGAGTTAGACGCCGTGCGCGATTGCGTGCTCTCGGAATTGACAGGAGCGCGCATACACGTCGCTCATATCTCAACGCGTGGCGCGCTCGAAGCCGTGCGTCGCGCCAAAGAGCGCGGCCTCTTTGTGACGTGCGAAGTCGCGCCGCATCACTGGTCTTTGACCGATGCTGCGGTCGAGACATACGACACGAATATGAAGATGAGTCCGCCGCTCAGAAGCACAGAGCACGTCGAAGCTATTATGGCAGCCCTGCGCGACGGCACGATTGACGCGATTGCGACCGACCACGCGCCGCATCACCGCGATGAAAAGGATTTGGAATTCGACAACGCGCCATTCGGCATCACCGGATTGGAAACAGCCGTCGGCCTTGCGCTTGACCGACTCGTGCATACGGGCACGATCAATCTAGAGCGGCTTGTGGAATTGTGTTCTGTGAATCCGGCGCGGATTTTTAATCTTGAGAATCGCGGCACGCTACGCAAGGGCGCTTGGGGCGATGTCACGATTCTCGACCCTGATTTGCTCTGGACGTTTGATGCCTCGCAGTCGAAATCGAAAAGCCGTAATACTCCCTTCGACGGCCTGAAGATGCGCGGTGCTGCCGTCGCAACCATCGTCGCCGGGCGCATCCTCTATCGTCATCCGGAATTTGAACGCCTGGTAGCAGAGAAGCAGAGCGAAACGATAGCCAAGTAGCTGTTTCCTGTATCTATTCCAACACTACAAGATTAAAAGAGAAACCCGCTGCGCTCTCCCCTTCGCAGCGGGCCTCTCTTACTGGTCGCTCACTTACGTAGTGACAGGGGCGACCGAGCCTCGTTAGATTTTGTTGGAAGCCCGCCCGCGCTCTCCCCTTCGCTTGCAGGCTTCCTCCGTACCGACAACCCGTTCGGTTGTCGATCTCGTTTAAAAGATTACCGGACGTTTGCCGCCGGGAGCGAGACGCTCTGGTTGAGAACTACGCCGAACTCCGTGCCCGGCTTGACCTCTGCCTCTTTACCCTTCGAGAAGAACGCGCCCGCGACTCCTAAACCAGCGCCGACGCCAGCACCTATGCCAGCACCTTTGCCGCCGCCAGCGATAGCGCCAATGAGCGCGCCGGTGGCTGCGCCGCCGCCGATGAAGACGATGTTACGCTTGGTCGAAGAGCGGCCCGTGACCTGTCCTTCTTCATCGTAGCTGTTGTTCTCGCCGTTCACGTCTGTCAAAGAACCATTGATGGCGCGCGCTGTGCCGTTCGGCAGTTGCAGCGAGATAAATTCGACTCCGAGCGTGCCCGCTTTGCTCTTGCGCTGGGCGCGCTTCACCGAAGTCACACGGCCAGTGATAGTGCTGCCTGCCGGAATAACTTCAACTCCGCCCGCGTAAACCGGGTCAACCGTGGTCGTTCTGAAGCGGTCGCCGATGCGCGCGTTTCTGGAAGTAATCGTATCCTCCATCCGTACGCGAATGGTGTGGTTAGCACTCAAGGTGTAATAACGGGTCGTGGGCGGCGTTACGGGACGCGTGTAACGGCCCAATCGCGGCGTGCGACGAGTGCGTCGTCTCTGCGCGAAGACCGGAACTATGCTACCGGCCACAAGTGCGATCAGCACCAAAAAACTCAGGGCGCGTTGCGCCAGTTTGCTATTGATTTTAGTCATGAATCCTACCCTCCGATTAGCGTCGCGCCGCCTGCCACTTGTTCTATAGTTTCAACAGCGCGTCGCATCCTCCAATGCTTTAGCAATGACTGTGCCAAGCTTCATCTAAGCGCCGCGATACAGTCAAAGCCGTTAATATCTGCGATTTAGCGAGGGTTTGGGGGTGCGCGTGGAGCGCGCAGGCGAGGCAACAATAGACCATGTACGCAAGCGTGAGGCGATGCTACACGATATGGTGCGGGAAGGCTCAAAAAGACAAAGCGAGAGGCATCCGGGCTGGATTGCCTTTCGCTTCTCTCGTAAATCATTCGTTGATGGTAGGGGATTAGGTTGAGTTATCTACTTGGGCGGATTGGCTTCGGCTACGACCATCGTCTGGTCTTTAATCTTGTCGCGACCGAGCGGCTTCAGCTTCTTAACTTCGGCAGCGCCTTTTTCGTTATCCACCAGCATGAGCTTACCGTGACCCTTCCACATACCCATCTCTATCCCGACCCTGAAGTAATACTCCTGCCCGCCGCCCATATCAACCTCAAAGCCCTTCTTCTGGTCGGTCATGTGAACGACGTGTTTTCCCGGTTTGAGCTTGAGCATCAGGTAACGACCGTTGTCCATCCGGCCAAGCTCTACGCCGTCGCAGAAGACTGAAGGCTCTAAAGCCTTGCCGACGAGCTTGCTTGGGCGAAAAATATAGACAGTAGCAAAGCCCTCGGACGCTTTATTTTCCGTACTCGCACTCTCAGCCGAAGTGCCGTTTAATGCTGGCGGCTCCTGCGCCACAAGAGATGAGCCGACGAGTCGAAACCGCTTCTCTTCGCCGACGTAAACCTTGAATCGTTCGCCCGCCTTAATCTTTGCGTCTTCACCCTTCTTCAACAAGAAGAGAGAACTGACCAGGATAGACAACGCGGTCACGCTGTTGGTTTTGTCATCGCCCTCTTTGCCCTGTGTCGCACGCAGCTTAACCGGCTGCCCGTCAACTGTCGTCGTCGTTTCAACTTTAATACCGAGCTTCCCGGCTTTTCCCATCCTTCCGCTCTTCTCAGCATTAACGACGATGCCCTTTGCCAGAGTGCCTTTACTGATAAGCACCTGGTCTTTGACCTTCACATCTTCATCAACTTTGAAGACAACCGAGTCGCCAAGTTTCGCTTTCTTGCTGGAAATCTCCTCGGTCGTGACGATGTTAAAAGTAGTTCCTTCGGCGAGTATGATGTCTTCATCCTGCGCTTTTACGTCCTGCGCACGGAACGTCGTCAGATAAGCGGGATGCAGCGCCATGACGGCCATCAGCCCGACGACAAATGTCTTCATCAATCTAGCGTGAAAACTCATGATATTTCCTTTCCAGACAGCAGTCTTTGAATTCGATTTTGCGTTGATTATCCGAACAAAAATTGGGGAATCAGGGGAACAAGAGAGGCCGACAGGCAATCGTCAGTGCAGTATGACCTAACACGGACGACATCGCGGCTGTCGGAAAACTTTAATTAGTGCCGAGGGCGGGACTCGAACCCGCACGACCTTTCGGTCAACGGATTTTCTTACCACTACGGCTTTCGCCGCCTGCAATTATTTTATAGTTTGTGGTCTGGACGATGCCTTCTCCGTGCATACTTGATGTTTAGGAGGGAGCCGTCTCGTCTCTACACTTTGCTGGCTTTGGTTTCTTAGCCAGCCTTAGCTCGGCGTTGCCATCAGCTTAAACTGTTAAGGTTTCACCGAATTTGACTCCATTCACGTCAGGGTTTCCGGCTGGCGTGCTCAAGTTAACTAAGTCCGTCGCGTCTGCCATTCCGCCACCCCGGCACATGGCTTCAGAAGATAACACGCTCGCTCGCGTGTTTCCAATATCTTCACACGGCACGAGAGCAGTGTTAGAATGCTTTTGCACCAAAACTGTACCAGAGCAGTATCAGGCCGATTCCGAGTTTATGACTGAAGAGCAGGAAGTATTTCTCAAGCACATACAGAAGGCCGGGCTGAAGCGCACCGCGCAGCGCGACCTGATTCTGGATGTTTTTCTACGCACCGAAGAACATCTCACGAGCGAAGACCTTTATCGTTTAGTGCAGGCGGAAGATTCCAGCATCGGGCAGACGACCGTCTATCGCACGCTCAAGCTATTGACGGAGGCGGGACTGGCGCGCGAGGTGCGCTTCGGCGACGGGCGAACGCGCTACGAGCATAACTACAAGCACCAGCATCACGACCACATGATCTGTACGGAGTGCGGGCGCACGATAGAGTTTTACTCCGCCGAACTGGAAGCCATCCAGGATGCCATCGCCGCCAAGCACCGCTTTGAGCCGACCTATCATTCATTGCGCATCAACGGCATCTGCGTTGATTGCAGGCGGCTGGCGCGCGAGCGCAAAAAAGAAGAGGCGACAGCACAACCGCACATCCATCTCGCCGCAGCGCACGACTGAAAAAGTAAAAAGGCAAAAGTGAAAAGGCAAAAGTGTGGGGAAGCCAGTTTTATGAAAGATGGTTTCCGCCGCGCTTTTGCCTTTTACCTTTTTACCTTTTGCCTTTGCTCTTTGCCTTTTGTCGCGCTTTGGGTGTAATTTTTCAATTGTCTTCCCTCGAAAAAAGTTTTGTTGAAGCTGCCAGCCGACGTGCAGCACTGGAACAATAGATGAGTATAGACATCAAATTTGAGCCGGATGGCCGCAGTGGTGTAATCGCGGAGGGGACGTATCTGTGGGACGCAGCAAAGCGTCTGGGAGTGCGTCTGCCCGCCGAATGCGAAGGGCGCGGCGAGTGTGATACGTGCGCCGTGATTGTCGAGAAGGGCGCGACGCTATTGTCGTCGTTGACCGAAAGTGAGCGCGTGCGCTTGAGCCCTGAGCGGCTGGCGGCGGGCGAGCGCCTCGCCTGCCAGGCGAAAATCGAGCGCGGCGGTGAAGAGCTTGTGCTGCGCCCCGTGCCCGTCACGGAGCGCGCAGAGACGACGCAGGAGACCGTCAAGGAATTGCGCAAAGAGTTTAAAGAGTTGCCCTTGGAGCGAAAGCTCGCAACTCTCGTCGAGCTTGAAGCGGTGACGATGTTTCAAACCCTCAGCGCGATTGCGGACATTCCCTATAAAATTGGCGGCAAAGTATTAGACTTGATGGCCGGGCGCGGACGCCAGTTGAGCCAGCGCGAACGCGAGGCGCGTCGTCCCGCAGAGCATCGCCCGTCCGCTGCAAACGAGCCTCCGAAAGAAGAAGCACCGTCATGACAAAAGCGACGCTATCTCGCGGCGGCATCTCTCCCGCATCCGTTTATTCGTAGCGTCATCACAGGTCTGAATAGAAAATAAGCTCTGCAAACCTCCTGCCACATCGGAAGACTCAATGCGTAATAGTTTCCAACTGGCAAAGCCTGAAGCTCGATTCGCCGCCCCTGCGCGCGTCATCGCTCTGCTCTCGCTGACGATTGTTCTCTCGCTCGGCTTGATGGCCTGCCGCAGCGATTCGACAGGCAACGCCAACACGGGCACGCAGAATGCCGCGCCTCCCGTCGCTTCGCCAACGCCGACGACACCTATGGTGTCCACCTTCGATGAATCGCGCGCGTTTGAGCATGTTCGCAAGCAGGTTGAATTCGGGCCACGCCCCGCAGGCTCTTCCGAACTAGCCCGTGCGCGCGAATACATCATCGGTGAGTTGACAGCTTACGGCTTAAACGTCACGCGCGACGAATGGCGTGCGACCACGTCCGTCGGCGACAGGCAGATGGTCAACGTGACGGCGGAGCTACCGGGCGAGTCTGGCGATGTCATTATTATTTCCAGCCACTACGATACGAAATTCTTCAAGCAGTTTCGCTTCGTCGGCGCAAATGACGGCGGCTCTTCGACCGGAGCGCTGCTCGAAATCGCGCGTGTGCTGGCTGCCACAGGCCAGAAGCCGCGCTTCACTTATCGTTTTGTTTTCTTTGACGGAGAGGAAGCCTTCTGTAAGGAATGGACTGATTGTCGCAACGCGGACGGGCCGGATAACACATACGGCAGCCGCCGCTATGTCGAACAGTTAAAGGCGAAGAATGAAGTGCAGCGCGTGCGCTTGATGATTCTGTTGGACATGATTGGATATAAGGAACTGCGGTTTGGGCAGGACGACCTGAGCAGCCATGAGTTTGTCGAAATCATCTGGCAGACGGCGCGCGAGTTGGGCCACGCCAATGTTTTTATCGCAGAGAGCGAGGGCGTCATAGAAGACGACCACGAGCCGTTTTTGCGCGCAAATATTAAAGCGCTCGACATCATACAGCTTAGCTCTTATCCATACTGGCACACAGCCGAAGACACGCTCGATAAAATCTCTCCGCGCAGCTTGAAAATCGTCGGCGATGTCGTGCTCGCCAGTTTGCCGCGCATCGAAGAGCGTCTGTCGAGCACGGGCAGGCGATAAATTTCGGTGAAGATAATCGTTCAGTGCTCTTCGAAGTGAGACTAATAGACAGAGTTCTTGATTGTCTCTACACTCAACTATGCTTTATATAGTTGTAGAACGCTTTAAGAACGAGGACGCCTTACCCGTGTATCGTCGATTCCGAGAACAGGGGCGGCTCGCTCCCGAAGGACTGAACTATATTTCAAGTTGGGTCGATGAGCGATTCCATCGCTGTTTTCAGATTATGGAAACGGATGATCGAAACTTACTCGATCAATGGATTGCGAATTGGAGCGACATCGTTGATTTTGAGGTTTTTCCCGTCATGACCTCGCAGGCAGCCTTAGAAAAAATTACTCCACATCTTTGATGACATCGCATGAAAGGAGTCCGACATGCTCAAAGCGAGCGACATTTTAGTGCCCGTGGATTTCTCGCCGTGCTCTGTTAATGCTGTGCGCGCCGCCGCCGGAATCGCCGCGCCCGACGGAGACCTGACCTTGCTTCACGTCATCAACGATGACTTCATTAACGACGGCGTGGCCGCCAGCCTCGGAACTTCCGAAGATATTACGGCGCGGCTGCGCGAGCGCGCCGAGATGGATTTCAATAACATGCTCGAAGGCTTGGACACAGGCGGGGTCAACATCGAGCGGATGATTGTCGTCGGCATACCTTTTGTTGAGATTTTGAAAATAGCTCGTGACCTTGACCTGCCAATGATTGTGATGGGCGTGCGCGGGCGCTCCTCGCCACCGGAGGAAGTGCTCTTTGGCTCGACCGCCGAGAAAGTCCTGCGCGGTACACGCGTGCCTGTCTTGTGCGTGCCTTTTTAAATTACAAGTTTGAAGCTGGAATAACTCGAAGCCTTAAAGCTTAAGCTGGAAAACTTTTGTTGGAGAAATGAATGGCAGAGAGAAAGCGCATCGCCGTCGTTCCCGGAGACGGCATCGGTGCGGAAGTCATCAAAGAAGCCGTGCTGATTCTCGAAAGCCTGCGCGAGACGCACGGCGTAGAGCTTGAGCTACAGCATTTCGATTGGGGCGCTGACAAATACTTAAGCGACGGTGTGACGCTTCCGGAAGGAGCGCTCGAAATGCTCTCCGAAGAGTTTGATGCCATCCTCGCCGGAGCGTTTGGCGACCCGCGCGTGCCGTCGAACAAGCACGCAGAGGATATTCTGTTGGGGATGCGGCGCGGGCTTGATTTGTATATCAACCTGCGTCCCGTGCGCCTGCTGGATGAGCGCCTGACGCCGCTTGAGAATCGCACGACCGATGATGTTGATTTCGTTCTTTTTCGTGAAAACACGGAGGGCGCTTACTGCGGCGCGGGCGGCTTTCTCAAGAAGGGAACTGCGGATGAGATTGCCACGCAGGAGGAACTAAACACGCGCAGGGGCGTGGAAAGAATCATCGTCGCGGCTTTCGATTATGCACGCACACACAAGCGCAAGCGCGTGACGATGGCCGACAAGTCAAACGTCCAGCGCTTCGGCGGCGACCTCTGGCAGCGCGTCTTCAGGGAAGTCGCTGCTCGTTACACAGAGATTGAAGCTAATCATCAATATGTCGATGCGATGGCGATGTTCATGGTGCAAGACCCGTCGCAGTATGACGTGATTGTGACCAACAATCTGTTCGGCGACATCCTGACGGACTTGGGCGCGGCGTTGCAGGGGGGCTTGGGCCTTGCGGCCTCCGGCAACATACATCCGGGCCGCGTCTCTCTCTTCGAGCCGGTACACGGCAGCGCGCCGCCGCTGGCGGGAAAAGGGGTCGCTAATCCAATCGGCTCTATTCTGAGTGCGGCGATGATGTTAGAATACCTCGGATTCGAGACGGCAAGCGACGCAGTTGAAAACGGCGTCAAAGAAGCTGTCAGGCAACGAGAAACGACGCGCGACCTCGGCGGCAAACTTTCAACCGCCGAAGCGGGCGCGGCCATCAGGCAGCGAATCAATAAAGCAAGTAGGAAGGATGAACGATGAACGATGAATGAAAGACTTGCTCTCTTCAGTTCATCGTTCCGCGTTCTGCGTTCATCGTTTCGTTATGAATAGCCAGGGAAGAGAAGCGGCTCAAAGATTGCTCGCCATCATCGTTATCATGGCGATGTTGATTGTGATGGGTATACCGTTTTCGGTGGTTATCTTTTTCGCCACCGTCACGTATTTCATCTGGCGCGCCATACAGCAATCGGAGCGGCAGGACACGGGACGTATTTTCGAGTTCTACATACGCGCCAACGACATCCTGCGTGATGAAGAGCGCCACTGGTTCGGGTTTGAGATTGCCGAAGTCATAGAGCGCGGCGAGCGCGTCCTGCACTCTATGACAGACCCGCCGCCGCTGCTCTACTACGCCCTGGGAGCGCTCTACCAGCAGGTCGGCGATTATGAATCAGCCGTCGAGCATCTAGCCTACGTTGTTGATGACGAGCAGGGCGACGAGCGCCATCGTTTCACGCCTTCGCCAGAATTGCGCCGCTACGTGCACATCCTGCGAAAGCTCGAACGCGAGCCGACCGAAGCGCCGCAGACGATGGCCGCCATTCGTAGCCTTGACCGTGCACGCCGCCACCGCGCCGCCGAGCTTTTGGCCGAAAGCCGCGAGCGGCTTAAGGCTGTCCCAACTATCTCTCAAGCACAGGCGTCATCCAAGCCCTCGCTCAAAGAATCCGCGCCCGGTGCAGAGTCCGCCCAGAAAACCGCCGCCATGCGTCCGGCTACCCTCGTCGCTCCGCCTCCCATCTCGGACGTGCTGCGCGATGTGTACGAGGAAGAGAAAAAGACGGCTTAGAAAAGTGAAAAGGTAAAAGTAAAAAGGCAAAAGTCAGGGGAAGCCAAATTAAAAGTAATTCTCGGCCTTCCTTTCACCTTTTATATTTTTACTTTTACCTTCTTTAGTTTGCCTTATCATTGCACGCGGGAGTTGCAAGTTGGCGACCGGCACTATCATCGGCAATTACCGGCTGGGCGAGCGCATCGGTCAGGGCGGGATGGGCGTCGTTTATCGCGGCCAGCATTTAAAGCTGCCGCGCGAGGTGGCCGTCAAATCCATCAACGCGACAGACCAACGCGATTTGCGCCGCTTAAAGCCGCGCTTCGAGAGAGAAGCCTTCGTTCAGTCGCAGTTAGACCATCCGAACATCGTTAAGGTTTACGACTACATCGTCGCCGAGCAGACCTACTACATCGTGATGGAGTACGTCGAGGGACGTTCTCTTGCGACTATCCTCGCGCGTGAAGTCAGCCCGCTACCAACGGAGCGCGCCCTAGACCTCTTCGAGCAAATCCTCAAAGCCATCACCTACGCACAGAGCTTCGACTACCGCGACCAGAACGACTCCTTGCATCACGGCCTCGTTCACCGCGACCTCAAGCCGAGCAACATTCTCATCACACACGACGACCGCGTTAAAATCACAGACTTCGGCATCGTCAAGCTGGTCGGCTCGGAGCACACGGGCACGCTCAGCGGCGCTTACGGCTCGCCCGAATACGTCTCGCCCGAACAGGCGCAGGACAGAGAAGTTGACCTCCGCTCGGACATCTATAGCTTAGGTATCATCCTTTACGAAATGCTGACGGGCGAGCCGCCCTTCTGCTGCAACGATGATGCGCGCTCGCAGGTTGAGATACTACAGGCGCACCTGCACCAGCCGCCGCGCGCCCCAACGGAAGTCAATCCGCAGATAACGCCGGAAATCGAGGCCGTTATCCTGCGCGCACTTCAGAAATCGCCCGAAAAACGTTTTTCAAACGCGGCGGAATTCTGGCGTGCGTTGCGCCATGCGCGCGGGCTTGATACGGGCGGGCTGGAGGAGATAGAAAACGCTCGGCTGGATTCGCGTCAATCTGTGGGAACGCGTGAGCTTTTCGACCCTGTGACAAAGCGCGTCGAGCGCGAGAATTACGATACGCAGCCGATTGGGGCTGTGACCTGCGCGGCCTGTGGAGCGAAGGCCGCATTTGGAGATAAGCATTGCAAAGAGTGCGGCCAGGAATTGAGCGCATCACCTGCGACCGTCAAGCTGACGCAACAAGAGGCAATCGAGGGCGGACGCCGTCGCGGCCTCAAGTTTTGGGCCGTCTGCGGCATAGCAGCGCTAGCTCTACTCTCCGTCGCCATCTTTTTCACACGCCGCGCAAGCGCTCCCACCGAAGAGACGCCGCCGATTGCCAATGCCCCAGTGCCGACGCCTGTTCCGTCCTCTGCGCTTGTCGAATTAAAGCCTGAGCGCATCTCTGTCGATTCCAGTTTCGACGGCTACACCGTTGGCCCATTAACCGATGGTGAAACTGATGTCAGGCGCATCGCACAACTGCGTTATAACGAAGGCAACTGGGCCTCAGCCGAGACACACGATCCGCACTGGATTGAACTGAATTTCAATCAGCCGACACGCATCGCCGCCGTTTACATCTATTGGGGCTTCGACAAAAATCGCTTCATGCCCTCGCGACGCGTTGAACTGCAATCGGCGGACGCAAACGGCCACTGGCGTCCCATCTCAACCTTAGAGCCTAATAACGACCACGACCGTATGGCCTTTGATTTTCCGCCGATAACAGCCGACCGACTGCGTATACTTCAGCCCGCGCAGCAGGGGCCGACTAATCGCCCCTTCGTCATGTGGGTGCGGGAAGTAAAAATCTACGGCGTCAAGGAAGAGGCTGTGGCGAAGTAAGCTCTCTTTTTCTTAGCGCCTTTGCGGCTTTGCGTGAAACTTAATCTGACGCAAAGGCGCGAAGAAAGACACACGCAACATCAGCTTATCTTTCATCGTTTATCGAATCGAGCTATAGTTGACTGCCATCATCGAATCTTATGCTGACTGCTGAAATCATCGCCATCGGCTCGGAACTCCTGACGCCGGATCGCACAGACACCAATAGCCTCTGGCTGACAGAGAAGCTCAACAGTATCGGCATCGAGGTCAAACTAAAGACTATCGTCGGCGACGACGATGCTCGATTAGAGGAGACTATCAAAGACGCGCTGAGGCGTTCGCGCGTCGTCATCATGACGGGCGGACTTGGGCCAACCGAAGACGACATCACGCGCAAGGTTGCGGCGCGTGCGCTGGGCCGTCGCTTGAAGCTGGACGAGAAGGTGTTGGAGGAAATCAGCGCGCGTTTCCTCAGCTTCGGTCGCTCGATGCCGCAGATCAATTCGCGCCAGGCGATGGTGATAGAGACGGCGGAAGTGCTCGCCAATCCGAACGGCACTGCGCCCGGCATGTACATAGAGCAAGACAATCGCTCGGTCGTGCTGCTTCCCGGCCCGCCGCGCGAGATGCGTCCGATGTTCGAGACGTTTGTGCAGCCGAAGCTCGCGTCTAAAGCGGGCGATGTGCGTGTCGTCAGGCGCGTGCTGCGCGTCGCCGGGATGGGCGAGTCGGCGCTCGACGAACGCATCGCTCCGGTCTACACGCAGTATAAAAATCCGCAGACGACCATTCTCTTTAACCGCAGCGAGATTGAGATTCATCTGACGGCACAGGCCAAGACGGAACAGGAAGCTGAGTTGCTGTTAGACGGCCTCGCTGGGCAGATTGAAGAAAGATTGGGCCACTCTATCTTCGCTTTTCGCGGCGAGACGATGGAAGAGGTCGTCGGATTGCGGCTGGCGGTCGGCGGCTTTACGCTGGCCGTCGCCGAAAGTTGCACGGGCGGACTCATTAGTGAGCGCCTGACGGAAGTGCCTGGTTCTTCCGTCTACTTCATGGAAGGCGTCGTCGCTTACTCGAACGAAGCCAAGACTAGAACCCTGGGTGTCGATGCCGAATTGATTTCGCGGTTTGGTGCGGTCAGCGCAGAGGTTGCGGAAGCAATGGCCGAAGGCGTGCGCCGCCGCGCCGATACGGATTTCGGTATCTCCGTCACAGGGATAGCTGGCCCAGGCGGCGGTAGCGACGAAAAGCCCGTCGGACTCGTCTACATTGCGCTTGCCGACGACGCGCACACAGAACATCGCAAGCTGATACTGCCCGGCGACCGACACCTCATCCGCTGGCGCGCTTCGCAGGGCGCGCTCGACCTTCTCCGCCGTCGTTTGATTTAGAATCGAAAATAATAACAAGAAAAATGAAGCGCTTGGTTTTGTCAGTATTGGGTGGCATCATTATACCGTTCTGCTACAGCATCACAGCCGGGCCGCTCTCCACTTACACGGAAAATCCGACCGTTCACCGGATAGTGTACATTCCCATCGGCTGGCCGAAGCTTATCCTCTACAGGCTTTCGCCGACGGGCGCGGCTGCTTTTGAGAATAAATATGGCCTCCTGCCCTACATCATCATCTGCGATATTGTTCTTTACTCGTTGCTGACATATTTCTTCCTCTTAGCATTTTCAACTAGAAAATCTAAGATTCAAGCCGAGCCGCCCCCGCCTTTCGCCGACGCAAATTAAATCGCAGGCGTTGCGGCGAGCCATTTCCCTTTTACGCCTTGCTTGCTATATTCTCGCTTCGCCCTACTCAAGTCTTAAAACGCTGGGCGCGGAGTGCTCAAGATTGCGACCCGTGCTGGTTCTGATTGCCGCTTATCTCGTCGGCTCGATTCCGTTCGGCTATCTGATAGTGCGTGCGAAAGAGGGCGGGGACGTGCGCGAGACGGGGTCGGGTGGAACGGGCGCGACCAATGTTTCAAGGCGCGCCGGAAAACTGGCGGGCGTCATTACGCTGTTGTTGGACGCAGCGAAGGGAGCGATTGCCGTCTGGCTGGCGCGTGCTCTGCTGACGCCGGACTTCGGCATTAACTGGTGGGTGGCAGGGGCAGCCATCATCGCCGTCTTCGGCCATTGTTTTCCAGTGTGGCTGGGCTTTCACGGCGGCAAGGGTGTGGCGACGGGCGTTGGCGTCTTTCTCAGCCTCTCGCCTCTGGCGCTGGCGTGCGCGGCGCTGGTCTTTATTTTAATCGTCTGGATGACGCGTTATGTTTCGCTCGGCTCTATCATGGCGGCAGCCGCGTTTCCTTTGTGCGTCTGGCTCTTGAGCGTTAGCGGCAGACCGCACGCAGCTTTTGCGCCCTTGATGACGGCGGCTCTCGTCTGCGCTGCACTGATTATCTTTATGCACCGCGCAAACATTGCCAGGCTAATGCGCGGAACAGAAAGCAAGTTCAAGTGAAAGGACGAAGACGAAACGATGAGCGATGAACGCTGAAGCGATGAAGTAAAAGCAGCTTGCCGTTCATTCATCGTTCCGCGTTCATCGTTCATAGTTGCTTATCATGAGTTGCATTGCGATCATCGGCGCGGGCAGTTGGGGAACGGCGCTCGGCATCGTTGCGGGGCGAGCGGGCCAGGACGTTTGCATGTGGTCGCGCAACGCGGAGGTCGTCGAGAGCGTTAACCGTGAGCGGGTCAATAGAGTTTACCTGTCAACGCAGACGATTCCCGAAAATGTTCGGGCGACGAATAATATAAGTGAGGCGCTGGCAGACGCAGAGTTTGTGTTGCTGGCCTCGCCCTCGCACGTCACGCGCGGATTGCTGGAAACGATGCTGCCGTCGCTAAAATCTGAAATGCTTTTCATCAGCGCGACAAAAGGCATAGAGATTGAGACGGGCAAGCGCATCTCGGAAGTAGTTGGCGACGTAGCGGCTGAGCGATTCACGCCGCGCTTCGTGTGTCTATCAGGGCCTTCGTTTGCGCAGGAGGTAGCACTGGGCCAGCCGACGGCGGTTGTGGCGGCGAGTGAAAACCTTGACGACAGCCGCGCTGTTCAGGCGTTGTTGAGCTTTGAAAATCTGCGCGTCTATACGAATGAAGACGTGATTGGAACAGAACTAGGCGGCGCTGTTAAGAATGTGATGGCGGTGGCCGCAGGAATAGTTTCGGGATTGGGGCTTGGCACAAACAGCGTGGCCGCGCTTATCACACGGGGCTTAGCGGAGATGGCTCGCCTTGCGCTCGCCGAAGGAGCGCGAATTGAAACGATGATGGGCCTTGCGGGCCTCGGCGATCTGGTCTTGACCTGTACGAGCAGCCTCTCGCGTAATCGCTTCGTCGGACAGGAATTGGGAAAGGGCCGCCCGCTCGTCGCCATCGTCGGCGGAATGAAGGAGGTCGCCGAAGGCGTGAAGACGACGCGCGCCGTCAAACAGCTGGCGGAAAAACTGGGCGTCGAGATGCCGATTACAAACGAAGTCCACGCTGTGCTCTATGAAGGCAAGACGGCGCATGAAGCGGCGGAAGAGTTGATGGCGCGGCCTCTGCGCGGAGAGTTTGAGAAATAAGTTTTGAGTTTTGAGTTTTCAGTTTTAAGTTTAAGATTTTCTTTTAACTTAAAACTGAAAACTCAAAACTGTAAACTGTTTAAGCTTAGATGCGGGCGTAAGTAATGACAAAGGTTGTTGAAGAAAAATCTCTGGTGACGAACCGCGCGGCTTTTCATGAGTATCACATCTCGGATAAGTATGAGGCGGGCATCGCTTTGACCGGGACGGAAGTCAAGAGCGCGCTGGCCGGGCGCGTACAGTTGAAGGATTCGTATGTTGCCATCCGCGACGGCGAGGCCTGGTTGTTCAACGCGCACATCTCGCCTTATTCTCATGGCAACCGAGAGAATCACGATCCCGTGCGCACGCGCAAATTGCTTCTACATCGCCGTGAGATTAAACGGCTGGAACAATCAACGATTGTTCAGGGCATGACGCTGGTGGTCACACGAATCTACATTAAGAACGGTCGCGTGAAACTCGAAGTGGGCGTCGCCAAGGGAAAGAAGCTTTACGACAAACGTGAAACGGAAATGCGGCGCACCATCGAACGCGAGACGCGCGCGCAACTGAAAGAGCGAAACAGATAAGAAAGCGGTTAGCCATCAGCCTTCAGCTTTCAGCAAAAGCAGGTTGAAGCGCAGAGGGTCAATGCTGGTGGACGAACGAGTTGATTACCATTTACTATGATTGTTCACTATTGGCCGGGATTTTAGCTGAAAGCTGACTGCTGATTGCTCAAAGCTGTAACAGAGAGGAAATGAGTATGGATGTACAAGTGAGTAGCGGGCCGTTGAAGGACTTGGATGTGCAAGCGCTGGCCGTCGCCGTTTTTAAGGATGAGAAAGCTGATGAAGCTCTCTTAAGTGAGTTGGATAAAACGACCGGGGGGCTAATTAAATCCGTTATTGAATCCGAAGAGTTGAAGGGGAAAGAGGGCGAGACAGTCTACGTGCATCTCGCAGGCGAAGACGAAGGCTTGAAGGCTCGACGATTATTGCTCATCGGCGTCGGCGCGCGTGAGGATTATGCGGCGGCGCAGGTCTCGCAGATGGCCGGAACCGCTACACGCTTTCTGCGCAGCAAGAATATCAAGACCCTAAGTATCATCGCGCGGGCTGATGGAGACGCCGAAAAGCTTGCCGCGGCGGCGGCGGAAGGCGCTGTGATGGGCCTCTTCGAGCCGGACAAATACCGTACGATGGAAAAGGAAGAGCGTGTGATTGAACGCGTCGTCGTCTATGTCGAAGGCGCGGACGAAGAAGCCTTAAAGCGCGGAGCGGAGCGCGGGCGCGTCATCGGCGAGTCTGTGAATTTTACGCGCGAACTGTCAAATGAGCCGGGCGGATATTTGACGCCATCAGACATGGCCGAACGCGCGCGCGAGATTGCCAGTGAATTTGGTTTGAGCGTAGACGTGCTGGACGAAGCGCGTATGGAACAGGAAGGAATGGGAGCGCTGCTGAGTGTTGCGCGCGGCTCTGAACAACCTGGAAAGCTGATCGTCCTCAAGTACACGCCGCGCGAGGCTGCCGGGCAGGAAGACGAAAACCTGCTGGCCTTCATCGGCAAGGGAATTACATTTGATTCCGGCGGCATCTCGCTCAAGCCCGGCGAGAATATGGAGTTGATGAAGTATGACATGACGGGCGGAGCTACTGTTCTCGGCGCGATGCGTGCTATCGCGCAGTTGAAGCCACCGATAGCTGTGCTCGGCGTTGTGCCCGCTGCCGAAAATCTTCCTTCCGGTAAGGCCACCAAGCCGGGCGATGTTGTCAAAGCGATGTCCGGCAAGACCATCGAAGTCATCAACACGGACGCGGAAGGCCGTTTGATTCTCTCCGATGCCATTTGCTACGCGAAGAAGCTGGGGGCCAAGCGTATCATCGATATGGCGACTCTGACGGGAGCCGTCTCCATTGCGCTCGGCGATGTCAACACGGCGATTCTCGGCACAGACCAGGAGTTAATCAACGAGGTCATCGAAGCGGGCCGCGAAGTCGGCGAAAAATTCTGGCAACTGCCGCTCGACAAGGAGTATACAAAGCAGATTAAATCCGACATCGCCGATATTAAGAACATCGGCGGGCGTAAGGCCGGAACGATTACCGCCGCTGCCTTTCTCAAAGAGTTTGCCGACGGCGTTTCCTGGGCGCACCTGGACATAGCCGGAACGGCCTGGGGCGATGACGCCAAGCCATACCGCGCTAAAGGCCCGACCGGGGTCGCCGTACGCACGCTCATCAATATCGTTGACCGGGAGGCCAGCGCTCGTTCCAACGGCAACAACGGCGACCCGCAATCGTAGGCAAAGAACCGGAAGCAGTTTTTAATAACGAAACGACAGGGCGGTTGATGATTCACGAATCGTCAGCCGCCCTATAGTTTTGTTCGCGTTTGCAGGTCAAGCGGAAAGCTCAGGCGAAATTATCGTCAGGCTGCTGCCATAGCGAACAGCCCACGTGTCTTTGATTGTAGACAGTAGTGTAGACAGTAGTGGACACGTCGGGGATGGAAGCTATCCGAAAAGTGGGCAATTTGCTGGGGTTTTTCAACGACATAAAGATGGCATAAATTTTGCTACGGGCGGGCGAGAGCCCAGAGGCGTGATCGCCACTTAAATTGTCCTCGCCCCCCTCGATTATTTTCGGGGAGCAAGCATTGCTCCTCTGGGTTCTTCTCTTACCAAAAACCCCCTGCAAGATAAACCCTGCGGCTCTCGGCGCTGGCTGTAACCCCTCTCAAGCGCCGCAGCGTCCCTTTCAAATAGAAGACGAAACTCATCAGGTAATGTTATAGTATCTTTGTCAAAGGGCGACCCTCCCTGCCCAGGCACGCTTGGTGTGATTGTCGGGGCGTCCCATCGCAAGCTTTTGGTAAGGAGTTTGAGAAAAGCGCGGTGGTTGATTACTACAGAATCTTAGGTGTGAAGCAAACGGCGTCGGCAGCCGAAATCAAATCGGCTTACCGGAAGCTGGCGCGCGAGCGGCATCCAGACCACAACGGTGGCTCGGAGGAGGCCGCGCGCGAGTTTGCAATGCTGGCTCTGGCCTACCGTACGCTGAGCGACCCGGACGAGCGCGCTCATTACGATTCGCAGCGCGAGAGATGGAAGAGCATCCACAACTCCTCTTCATCATCCGTTCTTAATTCCAACAATATACACGCGCGACGGATGCGTATGGTGGCCGCGCAGGCCCGCTATGACAGAGCGGTTGACCTCTGGCTCGAAGCCGACCGGCGCGAAACCTCCGAGCGTTCAAAGGTCGTCTTCACCACCGTCACGCTCTTTCTCTCGACCTTCATCGTCGCGATGCTGAAGCCGAAATTCTGGCAAAGCTTCAACGGCTTTGCCGGGCGCGCGGTCGTCGTCGCGCTCTTTATCATCGGCCTCTGGCATCTGATGTCAAGACTGCGCGAGTACCTGGAGCGCTACACTTACCAGCCGCCGCCCGTTCAGTATTCGATTATGAACGGCGTGGAAGACCCCGAAAAGCCTTTCACACGTTTTAGGGCCTACGCCTTTCTCATCGGCGGCTACCTCGTCAGCGTCGCCGCCGGACTCTTCGCCGGCGCGCACGCCGAATATTTCATACGCGATCTGGCCTTCTTCTTCGACCAGAAGATTCGCCCGGACTTGGTGTTCTATCCTCCCATCGCCGTCCTCATCGTCGATACGATGCACAAGTTTGCTTCCAAGATTGACTCGTGATGAGTGCTTTAACTGCTGTCCGCATCGGCGTCATCTCCGACACACATGGGCGACTGGACAAAGAGGTGCTCAGCCTCTTCGCAGGTGTCAGCCGCATTATTCACGCGGGCGACATCGGTAATGAAGATTTGATCTGGGAACTGGAACGAATCGCACCCGTCATCGCCGTACGCGGTAATATAGACGCCGATACGATGTGCTTTCCTAATGAGCGAATGGCGGTCATCGAAGGCCGCACCTTTTACGTCCGTCATCAATTCGCCACTGTCGAGAAGATGAGCGCCGCGCAGCAGCGCGTCATCGAACAGCGCATGCCGGACGTAGTCGTCTTCGGTCATAGCCATCAAGCCTACGCGGAAGAGTGGCGCGGCACACTCTTTTTCAATCCGGGCAGCGCTGGCCCGAAACGTTTCAACCTACCGCGCTCCGTCGGCCTGCTTGAGCTACAAGCCGAACAAATTACTTCGCGCATTATTGAACTGGATAGCGCGTCGAATTAAGCAATCGGCTTTAGAGCCATGGCGCACCATCCGCCGTTTGCAGACTCTTAACTGCTCATCCTTCGTCAACGATTTTCTTGCGCCACTCGTGTCTCTCGTGTATATTGCGTGCATTCCCTTGAAGACAAGATGATGGATGAGCAGAGTGCTTGAGCCGAAAATTGGCAACGTGAATCCAACGATTCTGGAGATACAAACCAGCAGGTGAGTAAAACAAAAGCGTGCGCCAGCGCACCTAAAAGAACCCGCCGACGGCCTTCCGAACGTCGTTGCCAGCGCATCCGTTAAGGGGCTGGCTTGAAAGCAGGCCGTCCGACTTTGCGAGCAAGGAGCAAAGAGATGGCTAAACGAATAACGGAGCGGCAACGCCTCGCCCTCAAACTCGATTCATTAAACGACTCAGAGGTAAATGAAGTCTTAGACTATATCTCCATCATGGAGACGATGCGACGCGCCAGCGTAGCGCCGGGATTGTGGGAAGACGAGTTGGTTTCGCTGCTGGCCGAGGCCCCGGAAAACAGGCGCGCACGACAGGTCTTCGAGTGGGAAGCCGTGCGCCGCAAGGCTGATCGCCGCGCGGCCACTCTTCACACGCGGGCCTGAA
Source organism: Pyrinomonadaceae bacterium (assembly GCA_036387475.1). Taxonomy (GTDB): domain Bacteria; phylum Acidobacteriota; class Blastocatellia; order Pyrinomonadales; family Pyrinomonadaceae; genus DASVTR01. The sequence continues at coordinate 65,435 of DASVTR010000015.1, read as the reverse complement.
CTTGATGAACAAAGACGCGCTCGAAAATATGCTCTTTCCTCAGCGACGCACGCTCTATCGATTGGTAGGCGTGCCGTGCATTCTGCTGTGGAGCGGAATCTTTATCACGACGCTGGCCCAAGTTCCGGCCCGGCAAAACTGCCTGCCGCCCGCTGCCGGGTCAGCATCATTACAGCAACAGGTAGAAATCCAGAGCCGCCGCCTCTCTTCATCGGATGAAGAGGAGCGGCGTTGCGCTGTGATGAGCCTCGGTTGGATGAATCGCCCCGATAGCTCTCGCGCCGCCGCCCGCGCCCTGAGCGATTCGGCGGCCATTGTCCGTGCGACAGCCGCCCGCGCCATCCTCTCGCTTCCACAGGATGAAGCCGCCGCTCTGTTGCTCCCGCTCTTAACTGACCGCGACGAGTTCGTGCGGCAAGAGACGGCCTACGCGCTCGGCGAAACGCGCAGCCGTCGAGCGACCAGCGCACTGCTAACGCTTTTAGAAAAGGAAAAGAGTGACGGCGTACGCGGCGCGGCGGTCGTCTCGCTCGGCCTCATCGGCGACGAGGCGGCTGTCGTGCCTCTCGCACAAACGCTGAATTTACGCGTCAGCGCGTCCGGCCTGATAAATAAAGTTCGGCGTAAGAAAAGGGATGAGAACGAATTTGTGCGTCGTGCAGCGGCCCGCGCTCTCGGCCAAATAGGAAACCGCGCCGCCGTGCCCGCATTGGTCGCGGCGCTAGAGGATGAACGCGCGCCCGCCGACGTGCGACGCGAGGCTGCACGCTCGCTTGGCCTCATCGGCGACCCGTCAGCGGCGGCGTCGCTGCGCGCTGTGCTCACATCCGACGACCCATATCTCTCGCGCATCGCCTATGAAGCGCTCATCAAAATCTCACCAGCCGAAGCCGTGCGCCCGTCATAAAAGTTAAAAGTAAAAAGGCGAAAGGATAGAAAAGGGAAAGGGAAGCCAATCGAACAAACTGGCTTCCCTAAAAATTTTACCTTGTGCCTTTTTACTTTTGCCTTGCCCTAGCTTTCGTTTTTATCGCCGCGGCCTTGCCCCTTGCGCGCAGCTTTGGTCTGCGGGATAGGCATGCCGACGCCGCCAGACTTGGTTTCCAACTCTTCGTATTCCTCTTCGGTGCTGGGCGTCTCGTGTATCAACGCGCCGCCGGAGCGCTTCGAGAAGGTCAGCTTCGAGCCTGCTTCGTTGAGGTCGACGTTGACCAGATCGCCGAGGCCTACTTGGTTGGTCGCCACCAGGTTAGAGAGCGGATAGACAAGGAAGCGCTCGATGGCGCGTTTTAGGTGGCGCGCACCGTATCTATATTCAATACCTTCCTTGAGCAGCAAATCTTTGGCCGCGTCCGTGCATTGGAAGATAAACTTGGTTCCGGCAGAACCCATGATGCGATCCTGTATGGACTGCAATTCGAGGTCTAGAATCTGCCGCAGGTGATGTTCCTTAAGACTGCGGAAGACGACGACCTTGTCTATGCGGTTCATAAATTCCGGCGAAAACTTGCGGCGCGCGGCTTCGACCGCCGTGCGATAAATCTTCTGGTCAACTTCGGTATCATTGTTGGCCTGCACGCCCTTGCCGGGAGCGAAGCCGATACCGCCGGAGATCAACTCAGACATCTCGCGTGCGCCGAGGTTTGAGGTCATAATGACCATCGTCTTCGAGAAATCGACGCGGCGATTATCGCCGAGCGTCAGCGTCGCTTTGTCCAGAATGCCGAGCAGCAGTTGCCACAAACTGTCGGATGCTTTTTCAATCTCGTCAAACAGAATAAGCGAAAGCTTCGTCTCTTCCGTGTGCATCCGATCCAGGTTTTCCTGCGTCAGCATAGGACTCGTCTCGCGGTGGCCGAGGTATCCCGGAGGGCTACCGATGAGCTTGGCGATTTCGTGCGAGTGCTGAAATTCGGCGCAGTCTATCTTGACCACGGCGTTCAAATCGCCGAAGAGAACTTCAGCCGCCGCTTCGACGACGCGCGTCTTGCCGGAGCCGGTTGGCCCAAGAAAGAGCATCGTCCCGACGGGGCGATTCGGCGGGTTCATGCCCGCCAGAAAAATCTGGTAGAGGCCGCTCATGCGACGCACGGCGCGCTCCTGACCGACAATGCGGTGGCTGAGCTTTTCTTCAAACTCCTGTGCGCGCGGGCTTTTTTGATCCGGGTCGAGGAAGACCGTTTCCATTGTTTGTTCCTGCTTTTCCATTTCCATTTCTGCAATCATGGCCGTCCTCCTTACATGAGCGGTCAGCAGTGATGTCTTGAGCTTTAAGGTTTGTAGAAATCCGACCGCGAGTGGTCGGTTCCGGCCTTGCCGGGCGACATCCCCACCGTTGCCATGCAAAGAACGAACCACTGTCATAATTGATGCGCGACCGCCAACGCGAGTTTGCTCTCTTGAGCGGGTTCGCGCACGCCGCCGTTTTCAACAGACGCTATATATACGACAATGCGCTGATTGTCACCACAAAATATGCAGGAGAATCGAAAAATGGGCCGACGAAACGTTTCAGGGAAGGGCTGTCTGAGCTGACAAATCGTGTCAGAGAAAGACTGACAAATACTGTCTTCATCCGATTTTTTGGATAGATTTGCAAGCCGCACATTGCACCTAAACGTAAGGTTGCCTCCCCAGAACGTTTGCTGCGGGAGGCTTGAGACAGACGCGCGCGGGAAGATTGAATGAAGCAAAAGGAAAGGCTTGCCGGAAGACCTGGCAAGCCCTTCTTGCGTCAAGAATTAATCTTAAGAGGGAAGCTCTCAGTCGTAGTATTCAAGGCCCAGGTGAGTGATTAAATCCTCGCCGCGTAGGTGTCGGAGCGTATTCTTGAGCTTCATCAGTTGGATGAAGATGTCGTGTTCCGGGTAAAGGCCGGGCGCGGTCTGCGGCGATTTGAAGTAGAAGGAGAGCCATTCCTGCACGCCCTTCATCTCCATACGCTGGGCCAAGTCCATAAACAGCGCGAGGTCTAAGACAATGGGCGCGGCGAGGATAGAATCACGGCAGAGGAAATCAATCTTGATTTGCATTGGATAGCCGAGCCAGCCGAAGATGTCTATGTTATCCCAACCCTCTTTGTTATCGCCGCGCGGCGGATAGTAGTTAATGCGTACGACGTGCGAGAAGTCCTTGTAAAGCTGCGGGTAGACTTCAGGCTGTAGAATGTATTCGAGCACGGAGAGCTTGGATTCCTCTTTGGTCTTGAAGGATTCAGGGTCGTCCAAAACTTCGCCGTCGCGGTTGCCCAGGATATTAGTCGAGTACCAACCGTGCAGGCCGAGCATTCTGGATTTCAAGCCGGGTGCGATGATGGTCTTCATAAGGGTCTGCCCGGTCTTAAAATCCTTGCCGCAGATGGGGACATTATTCTGGTCTGCGAGTTGGAGGAGTGCGGGAATATCAACGGTCAGATTCGGCGCTCCGTTGGCGAAGGGAATGCCTGACTTGAGAGCGGCGTAGCCGTAAATCATCGAAGGCGCGATGGCTTTATGATTATCGCGCATCGCCTGCTCGAAAGCTTTCAGATTCTTATGAACGGCGTGGGGCTTCAAGAAAATCTCTGTCGAAGCCGCCCAGACCATCACCAGCCGCGAGCATTTATTCTTACGCTTCCACTCTGCAATCTCCGCTATGAGTTGTTCGGCCAACTCCATCTTGTTTGCGCCCTTTTTGACGTTCACTCCGTTGAGGCGCTTGACGTAGTGCTGGTCGAAGACGGCGCTCATAGGCTTAATCTTCTGCAAGGGCGCTTTCAGTTGCGCGAGCAACTCTTTTTCGAGCACGCCCGCGTGCATCGCTGCTTCATAGGCAGTGTCCTCGAAGATGTCCCAAGCACCGAAGACCAAATCATTCAAGTCCGCGAGCGGAACAAATTCCTTGATGAGAGGCACGCGATTTTCGGTTCGCTTGCCGAGACGAATCGTGCTCATCTGCGTCAGGCTGCCGATTGGCTCGGCGATGCCTTTCTTGATGGCTTCGACGCCAGCGATGAACGTCGTGCTGACGGCTCCCAATCCGACGAGTAAAACGCCAAGCTTGCCCTTGGCCGGTGCTATCTCTGCGCCCTTTTCAACCATGTGTCCTGTGTCCTTTCAGAATCTATTGAGAGCAGCATAGACCCGCTGACCGCCGCCGTCGCGTCAAATCTTGCGTAATACTATCGCCGGATTGCTCAAACGGAGGGATTGTTTTGCAATCTGCTCAGCGGCGGATAAGATTTTCTACCTGACTGTACGATTTTGCGACAAGCACGGCGTGACGAAGCACCAAAACACCCTGACGATGGCATGAAATGTACGATTTTTGAAAAAAACGCGTGACGAAGCACCGAAACGCCGTGACGGAGCACCGAAATCTGTTGACGGAGCACTGAAATGTCATGACGGAGCACCACAACAGCGTGTCGGAGCACCGAAATGTCGAGTCGGAGCACTGAAACGCTCTGTCGAAGCAGTGAAACGCTCTGTCGGAGCAGTAAAACGCTGAGTCGGAGCAGTGAAACGCCGTGTCGGGGCAGTGAAATGTCAAGTCGGAGCAGTGAAATGTCAAGTCGGAGCATTGAAACGCTCTGTCGAAGGGTCAAAACGCAGTGTCGAAGCACCGAAACGCAGTGTCGAAGGGCCGAAACGCTCTGTCGGACGACCAAAATGCTGTGACGAGCTATCGAAATGGCCTGACGAGCGGCTATAACACGTGACGGTGGAGGTGAAATGCTTGACGAGCGGCGCGGAATGCGTGACGCAGAATGCAAAAGGAGCGTCTAGCGTATAAAAACGCTTGACGATGAAGGCGTTACGGTTAACAGCGGGGCAGAAGGGGAGCAGTTGTCAGATTATTTGCTGTGCGAGCAGCCCGACTGCGGTATCATCTCCAAGTAATCAGTGACGAGCGGTGCTGTGCAACTATTTCGACCTTTACTGCTCATGGCGGTCTAAGATGCGTTGAGTTTAAGTTGAGTATGTCTGAAACAACTCTTGCGGGAACCGTCGCTGACGTTTTCCTACTTGCTCAAAGGGGCGTCATCATCGTGCCTGATGAACCCTGGGGTGTATCCTTGAAGGCCGGTGACACATTGGAATTGCGTAAGCCCGATGGAACATTCTTAATTACCCGTGTTCGCGGCGTTGAAATGAGCAATCCATCTCGGCTTGATGGTAAGGCTGGCATACTCGTCGGCGAGGCTGGCCTATCTAAAGATGACATCCCACCGGGCACAGAAGTGTTCGTAATGAATGCCTGCGCCCGGCGCGGGTCTAATTTGAGTGAAAGTAGGCTTCCTTTTCGGTTCTCAAAGTAATGTTAGTTCAATCTCGAATAAAGGAGAAAGATGATGAAGCGAACAATCGCAGCATTAGGCATGCTACTTATCTTGTGTGGCTTTGCTATGGCACAAAGTACCGATAAGCGCTCGAAAGATGAGGCTGCTATCCGAGCCGTAATCGCCAACTTGAGTGATGCCTGGACTAGAGCCGATGCTAAGTTATGGGGAGAACAGTTTGCCGAAGATGCGGACTTTACGGTTTGGACTGGTACTTATGTTAAGGGTCGTCAAGCGATAACTCGCGGGCATGAAGAACTCTTCAAAACTATTTATCCGGGTACGAAGCAACGCCTGGATGTCCGAAGTATCAGATTTCTGCGCAATGATGTGGCGGTGGTACATGTTGAAGGATATGTTGTTAAGAAAGAGGAAGAGTTTCCAGCAACGCCTCAAGTTGTTCCGGTGCTCATCCTAACGAAAGAAAAGGGGAAATGGCAGATAGCGGTTTTTCAGAACACAATGATTCAATCGCGTCAGGGCAGTAAACAGTGACAGTTTACACTTACAGGGGGCTGGTGTAATGTACGCCGCCCTCTAACAACTCATTCAACCGGTACGGAAATAGCGCGCCTTTCATTCGTCAATTAGGGTGCTTGGTTAGATGCTTCCCGCCAGGTTAATTAGGGCGTTAGACCGCGGGAGACGGTGGCGGCATTATAATGTCAACCATTACCAATTTGACGGCCCGTTTTTAGAAGGCAGTTGATGCTCAAGGACAAGAGACAGAAACGCTACCTCCATGCTCTCAATTCAGACGGTATGGTTGTGTGTAACCCGCGAGACAGGGAAGCCGCCCATCGGGCCGAAATGGAGGGGATCGCTACGAGCGACCGCGCCGCGGTGACGTGCCGCAAGTGTTTATCTGTGCTCTACAAGCAAGACAGGATTCAGGATGAGGGGCACTGACATTAATTAAAAATCTGTTACGTCAGCCGTCGGCGTCAACGTGCCGCGGCCTAACAACGGCATGCGCCCGACCGCGAGTCAGCAATTTTCTCATAATGCAGTTGAATGCGCGGCGGGTGACGCCGGGCGTTAGAACGTATCATGTGGAAAGATGGAGATGCAGGAAAAGCGCACTATCACAAGAATCTTAAATAGGTCGGAAGCTCCTCTGGGCCGTCCTCCGGCCATCGTGTTGATTGACCCGAAATACGCTCATAACGTCGGGATGGTTGTGCGCCTGGCGTCCTGTTATGGCTTGAGCCAGGTCTGGTTCACAGGCGAGCGAGTCTCTTTAGATGTTGCGATTAGGAAACGGCTGCCGCGCGAGGAGCGTATGAAGGGGTACGCCGATGTTGAAATTATCAATTACGATTATCCCTTTGAGCAGTTCGAGAATGTTGTGCCGGTGGCGGTAGAAGTGCGAAAGATGTCAGAGCAGCTTCATGCTTTCGAGCACCCGCAGAATGCTGTCTACGTGTTCGGGCCGGAAGACGGCAGTGTCTCGAAGCCCCATATAAGCCACTGCCACCGGTTTGTCGTGATTCCGACAAAACATTGCCTTAACTTGGCGACGGCAGTCGCGACTGTCCTATGGGATCGTCAGTACAAAGGTTGGCTCAGCGGGGAGTCGGAAGAATTGTCAACGCCGGGAGAGTTTGAGGGGCGGGGGTTGGTCGAAATTCCTGATGATATTGTATGGTGAGGGATGCCTTCGAATAATTCATTTGAACCTGACCGTCCTGAGCTTGCTTTTCATCATTCTTCCTACGGTGTATGTTGAATGCCTACGCTCGGCGCGGATTTAATTCGAGCGTGATGTAGCTTCGTGCGGACAGGAGTTGATTATGAGAAACAAATTCATCTTCATCCTGGGGTCATTAATCTTTTGCTTGCTGTGTCCCGTTGTTTCCTTAAGCTGTTCCTTAGCAATCCCGCCAATCAAGGAGTTTGATCCGGCAGAATACATTTTTACCGGAGAGGTTATAGGTTTCGCAGGGCCATTCGAATCGAAGAAATTTCATCAGAAAGCCTGGGGCTTGAAGGTTAAGGTAGAGGAGAAAATTTATTTACCCAGAACTCCCGCGAGCTATTTTGAAGTGTTCCCGTTTGTGTCGTGGTCTGATTGTTCAACCGCCGGTACGTCTATAGAAGAGTTGGTCAAATATTTTCCCATCGGCTCTAAGGTAAAAGTGATTGCGAAAGCGGCGAAACTTCTTCCGAACAAATTGCTCGACGGCAACATAAGATTAGAAGATTCGCCTCGAAACTCAGGAAATATTTCGAGGAATTATTATGAGGATGGGCGACAAATGACTGACGCCGAAGCTGTATTCGATTATCAATCATACAAGATAGTTACGGCGGATGATTATGTCAGAGACTTCATGCCTTTTGTTACTGCATATTCGCTGTTGCCGGAGTTTGAATTGAGGAAAGATTTATTCCGTTTGAGGAACGCAAAGACGGAAGATGTAAAGATTAAGATTCTCGAAAGGCTGCTGGATTACCCTCGCCCCACTTACCTGGATTTTGAGACGATTATCAAGTCCTATATTTACAATCCAGCGACAGCCAAAACACTTATCGAAAAATGGAACGCGCGGCATCCTATAGATTGAGCGGGCAATTCAACTAATATCTAACCTCTGATAATCGCGTTGCGAAAGACGCTGGGCGAGAGGCCGGTGGCGCGGCGGAAGGCTTTGGCGAAGTGGCTGGGGCTGTCGTAGCCGACGCGCGCGCTGACTTCTGTGATAGAGAGGTCTGTGTCTGCGAGTAAGGTTTGGGCGCGTGCGGCGCGCAGGTTTGCAAGGTAAGCGTGCGGCGTTGCGCCCGTCAGTTTCTTGAAGAGGCGCGCGAAATGAAAGGGCGAGAGATGAGCGGCGCTGGCTATCTCTTCGAGCGGCAGGCTCTCTTCGAGACGCGCGTGCATCAACTCGACGGCGCGACGGATGCGCCTGTCAACTAATCCTGCGCGTGATAGCTCAAGCTCAGGCGAACGGCGCATGTTCGAGTGATGGCGTAGCAGTTGAACGACAATTTGCTCTATGAGCGCAGCGACGACCAATTCCTGCCCGGCCTCCTCCTGAATCAGCTCTGCGGCCAACTCGCGCGCCAGCCGCGTCAGGCGTTGATTTGCTCTCACCACGTTTTCCGAAAAAGTTACATTGCTGCCTGCGCTGATAAGCCGCATCCGAATAGCGCCGTCGAGCATGAGAGACGGTGCGAGCGTGAGCGATAGCATCAACGCCCCGCGTCCTCTGGCGGCAGCAATCGCGCCGGGGTCAAGCAGAAAGGCGTCACCTTCCGCGATTTCAAACGAACGTCCAAAGAGGTCGCAGGCGAGCTTACCGTTTAAGAGGAACAGGGCCGTGTAATCCGCACGCGCTTCGTTTGTCCAGCGCGTCTGACGCGCAGCACGGCGCAGGTGTGCGGCGTACTGTGGGCGCAGGAAAATTCTGTCCGATTGATTACGGGTGCGATTCATCGAAACGGATTGAAGGGGCAACTCACGATAGCTCGCTCAGGCGTCAAGCAGTTGGTTGAGCCGTGCGCGCATCTGCGCTGGCCTGTTCGTGATAATAGCCTGAATCCCAAAATCGCGCGCGCGCTTGACCCACGCCGGATTATCAACTGTCCAGACAACTACATTCAGCCCGTGCTCGCGCGCTGCTGCGACGACGCGGCGCGTGGCGAGCGTGCGATGCAGGGCGATTTCATCAGCGCCGTAATTGAGCGCTTGCTCTACAAGTTTACGCGCGGACGGCAGGGGACGCGAAAGCTTCGGCTCAAACAGCGCAGCGGTGCGAAGTTCCGGTGCGAGCCGCTTGAGTTCGGCGATTGACTTGAGATTGAAGCTTTCGACGACGACGCGATCAATCAGAGAATGAGCGCTAACGAGCCGCGCTACTTCGGCGGCGAGCGCGCCGCTCTCAAAGCGCGAACATTTCATCTCGACGTAGAGGATTGCCTGACGCTCTTTCATCAATTCAAAGACTTCCGCGAGAGTAGCGATTCTTTCGTTTGCGTAAGCGGAGTCAGCGGCGGCAGGATGACGCAGGTTAAACCATGTCCCGACATCAACCTCTTTCAACTCGGATGATGAAAGACTCGCTATCAAGCCTTTTCTCAGCCCTGTGCGGCGCAAGCTGGCGTCGTGAATCACAACGGGTACGCGATCGCTCGCCAGCCGCACGTCGAACTCGATTCCATCAGCGCCGTCCACGAGCGCACGCTCGAACGCGCAGAGCGTATTCTCAGGCGCAATCGCCGATGCGCCTCTGTGTCCGATGATGAGAGGAAAGGAAGAAGAGCGTAAGGAAGAAGAGCGTCTGGCTTGATTGTTCATCGGGAACGGTAGATGCGGTAGTCCAGTTCGCTAAAGATATTGTCGCGCGATTCGATTTCGGCGAGACGTTCAACATCAATTTGTCCGTGCTCTATATCGTCGGCCATGGCGTTAAAGCGGCGTATGTGTGAGCGAAAGCGTCGCGTGGCGTATTCGACCGTTGTGCCCTGATAAATCTGAAAGGCCCAGTCGCTTGATTGTGCGAGCAGGAGTTCGCGGGCCGCCTGGTTGAGCGCGCGGCGCATCACGTCGTCCGGCTCTGGATAGTTATTAGCCAGCGCGGTCATGCGTTCCTCTGCCGCCTGTTGATGTGGATACATCCAGGCGTTGGCTTCGTTGAGCCAGACCTTGAAGTAGCCGTCTTCGCCCCAGGATGATTGCGAGGGCTGTTGCGTCTGTATGGGAATGCCGGAATCGAGATAGTCGCCGGGCGCGACCACTTGAATCTCCTGCTGATCCCAGTGGAGTTTACGAAAAACGAAATCAATAAACTGCGGGCCTTCGTACCACCAGTGGCCGAAGAGTTCCGCGTCGTAGGGCGAGACGACGAGCGGCGCGCGTCCATTGAATGTGCCGTGCAGGTGCGCTGCCTGCTCGATGCGTTTGTTGACGAAATCGCCCGCGTTGATGGCCGCGCGCTCGCGCGCCCACGTAGGGTTGTAGGGCTGCTTTTCCTCTTGCGCGACATCGCGGCCAGTGATGCGATGATATTTCAAACCGAGATGACGGCGCTCGCCGCCCGCGTGCAGGTGCGGCATCAGATAATCTATCGGCGCGTCCCAGCCGAGGTCGCGGTAAAACTCGCGGTAGTTCGCGTGGCCCGGATAACCGACGACGGAACTCCAAACCTGCTGGCTTGTTTCCAGATCGCGCGCGAAGACGGCGACGCCGTTTGGACAACGGACGGGCGCGTAGACGCCGTAGCGCGGGCGCGGCTCGCCGTAGAGAATCGCGTGCGTGTCTGAGATGAAGTATTCGATTCCGGCTTCGGCCAGCAGATTTTCAAGGCCCGGCTCATAAGCGCATTCCGGTAGCCAGATGCCGCGCGGGTTGCGGCCAAAGTGTTTACGGTAGTTGGCGACCGCCACCGTCACTTGCGCGCGCTTCGCTTCGGGCGTTGAGATGAGGGGCAGAAAGCCGTGGGTCGCGCCGCAGGTGATGATTTCCAGCACGCCTTCGTCCTGCAATTCGCGGAAGGCGCGAACGAGATTGCGGCTGTAACGCGTCGTCCACAGATGATGCGCAGCGCCGAGCGTCTCTTTGTACATGCGCGCGACTTCGTAAAACTCCGGCGCTTCGCGCGACGTGCGTTCGACTTCCTTTTCCGAAAGCGCGAGCAGGTTTTCGAGATGGCGCGTGTAGCGCTCTTGCAGCAAAGGGTCGGCGAGCATTTCGCAGAGCGGCGGCGAGACGTTCATCGCAAGGCGCGGGCGTGCGCCGCTGTCGTGCAGATTCTGGAAGACGAAGATGAGCGGCAGATAGACTTCCGTGATGGCTTCGTAGAGCCAGTCTTCTTCCAGAAATTCAGGATGCTCAGGATGGCGCACGAAGGGCAGGTGCGCGTGAAGTATCAGGCTGAAGAATCCTATCGGCATAAGGAAACGATGAACGCGGAACGATGAACGATGAATGAAAAGCAAGCTCTGAATAGTTCATCGTTCATCGTTCTGACTTCATCCTTTGAAAGATTCCGGCGGTCATGCTCGGCATCCAGATGTGAAACGGCCTGCGCGGCATGTTGACCCGGCTCGCTCCGACGACGAAGCGTGCGACCCGGCGCATAGCTTCTTCGTCAAACTCGTCAAAGCCAATCAGGCTGGTTTGAATGCCGAGCGTCGAGCGCAGGATTTCCAGCACGTGCGCGGCGCGCAGCATCTCGCTGTGCTCGCGCTGCACTCTGCCGAACCATTCGGCGAGCGGTGGCGACAACATGCCAGTGAGATCATCTGCGTTCATTCCGAGCGCAAGCGCCGCGAGCAGGCTGCGTAATTCTGCCAGATTACCTTCGCTCATTTCTGTGAAATGTGCGCCGCCGAGCATTTCGGCGATGGCCCTCGTCGCTTCGTCATGCGTCGCCATGTCTGCTGCTTCGAGCGAGACTTCGAGCGCATCGCTGGCGTAGCCCGCTTCGTCAAGTACGCGCGCAAACTCTTCGGGCGAGACGTGAAACTCTTCCGCCACAGCAGCCGTTCGCGCCACTCCTGCGCGCGGCGTCCGCACGACATTCGAGGAGAACAGGCGTATAAAAGCGCGTCCCCTTGCGTAGAAGCCAAGCTCCGCGCGATACGCCTCGTCGGGCTGTACGTTAAACCACTGCGAGCGTGAGGGCGCTGCTTCGTGCCAGCTTACTTCCCCTGTCTCGATTGCGATGAGCCTGACGACGAGCGTGTAGCGCGCGGCCTGTGCGCCGAAAGCACGGCGCAGGGTTTCAAACGGATCGCGTGCGAATTCCCAGTAGAGATGAAGCTTGCGTGGCGATTGCGCGAGCAGGCGAATCCGATCAACCTGATAGGCTTCTGGCAGCGGTTCATCCGTCGAGAGCGCCGCCAGCTTATCGCTGACGACAGCGGTCTGCGGCGTGGGCGGTGCGACGAATTGTTCTGAGCTAACAGGGGAGAAAAATGGCATCGTTACGGTACGTTTCCTGAACCAGCCCCGCGCAAATCTTTAACGGCACAGGAGCGGTACATCAACCGAATTGTTTGATTAAAGCAGGCTCAGTTTTACGGTATCAGACGCTGAAAAGCAAGGATGAAGACAAAAGGCCGCAAGGATGAAAGATGAACTACTTAATTTCAGTAGCCCTACTTTCAACCATGCAGCCTTTCCACTGTCTATTTGTTGTTCGCCGCGCGCTTGAGCTTGATATCGAGTGTGCCGATTTCGTTGCTGATCTGTGCTTTGACTGGAATGCGGCGCTCGTCGTCCGTGAACCAGATTGCCATTTTGCCATTGCCACGAAGAAGATGTCCTTCGCCGAATACTTCCGGCTCGACTCGCAGCGTCCAGACCTGACCGAGCACGGTCTTCATCTTTTTTCTTTCAGTCACGCGGACGGGCGTGCGATAAATCTGTCCCGAATCGCTGACGAGCATTTCAAAGTTTTGGCCCAGAGCGAGAGGCTGTGTGCGCAGAAAGTAGAAGGCGGAGGCTATGTCCTGCACCGCGCCGCTCAGTTGGTTTGTGACGACGCGCGGCGGGCGGTTGGGATCGTTCGGGTCGCGCTCTGTCCAGACGACCTTGCCAGCGTTGCGGTCAAAGACGGCTTCGCTGATACGATGCCGCTTGCCCTGCTCGTCCAGCTTGTTGGTTTGCAACACGGAAAAGGACACAGGCTCGACCGTTGATTCGACCTTCTGGCGAAAGCTCAGCCTGAACAATTTACTCACGATACCTTTGGAAACGGCCTCCAGCGTGAAGCGAAAAGCGGGAGCAGCCTGCTTATCCTGTGTACCGGCATTGGCGGCAACGGGCGTGCGGTTGGCTGTAAAGCGTAACTCGGCGACGTTGACGCCGCGCAAGAGCGCTTTCGAGAATTTGCCTTCGTAAACCAACTCTTCCGCCGTCTCAAACGGCACAGTGGGCGGCTCGCCGGGTTGACCCTGTTCGCGCGCCGGGACGCTTGAGAATGCCAGAGCACAAAGCATGAGAGCTAAAATCGAAAAGCGGCGATAGTTCATGGCTAACATCAACGAACGAAAAAAGCCTTCAGCGCCAGCAAGCCCCAGGCGATGAGCAGTCCCAAGGCTGCTCTATACTCTCGATAACGCAAATAGAGGCTGGCATCAAAACGCGTCTCGCGCGTCTTTTCGTCTCTGTACGGCAACGGCCTTGGAACAAAGAGCGGAACCGCGCGCGCGTAAGCTCTGTAGTCCTCGCCGAACAACTCTGCGAGGGTCGCTGCTTCGACGCGCATAACGGGCAAATAGATGCCTAAAAAGAGGGCTGCGAAGAGTAGGCCCAAGAGCGGTTGGGCAGCCGCGATTGTGAAACCCAGGCCCAGCAGAAAGCTACCGAGATACAGAGGATTGCGCGTGTAGGCATACGGCCCGGAAGTCGCCAGTTGTGCATTCTTTCTAATGTGCCCGGCGGCCCATGCGCGAAGAAGCAGTCCGACAAGAGCGACAGCGCCGCCGATGGCGAGCATGAGCGGGCGGGGCTTGGCGAAAATAAGAAAAAGCGCGCCGCACAAAAAGCCGAGCGGCACGCGCCAGCGCTGCATCCATGTTCCGCCCCTACGCAAGCGTGCCCGCCTCCGCCTCTGCAACTTTACCTGCCCGCCGCAACCGCTCGCCGACGAAATGAAGCACCTGCTCGACGCCTATGTCCATGCAAATCCACTGCGAGCAGGAGCGACGATGGCAATTCGTGCGACAGTTAATGTCGTTGCGCTCGACGCAGATGTCTTCAGCGCGAGGGCTGCCATTGCGCCACCACTCTGTGGGGCCGAAGAGTCCGGCAACGGGCGTGCCCGCCGCGACGGCCAGATGCGTCGGCCCCGTATCGCCGCCGACGTAAACCTGCGCCCGCCGCGCCAGAGCATAAAAGCCCTTCAGCGAGACACTGGCGAGGCGCACACGCCCCGAACGGCTAGACTTGAGAACGGTTTCGGCTAACTCTTCTTCGCCCGGCCCGTAAGTAATAATGGAAGAAAGGCTGTGCTGCGTCCAAAGCTCGTCGGCCAGTTGCCCGAAACGCTCAGCGCTCCAAAGCTTCGTCGGCCAGCCCCCGCCCGGATTCAAAATCGCATATCTTTCATTTGTGCCCGCCGCTGCTTCCGCCGCCTCAATCTCGTGAGCGCGGTTAGTACTGATGGGAAACTCAAACTCTTCGGGGTCAACGGGAACGGAAATGCCTAGAGCTTCGGCTGCGAGCGTAAGATTTTTAACGATGACGTGCGAGCGGGAAGGAACTTGAATAGTTTTGGTCAGGAGATATCGACTCGCCGGTTCGCGCAAAGATTCGCGCGCAAACCCGTAGCGGCGGCGTGCGCCGGACAGGCGAGCGATGGTTGCCGATTTGAGTAAGCCTTGAAAATCGAGTGCGACATCGAAGGGTGAGGCGCGTAGCCGACGTAACTGCTGACGCGGTGCCAGCAGCGTCTCCCCAGACATCGGCCAGCGCCTCAACTCCTTCGTGTCGACTTCGATGAGACGATTTAAAAATCGGTTGTCTCGCAGAATTTCCGCCGCGCGTCTTTCTACGACCCAGGAGATTTCCGCTTCCGGCAGAGCGCGCCGGATGGCCGCCAGCGACGGCAGCGTATGAACGATGTCGCCGATACTGCCCAGTTTGACGATAAGAAGACGCATTTTTAAGTAATGAGTGATGAGTAATGAGTGATGAGTAAAAGCAGCAGCGTGACCTTAGCCACTCATTACTCATCATTCATTACTCATCACTTTTCTGACCATTTCCGTTGACGAATGGTCTTTCGGGTCGCCGACGATTGCTGTGCGCCCGCCGTAGGAGCGTACCACATCTCGTTCGGGAACGGTCTCAACGGTGTAATCTGTGCCCTTGGCGTGGATGTCCGGGCGGATGGCGCGAAGAAGCTGTTCGACCGTCGGCTCAGTGAAGATAGTCACGAAATCTACGGGCCGCAAGGCGGCTATGACTTCGGCGCGCTCGCGCTCCGGCACAAGTGGACGCCCCGCGCCCTTGAGTTGGCGTACCTGCTCGTCCGCGTTGATGGCGACGACCAGTACATCGCCGAGCGCCCTCGCTCCTTCCAGATAGCGAATGTGTCCGACGTGCAGGATGTCAAAGCATCCGTTAGCCAGCACAATCCGCGCGCCATGTTTGCGCGCAATCGCCACGCGCGCTATCAGGCGGTTGCGGTCTAGGATGCGCGACGCAGCAAGATGCTTTGATTGTTCGTCAAGCGTTGACATCAAGACACACGGTAACAGAGAACTTCAAAAGAGCGGCTGTGATTATCCAGCGTCGCCCCAGCGGAGGACGGACGAGAGCAATTCCTGCCGGTTGATGGAGGCCGTGCCGCGTTTCATAACGACGAGGCCGCCCGCGTGGTTAGCCAGGTGTGCGGCGTCTGCGAAGGGTGCGCCGGAAGCGAGCGCCAGCGTGTAGGTCGCTATCACCGTATCGCCAGCGCCCGTCACATCAACGGCCTCACGCGCCCCTACCGCCGGAATGTGCAGCGGCTCGGCATTCGCTTCGACGAGCAGCATGCCGTTGCTGCCGCGCGTCACCAGCAGAGCCTGATAATTGAGACGCTCGCGCAACTCAAGGCCCGCCGCCGCGACCTCTGCCGCGTCTGTCAACTTTCTTTCGAGAAGCTGCTCGACCTCGTCTTCGTTGGGCGTGGCGGAAGCGAAGCTTGGGAAGCGTGCGAGGCCGAAGCGCGAGTCAACAAGGACGGGTAACCCTCGCGCCTCAGTCGCTTCGCGTACGGCGGCGACTGTCTCTGCGTCGGCCACGCCGTAATTATAATCCGAGATGATGACGGCATCGGCGCTCTGTAATTCTTCACGCAACTGCTGCCGCAACTGCTCTCGCAGCGAAGTCTCGATTGGCGATTCGCTTTCGTAATCAATGCGTATGACTTGCTGGCGCGGCGAATGTAGTTGCCCGGCGAGGATACGAACCTTTGTCGTCGTCCGCCCCTGCGGAACGGTGACCACACCCTCGCACCCGACGCCCGCCCCGCATAGCTTATCGAGCAGAGCCTTTCCCGCCTCGTCTGCGCCGACGAAGCCGATGAGCGATGTCCGTCCGTCGAGCGCGGCAAGATTGGCGGCGCAATTGGCCGCCCCGCCCGGCGTCGTCTCCGTCCGCTCGTAGCGCAGGATCAGCACCGGCGCTTCACGCGAGACGCGGCTAATCTGCCCGTACAAAAACTGGTCTGCCACCAGATCGCCGACGACGACAATCTTCCGTTGCGGAAAACGACGCACCACCGCCGTCAAACGTTCCTGCTGCGCTGTCTGCTCAACGCTCAACACATCACCTCTAAAAAGAAGTCAGGAATCTGGAGCCTGTAGTCGAAATCAAAGGCTTTTAAACTTTAGACTCCTGACTCATGACCGTTTGTTGTTATTCTTTCAACTGCTTGCAGTAAATCTTCCGCAACTAAATCTGGTTCATGTTTCCACGCGGAGCGTTGATATTCCCATTCGCCGCGACCGTAGCCGCTGAGAACGAAGGCCGCATGAACGCCTGCGTTTCGCGCCAACTCAATGTCGCTGTAGCGGTCGCCGACCATCCAGCTTTCCGCAAGGTCAATCTCAAAATCGACGGCGGCGCGTCTAATCAATCCAGGCTTCGGCTTGCGGCAGTCACACTCAAAGCGGTAGGGCGGGTGGCCTACAGACGGATGATGCGCGCAATAGTAGATGGCGTCGAGACGCGCGCCGTCTTTTTCCAACTCGCTCTCAAGTACATCGTGGACTGCTTCAATCACCTCTTCTGAGAAATAGCCGCGAGCGACGCCAGCCTGATTCGTTACCAGAATCGCCAGCCAGCCAGCCCGGTTAAGCCTTCGCACAGCTTCTGCCGAATAAGGGAAGACGCGGTAACGCGAGGGGTGATTGACGTAGCCGACTTCTTCCGAAATCGTCCCGTCGCGATCCATGAAGACCGCACGCCGCTTCATACGCGCGCCTCCTCCGCTGCCGCCGTCTCCCGCTTCATTAGCGCACGGGCGCGCATGAAGACTTCCGCAGGCGTGATGGCCGTCATGCAGCGATGGTCAATCGGGCAATCGCGCAACATGCAGGGCGCGCAGTCCGGCGGACGCCGAATGATTTCCGCCGTCTGCGAAAAGGGGCGCGTCGTTCGCGGGTCAGTCGGCCCGAAGATGACGAGAGTTGGGCGCTCAAGCGCGGCGGCGATGTGAGCCGGGCCTGTATCGTTGGTCACCAGCGCATCGGCGAGGCTCAAGACGGCGACGGCCTGCGCGAGGTCTGTTCGGCCCGTCAGCATAATGGGTTGCCCGCGCATCGCCGCACTTACTTCCAAAGAAACTTCCAACTCGTCCGCTGCTCCGACGAGCGCGACATCAGCGCCAGCTTCATCTATAAACTTGTCTGCGAGCGCAGCGAAGCTTTCGGTGGGCCAACGCTTCGCACGGC
Organism: Pyrinomonadaceae bacterium; assembly: GCA_036387475.1. Taxonomy (GTDB): domain Bacteria; phylum Acidobacteriota; class Blastocatellia; order Pyrinomonadales; family Pyrinomonadaceae; genus DASVTR01. Next base: position 47,725 of record DASVTR010000015.1, on the reverse strand, counting down.
TGTTGGTCGAGCCGGGACAGAGCGCGACGAGCGGGCGCGTCCCCGTCGCACCATGCGTGCTGAGCATCATGCGCGCCTTTGCCTGCCGCTCAGGCGAGACTAGCAACCTGTAGTCTGGCGCTTGGCGCAAGACATCCGTTGTGCCGTAGAGCAATTGTTCGAGTTCGGCGACGATGTGTAGATAATAAAAGACCTCGTGGCGCTCGTTTCTCCATGCGGGCAAAGGAAGCGGGTGCGTGAGCAGCGCTCGGCGATTATCCGTCGCGTAGCCGAGTCTCAAGGGAACGCGCGCACCGGCAGCAATCAACGCAGCCTCGAAAGCGTTCTGAAAGAGCACGGCTAAATCAAAACGCCTTCTTCGCCACTCTCTCGTCTGTCGGACGACGGCGCGAAGATCGCGCGAACGGCGCTCGTAGAGCAAAAGTTCATCTATGAAATCGGCGTCACTGAAAAGTCCTTTGGCCCAGGGGCGCACGGCGAGTGTAATGTGAGCTTCGGGCAGCATTCCGCGCAGAGCGCGCAACGCCGGGACGGTCATCACCGCATCGCCGACCCAGTTTGTGCCCCGCACGACGATGCGCTTGATTTTCTCTGCCTGTAACGTGCGCTCTCTCATCTCGTATTTTACAGCAAACTACGCAAGCCTTCCTCGATGCCGATTTCCGGTTGCCAGCCGAGTTCGGAGCGAACGCGTGTCAGATCGGAGACGTAATTGAGGGGCACTGGAGCAGGCAAAGGCCAGCCCGCGTCTATCTCCGGCTCAAGCTCTATCAGTCGGCCAATCGTCTCGATGATGGCGCGCAGGGAGGAGGCGTTCAGCTTGCCTCCGCCCAGATTATAGAGTCCGCGCGGCAGCGGCGAATCTATAAAGGCACGGCACGCACGGCTAAAATCTTCGACGTGCAGAATATCACGCACCGGCTTTCCGTCGAGCGGCAGGCGAATCGGCCAGGCGCGCTTAACAGATTCTACGTAGTGTGTGACGAATCCCGATTCGTTGCCATCACTGGGACGCGCGTAGACGGTTGACAGGCGAAAGATACAGGCGCGAAACCCGCGCGCACGTGCGTAGAAATCAACATAGCGCTCGCCTATAAGCTTAGACCATTCGAGGGCGGACTGCCCGCAGTAATCCGTGCTGCAAGTCTCCGGCACTTCACTGTAACGGTCTGCGTGTGCGCCATAGACATCCTTGGTCGAAGCGTAGATGAAAACGGCGTTGGGCCTAACGTGGCGCAGCAGGTTGAGCGTGCCCTCTGCGTTCGTCCGAAAGCAGGCATCCATCGCGTCCGGGTCTTTGTCCAGATGCGCTGCCAGATGTATGACGACATCATAGTCGGAGACGAGCGCCGCGTCATTCGGATTAAGAATGTCCAGATGCGAGCGGCGCGAGAAGTCTGCAGCATCGAAGAAGCGCCGCACGTGCGTTCCGAGATAGCCGCTGCCGCCTGTGACGATAACTTTCAAGTCCAAAAGTCCAATTTAGGGTCAGGGGTCTAGAGTCAGGAGTCAAAAGAAAGATGAAAAAAATGTCTTTGACTCCTGACTCTAGACTCCAGACTCTTTAACACCCTGCGCTACCTTGTTAAATTCGGCGAGCGATTCGGAGCGCCCGATGACGACCAGAATGTCGCCCGCTTCGATGTTTGCGTCGCCCGAAGGATTGATGTCCATTTCTCCATTAAGATGGCGAATGGCGACAATCACGATGTTGAGTTCCGAACGAATATTGGTCGAGCTAATCTTTCGCCCAGCGTAAGGAGAATCGGGCGCGACTTCGAGTTGTTCAAATCTGAGGTCTAGATTTTCAGCGGTAAAGGTGTCCATAAAGTCTGCGACCGCCGGTTTAATCAAAGCCTGGGCCATGCGATGGCTGCCGATGATGGTGGGCGCGACGACGCGGTTTGCGCCCGCGCGAATCAGCTTGGCTTCGGCCTGTTCTTCGACGGCCCGTGCGACGATGTACAGTTCACGGTTCAAGTCGCGCGCCGTCAGGACGACGTAGACATTATCTGCGTCGTCCGGCAAACAGGCGGCGAGGCCGCGCGCACGCTCGACCCCCGCATCATGCAAAGACTCTTCGAGCGTCGCGTCGCGGACGAGCACATGTGCGCGTCGCTCTATCAAAGCGCCGACCTTTTGCGCGTCCGTTTCGATAACGACAAACGGCATGTGCGCGCGCTGCAACTCGCGGATAATGCGCGAGCCGACGCGGCCCGCGCCGCAGATGATAAAATGGTCGCGTAGCTTATTCATTTCACGCTGCCGAAGCCGCTCGCCCAAAGCGGCGAGCAACTCCGATTGCACGATCTGCTGCACCGTGCTGGTCAGAATATAGACGGCCACGCCGATTCCGAAGAACATGAAAACGCTGGCGAAGACACGTCCCGCCGCAGTGTTCGGTGTCACGTCGCCGTAACCGACGGTCGTGAGCGTCTGCACCGTCACGTAGAGGCTATCGGGCACAGACCAGCCTTCGATCAGGCAGAAGCCGAGCGTGCCGACGATGACGGCAACAACCAGCGCCACGAGCGCATAACGAATGCGAAAGCGCGGCCTCACCGCAAATCGCGAGCCGGATAATGTCAACCTCATCTCTCACCAGCCGCATCAAAGGCTCCGGGAACGAACTCGTCACGGTAGCGTTTATCGCACGCGAGTGTCAAATTAGAGGTAGACAGGCCGTGGCGAAGGGATTACATTCAACTACGGAATTCAGGAGTCAGAATCCAGAATTCGGAATACAAGGCGGAAACCACTTCTTTTGTTTTTCTTTTCTTCTGGATTCTGACTCCTGAATTCTGACTTCTGTTTTTATGGCCGTTCGTCATCCACCAGAGAATCGCGTGCCACCCGTTGCCCGTGGCGGAAAAGGGCCGCGCCGACCGCGCATCGTTAAGTACAGCAATAACGAGCCGGAGCGGGGGTTCTTTCGTCGCTGGATGAAGCGCATCTTTCGCCCGCCGGTCGTCATCGCGCTCGTTTTTCTCACCACCGTCACCATTGGCATTCTAGGCTATTACTGGGTCGTCTTTTCAAAGCGCATTGACCAGCTTCTGAACGGCGAAGTCTTCACGCGCTCGGCAGGCATCTACGCCGCGCCGAAGGAGTTGCGCGTCGGTGAAAATCTATCGGTGGATGATTTGCTGGCTTATCTGAAGCGCGCGGGCTACGTAGAGGAAGGGCAACAGGCTGATAGCGCTCGCGGTCGTTACAAACTCGCGGGCGCGACGCTTGAAATCAAGCCGAGCAGCAGCTCGCCCGTAGATGGAGAGCTACGATTCGCACAGCTTAAAGTGCAGTTCAGTCGTGGCGGTAAAAGCATCAGCGCGATTAGCGATTTACAGAAGGGAACTGGCTACCAGAAGGCGCAGCTAGAGCCGGAGTTGATTAGCTCTGTGACGGGGCGCGAGCGTGCTAAACGAAAAATCGTCGGCTTCAACGATCTGCCGAAGCATCTCATTGACGCCATCACGACAACCGAAGACCGCTCTTTCTTCCAACACTACGGCGTCAACATTCGCGGCATCCTGCGCGCTCTCATCCGCCGCTACGACGCAGACCCCAACTCGCCGATTGCGAGACAGGGTGGTTCGAGCATCACCCAGCAGCTTGTCAAAAATCTGCTCCTCTCGCCGGAGAGAACATGGCGGCGCAAGTTCTCAGAAGCCTACATGTCGCTCATCATCGAAACGCGTCTCTCGAAAGAGCAAATCTTCTCGCTCTACTGCAACGAGGTTTACCTGGGCCAACAATCCGGGTTTTCCATCAACGGCTTTGGCGAAGCGGCAGACGCTTACTTCAACAAGGATGTCACCAACCTGACGCTCTCCGAATCAGCGTTCCTCGCCGGAATCATACGCAGCCCGAATCGTTACAATCCGTATCGCGACCGCGAGACGGCCACGGCGCGTCGTAATCAGGTGCTCGATTCGATGGCCGAAACCGGCGTCATCACGCCGGAGCAGGCTGCCGCCGCCAAGGCTGAGCCGCTCAAGGTCGCTTCTGCGCGCGGGCGGATTGATGCTTCGGACGCGCCTTACTTTGCGGATTACGTGCAGAACCAGTTGGGCGACATCATCGCCGGACAAAACGCCGCAGAGCACCTGCGCATCTATACGACAATTGACATGGACTTGCAGCGCGCAGCCTATCAGGCTGTGACAAAGCAACTGGCGGCGCTCGATAAGATTTACGCGAAACGAAAAATTGAGCCGGGCACTTTGCAGGCATCCCTTGTGGCGATGAACGCCAGGACAGGGGAGATTGTCGCGATGGTCGGCGGGCGCGACTACTCCAAGAGCCAACTCAATCGTGCGACGGACGCGCACCGCCAGCCCGGCTCCGTCTTCAAGCCCTTCGTCTACGCCACCGCGCTCAACACGGCCTACGACCCAGTGCCGCGCCTCATCACGCCCGCCACCATCTATCAGGACGAGCCGAAGACTTTTCACTTCGGCGACCAAGAATACTCGCCCGGCAATTTCGGCGACAAGTTTTCTAATCAGCCCGTGACCTTGCGCGACGCGCTGGTCAAGAGTCTGAACGTCGTGACGGTTGATGTCGCGATGGAAGTAACGATTGCGCGCGTGATGAATTTGGCGGCGAAGGCCGGAATCCCGAAACCGCCGAAATCTTATCCGGCGATGGCGCTCGGCGCACACGAGGCCACGCCCCTTGAGATGGCTTCCGCCTACACGTCTTTTGCAGCTTTGGGGACGCGCACCGCGCCCGTCGCCATCAATCGCATCACGACCGGCAAGGGCGTGACCATCGTTTCACCGACCCCGCAGAAGAATGAAGTGATGCGCTCTGAAGTCGCCTATGTGATGACATCCTTCATGAAGGATGTGGTCAATCGCGGCACGGCTGCTAAGGTGAACAGTTGGGGGTTAAAGAACGTGCCGGGCAAAGTAGGGATAGCCGGAAAGACAGGCACATCGCGCGACGGCTGGTTTGCAGGCTTTACGCCCAACATCGTCTGCGTCGTTTGGGTCGGCTTTGACGATAATTCTCAATTGGGCCTGACCGGCGCGGATTCGGCCTTGCCCATCTGGGCGGATTTTATGAGCGCTGCACTCTCTGCTCACCCGGAATGGAGCGGCGATTGGAAGATGCCCGAAAATGTTCAGCAGATAGAGATTGACACGCGCACGGGCGAGCCTGCCACCGCCGACAGCGAGAACAAGCGCATGGAACTGTTCATCAACGGCACTGCTCCTGCCGTCGCCGAAGATGAAGAGACTTCGGATGAAACGATTGAGCCTGAAGCAGAGCCGGAAACCAACGGGGACGGCGAGCAATATGATTACGAACCTGCGCCGACGACAGACGCACTGCCGCCTGACGGCTCATCTCGCAGGGGAGCACAGCGGCCAGACAATCGCGGTGCGCCGCAAACGGACGGCCCATCGCGGCTCGACGGAACAATCACACTCGACATAGACCCGACCACAGGACTGATAGCCGACCCGTCTGTCTGTCCAATCATACGCTCCAAGACCTACTCAATCGGACAGGAGCCGCGCAAGTATTGCGGCCCTGAATATCACAACGGCAAGACCATTCAACCCTCCGCGACGCGACCGCGCTATGCTACGCCACGTTGATAAGCAGCTTTTTGTTATCAGTAGTCCGCCATCGTCAGGCCGTAGCTTAAAACGTCGCCACTTATGCAGAAGCTTCGTGACATCAGACTGGCGTATGTGTTGGCTCTGCTGCTGAGTTGTGCGGGCGCTCCGGCTCAAACTTCACAGGAGCAGAAAGCCTCGCCGCCGCAGCCGCCTGTAAAATTCAATCTCATGATTCTGGATAAACAGAGCCGTGCGATTGAAGATGTGCGATTGGAAGAGTTGGAGGTCTTTGAAGACGAGATCAAGCAAACCGTCACCTCGTTTGCCAGAGACACAAGGCCGCTCAGCTATGGATTGCTGGTTGATTGTTCCGGCTCAATGCGTTCGCAGTTCAAATCAGTCATTGATACCGCGCAGGCGATTATCAAGCGCAGCGACGACAAAGACGAAACTCTTCTGGTGCGCTTTTTAGATTCCGAGAACATACAGTTTGTCCACGAACCCACCTCTGACAAAGCGGCACTGCTCGATGCCATTGACGGATTTTATATCGAAGGCGGGACATCGGCGATTGTTGATGCCGTTTATCTTTCGGCCACCAAGATGGCGGAGCAGCGCAAAGGGACATTAAGCGAACGCCGCCGCGCCCTCGTTCTAATCACGGATGGCGAAGAGCGAGGCAGTTTCTATAAAACGGGACAATTGATGAATCTGCTGCGCGAGAGCGACATACAGGTCTTCGCAATCGGCTTCGTCAATGAATCGGAGAGAAAGGGCAACTACGCCAAGAGCATCCCGCGTGAAACGGCAGTTGGGTTTTTGACGCGGCTGGCGGAAGAGACTGGCGGGCGTGCCTTCTTTCCCGAATCGGCAAAGGATTTACCACGGGTCACAGACGAACTCATGCGTAGCCTGCATACGCAGTTTATAGTCGGCTATACTCCCGCCGCCAATCCGAACAGCAAACCTTACCGCCAGCTTAAAGTGAAGCTCATTGAAGCGCCGGGACGAGAGCCGCGCACGGTCGTCGCGCGTGCCGGATATACTGCCGCGCGCAAGTAATCACTGCCTTTATCAGAATGGAGGGCGTGCCTTCATCGTGATTGCTGATAGAGGCATAAACCTGATTGTTCCGGCTGTCATTGCGATCAGCGCAATTGTTATCTTCCTCCTAGTCCATCCTGCCCAGAAATACTTTTTCGTGCCCGCGATGGTCATAGCGTTTGTTTGTTACCTGTGCACGAGCCATCTGGAGATGCCCGTAGCCGACTGGATTGTTGGGCCAATTCTCTTGCGTAGACTCTGGACAAGAGAAAGTGTGGCGCACGCGAGCTAACAACTCATTAACCCCGCCGCTTCGATAGCATTCTTTTGCTGGTTGATTTATTCTTCTAGCGCTGAATGGCTACGCTCAACGCGGATTGATTTGGGCGTTAGCCTGCTTAATCCATTGATGCCGGTGATAAACCTCGCGCTGATGCCCTCGCTATCCATTGTTCTGATAGAAGAGGAGAAGTGCCATGACCAACGAAACCAACCCGCTTAAAGTTGTCCTCAGTGTGATGGCTGCTATTGCAAGTGTGGGTGCGGTGAGTAATCTGATAGCACAGTTTCTGCGACAGGATTTGTTTTTTGTGCTGGCAATAGTGTTGCTCCTGGGAGGCTTCGGCTTACTGCTTTGGAAGGGACTTCAGAGCGGTTGGATTGTTCGCCAGAAGCTGATTACTCTCGGCCTCTTTCTTTTAGTCACAATGGCTGCTGCTGTGATGTCCTGGGTTTGGTTGTCGAACGTAAAAGTCAGGCCCGTCACGATTGAGATTATTGAGCCGGTAAATGCCGCGCAAATAGAGGGAAATCGCTATTTAGTAAAAGGCAAGGTGAACGACCCGGACGCTAAAATCTCTGTCGTCGTGCGCCCGCTTGAGCCGTTGGATTATTGGGTACAAGAAACGCCCACAATTGACTCAGGCGGTAATTGGCAGGTCAACGCTCACTTTAGCGAAAGAAATGTCGGGATTGGCGAAAGGTACGAGGTCTTTGCTTTGGCGACGCGTGAAAACTTCCTCGTCACCTGGCTCACAGGAAACTCTTTACCAGTCGGCAAGCGGCAAGACCTACCGAGCAATACCAATCGCTCAAATGTAATCACAGTGACACGAGTACGCTGAGTTTGGAAGGTTAAGATGATTGACGTTCGCGGGCAGCAACTCAAACGAGCGCGATGTTGCTCTCTCGGTGTGATAGCGTATGAGTCAATTGACCAGATACCGGATTCGTCCTTTAAGCCCGGCAGACCAAACGTTCCTGTGGGAGATGCTTTATCAATCCCTATATGTTCCGAGCGGCCATGCTTTGTTTGAGCGCAGCATACTTAAAGAGCCGTCGATTGCCAGATACGTAGCAGAGTGGGGACGCGCGGGTGATTGCGGCTTCGTGGCCGTCGATGTGGATAATCTGCGCGTGGGCGCAATCTGGCTACGCCTGCTGTCGGGCGCTGAAAAGGGTTTTGGCTACGTTGACGAGCACACGCCGGAGTTAGGGATGGCAGTGTTGCCAGCGTATCGCGGGCAGGGAATCGGGACGAGTTTACTCACGCAACTGATTACACTGGCCGCCGAGTCTTACGACCAGATATGCCTGAGCGTAGCGGCTGAGAATCCTGCGCGCGGTTTGTATGAGCGGTTCGGGTTTGAAACTGTGAAGGTATCCGGCGCGACGCTCACGATGCGTAAAAGATTGGCTGTGCGCTAAGAGTCGCGAACAAAATTGGCTATGGAGCGCACGGCGGCGCGCAGGGAACGATGAGAGGCGAATGCTGTGCTCTGCCGCAGCCGCAAGTGTATTTATCTTGCAGCCATCAACATCACTTGCGCTGGCGCGTGCCGTTATGTTGAACGTTTCTGCCTGTCAAGCGTAAGGCTGCTATGAGAAAGGTAAAGCTCAATGAATAAGCATCTGGTCTTTGTGTATGGGACGTTGAGACGCGGCGGTGAGCGCCCGATGTCTGCCAGATTTCCCGATTCAAAATTTATTGCTGATGCTAAAGTAAACGGCAGCCTTTATGATCTGGGTGCATATCCCGGCTTATTCCTTAATGAATCAAACTCGTCGGTGATTGGCGAAGTGTATGAAGTCGGTGATGAGCTTCTGAATGAGTTGGATGATTTTGAAGCCTCGACCCGCTATTTGCGAAAGGAGGTTGAAATCTCTCTTGGTTCACACAGCCGTAGCGGTTGGGTTTACGTACCTGACACTGAATTTTATTCCCCACGGACGTTGATTACGTCAGGTGATTGGATGGAATATGCCAGGACGAAAACAGACTGGCCTGAAGACACAATACCTGATGAAGCTCAGAGATAACCATGCGGGGTTATCCCGCATCAACATAACCGGGTGCGTCTGTGACGTGAATTTGGCGCTCCAAGTGAGAAAAGGCGGAGTGCGGAGCGTTGCGCCTTAATTTGTCGCGGCCTCAAGCGCTGCGCGCAGCGTCTCTATGGCGAGCGCGGCGGCGTGTTGCTTGCGCGCGGGCAGTCCGCCGAGGGCGCGCACTATCTCCTGGCGTGTCAGCATCGCTGCCTCTGCCGTCGTCATGCCTTCCAGCATTTCCGCGAGCGCAGAACCGCAGGCCAGCGTCGGCGCACAGCCGTAGGCGAGGAAACGCGCGGCCTCTATACGCCCATCGCGCAGCCGCAAACTCAGCCGCAGGCGATCACCGCAGACCGGGTTGGTTCTCTCTGCGAACGCGTCTGCGTCCGCCAACTCGCCCGGATGACGCGGGTGCGCCAGGTGGTCTTTGAGAGTTTCGGAGTAAGGCAAGATGAACAGTTTTCAGTTTTGAGTTTTCAGTTTTCAGCTTTGAGTTCCAAGTTTTCAGCTTTGAGTTCCGAGTCTCCAGCGACGCAATACAATCTGTCTTTAACTGAAAACTGAAAACCGAAAACTGTAAACTGGAATTTATGCTTTCACGGTCTGGCACGCGCGCTCGCTTAGAGCCTTTTGATAAAGCGGCGAGAGACGGCGCAGATTCTCTACGGCGCGGGGCAACACTTCGAGCACGTAAGCGACATCCTCATCCGTGTTGTCCTGACCGAAGCTGAAGCGCACGGCAGCCCTCGCCAGTTCGTCGTTGTGTCCGAGCGCGCGTATGACGGGCGAAGGCTCAAGCGAGCCGGAAGAACAGGCCGAGCCGGTCGAGACGGCTATGCCCTGCATGTCCAAACTTATCAGTAAGCCCTCGCCATCGATGTAGCGAAAGGAAATGTTCGATAGGTGAGGCAAACGCCGCTCACGCCTCCCGTTAAAGACGACCTCTTCGATGCGCTCTGAGACTCCGGCTTCAAAAGTATCGCGCAGGCGTCGCAGGTGTTCGATGCGTGCGTCTAACTCTTCGACAGCCAGACGAGCCGCCGCGCCGTAGGCGACGATGCCAGCAACCGATTCAGTGCCCGCGCGTCGCTCGCGTTCCTGATGACCGCCGATTGTTTGCGCTATCAGTCGTACGCTGCGCCGCACGTACAGCGCGCCCACGCCCTTCGGCGCGTAGAGCTTGTGCGCGGACATCGACAGCAGATCACAACCCAGCGTTTCCACGTCTATCTTCATGCGGCCAGCGGCCTGCGTCGCGTCCGTGTGCAGCCACAAATGGCGCTGCCCCTGCGCGCGCCGCTCTCGCACAATCGCGCCCACTTCCAACACGGGTTGAATCGTCCCTATCTCGTTGTTGGCGAGCATCAGGGTAATCAACACTGTCTCCGGCTTAATGGCCGCGCGCACATCTTCGACGCGCACGATGCCGTCCGCGTAAACCGGCAGACGCGTAATCTCCCAGCCCTGTTGTTCCAAACGGTCGCAGACGCCGCGTACAGACGGATGCTCGATTTGTGAAGTGATGATGTGACGGCCATAAGCTGTGGCGGCTTCGGCCAGACCGCGTATCGCAAGATTGTTGGCCTCTGTTCCGCCGGAGACGAACGTGATTTCATTAGCCCGCGCGCCAATGAGGGTTGCTACGTCGCGCCGCGCCTTATCAACAGCCGCTCGCGCTTCCTGCCCGAAGTAATGCACGCTCGACGCATTGCCGTACTTTTCGGTCAAATACGGCAGCATCGCATCAACCACGCGCCGGTCAATCGGCGTCGTCGCGCTATTGTCCAGGTACACTCTGCGAATCATAAACTACGCTGGCGGAAAACCTTCACCCCTGCAACGTGCATCAGAAACGAGTCTAGGGCGCGCAGACACGCACCGTCAAGAGACATAGAAGTTTACCGAAACGCTTGCACACAGTGATACTATCTAGCATGTATGGAATGTCGGCGCAGCCTACAGTTTCAAGGCTGTATCCATTCAGAGCCGTTAACCGTTTAAGATGAAGGGACGTTATATGAGAAACCTGACACGGATGTTTGCCGCCTCGCTCGCTTTCACGCTCTTCGCTGTGCCGACGTTTGCCTTGACCGGCGCGAGCCTTAAGACATCCGCGCCATCCGTCGTTCAGCAGAGCACCGGAGCTTTGGAACGCGGCTATCGCACGGGCTATTCGGACGGCTACCAGGCGGGCTATCGAGACGCAGTTGACAATTCAGCGCGCGATTATCGCAGCAAGGAAGATTACCAACAGGGCGACCGCGCGTATGCTCCTGCCTATGGCTCACTCGAAGATTATCGCGACGGCTACCAGCAGGGCTTCGAGGTTGGCTATAACGACGGCTTCGAGCGGCGCTCTTTCAAATCCGATGTTCCCACCGGCCTCGCGCGACGCCAGCAAACCAGCGCGCAGGGCCAGCCAAACACTCAGGACGACGATTACGACAGCGCAGGCGTCAGCACCAGCGTCAGCAAAGGTTCCGGCAGTTCCAACACCAACAACAGCAACGCTTCTTTGCCCGGCAGCATTTTCGACATTCCATCCAACACTGTAATGAGAGTCGAACTGTTGACAAACCTCTCTACGGCTGCCACACAGCGCGGCGACCGTTTTCAGGCGCGCGTCCTTGAGCCGCGCGAGTATGAGGGCGCGATGCTGGATGGCCGCGTCACACGCGTCAAGCGCCCCGGCAAGGTCAGCGGCAGGGCCGAACTACAACTCACCTTTGACCACATACGCTTCCCCGATAATCGCGGCGCAAACTTTGAAGCGCAGGTCATCGAAGTTATCAGTACGAGCAGCAGCGATGATGTTGGCGACGTAGACCCCGAAGGCGGCGTGAAGGGCAGAGACTCGACAAAGGATGATGTCGCCAAGGTGGGGGCCACGACCGGCATCGGCGCGATCATCGGCGCGATTGCCGGGGGCGGTAAGGGCGCGGCCATCGGCGCGGCCATCGGCGGCGCTATCGGCACTGGCGGCGTCCTCTCGCAGCGCGGCAAAGAGATACGCATGCCGAGCGGCCAGCAAATGAGAATCCGTACCTCTAGCACAACGCGCATTCAGTGAGAAACAGACGCATCACTAGTGAACAGAAGCGGAGAGACAGAAGCGCGGAGTCCTGGCGAGAAGAAATAGAATCGACAGACTCCGCGCAACCGCCTTCACACGTCCCTCTCATTACGCTGCTCACAGACTTCGGGACTACAGACTATTTCGTCGGCGCGATGAAGGGCGCGATTCTCAACGTTAATCCAGAAGCGCGCATCATAGACATCACACACGAGATTCCGCCGCACGACATCCGCGCCGCCGCTTTCACTCTCTACCATTCATATAAAACCTTCCCGCCGAAGACGATTCACGTCGCCGTGGTTGATCCCGGCGTCGGCTCAATGCGTCGTCCCTTGCTTGTGCGTGCGGGCGAGCATTTCTTCATCGGGCCTGACAACGGTTTGTTCAGCTACATTTTCTACTTCTATGACGTGAGTGTTGATGTCTTTGAACTATCGCGCGAGGAATACTTTCGTCAGCCCGTGAGCGCAACCTTTCACGGGCGCGACATCTTCGCCCCCGTCGCGGGCGCGCTGTCAAAGGGTGTGTTTCCAGAAGAGTTGGGCACAGAAGTCTATGATGATTATATACGCCTTGATCTGGACTTCTATCCCATGATGAATAAAGACGGAGCGTTGGAAGGCTCAATCATTCACATAGATCATTTCGGCAACTGCATCACGAATCTGAGTCACAGGGATTTCGCCGAAGAGATGGCCGGGCGCTGGGAGAAAATCGTGATTAACGGGCACGAGATAAAATCTTTCCGGCAATTCTACGCTCAGCATAATGTGGATTCAGACGAGTTGTTTGCCATCTGGGGAAGCGCCAGATTCCTGGAAATCGTCGCCTATCAGGATTCGGCATCGCGCAGATTGAATGCGCGGCGCGGGCAGAAATTCATCGTCGTTGAGCGGGAATAATAGTCTCATAAGCCGTAAACGTATTCTCTATCGAGCCGTCACTTGTCACACGTCACGCTCTTTGCTATCTTCAAAATTACTTCAAACATAAGGACACGAGATCATGAATAAAGCGAAGGATACGGGCGCTGCTACGGCGGCCAGTGCTGCCGGGCTGCGGGACGTGGTCGCCGCGACTTCAGCAATCGGCGACGTGAACGGCCAGCAGGGAATACTCATCTATCAGGGCTACAACATTCACGATCTCGCCCAACATTCCACTTTTGAAGAGGTCATCTTTCTTCTCTGGCACGGTCGCCTCCCCAAAAGCGCGGAACTCGACGAACTAAGAGCATCGCTCTCGCAATGCTACGAAATGCCCGCCGGGTTGTTGGAGTTGATGCGGCAGTTTCCGCGCGATGCAGAGCCGATGGACACGCTGCGGACGAGTATTTCGGCGCTCGACTTTTACGACAACAGCGCGCGTGATACTTCGCGCGGGGCTTCCCTGCGAACGGCCACGCGTTTGACGGCACAACTGCCGACCATCGTCGCCGCCGCCGCACGTCTTCATAACGGGCAAGAGCCAATCAAGCCCAAACCGGAACTCAACATCGCCACCAACTTTCTCTACATGCTCAAAGGTGAGATGCCTTCCGAGCACGACGCGCACGTCTTCGATGTCTGCCTGATGCTGCACGCCGACCACGAGTTGAATGCTTCTACGTTTACGGCGCGCGTCGTCGCCGGAACGCTCGCAGACATGTACGGCGCTGTGACGGCAGCCATCGCTGCTCTCTCCGGCCCGCTGCACGGCGGCGCGAACACCAACGTCATGAAGATGCTGCTCGAAATCGGCGAAGTCGAAAACACAGAGCAATACATACGTGAAGCGCTGGCGCAGAAACGGAAAATCATGGGCATCGGCCACGCCGTCTATAAAACGGAAGACCCCCGCGCCACACACCTCCGAAGATTCTCAAAAGAGATGGGAGAGCTTGCAGGGGAAACGAAATGGCACGAGGTTTCGCGCAAAATTGAAGAGATCATGATGCGCGAAAAGGGCATGTATCCGAACGTCGATTTCTATTCCGCTTCGACCTACTACATGATGGGCATTCCGCTCGAACTCTTCACGCCCATCTTCGCCGTCAGCCGCATCAGCGGTTGGACAGGACATATCCTCGAACAATACGCGAACAACAAACTGATTCGCCCGCGCGCCGAATACACGGGCGAACGCGATTTGTCATACGTGCCCATTGACGAGAGATAAACAAGAGAGAGTCTAAGAGTCTAAAGACAGGAGGCCAGAGTCAAAAGCAAGTGCTTGACTCTGGACTCCTGTCTTTAGACTCTAGACTTTTTATTTGAGTGAGATGCCGAGAATCTTTGGATTGTCGAGAAACTCTTTCAACTTCTGCGGATTGACCTGAACGCGTGCGACGACCGCTTCTGTGCCGTCGATAGTGACGACCATTAGCTTGACGCTCTCGCCCGCGTCTCTGGCGTAGACGTACATCTGCTCGCCGTTGCGCGAGCGGACGCGCACGAGCGGCAGCCATTCGGGGCTGAGCGCGTTGCGCATGACGACGGTCAATTCGTTGTTGCCTGCGGAGGGCGCGTGGCTTAATTCTTCAAAGATTGCAACCTTGATGCTTTTGACCCCGGCGGGACGAATGATTTTGATGGCGAAGTTTGCCAGTCCCATGAAGGGAATCTTGCGGCGCTTGGCTCTGTATTGTGCTTTGAGATGCTTGGTGATCGCGTCAAATTCGGGGTCTTTCGCTCGCGCCGTAGAATAGCCGAAGGAGAGTGCGACCATGAGCGCGAGAACGTAAACGAAGTATCGCTTGCGCTGTGTCATAAGGGCCATCACTCCTTTCGTTTCGGTTCGTCAATCTTGATTTCCAGTTTAGGGATGCCGAAGTTACCTTCGAGCGCGGCAAGCTTTTCGAGGTCAATCGGGCCGACGATGTTGACGATCATTAGTTGCGTCGCTTCGGTGGCGATGACGGCCATGCCGCCAATCTTGTCGCCGACGAGCATCGTGTAGACTTCTATGTTCGCCTTGTCGCGCGCGCTTCGGATGCCGACCATTCGAGACCAGCCAGGCCCCTTTAGTTGCGTGCTAATCGGTGCGAAATCCGCCGCAGAGTATTCGCCCGGTTTGTCAAAATCGTAGCTCTTGACGTAGACGCCCTTCAACCCGGCGACCAACTCTCTGACCTTTGCCTGCTCAGGGTCTTTGGGATTGAGAAACTTGACGGCGATTTGCAGCAGGCGCTCGTCAATGTTGATATCCAGAACCTGCGAGGCACGCGGTTCAAGACGTTCGAGGTCGCTAATCCGCAGCTTGGCGTCCTGCCCGTAAGCGTTTGCCGCAACGCCTGCGACAATGAGCAATGCGGGAAACAGTAGTCTCAGAGATTTTATTAACGTGGGCTTCATACAGAACTCCGTTCGTCTCTTCTTCAAATTTAAGATACGGGGCCAGCGGCTTTGTTATCCTGAATCTTTTTCTGCACCTGATTGAGCTTTGAACTGGCTAGATGCAGCGCCTTTATCAATTGCTCTCTGGCCGCCACTCCCTCGTCTTCACTGATTCGCTCGCGGCGGTTGGGAGATGAAGAGCTTGCTAACTGAACATCCGGCTGTGCTCCGCGTCTAAGCTCCGGCGAGCGCCGTTGTCGGTTAAGTCTTGAGGCTTTCGGCCCTGAGAATTTCAATTCAGGCTCGTTCGTTTCAACAGAAGTTACCGGCGCGGTCATGACAGACATGCTTTCCGGGTTGGGCCAATCGCGCGCTGCTCCGGGTTGCACGTTGATTGCCGCCACACCTGGCGTTGTTTCCTGATTGCGTAGGCCGAGGGCGAACCAAGCACCGGCAGCCACCATCATGAACAGCACGGCAGCCGCTATGGCGAACACGGGAGGGAAGCTGCGGCGTGAAGAAACCGGCGCGCTCTGCGGCAGGGGCAAGTTGCCGCTTGGGCGACGATAGCGCAAATCTCCGAGGAGTTGTTCCAGTCGTTCTATCTCCGGGTCAGGCGTGCCTGATTTGTTCCACAGGTAATCGTCGCTCATGTGCCCTCCGTTCCGCTGAGCTTTTCGCGCAGCAGCTTCATTCCGCGATGTAGATTGACGCGCACAGAGGCTGGCGTCAGATTCGTGCGTTCGGCGATTTCTGGCCCCGTCATTCCTTCCACCAACCTGAGCACTAAGGTTTCCCTGTAAGCTTCGGGCAGGCTGCGAATCAATTCAAGCACTTCGCGTGCTTCCGTCTCGCGGCTTTCGGCCCGCGCCAGGTCTTCGGGCAACTCTGCCATCTCGCGCGAACGGCGGTGGAAATCCATCGCGCGATTACGCGTTATCATCGCCAGCCAAGCGCCGAAGGCGGCGCAGTCGCGTAAACTCCCCAGCCGCTTAAAGGCCAGCAGGAAAACGTCCTGCACTAGATCGTCAACCTCGCCCCAGGGCACGCGCGCCAGCAGAATGCCGTGCACCATCGGCCCGTACAGATCGTAAAGCTGCCCGAAGGCCCGCTGGTCGCCATCGCGCGCGGCCTCGACGAGCGAGGCGTGGGGCGATGTTTCGGCAACGGGCGCTCTATTGACGGCTAACGCCGTACCGGCCATAAGGAGTAAGTCTCCTGTTAGCTCAAGCTTGGACATTCCACTCGACGCGCTCGGCAACTGCCCTCGGCGCGTGCTTTCCCGGAAAATTTGGAAGAAGTTCCTGGCCGGATTCTTTTGAGGCGCTTGCCGGCCTACACTCTTTCAGCCTGCCAACTCTTAAGACGTATGCTGGTCGAAAACCGTTAACAAACTGCCGTCTTAAACCTGGCGTTCGTCTTCGCTCAGACTTTGTGGTGTCACACGGCTGTCGAACAGTTGCGGTTGAATCGGAGGGGGCGTTTGTTCCCATTTCGGAATCTCGTGGTCTGTGAAACGCTTCATCTCTTCGGTTGCGGACAGCAGTCCTGTGCGCCAGACAAAGAGAGTCGAGACGATAAGGGCGACGGTGCAGGCTGCTCCGCCCTCGATTCCGTATGACCCGCCGGTCAGCCACGCCGGGCCGATTGCTTCGGCTCGCACCAAAGGGTTCGGCGTCAGATGATTGATTCCGCTGACGGGCAGGCCGAGCACCGCGCCCATCATCCAATTCCATGACCAGTGAACGCCGAGCGGAAACCAGAGGCTGCGAGTTCGCAGATAAGCGACGGCCAGCCAGACGCCTGCCACCGCCGTATTCGCAAAAGTAAAGCCGCGCACGACGTTCGGGTTATCCAGATGCCCTGCGGAGAAGATAATAGAAGTTATCAAAATCGCCAGCCATGCCATTTTCGAGCGCGCCATCGTTTGCAGCGGATAACCGCGAAACATCGCTTCCTCTGCGGCGGCGGCGAGTATAAAGATAAGGCCGGAGAGCAGGAGCGTACGGCCAATGGCCGGAAACGCCGCCGCTGCATTGAGCGTGAAACTAAAGCCGCCGAAGCTCGCCGCGAGCAGAGTTGCCAAGAGGAGGGAAGCGCCGCCGACGAGCGTTCCCTTGAGCCAGTCGCGCAACCAACCGCTGTGAAATCCCCAGCCGAGCGCACGCGCAGGCAAATCTTCAAACAGCTTGCCGTAACCCCAGCCGAGCAGCGTCGCGGCGATCAAAAAGATAGCGGCCTGCAAGACCCAGCCCCAAGCGCTCGCTGCAAGAACGTCTTCCGGCAACCCGACGACCTTCAGCAGCAGGACGCGAGTGAGGTCAAATAGAAAACGAATAGTCAAGACCAGCGTCACCGCAAAGGCCAGGACACGCCACCCGCTGCGTATGCGTCCTGCACGATTGAAAAAGATTGCAGAGAATTCCATTCGCCTCATCCGTCGGCTTTAATCTGACCGCCTGCTTATTCTAGCCGAAGCCGTCACAGACTTGCACCGCGAGCGCGAGAGCGACAGAGCCGGACGTATGGTAAACTTCCCGTTGAAAGTGCTGCCATCTATGAGCCAGAAGACGCGAACCACTGAAGAGGACGTGACGGGAGAACTTAAGCCGCGACGGCGGACTGCCCCCTGGCTGCTCGGCGGTCTTGTGCTCCTGCCGCTCTCCGTGCTCATCGCGCTGCAAGCCTTCGGCCTCTGGACGGTCGTACCGCCAGACACGGCTTCAGACACGCTGCTGCTCTACGCGCTTTCATCGCTCAATTTCGCAGCCTTCATCGTCTTTAGCTTTATCTTTATCCGCAATCTCATCAAGCTGCGCCGCGAGCGCCGCGAGCGCAAGCTCGGCTCTAAAATCAAGACGCGCTTAATCGTCTATTTCATTTCGGTAAGCCTGCTCCCGATCACGGCGATGGCCGTCTTCTCATATCTCTTCCTCAATCGCTCGCTCGAAAAATGGTTTTATCGTCTGCCCGAAGACATCGTTAATGAAGCGGTCAAGGTGCAGCGTGAGTCGCAGGAAGTTCAGGCGCGCAGCCTGCGTGGGAACGCCTCGCTGCTGGCAGTGATGCTCGACGGGATGCCAGAGTTCAATCACGAGAATGCGCTGACGCGCTTTGTCGAAAGCGGCAATCTGGCTGCCATAGAGATTACAGGCGCAGGCGGCGAAGTCTTCTTAAGAAGCGAGACCAGACTGCCGGAGGCGGAGCGCATTGAGTTGGAAGAAGCGCTCAGACAAGCGCGACAATCAGGCGGAACTGACGCCAGCCTCTCCGATGGCAAGGGCTTCGACGTGGCGACAATCCCTTTGAGCGGAGACCGTCTCCTCTCCGTTGCTTCAACGCGTCGCGCCGACTCTGCGCTCGGCGAGATTCTGACCGATTCAAGAAGCGAGTATAGCAAGCTCGTCGCGCGCCAGCGCAAAGTCCGACTACTCGGACTCTCGACGCTCGGACTGCTGACCTTGCTGCTGCTCTTCGCCTCCACGTGGGTTGCTATTCACTTGGCGCGCGGCATTGCCAAGCCGATTCAAGCGCTCGCCGAAGCTTCCAACGAAGTCGCTCGCGGCAACCTCTCACACCGCGTCGAAACCATCGCCGAAGACGAGTTGGCCCTGCTCGCAGATTCGTTTAACCAGATGACGGCGCAACTCGACGAGAATCGCCGACACATCGAAGCGGGCGCGACCGAACTACGCGAAAAGAATCTGGCTCTCGAAGAGCGGCGCAACTACATCGAAACAATTCTCGAATCATTGTCAACCGGCGTCATCTCGTTGGACGAAAGCGGGCTGGTGACAACCATCAATGCTGCCGCCGCCGCCATGTTGCGACTCGAAGCTCTTCCGCCCGCATCCACGACGCTCGGCAATATCACCAGCCCCGAAGACAACGCAGTCATCGAGCGTCTTATTCGTCGCGCCCGTCGAATGAACCGTGCCACAGAGCAGACAGAACTGGCGCGTGGCAACTCGCCCGACGGAGCAGCGCTCCCCGTCGCCCTGACCGCCACAACTTTACGCGCTCCCGATGGCGGAGAGCGCGGCGTCGTCATCGTCATCGAAGATTTATCGGAGCTTTTAACCGCGCAGCGGGCCGCAGCCTGGAGCGAGGTCGCGCGCCGTATGGCTCACGAGATTAAGAACCCTCTGACGCCGATACAACTCTCAGCCGAACGCATCGCCAAGAATTTTCATCGCGGCGCGAACGGCGATTCCAACGGCAGCGGAAACGGCAATGCTGCCATTGAGCGTGCGCGTGTCGCTCAGGTTGTTGACGAATGTACGGCGACGATCACGCGCGAGGTCGCCGGACTCAAAGCGATGGTTGACGAGTTCTCTCGCTTTGCCCGGCTGCCGCACGCGCGCCTTGAAGCAGCAGATTTGAACGAGGTTGTCAGGCAAGCTATCACCCTTTACGAAGAACGCTTGAACGGCGTGCGCTTGGACGTTGCTCTCGCGCCACAGCTACCATCGGCTATGCTCGACGCAGAGCAGGTGCGCCGCGTCTTCGTTAACCTGATTGATAACGCGCTCGAAGCGCTCGAAAACGTCGAGGGGGAACAGCGCGTCACGGTTGCGACAGCGCACGACCCCTCGCGCGGCCTGCTGCTGGCCGAAGTCACGGATACGGGCCACGGCATCCCGCGCACAGATTTCCGGCGTCTCTTTCAACCTTATTTTTCAACGCGCGGGCGCGGCACCGGCCTCGGCCTCGCCATTGTTCAGCGCATTATCACGGATCACGGCGGACGCATCCGCGCCGAAGCCAATCACCCGCGCGGCGCGAAGTTCACCATTGAAATACCGACGATTAGTCAGTAGTCAGTGGTCAGTGGTCAGTGGTCAGTTCAAGACCATCAGGCAGACCACTGACCACCGGCCACCGACCACTGACCACTGTGGCTAATTCCATACTCATTGTTGACGACGAGCGCGGTATCCGCGACACCCTGCGCGCGGTGCTGGAAGACGAAGGCTTTGCTGCCGAAGCGGTCGGGTCGGGCGAGGAGTGCTTGAAGGCAGTCGAGCGCAGAGCTTACGGCTGCGTGCTGTTGGATGTCTGGCTGCCCGGCATTGACGGCCTTGAGACGTTGGAGAAATTGCGCGCCGCAGGCATTGAGGCGGCTGTCGTAATGATCTCCGGCCACGGAAATATAGAGACGGCTGTGCGGGCGACAAAGCTCGGCGCGTTCGACTTCATCGAAAAACCGCTCTCGATTGAGAAGACCATCCTGACAGTCCGCAATGCCCTGCGACAGAAAGAACTGGAACGCGTTAACGCGGAGTTGACGGACGCGTTGAATGAAGAGTATGCGATGGTCGGCGAGTCTATCGCGATGCGCGCTTTGCGTAAGCAGATTGTGGTCGTCGCTCCGACCGACGGGCGCGTTCTTATTTACGGCGAGTCCGGGACAGGAAAGGAATTGGTCGCGCGTGCGATTCACGCACAGTCACGTCGCGCGGGCGCGCCCTTCATCGAAGTCAACTCGGCGGCGATTCCCGAAGAGTTAATCGAGTCTGAATTGTTCGGCCACGTCAAGGGAGCGTTCACGGGCGCGACCGCCGCGAAGAAGGGCAAGTTTGAATTGGCCGACGGCGCGACGCTCTTTCTGGATGAGGTGGGCGACATGAGCGCGCGTGTGCAGGCCAAGGTCTTGCGTGTGCTTGAGGAGCAGCGCTTCGAGCCTGTCGGCAGCGGCACAAGCGTGCGCGTTGACGTGCGCGTCATCGCCGCGACGAACAAGCGGCTCTACTTTGAAATCGAGCAGGGAAACTTTCGTCCAGACCTCTTTTATCGCTTGAATGTGATTCCCTTCGAGTTGCCGCCTTTACGCGAGCGGCTGGAAGACGTGCCGCTGCTTGTCGAACATTTTAACCAGCGTTTCTCGCTGGCTTACGGCAAAAGGCCGAAGCGTTTTGAAAGTGATGCGATGGATGCGATGCAGAGTTATTCCTGGCCGGGCAACGTGCGCGAGTTGAGGAATACCATCGAGCGCGTGGTGATTATGCACGGCAAGACGAAGGTCAGCGCGAATGATTTGCCCGTCTTCGGCGGCGAAGAACCGCCCGCTGCCTCTTTCAGGTTTCCGTCCTTCAAGGCGGCGACGGACGCTTATCACCGCGAGTTTATTCAAAGAAAGCTGGCGGAAGCCGAAGGCAACGTCTCGCGCGCGGCAGAGTTGATGGGCGTTGACCGCAGCCATCTCTACAGGCGTATGCGAGCGCTCGGAATTCAGGGGCGCGGCGAGCGCGGCAGCGCTTCCGAGCATCAAAGCTCTGGTCACGGAGCGGCATAGCTGGCCGCACGTTGACACTTCGGGGTAAATGCTGTAATTATTGCAGTTAGATTGCTGTTTACGGCGCTGCGCTCCCTGCTCGCCAGAGAGCGCATTTTGATTGTCAGGGATAAGAATGGATTACACGACAAAAGAACTTCTGAAGCGTTATGCGCGGCTGGCGCTGGGCCAGCCGTTTTCGCCTGTGCTGTTGAATATTCTGGTCACGTCCGTCTGCGACATGCGCTGTACGCATTGTTTCTTCACGGATGAGTTGGACGACCGCCCGCGTAAAAAGCTGCAAATGAAGACCCACGAGATTGAGCGAATCTCGGAGACGCTCGGCGGCAATCTGGGCGTTCTTATCCTGGCCGGAGGCGAGCCGTTTACGCGCAAAGATTTGCCGGAAATCGCACGCGCCTTCTACCAGAACAACAAGCTCGAATCCATCTATATCATGTCTAACGGGCAGATTCAAAAGCGTATCTTCCCGGACGTGACGCGCATCCTGCAGGAGTGCCCGAATCTCAACGTGACGGTCGCGCTAGGGCTGGACGGCCTTAAAGAGCAGCACGAAAAAATCAGGCAGAAGCCCGGCTCATGGGATATAGCCATCAGCACAGCGCGCGAGTTGCAGGCCATCAAGAAAGCTTATCCGCGCCTGGACATACAGACCTGCACCTGCTTTATGAACTCGAACCAGGATACGATTTTCGAGTGGTACGATTTTCTGAAATACGACTTGAAGCCCGATAAGGTTAACTTCAATTATATTCGTCCGCCGTCAGCCGACCCCATCGAGCTTGAGATAGACCATACGCGCTACGCAAAGCTCGCGCAGATGATTGACGACGATTCGCGTCATGCTGCAATCAAGAATAACTATGGCGGCGACGCTGGCTTCTTCAAAGCTGCGATAGACATTTACATGCACGGGCTGATTGCCAAAACGCAGGAGACGCAGCAGGCGCAGATGACCTGCTACGCGGGCACTGCGGGCGGCGTCATCTACGACGAGGGCACTGTCTCCTCTTGCGAGAATCTTGAACCCGTAGGCAACCTGCGCGACTACGATTGGAATTTTCAAAAGCTCTGGCTCTCGCCCGCTATGCAGGCGCGGCGTAAGAAGGCATCGGACGGTTGTTTCTGCACGCACGAGTCGAACAGTTACTATCCGAGTTTGCCTTTCAACCCGAAGCACTTAATTCAAATCAAGAAGCTGGAACGCGAGATGAAAAAGGCACGCAAAGGCATTGACCGCCAACAGCCGGAAGCCGATGGAATGGCAGTAAAAGTATAAGCGGCACGCCTTTATACTTTCTCAGGACTTGAGTTGAACTATCAGTGAAGATTAGACGCCTGCTAATTGGATGTGTTCTGTTCGCTGCGAGCGCCTCGCTGGCCGTGGCGCAGGAAAGCATCGCTCCGCAAAAACGCGCTGCCATTAAAAAGCTTTTTGAAGTGACAGGCGTGCAGAGGAATATGGCCGCAACCTTTGAGGAGTTGGTCACTCTGTATCAGGCAAACTGGCCCGGCGCAACCATCGCTGATTTTAAAGCGAAAGGTATGTTCAAGCCATTGACACCCGAAGATGCGGCCCGAATGGAGCGGGTGATTCACGAGTTTAGTGACGGTGTGTTCAATGAAATTAAAAAAAGAGTCGTTCAGCAGATTATTAACAGCGAAGCATTGGAAAATCTGAGCGCGTCCGTTTTCGACAAATATTTCACCGGGGATGAGGTCAACGAACTGATAGCGTTTGGTCAGTCTCCTACCGGCAAGAAGTTTTTAAATCTATATCAAACCGCGTTGAGGGCGTCGGTTGTTTCAACCCTCCAGGCGAAAGGCGCTTTCAACGTGCTTCCTTCACCCAAAGCGGAGGAAGCCAAAGCCACAGCACTGCACCAAGAGATTAGGCAGAATCCCGCAGAGGTATTTGAGCGAGTTCTTTCATCAGCAATGATTCCCGGCGACTCTTTTACGGAAGCTGAAATCCGTGAATTGAACTCCTTTTACAATACTCCGCTGGGCAAGAAGGTTTCGGAAAAGTCATCGCTCTTAGCCACCGAAATCACGCAGGGCAGTGCACAACTCTATGGCCCACGGGTGGGTGAATTGACTAAAGAAGTGTTTAGCGAGCAGATGGAAATATTTCAAGCGCGAACTCATGAAATCTTTAAAAAGTATGGCTCGCGCAGTGGCAAAAAACTGCGGGCAGGCAAAAGTGAAGAAGGTTGATTCTCTTTTCGGTGAGAAATTATGTTTCGAGCGCGTGTTCCCAAAATCCTGATTATTTCGTCCGATACGGGCGGCGGTCATCGGTCGGCGGCGGCTGCGATTGTGGCGGGCGTGCAGAAATTCTTCAATAGCCAGTCCTACGCTGTTCGCGTCGTCAAGGCTATCGAAGAATCGCACGAGGTTTCGGCCAAACTCGTGCGCCTCTACAACTGGGTGCTGCGCCACAAACAGCACTGGATGAAATATCTCTACTGGGCCGTCAATCGCTTTCGTCCCGAAACAAGAGAATTCTTTTATGCGCGCAGCGTCGGCTTTGTCCGCGACCTCTTTGAGCGCTGGTGTCCGCACGTCGTCGTCAGTGTTCACCCCTTAACGCAGCACGCGATTGGCCGTGTGCTCAAGGAACTCAAACTGGCAGATAGAATCCCGCTCGTCACAGTCGTCACAGACCCCTGCTACGGCTTCTGGAAGGGCTGGGCCTGCGATGATGTCAAGCTTTACCTCGTCGCCAGCGATGAAGCGCGCCAGCAGTTGATTGACTACGGCGTTGCGCCTGAGCGAATCAAAGTCTCCGGCATGCCCGTGCATCCGAAGTTTGCTTATCCGAGTGAGCAGGCCGCGCAGGCCGCGCGCAAGGCTCTCGGTCTTGACCCTCTGAAATTCACCGTCTTCGTCAACGCTGGCTGGGCTGGCGGCGGAAATATCCCGGCCATCTTTCGTGAGCTTGTGCGTGGAAAGCTGGATGTGCAGGCGATTTTTCTCGCCGGGCGCAACGAAGAGTTAAAGGCTGAAGCGGAGACGCTGGCCGCAACTGCGCCTTTCCCCATTAAGGTCATCGGCTATTCCGAGCAGATTGAGCAGTTGATGAGCGCAGCCAACGTGATGATCTCGAAACTCGGCGGCCTGACGACCTATGAGGCGCTGGCGTGCCGTGTGCCGATTATCGCCGATGCCACGACGCCGCCGATGCCGCAGGAAGCTGGCGCGGCAAACCTGATTGAAAAACGTGGCGCTGGCGTCCTCTTGCAACGCGCCACAGACATCGTGCCCGTGATTCGCCGGATGGTTGAAGATTCAAAGCATTACGCCGCCCTGCAAGCCGCGACCATCAGTCTCGTGATACCGAACGCGACCAGACATATCGTCGAAGAGATTACAGCGCTCATTCCGCCACCCGTGTTGGCCCACGAAGAGCCTGTGCTGGTCGAAGCGCGCCCGTTATAAACGTTTGGTTTGTTGACGATTGGCAGAGGTTCGCGCTTTAATCGGCGATACGATGGCGATTAAGCTTTACTAAATTTATCCGCTTCGATGGGCGAAGCGGTTTTTTTTGGAGTGGAACAGGTGAGCCTTTTGCTTGAGGGGAAGCGTGCGTTCATCACGGGCGGCACGCGCGGAATCGGCGCGGCACTCTGCGATATATTTGCGCGCGAGGGCGCAGACGTGGCCTTCAACTATCACTCCCGCGACGATCTGGCTGAAACGACCGTCGAGAAAATCAAAGCGCACGGGCGTCGCGCTCTGGCCTACAAAGTGCCCGTGACGGATCGTGTCGGTCTGAAGAAATTAACGCGTGAACTGGTTGAACTTTGGGGAGGAGTGGATATTCTGGTCAACAACGCTGCGATTAACCGGGGCGATAATTTTGCGACGACGACAGACCGCGCCTGGGATGAGGTCATCAATACGAACATCAACGGGCTGTTCGCCGTCACCAAGCCCATCTATAAACAGATGATCCGCCAGCGCAAAGGAGCTATCCTAAACATCACTTCCATCGGCGCGATTCGCGCCCTGCCAACTTCCGTCCATTACGCTACGTCGAAGGCCGCCGTCATCGGCTTTACTAAATGTCTCTCGCGCGAGGCCGCGACCTTCAACGTCACCGTCAACGCCATCGCCGCCGGAATCTTTGACACGGATTTGGCGCACACACTGCCTGAGCGGCTACTTCAAATGCACGATTTCTGGGTCTCGCGCGGGCGGCTCGGACGCCCCGAAGAACTGGCCGAATACGCAGCCTTTATGGTCTCAGACCGCAACAGCTTTATGAACGGCGAAGTGGTTATCGTTGACGGCGGCGCTGTTACATAGCTTTCGGTAGAAAATTTTCACGCAAAGATGCAAAGGCGCAGGGGAAAGCTAAGTCAATAACGCCGGACGGCAGATTGAGCACTCCTCTCGGCGTTTTTCCTTTCGCGCCTTTGCGTGAAATATTTTTAAGCTCGTTGGAACTGAAATCGAATTTCATTGTTAAGTGTTGAAATATTAGAGGTTATAGTTGACAGCGGGGCTGCTGATGAGTATTATCCCAGGCATCTTGAGTGTTCACATCCGAAGAGAGTTTTGAGGGAGGCAGTAATGGCTAATCCTGAATTGATTGAGAATTTGAACCGCGTTTTGAGCCTTGAATTGGGGGCTGTAATCCAGTACATGCAGCACAGTTTTCTAGTGACGGGGGCGGAGCGAGAGGTCTATCGCTCTTATTTTCGCAAGCAGAGCGAGGAATCGCACGATCACGCGACGACGCTCGGCGACAAGATTGTGGCCCTTGGCGGCGTCCCGACGGTTGAGCCGGGGATGATTCGCCAGTCAACGGACTTGAAAGAGATGCTGAAGCAAGACCTGGCGCTTGAGCGCGAGGCGCTCGCCGCATACATGGTCGCCTGGGAGTCTTGCAAGGATGAAGACAGGCCGACTCGCTTTCAGTTGGAAGAGCGGATTTATCAGGAACAGCTACACGTTGACGAGTTAGAGAAGCTGACTTCCGAGCGGAAGGCGAACGTCACAAAAGAGAAAATCACGCTCCGACAGGTCGGATAAATTAGCAGCCTAACAGCAAAACAAAAGGGCCGTAAGCAGGGAAGAATCCGCTTACGGCCTTTGTTTTTAAAAGTTTTGGATGGCTCAGGCGAGCGTCGGTAGTTGAATAACCTGCGCTGATTCCCGTCCGTGGCCCACTTCGGCGCGCTGCCGATTGACGCGATGGCGCGCGACCGTCAGGGCACGATGCAGGTCGTCAAGCTGTTCGCTATCGAGCCGGATTGTCTTCTGGCTGCACCAGCCAAGCCCATCTGTCCATGTAGACTGGCGCAGCACGACGCGTTCCTCGCCTTCATGCTGCTCAATGAAGAGTTCGACTCTTTCATCATCGCAGGGGGATTGAAAAGTTTGAATCTTTGCGCTCTGACCGTTTTGCACTGCTCAACTCCTTGGGGAACACGCGGGATGCTGATTTTCCATTTTCGCCGGTGGGGCGAAATTGAAAACCAATTTCAATTATGATTATGCCCGGTTGCGCCCTTCGCTGTCAAGCAGATTCTTTGTCGGCGGCCAGATTTTTTTCTAAGGCCGCTATTTTCGCTTCGAGAGTCTTGAGCGTGCGCTGCATTTCGCCGAGGCGGCGAAAGGCGGCAGTGGCGCGCAGCCAGTCGCGATTATCGAAGGCGGGGATGCCGGAGATGATTTTGCCCGGCTCGATATTATGGCTCGTAGCGCTTTTGGCCGTCAGCACAACGTCGTCGCCGATGGTCAAATGCCCTGCGACTCCGGCCTGTCCCGCGAGGATGACGCGCCGCCCGATGTGAGAGCTTCCGGCAAGACCGACCTGCGCGCAGACGAGCGCATCTTCGCCGACTGTGCAGGAATGGCCGATTTGTACCAGATTATCAATCTTCGCGCCGCGACGGATACGCGTCTCGCCGACTGAGGCGCAATCAATCGTCGTGCCCGCGCCGATTTCCACATCGTCTTCGACAACGACACGGCCCGTCTGCGGAATCTTCAGCCAGCGGCGCTCTTCGTCCTTTGCGTAGCCGAAGCCGTCAGAGCCGATGACGGCGTTGTTATGGACGATGACGCGCTCGCCGATAATCGTTCCTTCGCGGATGGCTACGCCCGAATGGATAACGGAGTCTGCGCCAATCTGCGCGCCGTCGTAGATGGTGACGTTCGGATAGAGGCGAACATTCTGAGCGATGTTGACTTCGTGGCCAATCACCACACACGCGCCAATCCAGACACCTTCGGCCACATGTGCCGACTCGTCAATTACGGCAGAGGGATGAACAAAGGGCTGAAACTTCTGTTCGGGGTGAAAGAGACGAAGAGCGCGCGTGTAAGCCAGATAGGGGTCGGCGGCGCGTAGGACGGCGATCTCTTTGTTTATTTCCGCTTCTTCGCTGACGTAAATGGCTGAGGCGCGGGTCGTTTGAACGCGGGGCGTATAGCGGGGGTTGGCAAGAAAAGTTACCTGTCCTGCGACGGCATCATCGAGGCCGGCCGCCCCGCTGACTTCTATCTCAGCAACATTTTCATCAAGACGCGCGCCCGTCAATTGGGCCAGTTCTGTAAGTTTCATAAGAGTAAACAGTTTTCAGTTTTTAGTTTTCAGCCAAATTCCAGACGCCAATAATAAGCAATCATGCTCCGTCGTCCAATCAGTCTTTTCACTGAAAACTGACTACATCAAATTCACAGGGTCAATCTCAACATTGAGCGAGCGCAGGTCTGCGCCGCGCGCCGTTGTTTCGGCGAGCGCCATGTCTATTGTTTGACGCAGGCGTGGGCGACTGCGGGATTTGACGATGATTTGAATGCGATGCTCGCCCTTGAGGCGTGCGAGCGGAGCAGGGGCTGGGCCGAGAATGCGGCAGGCGCGATCTGTGTTGGCTATATCGAGAGCTTGCTTGAGTTCGGCGGCTGTGGCTTGCGCCCGCCCGAAATCTTCGCTGTGTATGAGGAGTGATGCCAGCGCCACAAAGGGCGGATAGCTGATGCTTTTGCGATAGTGTATCTCTTCTTTGTAGAACCCGGCGTAGTCCTGCGCGCAGGCGTGTTTTAAAGCGTAGTGATGCGGGTGAAAGGTTTGAATCAGGACGCGCCCCGCCCGATTTCCACGACCGGCGCGGCCAGCCACCTGCGTGATTAGTTGAAAGGTTCGCTCGGCGGAGCGAAAGTCTGGTAGGGCCAACCCGGCATCAACAGAGACGACGCCGACCAGCGTCACATTCGGAAAGTCGTGTCCCTTAGCTAACATCTGTGTGCCGACGAGCATGTCCAACTCGCCCGCGCCAAACTCAAGAATCGTGCGCTCGAAGAGTTTCCGGCGGGAGGTCGTATCGCGGTCAAGGCGCGCGATGCGAAGGCTCGGAAACTTTTGTTGTAATAGCTCCTCAATCTGCTCTGTTCCTTCGCCGACGTAGTAAATGTATTTTCCAGCGCAGGCCGGACATTGTTTGGGAGCGGGGCGGCGATGATTGCAATAATGGCAGACGAGGCTCATCTCGTTGCGGTGATATGTGAGCGTCACATCGCAGTTAGGGCAGTGGATTGACTCGCCGCAGGAACGGCAGAGCACAAAGCTCGAATAGCCGCGACGATTGAGCAGGATGATTGCTTGCTCGCCGCGCGCGTGCGTCTCTTCAATCGCCGTCAAAAGTTCCGGGGAGAAGACTGCGGCGCGGCCCTGCTCTGCGAAGACTGCGCGCATGTCTATGATTTCGGCGCGGGCCATCGCACGATCACCGATGCGGTTGGGCAGTTGCAGGTAAGTGTACTTGCCGCTTTTGGCGTTGTGAAAAGATTCAAGCGAGGGCGTTGCAGAGCCGAGCACGACAACCGCCGATTCCTTCAACGCACGCATGATGGCCGTGTCGCGCCCGTTATAGTAGGGTGATTCCTGCTGACGGTATGAGGTTTCGTGCTCTTCGTCTATGACGATGAGGCCCAGATTGGAGACGGGCGCGAAGACGGCGGAGCGCGTGCCGATGACGATGCGCGCCTCGCCTTTCTTCAAACGACTCCACTCGTCGAAACGCTCGCCCGTCGTCAAAGACGAATGAAAAATCGCCACGCGCTCGCCGAAGTAAGCGCGCAGGCGGCGCGAGAAAACGGGCGTCAGCGCGATTTCGGGCACGAGCATCATCGCCGAACGATTAAGCCGCAAAGATTCGCGCATGGCGCGTATGTAAACTTCGGTCTTGCCGCTGCCCGTGACGCCGTGCAGCAGAAACGCCGCGTAACGATTTTCGGCGAGCGGCTTTTCAATTTCCCGGAGCGCCGCGCTTTGCGCGTCGGTCAAACTAAAATCGTCTGTTTCCGGCAGCGCAGCATTCGCCAAGGGGTCGCGCCTGACTTCGCGTACGAAGATTTCGACGATGCGCTTTCTTTCTAAAGTCTGGATGGTAGAGGCGCTCGTGTTCGCCGCTTCAAGTAAATCCGTAAAACCCATCTCGCCGCCTTCGCTGATGAGCGCTTCGACGATGCGTAGCTGGTTGGACGAGAGCGAGCGTGCGGCCTCAGGCGCGGCGTGCTCTTCCAAAGGCAGCAGCCGCACGGCCTTTCGGCGCTTGGCTTTTGCCAGAACAGAACGCGCCCGGTGCGTGAGCTTAATCCACCCGGCGCGTTCCAGTTCGCGCGCGACCGCGCCAGCGCGTGCCTCGCCGATTTGACGTGCGACGGTGCGCAGGCTGACTTCTCCCTCGTCGGCAATGAGACGCAGCGCACGAGCTTTGGCCGTCGCCGTGCGATGTAGGGGGAGGCGTGCCAGTTCGTCGCGGCCTTCGGGCGTAATGGAGAGCACCTGCTCGACCGTCGCGTTGAGTCCGGCGGGCAGCGCAGCCTTTAAGACTTCTCCCCACGGCGCGGCGTAATAATCTGCCACCCAACGCGTGATTTCCAGAATCTCCGGCGTCAACAGCGGCTCTGTGTCCAGGAGTTCTTCGGCCTCTTTAATTTCATCGGCGAGGAGGTTGGATGCCGGGTCTAGAGTCTCATAGAGCGCGACGATGTAGCCCGTGATGCGTTTTCGACCGAAGGGAACGAGCAGTCTTGAACCGAGTTGTGCTTCCGTTTGCAGCGCGAGCGGCAGGCGATAAGTAAAGGTCTGCATCACGCGCAGAGGAATCGCCACCTCCGCATAAACGGGCGTCGCCGCCGCGCCCCGTTCACGAGAAGTGTCTTCAATTTCTTTGCTCTGCGAAACAATGCTCTGCACGGAGAGTAAAGTTAACTTGAAGCAGAGAAAAGGTGAAGCGTGGAGCGGGGAAATAAACCGGGGCGGCGTTGAAACGCGCTCAGGCAAGCGACGCTTGATGCGCAGGCATGTCTACGGATGCGTATATACTTTGGATGTACTCGGCCCTGCGACGGCTTCTTAATGCGTGGCTAAAAACTCTCTGACCTTTTTCATGTCCTCCCACACCTCGCGCTTTTTTGTTGGGTCGCGCAGCAGGTAAGCGGGGTTGAAGGTGGGCATTAACTGCCCGCCCTGATAGTCGTGAAACTGCCCGCGCATTTGCGAGATTGGCTTCTTCGTCCGCAGCAGTGCGCGCGTCGGCGTATTGCCGAAAGCGATGACGACGCGCGGGCGCACGACCGCCAACTCGCGATGCAGGTAAGGCGTGAAGAATGAGAGCACGTCGGGCGTTATCTCATCGCCGCTGCAAATAATCTTGACCGTATTGGTCAGATAGCACTCGTCTCTTTTGAGGCCGATAGCGCCGAGAATGCGTTCGAGCATTTGTCCGGCTGGCCCCATAAACGGTTTGCCAGAATCAATGTCGGGCGGCCCCGGCGATTCGCCGACCACCGCCACGCGCGAAGCAATCGCACCCTCGCCAAAGATAAAAATTCGCTCCGCAAATTGCGGCATCGCTTTAGCGCGCCGCAACATCTCGGCGTTAATCTCATCGAGCGTTTCGCTCGATTCCGCAGAAGCTTCATCAAAGAGAGAGGATTGAGACATAACTCAACTACGAATTCAAAAAGCAGAAGTCAGGAGTCAGAATCCAGAAGCCAGAATATAAGGCTGCAACCACATTCTTTAGATTTTATTTTCTTCTGACTTCTGATTTCTGCACTTCATCTTGCCTTCTGCTTGTCTAAGTAATCGCGTACCGTTTTCATGTCTTCCCATGCCTCGCGTTTCTTTGAGGGGTCGCGCAGCAGGTAGGCGGGGTGAAACGTCGGCATCACCTTGATGCCCTGATAGTCTTGAAACTTGCCGCGCAGTTTGGTGATGCCTTCTTTCGTATCGAGCAGGTTTTTCATCGCCGTGTTGCCGAGGACGACGATTACATCCGGCTTGATAATAGCGATTTCGCGCAGCAGGAAAGGCTTGCAGGTCGCGGCCTCTGCCGGAGTGGGGGTGCGATTCTGCGGCGGGCGGCAGCGATTGACGTTGCCGATCATCACATCCTCGCGCTTGAGTCCGATGGCTTCGATAATCTTGTTAAGCAGTTGGCCCGCGCGCCCGACGAAGGGACGCGCCTGCATATCTTCGTCTGCGCCGGGCGCTTCGCCTATGAACATCAAACGAGCTTTGCGATTGCCCTCGCTATTGACGATGTGCGTGCGCGTGGCGTGCAGCGGGCAGCGCACACACTCGCCGATGTCATTCCAGATGTCTTCGAATGTTTCGCCGGGACGCGGCAAACTGGCTTCATCCTTCGGCGTGATTTCGCCAAAGAGGGTTTCCTGCGGCGGCGGAGGTTCGAGTTCTGCCGGTCGTCTGGTTGCTCGTTTGGTTGTTCGTTTAGCCATTTCCGTTTCGTCCGATGAAGATTGCGTCACGCCTGTAGCGGTAGAGTCAACAGGCGTGCCAATTGTTGAAGGAGACTGCCGCGCGGCTACTTCCGCATTTCGTTGAAGCGTTGCGCTCTGCGTCGCGGTTAAAGCTTCGTCGCTTCTGCTCTTGCCGGCTAAAGCAGCTTGCGGCTTTTCAACTTCCGCCGATTCCTCAACGCCCTCGATGCCGAGTTCGCGTAAATATGAAACGTACTCTCTGACATCCTCGACGAGCGCCTGTAGATTATCTTTCAACTTTGATTCCGTTACTCTCCGGCTTCAATAGAACTCAAGCGATATGCTGCTTGACAGAGCATTCATTTGCTGCGCGAACGCAGGCGCGCAATCTCGTCAAGAATGCGATGCGCGGCTTCTGTTTTGGTCATCAGCGGCAACTCGATGGGCGCGGCATCTGTGGCGCGTGTCAGAATGATGACGGCGTTCGTTTCAGTGTCAAAGCCAGCGCCCTCGCGTGTGATGTCGTTGGCGACGATGGCATCTAGTTGTTTACGTTTCAGCTTATCGCGTGCGTAGTTTAGCACGTCGTTTGTTTCCGCCGCGAAGCCGACGACGAGCAAGCCGTTACGCCTGTTGGCCGACACCTCAGCTAAAATATCCGGCGTCGGCTCCAGCAAGAGCGTGAGCGGCGCGTCCGCCTTCTTTATTTTATTCTCGCTATGGTTGGCCGGGCGATAATCGGAGACGGCGGCGGAGGCGATGAAGATTGTCGCAGTCTTAACTTCATTCATCACCGCTGCGCGCATCTCTTCCGCAGAGAGGGCGCGCACCACGCGGATTCCGGTGGGCGCTGTTGCGGTCGTCGCGCCCGCCACGATTGTTACTTCCGCGCCGCGCGTTCGTGCCGCCTCGGCCAAAGCGAAGCCCATCCGGCCAGACGAGCGGTTAGAGAGAAAACGCACCGGGTCAATCGCTTCACGCGTCGCCCCGGCTGTGATTAACAATCGCTCGCCCGACAGGTCTCGGCGAGGCGTTAACTGTTGCGCGTTGCTGCTTTCCGACTCGGCTAGAATCCTGAGCGCGGCGGCGACGATGATTTCCGGCTCGCTCAAGCGACCTGGGCCAAAAGTTCCGCAGGCCATCTCGCCAGCGTCAGGTTCGACGATGCGCACGCCGTCAGCCCTCAATTGCTCCAGATTGCGCCGCGTCGCCGGATGATTCCACATCGTCGTGTTCATCGCCGGTGCGATAAGGACGGGAGCGTTTGAAGCAAGGTAAGTAGAAGTCAGAAAATCGTCGGCCACGCCGTTCGCAAACTTGGCGATGATGTTGGCGGTGGCGGGCGCGATTAAGAGTAAATCAACTGTTTGGGAAAAAGTTATGTGCGCAATCGGGTCAGGATTATCCGGCGCGTAATCGTCAACGATGACGTGCGAGCCGGAGAGGGCGCGAAACGTAAGCGGCGTGATGAACTCGCAGGCACGCTCGGTCATGGCGACGCGCACAGTGCAGCCTGCGCGTTGCAGCCCGCGCAAGACCTCCGCAGCCTTGTAAGCAGCAATCCCTCCGGTCACGCCGAGGGCCACGCGCTTACCTGTCAAGACCTGCGCTCTCAAGTCGTCCGGCATGGGAGTTCCTCGTTCAATCTCAGTCATTGGATGTTGAAAATGTAACACCGCCAGTCAAGGCTTGCAACGCACTTTCGGCAAACGCAGAAAGGGAATCTAGAAATGCAACGGCTGCAAGGCATGTGCTAGACTATTGCCGACAGGCAGACCAGACGCGGATGATTCAAACGGGCGGGTTGTGTGTTGTGAGAAGACTGTACGCGAGCGCGTTCCTTATCCTGATGCTGATAACTATGGCGGCGACTGCAAGGGCGCAGGGAGCGCCGGACGCGGATTCCGAGTTTGGCCCGGTCGTGCGCGCCTATTTGGGCTACCTGCGAAGCGAGCAGGATGTTGTTGACGACCGCAACAGCCGCCATGAAATCAGCGCCAGCTATTACCGCCGCAACTCGAATCGCATCCGCGCGCTGCGGCAAATGGCAATCCGCATCGCACGCCAGAGCGAAAACGATTATCTGCCGGAGTTGGAGGCCGTGGCCGCCAACGAACTTGGCAACTTGTTTGAGAAGCCGCCGCGTCTCGCTGCTTTGCAGGTTGGCAAAGTCTTTAGCAATACGTTCAGATTTTTAGGCACGGTGCGCGCGGGCGAAATTTTCTACGTTTTCTCGCGCCTGGACCCATACGAACAGGCGGAATTGTTGGAGCAGGAAAAATCGAAGCGGGCCCCAGCCCCGCAGCCCCGCGTGCCCGCCGCCGAAGGAAACGCCGGAGCGCAGACACGCTCGCGCCGCGCCAACGCGCCTTAATTAACCGTCTTGATTGCAGTAGAGTTGGAAACAGCAGCAGATGCGTCAGCCGACACTTTTTGAGAGGAAAAGCGAAGAGGGCGCAGTCGCCGTCGAGCAGGTTGTGCTCTATGCGCTCGGCGATTTTCAAGCGCGCGGCAAAATCTTGGCCGAACGCGATTTGCCGCTCGACCGTTTACGCGGAGCACTTAAGCGCGCCTGTGATGCTTACGGCATTGCAGAACTACCTGATGAACAGGCCGTAGCGGCCTTCGTCGCGCTTGGAGCAAAGGTCAGGCAAGTCCCGCCGTTTGTCGCCAAGCATCCCTTCCGAGTCATCGTTCCAGCAGAGTTGGCCCAGCATGCGGCCATGTCGTTTCAGGAACTCGTGGCTAAAATCGAGCATGACGGATAAGCTCAGCATCCGTCGCTGATTTTAGATAAGCTTAGCATCCATCTCCGCTTTTCAATTGTCGCGCGCCGTCCTTGAATCCGAATCTTTTCCCTTCAGCGTATTATCTGTCAAAGCTCTTGCATTGCGGTCGCTCTCCCTGACGCACAATTGTGAGATGCGCGCAGCAGCGCCGTAAAAGCTTGTTCTTAATCTACTGCGCTCAAAGCAGGCGGTAATTCGTAGATGAAGATTGTTGATGAGCATGAGCACACAGGTAGAAGCAAAAACGACGAGCGATGGTCTCTGGGAATACGTGGCAATGATGCGCCCGCGCATTGAGCAAGCGTTGTTACAGAAGCTTCCGTTGGCCCACGTCGGTGTCGAAACTTTTTTCAACGATGCGCTGCGCTACTCTTTGTTTCCCGGCGGTAAGCGGCTGCGCCCTGTGCTGACTCTGCTCGGCGCGGAAGTCGCAGGCGGGCGCGCGTTGGACGTTCTTCCGGCGGCTGCTGCCGTCGAGTACATCCATAACAGTTCGCTGATATTCGATGATCTCCCCTGCATGGACGACGCACTCAAGCGGCGCGGGCAATCCGCTCTGCACACACGCTACGGCGAAGGCTTGGCTGTCCTCGTCGCGCTGGCGTTGATGAACGCTTCATACGGCCTTATCTTCGATGTTCGCGTTTCTGATAACCGTTTGATTGTCAAAGCTCATGCCGAACTCGTCGAGTGCATCGGCGCACGCGGGATGGTGGCGGGGCAGAGCGTTGATCTGGCTGGAGGAATCCGCGCGGCTTCCATCAATGAACGCGATGCTGACGATTCGGTGCGCAATCTTAAAACCTCCGCTCTCATCAGAATGGCGCTCAGGGTTGGGGCGATTCTCAACGGCGCAAACGAAAGGCAACTGTCTGCTCTCTCGACGTTCGCGGAACTGCTGGGTTGTGCATATCAAGGCAGAGACGACATGCTGGACATGAAGGAGGACGAAGCGCTCCTGACCACTGCCGCACGCCGTCTCACCTTTGCGCTTGAGCGCGGCGAGCGCGACACGAGCCATCGTGTCGCCGCATTAACTGCCAGAGCGAAGGAAACGCTCATCATGGAGTTTGGGCCAACACGCCCCGCACAACTGCTCTGCGAGATGGCCGATTACGTCGTCAATCGTGAATCTTGAGAAGCCGTCAATGGCTCTAATGTCTTCACAGCCTGAATATCTTTCTTCAAAGCAGGAAAGCTCACCCGCAGAAATTGAGAGCGCCTATCGTTATTGCCAACACACGACGCGCACACACGCGAAGAGTTTCTACTTCTGCACGCATTTTCTGCCGCGTGAAAAACGGCGTGCGATTTACGCCGTTTACGCACTGTGCCGCCACGTTGACGATGCGGTGGATGCTGCCGGAATCAGGGGCGAGCGCGACGCGCAGGCAGCAATCGAGCGTTGGCGCGAGGAACTTGATGCTGTCTACCGCGAAGGGCGTGCCAGTTCGCCAGTGCTGGTGGCATGGCGCGATATGCTATCGCATTTTCGTATCAGGCAGGAGTTGCCGCTGGAATTGATGCGCGGCGTGTTGATGGACACGCAGATTAAGAGATACGAAACGTGGGAAGAGCTTCGGGTTTATTGTTATCGCGTGGCTGCCGTGGTCGGGTTGATGTCTTCGGAGATTTTCGGATACCTTGAGCCGCGCACGCTCTATTACGCAGAGCAGTTAGGGTTGGCGATGCAGTTGACGAATATCCTGCGCGACGTTGGCGAAGATGCGAGGATGGGTCGCGTTTATCTGCCGCAGGAGGAACTGCGCCGCTTCGGTTATACGGAAGCCGATTTGCTCGGCGGAAAATTGACCGAGCCGTTTTTCGCCCTGATGCGTTTCGAGATTGAGCGGGCGCGTGCTCTCTACAGCGATGCGGAGCAGGGAATCCCTTTGCTCTCTGCGGACGCGCGTTTTACGGTGCTACTGGCCGCACGCCTCTACGCACGCATTCTGGATGAGATAGAGCGCAACGGCTACGACGTTTACACGCGCCGCGCGCATCTCTCTCTGCCCGGAAAACTGCGCGCAGTTCCGAGCATCTGGCGCGAAGCGCGCAAGCTCTAATGCTTAAACGAGAGAAAAGAATTGTCGCTCTCGCCGTCATCTGTTAACATCGCTCGCGTTCCAAATCAATTTAGATGAAAGTGGTGCTGCGTTTCGCCCGTCTGTTAGTTGCAGGCGCAGCCCGCCCTCGCTGATGAAGCAAGATAAGAGCCGTCGTAAATTTCTGGGGGACGCCGCTAAAGGGCTGGGGGCAGCAGCCATCGGAGCGCACCTTCCCGCGAGCGTGTTAGCGCAAGTCTCGGAGACGCGCTCAAACGGCGCGGGTCGTCGTGCGAAGCCGCCGCTTTCAGTGTCTAGCGCCAACGGCGTGGCGGCTGTCACGAAGGCCGTGCAGGAGATGCGCGCCGGGGCGGACACGCTGGACGCGGTCGTTGCTGGTGTCAATATCGTTGAGCTTGACCCTAAGGATAACTCTGTCGGTTACGGCGGCTTGCCAAACGAGCGCGGCGATGTTGAGTTGGACGCCAGCGTGATGCATGGGCCTACGCGGCGCGCAGGCGCGGTCGCTTCCCTGCGAGGAGTGCGCACGCCCTCGAAAGTGGCAAAGGTCGTTCTTGAGCGCACTGACCATATTCTGATTGTCGGGCAGGGCGCACGCGAGTTTGCCACCGCCCACGGATTTGAGAACGTCGAACTGTTGACCGAGGAATCACGCATCGCCTGGCTGCGTTGGAAGGAGACGCTCTCGGATAAAGATAAGTGGGGGCCAAGCCCCTACACGCCCGCGCCCGCCTCGCCCGCCGGACAGCGAAAGATTTCGCAGGAAAGAGAACGGCCCAGCTTTCTGCTGGCGGAAACTCTCGCTGGCGGAAACCTTCGTTTGCGCGATGAACTGCTGGCCTGGGCCGACGAAGTTGCCCGGAAACCTCCGACCGGAACAATCAACTGTCTGGCGCTCGACGCCGCGTTTGACCTGAGCGGCGTGACGACGACGAGCGGGCTGGCCTGGAAAATACCTGGACGAGTCGGCGATTCGCCGCTTGTCGGATGCGGCCTCTACGTTGATAATGATGTCGGCGCGGCTGGCTCTACGGGTCGCGGCGAAGAGGTCATCTACATTAACGGTGCTCGCTCCGTTGTCGAATACATGAAAAACGGCAAGTCGCCGGAGCAAGCCTGCCTCGATGCTTTGAAGCTGATTGCTGCCCGCTACGGTAACGATCTGGAGAAGCTGAAAGACATAGAAGTTAACTTTTACGCCCTAAATAAGCGCGGCGAGTATGCTGGGGCAGCCATTTGGAGTCATGGCGTAACGAGCCGTGGCGAGCGGCGTAGGCGGCAGTTTGCGGCTGACGAAGGGCAGGGCGGACGCCTCCTCGATAGTGCCTATCTGTTCGAGCGCCGGGCCTGAAACGTGCGACGAATTTCGCGTACCGGACAGGGATTCCGCAAGAAGGGTCTGGAAAAAGGCTCGCAGGTGTGCTAAGTTTATGGCAACGTTGCGTAAATGTTTGTTGACACAAGGCTAGGATTCGTGTAAAAAGGCCGGGATAAAGAAGCCCGCGGAGGCTTATCATGCCCGCTTTTTTAAGGGATGTTTCGCGCGGTCACAATTGAAAAGTCGAGATGGGTCTAGCAAATCAGACCGAACTCCATCTCCCGCTCGTCAACCAATAAAGCGGACGTGCGGCGCGCTCTAAAAACTTTTTTCACTTTTACGGGAGGAAGAACTTAATGATCAGCAGAACTTGGAGCCGCAAGTCCATCGCGTTCTGCCTGGCAGTAGCCGTCTTGAGCGTGTACTCGATGGTAGTGCTGGCGACGCCGGGACAAACCGGGCAAACAGGACCCTCAGGCGAATTGTCGGTTTCCGGTCAGGTGACTGTAAACGGCCAAAACGCAATTTCCGGTGCGACCATCTTTTCCGGCAGCACCATTGAAACGACAGCCAAAGGCAGCAGCGCCGTCGTCAGCCTCGGCAAACTCGGACGCTATGAACTGTTGCCGGGCACCATCTTGAAGCTCAACTTCGACGAGACGGGTGCCACGGGTATGCTCGAAGCAGGCCGCGTGCGGGTTTCATCACCGGCGGGCGTTTCAGCCGTCATCACGACTAAAGACGGTTCGGCTGTCGCTGACAATAAGCTGTCGAACGTCTTTACAGTTGATACCGAATGCGGCAACACGATTGTGGCTACTCAGGCCGGTAACGTGGAACTGCGCGCTGGCGACAAGACAATGCAGATCGCTGCCGGTTCACAGGACACCGCAGGGCAGGCTGCTCCGGGCACGCGCTGCGTGCGCATGAAAATGGAAGGCATGAAGGGCATCGGCGGCGGCGCTCTGGCAGCTCTGCTGCTGGCAGCGGGCGGCGCGATTGCGGCGGCTATCCTGGCCGGACGCAGCGAGAATAACGATCTTAACTTCGGCGGTACGGTGACGGTTGTCAGCCCGACCAAGTAGCCGCAGAACAAAGATTAACAGTCGCCGTGCAGGGATTGTTCGCACGGTACATCAAACCTAACCTTGCGGGTCACGTCGTCCGTCGTGCGCGTGACCCGCAAGGTTTTGTATGTCAGACGAAGGTGAATCGTTAACCGTGAACAGCACAGGCAACTTATCTGTTCACGATTGACGATTGACGGAATTAAAGAATGCACATTGCAGTTATTGGCTCCGGCTACGTCGGACTGGTCACCGGCGCGTGCTTCGCCGAGTTCGGTGTTGACGTGACCTGTGTGGACGTTGACGCAAGTAAGATCGCCCGCCTCTCAGACGGTATTATCCCCATCTATGAACCCGGCCTCGAACAGCTAGTCGCGAAGAACATACAGGCCGGGCGCTTGCGTTTCACCACCGACATCAAGGCGGCTGTCGAACAAGCGCTGGTCATTTTTCTGGCCGTCGGCACACCACCAAAGGAAGACGGCTCAGCCGACCTTGCTCATATCGAAGCGGCGGCGCGCTCCATCGCCGAGCACATGAACGGCTACAAAGTGATCGTCACGAAATCCACCGTTCCCGTCGGCACGGGCGAGCACCTGCGCCAATTGATACGCGAGCATCAGAAGAAACAGAACAACTTCGGCATTGTCTCCAATCCGGAGTTCCTGCGTGAGGGCGCGGCGATTGACGATTTCATGCGGCCAGACCGCGTTGTCATCGGCAGTCGTGATGAAGAGGCCATCGCCATCATGCGCGACCTCTACCGCCCGCTCTATCTGATCGAGACGCCTTTCGTCACAACTTCTCTCGAAGCGGCGGAGGTTATCAAGTATGCCGCCAACGCTTTTCTCGCCACCAAGATTTCTTTCATCAACGAGATTGCGAATCTCTGCGACCGGATAGGCTGCGACGTTCACGACGTGGCGCGCGGCATCGGCATGGACAGGCGCATCGGCTCAAAATTCCTGCATCCGGGGCCGGGCTTTGGCGGCTCCTGTTTTCCGAAGGACACGCGCGCACTGTCTGCGGTCGCGCGCCAGTTCAAGAGCGATTCGCTGATTGTTGACGCCGTTATCGAAGTCAATCGGAGGCAGCGCGAAATGATGTTGCCGAAGATTGAGAAACTCGTCGGCGGTTTAGAGGACAAAACCATCGCCGTGCTCGGACTCTCGTTCAAGCCGGAGACAGACGACATGCGCGAAGCTCCCTCGATAGATATTATTCGTGGCCTCGTCGAGCGCGGCGCGAAGGTGCGCGCATACGACCCCGTAGCCATGCAGGAAGCGGCGAAGGTGCTTCCCAAAATCACTTATGCGGAAGACGAATACGCCGCCGTGACGGGCGCTGACGCGCTTGTTTTCATGACCGAGTGGAATCAGTTTCGCGCGCTCAACATGGAGCGCGTCCGCAGCCTGATGCGCAGCCCCAGAATTGCAGACCTCCGCAATATCTACGAACCCGACAGCTTGCGCGAGCTTGGCTTCGATTATGTTGGAGTAGGAAGGTAAAGGCAGGAGTCAGAAGTCAGAATCCAGAGGTCAGAAGATAGGGCGGAAACCGCTTTTATTTTATTCTGATTTTCTTTGCTTCTGACTTCTGACTCCTGACTCCTGTTGTTATGAGTCTATCAGGAATCGTACTCGTCACGGGCGGCGCGGGCTTTATCGGCTCACACCTGGCTTCGGCGCTGGCCGAGGGCGGCGCGCGCGTCCGCGTGATTGACGACCTTTCAACCGGGCATCGTGAGAATCTTGAAGAGATAGGTGGAGAAATTGACTTCGTCAACGCCAGTCTCGCGGACGAGGCGGCGACGCGGCGCGCTCTCGAAGATGTCGAACTGGTTTTTCATCAAGCGGCGATTCCATCCGTCCCGCGCTCTGTAGACAATCCAAAAGAAACGCACGTGGCGTGTGTGGATGGAACATTTACGCTGCTCGCGGCGGCGCGCGAACGCGG
This sequence comes from Pyrinomonadaceae bacterium, assembly GCA_036387475.1. Classification (GTDB taxonomy): domain Bacteria; phylum Acidobacteriota; class Blastocatellia; order Pyrinomonadales; family Pyrinomonadaceae; genus DASVTR01. Next base: position 6,156 of record DASVTR010000015.1, on the reverse strand, counting down.
TGTCAGGCGCGTCGTCTACGCTGCTTCAAGCTCTGCCTACGGCGACCAGCCCACCTTGCCGAAGAAAGAAGAGATGCGCCCCGAACCGCTCTCGCCCTACGCCGTCGCAAAGCTCGTCGGCGAATACTATTGCCAGGTCTTCAACCGCGTCTACAATCTCGAAACCGTCAGCCTGCGCTACTTCAACGTCTTTGGCCCACGGCAAGACCCAAGCTCGCAGTATTCCGGCGTCATCTCGCGCTTCATCAGCGCGCTGCTCAGTAATCAACAGCCAGTTATCTTCGGCGACGGCGAGCAATCGCGCGACTTTACTTATATCGCCAACGTCGTCGCCGCCAACATGCGCGCGGCTGAAACAACAAGCGGCGTCGGCCACGTTATCAACATCGCCAACGGCGAGCGGACGACGCTCAATGAACTTTTAAGCGTGCTGAAAACAATTACGGGCCGCACCGATGTGCAGGCCGAATACAGGCCGCCGCGCGTAGGGGATGTGCGCCATAGCCTCGCAGACATCACGCAGGCACGCGCTCTACTGGGCTACGAGCCGCGCGTAGGATTAGAAGAGGGCTTGCGTTCGACGATGGAATGGTGGCGTCAGAGCCGCTTCAACCGGTGAGGCGAAAGGCTTGGCATGACAACGATGCTGGCCCAACATCTTTTGGCGAGCGCTTGAAGAAAAAGCTGCGGACACGAGCAGCGCCGCTGGCCTTTGAGGCTGTAAGAGCTACTCGTGTCACGACAGCTTTTGAAAAACCGCTGAAAGCTACGAATCTCGCCGCGCTTAAAAATCTCCGCTACAGGCAGAGTGTCCGCAGTCGCAATCAATCTGCATCGTATCGCCAGCGCCCTGACAGGTCGGGCTGCAATACTTCTGGCCCTTCTCTACGGGGCAGCTACACGCCGGATGCTTACAAATATTCTTGTCGTTTTCGTCAGCCATCGAGAATGTTCCTCCGTCAAAATTTAAGATAACAAATGGGTGCAATCTTTCTATGCTAAATCCGTTGACGAGTCAATAGCTACCAAACTCGATTCCTGAAAAATTCCCCGGCACTATCAACGAAACTCGCTCCAATCATTTTCCGCTCTAAGCTTCGACCATCCGGCGCAAACTCTCCTTGAATGGAGCACGCGCCACGCCCCTGTCGGTGATGATGGCGGTGATAAACTCGTTCGGTGTGACATCGAAGGCAGGGTTCTGCACGTTGATACCTTCGGGCGCAAGTTGTTGTTCGCGTATGTGCGTCACTTCCGAAGTGTCGCGTTCTTCGATGGGAATTTCTTCGCCAGTTGAGAGCGTGAGGTCGATGGTCGAAATCGGCGCGGCGACGTAGAAGGGAATCTCGTGCTGGCGTGCGAGGACGGCCACCATGTAAGTGCCTATCTTGTTGGCTGTGTCGCCGTTGGCGGCGATGCGGTCTGCGCCGACGACGACTGCATCGACCTGTCCCTGCTTCATGACGTGGCCGGCCATGTTGTCCGTGATTAGCGTCACCGGAATTTCGTCCTTGTTCAATTCCCAGGCTGTGAGGCGCGCTCCTTGCAGGAAGGGACGCGTCTCGTCTGCGATGACGGCGACGCGTTTGCCTGCGTCGCGTGCGCCGCGTATGACGCCGAGCGCCGTGCCGTAATCTCCGGCGGTGGCGAGCGCGCCAGCGTTGCAATGCGTCAGCACAGTCGAATTGTCTGGAATCAACTCGCCGCCGAAGCGGCCCATCGCGCGATTCGACTCCAAATCTTCGCTGAAGATCGCCTGCGCTTCCTTAACGAGCAGATTCTTGACCGCTTCAACATCATCGGTCTGCTCCTTCGCTCGGCGCAAGACTGCGTGCATTCGCTCTATGGCCCAGAAGAGATTGACGGCGGTCGGACGGGTCGCAGCCATTACCTCGCACATGTAATCGAAATCATATTCGAGGTCGGCGACGCTTGTTCCGACCGATTGCTTTGCGCCGAGCGCAAGGCCCATCGCGGCGGAGACGCCAATGGCCGGAGCGCCCCTCACGACCATCTTCTTAATCGCTTCCGCCACCTCTTCATACGAGCGCAGCATCAGATATTTCTCTTCGGTCGGCAGCAAGCGCTGGTCAATCATCCGCACGCCTTCGCTCGTCCATTCGACAGTCTTAATCATCCTGAAAGAATACTCCTCCGAAATTTTGAATCAGCGCGCAATCTTACAGGGCAAAGGGCAAAAGTAAAAAGGCAAAAGCGAGAATGCACAGCGCCAGCGCCCTCTGCACCCCCGCAAAACCACTTTGCACGCCCGCAAAACCATTCTGCGACGCTGCAAAGTGGTTTTGCAGGGCTGCAATTCGGTTTTGCAAGGCTGCAGAATGGTTTTGCGAGCTTGCAAAACGATTCTGTACGTCTGCAAGGCCGCCTGCGCCCCCTGCACAAGCACTTGCACTGCCTGCAAAATGGTTTTGCAAGCTTGCCGAACCATTTTGCAGCCCCAACAACGGCCCTTGCACGCCTCGCAGACGGGTGTGCAGGCGTGCAAAATCATTCTGCACGCCTGCAAAACCATTTTGCGAGGCCACAAAATCACTTTGCACGGATGCGGCGGGGGTTGGCGGCGAGCCTGATTTCAGCTTTCTCTGTGCCCCCTCCGTGTTCTCTGTGTCCGCAGTGTTGAGATTGTCGTACACAAGATTCAACACCGAGAGACAGAGACACAGAGAATGCACAGAGTTTTGCTGAATGTCGGACACTACTTTTGACTTTACCTTTTTACTTTTACCTTGCTCCTGTGATAACTTCCGCACTTCAGTTCAGGCGAAGACAGCTTTCGCCGAGTGTTCTTTCAAATTTGTAGCGTCCGGGTGTCCTGCTCAAAATCTTTTGGGCGGGGAGAATAGGGAAGCGGGTGAGAATCCCGCGCGGTCGCGCCACTGTGAGGAGAATAGCAGTTTGCGGCGTAAAGCTTGAGAGAGCTTGGCCTCCGTTAACTGACAGCATTTTTTCAATTTTCTCCAAGCCAGGAGACCTGCCCGTTTTGACGCTCCAGCAGCCTAAGAGAACGCCTCGCGTAAAGGTGTTCAGGCCGCCGCAGCCGGATTTCTCCCTACAATCCCGTCGCAAAGCCTGTCGCCCTCTTGCAACCAGAGGCGCTCAAGAGCTTAGGCGATGGGATTTTTCTTTTGGGCCACCTTCTCAGTAAAAAATTAAAACTTCGCGGCGCGTTCATGCTCGTCGTTTGCGCTTGCGTCATCTTGCTGGCCGCCTCCTGCTCGTCGCAACGCGGGACGGGCACGCCGCAGAATACAGCCGCCGAGACGCGCGATGTGACAGACGAAGCGGGCAGGCGTGTGAGCGTTCCCCTTCGCCCGGAGCGCATCGTCACGCTCGCACCGAATTTGACGGAGATTGTCTACGCCGTCGGCGCTGGCAGTCGTCTGGTCGGTAACACGACCTACTGCAATTACCCTGAGGAAGCCAAACAGGTCACGAAAATAGGCGATACGATGCAGCCCAACATCGAACGCATCGTCGCGCTCCGCCCGCAACTCGTCCTCGTCTCCACCGCTTCGCAACTCGAAGCCTTCACACGCCAACTGAACGAGCAGGGAATCGCAGTCTACGTCACAGACCCGCGCAGCCTCGAAGACGTTTTCCGCTCAATCAAGTCTGTGGGTGAATTGCTCAACGAGGCTGAGCGCGCTGAACAAGTGGTTAAAGACCTGCGCGCCCGCGCATCTACCGTCGAAGCGGCTGTTAAGACGAGCAAGCCTGTCAGGGTTTTTTATCAGGTCTCAGCCGCGCCTTTGTACACCATCGGGCGCGAAGCTTTTCTGACGGACTTGATTCGACGGGCGGGCGGTGAATCCGTCACGGCGGACGTGCCCGGCGCTTTCCCGCGCTACAGCGACGAGGCCGCGCTCGCCACACAGCCCGAAGCCATCATCCTGTCCTTTGATAGCTCTATGGACGAGGGCAACCGAAGGCCAGCCCCGTCGCTGGCGAAATCCCCTGCGGCCACAAGTGGGCGAGTTTACCGTATCAACGGCGACTTGCTTTCGCGCCCCGGCCCGCGCCTCGTCGAAGGTCTGGAACAGATGGCACGCGTTCTACACCCGGAAGCTTTCAAGCAATGAAAGAGGGCAGTGAGAAAATCGAGACAGCCACACAAGCGCAGCTTTCGGGCAGCGCACGCTCTACGTTTCGGCGCACGCTCGTCGTCTGCCTCATACTGCTGTTCGTGCTGCTCTGCGCAGTCGTCATCGCTTCCATCATCGGCAGCCAGCGTTTGCCTATTTCGTCCACGCTGTGCGCGCTCTTGACGAATGGGAGCGAGGCGTGCGGCCTGACGCCACAGCAACGAGCTATCCTGCTGGACATACGCCTGCCGCGTATCCTGCTGGCCGCAACCGTCGGCGCGTCGCTGGCGGCGGCGGGCGCGGCTTATCAGGCGTTGCTCAGAAACCCGCTGGCCGAACCCTATCTGCTCGGCGTCTCAAACGGCGCTGCGGTCGGAACGATGATCGCGCTCGTCTTCTTTGGCCCAGGTGAAGAAGGCGCGTGGGAATGGATGCGTCCGGTGCTGGCGTTTGCAGGAGCGCTGGTGGCGACCTTCGCCGTCTATCAGCTGGCACGCGGGCGCACCGGGGCAACGCCGGAGCGATTGATTCTGGCGGGCGTCATCGTGACGACGTTTCTCTCGTCGGCCATCGTCTTTATCACGACATTGATGGATGCGACGCGTATTCGCTCCTTCACCTTCTGGCTGCTCGGCGACCTTTCGGGGACTTCGAGCGCCTTGCTGGGCCTGAGCGTGCTGGCGGCGCTGACGGGCTGCGCGGTGCTGACTTTTAATGCGCGCTCCTTAAATCTGCTGATGCTCGGCGAGCGCGACGCTTTTGATTTGGGAGTTGAAGTAACGCGCGTGCGGCTGATGGTCTTTCTCGCGGCGAGTCTGTTGGTCGGAGCGTCTGTTGCGTCATCCGGCTCTGTCGGCTACGTCGGCCTCGTCGTTCCGCATCTGGTGCGCCTTTCATTCGGCAGCGATAACAGAGTGGCGATACCGGCGGCGGCGCTCGCGGGCGGCCTTTTCGTCATCGTCGCCGATACGGTTGCGAGAACCATCATCGCGCCGCGCGAGCTTCCCGTCGGCGCGATTACGGCGCTGATCGGAGCGCCCTTGTTTATCTACCTGCTGCGGAGAGGCTAGAGATGCTCGAAGCGCGCGATTTATCAGTTAACTACGGAACACGCGAGGTCTTGACTGGCGTGTCGCTACGCACCGCGCAGGGACAGTTGACGGCCATCATTGGCCCAAACGGAGCGGGTAAATCAACACTGATGCGTGCCTTAAACGGCGCTCTCAAACCTACACGCGGCGAAGTCCTGATGGACGGCAAGCCCCTGCGCTCCTTTGCGCGCAGAACAATTGCGCGGCGCATCGCGGTCGTCGCACAGGAAGCGGAATTGCGTTTCCCCGTCACGGTGCTTGAATTTGTGCTCGGCGGGCGCTACGCGTGGGCGAACGCGAATGCCTGGGGATGGGAGACAAAGCTTGATATGGAGACGGCGCAAGCGGCGCTCAGCGAGACGGAGTTGGAGGATTTCAGCGCACGCCGGATGAATGAGCTTTCCGGCGGCGAGCGTCAGCGCGCGGTGCTCGCGCGTGCGCTGGCGACCGAAGCTGGCATTCTCCTTCTGGACGAGCCGACCGCAAACCTTGACTTGGCCCATCAGGCCAGCCTGCTCGCGCTCGTGCGTGCGCGCTGCAATAGCAAAGGCACGGCGGCTGTCATCGTCACACACGACCTGAATCTTGCCGCTGCGTTTGCAGATCAACTGCTGCTCGTCAAAGACGGGCGAGTGCTGGCAAAGGGTGCGCCGCGCGAAGTGCTGACGCCTGAATTATTAGAAAAGATTTTCTCGATACGGATTTTGGTGGACGCGCATCCTTTGACGGGCGCGCCACGCATCACCCCGGTGCATGAAGCGCACCGGCTATCTTAAACAACAAACGAGCGACGGATCAGGGAAGGCGGTGCAAAGCCGCCACTGCCCGCGCAACTGTAAGCGGTGACTGCGCTCCGAAATCTGCCACTGTGAAAAGAAGTGATGGGTAATGAGTGTTGAGTGACGAGCAATTGCTTTAACTCATTACTCATCACTTCTTCCACGGGAAGGCGCGGAGGGCGG
>DASVTR010000014.1:0-115998 GCA_036387475.1 Pyrinomonadaceae bacterium | reverse complement strand
AGAACTTGAACTTCCGCACGCACCTCAAGAGGTTGCAGCGGCGAACCATCTGTTTTTCAAAGAGCACGGAGATGCACGAAGCGTTAATTAAGCTCTACATTGACCAGCATAACCGCCAACATCACTTGTGACACATGACCGTTCGGTCGCCGTTCGGAATCCTGATAGCGCTAATTCTAATAGCACTTATCTCAAGCCCAACTCAGATTAGCTGCTGCCCGTAGTCGCAATACTCGACGATGGGACAGCGCTCACAGATGGGTTCGCGTGGGCGACAGAGCTTGCGCCCGTGGCGAATCAGGTTGACGTGGAAGGAGTAGAATTTTCCCGGCGGAACGATGCTGTTCATGATTTCGTGCGCACGCGCGTCCGTGCATTTCTGCGGAATCAGCCCGACGCGACGGAGGATGCGGAAGATGTGCGTGTCGAGCGGAAAGACCTCCTTGCGACAGGCGAAGAGCAGCGTGCAGGCGATGGTTTTTGGGCCTAGGCCGCGAAACTGTTTGAGATAGCGAACCGCCTCTTTAGCTGAAAGCTTGTGCAGGAAATCCAGATTGAGCGTGCCCCGTTCATCTTTAATCTGCCGCAGCAGGCTCTTGATGACGGCGGCCTTTTGATTGGCGAGGCCGCCGGAGCGGATTGTATCGGCGATGGTTGATTCGCGTGCGCGCAAGAGCGCTTCCCAGTTGGGGAAACGCTTTTTGAGCGCCGCGAATGTACGGTCGCTGTTTGTGTCGCTCGTCGCCTGGGAGAGAATTATCTGTATGAGCATGTCGAGCGGTGCGGACGCGCGCTCGTTTGACGGCACGCCGTAGGCACGCTCAAGGTTCTGTATGATGTAGCGGACGGGTTTGTCGTCCGCCGCTGCGATTGCAGTTTCAGTCTGTGCCACCTGACGCGGCGAGGACGCGCTCATAAAAATCTATGTACTGTGGAATAACCAGATCGGTGCTGTAGCGTGAGACCGCAGATTCGCGTGCGCGTCTACCCATCTCACGCCGCATCTCTTCGTCCATCAACAAGCGCGTTGCGTCTGCGCTCATCTTCTCCACGTCGCCCATCTCGCTCAAATAGCCTGTCTCATTATCCGTCACGACTTCCGGCAGACCGCCGACGCGCGAGGCAATGACAGGGACTTCGCACGCCATCGCTTCCAGGGCCGCGAGGCCAAAGGATTCCTGCTCTGACGGCAACAATAAAACATCTGAGATGGAGAGATAATCGGAAATCTTCGGCTGCTTGCCGACGAAAGAGCAATGTTCGTAAATGCCCAGACAGCGTGCGCGGTGCTCTGCGTTCGTGCGCTCGCTGCCGTCGCCGACCATGACGAGACGCGCTTTCGTTTTTCTCAGCACGCGCGCCAGTATCTCAACGCAATCGACCGGGCGTTTGACGGGACGAAAGTTTGAGACGTGAACCAGCAGCGGCTCGTCATTCGGCGACAATTCCCGGCGTAGCTCAGGCATGGGATGCCGCTGATAATCCGAGCCGCAGATGAAGTTGGGGATGACGGTGATGTCGTCAAACTGAAACGTCTCTTGCGTCGCGCGTTTCAGGTAGTGTGAGATGGCCGTGACGCCGTTTGATTGCATGATGCCGTAGCGCGTAATCGGCAGGTAAGAGCGGTCTGCTCCGACGAGCGTGATGTCTGTTCCGTGCAGAGTGGTGATGACGGGCAGGCGGCGATGCGGCAGCAAGGACTCGCGTGCGAGAATCGCGCTGATCGAGTGTGGAATGGCGTAGTGAACGTGCAGCAAATCCAGATTTTCATTTTGTGCAACGGTTGACATCTTCGTCGCCAGCGCCAGCGTGTAGGGCTGGTGCTCGAAGAGTGGATAAGACATCATCTCTACTTCGTGAAAGCGCACGCGCTCGTTAAGTTCAGTCAAACGCGTCGGCAGGCTGGAAGCGATGAAGTGTACGGTATGGCCGCGCGCGGCCAACTCCTTGCCTAGCTCAGAGCCGACGATGCCGCTGCCGCCGTATGTCGGATAAACGGTGATGCCGATGTTCATAAAAAAAGTGGTCGGTGGTCAGTGTTTAGTTTAAAGCAAAAACTGAACACTGACCACCGACCACTGACCTCTTTAATAGCAAGAAAGCAGGAGGCCCTCGCAACCTCCTGCTTCTTGCCTCAACTTGTCTCACCTGTAAAAGGGGGGTCAAGCGAGGGTCAAAGTATAGTCCCCTGCCCCTGTTTTAGCAATAGCTGAACGCCGGAAAAAGAGCTTGTCTTTAGCCCGCGCGAAGAATTTTGTTGCCGTCAGACGCAGGGGAATGAAAGTGACGCGGATTTACGTTAATTTCTATACTTAAATTTAAGTCGCAGGCTCTTTTCACATCAGGGCCGCGCGACGCTGCGCTACGGCAGCCAAACAGGCTATAATGACGGGCAATTAAAATCGTCTGGCAGACATCTAAATTTAGCTATTAACTTACTGGAGACCGATAAAGAATGCCGAAAATAAGTGATATTGAAGAGACGCCGAATCCGAACGCCGTCAAATTTATTCTCAAAGAGCCTGTCACAAACGGCACGGCGCGACAATTTGATTCCGCAGACAAAGCCGAAGCGGACGCTCTGGCAAAGGCGCTGTTTGAAGTTGGTGATGTCGTTTCCGTCTTTTACATGGATCGTATGATAACGGTCGAAAAGAGTGATGAAGGCGATTGGGATGACCTTCTGCCGAGGCTCGCCGTCCCGATTCGCGCTGCCGAGGCGGTCACGCAGAACGGCGCTGCCGCTGCTGCCGCAGTCGGCGGTTCGATTGCAGCGGTCGTTAGCGACGACCCGCGTCTGGTACGAATCAACGAGATACTCGATGAAAAGGTACGTCCTGCGCTGGCGGGCGACGGCGGCTGGCTGGAAGTGCTGAATTTGAAAGACCACACGCTCAGCATTCGCTATCAGGGCGCTTGCGGCAGTTGCCCCAGTTCGCTTTCGGGGACGCTGATGGCTATTGAAGGGATGCTCAAACAGGAAGTAGACCCGGAGATAGAGGTCGTCGCCGTTTAGGTTGTGATACGACTTTAAGCCGGAAGCCGCGCGTTTGTTCTCAATCGCGCGGCTTTTGTTGTCTAAAGACCATCACACATGACACAGTACATTTCTGGAACTGTTCGCCAGCCTGCGCGTAACTATCTAAAGAGCACCACTGCGGCGCGCGAGCGCTTTCCAATTGGAGAAAGAAAATGAATCGTCTCTCTCATCTGCCTGCGGTTGCGCTGTGCTTGCTGCTGGCGCTCTTCGTACAGGCTGACGGCCAAACTCCCAGCAGCAAAACTCCGGCGCAAAGTGCAGGTAAGCAGGGCAAGAACGCGCCCTCGTCAAAACGCGAGCGTCCAGACCCTCTCTCTGGAGAGCGTCGTGCTGTCGCGCTCATGCTCGCCGCCTCGCTGGCCGAAGAAGCGCGCTCGTTTCGTGATGAAACCTTACGCGCCCGCGTGCTGGCGCGCACCGCAGATGCTCTCTGGGAGAATGAGACTGACCGCGCACGCGCCCTCTTTCGCAGAGCCTGGGAAGCGGCAGAGACGGTTGATCGCGAAAGCCTGAAACGATTTGAAGAGCATCAGCGCGCCAGTGCTACCCGCGGCGGCGGCATTTCGAATAGGGGACAACCAATTCAGGCTGTGGCCGATCCTGGCTATGTCAGAGAACCAACCGAATTGCGCGCCGAAGTCTTACGACTGGCGGCGCGGCGCGAGCGTGCGCTCGGCGAAGAGTTTCTCGCCAAAGCAGCGGAAGGCTCAACGGAAGAGCCTCTGACCATCACACCCGGCTCAGCCCAGACGCCCGTCGAGATTGCGTCTTCCGACCCGTCGAAACCATCGGAAGCCATCGCCGGACGACTCGGCCTCGCCACACAGCTTTTAGAAGAAGGCGACGTTGAACGCGCCTTACAGTTTGCGGACAAAGCGCTCGACCGCGTGACAACGCACGGCATTCTTTTCCTCTCGCTGCTGCGCGAAAAGAATCAGGCGGCTGCAGACCAGAGGTTCGCCGCGCTGCTGGCACGCGCCGTTAATGACCCTGCGGCTGATGCCATTACCGTCTCCGTGCTTTCGTCCTACGCCTTCACTCCGTTCCTGTACATCATCGTGCGCCGCGACGGGCAGAATCATTCCAGCCAGCAGCGCGAGCAGATTGTCGCGCCACAGATGTCTGCGCAACTGCGTGCGGCTTTCTTTCAAGCCGCCGCGCAGATTCTACTGCGCCCGCTGCCAACGCCCGACCAAGATCGCACGCTGGCCGGACGCCCCGGCCTCTACTTCACCATCGCGCGCCTGCTTCCGCTCTTCGACCAGTACGCCCCGGATTATTCGCCTGAGTTGCGCGCGCAGCTCGCTGCTTTGACGCCGGATGCGCCGGAGCAGTTTCGCACCGGGCAAAGTAATCTGCTGACGCGCGGCCTCGCGCCCGAAGAGACGATGAAAGACGAGGGACAGGCAGCGCTCGAAAATCTAGACCGCGCGCCGAACAGTGAAGAACGAGATAACCTTCATGCGCGGGCTGCGATGTCTGCCGCGCGCAAAGGCGACGCACGTGCGCGCGACTACGTGGATAAGATTGACGACAGCGATCTTCGCAAACGCGCACGCGCGCACGTTGATTTCGTGCTCCTTTCGCGTGCGATAGAGAAGAAGGAGACGACCGAAGCGTTGCGGCTGGCACGCACGGGCGAGTTGACCAACATTCAACGCGCCTATGCCCTGACGGAAATTGCACGCTTGATGACGAAGACTGACCCGACCCGCGCCGCCGAAGTCCTAGACGAAGCTTTGGCCGAAGCACGACGTATAGGCGGTAATGATGCAGACCGCCCGCGCGCCCTCATCGGCGTCGCCACGCGCCTCTACGAGATTAATCCCAGCCGCGCCTGGGAAGTCTTGAGCGAAGCCTTGAAGGCTGCCAACGCGGTCAGTGATTTTACGGGCGAGGACGCGGAGATTGTTTCACGCTTCGTCACAAAGCGCGGCGCTTCGACTACCAGCTTTACTGTTGACATCTTCGACCTCAACTACATTTTCAGCCTGCTCGCCAGAGATGACCTCGCGCGCGCTGTCGAGTTGGCGAAGAGCTTTATTAACGAAGCGCCGCGCGCGGCCGCCAGCCTCGCAATCGTTCGTGCCGTGCTCAAGCAAAAGCAGAATGATCGGCGCGGCGTCAGCGACCAGGTGGAAATCAGAAACGAGTAAGGCGATTTGTCTTACGAGTAGATGTTCATTGGGCGAGAAAGCAAGCGGACGGGGTCTTCCACGTTCAAGGCTTCGCGCACGTAGAAGGCTTCGCCCGCAGCGACGTTGATGAGCGAGCCGTAGTAGCGCATACGCCATTCCATCTGCTGCAAAAAACTCTTGTCGCTGATGCGTGTTGCGGGTTCGTCAGCATCTGGACGGTAAAACTGAGACGCGTGCGCGCGGATAGAAAGCATCTTCTCTTCTATAAAATCTGATACGTCCACGATAAACGACGGCGCGACGAGCCTCGAAAAGACAGCATGGGCCAACGCCGGAATGCTCACGGCCTCCTGTCCTGCCTCCTCATCATAACGGCGCATGCTTGCAAGGCGCGCGGCCTCGCGCACGATGCGGCAGGTGTTGGCGTGATCCGGGTGCGGGTCGTCCCAGTGAGAGGTCAGAATCACTTTCGGCTTGCGCGCGCGAATCACCCGCACCATCGCCACGCGCGCTTGCTCCGTGGGCCAAACGTGGCCGTCCGGCTGCTCAAGATTGAGCCGTGCATCAAGCTTTAAGATTCGGGCCGCGTCCTCTGCCTCCTGCGCGCGCAGTTCGGGCGTGCCGCGCGTGCCCATCTCTCCGCGCGTCATGTCTAACACGCCCGTGCGATAGCCCATCGCCTTCAACTTCAATAGCGTCCCGGCAACCGTCAACTCAGCATCGTCAGGATGTGAGAAGACGGCCAGCGCGTCCAGTTCTGTCTCAGTCGTCTGCATGTCGCGTTCGCCAGTTATAAAGAATCGTTTTAGCGTTTTGAGATTTAGCCTAACAGACGTGCGCCGGTCAAGCCAATGTTGACGCCTGCGCAGGCTGTTTGTTAGCCTCTGCACACAATACCGACAGCCCCCAAGCAATTTACGGCGAGTCCAAAATTCGTCGGCAGGCGCGCAACTCAAGGATTAGATTTTCTTCAGGATTAAGAGAATGAGGGTCATCGTTCTCGGCTCAGGTACTTCCGTTCCGCACCCGCAGCGCGCGGCGTCGGCGCATTGGCTTGAGACGAGCAGCGGTTCTCTGCTGCTTGATGCTAGCGCTGCCGCTGTTCATCGCATGGCGCAGGAGAATCTGGATTGGGCCAATCTGGACGCAATCTGGATTAGCCATTTTCATCTAGATCACGTCGGTGGACTCGCGCCCTTCCTGTTCGCCACCAAGCACGCGCAGCAAACGCAAGCGCGACGTAAGCCATTGAAAATCTATGGCGGCGACGGATTGCAAAAGCTCTTTCGCGCCTTTGACGAGGCGAATAATTACGGACTGCTCAAGCAACGCTTCCCGGTTGAAATCACGGAGGTTGCGCCGCGCAGCCAATTTGAAATTCTGCCCGGCTTGCAGGCCAGCACGTTTTCGACTCCTCACACGCGCGAGAGCCTTGCGCTTCGCCTTGACGAAGAAGGGGGCGCGTCTCTCGCTTACACTTCGGATACGGGTTATGTAGAATCTCTCGCCGTCTTTTCGCGCGGCGTCGAATTATTAATAATGGAGTGCTCTTTCTGGCGCGACAAACTGCGTGAGACGCATCTTGAGTTGGCAGATGCGATGCGCTTGGCGATAAAGGCCGAGCCGCGAAAGGTGCTGCTCACACACTTGTATCCGGAGTGGGACGGCGTGGACATCGCCGCCGAAGCGTTGAAACTCTGGCCGGGAGAAACCATCGGCGCAATTGACGGGCTGCGTCTTGAAGTCTTGAAAGAACAAAGAGGCGCTTCCGCGCAGTCGTCTAACTAGGAAAGGATTTGTCTGCCCTACAGGAGTCAAACGTGTTTCGACCTCGCCGTTCGCTTACCCTTTCATTGCCACTCTGGCTGGCGCTCGGTCTCATCTCCGCGCCGCTTTATTCTGTCGTCCGCGCCCAGTCAGTTTCATCGGATTCAGAACATTCGTCGCTGCTGGAAACAGGCAGCGCTGCGAAGCCAGCCGTCGCGTCAGCTTCTCCGGATGTTATCAAAATCGTTTCCTACAATATACGCTGGCGCGGCGGCGATGATTTGAACAAGTTGATTGCGCTTTTGCGCGACGACCCCGAAATTGGCCGGGCAACAATCATCGGGCTACAGGAGGTTGACCGCAATAAAAAACGCACGGGCAATGTGAACACCGTGCGACGGATGGCCGAAGAGCTTGGGTTGTATTACGCTTGGGCTGCGCCGCCGCCCCCAGAAAAGAATCAGAAGCCGCAGGAAGAAGAGACGGGCGTGGCGATTCTCAGCCCCTGCCCGCTCGCAGACGTGCGCCGCTTTGTCCTGCCGAACGAAGGGCCAAACGGCAGACGCCGCGCGGCCATCGGCGCGACCGTCCAGATCGGCTCAACCCCTGTGCGAGTCTATTCCCTGCACGCTGAAACGCGCACCACCAACGAACGTCGCTTGCAGCAATTTCAAACCGTCCTCGACGATGCCCAGACGAATCACGCCAAAATTGAGAGAGTAGTCGTGCTCGGAGATTTCAATACCATCACGGGCAAAGACGTTGATGCCACCACGAAGCTCTTCACCAGCGCACGCTTTGAGACGCCTTTCTCAAACGACGAAGAGACATGGCGCACCTTCATCATCAAACTCAAGCTCGACTGGCTCTGGCTACGAAACCTACGCCCCATAGAGCACGGCATCGACCGCGACATAGGCTTATCTGACCACTGGCCGCTCTGGACAAAAGTAAGGATGAAGTAGGAAGAATAAAGGATGAACGATGAACGCTGAACGATGAACGCTGAACGATGAACTATTAAGAGCAAGTCTGTCATTCATCGTTCCGCGTTCCTACTTCATCCTTAAATTAAAAGGCGGTGAGCTTCGCCCCAAAAACTCACCGCCTCGCGGTCGTGGGGTGCTGCTGACAATAAAGGGCCGGGAGACGAAAGCCCTTCAGCGCACACTCACGACGACGTTGTTGGCTTGCAACGAATTACCCGTCGCGCGTTGTAATTCGGCGATGGCCTTATTCAAATCTGTCTGCGCCCGTAGCTCGTTGCCGCGTGCCGTCGTCAAAGCGGTCTGGCGTTCGAGAACCAGAAAGAGCGTTGACTGTCCGGCGTCAAACCTGCGCTGCTCGCTCATGTATTGCTGCTCGGAAGCGCTGCGTGCCGCCGCCGCCGCGCGCAAGCGCGACTGGGCGGTTCGCACCAACTGTAGGACGTTGCGCACGTCCACCTGAATCAACTGCTCTAGCTGCTCGCGTTGCGTGTCAAGGCGCTGTCCCTCTACGAGCGAGCGGCCCAGTTGCGCCTGCGCCGTGCGATTGCGGAGCGGTAGGTTAACCTGCACGCCGACGCGGAAATTGCTGTAGCGATTAGCGCCCAGGTTCAGGAACGATTGCCCGTAGCCGCCGATGAGGTTTTCGGGAAACACCTGCGGCGGCGTCGGGGGCAGCGGTTGAACGCCGGAACTCGGCAGTGCAGCGATAATCTCGTTGATCTTCAAGCGCGTCAGTTCGCCGGAAGCAGCAAAGGGATTGCTGGCATCCGAAACATTCAGGCTGCCTGCAAGGCCGACGACTCCATAAGAGCCGACCAAATCAATCTGCGGCTTAGTCTGCTCTCTGAAATATCGTTGGTCGAGCGCGTTAATCTCACGCGCGACCGCTTGCTGTTGCAACTCAGGTCGATTTTCCATTGCCGTCGTCATCGCATCGTCCAGAGAGACAACGGGCGGCTCAAGGTCAACGGCGTCGGTGGGAATCAAAGAGACGCCCCAGAGCGCCGACTGCCGATTCTCCGCAATCAGATTCTTGAGATTATTTTCAGCACGCGTCACATCTTCGAGCGCGCTGTAAACGCTCTGCTCGAAGCCGGAAACCTGCGCGTCAGCCGCGACGACATCAATGGGAGCGAGCATGCCTTCTTCGACGAGCCGACGATTATGCTCAAGCTGCGCGCGCGCGTCGCGCACGGCGTCGCGCTGGATTTGCAGGTTGCGTAAACTGTAAACCAAATCCCAGTAGGTACGCTGCACCTGCGTGATGGTCTCAATGGTGCGCTGGCGAAACTGCGCGTCCGTGAGGCTTAAATTCTTCTTCGCTATTTCAATCAGCCGACGATTGTTGTCGAAGCGGAAGCCACGCAGCAGCGGCTGCGTGTAGTTAAAGGTGAGCGCCGTCGGATACTGCGGATTAAGCGCCGTGAAACGATTATCGGTCGTCAAGCGGATAGCCGAAAAATCAACGCGATAGCCGCCGCCGAACTTTGGCACTAAGCCTTCGAGACGGGCCGTGCCGGTCACATCGCTTTGCGTCACCGCGCCGTTTTCGCCGCCGCTCAGGAAACTGGACGAAGGCGTCTTGCTGCGCTCGTAATAAGAGAAGGTGCTAAAACGCGGGTCGTAGACGCCGCGCGCTCCCTGCAAGTCAAACTCGGCGATGCGGACGTTCTGGCGCGAAACCTCTATCTCCTTGTTATTGGCGAGCGCCATCTCCAAAGCCTCGCGCAAAGCCAGCGGGCGCTGCTCGGCCATATCAACGCCGACGCGACCGAGTTCGGGAAGGGCGCGAGGCTCTGCGCGAAAGTCGGGCGCGATTGCCGGAACAGTGGGCAGTTCTTCCTGCGGCGCTACGCTCGGCACGCTTTCGCGGCCCGGCTGGCGCGGCCCACGTGGCTGTGTGATGACCTGTCCGGGTGGTGCTACTGTCGGTTGTGGCGCTTGAATAGTAACGGGCGCGCTCGTTGGCCCACCGGGCAGGCTGTCTGAAGTTGGAATCTCAGACGACGGCGCTCCGCCCTGCGGCGTTTGCGGTTGTGTTACAGGTGTAGTTTGTGTGCCGCGCGTTTGCTGCTCGGCCTGCGTCGTGGGCTGTACGCTCTGTTCAATTTGTCCTGCGGGCAAGAGTGGTCGCGCGTTTGCGCCCGGCGCTGTGGGCTGGCCCTGCGTCGAATTGCCAGACGGAGCGATTCCCGCCCCGCTCGAAGAAGAAGGCTGCGCGCTCTGAACAGGCGTGTTGGCCGACGGCGCGGGCGCTACGGGCGCAGGCACGGGCGTGCCCGGCTGCTGCGCGTAAGCCGCGAGCGCTCCGGCCTGCATCCCGAAGATAACGATGGCGATTAAACGAATAATGGCCCGGCTTAATTTCTGATTCATAACCGTTTGATTGAAAAACCTGACTCTCAACTCTGTGTTCATTCCACTTCGGCTCATTGACGCCCGAACAAACTAAGGAGCGAAGCGGCGGCCGTCGCCGCCTTGCGCCTGGCCCAACTGAAGGGGCGCGTCGCGCCTGCGTAGATGCGTCCCCAGAGATGGCTACGCCCCAGGTCGTCAAAGAGCGAGTAGAAGACCGGCACGGCCAGCAGCGTCAGCAGCAAACACAAGCTTTGTCCGCCGACGACCAGCACGCCGATAGAACGGTTAGTGCCTGCGCCCGGCCCGCTCGACAAAACCAGCGGTAGCATGCCCGCGACGAGCGCAATCGTCGTCATCAAAATCGGACGCAGTCGGTCGCGGTTCGCTTGAATGATGGCCTCGTAGCGATCCATTCCCTGCGAGCGGAGTTCGTTCGTATGGTCAATCTGCAAAATAGCGTTCTTCTTCACGACGCCGAAGAGCAGGAGCAGGCCCAATCCCGAAAAGATGTTGACGGTCTGCCCTGTCACAAGCAGTGAAAGGATGCCGAACGGAATCGCCAGCGGCAGCGTCAAGAGGATAGTGACAGGGTGTATGAACGACTCAAACTGCGCGGCCAGCACCATGTACATGAAGGCGAAAGAGAGCATGAAGGCCAGCCCGAAGTAGTAGCCCGCGCGCCCCAACTCTTTCGAGCGTCCGGCCAGACCCGTCTTGTAACTGCTTTCGACGTTCAACTCTCTGACGTACCCGTTCATCTGCTCAAGAATCGCCGCCTGCGAGCCGCCGGGCCTGACGTTGGCGAGCAAAGAGACTTGCCGCTCGCGGTTGAGCCGCTCAATGGCAGACGGCCCTGTGCCTTCATCGACGTGAACCAGATTGTCCAAACTAACCCAGCCGACCTTCGCCGAGGGCACAATCATTCGCTTTAAGCCTTCGACGCTGGTGCGAAACTCGCCTATAGCGCGCACGCGCACGTCGTATTGATCCGTGCCCGCGTTGAAGGTCGAAACTTCCTGTCCGGCGACCAGCGTGTTCAAAGCCTGCGCGATGTCGCCGACGCGCACGCCGAGGTCTGCGGCCCGCGCGCGGTCAATCACAACGCGCAATTCAGGCTTGCCGTTAATCAGAGTCGAATCCGCATCAACCACGTCGGGAATCGTCTTCATCTTTTCGAGCAGTTGTTCGGAATACTTTGTCAGCTTCGCGAGGTCAGGGCCGCTGACGACGTATTGAATGTCAGCGTTGCGAAAGCCGCCGCCGGAGAACGCCGCCACCTGCTGCACGCTGGGGCGCAACTCCTTCGGGTATTTCGCCAGAATCTCGCGCGCCCGCACCATCAATTGATTCTGATTCTCTGCGCGGTCGTGAACGTCCTTCAGCTTGACGTAGATGGAAGCGCTGTTGACCTGCTGTTGCTGCCCGCCGCCGATGGTGACGAGCGTGTCGGTCACTCCCGGCACATGCTCGCGTACGTCTTTGGCAATCTCCTCGACGATTTTGGAAGTCGCCGCCAGCGTGTAGCCTTCGGGCGCGCGCAGGGAAATCTCAAACTGCGATTGATCGTCTACCGGAAGGAAGTTTTTGCCGACAAATTTGAAGAGCGGAACGATGCTGATAATCACAGCCAGACACATCAGCACCACGGCCCAGCGATGAGCCATAGACCACTTCAAGAGCATCGTATACGTGCGGTCAATCGGACGATAAAAGCGCCCCTCCTTGCTTGAATGTCCGCCGCCGGACGCGCCCCGTTTTTTGTCCTTGGCTTCTTGTTCGTCGTCGATTGCTTCTCCGCTGACGGCTTCGTCGCTTGCTGTTGCCAGCATGTTTGTCGTCGTCGCAGGCCCGCGTCTCTCCGCACCTGCGTCGTCTTCAACATTCTTCTCCGGCTCGCTTTCGGCTGCGCGGACGCGCGACTCGTCGGCCATCACGGTTGGCCCATCACCTTGCGACGGCTCGCTGCCCGTGCCAGCCGGAAGCGGGTCGTCCCTGCGCTTGATGAGACGCGCCGCCAGCATCGGCGTCAGCGTAAAGGAAACGAGCAACGAGACGGCGATGGCAAACGAAGCCGTCAGGCCGAAACTGGACATGAAGCGCCCGACGATGCCGCCCATAAAACCGACGGGCAGAAAGACCGCGAGCAAGCTCAGGGTCGTCGCCATAACGGCGAGGCCAATCTCTTTCGTTCCCTGAATCGCAGCCTGAAACGGCGGCATTCCCTTCTCTTCGATAAAGCGGAAGATGTTCTCAAGCACGACGATGGCGTCGTCAATCACAATGCCGACCATCAAGGTGAGCGCGAGCATCGTGATGTTATTGAGCGTAAATCCCATCGCCGCCATCAATCCGAAGGTCGCGATGATGGAGGTCGGAATCGCTATCGCCGCAATGAAGGTCGAGCGAAAGCTCCACAGGAAAATGAAGACGACGATGGCCGCCAGGAGGCCGCCTTCAATCAAGTGTGTCTTGATGGAATTAAGCGAGGCTTTGATAAAGATAGATTGGTCGCCGACAATCTCGGCCTTAAAGCCGGGCGGCAGCGTCTGCGCGATTTCCGCGAGCTTCGCCTTTACTTCATCGGCCACCGCAACAGTGTTCTGACCCGATTGTTTTGAGACGACGACCGTCACGGCAGGCTGGCCGTTTAAACGCGCGTCTGTGCGCGCTTCTTCCGCGCCGTCTTCCGTGTAGCCGATGTCGCTGATTTTGACGACGTAGTTACCGCGCGTCGCCACGGCGACATTATTGAAGCTCGACGGGTCAACGATGCGGCCCATCGTTCTGACGGTCAATTCACGCGCGCCTTCGTCAACGCGTCCGCCCGGTACTTCCATATTCTGCGCGCGCACGGCTGCGGCCACCTCTGCCACCGTCACGTTGTAGGCGCGCATCTTGTCCGGGTCAACCCAAATTTGTATCTCGCGTTCACGCCCGCCGATGATTTCGACCTGGCCCACGCCGTTGATGGATTCAATCCGGTCTTTAATCTGCTTGTCGGCGACAAGCGTCACCTCACGCAAAGAGCGCGGCGCAGAGACGGCGATGCGCAGCACTGGCGCAGCATCCGTGTCGAGCTTCTGCACCATCGGCTTCTCGGCAGTCTCCGGCAAATCGGCCAGCACCAGGTCAACCTTGCCGCGTACTTCCTGTGCAGCGATGTCCGCGTTCTTATCGAGCAGGAATGTGATGAAGACTTGCGAAACTCCTTCGACGGAAGTCGAGCGCAGTTCGTCAATGCCGCTGATGGTGTTAACCGCGCCTTCAATCTTATCCGTAATCTCCGTCTCAATCTCCTGCGGCGACGCGCCCGGATTGACGACCGTCACAGTAATCGTCGGCAAATCAATCTTCGGAAACAAATCAACGCCGAGCGTCGAGAAAGAGAAGATGCCGACGACCGTGATCGAGAGAATCAACATCGTCGCGAAGACCGGACGACGAACACAGATTTCAGCTAGCTTTTGCATAACTCAATTTTGGATTTTAGATTTTAGATTTTGGATTAATGATTGTGTGATTCGAGCGTCGCTCCTGGAATCGCCAATCCAAAATCTAAAATCCAAAATCGTTTATTGCTTGACGGCCATTCCGTCACTCAACGCCTCGACATTACTCGTCGCTACTAACTCGTCGGCGACGACGCCGCTCTTGATTTCCACAAGATCGCCTTCCGTTTGTCCCAACTGGACTAGGCGCGACTCGGCGCGTCCGTCCCTGATGACAAAGACGCTGCTTGTGCCGCTCTCCGTGCGGACGGCGCGCAGGGGAACAAGGACGGCAGGCGTCGATTCAGGCAACAAAATACGAATGGTGGCGAACTGGCCCGGCTTTAAGGCATCGCCGCTATTCTCGACTTCGGCCTCGACCGTCATCGTACGCGAGTTGGGCGTTACGCTTGGGCTGACGTGATGCACGCGCCCGGCAAAGCTGCGGTCTGGATAAGAACTGACCGTCACGGAAACGCTTTGGCCCACCTGTATGCTTGAGACCATCTGTTCGGGAATGTCTATCCGCACGCGCATGGGATTGGTGCGAACGATGGTCGCAATCTTGGAAGAGGTCGTGACGTACTCGCCGAGGTCTGCGGGGCGGTCAGAGACATAGCCGCTAATGGGCGCTGTGACAACGGCGTCAGCAATAGCCTTCCGCGCTTGCGCTATCTGCGTGCGCGCCGCATCTACTGCCGCCTGTGCCGTCTCCACGCCAGCGTAATTCTGACGCGCCGCCGTCAGCGCCGCTTCATACTGCTCACGCAACTGGTCGCGCTGCGCCTTCTGCTGGTCGTAAGCCGAGCGCGAAACGTCGCCCGTCTCAATCAATCGCTCGTAGCGTTTGAGTTGCTTTTCGGCAAGCTCAAGGGCGACGCGCGCAGAGCCGACTTCGGCCACGCGCGTCGGGTCAAACTTTTGTCCGGGGCGCAAGCCGATTCGCGCCTGTGCCTGTCTGACGCTGGCTTCGGCCTGCGTGACCTGCGCCGTCGCCTGCTCTAAACGAATGCGCGCGTCGCGGTCGTCCAGACGCACGAGCACCGCTCCGCGCTGAACGTAGCTGCCGAGGTCGACGCCGACAGCGACGACCTTGCCACCGATGGACGGAGCGACATCCGTCTGCTCGTCTGCGGCGAGGCTGCCCGTCGCTTCCAGAAAGCGCGGCAACTGGCGCGAGATAGCAGGGGTAACGGAGACCATGACGACCTGTGGCTGGGCCGCTTGAGCGTTGGCGTTTTGTGTATTCGACTGAGCCTTAGAGCCGCCGCAACCGAGCGCGAAAGCGCACAGAGCGGCCAGCACGCTCACAAACAGCATGAACTTAATTTGCTGGAGAGAGATCATTTCGTATGCTTCTTCTTGCTCTTAACAGTAGAGGCGGCGCGCTTACCCACTCTCGCGCGCGAAGGAGCGCTGGCCGTTGTGACGCCGCGCAGAAAGATTTCCGTAAACTCGTGTGCGGCGCGGTCGGTCTGGATGTCCAAAAGGGTGCGCGACTTATCGAAGAGCGTCGTCACCAGCGAGTGATAGACGATCATGCCGATAAAGGCGCGCCCTGCCACCATCGGCTCAATCTCGCGCAACGCGCCCGCCTTCTGCCGCGCGCCGATGTAAGAGCAGATAAAGTGCGCCATCTCGTGCACGTTCTTATTCCAGAACATCTCGAACAGTTCATGGCCTTCGAGCGCCGAATACAGCAGCAGGCGCAGGAATTCCGGGTCGTGCTCGTGGTGCTGCAACATCGCTGCCGCGAGGCTCTCGAAGACGGCGCGGTCATCGCCGCCTGCGACCGCCCCGGCCACCCTCTCGCACATCAACGTCATCTCGCCCGCACAGGCTTTGTCGTCGAGAATCGCTGCGTAGAGTTCTTCTTTGGTAGCGAAATGGCGAAAGACCATCGCTTCGGAGACGCCCGCCGCCTGCGCTATCTCTTTGGTGGTCGTGCCGCGAAAACCACGCTGAGAGAAAAGCTTCATGGCGACGCGGACGAGTTGCTGGCGGCGTTCCTCGCCGGCCATCCGCCCGCCCACGAGCGGCGGTTGTTCGGGACTTGCCTGGGCGATCTGTTTACTCACTCGTTTCTACTACCTGCTCTCGAAAAAAGAATTAAAAGTAAGTACTTACTTACCATCATCGCCTGTGCCTGTCAAGCCGAGGATTCTGGTGGAAAATTGTTCGTCTGCCCTGTACTGTTCCCGCCCTTTGCGTTATCTTTAGACGTACCTTTTCGCGACAAGACAGGTTCAACTTTCGCGCGCCACAAAGAGGGCGGCGCGGGCGCTTCTATTGCACTGTGGCTCACGAGAGCGACGGCGGGAGGCGTCGGCACGTTGTTTGCTCATTTGCGGCGGGAACGACACTTTTACATGAACTCGCAGACATTGTTCGGCGATACTGATGAATTAACTTAAGGAGAAAAGGAAATGTCACAGAACAATCCCACAGGCGGATCAAATCAAGGAACTTCCAACACGACGACGGGCGGCGCAGGCACAGGTGGCGGAACAACAGGCTCGTCAGGTACGGGCGGCGGCTATGGTGGCTCAACGACCGGCAGCACCGGCACCGGCGGCTCGACGACAGGCGCGGGCGGCGGCAGCCAGGGCATAGCGACGACCGGCGGCAGCGGCGGCCAGAGCACAGGCAGCGGGACGGGCGCTGGAACGGCGACGGGGCTGGCGGCAACCGCGCAGGAATATGGAAAGAAAGTGGCGGAAGCCGCTTCGACGGCCAAAGATTACGTGGCCGACAAGGTCTCGGTCGTCGGCGACAAGCTCAAGGACTTGCAGAACACGGATGTCAGGGAAGTCGCCAACCAGGCCAAAGACTATGCGCGGCAGAATCCCGGTCAGGCAATCCTGATTTCAGCCGCAGCGGGTCTCGTCCTCGGCCTTTTGCTTCGCGGCAGCCGACGTTAATAAAGTAATGAGTGATGAGTAATGAGTGATGAGTTAAAGCAGATTGCTTTTCACTCATCACGCATCGCTCATTACTCATCACTTCTTTATTAAGGAGGGATGGGCTATGGCTGATTTAGAGAGAAGTTCGGCAACAGCACCTGCGCGCAGTTCTGAAGGACAGTCTGACATACAGGAACTGCCAGCGCTCTTCGGACGCCTCAGCGACGGCGTGATGACGCTGCTGGATACGAAGCTCAGTTTGCTGAAGGTCGAGATTAAGGAAGACGCAGACGCTTACATCAGCGGCGGCACAAAGATCGGCATTGGCGCTGTCATCGCTGGCGTCGGTTTTGCGTTGGTCAACGTGGCCGTCGCCCTGTTCGTCGCCACGCTTTTGCCTGAGACATGGGAGCAGCCCGTCAGATATGCGACCGGATTCGTCATCACAGGCTTGCTGTATTTGATTATCGGCGGCGCGATTATTGTCGCCGTCAAGAATCGACTGGCGAAACGCAATCTCGTGCCGAGCCGCAGCGTCGAGGAATTCAAGCGAGACAAGGAGTGGATTCAGAAAGGATAAGCAATGGCTGAAGAGAGAACTCTAGCAACCGCGCGCGCCACAGACACCCCTGATGACGACGACGTTACCAAGGAAGAACTTCAGCGGCGCATGGAACAGGCGCGCGAAACCATCACCCAAACCGTCACGGAGATTAAAGATACAGTGGTTAATCAATACGAATCAGTGAAAGAAACCATCAGCGAGACGCTCGACTGGCGCGAGCAGTTTCGTAAACGGCCCGTCGCCTGGAGCGTCGGCGCGCTATCGGTCGGATTCCTGACCGGCTACTGCATCGCCGCTTCCGTCAAGGGCGATAGCGGAAGCCGCCGCGAAGGCTATCCGAGCTATGAAGAGTCGGATGTGTGGAACGTCGGCGCACCGCTGGCCTCAAGTTATTCCGCAGGCGCAAGCGGCAGGGCGACGGCGAGTCCGGCCAGCCGCTCTTACGCCTCTCAGGCCATCACCGGCGGCGCTCACGGCTCGACCGAATACGCCGAGCAATCCTTAGCCGACCAAGGCGAATTTTCAGTTGCCAGCGCGAGCATGGGCGGCGCGACTGCCGAAGAGGAGCAACCCTCTAAGCCCGGCCTGATCGAGCGCTTCAAGGAGACGAAAGCCTTCGACCGCTTGCAGGATGAAGTCTCTAAGCTCGGCGACCGCTTTATCGACCAGCTTTCGACCGTCGGCCAGGAGGTCGTGCTCCCGGCGCTCTTCGGGAAAATAAAAGAGTTGTTCGGCGTAGACCTTGGAGACCAGAAGAAGCAGGGCGGGCATGAGATTGGCAACCGTGGCACGCAAGCGGCGGCAGCGTCAGCAGGAGCGGGCGCTTCGTCGTCATCATCGCTTGCAGATGCTTCGCGCGGTTCGCAAGCGCAGGGTGTGAGCGACATGGGCGGCCTCTCCTACGGTACGAGCGAGAATCGCGCCTACAGCAGCGGCAGCGGCGGCTCGGATGCTACACGTGACGACTACGGGCGGAGCAGCAGCAGTAGCGGCGGTGTCAACACCAAGCTGAGTCCAGGCCCGCAGTAAGCTGTCTCAACGTAGTTTCACAACAAGGGCGAGCTTCCGCAATCGAAGGCTCGCCCTTTGTGGTATCTTCGCGTCATCGGCTCTGCTCATTTGAATACGCAAAGCGCGCTACGGGAAAATCATTCATGCCCTCGCACCCGGCCATCATCATCAATGCCTCTTCGGGCGCGGACGATAAAGAGGAGGCGCGAGATCGTCTGGCCGAAGTCTTTGGCGGCAACGGCAAGAGCGCGCGCATCTCTCTGGCCCGGAGCGGAGAAGAGATCGTTGATCTGGCGCGTCGAGCCGTGCGGGATAATTGTGAGCCGGTAATTGCGGGCGGCGGCGATGGAACGATTAACGCCGTCGCGTCAACTCTCGTCGGCACAGAGCGCACGCTCGGCGTCCTGCCGCTCGGCACGCTCAACCACTTCGCCAAAGACATGCAAATCCCGCTCACGCTCGAAGACGCGGCGCGCATTTGTGTTGAAGGGCACACGGCCCAAGTTGATGTCGGCGAAGTCAATGGCCGCATCTTTCTCAATAATTCAAGCTTGGGGCTATATCCGAGCATTGTTCGTCACCGCGAAAAGCAGCAGCAGCGTTTGGGGCGTGGCAAGTGGCCCGCATTTTTCTGGGCGGTGCTGTCGGTCTTGCGTCGCTATCCTTTCATGAGCGTCCGTTTGAGCGTTGACGACCG
Organism: Pyrinomonadaceae bacterium; assembly: GCA_036387475.1. Taxonomy (GTDB): domain Bacteria; phylum Acidobacteriota; class Blastocatellia; order Pyrinomonadales; family Pyrinomonadaceae; genus DASVTR01. The sequence goes on along the minus strand of DASVTR010000014.1, from coordinate 97,042 downwards.
CGAGATGTTGCGTCGCACCCCTTTCGTCTTCATCGGGAATAACGAATACGAAATGGAAAACTTCAACTTAGGCGCTCGTTCGTGTATTAACAAGGGGCAGTTGAGCCTCTACGTCGCGCATCGCACGGGCCGTCTTGGGCTGGCGCGCCTCGCCTTAAGCGCGCTCTTCGGCGGGCTGCGCGACCAGCAGGATTTCGACGCCGTCTGCACAAAAGAAATCTGGATTGAGACCAGACGCAAGCGGCTGCGCGTCGCAACGGACGGCGAAGTGACTGTGATGAACACACCGCTTCACTACCGCGTACGCCCCGGCGCGCTGCGCGTTCTCGTCCCTAAAAACGAAGAAGAAAGAAGTGATGAGTAATGAGTGATTTATAAAAGCAGAATCCAGAAGTCAGGAGTCAGTAGAAAAGAAAATCAAAAGGAAGTGGTCTCAGCCGCTTCTTCTGGCTTCTGACTCCTGACTTCTGAATTCTGCTTTATAGAGAGGTTGTTATGCGTAAGCTTGTGCATCTTTCCGATTTGCATTTCGGTCGTGTGGATTATGCGGTGGTCGAGCCTCTGATTGAGACCATCAAAGAGTTAGAACCGGACGTGGTTGTTGTCTCCGGCGATTTGACGCAGCGTGCGCGTAGCCACGAATTTCAGGAAGCGCGCGAGTTTCTAGACCAGTTGCCGTCGCCGCAGATAATCGTTCCCGGTAATCACGACGTTCCGCTCTACAACGTGCTGGCGCGTTTTCTGCAACCGCTCGACAAGTATCGTCGCTACATCACGGACGACCTCAAGCCTTTCCACGCCGATGAAGAAGTGGCAATCCTTGGCATCAACACGGCGCGCTCTCTGACCATCAAAGACGGGCGGATTAACGAGGAACAGGTCGAGAGCATACGCCAGCGCCTGTGTCCCTTCGGCAACGAAGTGACCAAGATTATCGTCACGCATCATCCCTTTGATTTGCCCGAAGGGCACGACGAAGCCGAGTTGGTTGACCGCGCGCAGTTGGCGATGGAGGCGCTCGCCAATTGCGGCGCGGACGTGCTCTTGGCGGGCCACCTGCACGTCAGTCATACGGGTCACAGTTCTGCACGTTACAAGATTGCAGGGCACAACGCGCTCGTCGTCTCTGCGGGTACGGCTACCTCTACGCGCGGGCGTGGTGAAACCAATTCCTTCAACGTCTTGCGCGTCAAGCATCCGTTCATCAACGTCGAGCGTCTGGCGTGGCAGCCCGAACGTAAAAGTTTCACGCCTTCGTCAACAGAACACTTTCGCCACACGCCCGATGGCTGGGAACGCGTGCCCGACGAAATGGCCGCAGACATAATCTACGCAAACGTAGAACAGGACGCGCCGCGCGCCAAAGGATAGTCCAAGGTCTAAAGTCTGATGCCCAATGTCAAAACGTGTTCTTGACATTGGGCATCAGACTTTAGACCTTGGATTGTTTTTAACTGACGGCGTTGCGCTGGTCGCGCGCTGCGACTGGCTTAACGACAGGCGCGGCGCTCTTTTGGTCAGAGCGATAGCCGCAGCCTTCCTGCGCGCAGTAGCGGAACGTGCCTTCCTTCTTCGTCGTTTTCTCCAGCACAAACGGCGCGTTGCAATTCGGGCAGGGTTCGCTGATGGGCTTGTCCCAGAAAACCACGTCGCACTTCGGATACTCAGAGCAGCCGTAAAACGCTTTTCCGCGTTTCGATTTCTTGACAACAATCTCGCCCTTACAACCGGGGCGCGAACACGCCACGCCGGTCGTCTCGCGCTTGATGTAGCTGCACTTCGGATAGTTTGAGCAGGAAATGAATTCGCCGAAACGCCCATGACGCAAGACCAATTGCGCGCCGTCAACGGGACACTTCTCGTCTAGCGGAACGGGCGCGGGCGCAACCGCTCCGCTTCGCGCAATCTTGCGTATGTTGCGGCACTCCGGATAGCCCGTGCAGCCCAAGAATTGCCCGAAGCGCCCGCGCTTTAAGGCCATGGGCTTACCGCACAACTCGCAGGTCTCCGCCTCTTCGCCATTCGCACTAGCGCCCTCTGCTTGCGTCGCGCTGCCAGACGCTTGCGAAGCATTGGCACTGCTGCCAGCGTCGCCTTCAGCGCTCGCAGGCTTCGCAACTTCGCGCGTCGTGCGGCACTCAGGATAGTTTGAGCAGGCCAAAAACTGTCCGAAGCGCCCGAACTTAATGACCATCGGCGAGCCGCAATTCTCGCACACTTCCGAAGTCGGAATCGCCTGTTGCTTCGCCGCGCGCATCTCACGCTCGGCGGTCTTTAAATCCTTCGCAAACTTTCCATAAAACTCATGCAGAGCTTCCGTCCACTTCAGCTTCCCTTCCTCTATCTCGTCCAACTCCTCTTCCATACGCGCCGTGTAGGTCTCGTTGAAGAGATCGTTGAAGCTGGCGACGAGAAGGTCGTTGACGGTCGTTCCCAAAGCGGTCGGATGAAAGCGTCCCTCGTGCTTTTCGACGTACTCGCGGTCGAGAATCGTCGTCATAATCGCCGCGTAGGTCGAAGGCCGACCGATGCCCTTCTCTTCCAAAGCCTTGACGAGAGTGGCTTCTGTATAGCGCGGCGGCGGCTCTGTGAAGTGCTGCTCCGGCGTAATCGAGTTAAGCTTGAGCGCCTCGCCCTTTTCAACAAGCGGCAACGTACGCTCAGCTTCCTCGTCATCCTCAGTCTTTTCGTCGCGGCCCTCCTGATAGACTTTCAGGAAGCCGTCGAACTTCAAGACCGAACCCGTCGCGCGGAAAGTAAAGCGACCAGCTTGTATGTCAATCGTCGTCTGGTCAAAGACGGCGGGCATCATCTGCGAAGCGACGAAGCGCTGCCAGATGAGGCGATAGAGTTTCAACTCTTCTTTGTTGAGATAACGCGCGAGCGAATCTGGCGTGCGCGCCACATCGGTCGGGCGGATGGCTTCGTGCGCGTCCTGCGCGCCCTTCTTCGAGCGATAATAGTTTGGCTTTTCCGGCAAGTAGTTCGGGCCGTACTGCTCACCTACAAAGCCTCGCACCTCATTCAAAGCGGCGTCTGAGACGCGCGTCGAATCCGTACGCATGTAAGTGATGAGGCCGACCGCGCCTTCCGCTCCAAGCTCTACGCCTTCATATAATTTCTGCGCCAGCATCATCGTCTTCTTGACGGCGAACGAGAGCTTGCGCGAAGCCTCCTGCTGCAATTTCGACGTGATAAACGGCGGAACGGGATTGCGCTTACGCTCTTTGGTCGTCACTTCGGCGACCGTGTAGCTTTGCTGCTCTGCTTCCGCGACAATCTCTGCGGCCTGCGCTTCGTTGCCAATCAGGACTTCGTTTTTCTTCAAATCCTGATCGAAGCCGCCGGTCTTAACGGTCTGCTCGCCAATCTTGTACAGCCGCGCGTCGAAGGCCGGAGGCAGTTTCGCGCCCAGGTTGGCCGTCACAGTCCAGTACTCTGTCTTAACGAAATTTTCTATTTCCCGCTCGCGCTCGACGACCATCCTGAGCGCAACGGACTGCACGCGCCCGGCAGAGAGACGCCCACCAACGGTGCGGCACAGCAGCGGCGAGACTTTGTAGCCGACCAATCTATCGAGCACACGCCTGGCCTGCTGTGCGTCCACCAGATTCGTGTCAATCTGCTTCGGCTCTTTGAAGGCGTCCTGCACCGCGCGCTTCGTGATCTCGTTGAACATGACGCGAAACGAAGGCTTCTTCGGTCGTTTCGGCACAATCTCTTCGGCCAGATGTTGACAGATAGCTTCGCCTTCACGATCAGGGTCGGCGGCCAGATAAATTGCCTCCGCTTCCTTCGCGGCCTTCTTCAAATCGGCGACGATCTTTCTATTGTTACGCTTCTTGGAATCCGGGATTACTTCATACGTCGGCTCGAAATCATGCTCGACATCAACGCCCAGTCCTTTAGACGGTAAATCCTTGATGTGACCGATGGAAGCCATCACACGATAATCGCTGCCCAGATATTTATTGATCGTCTTGGCCTTTGCGGGCGACTCAACGATAACTAAATTTTTCGCCATTTTTAATATAGTGACAAGTGGAGAGTGACGAGCGACGAGTTAAAAGCTTTGCCCCTGCGGCATTCTGCGACCTGCTACTTTATGCTCCTTATTAATAACCCTTTAGATGCGCCGACGAGCATTATCGCTCGCCGGATTTTTATGTTAAATCATTGCCGAATCGTGACGAGACATCGTTTTAACTCGGTAACTGTCGCCCGTCACCCCTCACCTGCTCTTCACAGTTTTCTGACAAAGCACTTGCCCGGAAGCTGCCTGATTAGCTCTCGCATTTCGAGGCCGAGCAAAGCATTCGTTAGCTCCGGCACGGAAAGCCCTGTGGCTTCGGCCAACGAATCAATATGCGCCGGGTCGTCCGTGGAAAGCAACTTGAAGACGGCATCCTCGCTCACTGAGAGGTCTGCGGGGACGAGTCGTAATTGCTCTACGAGAGCGCTCTCCGCTTGTTTCTTCGTCTCCGGCGGCAGCAATTGCGCGGCGATTTCCGGCGGCAGTTCAGCCGCCACGTCCTGCCACGTCTGCACGAGTTTCGCGCCCGCTCCCTTAATCAAATAATTAGTCCCGAAAGAATTGCGCGAGGTGATGTTGCCCGGGACGGCGAAGACCTCGCGGTTCTGCTCCATCGCCATGCGCGCCGTAATCAAAGAGCCGCTGTTCTCCGCCGCCTCGACGATGACGACGCCGAGGCTCAGACCGCTGATGACGCGATTGCGATAGGGAAAATTCTGCGGCGCGGGCGGCGTCTCCAGGGGAAACTCCGAGATGAGCGCGCCATTATTTTCCAGAATCTCTGCAGCCAGTTTTCGATGATCGCGCGGATAGATTTGGTCTATGCCTGTGCCCATCACGGCCACCGTGCGCCCGCCTGCTTCGAGCGCGCCTTTGTGCGCCGCTGCGTCAATTCCGTGCGCCAGTCCTGAGATAATCGTCACGCCGCGCTGCGCCAAATCGCGCGCCAGCATTCCCGCAGCGTTCTGCCCATACGTCGAGCAACGACGCGAACCGACAATCGCCACACAAGGCTGTTCCAAACACTCTGCCCAAGCGCCCTTGACGTAAAGTGTAATCGGCGGGTCAAAGACCTCACGCAGCAGCGACGGGTAAACGCCGTCGTCCAGAAGGAGCACGTCCGCGCCTAATTCGCGCACGCGCTCCATTTCGTCCGCTGCCTTCTCAAACAGATCGCGCGCCATGATGCTCTCGACCGCTTCGGGCCGCAGGCGTAGCGCTTCCAGTTCCACGCGCGGCGCGCCGAAAACCGCTTCCGCCGAACCGAAGCGCTCCAACAGCTTAGCGGCAGCCCTCGGCCCGATGCCCGGCGTCATGTTGAGCGCAATCCACTCTTTCATAAAGTAGAGGTTAGAGGTCAGATGTCAGAGGTTAGTAAAAGTCAACGACTGACCTCTGACCTCTATCCTCTGACCTCTGTATTTTGGCGGAGGCGTGTAGGAATCGAACCCACCTGAGCCTGCTCTCACAGGCTCACAAACGGTTTTGAAGACCGCGCCGTTCACCAGAACAGATGCGCCTCCGTTAGTGTTTAAGCGCGGAGAACCGTACGCGCCGCCGGGCGGTGCTGTCAAGAGCCGAAGTTCGCCGGTCGATTTTTATTAGTGATTGAATGATAGCCTCGAAGAGAAACAGTTTCTCGCTGGAGGCACAAAGAAGAAACAAACAGAAGGCGCAAAGAAAACAGTTGGCTTCTTCTTCTTTGCGCCTTCTGTATTTCTGTTCTTTGCGCCTCCAGCGAGAAATTGTCCTGGGCTATCGTCATGCGTGTATTTGACCGGCAGGCGCGTGGCGGAATAGTGTAGTGCTTCTTTGGCCGCTGGGATGAAACTGAAACTAATCTCAAGTTTTGTAGTTTAATCACTAATAGTTTTAGTAAACTGTCAATCAGGCTCTCGGTTTCCCATGCCTCCGGTTTTCTGTTTGAGACCCCTCTCGACCGGAAGGAGAATCACGATGCGCTTTTCGGCACGCTTGACGATGATGATTGGCCTGCTTTGTTGCGCGGCTCTGTGCGCGTCGGCTCAGACAGTTCCAGCAACCGGCACGGGCATCATCAGCGGGCGCATTACGCTCGGCGACAAACCGGCGCAGGGTGTCTCAGTCGTAGTCCTGTTGTCGAGTGCTTACGGCTCGGATCGTAAACCGACGGCGCGTGCGACGACCGCTGCGGACGGGCAGTTTCGACTGACGAACGTTCCCGCCGGTCGCTACCAGGTCATGCCCGTCGCGCCCGCACTCGTCTTATCGAGCAGTTTGCCGAGTTTTAGGGATCAGGGCAAGAGCGTCAATCTGGCCGACGGCGAGACAATCGAGAACATTGATTTCTCTCTCGCTCGCGGCGGCGTCATTACGGGTCGCGTGACGGACGCCGACGGGCGGCCCGTCATCGGCGAGAGCGTCAGGCTGGCGCTCTCTGGTAAAGGCAGCGACCGCAGCAGCGGTTCGTTCTTCGTCAATCCATTTCTACACCAGACGGATGATCGTGGCATCTATCGTATTTACGGAATTCAGCCCGGTCGTTATGTCGTCAGCGTCGGTGAAGACGCCAAGGGCGGAATGGTCAGAATGGGCTTCGGTCGCAGCCTTTCCTACGCGCGCACTTTTCATCCGAACGCGACGGATGAATCGAGGGCCAACGTGATAGAGGTGACGGAAGGCAGCGAAGCGACGAACGTCGACATTACGCTCGGTCGTCGCTCGACGACCTTTGCGGTGTCGGGTCGGGTCATTGATGCGGAGACCGGGAAGCCCGTCCCGAACGTCCACGCGGGCTACGGCTCTTTGTGTGATGACGATAATCAGATGGGAGCTTTCGGCATCGGCGCTCGCTCTGATGCGGAAGGGGGCTTTCGATTTGAAGGAGTGCTGCCGGGACGCTACGCGGCCTTCTCCTTCCCCGACGAGCAGAATGATACCTACAGCGTGCCCGTTCCGTTCGAGGTCAGCGAAGGCGATGTGACGGGCGTTGTCATCAAAGTCCGGCGCGGGGCGGGCATCAACGGTGTTGTAGTGATAGAGGGAACAAGCGACCGCGCTATCCTCGCCAAGTTGCCGCAACTGCGTATTCATTACTGGCCGGAATCTGAGGGGTTGATCGTGCCGGTCTTCGGCGAGGGCGAAAGCGTCAACGCCGACGGCAGCTTTCGCATACGGGGCTTGAGGCCGGGTAAGGTCAGGCTGATGATGGGCGGCTGGCCGCTGCTGAAAGGCTTTTCGCTGCTCAGGGTCGAGCGTGACGGCGTCGAGCAGCGCGCAGGCATCGTCGAAGTTCCGGCGAAAGGGCAAGTGACGGGCGTGCGCCTCATCGTCGAATACGGCACTGGCGTCGTGCGCGGACAGGTGCGCATCGAGAACGGAACGCTGCCCGAAGGCTCGCATCTTCACGTCAGTTTGCGCCGACCCAATCAGGCCGAGCCTACCTTGCCCGGCACTGAAGTGGACGCGCGCGGTCGTTTCGTGCTGGACGGACTCCCGGCTGGCGAATACCAGTTGAGACTCTCCGGCAGTTTGGGCCGGGAAGGCAGGCGCTTTCAACCCGTCGTGCAGAACATACAGGTAACGAACGGCGCGGAGGCGCAGGTCACGCTCGTCATAGACCTCAATGCGAAAGGCGGCGAGAAGGACGACAAGCAATGAACAGTAATCTCCCGCCCGGACTTCGCACCCGAAAGCCTCGCAAACGGGCGGCACATCGTCTCCTTTTCTCGCTCGTCTCGCTTTTGCTGCTGACATTTGCGCCGTCCTCAAACGCGCAGCAGCCAAACCCTCAGCCTACGCCGCGCGTAATCGTCACAACTCCAAAGCAGCCGACGGAAAATCAGCAATCGTCAAACAGCAAAGCCGCGACCACGATGACGCGCAACGGCTCAATCACGGGCCGCGTCACGAGCGACGACGGGCATCCGATGGCGAACGCAACAATCGTTATCTTCCCGCTTACCGGGAATGTCATTCCCACGGGCGAGATAACGGACGCCGAGGGTAAATTCCAACTCAAAGACCTGCGGCCCAGCGCTTACAGGATAGAGGCCATCGCACCGGGCTACGTGATGCTGCCTGACTTTGGAGCAGAGTTTGGCGCACAGCGCTACTACCGCATCGGCGAGAACGCCAATCTGACGATGGTCAAAGGCGGCGTCATCACCGGCACTGTGACGAACGCTGACGGCGAGCCGGTCGTTGCCGCAAACGTCCGCGCCATTCGTGCGCGCAAGCCTTCGGAGCAGCGCAGCATCACCTTCAATTTCGGCAGAGATAAGATGACGGACGACAGGGGCGTCTACAGGCTTTACGGTCTTGAGCCGGGCGCATACGTGGTTGCGGTCGGCGGCGGCGTACAATTCTTCGGCAATCTCAATGCCTTTGAGGGCGACGTGCCGACCTATTATCCTTCGGCGACGCGCGACACCGCTGCCGAATTAACGGTGCGCGCGGGCGAGGAATTGACCGGCATAGACGTGCGCTATCGCGGCGAGCGCGGGCATACGGTCAGCGGCTTCGTTTCCGGCAACAACACCGAACATGGCGCTCGCTTCAACCCCGTCCCCGTCTCGCTCTTTCAGGGGTCGAGCGAGATAGTGGAGGCGTCAACTTATATCGAAAGCGCTGAGGCCAGAAGCCCTTTCGCACTGGACGGAATATCCGACGGCGAATATACGCTGATGGCCGTGCGCGGGCTTGGCAATACGGGCGAAGTGTTGAGGGCGATGCGCAAGATTACTGTGCGCGGCGGGGATTTGACGGGCGTCGAGCTTAAGCTAGAGCCGCTCGGCTCTCTCAGCGGCAGCGTTGTCCTCGAACCGCCGCCGAAAGCCGACTGCACAGTCCAGAGGAATTCGACGGTGGAAGAAATCGTTATTACCTCCCGCCTTGCCGCTAAAGAGAAAGATGAAGAGAGTGCTATCCTCTCATTCTTTCGTCGCATGCCCGCTGCGCCGAACGATAAAGGAGAATTCAAGCTGCTTAATTTGCGGAGCGGCGGCTACGTCCTGGATGTTCAACTGCCGGGCGACGATTGGTATGTGCGCTCGATTGCCTTGCCCGGCGCTACGGCGGCTGCGGCCAGCGCCGCAGGAAAACCGGTTGCGCAGAGCAAGTCTACGCAGCCTGGAGCGTTCACTTTAAAGTCCGGCGAACGCATCAGCGGGCTGACCATCACAATCGGGCAGGGCGCAGCGAGTTTGCGCGGGCGCATTAATTCGTCGACGACAGGAATTAATCCGCTCGTCGGATTGCGCGTGCATCTGTTTCCCTTCGAGCCTGAGCGAGCGGCGGACGTGCTGCGTTACATGGAAGAATCGGTTGAGCGAGACGGTGGATTTACTTTGAGCGGCATCGCGCCCGGTCGCTACTGGCTGCTCGCGCGCGTCGATGCAAACAATGAAAGCGATGGTACTGAGCGCCGCCCGGTTGCGCTTGAAACGGAAGCGCGTGCAGCCCTGCGCCGCGAGGCCGAAAGCGCTGGCGTCAAAATTGAGTTGCACCCATGTCAACGTCTAGCCGACTACGTGTTAAACTACGGGTCAACGCCAAAGGACACGATGAAGTCGGAACGATGAACGATGAACTGTAAATCCGTTGTCTTTCATTCATCGTTCCTCGTTCATAGTTCATAGTTCCTTTTTATCGGTAGCTTGATGGCTAAAATTTATATCTCCTCAACCTACGGCGATCTGAAAGAGTTTCGGGAGGAAGTCTATCGCGCGCTCAGGCAGTTGCGGCATGACGTGATTGCGATGGAGGATTACGCGGCTTCCGACCAGCGCCCGCTCGACGTGTGCCTTGCGGATGTCGCCACCTGTGACATCTACGTCGGCGTCTTCGCCTGGCGCTACGGCTTCGTTCCGCCGAAAGACAACCCGGAGCGCCGCTCCATCACCGAGCTTGAATTTCGTCAGGCCGTTGCGAAAGGCAAGACGTGTCTCATCTTTCTGCTTAACGAAGACGTGCCGTGGCCGCCCTCCTTGATGGAGAAGGGCGAGGGCGGCGAACGGCTGCAACGGCTTCGCGCAGAGTTGATGGACAAGTACGCCGTAGACTTTTTCCGCAACAAGGATGATCTGGCCCGCCGCGTCAGCGCAGCAGTGCAGAGCGCAATCACAGGCAGCACGCACGTCGAGCGGCCCACCCGCTCTCCGCTCGGGACGACGGCTCTTAACCTCGGCCCGCTCGTCGCCAAGATGTGCGACCGCCGCCAGCAGGAGAACGAATTCTTCGAGGTCTTCACGCTCAATTTGCGCGCTCGTCCCGGCTTGCCGCAGGTCTACATGATTCGCGGCGAAGAAGGCGAATGCCACGATTCATTAGTCGAGCGTTTGATGTCCACGCGCATGAAGCAGATTGCGGAAAAGAAGTGGGGCGCGCAGGGCGGCGTCATGACCTTCAAGACGCCCGCCTGGCCCGCCGAAGGCGAACTCATAGAGCGCCAGCAGGAACTGCAAAGAAATCTCTTTACAGAGTTTGACCCGGCCTACATGGAAGACGATCTTTCAGCCACGGCGCTGAGCCAGCTTCCGGCGCTGCAATTGACGCCGCTCGTCGTCATCCGTCATCGTATTCACGCGGCACGCTGGGACAGGGCCACGCGCGAGCTTATCGAGTGGTACATGTCCTACTGGGGTCAGCTTAAGGTCGAGCAGACCGGCCCGCAATTTTTGATCTTTCTCAACGTCATTTATCCCAGAATCAGGATGCAGCCCGTGAATTGGTGGAAGTCGCTGCTGCGCGCAAAGCAATTTGACAAGCGCCGCGTCGAGACGGACTTGCAGGAGATTGCCGTCAGCCAGCGCGCGGGCCTGCCCTTTCTGCTACTCAAAGAACTGCTGCCCGTCACGCAGCACGAAGTAAAGGATTGGTTTAGCCAGTACAACATCTACGACGAAAAGAAACGCAACGAGTTGGCGGAACAGATTTTCACCGCCCGCAATGGACGCCTCACCACTTTTAGAAGTATGGCGGACATCGAATATGAGTTACGATTGATTCATCAAAGCTACATTAAAGAGAGAGGGTATTTATGACCGAGGGAAACGATTTTAAGTTTTACGCGGGCGACGGAAGCACGATGTCGATGCGCGGCACGCGTCTGCCGCTCTACGAGAAAGTAGCGGCGCTCAACGACCCGGCTGGCTATCTGGCCGACCGTGGCCTGCGCGATGCCGTCAACGTCGCGCTCACGCTGGGCCAACCCCTGCTCGTCACAGGAGAGCCGGGCACTGGCAAGACGCAACTCGCCAGCAGCATCGCACACGAGCTTGATTTGCCCGCGCCGCTCATCTTTCATACCAAGACCACTTCGACGGCCAAAGACCTCTTCTATCGCTACGACGCCCTGCGCCACTTTCACGACGCGCAGTTTCGCGAGGAGGCCGCGCCGATTGAAACCTACATTACTTATGAAGCGCTGGGCCAGGCCATTCTGTTGTCGATGAACCCGGCGGAGGCCAATCCCTTCCTGCCCGAACGGATGCGCAACTGGGGGCCGATTCGCTCCGTCATCCTGATTGACGAGATAGACAAAGCGCCGCGCGATTTGCCCAACGACGTGCTCAACGAAATCGAGAATATGTCTTTCACCGTCAAAGAGACGGGCCGCACTTTCGCAGCCGAGCAGAGCTATCGTCCGATTCTCGTCCTGACCAGCAATTCGGAAAAGAATCTGCCCGACGCATTCCTGCGTCGCTGCGTCTTCTATCACATAGCGTTTCCCAACCGCGACCGCCTGAAAGAGATTATCCAGCGCCGCCTGAAGCTCGACAGCAGCTTTACACCGCAGATGCTCGACAACGCCATCCTGCACTTCGAGAAGATTCGCGACCTGACCTTGAAGAAGAAGCCCGCGACCGCAGAGTTGCTGGCATGGATTCGCATTCTCGAAAAGCGGCAACTGGACGTGAGCCGCCTGAAGCCCGGCGAGGCCGAAGCGCTCGCCTTCACCTACTCCATCCTCGCCAAGAGCAGAGAAGATCAGGAGATGATTGTTCAGAATCTTCAGCGGTAGATTTGAGTATTTAAATGAAGAGGCAAACTGGCGCATATTTATTTCTAACGTGCGGCGTCCTTTTATCTGTCGGGATAATGGTGATAAATGCTGCTGCTCGCTACAACAGAACGGCTTCCCAAAAGGAAGACATTCTGACAATAGATTTGTGCGACATTAGCGCCTATCCTCATAAATATAAGGGCAGGACTGTTCGTACTCACGCAACCTATACCGCTTCATTTGAGGGTTCAACTCTTTATAAGGCGGACTGTCCCGACGGAGAGGAAGCGATAACGGCAGTGTTGGATTGCGCTGATAAAGCCGTCTGTGATGAGTGGATAGATAAATTGCACAAAGACGCAGAAGGCAATCCCTTCGATGGCGAGAGCGTTGGGGTGATTGTCGTTGGACGTATCGAAGCCCGTTTTTCTCCGGGCATCAAGAGCAGGGGTAATAGTTCGAGCGCCATGTTTTACATTAAGGAAGTAGAGCTAATCACGCCCCTGTCAAAATCGCAAAACGACATAAACCGATGAAAGATGAATTATGGTCGGTGTTAGCCCAAAAAAAGATACTCAGTTGATGTTCGGCGAATTGCTGACGCACCTGCGCCAGCACGGTTTTCCCATTGGCGTAGACCATTACCTGCGCTTGCAGGAACTGCTCGATAAGGTTGGAGAGCATTGCGCGCCGGAAGATTTAAAGACGCTGCTCGCTCCGATCTTCGCCACTAGCCGCAGCCAGCAGGAACAGTTTTATCGTGCCTTTGATTCTTACTTCGCGCTGTTTGAACCATCGTCGCTCAAGGAAGCGCCCGCGCGCACGGCGCTTCAGGTGCGCCCGAAAGAAGTCAGGCGACCAGAGCCGCAGCAAGCACAGAGTAGCGCCGTCGCAGGCTTTCAGAAAAAGTGGCTCTACGTCGTCGTGCCCGTCGTATTGTTGTCGCTGATTCTCGGCCTCGTGCTCTTGTTGCGTAAGCGCAACGCGCCGAACCAGAACACGGTGCAGCAGCCGAACGCCAACGCGCAGCCGCCCGAAATCAATGCGAACACGGGCGTGCCGCCCATCACGGAAGTGCCTGTGTCTCCGCCGACTTTCGAGCAGCCGGGCACTGTCACTGCGGACATACCGCCCACAGGCGAGCCGGGAACTGTCCAACCCGTACAGCCTTCCGCAATGCCGCAGCCATCGATTCAGCCGACGCCTCAGCCTAGTTTTTATCAACGTTATCGAACGCTCATCTATTTGACGGCGCTCGTTGTGCCGCTCCTGATTTTTTTACTCTACGAGTTATACAAGCGTCGGCGTCGCCGCCTTGTTCTCCAAAGAGAGCGCAGACGAAAAGCGCCCTACGCGTGGCCTGTTCGCGCGGCAGCAGCGCCGCCGAAGCTTTTTGAATCCGAGCAATTTTATACCGCCGCGCGGCTCTTGAGACGACGGCAGGTTGCCGAATTCTATCGCCTTGATGTTGAAGCAACGGTCGCCGCCACAATCGACTCGCTCGGCTATCCGAGTTTTCGCTATAAGTCTGCGAGCAAGCCGCCGGAATACCTGGTGCTGATTGACCGCGCCTCTTTCCGCGATCATCAGGCCCAACTCTTCAACGAATTGACGAAGGCGCTGGAAACGGAAGGCGTCTTCGTCGCGCGTTATTTCTATGACGACGACCCGCGCGTCTGCCGTGACCGCGACGGCGAAGAGAGCTTTCATCTCAACGAGCTACAGAACCGTTATGGCACTCACAGGCTGCTCATCTTCGGCGACGGCGCGAAGCTGATTGACCAACTGACCGGCAAGCTAGAGATGTGGACTGCGCTCTTGATGAACTGGCAGGATCGCGCCGTGCTAACGCCCGAATCGCCCTTGCGCTGGGGCTTGCGCGAAAGGGCGCTGGCGCGGCAGTTCGTCCTTCTTCCGGCCACGCTCGATGGCCTGCAGTCGCTCGTCGATTACTTCGAGGCGGCTGTCACGCCAGACCTGCGCGTCTGGACGCGCACGAACGGCGCGAACCCTGCGACCGTAGATTTCAACCGGCCCATTACAATCAAGATGCTGCGCGAATATCTCGGCAAGGATGTCTTTGAATGGCTCTGCGCCTGCGCCATCTATCCTGAGTTGCACTGGGACTTGACGCTCTATCTGGGGTCGCTGCCCTCTCTGGGAAACAATCTCGTGCAGGAGAAAAACCTGCTGCGCCTCGCCAGTCTTCCGTGGTTTCGCACCGGCTTGATGCCAGACAATCTGCGCTGGCTCTTGATTAACGAACTGCCGCCGGAGAAAGCACGCGCCGTTCGCACGAGCCTGATTCAACTGCTGGAAAAGAATCCGCCGCCCAAGGCTTCGATCGCGGAAGAGAACTACCGTTTGAACCTGAGCGCGCAGCGCTGGTTGCACAGCCGCAGCCGCGAGCGCCTGCGCGAGTTGCTGGATTTGATGCGCAGGCTGCCGCGCAATGTGGCGCTGCGCGATCAGACGCTCGTACGCTATCTGGAATCAGCGCCCGCGCTGCCGCTCAACATCGCTCTGCCCGCGCGCCTGCGCAAGCTCTCCTTTCAACATGGTCTGCCAGCCTTCGGACTGAAGACGAGCGCGCGTTTCATCGTCACGCTCCTCAGCGTTGCTGTCGCATGGACTGCAATCTTCGCGCTCTCTCCGAAGCCGCAGCAGCCCAATAACCTGAGCGCAATGATAGCCAATTCGCTGCCCGCGCCGACGCCAGAACTTTATCCCGAATATCCGGCTTACCCGACGGATTACACGGCGCAGAATCAGGGTCTTGACCCGTCGGTTTTTCCGACGCCCATAGACCCGAATGCCAACGCCGCCGGCTTTCCTTCCGCGAATGATTTTCCGCAAGCGACAGAGCAGCCGAAGGTCACCACGCCTGCTCCGTATACACCACCGGCAACGAGCGGCGGTGGCGGATTTCCGCGTGCTCCGAGGAATTCGCCAAATATAGAGTCAAAGACGGATGCAGCAACATCAACGACGCCGCAACCGACTCCGACGCCCTTTCCGCCGCTCAACAAAACGGAGCAGAGCGCCGCACAGCAAGCTCAGCCCGCCGCTCAGACAGAAGGAGCAATCACGCCTCCCCCCGCTCTGACGCCGGGGCAGTTGGCCCAGTCGCAGGACATGACGCAACAGAGAGCGCCCAACAAGGTTTCCAAAGGCGGACAGAAACCGGAAGACCGCGCCCGCGTTGCTGCCACGCAGGCGTTTCAGCAGGGCGAGCAATTGCGCGCGCAGGCGACCAAAGAGTTGCTGCCGCAGGTCGTCAATAAGTTTGAGTCGGCGCTCGCGGCCTATCGCTCAGCCAAAGACCGCGCGGGCGAAGCGGCGATGCTCAACAACATGGGCGTAGTCCATAACTCTATGGGCGAACGCGAGAAGGCGCTCGAATACTACAGGCAGGCTTTAACAATCCAACAGGAACTCAATAATCGCGCCGGACAATCAACAACGCTCAGCAACGTCGGCAAGATTTACGAAGGCGTCGGCGACAAGGCAATCGCACAGGAATTCTACGACCAATCGCGCTCCGTCTGGCAAACCGACACTACTCCGGATAAGAAGATGAAAGCGCAGGTCAGCGACAACCGGCAGGTCAAGCTCCTGGACACAACGACCGAGCAGGAGCTTCGCACGCTCTCAGGCCACACGGCCAACGTCTTTGAAGTCGCTTTCAGCCCGGACGGTAAACGCTTAGCGACGGCCAGCGACGACGGCAGCATTAGAATCTGGAATGCCTTGAGCGGCGAGACGCAGGTAACCTTTACGCCCGGCGCAGCCGCCTATCATCTGACGTTTAGTGCCGACGGTAAAACCATCACGACGACCGAAACGGACGGCAGAACGAAAATCTGGGACGCCACGACCGGCAAGCTGCTGAGCACAACCGAGCCGCCCGCTCAAGCTCAACAGCAGAGCGCGCCTAAGTGATATTCGCCAGATGCCGTCGCACATAGCGAGGTGGAATCAAAGCGCGTGATGGGAAAGAGAGCAAACGGTTTCACGCTGGAGGCGCAAAGGTAAAGAAAAGCAGAAGGCGCAAAGAAGCAGCTAATTTGTTCTCTTTGCGCCTTCTGTCTTTTTCTTCTTTGCGCCTTTGCGTGAAATGGCCTTTCTCCCTATCCTCAATTTGCTATCACAGCACACTTGATTTTACGTGCGCGCCATCGTGTGCTTAAATGTTTTTGAGGATTCCCATGCGACATCAAAACACGCTCGACCCGGCGCTGACGGCGCTCGCCATCATAGACATGCAGGAAGGCTTTCGCGGCAAGATTTCCGACTTCGCAGAGGTGTCCGCGCGCATTGCGCTCGTCGCCCACGCCGCCAGCCTTTTGAGCATCCCCGTCATCGTCACCGAACAATATCCGCGTGGCCTGGGCCAGACGGCCAACGAGATTAAAGCCGTCCTGCCTGCCGCAATCGAAGTGATTGAGAAGACGGCGTTCAGTTCCTGCGGCGCGCAGGAGTTCGTCGCGCGCCTCGAACAGGCTCGTGCGCGACAAATTCTCGTCTGCGGCATCGAAGCGCACATCTGCGTTAATCAAACCACACACGATCTCCTGGCGCGCGGCTACAGCGTGCATCTCCTGACGGATTGCATCACCGCCCGCGCCGCACATAACAAGCAAATCGGCATCACTAAGATGCAGCACAGCGGAGCGCTCCCCTCGTCAACCGAGATGGCCCTCTTCGAGCTACTGCGCGACGCCAAGCATGAGCAATTCAAGGCGATTCAGAAACTAATCAAATAAATTTAATCATTGATTCATTGACTCATTTGTCCAATGAATCAATGAATCAATGAACAAATGGATCAATTATTATCATCTCTCAACGAACGACAAAGAGAGGCCGTCACGGAGACGGAAGGGCCGCTGCTTATCTTAGCGGGCGCTGGCTCAGGCAAGACGCGTGTCATTACGTATCGCATCGCTTACCTGATTGCCGAGCGCAACGTCGCGCCTTATAACATCCTCGCCGTCACCTTCACGAACAAGGCTGCGCAGGAGATGCGCGAGCGCGTCGAGCGTCTTCTCGAAGGCGAGCGCTTGACGAGTGCTCCGCTGATTTCTACGTTTCATAGTCTCTGCGTCCGCATCCTGCGCCAGCACATAGAAGCGCTGCAAGCGGGTTACACGCGTTCGTTCACCATCTACGATCAGGACGATTCGGTGCGGCTGATTAAGGGCTGCATCAAGGATTTGGGTTACGACGACAAGCAGCTTGGCCCACGCGCAGTGCAGGGCGCAATCAGTGGCGCGAAGAACCGTGGCGAAGATGCCGACTCCTACAAAGCGCGCGTCGAATATGGCGACGAGAAACGCGCAGCCATCGCCCGCGTCTTCGCTCTCTACGAAGAAAGGCTCGTCAACAATAACGCGCTCGACTTTGACGACCTGCTGATTAAGACTGTCCAACTGCTTCGCCGCGCACAGGATGTGCGCGAGCGCTACAACGACAAGTTTCGCTACATCCTCGTCGACGAATATCAGGACACCAACACGCTGCAATTCGCGCTCATTCGTTTCCTGACGGAGAAGCAACAGAACATCTGCGTCGTCGGCGACGAAGACCAGAGCGTCTACAAGTGGCGCGGAGCAGACATCACCAACATTCTCAACTTCGAGCAGCACTACCCAAACGCCAAAATCATTCGCCTTGAGCAGAACTATCGCTCGACGCAGACCATCCTCGATGTCGCAGGCGCGGTCGTCAAAAACAACACCGAGCGCAAGGGCAAAACGCTCTGGACATCTAACCCTGCGGGCGAGCGCATACGCTACTATCAAGCGTTTGACAGCGACGCGGAGGCACGTTTTGTCGCCGCCAAGATTGAAGAGCATCGCCGTCAAGACCCTGAGCTTCGCGCCGCCGTGCTCTATCGCACCAACGCGCAATCGCGCGTCTTTGAAGAAGCTCTCAGGCGCGCTGGCCTTGCTTACAACATCGTCGGCGGCTTTTCCTTTTACGAACGGATGGAGGTGCGCGACATCATCTCTTATCTGAAGCTCGCGCTCAACCCGCACGATTCGATTGCCTTGATGCGCGTCATCAACAGTCCTGCGCGGGGCTTGGGCAAGCAGACGCTCGACGAGATTGCGCGCCGCGCGAAAGACTACGGCGTCTCGCACTGGGAAACCATAGCGATTATGACCGAGCAGGGCGCGGGTCTGAATCCACGCGCAATCAGTGCGCTCAAGAATTTTCAGAAAATCATCACAGACCTCGTCAGCGCGGCCACCAACGCTGCCCGGTCGGATTCTCCCGTCTCCGATGTCGTCAAGGCGGCGATTCTCGACACGGGTTACTCAAACGCGCTCAAGACTGAAAATTCCGACGAGGCCGAAGCTCGTCTTGAAAACTTGCAGGAACTCGTCAACGCCGCCGTCGATTATGACAAGCAGGAGCAGGACGGCCTGCGCGACTTCATAGACCATGCGGCGCTTGTTTCAGATACGGATCAGTATAAGCGCGACGCTCCCGTCACTTTGATGACGATGCACGCGGCGAAGGGATTGGAATTCCCGCTTGTCTTCATCGTCGGGATGGAGGACGGACTGTTTCCGCACGCGCGCTCTGCGACAGACCCTGCGGAACTCGAAGAAGAGCGGAGGCTCTGCTACGTGGCGATCACGCGCGCCGAGCGTTTCCTCTACGTCACACACGCGATGAAGCGCCGCGTCTACGGCGAAGAGATGGCCTCCGAGCCGTCGCAGTTCTTAAACGAGATGCCGCTCGATTTAATGGAAGACCTTTCGCGCGGCGCGTCCTGGCTCTCGTTTGCGCGTAGCTCTTCGACGCTCGAAAACAAACGCGCGGCGAGCGCCCTGCGCGGCGATAGGCGGGAGCGAACGAGCTATAGCGGCAAGACCTACGACAGCGCCGACTCCATCGCAGAGTTTTTTCGCAAGCGCGGGCAACAGCTAGGAGATTCAAGCCCGCGCCCCCAGAGCGAGCCTGTCATCAAACGTCAGGCGGCATCAGCTAACTCTTCATCCTCAACCCGCTCGACGGCTTCAAGCGCGGGCGGCGATTTCGTTCCCGGCTCACACGTGCGCCATCCGAAGTACGGGCGCGGCCTCGTGCTGCGCCGCGAAGGCGCGGGCGATTCGGTCAAGCTCACCGTCAGCTTTCCCGGCTTCGGCCAGAAGAAACTGATTGAAAAATATGCGGGGCTGGAAAAGGCTTAATACATTGCGGGTTCGTTTGAGTTAAGTAGACAGCTTCCTGATTTGCGCCGGGGCTAGTCACGTTTGTTAAAAATCGCGGTCGCGCTTGTTAACGATGACGCGACGTTTGAGGGCGGCGCTCAAATTAACTTTTTCAGTTCGATAAGGGCGCACTTTAGCGTTCTTGTT
Source organism: Pyrinomonadaceae bacterium (assembly GCA_036387475.1). Taxonomy (GTDB): domain Bacteria; phylum Acidobacteriota; class Blastocatellia; order Pyrinomonadales; family Pyrinomonadaceae; genus DASVTR01. The sequence continues at coordinate 77,652 of DASVTR010000014.1, read as the reverse complement.
TTCGAGAAACTTATCCCAATCATCTTCCCTGTAGTGGCCGAGCGTCAGGATGTCTCCCTTGCGCGACAGCAGTCTGACCCAACGCCTGAAGAACACTTCGCCGCGCGCAGGGTCAACGATTGCCAGATAATTCGCGCCGAGTCCGCCGTCAGACATCTTGACCAGCAGCGCGATTTTTCCGCCAGCGGTTTTCACTTCCGTTACCTCGTCAACAGCAACGTATTCGGACATCACCTTTCTGATTTTGCCGCTCCGCGCATCATAGACTCGCAGCGATTGCCCCTCGTCCTCGAAACCTCCTGCGCCGTCTCGCCCTGAATACACCACCTGATGGCCTCCGTTTATCACCCACGCATCAATAGCCACGTCCGCAATTTTCGATTCCTTATCGTTAATGGTGACGTAAAGCGGGCCTTGAAACTCAACGTCCGATCTGTCAACGCGCGCCTTGCTGATGAGAGATTGTGTTGCCCTCTTGCCCTTTGCCTGCGCTTGCGCGGCGGATGGATAACCAATCAGCACTCCGAAAATCAAAACGGCAATCAAGCTTTCGATAAAGTTTTTCATCATTCACCTCCGATAAGTTTCAACGCCCGTGCCTTGCGTTTTCCCGTTCTTCTCTAACTAAAACGCATGGGCGATGAATCAACTATCTTTAAACGAGCGGGCCGCAACTTATCCCATTTTCTTCGGCCCTCCAAGCGGATTCTGCTCCGCCTCTGTGCAAGACGAAGCCGCTCGCGCGTTCTTGCTAAGTCAACCATTGCTGCCCTACGCAGCATCTATGATACAGACTTCAAACGTGAGCGCTGCGAAAGCTTCATCCGTTCGGCTCTCATAAATTTTGTACAAGCAGGTAAGCTCCCCGCTTCTTTCTCTTCGTCTTCAGGAGGCACTTTCAATGAAACGCAAACTATTGGCGATTGTTTTACTACTCGTCTGCTTTACGGGCGTGGGAGCGCAGGTGCGCACGCCGCGAAGAACCGCTCACACCAAAACGGCACTTCCGGCGCGGGCCGCCGAAGGCCAGCAACTCCCTATTCGCCGCGTCATTCTTTATAGCAACGGCGTCGCTTACATAGAGCGGCGCGGGCTTGTCTCTGGACACGCAGAGATTGATCTCTCGTTTAAACAATCGCAGGTAGACGATGTGCTCAAATCCATGATCGTGCTTGATCTGGGCGAGGGGCGCATCGGCGCTGTGAGCTACAATTCCAGTGCGCCGCCGTCGGCGCGTATGGCCGACATTCCTTTCTCAATCGCATCGGAATCGGGTGGTGAAGCGGGCGGCGGGCTGGCGGGCGTGCTCAGCCAGTTGCAGGGCGCACGTGTCGCCGTCAGCACGGCGAGGGGTACGGTCAGCGGAAAAATTTTAACCATCGAAGAGCGCAAGTCGCAAATTGATGCGGACAAGCCGCCGCAAGTCACGCATTCGCTCGTCATCGCTTCGGAGACGGGCGAACTCTCCAGCTTTGATCTGGCAGAGGTGCGCTCCGTGAGGTTGGTTGACGAAGGGACGCGGCGCGACGTTTCGGAGTTTGCAGACGCGACGGCTTCGGCCCGCAGGCGCGACGCCAAGACGATTGCCGTCACCTCAGACGGCGTGGGCCAACGCGAGATGATCGTGAGCTATACGATTGCTGCGTCGATTTGGAAAACGACATATAGAGTTGTGCTCGACGCTGCGGGCAAGCCTTTCTTTCAGGGCTGGGCCATCGTTGATAATGTGAGCGACGAGGATTGGGAGAATGTTTCGCTCTCGCTCGTCTCCGGCACGCCCGTCTCTTTCATCCAACCGATTCAGAAACCCTTCTATCGCTATCGCCCCGTCGTTCCCATGCCCGAAGACCTGAAGCTCAACCCGCAGGTTTACGAGCCGAGCGAAAATACAGTTGAAGGCCAGGACGTGGGCGTCGGCGGCAGTGGAGCAAGTGTCTCGACCGAGCAAGCGTCAAACGAGGTGACGCAACGTCAAATTAAGGGACTCCCGCTCAATCGTAGTCTCCCCGGCAACAATGTCTCGAATCTCTCCATAGCGCCTTCGAGAGAGGCGACATCGGTGGCCGATACGAGCCTGAGCGATGCTATCACGAGCGAAAACTCCGGCGTCGAAGCCGCCGCCACAGGCAGCGAGGTTGGCGACCTCTTCGAATATCGCATTGACCAGCCGGTGACGGTGCGCCGCGACCGCTCGGCCCTAATTCCGATTTTGCAGACGCGCATGGAGGGCGAGCGCGTTTCTATCTTCAACGAAGCGGCGCGGCGCGACCGCCCCTTGAGCGGAATGCTGTTGAAGAACAGTTCACGGCTGACGCTGGAAGACGGCTCCATGACCGTGATTGACGGCGACGCCTATGCGGGCGAAGCCTTAATGGCGCGGCTCAAACCGAGCGAGCAAAGGCTAATCTCGTTTGCGCTCGACCTCGGAACGCTCGTCAGCGTTCGCACCAAGGAAGACCGCGCGCCCACCTTTCTCATCAAAGTCGTCAACGGCGTCTTTCAAGCTCATTATTATCAAACGACGCAGAAGCTTTACACGCTGACGAACCAGACGGAGCGCGCCCGCGTCGTCTACATCGAGCATCCTGTTCGTGAAGGCTGGTCGCTCTCGAAAGACACGCGCGAGCCGGAAGGCAAAAACGCCCGCTTCTATCGCTTTCGCATCGCGCTTGAGCCGCATCAGAAAGTCGAACTGCCCATCACCGAGCGCCGCGCTTTGATGGATTCCTACACGCTGATGAATTTCACGCGAACCGATCTGGAACTCTTCATCGCGCGCAACTACATAGACCAGCCGACGCGCGACGCGCTCGAAAAACTCATAGACCTCAAGGCCCGCATCGCCTCATTGGATGCGAGCATCGAAGCCATTGATAAAGAGGCGGAACAGATCGGAGAAGATCAGGCGCGGCTGCGAGAAAACATCAAGGCCCTGACGGCGACCGCCGAAGCCAAGGGTTTGATCGCACGCTACGTCGCCAAAGCAGGCGAGCAGGAGACGCGTCTTGAACAACTCAACAAAGACCGTCAAGCTCAAATAGCCGAGCGCCTGCGCTTGCAAAACGAACTCGAATCGGCCATCCGCACTCTCGCCATTGACCGCAACCTGTAAAAGTAAAGAGGCAAAAGTAAAGGAAGGGGAAACCACTTTTAATAAAAATGGCCTCCCCTTCCCTTTGCCTTTTGCCTTTTTACTTTTGCTTTACTTATCCCTTCGTCAATTCGTCGGCAATCTCGTTTGCTCCGAAGATGTTGCGCAGGACTTCCAGCATTCCGCGCGAGTCAACGGAGATGGCGCGATTAACCGATTCGTCGAAGATGAAATTACCGACGAGCGATTGAATGTTGCCGTCGAAGATGAGGCCGACGAGTTCGGCATCCTTGTTGATGGTCGGGCTGCCGGAGTTTCCGCCGATGATGTCGTTGGTCGAGACAAAGTTGTAGGGCGTCTTTAAGTTGACCGCAGACTTTTTCTCCATCCAGCGCGGCGGCAGATTGTATGGAAACTTCTGGTTGAACTTCGTCGAGCGCTCGTAAAGACCGCCGATGGTCGTAAACGGTTCAAGCTTCTGCCCGTTCTCCGTATAACCTTTGACTGCGCCGTAAGAGAGACGCAAGGTAAAGGTGGCGTCCGGGTAGAGCTTCGTGCCTTCCGTCTCGAAGAGAGCGCGTGCGATTTTGCCGTAGCTGCTGCGCTCGACGCCGACCACTTCGTCTTCGTAGCGCTTGCGCAAGTCGCGCGCTTCCTTGTCGATGCTGCGCGCCAGCACGATCATCGGGTCGGTTGAAGATTCAATCGCCTGACGACCGCCAGCGGCCAACTCTTTACGGAATGCCGGGTCTTTGAGCTTCGTGCCGTCGATGAGTTCGCTGGCACGCGCTTCCGGCGTCTTACCATTCAGCACGCGCTTGACCAACTCGTGATTCGCACCCAGCGTTTCGACCATGAATTCGAGCGAATCGGCGAGCTTTAGTTTCTCGAAATCGTCGTAAATAGGTGCGGGGCTATAGAGCGCGAGTTCGAGCGAGGCGCGACGAGCCTTCGTAAATTCCGGCAGCCGCGCGGTGTCCTCTTTCTCATTTTCGGCGGCAAGACGCACGAGCGTGCGCGCGAAGTTGAAGAGGACTGTATTGAAGCCGCCCGCCTGATCGAAGATTCTGCGCTCTTTAATGTAAGAGGGCAGCCCCTTGTGCGCTTTCGCAATCGCATCCCAAGCGTCGCCATACATTTTCTGGCGTTCAGCTTTCGAGGCGATTGACTTGCGCAAGGCTTGCTCTTCCCTGTTCTTGCGCTCGATGAGAGCTTTGTCCTGCAAGCCCGCCATCTGTCCGCGATAGACTTTCAGGCTGTTTTGAATGCTGTTCAATTCGTTCTGCGCGCGGCGCGTCTGCTCTTCGCCCATCGTCATGTATTTCTTCAACATGGCCTCGCGCCTTTCCAGCAAGCGAATCAGGAGCGGGATGCTCGTCTCGCGCAATTCTTCTAGATGCGCAACCGTATTGAGGCGAGAGGTCGAGCCGGGATGACCCGTGACGAAAACCAACTCGCCTTCCTTCGCGCCCGACTTAGACCACTTGAAGTAGTTCTCGACGCGCACCGGCTCATTGTTTTCATAAACGCGAACCAGCGCCATGTCTATGTTGAAGCGCGGGTAGTTGAAATTGTCCGGGTCGCCGCCGAAGAAGGCAGCCTGAAACTCAGGCACGAAGACGAGGCGCACGTCCGTATATTTTTTATAGCGATAGAGATTGTATTGCCCGCCCTGATAGAGCGTGACGACATCGGAGCGCAGGTTCGTCGTCTTCAATGATTCGGCTTCGATGGCGGTGATTTCGGCGCGGCGCGCGGCAAAGGCTTCGGCGTCCGGCGTACCCTCTTTGACCGCTTTGTTGACGCGATCCGTCACGTCCTCAATACTCATCAGCACGTTGAGTTCAAGGCTCGGCGCTTTGATTTCTTCGGCGCGCGTGCGTGCGACAAAGCCGTCTTTCGCCAAATCCTTCTGCGGCGTGCTGACTTCGCCGACGATGTCTTCGACGATGTGATAATTGGTGAGCACTAAACCGTTGGGCGAAACGAAAGAGCCGGAGCCGCCGTTGTTGAAACGCACCGAAGCCATCTGCACTTTCTTGAGCCAGGCGTCCGTTACGTCAAAGCCGTACTTCCGTTTAATCTCGGCACGCGGCACATTATTGAAAGGCCACATGCCTTCGTCGGCCAGCGCCGGGACAAACGCGGCCTGAAGGGTAAAGAGCGCGACAAGCAGCGCGCCCAAAAACTTTTTAGATTTCATCTCTCATCCTCTGAATGATAATTTGATTGGGAGGCACAACTTTAGAAGCGCCAGAATGTCCAATTGGATGCCTGATAGATAACGACGGCGCGGGGTATAATGTCAAGGCGATGAGGCTTTATCAAATGGCGGCGAAAGGGCAGAAAGATGGATAACCTGGAGATCGCCGAGCGCTTTAACCGGCTCGCCAATCTGATGGAGATTCGCGGCGACGACCGTTACCGCATACGCTCCTACCGCAACGCCGCCGAGATCATCGAGACGTGGCCCACGCAGATGAAAACGATTGCAGACGAGGCGGGCGCGAAAGGCTTGCAGGAGATTCCCGGCGTCGGCAAGGCCATCAGCGCCAAGATTGTCGAACTCCTAACGCGTGGCACGTTCGAGGCTTGGGAGAAACTGACGCTTGAAACGCCCGCCACCACCCTTGACCTCCTGCGCGTCGGCGGCATCGGCCTCAAGACCGCCGCCACTCTTCATCAGCAATTCAAAATCACTTCGCTCGACGACCTCAAAAAATTCGTCGCTGGCGGTGGCCTTGAGATGGTTGACGGCATCGGCGAAAAGAGCGCGGAGAGAATCAAAGAAAGTCTGGCTCGTCTTTGAAAATCAGAACGGCCTTTATTTGAAACGATAACCTTGAGCAGCAACCGGCCTGCGATTCGCAACATCAAAAACAGTCTTTATATTATTCAATCAGAAGTCTCCTCTATGCGGGGCAATTCTCACATGAAACTACGGTGGCTCTTATTTTTATTCTTGCTTCTGCCTTTAGAGGCATCTGCGGTCAGTTCCGAAGAGGTCACGATAAATCCTGAAGCAGTGGTCGCGCTGACCAATCAGGAAAGAATCATGAGGGGGCTGCCTCCTCTGGCCGTGAGCGAAAAGCTGACTCTGGCTGCTGCGGCAAAGGCCAGGGACATGTTGCGGAGGCAGTATTTCGCTCACGCAGAATGGGAACAATTCATCAGGCGGTCTGGATACTTTTACTGCGCGGCGGGAGAGAATTTGGGACTTAATCAAAGCGCCGCCAGCGAATTAGTTGGGGAATGGATGGATTCACCAACCCATCGGGCCAATTTGCTCAAGGGAAAGTATAACGAAATCGGCGTCGCCGTTGTGCGCGGCAATTATAAAGGCTTCGACGTAGTAATCATCGTCCAGATGTTCGGCGCTCGGTGTTCGTAATAAAGACCCGTTTAACCCGGCATTTCCCAGCTTAGTTATCTTTATCCTCTCAACCCGATGAAACGACCAGACCGATCAAGGCGCAGGCTTTTTTGTTTCCTCCACTTGAAACTTGTCCGTGTGAGGGCAGCAGTTGAGGAAGAAGAAGTGATCTATCGCCGCGCGTAGGGCTGGCAAATTATCGCGCACCACCTTCATAGAATTGGCTGTCTGTAATTCTATGGTCGGCGTCGGGACGCTCTTGTCAACGCCCACGTAGGAGCCGAGCGAACCAGGAGTCTCGTAACCCAGATAAGGGCACAGCGGATAGTTATTTTTGAGCGCCATCACCCTGGCAAACTCTTGGGCCGGGCCATCCCAGTTGACGCAGCCGAGCGCAGCGTGGATGGTGATGACCAAAGCAGGCGAGTAGCGCTCGATAAGAGCGATGAGGGCGCGCGTCTCCGGCTCCGTGTTTGGCTCTGTTCCGGGATAACGCGTCGCGCTCTTATAGTCAGCGCGCCAGTTTAGAGCCGGGAAGCTACGGTTGATGTCAATGCCTCTGGCGTTCACTCTGGTTCCTGCGGCCACGCCGTCCGGATTAGCTTCCGGGACGACTATCACGGTCAGACCGGCGGGCGCAGGTTCACGCTCAAGCGATGCAGCGAGCGCTCTGGCGACAAAGGGTGTCGCAGTCTCGTCGCCGTGAATGCCGCCAATCACAATCACGTGCATCTTGCCCGCGCCATGCACGGTCGCGTTAATGGCGCGCCCCATGACGCTGCGACCTAATTCAATTTGCTGCGGGGCTGGAGCTTTAGCCTCGACGGTCTTGTTCGCTGGCTTCTCTTGAGCAGGTTCAAACTTTCGCGCGGCAGGGCGTGCTTCACAGATTCCGCTCTGAAGGGCGCGCATCGGCACAATCGCTGGACAAGCTATTAAGAGGACAGATGCGGCAGTCCAACGCAGAGCTTTTACTGTCGTTTTTACAAACGTACGGAGTCGTGAGATTCTCACCCTGCGCAGCCAAGCCTTTCATCATCCTGAAAAATTTCGTTGACCGTTGAGCGCAAGTGTGACACGTCTCGCTCCTTCCGGCCTGAGCGCTATGTTTACCCTCTCGACGACGTGGCGACCGACATGCCTTCTGCCTGTCGCTTGACGATGACGAGGGTGATGTCATCCGCCGCGGGCGTGCCCTGCGCAAACTTAGTGAGGGCGGATTCGATGCGGTCGCGGATGCCGGAGGCCGAGCGCTCGATGTTGAGGCTGACGACGCTGTGCAGTCGTTGTGCTCCAAACTCTTCGCCCTGCGGGTTGATTGCTTCCGAGACTCCGTCCGAATAGATGACCATCACGTCACCCGGCTGTAGTCGCGTGCGCCCTTCGCGATAAGGCGAGTTGGGCATGATGCCGAGGGGAAGCCCGCCGGATGAAAGATTTTCGATTGTCCCTGCGGCGTGCACAATCAACGGCGGATTGTGCCCGGCGTTGATGAAGGAGAGCGCGCCCGTCTGCGGGTCAAGCTCCGCGTAGAAGAGCGTGACAAAACGATTGGACGGGATATTCTCAGCCAGATAATTATTGACGGCGCTGATTGTTTCCGAGAGAGAGCTATGCGAAGAAGCCTGCGCGTGAACGGCAGCGTGCAGGCTGGACATCAGGAGTGCGGCGGCAGTTCCCTTGCCCGATACATCGCCGAGCGCAATCAGCATCCGCCCGTCTGGGCGCTCGATAAAGTCGTAATAGTCGCCGCCGATTTCGTAGCAGGGAAAGCTGATGCCCTGTAGCTCGTAGCCTGTGACGTGCGGCGGCGCGGTCGGTTGAAAGCGCTGCTGAATTTCGCTCGCCAGTTGCAATTCGTGTTCAAGGCGCTCGCGGTCTAGTTGTTCTTCCAGGAGGCGCGCGTTCTCGACGCGAATCGCGGCGACAGAGGCGAGCGTGGTCAGCACCTTCAAGTGGTCTTCCGTAAAGCGTGCTTCGGCAATCGGCGAATCTGCGTAGATGATGCCGAAGACTTTCTCGCCGACGCCGAGGGGCACGGCCAGCACGGAGCGTATGCCCTGCAACGTCATCGTCGAACTCATAAAGCGCGGGTCGTGCTGCGCGTCCGAGGTCAGCACGGATTTACCCTTGCCGACGACCTCTTCCATGATTGTGCGGCTGACGCGAATCTCGCCGACTTCGCCCTGTCGTTCGCGCAGCCGTGCGACAGCCACTTTCAATTCCTCGCTGTCCTCGTCGCGCATCATGATTGAGCAACGCTCAGCCGGGACGGCTTCAAAGACCAGCCCGGCAATTTGTTGCAGCGTCTCGTTCAAGGTCGCGGAGGCAAGGAGCGTGACGCCCACCTTGCTGATTAGTGCCAGCAGGTCGCTTTGCTTAGCAGCGCGCTTGACGGGGGCGTCTGAATCCGGCTGCGTGCGCGCTCCCTCGATGGCTTCGAGCAGACCAGAGGTAGTGCGATCCGCAGAGTTCATCGCAATCGTCGCTTCGGGGACAGGGCCGATGATGTTCGGGTCTGTAATCATCGTCGCGCCGAGGCCCGCGTTAACCCCGCCGTCGTCAAAGACGATCTCGGTTTCACCGATCTGGATACGCCCGCCGGGCGTGAGCGTGATGACGCCCTCGACCACAGCGTCGTTATAGAGCGTCCCGTTGGCCGAACCCAAGTCCTGCAAGAAATATTGATCGCCCTCGCGCCGCACCTCTGCATGAACGCGCGAGGCAAACGGGTCTGGGATACACAAATCGTTGCGCGCCGAACGACCGATGGTGATGCGCAGCCGTCCCAACGGATAGATGTCAGAATTACGATCCGGGTATTTAACTATCAGGTCTGGCATGTTCAGTTTTCAGTTTTTAGTTTTCAGTTTTCAGCTCAGAGTTTGATTTAAACTCAAAACTGAAAACCGAAAACTGAAAACTCGATCTTAACGTTGCGATTGTTTGTTAAGACGGTCAAGCTCTCTGACGAGTTGAGCCGCCTGTCTTCTGGCGTCTGCGGCGTGCGTGCCGCTTCGGACGTTCTGAAATAATTGTAACGCCCGGAGCAGTTCGGCGCGCGGCATAGTGCGCGGATGACGCCCGTTGACTAGATTGACGGCCTGAAAATAGAAATCATCCGAACTGGCTTGCGCCGCCTGCGTAACGCTGTTGTTGCTGTTGGCAGTAGCAGGCGTAGTCTGCGGCGACGGCGCAGTTTGTGCCGGGGTCGTCTGCGCAGCAACGGGCGTCGGCGTCGGCGTTAGCGGCGTCGAAGCGCCTGCGGGCGCTGGCGTGGCGGTCGCGCTCTCTCGCTGCTCCTGCTGCACGCGCGCGTCGCGCGTCCGTTCGACGCTGGCACTCGGCGCGGGCGACGGCTGCGGCGTTTCTTCCGGCGACGGCTCAACACTGCTCACGCCCGCTTGCTCAGCAGGAGTATTTGTGTTGACCGATTCCGTCGTCTGATTACTATTTGCCTCACTCGTCAATTCGACGGCGTTTGATGGTTGGCGCTGCCGTAGAAAATAGTAGGCCAGCAGCGCGGCGGAGAGCGTTGCGAGCAAAAGCACAACCGCCATCGTCGGCCAGAGACGGCGCGGGCGACTGATGGCCGAAGCACGCTCAGCCGAATAAGCGAGCGCGGCAGCAGTAGCGGGCGTCTTTTCCGTTAGCTCGCCGGTTTGCGGCGCTGCATAATCAGAATTGAGGGTGGCGCTTCCGTCTCCATCATTTTTGCTGTCGGGCGTAGACTCAAAGCGTGTGTGGCGAAGCAGATGCTTTATCTCGGCCTGGCCGACGCGTTTGGTTTCGGGCGCGGGGCGGCCCGTCTCGTCTGTGCTGAGGCTGCTGGTGGTGAATCCTTCGCCGGAGAGCGGAACGGTTTGGGCGAGCGGCGAGACAGTATCATTGCCGCCAAGGGTTCTGCCCGTCCGCAGCGGCGCGCCGCAGTGGCGGCAGAAACGCGCTTCCGGTGGCGTCACAACTCCGCAATTAGGACAACTGCTGACCATCTCACCTCTTCCCGGCAGACTCGAAAAAACTTTAACGGAGAGACCTGCGGCTACGCGCGCGACGCTGCCCGGCATCGCGCACGACTATCGTTCCGGCAATCAAATCATGCAGCGCGCGACCCTGCGCGTTGAAGGCTGCGACGAGAAATCCGAGTCCCAGGGTGAGAAGCGAGAGCGGATAGCCCAGAAAATGGCGCAACAGCACGCGCCACCAATCTACAGAACCACCCTCTTTGCTTTCAATGCGTAGTCCGGTGGCCCACTTGCCGAGCGTCTGCCCACGCCACGCCGCCAGCACGCCGAAATTCAACACCAACATTGCCAGCGCAATAATCATCCCAAACGACTCGGCAGCGCTTCCGGTGGAACGCATGCTGCCCGCCGCGGGACGAGACATGAGCGTGAAGAACGCAACGATAATCGCCAGGATAATGTAATCAATCAACAGCGCACCGCAGCGCAAAGAAAAGGGCGCGCGATACCTCTCAAGGTAAGCCTGCATCTCTGTGGCCCGCGCCTGCGGGCCGGTTTGAAGAAGCGGCGGTGTCGTTTCCACTCTTGCAGTCATAAACAGTGGTCAGTGGTCGGTGGTCAGTGATTAGTTGCAACCAGTGTCTTACTGACCACCGACCACTGACCACTGCCGTCATCCTACTAAAAAATGGAGCGTAGTTTCGCCGACGCGGAGTTTGTCTCCGCTTTCGAGGACGCGCGGCTGTCTGGGTGCGAGCCGGATTGCGTCGTTAATTACCGTTCCGTTGACCGAGTTTAAATCTTCAATCAAAAACTGATCGCCCTTGCGCCAGATACGTGCGTGTCGGCGCGAGACCTTAGTTTCGGGGTCAAACTTCGAGAGGTCAACTTCGGGGAAAATATTCGAGTGCGGGTCGGAGCGCCCGACCAGATTATCCTCTTTCTGAAGATGAAAGGAAACGTCCAGTTCTGTCGTCCCGGCGACGATCAGGCGGGCGGTGGCGCGTGCTGTGCGCAGCGCCGCGCTTGAGCCGACGCCGACGAGCGGTTGCTTCGCTCCGCAGTGTGCGCAGAACACATCGTCTGCTGCGATGCGGCCTCCGCAGAAACCGCAGAAGACCATCTCGGTTTGAATCGTTTCTCCGCCCAGATTGTGCGCAGCGGTCGCGCCGTAGCTGACATCGCCCGCACGCAATCTTTCAAGATGGGCCATCAATGCTTCACGCATCTCGGCAGCCGAACGAAAGCGCCCTTCGGGCTTGTACTCGACCGCCCGCATTAGAATGCGCTCCATCTCGTTTGAGATGGCCGGATTAATCTGGCGCGGGCGCGGGTTCTTTGTAAAGTCAAAAATCAGGAGCGGATTGTCCTGAGGGTCAGAGCCGGTCAGGAGATGAAACATCGTCGCGCCTAAAGAATAAATATCCGAGCGCGGCTCGACCTTACCGCTAAAGAGTTCGGGTGGCGCGTAGCCCATTGTGCCCACAGCCGTCACGCCCTTCTCCTGCGGCGTCACCCAGCGCGCGATTCCGAAATCAATCAACATCACGCGGCCCGAATTGCCGTCTATCATCAGGTTCGCCGGTTTGAGGTCGCGGTAGATAATTGACTTGGGACGTTTGTGCAGGTAGTCGAGCACGTCCGCAATCTGCACGCCCCAATCCGTGACGGTTTTCTCGTCAATGCGTCCGCCGGGCGCATTGCGCAGGCGCGCTGCGAAATCGCCGCCTGAGATGTATTTCATCACCAGATAGAAGCGCCCGGCAGCATCGTCGTAAAAGTAATCGTAGATGGTCGGGATCGAAGGATGCTCTAAAGAAGTCAAAAGGAGCGACTCGCGTTTGAAATCGCCGATGGCTTTCTCGTGCTGTGCGTCGTCAATGTGGGCTTCGACCATCTCCTTGACGGCGCGCGGCGCATCGCCCAGATGATGGTCTTTCGCCAGATAGACAGCGCCCATCCCGCCGCCACCGATACGCCGCACGATCTCGTAGCGCCCGTTCAAGAGCGTCCCGGCCTCTAGTTGCTTGCTTGTCGCCTGTCGCCCGCCGGTTGCTCCGGCGCGTGCGGTCGGCGGAACGACGCCGGGCGTCTCACTCTTCTGCCCGACTTCGCCAGTTGACTTTTCAACGGCGCGCGCACTTCCGTTTCCAGGCGCGAACGTCTCATTCAAATTCGGCGCACGCTCGGCAGTAGCAGACAAAGCTCCTGCGTCTTCGTCGCCTGTTGAATCAACGCTTGCTGCATCAACGCTTGATTCGTCTACGCGGCTCTTAGCTTCTTCGCTGGCGGGGTTTGCTTCTGCTGCGTCTGCGCTCTTCTGAGCATCTACGCTCGCGGCTTCAGCGTCGGCGGCCTTGTCAACGGCAGGCGCGTCGGGTGTCTCTGTATCTTCCAGTTGGGCAGCGGAAGGCTCAGGATAGACGGCAGCACCGCTATCAACGCTGGCAACGACAGTGGCGCTTCCGCCCGCCGCGCCGTGTCGTTGCACCGCCCCGCAGTTGCCGCAGTATGGATCATCCGGCGCAACCTTCGCGCCACATTGATGGCAGAAAGACATCTTGCTCGATATACCTTGTGGCGTCTCACACGGAACGGGTCAGGGTGAGCGCCCTTAGGGGAAACACACTCGCGCCAGTCGCGTTACAGTAGAGCTACCGACGCGTGCCTTTCTTATTTGACTATATGAAAACGCAAAAATGTTTTGCCGACGATAATCTCGTCGCCGTCGCGCAGGGGTTGTCTATCGCCTGGCAAAAGCCGCCTGCCGCGATTGATGAAAGTGCCGTTGGTCGAACCCAGGTCTTCTATAAAATACTGCTCGTCGCGCCGCATAATCCGCGCATGCCGCCGCGAGACTTTCGCCTCCGGGTCGTCTGCATCCAAATCAACGTCAGGGAAGATACCGCCGTCTGCATCCCAACGCCCGATCTGCGATTCGTCGTCGCTCAAGGGAAACTGTTTACCGGCGGAACGCCCGCGTTCGATAACCAGCCGGGCGTGTGCGCCCTCCATCAGCGCCAGCGACGCAGAGGAGACGGCGTAAGCCGGTGCGGCTTGCGGCGCGACCGCCTCTGATTGCTGACTGAGCGCGACGGCTGCCTCCGCCATCTTTTTGCTGTCGGTTGTACTACCGGAGTTCCCCGTCTCGGCAGGCTTCTTTGAGCGCGCAAGCCAACTCAATGGAGCACCGCACTCGTCGCAATATTGCGACCCTTCAAGATTGTCCGTACTGCACCTCTCGCAGGTGGTCATAAGCTTTCCCCTCGTGCGATTTAACTTGATGTGGAAGAACCGGACGGGCGCACAACTAGCTGGCCGAGAGCGCCGCCGCCGCTCGCGCGAGAAACGCCACGTATTGTAGCGCGAAATCAACGAACGGGACAATCACCATCGCCGGAATCCAGAATTCAGAATTCAGAACAATCAGCGGCAACCCGCTGTTATTTTGTTTTTCTTTTCTTCTGGCTTCTGACTCCTGACTCCTGACTTCTGCCTTTCCGTGAAACTGCCAGCGCTTTTTTAACGTAGAAGCTTTGCTGGCACAAAGTGGCCTTATCAATCTGCCGCCGAGTTGTGTTAAGTTTAATGTCTGGCCCGACTGTTTTGTATCCCCTTACTGTTGAGGAAGTATTCAGATGGCTTTGAGTAGGAAAAGAAAGATTATCATTATCGTCGCGGCGGTCGCCGTGCTCGGAATCATTATCGTTATCAGCATTCTGGCGCGCGGCAAGGACGTGCCCGAAGTGACGACCGTGAAGGTCGAGGTGCGTAAAGAACTGCGCTCGACCGTCACCGCCTCCGGCGAGATTCGACCCATACAATTTATCAACCTGACGAGCGAAGTGCAGGGCCGCATCGAAGAGATTTACGTCAAGGAAGGCGAGATGGTGACGAAGGGACAGGCGCTCGTCCGTCTTGACCCGACGCAGTTGCAATCCAATCAGCAGGCGCAGGCGGCAGCCGCGCAGGCCGCCATCAGCGATGTGCAGAACGCGCGCACGCAAGTCTTGGCCGCACAGAACAGCGTCGCGCAGGCACAGCAGGCTTTGACCGTTGCCGAGGCTTCAGTCGCACAGGCGCGCCAGCAGGTTATCTCTTCGCAGACCAACGTTGACCGCGCGAAGGTTGACCTCAATACGGCGCAACGCGAATTAAAGCGCTCGACAGAGTTGGTCGAATCAGGCGTCGCTTCGCGCTCGGAGTACGATGCTGCGCGCGACCGCTTTGAGCAGGCCCAGGTCGCCCTACGCACAGCGCAGGCCAATCTCGAAGCGCAGCGCATCGGCGTGCAGGAAGCCATCGCTCGCGCCAACCAGCAGCGTGTCGCCGTGCGCGAGGCTCGCATCAGCGTCCAGCGCGCGCAGGCTGGCGTCGCCTCTTCGGAATCGCGTGCCAACCAGCAGGCAGCAATCCTGCGCGGCCAATCAAGCCAGAGCGATAAGACGATTACGCGCGCTCCCTTAAACGGCGTGGTCGCGGACATTCCCTCTAAGGTCGGAACTTTCGCCGTCGCCGGTCTCTCGACCACGGCGCTGATGACCATTGCAGACATGTCCGCCGTCAATGTCGAAGTGAAGGTTGACGAAACGGAGATTGCCAACGTCGAAGTGAATCAACCCGTGAAGGTCAAGGTTGATGCCTTCCAGGAGCGTGAAGTTCAGGGCACGGTGGTTCAGAAGACGCCGCTGGCCGTCGGTAAGTCTGCGACGCAGGGCGGCCTCTCCACACAGATTAACGTGCAGGAAGCCAAAGAATTTCGTGTCGTCATCCGCCTTGATAATCTGCCTAAGGACATTCACGACGGATTGAAGCCGGGAATGTCCGCGACGGCGACGATTACGACGAAAGTCGTGCCCGATGCCATCGCCGTTCCCTTGCAGGCCATCGTCGAGAAGTCGCCCACACCGGGGGCTTCTCCCGCCGCGCCGCCCAATGCACCGCAGCCGCAAGCCTCGCCGGGCGAAAAGCCCAAAGACATTAAGGGTGTCTACGTGCTCGAAGGTAATAAGGTCAAGTTCGTTGAGGTCACAACGGGCATTACCGGCGAATCCGACATACAAATTCTGCAAGGCGTACAGCCCGGCATGGAAATCATCACCGGGCCGAGTCGTGTCTTGAAGACCTTGAAAGACGACACCACCGTTAAGCGACAGGTGCGTAGACCCGGCGACAACGCCAATGCGAGCGAGAAGTAGAAGATGAGCGAAGCAACACTCTTGAGTCCGACGCAGGACGAGATCATCGGACGCGGCGAATTGCTGGCGCGCGACGCCGTGCCCGCCTCTCTCATCTCTATGCGCGACATCTGGAAGACCTACGTGATGGGCACGGAAGAGGTACACGCGCTGCACGGCGTCTCGTTTGACGTGCAAAAGGGTGAATACTTAGCCATCATTGGCCCATCCGGTTCAGGCAAATCAACGTTGATGAATTTGATCGGTTGCCTCGATACGCCGACCAAAGGACAGTACTGGATTAACGGCAAGCAGGTCGCGGAAATGGACGACGACGAACTGGCGCGGATTCGTAATCAGGAAGTCGGCTTCGTCTTTCAGACCTTTAATTTGCTGGCGCGTGCGACCAGCTTGCACAATGTCGAGTTGCCGCTCATCTACGCCGGAGTCTCGGCAGCCGAGCGTCATGAGAAGGCTAAACGGTCGCTCGCGGCGGTTGACCTCACAGACCGTATGATGCACAAGCCCAACGAACTCTCTGGCGGACAGCGCCAGCGCGTCGCCATCGCCCGCGCCCTCGTCAATCATCCCAGCATCCTGCTGGCGGATGAGCCGACCGGCGCTCTCGACACGCACACCAGCCACGAAATCATGAACCTCTTCGAGAAGCTGCACGCCGAAGGCAACACGATCATCGTCGTCACACACGAACAGGACATCGCCGCCCGCGCACACCGCGTCATCTCGATTCGCGACGGGCAGATAGAGAAAGATGAGCGCATCAGATGAAGAAAGAAGGGGGCGCGTAGACGCGCAAGGCCGTGACGCGTTGACGCGCAGGCACGGCGACGCGGCGACAGATGCAACTAACACAGCGCCGCCCGGTCTTTCTTCGTCCAGTCTTTCTTTATCTCCTCTCTCCCGCGTTTCCGCATCTTCGCGTCTCACCTCTTCACGTCTGCGCATCTCCGCTCTCTGGGAATCGTTCCGCGTCGCGTTTGCGAGCCTGCGCTCTAACAAGCTGCGGACGGCGCTGACGTTAGTCGGCATCGTCGTCGGCGTCGCTGCCGTCATCGCGGTCGTCACAATCATCAACGGGCTGGACAAGACAGTTGCCTCCACCTTCTCTTCGCAAGGCTCGACCGTCTTTACAGTGACCAAGCGCCCAATGGTTATCACCTCGCGCGAAGAGTTCATCAGAACAAACAAGCGGAAGGACGTGACGAACGAAGATGCAGACGCCGTTCGTCGGCTCTGCACTGCCTGCTGGCGTGTCGGGATGGCTGTCAATACGCGCGAGACAATCAAGCACGGCGACCAAAAGAGTGAGGAAGTCTCGACGCGCGGAATGGCGCTTGTCATGTTTGACATCGAAGCGCTCAACATTGACGCGGGCCGTTTATGGACTGACAGCGAGGCTGCCGCCGGGCGCGAGGTCTGCGTCATCGGCGTTGACGTGTTGGAAAACGTCTTCGGTGGCGCGCCGCCGGAGAAAGCCGTCGGGCAGGAATTGCGCGTCGGCGGTCGCTCTTTTGAAATCGTTGGCGTCGTGCAAAGGCAGGGAAAGATTTTCGGCTTCTCGCGCGACAACTTCGTCTTTATGCCGTTTGAGACTTTCCAGAAAATTTACGGCTCGCGCGATTCCATCGCCGTTCACGTACAAGTCCCTGCGGCGGAAAATCTGGAAGAAGCCGAAGACCAGGTACGCGCCATCATGCGCAATCGCCGGGGTAAGACCTTCAACGAAGAGGACGATGGCTTTGCTCTTGAGACGCAGGATGTCTTTCTTCAAATCTACGGCAACGCGACCTCCAACATCTATCTTGTGACGATTGGCGTCGCAGCAATCTCTCTTGTCGTCGGCGGCATCGTTGTGATGAACATTATGCTCGTCTCCGTGACAGAGCGGACGAAGGAGATCGGCATACGCAAGGCCATCGGCGCTCGCCAGGTGGATATTCTCCAACAATTTTTGATTGAAGCCGTGACGGTCGCGGCCATCGGCGGAGCCATCGGCGTGCTGACGGGCTTCGGCCTCGCCTACGTGCTCTCGCTGTTGATGGGCTTTCCGCTTCTAATCAGCATCACGTCGGCTGTGCTCGGCGTCGGCGTCTCAAGCGGCGTCGGCATCGTCAGCGGCCTCTGGCCCGCGTGGCGCGCCGCGAGGCTCGACCCGATTGAAGCTTTAAGGGCAGAATGATAATAAATGTGCTGGATTGCTAGTTTGTATTCGACAAGCCGGGAGAGACACAATGTTCAAATCTTTAATCTTGACTTTCGCCGTTCTACTTTTCGTCTCTGCTGCTCAAGCGCAGAGAAACGCTCCGGCGTCCGAAGTTGAACTGAAAGAAATAACTGAAAGAGGGCGGATGCTGGCCGAGTATGATGTTGCCGCGTGGCATTCGACGGATGCCGTCCTTGCGTTGAAGCCGGAAGAGGGAAGCTTCAACCGCTATATTGCTAAAAAATCCGGCAACGGCTGGACAGTCGTGTATGGCCGCCTTAATGAAAAGCGAGATAAGTTTCTGATCGTTTACGAAGCAAGCCAGGGCGCAACTCCTCAAGCTTTTAATGTCAAGAAACACGACCCGCCCAAAGAAGATTCAAGCTTTTACTTATCTGCCGCCAAAGCTATCGAAATAGCCTTGGCAGATTTCAGAGGCGAAAACAGGCCATACAATGTTGCGGTCTTGCCTGCCAAGTCGAATCAAATGTATGTCTACGTTGTTCCCGCCCAAACGAAGCAAGGCATTTATCCTCTCGGCGGAGATATTCGTTATCTAATCTCACAGGATGGGTCGAAGATTGTCGAAAAGCGGCAATTGCATATCTCGATCATAGAGTTTACATCTCCGCCCGACAGTAGTGATGCTAAGGCAAGTTTCCATACAGCCGTGCTGGACGATATTCCAGAGGACACGGATGTCTTTCATGTGCTCAGCAGAACACCCTCCGTGCCCGAATGGGTCGCATCAAAAAAATATGTCTACCTGATTGAGACGGATGGAACGATCAAATATTTGATGACCATGGAGGCTTTTAAGAAGATTCCAAACAAGTAGATGCGCCAGTAAACAAGACTTTTAAGGGGATGGCTTGGTAGCGCGCTTTTCTGCGAAGCTTTAACTAAAGAGAAGGGCGAATGAAAGAATATGTCTCGACTCAAGAAGCACTTCGTAATTTTCGTTGTCTTGCTTGTTGCCGCCTGTGCTGTCGAAGTTGTGCGAGAGAAGATTGTGTACGGCAAGGCAAGCGCCAAACTTGAACGGGTACATCAGCAACTTAAGCCAGGTATGACGAAGGATGAGGTCAGGCAGATAGCAGGTGAACCTGAGTCAGTATTAAACAATGAACTCGGAGAGACCTGGTATTGGAGCGCAAGCAATTATCAGGGTGTGTTGTGGCAGCGGTTGGGTTTAACTACAGCAAAGGGTCATTACACTCTGGCCGTTAGCTTCGATGCCCAAAAGAGAATTGAGCATGTCTTTGGAGGAATAAACTAAAAACGCATGACCTTCGACGACATCAAAGAATCTGCGGCGATGGCCGTTGACACGCTGAGGACGAACAAGCTGCGTTCGTCGCTGACGATTCTCGGTGTCAGCGTCGGCGTCATCACGATCATCTTCATGGTCTCGATTATTCAGGGCTTGAACAAGGCTTTCGCAGAGCAGATCGAATCTTTAGGTTCAAACACGATTTTCGTTTCCAAGTTTGAGCCGAGCTTCGGACGCCCGCCCTCAAGCGAAGAATTGCATCGCAAGGATTTGACGATGGAGGATGCCGAGGCGCTGCGCCGCGAAGCGCCTTCGATTGCCGGAGTCTCGCCGATTCATCGCATGATTGCGGCGACCCTGCGCTACAACGATAAGCAGACGGACACGCCTATCCTGCTCGGCGTCACACCCTTTTATGAGTTCGTCCATTCGCAGTACATCGCGCGCGGGCGCTTCATCTCTGACGCAGACATGACGGCGCGGGCCAACGTCTGCATCCTCGGTGTTGACGTGGCCCGCGCGCTTTTTCCTTACGAAGAGCCGCTCGACAAAGAAATCAAGATTGAAGGCAATCCCTATCGCATCATCGGCGTGATGGAAACGCTCGGCAATTTCTTCGGTCAGTCGCGCGATAATTCCGTCTTCATCCCGATTACGACCTTCGACAAGTATTATCCGGACTTACCCGCGCCCGAAGTCGTCTTCTTCATTATCGTGCGCCCGGTTTCGCGAGCCTACGTCAAGTCTGCGATGGACGAGATGACCGACATCCTGCGTCGTCGCAGGCGTGTGCCGCGCGGCGCGCCTAATAATTTCGGCATGTCGTCGCAGGATTCCCTGCTTGATATTTATAACCAACTGACGGGCGCGACCGCTCTCGTACTAACGGCAGTCTCATTTGTCGCGTTGATGATCGGCGGCATCGGCGTGATGAACATTATGCTCGTCTCCGTCACCGAAAGGACGAAAGAGATTGGCATTCGTAAAGCGGTCGGGGCGACGCGCGCCAATATCCTGTGGCAGTTTTTGATTGAAGCTGTCGCGTTGACGGCCATCGGCGGCCTCGCTGGATTAGCCGTCGGAGAAGTGGCGAGCCTGCTAATGAACAAATACTCGCCGCTTCCAGCCTATGTGCCGCTGTGGGCCATTGGCGTCGGCATAGGCATCTCTGCGGCGGTCGGAATCATCTTTGGCTTATGGCCTGCATGGAAAGCCGCGCGCCTCGACCCGATTGAAGCGCTCAGATACGAGTAAGAGCAGAAGTCAGGAGTCAGAATCCGGAAGCCAGAATAAGCGGCTGCGACCGCTTTTCTTTTATTCTTTCTTTTCTTCTGACTTCTGACTCCTGGCTTCTGGATTCTGTACTTCTGCAACCCTCCCCCCATTTTCAACGTACTAGGCTGGTCGTGAAATTTATCGAAACCTTAAAACTCGCGCTCTCTGCCATCTGGGCGCATAAGCTGCGTTCGGTGTTGACCCTGCTCGGCATGATTATCGGCGTGACGGCGGTTGTCGTCGTCGTCTCCGTGATTCAGGGCTTCAACGCGTATTTCGACGAGAAGGTGGCGGGCATCGGCTCGAAGTCTTTCAGCGTTCGCCGCTTCAGCTTTGAAGATTTCAAAGATACGGACACGATTGCCGCCGCGCAGCGCCGCAATAAAGACATCACGCTCGAAGAATACGATTACATACGCGAACGCGCGCAGTTGGTTGATAAGATTGGTGCGAAAGCTCTCCCGACGCGCTCGCAGATTAAGCGCGGCGCTGAGATTATCGAAGAGGTACAGGTTGACGGAGCGACGGCCAACATCGCAGACATAGACAAACTGGACATCGCCGACGGGCGCTACTTTACTGCGACCGAAAACGACGCGGCGATGCGCGTCGCCTACATCGGCGCGGACATCGCCAATAAACTTTTTCCTTCGGGCACAGCGGTGGGCGGCGAAATTCAGATTAGTGGAATGCCGTATCGCGTTATCGGTGTTGCCACCGCAAAGGGCACTGTCTTCGGCGTCCCGCAGGATACGTTCATCACGATTCCGCTCAAGACGTATGCCAACAACTTCGGCAGCCTCGTTCGCCAGCGCTCGCTCTATCTCGTCGCAACGTCGAAATCCGACGAGACTTTTAAGGATGCTGTTGAAGAAGTACGTTTTCTGCTGCGGACGCGGCGGCATCTCAGCGCGAATGAGAAAGACAACTTCGGCATCCTGACGCCCGACGCGATTACAGGTATCCGCGACCGCATCCTCGGTACTGTTTCGCTCGTGGCGATTGCCGTCCCGGCGATTGCGCTTGTCGTCGGCGGCATAGTGATTATGAACATCATGCTCGTCTCCGTCACCGAAAGAACGAAAGAGATTGGCATACGCAAGTCTTTGGGCGCGCGACGCGGAGACATTCTCAAGCAGTTTATGGTCGAGGCCATTACGCTCTCAGCCATCGGCGGCGCTGTCGGAGTCATGCTCGCGTGGGTCATCGGTCGCATTCTGACGGCGGTCTTCTTCCCGACATATCTATCCGTCATAGCGGTCATCATCGCCGTCACCGTCTCCGGCGGCATCGGCGTTTTAGCTGGCATCTTCCCGGCGTGGAAAGCAGCGCGCCTCGACCCAATTGAAGCGCTTCGCGCTGACTAAGTAATTAGTATTCAGTATTCAGCATTCAGTTAAAAGCAAAAGCTGATAACCGAACTGCTGATTACTGATTACTGATTACTGATTACTTTTATGAAGCTACTGCGCAGTGACATTTACGAAAACCTGAAGATGGCGCTTCAGACGTTGCGCTCGAATAAGCTGCGCTCGTTTCTGACGGTGATTGGCGTGGTCATCGGCGTCTGGACGGTGATGGCGATTGCTTCGATCATCAGCGGCATTGATACGGCGGTCAAGAAGGAGGTGGAATCCTTCGGCACGCGCTCGATCTTTATCGCCAAGTTTGAGCCGGGCATTCGCATCGGTCGGCTTTCGCGCGAAGAGCGGATGCGTAAAGAATTGACTTACGATGATGCGCTGGCGCTCCGCAGCCTCCCGGCGGTCGAGACGAGCGTGCCCTTCCTCGACATCACGAACAATTACTTCGGGCAAAAACTGCTCGTCACGGCCAACGGCAAGACTTCTGCGGCGGTCAATTTTCAGGGCACGCTGCCGGATTTCGAGCGCGCGGGCACGGAGGTCATCACCGAGGGCCGTTTCTTCAGCCAGTTTGAGAACGACCAGAACCAGCAGGTCTGCGTTATCGGCTCGGCGGTGGCGGAAAACTTTTTCCCCTACACTTCGGCGCTGGATAAAGAGCTTGAGATTGGCGGCAACCAGTTTCGCATCGTCGGCGTGCTGGAAAAGCGTGAGACGTTTCTGTCCAGTGATAACGACCAGAATAACGTCATCTATTTGCCGTTTGATGTCGCCCGAAAACTCAAGCCGAACGCCGACGATATCTTTATCTTAGCCATCGTGCGGCCCGGCAGGATGGACGAAGCGAAAGACCAGATCACGGACATGCTGCGCGTGCGCAGGCAGGTGGCCTTCGGCAAGCCGAACAACTTCGGAATGGCAACCGCTGATTCGATTCTAGACCAGTTTCGCGCCATCACCTTTGGCGTTGCTATCGCGATGGTCGTCATCTCATCCGTGGGCTTGATGGTCGGCGGCATCGGCGTCATGAACATCATGCTCGTCTCCGTCACGGAACGCACGCGCGAGATAGGCGTGCGCAAGGCCATCGGCGCACGCCGCGCAGACATCCTCTGGCAATTCTTAATTGAAGCGATGACGCTGACGGGCCTCGGTGGATTGATCGGACTGCTGTTGGGGTGGTTGACGACGCTCTTGATACGGATGATTGTTCCGTCCTACGTCCCGCTGTGGGCGCCCGTCGGCGGCTTTATCGCCAGCGTCGGCATCGGCCTCATCTTCGGCCTCTGGCCCGCATGGAAGGCCGCGCGCCTCGACCCGATTGAAGCGCTGCGGTACGAATAGTCAGGAGTCCAGGAGTCAGGAGTCAGGAGTCGAAAATAAGAACCGTCTTTCTTTTGACTCCGGACTCTAGACTCCTGGACTCCTGGCTTTTTAAGTGACGAAGTTGGGGAAGATCGCGGCCAGCGTTAGCATGAAGAGCAGGTACATAACTCCGAGCACGAGCGCTATAGTCCAGGCCGAGCCGTTGCTGATGCGCGCGCCCGTCTCGCGCAGGCCCGTCGCCGTCAGCCATAAACGGTAGAACGCGAGGATGCCGATAAAACTCGCGATGACGTATAGGTAGGGCTGCTCTGTCGGAGTAAACAGCAAGCCCAGGTCTGCACGCACCAGTCCCTGTTGATCCTTAATCGGGTCAAGGTCTTCCACAGGCTTGACGTATAACAGCACTGTGCTCAACAAGTATTGAATCACGAGCGGAGGCAGCAGCGCATAGTTTGCGACCGAGAGCGCTTGCCAGTAATTCATTTTCCCGCCGAACATCAACACGCAGAGCAGAAACAACGCGCCCTCAATTAGCAGCAAAAGGAACATGAAGCCAACGGCGTTGAGCGGATTGCTGATTCTGGCGGCGGGTGTTTTCGCGGCTTCTATTGTTTGTTCCCTGACCACAGCCGCCTTGTCTCCCTGAATCCAGCCGCTCTCGATCAGCTTGTCAATCGGCGCGGCGGCAATCGCTTCGGGCGTCATGCGTTGCGTAAACGCTACCTGATAGATGACGGTGCAGAGCGCTATGACTAGAAAGGCCGCGAGCCAGCGCGGGTGATGACGCAAGTTTGCGAAAACGCGCGCCGGGTCGTAAAAGGCACCAGTGATTCTATCGGCTGGCGAGAGCGGGGGCGGCGCGTCCGCCTCAGGTTGAGGCCGCCTGATAAAGCTCAGGCCGAAGATGACAACGCCGATGAGCAACGCGAAAACGCCCGTGCCACCCCAGACCGACCCGCCCGGCAAGAGTTTCATGCTCCCGAACACGAGCAGCAGAATCCCAATCGCGAAAATGACGATGCCAACAATACGACGCATAGCGGATTCCTTTCAGTTTTGAGTTTTCGGTTTTCAGTTTTCAGTTAAAAGAAAAAACAAAAGCGTCACTGACGTTTCTTTGCTGAAAACTGATAACCGAAAACTCAAAACTCGGTTACTTTTTTACGTCCAGCCAAGCGGCGGGGTTTCAGCGGTCGGCGCTTCGGCCCAGCCGGGAACGCGTATGCAGGCGGCGGTGTGGCCCAGCGAGATTTCGCGCAGGTCAGGGTCAATCTGCGCACACTCTTCAATCGCGTGCGGGCAGCGCGTGCGAAAGCGGCAGCCAGACGGCGGATTGATTGGCGTCGGCACGTCTCCCTGCAAAACTATACGCTCGCGCTTGCGCTGCGGGTCGGGCACGGGAATAGCCGAGAGCAGCGCACGCGTGTACGGATGCAAAGGGTTCGCGTACAACTCCGCCGCGCTTGCAACTTCCACAATACGCCCAAGGTACATGACGGCCACGCGCGTAGAGATGTGCTCGACTACAGCCAGACCATGCGAGATGAAAAGGTAGGTCAGGCCCAACTCGGATTGTAAGTCTTGCAGTAGATTGACAACCTGCGCCTGCACCGAAACGTCCAGAGCCGAGACGGGTTCGTCTGCAACAATCAGCTTCGGATTCAACGCGAGCGCGCGTGCGATGCCGAGACGCTGGCGCTGCCCGCCCGAAAACTCGTGCGGGTAACGGCTCATGTAATCCGGGTCGAGGCCGACTTTTCTGAGAAGCTCTGCAACACGCGTGCGCCGCTCTTCTTTGTCCTTTAAGCCGTGAATCACGAGCGGCTCGCCGACAATATCTCTAACGGTCATACGCGGATTAAGCGAAGCATACGGGTCTTGGAAAATAATCTGCATCTCGCGGCGCAACTCCCGCAACTCGCGCTTTCCCATCCCGCGCACGTTCTTCTCATCAAAGATAATCTCACCGGCGGTCGGCTCTATGAGCCGCAGGATACAGCGCCCGACCGTTGATTTCCCGCAGCCCGATTCGCCGACAAGGCCGAGCGTCTCGCCCTGCAAAATCTCAAACGTCACGCCGTCAACCGCACGCACAACGTCATCCGAACCCTCGACCGGAAAATGCTTGACCAGCCCGCGCACGCGCACGAGTTCACCCGTCTGCCGCGCATCTGCCTGAGCGTCATGCTCGCGTGCCGCCGCCACCTCGCGCGCAGGCACACTCGGCACTCCGGGACGTTCATCGAAATTCAATGATTGATCCTGGCTCACAATTTTGTTCTAAAATTCGGACTTTCAAATCTCAAATTCAAAACCCAAATCTATCGTCTCAAGTTCGTAATTTCAAAATCCGCTGGTTCTACGACGATGGCGACGCTTGCTCTCGCTCGTGGTCGGCGGCAACGGCAGCGGCCAGATCATAAAGCACGCAGCGCACGCGCACATTGCCTTCGAGGTCGTAGAGCGGAATCGCATCGCCCTCCGTGCAACGCGGCATGCGATGCGAGCAGCGCGGCGCAAAGTGGCAGCCGGGCGGCAACGCGGTCGGGCTGGGCACGACGCCCTCTATGGTTTCCAATCGCACGGCCTTCGCCGCGTACTCTGCCGTCAGCTTCGGCACAGAACGAAGCAGCCCTTCCGTGTACGGATGTTTGGGCCGAGCGAACAACTCTTCGACCGGGGACTCTTCAACGATGCGCCCCGTGTACATTACCGCAACGCGGTCTGCTACCTCCGCCACCACGCCCAGGTCATGCGTAATCAACAGCACGCCTAACTCGCGCGTTTGCCGCAACTCATTTAACAACTCAAGAATCTGCGCTTGAATCGTCACGTCGAGCGCCGTCGTCGGTTCATCAGCAATTAGCAGCTTCGGGTCGCAGGCCAGCGCCATCGCTATCATCACGCGCTGTCGCATTCCGCCCGACAACTGATGCGGATAATCGTCAACGCGGCGCGAAGGGTCTGGAATAGCGACTTCCTTCATCGCCTCAATCGTCGCCTTGCGCGCATCCGCGCGCGAGAGTCCACGATGCAGCCTGAGCGCTTCGGCAATCTGCTCGCCGATGGTGTAGACAGGATTGAGCGAAGTCATTGGGTCTTGAAAAATCATGGCGATGTCGTCGCCGCGAATCTCCCGCATCCGCTCGTTTGAGGCCGCCAGCAAATCCTCGCCGTCAAAACTAATCTCGCCGCCCACTATTTTTCCCGGCGCGGACACCAGCCGCATCAAAGACAGCGCCGTCATTGATTTCCCGCACCCGCTCTCACCGACGATGCTCAGCAACTCGCCCCTCTCGACGTAAAAGCTCACACCGTCGACCGCACGCACCAGCCCTGCGCGCGTCGGAAAATGCGTCTGTAGATTTTTAACTTCGAGTAGATGCGACACTCAGTCTCCTCAACCCGCCGGCGTAAAGGACGCGACATTATACAATCACGACGCAGCTTTCATCCCAACGTCTTAACGTCTTCACGACGACTCTTCTTTTTCAAAAACAACAGATTGGCTGCATTCGAGCGTTCACCGTAGGCGCTCTCGGCGTGCGATGAGGCAGCCACAAGCTCCCAGCCTTCGCGTCCCGCCGCCTCCAGATATTCCCAGACCAGCGGGCAGGAATTATAGAGCGTCTCGGCGTCAGCATTATCAATCTGCAAGCCCAACCAGCGTCCATTGACGAAGGTAACGCGCGACCTCTGTGTCTGGCAGACGCGATACCTGAAAACCTTACTCACAACAGCAATCCTCTCATCATCACCAACCTCTCGCCAAACGAGCCGGGGCTGCATCAGACCGTTACGGCCTCGCGATACTCACCCCAGACGCGGCGCAGGCGATGGCTAATCTCGCCGACGGTGACGAAGGCTTCGACGCAGGCCAGCACGTGGGGCAGAATGTTCTCCGTGCCGCGCGCCGCTTCTTCTAATTGGACGAGGGCGGTTTCGGAGGCTTCCGTGTCGCGGCGCTCGCGTAGAGCGCGAACGCGTTCGACCTGCGCCTGCTCTATGGCCGGGTCAACGCGCAGGAGCGGCACGTTCGTTTCCTCTTCGACTCGAAAGCTGTTGACGCCGACGATTGTTTGTTCGCCTGTTTCGACTGCGCGCTGGTAATCGTATGCGGCGTCTTGAATCTCGCGCTGGACGTAGCCGGTTTCAATCGCGCGCAGCATTCCTCCCATCGTATCTATCTTCTCAATGTAGGCGGAGGCCAAGCGCTCTATCTCGTCCGTCAGGTGCTCGATACTGTAGCAGCCCGCGAGCGGGTCAACCGTATCGGCGACGCCGGATTCATGCGCGATGACCTGTTGCGTGCGCAGCGCCAGTCGTGCGGCCTCTGCGGTCGGAAGCGACAGCGCTTCATCCATAGCGTTTGTGTGCAAGGATTGTGTGCCGCCGAGGACGGCTGCGAGCGCCTGAATCGTGGTGCGCACGATGTTGACTTCCGGCTGCTGCGCCTGAAGAGTTGAGCCTGCCGTCTGTGTGTGAAAGCGCAGCATCAGAGAACGCGGGTCGCGAGCGCCGAAGCGATTGCGCATCGTCCGCGCCCAGAGACGGCGTGCGGCCCGAAACTTGGCGATTTCTTCCAGGAGGTTGCTGTGCGCGTTGAAGAAGAAGGAGAGGCGCGGCGCAAAGTCGTCTATCTTCAGCCCGGCGGCGAGCGCCGCCTCGACGTAGGCGATGGCGTCGGCCAGAGTGAAAGCGACTTCCTGCGCGGCGGTTGAGCCAGCTTCGCGTATGTGATAGCCGCTAATGGAAATCGTGTTCCAGTTTGGCACTTCGCGCGCGCAGAAAGCGAAGGTATCCGTCACCAGACGCAAAGATGGGCCGGGCGGATAGATGTACGTGCCGCGTGCGATATACTCCTTCAGGATGTCATTCTGAATCGTGCCGTTCACTTTGTCGAACGAGACATTCTGCCTTTTCGCGACGGCCAGATAAAGACAGAGCAGCGTAGAAGCAGTCGCGTTAATCGTCATCGAAGTCGAGACGGTATCGAGCGGGATGCCGTCGAAGAGGCGCTGCATGTCTTCGATGGAATCAATGGCGACGCCGACCTTGCCAACCTCGCCCGCCGAGAGCGGGTCGTCGGAGTCCAGCCCAATCTGCGTCGGCAAATCAAAGGCGACGGAGAGGCCCGTCGTTCCCTGTGCCAGCAAGTATTTGTAGCGGGCGTTTGATTCTTCAGCCGTCGCATAGCCTGCATACTGGCGCATTGTCCAGAAGCGTCCGCGATACATGTTCGGACGAATGCCGCGCGTGTATGGATATTCGCCGGGCGCGGCCAGGTCTTTGTCGTAGTCTGGCGCGTCCGTGTTTGACGGGTTGAAATCGTTGGGCAGTTCGATGCCCGAAGATGTCAGAAAGCGCTCGCGACGCTCGGCACTGGTTTTCGTAGCCATAATAAATTTCGTCCTGCACTAGAGAGGAAGATTCAGCTTACAGTCAGTGTGTGTCGGCGAAGTGCTTTGAAGCCTAGCATAGTGCGCGCGGGCGTCGCAATCGCGCTCCTTTCCGTAAACAACCACCAGAGGTTGACCCGAAGCGTTCAGGTCACTTAGCATCAAGAGTATTAAGTCACCAACATGTTTGCAGAGGAGCGCGGGCTGAAGCGGAGTATCCAGTGGAAATTGACGACGATGCCAAACAGATAGTACACGACCTCGGCGCGGCGATTAACGCTGCGGTCGAGGCTTCAGCCCAAGTGGCGGCAGCCATCGAACGACTGCGCGAGGCGGGCTATGAAATGGAGTTGACGCTGCGATTGGAGATTGGCCTGCGCCCGTACAACGGGGAGACTGAGCCGAACGCAGATGCCACGCTTGAGTTAACGGACGAAGATATGCGTACGCTCCGCCGGATGAAGATACGCATTGACGAGAGCGAGTGAAGCCCTTAGCCCTTCCTTCATTCACCCCGGCGGCAGCGCTTTATCATGAACTCCAATTCCAACGAACTCATCTCAGTCCTGATAACGATGGGCGTGCTCTTTATCCTCGCCCTCGTCGCCGTCGCTCTCTTCATCAGGCAATGGCGCAAAGAACACCCTAAAGAAGGCAAAAGGTAAAAGTAAAAGACAAAAGTCCAGGGAAGCTAACTTTTAATAAAAAGTGCTTTCCCTAAACTTTTGCCTTTTACCCTTTTACTTTCGCCTTCCCCCTTGCCTTCTTCTGTTTACTTTTTACTGATTTCAATTGAGCGGCGCAGGTCGTCCGTCGTTCCTGTTCGACCGTGGACGCCGACGATTTTGTCCACCGCGAGACCCGACTTGCTGAGCCATTCTGCGAAGTGGGCGGTGGTTTCGTTGGCAGGGTTGATGCCGCTGTTGGGCAGAATCAAGAGGTCACCCTGAAAGAGAATTTTTTCTTTCGGGAGATAGACGACCAGCATCTCTTTGGCGTGTGGGCCGGGGCCTATGTCGTAGACTTCGACCGCGTGCTTGTCATCTGTGAACGTGCGTTTCCGGTTCTGCACAGTTTCGATTAAGGGCTTGCGCGGAGAGCGAGAGAGGGCGTCTGGCTCAAAGGTGCGTGTGGCCGCTGCCATGCGTTCAAAGTAAGAGGTGTTGCCGGGTGTGGTGACGAGCGTTGCGCCTTCTGCCATGTACGTGCGCGCGCCGCCCGAATGGTCATCGTGATGATGCGTGATGACCAAGTATTTAATCGGCTTGCCGGGAGCCATCTCCTTGATTTTGGCAATGGCGCGGCGCGAGGTGGCGTCGTTGAGCGGTGATTCTGCGACCAGCACGTAATCGTTGAAGACGACGGCCAACACGTTGTAGCCGTTGCCCACGTCTTGCAAGAGATGTACTTCCTTCGCCAGTTCTGTGACGGTGAAAGGCGGCTGCGCGGGCGCTTCCGGTCGCTCTTCGAATCCGGCTGGCTTCTCAAAGGCGGTGTCTGCCGGGTGCGTGTTAATTTGCACGTCCACATATTTCACGTCCTGCGTCAACTCGCCGCCTCTTCTGACGAGACGCGCGACGGGAAATTTAACGCCGCCGACGCTCTTGTAGTCCGGGAAAATCGCTTCGGTCGTGACATCGCCGGCGGTCGCATCCGTGTCGAGCGTTTCATACTTGCTGAGCAGGTTGGTCTGGGCGTTGAAGTAAAGCGTAGTCTGCGTGCCTTCGGGGGTGGCGAAGGTGACGACGTTGTGCTTCTTCCCTTCGTAGTCTTCCGTGCCGAGCCAGCGCAAGGTCGCCGCACGCTCAGCCGCCAGCAGCAACATGAAGTGCGGGAATCTTGAGCGGGCGATGTTGTTATAAAGATTCGGATTGGTCGCGGGCGCTATTGCTTTGGCCGTCAGGTCAACGGTGTAGCCTTTGCCGTCCTTGAGAATCTGCCGACCGCTGAAGCGAAAGCCCGGCAGCGTGCTCGCGTTCTCAAAGATAATCCAGCGCCGCTTGAAATCAACGGTCGTCCAGCCTTCGACCGACTGCTCGCTGTAAGGGGTTTCCGGCGTCAGGCTCTGGTTGCGTGCGTAATTCGTGCCCTTGAACTTGACCGTCGCGTCTTCGATTTTCTCAAGCGCTCCGCGCCCACCGAGCGCATCAAGCCCGGCGTCCAGTGCCTTGCGCGCCTGCACGTAGGATTTCTCCGACGCGCTCCTTTGTTGCGCCATAGCGCTGCCTGTGATTCCGAGAATCAGGAAGACTGCTACGTTGATACTGACAAGCTGACGTTTCATCGCTCCATGCCTCCTCTAAAGTTGGACTCCGAAGGTTTCAGTTAAAATTCTGTACAGCGGATCGAACGGGATTTACAGCGCGAGTGTTACAACCTTTAAGAACGAGGCGGGCGGGCAAAAGGTTTGAGGCCGAAGCGAGCTTTTACAATCTTTTACAACTAGGGCGCGCGGGGCGTCTCTGTTCGCCCGTCCGCTTTGCAGAGCCGCAGGCGGTATGTTATCTTGTCTGGCTTTCAATCCTGCCAAGTTTTTCGCCTATATGGGCTTTCATCATTGAGGAGTTAATTAGAAGAGTATGGTTACGCCTAACGGAAATGCGAGCACGGACGGACAGGTCGCGGGGCGCGTCGTGCAGATTATCGGCCCCGTCGTTGACGTGGAGTTTGACGAGCATCACCTGCCGCCGATTTATCAGGCGTTGCGAATTGTCTCAGAGGGTTTCGACGTGCCCGTGCCGGTCAACGTCGTCTGCGAAGTGCAGCAGCACTTGGGCGAAGGACGTGTGCGCGCCGTTTCCATGCTGCCGACAGACGGCATGGTGCGCGGCATGAAGGCCATAGACACAGGCGGGCCAATCACCGTCCCCGTCGGCAATGCGACGCTCGGACGTGTGATGAACGTCATCGGCGAACCTGTGGACAACCTCGGCGCAGTCAATTCCGAAGAGCGCTATCCGATTCATCGCCATGCACCGGATTTTGACGAGCAGTCAACGGAGTTGCAGATGTTCGAGACGGGCATCAAGGTTATTGACCTGATTCAGCCCTTCGTGCGCGGCGGCAAGATTGGTCTCTTCGGCGGCGCGGGCGTCGGCAAGACCGTGCTCATCATGGAGTTGATTAACAACATCGCCAAGGCACACTCCGGCTTCTCGGTCTTCGCTGGCGTCGGCGAGCGCACGCGCGAGGGCAACGACCTGCTGCGCGAAATGGTCGAGGCCGAGGTCATACAGTTTGGCAAAGAGTTTAACGATCACTTTCGTGAAACCGAAGAGTTTGATTTAACGAAGGTTGACATGGAAGCGATTAAAGACTCGAAGGTATCGCTCATCTATGGGCAGATGACGGAGCCGCCCGGAGCGCGTTTGCGCGTGGCGCTCTCTGGCCTGACGGTCGCCGAATACTTCCGCGATCAGGGGCTGGACGTGCTGCTCTTCGTTGACAATATCTTTCGCTTCACGCAGGCCGGTTCTGAAGTCTCTGCGCTTCTGGGCCGCATGCCTTCGGCGGTCGGCTATCAGCCGAACCTCGCTTCCGAGATGGGCGAGATGCAGGAGCGCATCACTTCGACCAAGACCGGCGCGGTCACTTCGATTCAAGCCGTCTATGTTCCGGCGGACGATTACACAGACCCCGCGCCCGCGACGACCTTCGCCCACCTAGACGCCGTGACGGCGCTCTCGCGCCAGATCGTCGAGCTTGGAATTTATCCTGCGGTTGACCCGCTCACATCCTCGTCGCGCATCTTAGACCCGCGCATCATCGGCGAGGAACACTACAAAACGGCGCAGGACGTAAAGCAACTCCTGCAACGCTACAAAGACTTGCAGGACATCATCGCAATCCTCGGCATTGATGAGCTTTCGGACGAAGACAAGATGGTCGTGGCGCGTGCGCGCAAAGTTCAACGCTTCTTCTCGCAGCCCTTCTTCGTCGGCGAGCGATTCACGGGCCAGAAGGGCAAGTACGTTAAGCTCGAAGACACCGTGCGGGGCTTTCGCGAGATCGTTGACGGCAAGCACGACGACCTCCCCGAACAAGCCTTCTACATGGTCGGCACAATCGAAGAAGCACGCGAGCGCGCACAGCAAATCGCGCAAGGAGCGTAACGAAAGGATGAAGTAGGAACAATGAACGATGAACTGTTAAGAGCTTGTCTTTTATTCATCGTTCATCGTTCCGCCTTCATCGTTTAATTATCATGGCTGGTCAAATTCAACTTGAAGTAGTGACGCCGGAGCGGCGTGTGATGGCGGAGGCGGTGGACTCTGTGACTGTCCCCGGCCTGAATGGCGAGTTGGGGATTCTGCCGGGGCACACGCCTTTGATTTCGCAGTTACGGACAGGCGTGCTGACCTTCGTGCAGGGCGAGCGCGCAACGCAGTTGCACGTCTCCGGCGGGTTCGTCGAAGTGGCGGATGATCGCGTCTCCGTGCTGGCAGAAATCGCAGAGCGTCCCGAAGAGATTGACGCGGCGCGTGCGCGCCTCGCACGCGAGCATGCCGAAAAGACTTTGAGCGCATGGAGCGGGACGGAGGAAGATTTCGAGGTCGCGCGTGCGCGGCTGGAGCGCTCGATGGTTCGTATCCAACTGGCTTCCGGCCTCCCCGTAGGAAGAAGTTAAGCCCCGACTGCACAATTAAAATTACATCACGTCCGATGCGCGCGAACCTCAGCATCAATTCGCGCGCATCGGCCTTTTCATTCCTTATTTTGCCTGGCTTTTGACCCCTTATTTTGTCACAACAAGTTGTGTTTCATGCTTGAAACAACAGCCCAGACGCGGTATAATGCGTCTCAGTTAAGCGGTCTGTATTTTCAAGTTTAATAAGGGTTGGAAAGTCATGTCACAAGCAATCGTCGAAACAAATCTGGCGGACGCGCCGCGCCCAATCGCAGGGGAAGCAACGCCCGAAGATGTCCAGGTCGAACCGAGTTTACGCCCGCGCCGTCTCGAAGAATATATAGGGCAGACGAAGGTGACGAGCAATCTCAAGATATTCCTGAAGGCTGCGCTCGCACGCCGCGAGGCGCTCGACCACGTTCTCTTTTATGGCCCGCCGGGACTTGGCAAGACGACGCTCGCCAACATCATCGCGACAGAGATGAATGCCGAGTTGAAATCGGTTGCCGCCCCGGCCATCGAGCGCGGCGGCGACCTCGCAGCCATTCTCACTAACTTGCAGGAGGGCGAGGTGCTTTTCATAGACGAGATTCATCGCCTGCGCCCGCAGATAGAGGAAGTGCTCTACCCTGCGATGGAAGATTATCAACTCGATTTGATGATTGGTCAGGGCACGGCGGCACGCTCCATCAAGTTGGACTTACCGAAGTTCACGCTCGTCGGCGCAACAACTCGCGCAGGCTTGATTACAGCACCTTTGCGTGGTCGCTTCGGCATCATTCAACACCTGGATTTCTATTCGCAGAAGGATTTGGAAATCATCATTCATCGCTCGGCAGAGATTCTCGGCGTCGAGATTGAAGCCAGCGGCGCACGCGAATTAGCGCGGCGCGCACGCGGCACACCGCGCATCGCCAACCGCCTGCTCCGCCGCGTCCGCGATTACGCGGAAGTTTTGAGCGATGGCCGTATCACGCAGGCGGTCGCGCGCCGTGCTCTGGATGAGATGGAAGTTGACCGCTTCGGTCTGGACGAAGTTGACCGCAAGCTCCTGACATCAATCATCGAAAAATTCGACGGCGGCCCTGTGGGCGTCGGCACGATCTCCGCTTCTATCAGCGAGGAGCGGGAAAGCATCGAAGAGATAATCGAGCCGTATTTGATTCAGATAGGCTTTCTCAATCGCACGCCGCGCGGGCGCATGGTGACGCGCGCCGCCTACAAGCACATGGGTGTAGCACTTCCGCGCGCAGCAGAGCAGGATGCGATGGCGAGCTAATATCCACTTCAAACCGTCCGCCTGATTTTTCGGCGAAGAGTTTTTCAACCTTCTTCTATGATTGAGGTGATAAACATGGCGACCGTGGTAGACGATTCCCTGCGCGAGCAACTGCTTGAGCGGCGCGAAAAATTGCAGGTTGCGACAACGTGGTCGGGCGCGAAAGCGGAACTTGCGCGCCTGCTTGACGAAGTGGATGCGGCGCTCAAGCGTATGGACGATGGCACGTATGGCTTATGCGAAGTCTGCCATGACCCAATCGAGGCGGAACGATTGCTCGCTGACCCTGTCGTGCGTTTCTGCCTCGGCGACCTCACGCAGCAGCAGCAACAAGCGCTTGAAGAAGACATTGAACTCGCCGTGCATATTCAACACGGGTTGTTGCCGCCCTCTAACATGGACGCGGGCCGTTGGAAGGTGGCTTATCATTACGAGCCTGTGGGATTCGTCAGCGGCGATTATTGCGATTTGATTCGGACTGACGGCGGCGATCTGTATTTCGCTCTGGGCGATGTGTCCGGCAAGGGAATGGCGGCATCGCTTTTGATGTCTAATCTGCAAGCCATGTTTCACGCGCTCGTGCCGATGAATCTTTCGCTCGACAAGTTGATGGAGCGTGCGAGCCGTCTGTTTTGTGAGAATACCCTGTCAACGCACTTTGCAACGCTCGTTTGCGGCAAGGCAGATGAAACGGGCGGAATCGAATTGTGTAACGCGGGTCACTTACCTCCAATCCTGCTACAGCGCGGGGAGAAGCTGACGCTCGATGCGACGGGACTGCCGGTCGGAATATTTTCCGACATACAGTTTACTACTAACAAACTGCAACTCGCTCCGGGCGATGCGCTGTTGCTCTACACGGACGGGGTGACAGAGACGACCGATGTGGCCGGAGTGGAGTACGGTGTGGAAAGGCTCTTGCAATCGCTTGACGCTCCTTTTTCGTCGCAACCGAAAGAGTTAGTTAACTCCTGCGTTAATTGTCTGGCCGACTTTCGCGGCGACGGAATCAGAACCGATGATTTGACCATCATGGCGCTCAAATTCGCGGGCTAAGCGCAAAGGCCAGAGGGGAACAGGCGAAAGCAGAAGCCGTTAACGGCGCACAGCAGATCTCTCAAGTTTCGGTCGGGATTTAAAGACTGGCCGAATAAAGCCGGGAGCGACTGTTGAGGGGCGGATCGGGAGCCGCAACTCACAGTCGCTTTCGGCGTTAAGCAGAGATTAGAGGTTAGAGGTCAGAGATCAGTCGTTGGCTGTTACTAATCTCTGACCTCTGACATTTAAGCTCTATTTCTTATTGCTTCTCGCATTTCGCCAACGGCGCGTTCGAGTCCGGTGAAGATAGCGCGGGCGATGATGTTGTGGCCGATGTTGAATTCTGTAATCTCTTCGATGGCGGCGACAGCACCGACGTTGCGATAGGTGAGGCCGTGACCGGCTGCGACGCGCAGGCCGTATTGAGAAGCCAGTGTGGCCGCTTCACGCAGGCGGCGGAGTTCCGTCGCCGCACGCATCGCTCCCTCTGTGTGCGCGGCGCGTGCGCCTAAGGTGGCGTCGCAGTATTCCGCCGTGCAGAGTTCGATTTGCTGCGCGCCGACTTCGCGCGCCGCTTCTATCTGCTGCGGGTCCGGGTCTATGAAGAGGCTGCTCAGGATATTCGCCTCACGCAGACGATGGACGGCGGCGCGCACGATTGAGAGATTGGCGCGCACGTCCAAGCCCCCTTCGGTCGTAATCTCGTTTGGATTCTCGGCGACGAGCGTAACGGCATCCGGCAAAACGTCGAGCGCAATCTTTATCATCTCTTCGGTCGCAGCCATCTCGACGTTGAGATAGGTTATGACGGTCTGGCGCAGGGCGTGCAGATCGTTGTCCTGTATGTGGCGGCGGTCGCCGCGCAGGTGAATGGTGATGCCATCAGCCCCGGCCTGCTCACACAACATGGCCGCCGCGACGACGCTCGGCTCAGGCGCGCGCCGCGCCTGCCGCACGGTGGCGACGTGGTCGATATTGATGTTCAGGCGCGCTGTCATAATTCAGGAATGTTAGATGCTGGCTTGGGCCTCGGTCAATCGCCGCATCAGGAGTTAATCTTCAAGAACCAACTTCGAGCACGCGCGAGAGTAGCAACGGATCGTGCGCGGTCGAATGACGTATCAAGTCTGTTTGTTTCCGTCGGCCCTGCGTTTCTTGCGAACTGCTGCTGCCGCAAGTCCCGCCAGGCTTGTGCCAAGCAACAGCGCTGTCGCAGGCTCAGGCACAGGCATTACCCGGTTAACTCTAAACGCAGCCGAGATGCTATCGACTATCTGTCCTGCGTTATCATAGATGTTGACGTGAACCATTCCGCCGAAGGCGAGCGAGAAAGGCGTGCCCTCGACGTAGCCGCCAGTAAAGGGCGCTAACACGCCGTAGCCGTTTGTTGGCCCAAACTCGCCGATGGGATTAATGACGATTGACGGGGGCGGCGGCGAATTTCCTTCGGTCTGCGTAAACGTAACGTGCAGCGTTTCGGTGCGCGGCCCCGTGATCCCTGAGATGTAGATGCGGAAAGCGAGGTATGACACCTGCTCCGGCCCATACCCGATGATTGGCCCAGTGAAGTTGAAGGTATGGTTCGGGTTCGAGACGAGATTGACGTATAGCAACTCGCCCGTGTTGATATTATAGAAGCCACCTTCAAGGCCAGTGATGACGAGCGGGTCTGCTTTGACCTGCTGCGCTCCCGTACAGAAAAAGGTGAGCAAAAGGCCGCAGACAGTAATGAGAATCTTTCGCCGGTTTGTCATAATCAATTCCCCTTCAGTTGATTCGAAGACGCTCACCCAACGCAAGCGCCAGTCAGGTTGAAGCCGAGAGGCGATGCTCTTAAATTCTGCGGGCGGTGGCGGCCAGTTCGGGCGATGTATCGCCGGATGAAACTCCATCATTGGGAGCGTCAGAAGATGTTTGGCGTCTGTGCCGTGCGGCTTCGCGCGCGGCATTGATGGCTTGCTGATAACGGCCTTCGCTTGCGTGGCGGCGAATCAAGCGTAGCTCATTGAACATTCGCCAACTGTCGCGCATGACGCTGACTTTGCTGCCGTCATAGTGATCCCAGCGCACCGGAATCTCACGGAGCGCGAGTCCGGCCAAGTGCGCGACGTAGATCAATTCAACATCGAAGCCGAAGCGGTCAATCGCCGCCGCTTCGATGATAGGACGACAGACGTTCATCCGAAAAGCCTTGAAGCCGCATTGCGTATCCCAGAATGGCAGGCGTGTTGCCAGCCGCACGAAGAGATTAAAGACCTTGCCGCCCTGCTCTCGTCGCCACGGTTGATGAACGCCGATCAGGCTGCGGTCGAGAGCGCGCGAGCCGAACGTTAAATCAGCCTCTCCCTGCCTGATTGGTTCTATGAGTTTCGGCGTCTCGTCGATGGGCGTCGAAAGGTCTGCGTCTGTGAAGAGTGCGATGGGCGCGTGCGCCGCGAGCAGTCCTGCGCGCACAGCATGACCTTTACCGCGATTAGGATGAACGCCAATGAACTGTGTCTTGACCATGCCGCTCGCGCCCTTGAGAGCTTCTGCGGCGACCCGCGCCGTGTCGTCCGCTGAGCCGTCGTCTACGACAATCAACTCTCCGCCGCCCGCATAGCCGCCCAGATAGTCAAGGATAGTGTTCAGCGATTTGCCGAGCCGTGCCGCTTCGTTGTATGCCGGAACGATGATGGAGAGTGAAGGCTTCATCGAGTTTCAGGTTTCGGGTTTCAGGTCTCAGGTTCTCTGGTTTTTCACTTGAAACCTGAAGCCTTGAACTTGAAACCTACGGAATATAACACAAACTTTGCGGCCCTCGTGCGCTTTCGCTGATGAGCGCGCGGCTATGTTATATTTGCCTTGAGCGAGCGCTTTAGAGCATAGTCGCTCGCGGCTGTAGAAGTCTCGGAGCATAGCATGAGCAAGAGGTTCGGCATAATCGCACTGGGCATTATCCTGACGGCGAGTATTCTCGGCGGCACTTTCGGGAAACGTGCGCGTAGCCGCGCGGCCACAACTGCTGAACAGGCGACCCTAAACCCGGCTGATAGTATCACGGATGATTACCAGACCGCCGTCGAGGTCGTCACGGCCAACTACGCGGGCGAGATTGATTACGAAAAAGCGACGCAGGCCGCCATCCAAGGTATGCTCACCACGCTCGACCCGCACTCGATGTACTTCCCGCAGAACGAATTTCGCAAGCTTAAGGAAGACCAGGACTCGCGTTTCTACGGCATCGGCGTCACCATCCTGCAACACCGCGACGGCGTCTACGTGCAATCAACCGTGCAGGACACTCCGGCGGCGCGCGCTGGCCTTCGATACGGCGACCGCATTGTCGAAGTTGATGGCAAGGACGCACGCGAATGGACGAGCGAGCAGGTCTCGAAAAACGTGCGCGGCGAGCGCGGCGAAGCCGTCAAGATTAAAGTCGAGCGCGCAGGCTCCGAATCTCCGCTTTATTTCACCATCGTCCGCGACGCTGTGCCGCTGCCTTCGATTCGCAACTCTTACATGATTCGCCCCGGCACGGGCTACATCGGTCTCATCGGCGGCTTTCAACACACGACCGACGACGAATTAAGCGAAGCTCTCAGCACGCTCAAAGAGCAGGGTATGCGCCAACTCGTTCTGGATTTGCGTGGCAATCCCGGCGGGCTGCTTGACCAGGCGATCAGCGTCGCCAGCGAATTTTTGCCGCGCGGCCAAGTCGTCGTCTCCGTGCGTGGCCGCAGCGAGTACGGTCAGCCAGCCACTTACAAATCGAAGGGCAACGATCTGGAAGATTTGCCGGTCGTCGTGCTTATCAACCGCAACACCGCGTCGGCCTCGGAGATCGTCGCGGGCGCGGTGCAGGATCACGGGCGCGGCCTCGTCGTCGGCGAGACCAGCTTCGGCAAGGGCCTCGTGCAGCGCGTCTTTCAACTTCCCTTCGGCACGGGCCTGACCCTGACGACCGCGCATTACTACACGCCCTACGGTCGCCTGATTCAGCGCGATTATTCCAACGGCTCATTCTACGATTACTACGTTCGACACAACCCGGACGAAGAGCAGCAGCCACGTCCGTCTACGCAGAGTACAGAGCAGCCAGCGGCGACGCCGACTCCGACCCCGCGACCGCCAACCGGCCCGGCTGTTAAGACGGCAGCGGGCAGAGTCTTTTACGGCGGCGGCGGCATCACGCCCGACATCGAAGTCAAGCCGCAGCCCGTCACCCCTTTGCGCGGGCGCATCATCGAAGCCGCCTTCTATTTCACGCGGCAACTCGCCGCAGGGCAGATTCCCGGCCTTGAAAACTACCGCGTGGAAAAGGTCAGCTACAGTAATAACCCGCGCCTGAACGATTATCCGATTACGGAAAAGGTCGTCGAAGCCTTTCTCAATTTCATCAAGCGCGATGCAGAGCAGGGATTGCAACCAGCGCAAATCTCAGAGGAGATGGACTACGTACGCCTCCGGCTGCGCAACGAAATCATCACCGCCGCCTTCAACTCGGATGCCGGCACGCGCGTTCTGCTCGACAGCGACCCGCAAACCCTGCGCGCTCTCGAAGCCCTGCCCGACGCGCGGCGTCTGGCCGAAAGCGTCCGCAACGGCCAGTCCAGAAGTTAATGCAACGATTGAGACCGGGAGGCGTGCTACTCTCTAAAAGCTGCCGAAGTTTGAACTACCATTGCCGACAGGCTTTGACTCGTCGCCTGCCTTGATGAAGGAGATGGCTATGAAACTGACCGTCGTCACACTCGCCGCGCTTCTGTTGCTCTACCCGTTCGCTAACAAATCTCAGGCTTCAATTGAGCCGCAAGGAGTTCCCTTTCACATCTCGTCATTCGACACGCCGTTTGCCATGCAGGGAGACTTCGAGGGCGAGTATCGCGTTTACCCAACCTCGGTCGAGGTCAGCCTGAGCAAAGCCGTCATCCTCATCAGTGAGCACTGTCCCTACAAGGGGCGCAGGGAGTTTAGCGCGCTCGGAATCATAATGGCGTCGGACGGCGCAAACGGAAAGTGGAGCAAGCGCTTCAAAAGCCAGAAGCACGTCGTCGGCAGAATCATGTATCCGGGCGACGAATACTCGCTTGGGACAGTCAACTTCTCAATTCCGAAGGAAGAGACGACAGACCTCTCCAAGCACTGGTTCGTCTTCTACATGGACGAACTCGTGCTCGATCACCCGACGAAGAAAGAGCCGATGCAGGGCTTCTCGCTCGCGGTCAGTTGCAAAGACTTTTTCACGCGCCCGCAAAGGTGGGAGCAGACAGAACCAGAAGACTTTAACTGCCGATGAGCACGTTCCTCATCTTTAGTCCAGCACGCGTGCAATAACGCATTTCAGATAATAAGTCTCCGGCACACCGAAGAGGATGGGATGATCGCTCGATTGCGTTCTCTTCTCGATTAGTTGCAGTCGGCGACGCGCATCGCGCCCTGCGTCTGCGATAATCTCCAGAAACATTTTTTCCGACATGTGATAAGAGCACGTGCAGGTGATGAGCACGCCACCGGGACGCAGCAGCTTGAGCGCGCGCAGGTTAATCTCCTTGTAGCCGCGCACCGCCTTCGGGACGCTCGCGCGATTCTTCGCAAACGCGGGCGGGTCGAGCACAATCGTATCAAACAATTCGCCCGCCGCCTCCATCTCGCGCAGAGCATCAAAGACATTGGCCGTGCGAAACTCCACGTTGCTCGCGTTGTTCAATTCGGCGTTCAATTGTGCTGCCGCCAACGCATCCTCAGAGATGTCCAAACCGAGCACGCTCTCGCACGCCGGGGCCAGATAGAGCGCGAACGCTCCGTTGAAAGTGAAGCAATCGAGGGCGCGCCCGCGTGCGACCCTGCGCGCGGCCAGACGATTCTCGCGCTGGTCTAAAAACGAGCCGGTCTTCTGCCCGCCGAGCGGGTGAACGCGAAAGCGGACATTGTGCTGCGTTATTTCCAACTCGTCGGGGACGCTGCCATAGAGCACGCCCGTACGCAATTCCAACCCTTCCAACTGACGCACGCGCACGTCGTTACGCTCGACGATGGCCTGCGGACGAAACTCTTCTACGAGCAGTTCGACGAGCATCAACTTCAACGCTTCGCTCCCCTGCGAGAGAGTTTGCAGCACCAGCACGCGGTCGTAAACATCGACAATCAACGACGGCAGCAAATCACCTTCGGAATAAACGAGGCGATAAGCGTTTGACTCGGTTGCTATCAAGGCGCGGCGCGTCGCGGCCTCACGAAGACGATTGCGCCACCACTCGCGGTCTATCACGTCGTCGCGCAGAGTCAGCAATCGTAAACTAATCTCCGAGCGGTCGCTCCAGAGCGCTTGTCCGACGAAGCGACCGCGCTCTTCCCTGACGCTGACAATTGAACCGCCCGCCACGCCCTGCGAGTCTTTTACGTCGCTGCGATAAATCCATAGATGCCCGGCGCGTGCGCGCTCTGCCCCGCGTTGTGTTATCGTCACCTGCTCTTTCATCTGCCGGATATTAAAACAGAAACTCGGCAGGAAGCGTTAATTTGACGTCGGCGAGGAAGCGTTCAAAGTCATCGAAATTTGCCGCACGCGCCTGACTCTTGTAAAGAATCTACGTAAAAGTGTAACCTTGTCGTGACTTTCATCCCCTAAAAAGTTCTTTAACTAAAACACCTGTATCAGGAGGAGGACTATTAAACATGCCTGAAGTTGGAGACATGGCCCCGGATTTCGAGTTGAAGAGTCACCTTGAGAAAGACAAGAAGGTGCGTCTCTCGGATTTTCAGGGCAAGCAGAACGTCGTGCTGGCGTTCTACCCGCTGGCGTGGACGCCTGTTTGAAC
Source organism: Pyrinomonadaceae bacterium (assembly GCA_036387475.1). Classification (GTDB taxonomy): domain Bacteria; phylum Acidobacteriota; class Blastocatellia; order Pyrinomonadales; family Pyrinomonadaceae; genus DASVTR01. The sequence goes on along the minus strand of DASVTR010000014.1, from coordinate 35,441 downwards.
GGCGCAGATGCCTGCGTACGAGGCCGACCTCGAACGCTTTCAAGGCTACGATGCTCAGGTTCTGGGCATCTCTGTTGACAGCGTCCCGTGTAATAGCGCCTGGGCCAAGAGCCTCGGCAATATTTCCTACGACCTCTTGAGCGACTTTCATCCCAAGGGTGAAGTGGCTCGCGCATACGGCGCTTATCGAGAAGCGGACGGCATCTCGGAACGCGCTCTCTTCATCGTGGATAAGGAAGGCAAGCTCGCTTACAAAGACATCCACGACATCGCAGATCAACCGGACAACGAAGATTTGTTTGAAGTTCTCCGTAAGCTATAAACACGGGAGGCGCTGTCCCTGTTAGTCTATGACCGGCGGGCTGAGCCGCGACGCTTTTCAGGAAGCCGCTCCGGTTCAGCCCCTTCTTCCTATCAAGGGGATTTTGAGTATGACACTCTCTCGTAAATGCGTGCCGTTCACGCCGTTTGACCGCGCGCTGCAGAAGAGCACGATTGCGATTGTGACGGCAGGCGGCGTTCACTTGAAAGAGCAGGAGGCTTTCAACATCGCGGACGAACTGGGCGACCTCGGCTATCGCGTCTTTCCGCAGGACGTTGATTCCGCAGAGTTGATGGTCACGCATCATCACTACGACCACACGGACGCTGACCGTGACATCAACGTCGTCTTTCCCATAGACGTGCTGCGCGATTTACAGACAGAAGGCTTCATCGAAGGCGTGGCGAAAAAGCACGTCGGCTACATGGGCTACACGATGCAATTGAAGGCGATGTACGAGGGGACAGCGCCTGCGATTGCCAATGAAATTGATAAGGGTTCGCGCGCCGACGTCGTCGTGCTGACGGGAGGCTGACCGATGGTTTGCCACCGCACGGTCGTTGCGGTTCAACGCGAAATTGAGATGCGCGGCATCCCGACCGTGCTCATCACCGTCAGCCCTGAAGTCTCCGCACAGATGCGCCCGCCGCGCGCTCTCTACCCGAAAGGCTTCAAGATCGGCAACAGCCTGGGCCGCCCCGGCATGCGCGAGCTACAACGCGCAGTCCTGCGCGATGCCCTGCAACTGTTGACCGAAAACACGCGCCCCGGCGAAGTCGTCACGCGCGAATACCCGGAATACGGCGAGCAATATGAACCGCCGAAAGTAAGACAGTAAGAAAGTGATGAGTGACGAGTAATGAGTGGTGAGTTAACGACTCTTTCTTTCACTCATTACTCATCATTCATCGCTCATCACTCATCACTTTTTTTATGTATAAAACCATTGGCATCGTAACGGGCGGCGGTGATGCGCCGGGATTGAACGCTGTCATACGCGCTGTGGTGAAGACTGCCATCGGCGAATTCGGGATGCGCGTCATCGGAATTGAAGACAGTTTTGAAGGCTTGCTGGGCCAACCAAAGACACGTGAGTTGAGTACGGCGGACGTGCGCGGACTCTTGCCGCGCGGGGGCACAATCCTCGGCACGCGCAATCGCGGCAAATTCGTTACACGACCCGGCGAAAGCGAAGACCGCAAGCCGGAGCAGATATATCGCGAAGTAATCGAGAGCCTTAACCGGCTGGGGATAGAAGCGCTCGTCGTGCTCGGCGGGGAAGGCACGCTCGCCATCGCCGCCGAACTGGACGAACTCGGCTTTCCCGTCATTGGCGTGCCGAAAACGATTGATAATGACCTGGCCTGTACGGAGTTGACCTTCGGCTTCATCACCGCGCTGGACATTGCGACCGAGGCGCTTGATCGACTGCACACGACGGCTGAATCTCACGACCGCATCATGATTCTCGAAGTGATGGGCCGTCACGCCGGTTGGATCGCGCTCCATTCGGGCATCGCTGGCGGCGCTGACGTAATCCTGATTCCGGAGATTCCTTTTACGATGGAAGCCATCGCCGAAAAGATACGCGAGCGCGACCGTTGCGATTCGCAGTTCAGCATTATCGTCGCCGCCGAAGGCGCGCTCGAAGCCGGTCGTGAAGAGGCCATTTATCAACACAAGGGTGACAAGAATAGTATGCCCAGGCTCGGCGGCGTCGGCCTCTACTGCCAGACCGAGCTTGAACGAATAACGGGAAAGGAGACGCGCTGCGTCGTGCTCGGCCACCTGCAACGCGGCGGCAGCCCCAACGCTTTCGACCGGATGCTCGCCACCAATTACGGAGCGTGGGCCGTACGCAACCTGTCAGCGGGCAAAAGCGGCGTGATGGTCGCCCTGCACTCGGCAGACATCATCACCGTTCCCATCTCGAAAGCCATCGCTAATCTGAAAACCGTCGCGCCCGATAGCCAGCTTGTCCGCACCGCGCGCGATACAGGCATCTCCTTCGGCGCGCCCGACGAAGACAGGCATCACTCCGCCGCAGGCTCCGGCGAATGTGTCTGAAGAAGGGAAACGCAAAAGGTAAAAGGCACAAGTGAGGCGGCAATCCACTTTTAATAAAATGGGCTTTCCCGCCCTTTCACCTTTTTACTTTTGCCTTCCCCGATACGTGCTGAGGGCATATAATTCTCGGAGTTCCACAAAGACGGACGACGGCGCGAGCGGAGCAGAAAAAGTTGACCCAAGACATTAAGCAACGGCTGCAAGCCGAATTAGACGAGTTGGAATCTGAGTTGCGCGTTCATTTGCCGAAGGAGATTAAGCGTGCGCTGGAGTTTGGCGACTTGCGCGAGAACGCGGAGTATCGTGCAGCGCTCGACCGCCAGAACATAGTCAAAGCGCGCATCTCGCAGCTTCGCCAGCGGATCAGTGAAGTCGCCTCCATTGATTTATCGAAAGTGCCGCACGGCAAGGCGGCTTACGGCTCGACGCTTGTGCTCTACGACCCTGAGCGCGACGAGGAATTAACCTATCGCCTCGTTACGCCCGAAGAGAGCGACCCGCAAGGCGGACTCATCTCCACCACCTCGCCCGTCGGCAAGAGCCTGATGGGCAAAGAAGAGGGCGACGAAGTGACCGTGCGCACCCCTGCTGGCGCGCGTCGCTTTGAAATCAAGCGGTTGATGACCGTTCACGACAAGAGCAGTCAAGAGTCTGAAGACGAGAGTCAAGAGTCAAAAAGCGAATAGCTCCTGGCTTTTGACTCCAGACTTCAGACTCTCGATTCCAGACTCGTTCTTGGTTTTCTTGACAAGCCATTCGACCCGTCTCTATGATGCCCTGTTTGGACGGGGCTGGGCTGCCGGGTCGCCGCTAGTAAGGAGAAAGAGTAAAAGGTGTTCGGGGCAAGTATCGGGCGCGGGGCACAGCGGATCATCAGCGCGATGGTGCGCGGGCTGGCCTACGGGCGCATCAACCCGAACTTCCTGACTGTAACGGGCGTCGCCATTAACGTCGGCTGCGGCCTGCTCTTCGGTTACGGCTATTTCTTCTGGGCCGGGGTGACGCTGATCGTCGCCAATCTCTTTGACATGCTCGACGGGCAGGTCGCACGCCTTTCGTGCCGTGTGACACGCTTCGGCGGCTTTCTGGATTCTTCGCTCGACCGTCTCTCCGACATGGTTGTCTTCGTCGGCCTGATGGTCTTCTATGCGCGCGACACGCAATTTCATTCGACCTTGAACGTCTTTCTGACCGGCGCAGCCCTGATGGGTTCGGTGATGGTCAGCTATAGCAGCGCGCGGGCCGAGAGCCTGATTCCGAAATGCGATGTCGGATTCCTGCGGCGGCCTGAGCGAGTCGTGCTCTTGAGTATCGGCGCGTTGACGACGCATCCAGCGTCAACGAACCCCTTTTTGAACCGTATGCCCGCAGTGCTCTGGATACTGGCCGTCGGTTCTTACTGGACGTTTGCGCACCGTATGCTTTACACGTGGCGCGAGGTGAATAAGGCTGATGAGGAACGCGCACGCGAGGCTTCCGAAATGGCCGTGGCTGCATCTAATGCCGGGCCAGAGAAACGCTCCGAGCCGGAATTTGCAAGCAACATCGGCGCGACGCAATAAGTAAGTTGGGCCACTAAGTTTTTTAACGTTTCCCCATTTCAAGAGGTACGAATGACCTTGACTGTTTGCCCCTGCTGCGGTTTCAAATTCGAAGGCAATTTACACGAGGGCTGCAAGGCTTGCGGCGCTCGCGCCATTGGCGCTCCCCTGGCTCCGCCTGAGCGCGAGTTGCCTTTTTATGGCCGCGCCTTCTTCGTCGGCACACTCGGAGCAGTCCTGCTCGGCTCTTTTTTAGTCAGCACCATCATCGCGCTCTTCGAACGCGTTCCCTTTGCGCTCGACTTCTGGTCGTTTGTCGGCGCGGCGGAGACGGCTGCATGGCGTTTGAAATGGGTGGGGCTACCGCTGGCGTTGGTCGCGCTTTGGGCGAGCGCTCGCATTTGCGCAGGCATCCGCCGCGAGCCGAAGCGTTATGCGGGCGGGCGTCTGGCGCATGGAGGCTTGGCGGCGCTCGCGCTTCTTGTCGTTATGTTCGTGACCTTCATCGGTGCGACCGTGCCGGAGCGCCTCAGGCAGCGTCAGCGCGGACTCGAAGCCGGTTTGCAAGCGCGTCTCTGGACATTTCAGCGGGCACAGCTTGAATACCGCGCGCGCTACGGAACGTTCCCCGCCGATATGAGGGATTTACGCGACCGCTTGCCAGACCCCGATGGCTCGATTGCCGCCGCCATCAGCGGGCTTGATTCAAGCAACTACAAACCGAGCGTTGATCTGGCGTCGTTGCCGTCCAAGCCCAAATCGCGTACGTTGCGCGGCGCTGCCTTGCGTAAGACTTCCGCTGGCGGCAGCACAGACGATACGCCGACCGAGAGCATCTCTTTCACCAATTATGAACTGCGGCTGCCGGGTGACGACAAGAAACTCGACACAGCCGACGACTGGATTATGCGCGACGGCATGGTCATCAAGCCCGTCAACGCCATAGACCAGAAGTTTCCCCTCCAATACTGGGGCGACGAAGAGGGCGCGCCATAAATAATCCCCTGTGAGTGATGTCGCTTTTAGATCGCTTCCGAAGGAAGAAAGAAGACCCGGAGATGAAGCGGCGCGCTCTGCTGCTCCGCACCGGGCGCATCGGCGAAGGCTCTATCCTTGACATCCGCAACGACGCCTCTTCGGGAGCACTGACGCAGATTTTCTACAGCTATACGGTCAACGGCGTCGAGTATGAATCATCTCAGTCGCTTGATCCGGCGCAGCAGCAACGCGCGGCTGACTACACGCCCGGCGCACGCATCACCATTCGCTACGACCCGCATCAGCCATTTAATTCCGTAGTAGTCTAAGACAGTAATCAGTAGTCAGTAATCAGCCTTTGACTAATTACTGACTACTGATTACTGTTTACTGATTCTATGTTCCGAAAAATCCTGATAGCCAATCGCGGTGAGATTGCGGTGCGGATAGTGCGCGCCTGTCGTGATTTGAATATCTCACCCGTCGCAGTTTTCTCGGAGACGGATGCGACTGCCTTGCACGTCCGTCTGGCCGACGAAGCTTACGCGGTCGGTGCGCCTCCGTCTGTTGAAAGTTACCTGCGCATTGACCGAATTATTGAAGCCGCGCGCGCGAGCAAGGCGGAAGCGATTCATCCCGGCTACGGCTTTCTCGCCGAGAACGCTGCCTTCGCGCGTGCGGTCTTGGAAGCCGGGCTAATCTTCATTGGGCCAACTCCCGAAGCGATGGAGTTGATGGGATCGAAGACGAGCGCGCGCCGCGTCGCTACCGCAGCCGGTGTGCCGGTCGTGCCGGGAACAACCGAGCCGCTCGCTTCATACGCAGCGGCGCAAGAAGTAGCTTCTCAGCTTGGCTATCCGGTCATGATTAAGGCTTCGGCTGGCGGCGGCGGCAAGGGTATGCGGCTTGTCGCTTCGGAAGACGAGCTACTCTCAGCTTTTGAGACGGCGCAATCGGAGGCAAGCGCCGCCTTCGGCAACGCAGAAGTCTATCTCGAAAAAGTTATAGAGCGCCCGCGCCACATCGAAATCCAAATCTTCGCCGACGGACATGGCAACTGCGTACACTTGGGCGAGCGCGAATGCTCGATTCAGCGCCGCCACCAGAAAGTGATCGAAGAATGCCCTTCGCCGATTAACGATACGGATTTGCGCGACAGGATGGGCGCGGCTGCCGTGAGCGCCGCGCGCGCGGTTGATTATACGGGCGCGGGCACGGTTGAATTCTTAGTCGCCGACGCGACGCGCGACTTCTACTTTCTTGAGATGAACACGCGCCTACAGGTCGAGCATCCGGTGACGGAGTTGGTGACGGGCATTGACCTTGTGCGCGAGCAGATTATGGCGGCAAGCGGGCATCCGCTCTCGTTTACGCAGGCTGATGTTCATTGGTCAGGCCACGCCATCGAATGCCGCGTCTATGCTGAAGACCCCGAAAACAATTTTATGCCGTCGCCGGGCCGCATCAAGCAGCTACGCGTCCCGGCGGGGCCGGGCATACGCGACGACAGCGGCGTTGACGAACAAACGGAAGTCTCCATCTACTATGACCCGATGATCTCGAAGCTGGCGGCGTGGGGGCGCACACGCCGCGAGGCGATTGATAGGCTGCGGCGCGCGCTCGACGAATACACAATCGGCGGCATCAAAACGACGCTTCCCTTCTTCCGCGAAATCGTCCGCGATGCTGAGTTCATCGAAGGCCGTCTCGACACAAATTTTATCCCGCGCTTCTTTGAACGCCGCGCGGCGGCGTTAAGCAGCGCGAATGCTGACAGCGCAAACAACGATGAAACAGTGCAAAGCGACATCGCCATTATCGCAGCCGCTCTCGACTACGCGCTGGCTCAAAAAGCATCGGCGACGAATTCACTTCCGCGCGATGGCGAGCAGAGCCGATGGCGTCTCTCCGGTCGCGCGGCATTACAACGAAGAGGCTAGAGGTCAGAGGTCAGTATCAAACCAATTCTCCGTTCTTCACTGACTGCTGACCTCTAACCTCTGACATCTGTTTTTATGAAACTAACGGCAGAAATAAATGGTGAGAGCCGCGAGGTGCTGATTAAGGTTGAAGGCTCGCGTGTGTCTGCGGAGGTCGATGGCCGCAGCTACCAGTTGGAGGCTCGTGCTTCGGGGGCGGGCGTTCATCTCTTGATGCTGGGTGGCCGCGTCTACGAGTGCCGTGTGGAGGCGAATGCGGCGCGGACTGCGGCGGCGGAGGTTCACATCGGAAGTCGCGCCTACGCCGTCAGGCTGATTGACCCGAAGCGGCTGCGCGGCGGACGGAGCGCTGGCGCGCAGACTAACGGAACAGCGCAGATTGTCGCGTCGATGCCCGGCAAAGTCGTACGCGTTCTTGTCGAGCAGGGTGCGCTGGTGGAAGCGGGAGAGCCAATCGTCGTCGTCGAAGCGATGAAAATGCAGAACGAGATGAAGTCGCCCCGCGCCGGAACAGTGACAAGGCTGCACGCGCAGGCAGGTACAACCGTCAAAGCGGGCGAGGTGCTGGCAGTCATCGAGTAATTCAATCTATTTACTCATTGCTTCATTGGCCCAATGAGTAAATGTACCAATGAAGCAATGAAGCAATCGGCAGACTTACGCGTTATCCTCTGGGATATTGACGGCACGCTCGTGCGTTCCGAACGAGCGGAAGCTTTTAAGGATTACACGATTCCGGTGCTCGAAGGAGTCTTCGGGACGGCGGGCCGCCTCAGAGAAATGCGTGTTTCGGGGATGACAGACTTGCAGATTGTCTTTGAGGCTCTGCGCGACGAAGGCTTTACGCCGGAGCAGATTCGCGAACGCGTCGCAGACCTGCGCGAGCGTTACATGCTCGAAGTGGAGCGCTACACGGGCAACGGGCGGCAGTTGTGTTACCTACTCCCCGGCGTGCGCGAAACGCTCGAAGCGTTGGCCCAGCATCCTCGTTACGAATCGGCGCTGTTGACGGGTAACATCGAACCCGCCGCGCGTTTGAAGATGGAGTTAGTCGGCCTCTCGCATTTCTTTACGCTGCCCGGCGCTTTCGGCGACGAATCACACGACCGCCGCGATTTACCCGCGCTTGCTCAAGAGCGCATCAATCATCACCTGGGCGCGTCTCTTCTCCCATCGCAATTCATCGTTATCGGCGACACGCCCAACGATATTGCCTGCGCACGCCATTTCGGCGCGCGTGCCGTCGCCGTCGGCACTGGCCGCACGTACGGCCTCGACGCACTCCTGCCTTACAAGCCGGACGCGCTCCTGCCTGATTTCTCCGATACGGAACTGGTGCTCAGAACCCTTGCGGAACTCTAAAACCTTCCGTGCAGACGTTCTCTTGAGTCATCAGGAATGTTGAAAGCCTTTTTCGATGTCGCGCACGGTCAGGCGCAGGACGACGGGGCGACCCAGTGGAGAGGTAATGGGCGAAGATGTCAGGAGCAGGCTGTCAATCAGCCAGCGCATCTTTTCCATTGAGAGCGTCGTGTTGGGTTTGAGGGCAGCGCCGCGTGCGAGGCGTGCGGCGATGCGCTCGTGCAAATTGGCGCGGGCCGCGCTGCGTTTTTCCGCTTCAATCGTGTCCAGGATTTCCGCGAGCATGTTGCGCGCTTCCGGGGCTGGCAAGTCTGCGGGCACGGCCTTGATTGCCACCGTCCGACCCGAAAGACGCATTAGTCCGAAGCCGTAAGCTTCGAGTTCGGCGGCGACCAGCTCGAAGGCCGCGGCTTGGGCTGGCGTTAAATCGAAAGTCTCCGGCATCAACAGATTTTGCGACTCATTGCTCCTCTGATTTTCAAGAGCACGATACTTGTCAAACAGGATGCGCTCGTGCGCCGCCTGCTGGTCAATGAGCAGCAAGCCTTCGTCGTCCGTGGCAATGATAAAGCTGTCTTCAAGCTGGCCGAGCGGACGAATGTTCGTCTTAAGTGCAGCAACGGGGACTTCGCGCACGATGTTGGTGGCGGAGATGAGCGGCGGGAGTTGAAAGCTGTCGGGCGTCGTCTCTTCAGCAGTTGCGCTCGACGCAGGCGCGGCTGTAGAGAACGATTCAGTCGCGGGCGCTGGGGCAGTCTCAGCGTCTAAGTCGGGCTTATGCCCGACCAGCGTGATATTCGTGCCGCGCATAATGGCGTCAAGCTCGCGCGCCGTGTCGCCCTTGAGCGGCATGTGTCGCTCCGGCTCTTCCGCCCAGACATCTTCATCGCCCGACGGCGTGAAGCCAAACTCAATACTTCCCTGTTGTGCGGGCGGCACCAGTTCGCGCGTTACTCGCGGATAAGTATTCGAGACAGTCGAAGACGCGTCTTCGTCTTCGCGCGACTCGTGCGCCGCCGCACTTGAAATGCGCTCACGCTCCGGTGATTCGTTTGCAACTTCAAAGTCTTCTGGGCCATCAAGGTCAGAAGCGGCGCGCACGGCTTTATGTGCCTGTGCTCCCGCTTCTTCCACGGCGGCACTACTGCTGCCCCGCACGTAGCCTGCGCCCGCCAACGCGCCGCGCACGGCTTCGCGCACGGCATCGGCAACCGCTGCCGAACGGCGAAAGCGAACTTCGGTTTTCGCCGGATGGACGTTGACATCCACCTCTTCGAGCGGCACTTCGAGAAAGAGCAGCGCCGCCGGATACGTCCCTTGCGGCAGCACCGCGCGATAGCCTTCGGAAAGCGCACGCGCAATCAGGCGGTCGCGAACGAAACGTCCGTTGATGAAGAGATACTGGGCGTCGCGCGACGTGCGCCGCGTTGCGGGCGCGGAAACGTAGCCGCGCACCCATGCCACTTGCCTGTGTCCGCCATCAACTTCCAAAAGGCTTTCGAGAAACTCCGCGCCGAAGATTTGATAGGCCCGCTCTCGTAAATCCGCTGCCGCTGCGGCCCGCAGAGCTTCGCGCCCGTTGTTCGTTAAGGTAAAGGCAATCTCCGGGTGTGCGAGCGCGTAGTGCGTGACGAGGTTCGTCAAATGAAAACTCTCCGTCGCTTCCGAGCGCAGGAATTTTCGACGCGCGGGGACGTTGAAGAAGAGATCGCGCACGGCTATGGTCGTCCCCTTCGGATGGGCCGCGTCTTTCACGTCGCGCATTCGCCCGCCTTCAATCAGGACGCGCGTCGCTGCCGTCGATTCATCAGTCTTCGTCACAAGCTCAACGCGCGCGACAGAGGCGATTGAAGCCAGCGCTTCGCCCCTGAAGCCGAGGGTTTGAATCGCATTCAGGTCTTCGGCGCGGCTAATCTTGGAGGTCGCGTGGCGCTCGAAGGCCAGCAGAGCATCGTCGCGCGTCATGCCCTCGCCGTCATCTGTGATACGCAAGAGGCGGCGTCCGCCCGCCTCCACGTCAACCTGAATGCGTCGCGCCCCGGCATCAATAGAGTTTTCGACCAACTCCTTCGCTACCGACGCCGGACGCTCGACCACCTCACCGGCGGCGATCTGGTTGGCAAGCTGGTCTGAGAGGACGCGGATTTTACTCATAAAGCAGGAGTCAGGAGTCAGAATTCAGAATCCAGAAGAAAAGAAACACAAAATAAAAACAGGCTTCAGCCTTATCTTCTGGCTTCTGACTCCTGAATTCTGGATTCTGCTTTTCAAAGATAAACTATCTGATGGTCTGGCGAGCCGAGGTTAATCGCATCGTAAATCCAACTGACGACGTAGGAGCCGTGGCGCGCGAGCAGGCTGGTGATGTTGATGTGCCGCTCCTGTAGAGTCTTGTGCGGATAGAGAGCGGCGATAGCGCGCTCAAGCTGTCGATGCGCGGCGCGGTCGCGGCTCATCTGCGCGCGATGAAAGCGCGTGCGCAAGCCTTCGAGCTGGTAGTTGATCTTGCGTCGCCCGGTCTCCAAAGCTTCGGCGAGCGTCGGGTCTATGCTCCTCAGCTTTTCCTCCAACGCATCCAGCTCGCGCTTGAAAGTCTCTTCCGTCTGGGCGAAGGCGTGCGCCGTCTCCGTTCCCAGATGTTCTTCGACGACGCGCGCGATGACGCTATCGTATCCGGCGAAGAGGTCAACCAAATCCAGCCCATAGCGTTCGAGCGTGCGCCCCGTGCGACGTTCGACTACTGTCAAACTCGAACGCGGCAAGATAGGCGTGATGGGGCGACCGAGCACGCGATAGACTTCAGCCGTCTGCGCAAAGTAAGCGATTTCGGCTGAGCCGCCGAGATAAGCAACGGTCGGCAGCAGATAATCCTGCACGACGGCGCGCAACGTCACGTTCGGGCTAAAACGCTCTGGCTCAGCCTGGGCCAATGTGCTCAACTCTTCGACCGTATAGCCATCGCGCTCTCCCTTTCGCTTATAAGAGCCGTCTTCGGCGCGTGTGACGGAGTGGCGAGCGCCGTCCTCCGTGTGCAGAAAAAGCGGAAAGGAATCATTGGTGATGAGCACCTGCGCGTGGTAACCGGCCTCTTCAAGCTCGCGGCTGCGCGCGACCAGGGCATCTACAATTTCGGGCGCGCGGCGCGCGGCTTCCGCATAGAGCGGCGCGGCCAATTGCTTCAACCCGGCGTCGAGCGGGTCGAGCAGCACCAGCCCGTAACAGCCCACCAGCCGCGTCATCAGGCGTGCGAAAGCTTCGCCATAGCCGCACCCCGTCTTCCACGTCTCGCGCAATAACTTCTCAACGAAGGGCGTAAACTCCGTCGTCGGCAACACGTCGAGCAGGCGCTTGATAGTCTCCTCGATTGATTCATCAAGCACGACACGACCGACAGGCACGTTCTCCGCGTGCATGTTTGATGCGACCTCGACGCTGGCGAGGCGGCAATCACAGCCGATGAATTCGGCGGTCGCCACTTCCGGGAAATCGTGATCCTCCGTCGCTATCCAGAAAACGGGCACAGCCTTCGTCCCGCGCTGCGTCAGGCATCCGGCCAACTTGACCGCCGAGAGAGCTTTGTAGATTGTGTAGAGCGGCCCTGTAAAAAGTCCTGCCTGCTGGCCTGAGACGACCGCGACGCAATCATCGGCGCGCAAGAGTTCGATGTTAGCCAGCGTCTCTTTTGTAGCGCCCCAGCTTCTGTTCATCGCCTCCAACGCGGCGCAGAGTTGGGCGCGATCCGTTCGATGCGCTGCTAGAACTTCCGAAGAGCGCGTCGGCAGTTCATGATGAAAGCGTACGGCTGAAGGATAAAAACGACGAAGGGCGACCGCGTCGCGCAGGTAGTCCAGGAAGAGCCGCGACTGGTGCGGAATCTGCTCGAAGGGTAAAGTCTTAACGCGCAGTCCGGCTTCTTCCGGCGTGCTATAACATGCGGCTTCCGTAGTGCTCACTCCGTTGCTCCTGCCAGACGATACTGCTCATCGCTTTCCGCTGCTTCGTCTCTGGAAAGAGACTCTTCGAGCAAGCGGGCGATTTCGCGTCGCGCCTCTTCGCTTGCATCCTGAAGCGGCGCACGCACGTAGCCGCCATTATAACCGATGAGATCGAGCGCGGCCTTCAAGCCGCCGATGCCATAACGCTTCGTCACCGCCAGCGCCAGCGGCGTTAACTTCTGCTGCAACCCGCGCGCCCGCTCGTGCTCTCCCGCTTTCGTCGCGCGGTAAATATCAACAGCCAATCCTGGAGCAACACACCCGACCGCCAGAATCGCGCCCGTTGCGCCCGCCGCGAGTGCCGCGTACAGCAGCGGCCCGCTGCCCGTCAAGACGGCGAAATCCTTTGGCACTAATCGCACCGTCTCCGCGAAATTTATAATATCGCCGGAGCTGTCTTTAAGGCCAATGATATTCTCATGCTCACTGAGCCGCGCCACCGTCTCCGGCGCAAGCGCAATGCCTGTCAACTCCGGCATACTGTATAGCAACACCGGCACAGGCGCACCATCCGCCACCGCCATGTAATAACTATAGAGAGCGCTTTGCGTCATCGCTCCGCGATAAAAATGGGGCGTAATCAACAGCACCGCATCCGCACCCGCTTCGGCTACCCGCCGCACCTCGCCGATTGTCGCACGCATACTCTGCTGACCAGCCCCGGCAATGAAAGCCATCTCTTCTGGCACTGCTCCGCGCGCCGCCTCGATCACTTCCAAACACTCGCGATCCTCAAGATGCACACGTTCGCCCGTCGAGCCGAGCATCACAAATCCGTAGATGCCTGTCTGAATCCACTTTTCTATATTCAGGCGCAGAGCAGATTTATCCACTGCGCTGTCTTTATCAAACGGCGTGGGAATCGGCAGCAAAATGCTCTGAAGATTTTGTGTGATTTGCGCTTTCAAACCAACGCATTATAGCGAGCGACTTCGGAGAGACGCAATGTATCGCGCTAGCCGTCAGCGCTCGGAAGTCGCGCGCAGCAGGTCAAAAAGCTTATCGGTGTCAAGACGCATACCGAAGTTAAAGCGGACGTTCTTTTTCCTTTCCTCCTCCGTTGCGTTTGAGTAAGTCAAAGAGAGTGGGACGCTGAACCCTCGCACGAAAGGAATCTCCAGCAGGAATTGTGCGCTGGCTAAGTCGGGCTTACGATTCGGCCTGCGTCTGTTCTCAAACATCCGCTGGTAGCTCCCGACGAATGTGTAAGTGATTTTGCTCAAATTTTCGCCTTCGGTAAACGGGCTGCGGCTAGAGCCTTCGAAGGCGAGCGCGGCGGTCACATCACGCAGTTTCTCCTGTTGAAGAGCGGAGTCCGGCCTGTGATAGAAGGTCAGGCCGAAATTGGCGTTGAGCTTGAGCGGGCGCAAGAAGCTCTTATCCTGCTCAAATAAAAACTTGGCTTCCGAATAATCCGAACCCGTCGGCGTACGGTGATTGATATAAGCGAACGTCCCCAATGGCGACTTTTTCAGGTCGTCAATTTTCTTCTCTAAGAGCGTGCGCGCTAAGTCCAGATTGTCGAGCGCGACCTTCAAGCTAGGCAGGTATTTCACTTCGATGCGCGAGATTTCGTCGGCGCTCAGTTGAAACTGCCCGCCTTTAACCGTATCCAAGACCGTCGTCTTCATGTGACTGAGGATTAGGTCGCTGATAATTTTTTCCTTCGCGTCGGTCGTGGCCGCCACGTAGTCTGGACACGCCATGCGGCCACGGATTAAATCAGGCAGGGTATCAAGAGCGTTGCTCTCCAAATCATCGTAGGCGTTAATCTGGTCATCACCCGTAGCTAATCCCTCGACCGCTTTACCTATCGTTTGCAGCCGGTCGGCAATGAGCGGCCTGATCTCTGTATCCCAGAACTTTTGAAACTCAGGCGAGCGTGTGCTTCTGTCACCAAAGAGCCGCGCCCTGATTGACCATTCGGAAAGATTCTGGCGGCGCGCGTTACCCAGTTCGTCGTTTTTATCGGCGAGGGCGAAGGTGGCGGACACGCCGATTCGGTTGAGGAATCCGGCGCGGTCGTAAGTCGCCGCCGTATCGCCGCCGTTCATGGCGTAAAACGAGTAGAGCGAAGTGCTCAGGGTCAGGTTAGTTCCGTCATTCTTCTTGGTGATGCCGCCGTGTTCGATGGCAAAGCCGAGCAGGCGTGCGAAGCCGGGCTTTTCAATGGCGCTCACCGCTCCGTCTGATTTAGTGGACGCCCCCAGTTGTTTATCGGTGCGCGCCGTCTCACCAAGATATTGATAGGCAGCCAACTGGCGGACGGCCTGCGAACTGGTTGGGGAAGCAGCGTCGAAAACGGTGTAGAGCACCATCTCTATCCCGGCACGCTTCGGTCGGGTCGGGTCGCCCGTTCTGACGGTATCCTTGGCAGCCTTTGCCACGATGTCTTTCAATATCTCAGGGGCATCGTATGTCGCTACGGGGTCGCAGTTGGCCGCGATTTGCGGAGCGGGAACAGCGGCGGAAGTAGTCGGAGCGGGCGAGACCATGGCGGACGAAGCCAGGGGGCGCGCAGCCCTGAGTGGACGGAGAGCACCCCCATCATTGCCGGTCGTGGGCGCAGTTTGCGGCGCGGAGGCAGCGGCGGCGGTGGGCGCTTCGTCAGGAAGATTGAGCGCCGTCCGCATGAGGATAATCTTGCCGTCGGTGTCTGCCTTCTCTTTTTTCAGAGCGTTGAGCTTATCTTCAACGCCTTGCGCGGCGTCCGTCCCAACGACGGCCCTCTGCATGCTATCGGTCACGGAAATATCTCGTTGGAGGCAATTGCTGAACTGCGTGTAAAGCTTAAGCAGCGATTCTTTATAGAGTTGCTGCACAGAGGGCGACATGGCATTCAAGTCCAGCTCTTCCAGTTGCGCGATCTTGGTGCGCAGTTGGTCGCAGTTGACGGACTCCTGCGCCACGGCAAGCGAGGAAACGCAGAGCAACAGCAGCGCCAGCAAGAATTTGAGGCTCGCGGATTTTTTCATCAGACCCTCCTGCGTTGGAAAGTTTCGCCCGCGCTCGCCGAGCAAAACTTATATTGCCGCCTTAACCTTGAACCTGATGCCCACTGACTTCAGTTCGTCAACCTTAGCGACGGTGAACTCGCAAGGGCAGCCCTCGTCTTTCTGGCCCGAAAGGGCGACTTTGTAGAAAGCTTTGTCAGGGGAGTCAAACTGAAAGGTAAACTCCATCATTACCCGGTGGGTTCTGCCCGGCGGCTTGGTGACACTGAACGCGTACTTCGGAGCACTGTTAGTCCCGTTGTTAGGCAGGTCTTTTCCGTCGAATGCTGCTACCACAGAAGGCAAGCTGCCGCCGAGATTTGTAGGCGTGACTCTAATAGTGATCTTTTCGTTGGGGATGACGTTGTATGTTACGTCGTCGATCTTTTTCATAACCTGCTCCTTACGCTGTGTGGCATGATGGCTCTTTGGGCCAACTACCGTGACAAGGAAAAAGGCGTGGCGGCATCGACGGGCGAAGACTCGCGTGCCGGGGTCAGGTCTAAAGAGCGTTGATAACTTTAAGCCAGAAAGGAACTGGCAAATGAACGCGCGGTCACCTTTTGAGCAGAACGCGGGTGACGGACATCCTGGAGCAGGCGCAAATTATCCTGAACGCATCCTACTGTCAAGGGTTTCACCTGTTTTTGCAAAAATTTGGCTGGGCTTCTATCTCACAGCCTTTCAATCTATTAAGCATCCGCGTAGCATAATTCACGCCGCCGTTAGAGTTTTTCTCATGCTCTATATGAAGATGAGCTTTGGCAGGAAAATATTTCGAGGGCGGCATAAAATTTGAGACATTATCTAGTCAACGCCGAGCGCCTTTTAAAGTTGTTGACATTCCGGGCAATGAAAGAATATCTTGCGCGCGACTCGAAAGGCAGGTGGCAGCTTACCGCTCCGACGCTCCGCGCTGGCACGCTGGCTATAAAGTGTATTTGCAATTCATCTGAGTTGGCCTCATCTTCGGAGTAAATCATGCGCAACGATAAAGTCCCCACAGAGTCTCAACATTCGCTCCCGCTGCACCGCGTCCTGGAAGATGAATACATTACTCTGTATGGCCCGCTGCCAAACGGTTACCCCTGGTCTTTTCTTCAATCCGACCTCAAAGACCCTGTGACCCTCGTCAGCAAGTTCAGCCTCGGCAGAACCAAACTATCCGGCTACCTGAAAGATAAATTCCACGCTTATCTCGAAGAACAGCAAAGAGAGCAGCCGCAGGACGAGGCTGTCCTGCAATCAATCGTCGAATGGAATGGCGAGAAGACCCTCTCGGAGGCTGCGAAAAAATACTTAAACGGGACGAATTTATTAAACGACTTTTTGAACCTTCAATTGCTCGATCAGGATTTGTACGAGCGAGAGCGCTTTGAGGGAATTCGGCTCAAGGAGAAGACGGAAGAGTTGGCGCAATCTCACCAGCAGGGAAAGAAGCTCAGCCAGATCAACCGCATGTTGCTTGAGGAAGCCTACCCGCGAGAGTTGAAGGCCAAGCTTCATAACTATAACTTCGATGCTGTCTCCGATGGTTCGCTAGAGGAGACGGATGACGCTGGCGAGGCCGAGAATAACGACAGCGAATCCGCCCCTTACCGTGATGTTCATGTTTCGACCATCTACAGCATTATCCACGAACAGCACAAGCGGCGTTCTGCCCTGTGTTTGTCGGGCGGCGGCATCCGCAGCGCCACCTTCAACCTGGGCATCCTCCAGGGTCTGGCGCGACATGGGTTGCTCGGCGAGTTTGATTACCTCTCAACAGTTTCGGGCGGCGGCTATATAGGAAGCTGGTTCTCTGCTTGGACGCACAGGCACCCCACAGCGATTGACGGCGTCACGGACGAACTAAGGCAGCGCCCCAACTCGCCGCTGGAGCCGGAGCCGAGCGAGATGACGCACCTGCGTACCTACAGCAACTATTTAAGCCCGCGAACAGGTCTGCTCTCAGCCGACACCTGGACGTTAATAGTCATCTACCTGCGCAACCTGTTCTTAAATTGGATGGTCTTCATCCCTCTGCTGCTGGCCGTGTTGATGATTCCGCGAATGGGCGTCGCATCAGTTCTGCATGGCAGGGCGCAGTGGGATTGGCTGGAGCCTTGGACTCTGCTCGGAGGCACGCTGCTGGCATTGGTCGGGATTTTTTACGCTGGTTTCTATTTACCGAGAGAGGACGCACGCCGCAGTTCGCAATCCGGTTTCTTTTTCTTTTGCCTGACGCCGCTCATCGTCTCCTGCATCCTCCTCACCTATTTTTGGTCTTTATATCAGGAGGGCAGCCATTGGTGGGGCTGGGGCTATCTGGCCCAACAGCTTCCCGGCTGGCTTCGAGGATGGACGACGACACAGCGGTTCATGTTTGCCGCCACGCTCTTGATCTTCCTCGGCTGGGGTCTCTACGTCGCCACTCGTTGGAACGTCATTAGAAAGTTCATCGAAGATGCCAAGGTTCAAGGGAAAGATGTGCGCTGGCGGGTTGCGCTGCAAATGATCGGGGCGCTCCTTGTCGTCATCGGCACAGGTTCGCTGACCGGCTATCTGCTCTGGTGGATTGCGACGACCGAGACGCTGCGAAACCCCGCCGGTTCATTTCATCACGCGCGCTTATTTGCCTGTCTGGCTGCGCCGCTGTTGCTGGCCGTGATTTCGCTCGGAGCAAACCTGATGGTCGGCTTCGCCAGCCGCAAGATTACAGATGCAGACCTGGAATGGCTGGCCCGTTTCGCAGCCTGGATTCTCATTGTCATAGTAGTCTGGGCCACCATGAATGCCCTCGTGCTGTACGGGCCGGGCCTGCTGATACGGCCCTGGCGGGAAGGATGGAAGTGGTCGGACTATAAGAGTTTTTGGGCTGCTCTCGTCACGGTGGCCGGAATTATCTCAGGCATCATCACCATCATCGGCGGTTTTAGCTCCAAAACGCCCGCCAACCGCTCCGACCAAAACCAGTCGATGCTGGAAAAGGCTTTTCGTTATCAACTGCCAAAGCTGGCCGCGCCCGCTTTTCTCTGTTTCCTCATCATCGTTTTATCGACCGTCACCAACTGGCTTCTGACACATTTCTCCAATTGGATGAACGGCATGTTTCCAGGGCTGCCGATTACATACTACGCAAAGATTTCGATGCTGGGTGCGGATAAGCCGACGCTGCCCCTCTGGCTCGACCATGACTGGATCATCGGACACTCGCGCTTCGATCTCCTGCTGTTGATGACCGTGGTGATGGCGAGCATTGGTTTTCTGATGGGTCGTTTTATAGATACGGCTAAGTTTTCAATCCATTCGATGTACGGCAACCGACTGAAGCGCGCATACCTCGGCGCATCGCGCAGGAAACGTGAGGCCAACTGGTTTACAAATTTCGACCCCGCGGACGACCTGCAGATGCACGAGCTACGGCCCGCTCTGTTTCACGAAGGAAGTTTTAAGAACGTCGAAAGCTTCATCGAAAAACTCAAAAACGGTCATGATTATCTCTCCAGAGAAATTTATGAAAAGCTCTCGCCGACGACGCGACAATTGATTGAAAGCAACGTCTCAAGAACTTCCGCCTCCGCAGAGTTGCGCGCATCTCTGGCCGCAGACCTCAATAAGCTGCTCGACATGGGATGTCTCTATCTTAAAGAAGAGCACGAGGCGGAAGTAAATGGCCGCATCGGGCAACTCTTAAAGCAAGCGCATCAGGGCGAGTCTCTGGTTCTGCTGAACCGCTGGCTGCTGGAGGAAGCCTTCCCAGACGAAATCGAACGGAGCCGCCCGTCGAAACCGCTGCACATCGTGAACATGGCGCTTAATTTGATGAAAGGCGACAACCTCGCATGGCAGGAGCGCAAGGCTGAGCCGTTTACGGTTTCGCCTCTGCATTCGGGGAATCACCTGCTCGGCTATCGCCGGACACGATATTACGGCGGCGAGAACGGCATCTCTCTCGGAACGGCGTTTACAATTTCGGGCGCGGCGGCCAGTCCCAACATGGGCTACATGATTGCTTCTCCGCTCGTCTCATTTTTGATGGCGATGTTTAATGTGCGGCTCGGCTGGTGGCTGGGCAATCCCGGCAAGTACGGCGACCGCACATACAATCTCTCTGTCCCTAAATTCGCCGTTGGCCCAATCTTCTCTGAAGCGCTCTCGATGACCGACGATAAAAGTCCTTACGTCTATCTCTCAGACGGCGGCCATTTCGATAATCTAGGGATTTACGAGATGGTGCTGCGCCGCTGTCGTTTCATAGTAGTGACGGACGCGACGAATGACCACCACTACAAGTTTGCAGCGCTTGGCATGGCGATCAGGAAAATCCGTATAGACCTCGGCGTGCCGATTGAATTTCGTGATGAGGATTTCGAGATTAACATTAAGCCTCCGAATAAGACGGGCAAGTATTGCGCTATCGGCACGATTCGCTATTCGTGCGTTGACGATAACGCGCCCGAAGACGACGGCACCCTGATCTACATTAAAACCACGCTCAGTGGAAACGAGCCGCAGGACGTGCGCCATTACCGGCAGGAGAACGAAGATTTTCCGCAGGAATTCATCGCCGACCAGTTTTTTAGCGAGTCGCAGTTCGAGAGCTATCGAATGCTTGGCTCGCACATCATTGACATGCTCTGCGGCGAAGGCAAAGATGAGATTACGCTCACGGAATTCGAGGATCGCGTCAGGGCTTATCACAAACAACCTGCTCCCGCGAGCACTCCTCGCGCTTAGAGCACAAATTCAGTCAACGCGCCGTGCAACGGGCGGTCGTCTTCGGCTGCCGCTGCCGACGCGCCGCTTGACTCATCCGACGGGCTGCCAGATGATGTGCTCAGACCTTTTATGAACACGGAAAAACTGGATTTGCTCATCATCGGCGCTGGCCCGGCGGGACTCTCGGCGGCAGATGCTGCGGCGCGCGAGGAATTGAATTATTTAGTCATCGAGCAAGGCTTGATCGCCGACACGATTTATCGTTATCCAATCGGGCGCACTGTCTTCTCTACGCCGGACGAGTTGGAGATGCGCGAGGGCACGCTCAAGCCTTGCCGTGAAAAGCCTACGCGCGAAGAGTTGCTTTCGCATTACGTGCGCTTCGCGCTCGAAGAGAGGCTGCGCATCAATACGGAGGAAGAGGCGACAGCGATAGAGCGCGCCGCGCCCGAAGGCTTTCTCGTCAATTCAACCCGCAGCCGATACCAGGCGGCGCGAGTGCTCTTCACCACGGGAGCGATGGCACATCCGCGCAGGCTCGGCGTGCCCGGCGAAGATTTAGGGAAAGTCCATCACAGATTCGTAGAGCCTTACGCTTACGTGCGGAAAGAGGCGCTCGTCGTCGGCGGCGGCAACAGCGCGGCGGAGGCGGCGCTTTTTCTCGCCGAAGAGGGCGCGCACACCACTCTCGCCATCTGGCGCGCAGACTGGGAGAACCGCGACCCCAAGAAGAATGCGATTAAACACTGGGTACGCGCTCCGCTCGAACGCGAGTTGGAGCGAGGACAACTGCAACTCGTCTTCTTCACAGAAGTCCTGGAGATTACCGAGCGCGAAGTGAAGCTCAAACTGGACGACGGCCAGACCGTTCAACTTCCCAACGATGTTGTCTTCGTCCTCATCGGCAGCGACGCAGACTTTACATTGCTGCGCCAGGCAGGCGTCGAAATCGTTCCGTCAGGCATCTCGCAAGTGCCCGTTTATGACCCGGAAACCTTCGAGACCAACATTTCGGGCATCTACGTCGCGGGCCATTTCACACACGCACGCCACATCAAGGAAGCCATCGCCGTTCCCCGCCGCATCGTTCCCCTCATCGCGCAGAGCCTCCGCACGACCGTCTGAGCAACAGAGCAGCGGCAAGCGCCTCTGTCCAATGGCTTTCAGACACTGAAATCACCGGGCTTTTTGCCCCGGCTCAAGTTTCCTTGCCGCTTTCAGAACATTTTCAGAAAAAAATCAGGACTTTCTAAGTATTTCCCTGTGCCCGCTCAGGTATTGTCTGTCTCACGATAGGTTGCACCGGCAACTTTAAGTGCAAAAATTCTGAGGCGGTACGTATAAAGAGATTGATTGATAGGAGAATAAAAGAATGCGAAAGAATAATAGTACGCGTAACACTTCCCTGACGGCATGTGTCTCGATTCTGGCGCTGCTTCTGCTGAGCTTTGCGGCGCAGCAGTCGGCCACGGCCCAAACAGCCAGCGGTAATTTCCAGCTTTCATTAGAAGATGGCTATACAAGATACTTAGAGTTCGACGCTCGAACGCAAACGGACGGCAGTGCAACCGGCCAGATGACTTTCAGCGATGAAGCGCCGCTTTCAGAACAAGACCCGGACGGCGAACCTGGAAGAGAGCCGTCCGCAAGCCTTTACGTCAAGGCGGAGTTTGACGGTCTGGTGGTCAACGGCAACATGGCCGTGATGAGCGGCACTGTCAGGGATTCCAATTTCATGTCTTACATCGGCAAGCGGGTGCTGTTGGTGGTCGAAGACAACGGCGATAACAGAGAAACGCCGGACAAGATAACGTGGGGCATTTATAAGCTGACAGAACGGGGATGGACGCCGGCGGATGCCGAACTTGAAGATGACAACGGAGCGAAGCTGCGTTGGATAGCGACGGATGCTGAGCGCGAAGACGACAAAGGGATACCGTCTCACCCAAGCGAAGCGATAGACTGCCAGACCTTCCCGCTCTCGGCTTACGCCTATGTTGAGACAGAACGCTGGGCGGGCGATATTCGAGTCGGGTCTTAGCACCTCTAGCGCCAGACGTATAACTCATGCGCCGCAAGTAATGTTAGCGGGCGCGGGGCGGGAGTTAACACTTCCGCCCTTTCGCTTTTAATGAATGGCGGTCTTTTTGATAACGCCTCCGTCAACGTCCGCCAGCGCGTGTACGACGATGAAGGCCGCTTTGTCTATCTCGACCGCCACGCTCTTGACCCTGCCGATTTCCAGCCGCGTCACGACGCAAAATAAAATATCCTGCTCGGCGTCTGTCAATCCGCCGCGACCCTTGTAGATTGTCACGCCCCGACCGAGCACAGAGATAATCGTCTGCCTGATCTCTCCGCTCTTTTCAGAGACGATGATGACAGCTGTGTATTCCTCTATGCCGTGAATGATGAAGTCGATTGTTTTCGAGGCCGCGAAGTAGGTGAGGATGGAATAGAGCGCCGACTCTATACCGAGGAAGAATGCTGCGGCTGAGAAGATAAAGATGTTGAGAATGAGAATGACATCGCCGACCTTTAGGAGCGGGCTGCCCTTGCTGACGAGCAGCGCCGCGATTTCCGTTCCATCCAGAACAGCGCCGCCGCGTATGGCGAGGCCAATGCCTGCGCCGATAAAGAAGCCTCCGAAAACTGCTGTCAGCAATTTGTCCGGCGTCACATCAGGATATTTGACAAAGGCCAAGCACAGGGACAGGCCCGCAATCGCCAGTGTGCTCTTAAGCGCAAATTCCCTGCCGATTTGCCTGTAGCCGATGGCAATGAACGGAAGATTGATAACCAGAATCAGTATTGATAGCTGCCAGCCGAGCACGTCCGAGAGCAACATGGAAATGCCCGTCACGCCGCCGTCAATAAAACGGCTCGACAGCAGAAAACCCTTCAACCCCAGCCCCGCCGAAAGAATGCCGAGGATGATAAGGATGATATTGAAAACCTCGCGGAAGAACCTTTTCATAGACCAAGAATAGTTTGTTAGACATCAACTATCAAACCGTGTCAGTGACGAACGCCGAAAGCCAATTTCCGTTTAGTTTCAACACTCGGACGCCGCCGCGCCTGCGCCGCGTGCGCTCTTTCAACACGCGGCAAGCGCACGAAGTTTGTCTGCGTCGAACGTTGACAAACGCCGGGCATTTGATAGATGCTGTCTGCCAGCGCTACTCAGGCTGTCGGCCCGCCGCCTTTCCCGATGCGGAAATGTTCGCGTATTGCCAGTTTAATCCGAGCAAGACACGTTTTCAGTCAGGTCGCGCCGGTTCAAGCTAGTTTCACCCTTTTTCAAAGCACAGACAATTCAACCCGTCGCAAGACAAACACTCTTAAAGCCTTCGGAGGAGATTAAATGAGACGAAGATTTCTTACCGCGCTCGCACTCGCAGCGCTCGGCCTCGCCTTAGTCCTGCTTAATACCGGCTCAATCAATCGAGCCAGTGCAGAGAATGATACGCGCGGCAATTCTTTATTCAGCACAATCAGTAAAACTCTAACTGCCAAGACTGCTGCTGCTTCGTCGCGCACGCGCTGCGCGACCAAAGACCTGGACGAAACGACGGCCACGCAGATTCAGACGAGGCTCGATCAGTTTAACTCAACGCGAAATCGCGGGCAGATACGAAAGTCCGGCGCTGTCACCGTTCCCGTCTATTTCCACGTCGTCAACAAGGGCAAAGGCATTGCCAACGGCGATGTGCCGATGACGATGCTGCGCGCGCAGGTGGATGTCTTGAATCAATCTTTTGGCGGCGCGACCGGCGGAGCTAACACGCCTTACAGGTTTGTGCTGGCCGGAGTTGACCGCACGACGAACGTTGCGTGGTTCAATGCCGGGCCGGACACGGCAGCCGAACGCGAGATGAAGACTGCGCTGCACATCGGCAGCGCGGGCGTGCTCAATTTCTACACTAACAACGCTGGCGGCTTCCTGCTCGGCTGGGCCACGTTCCCGTTCTGGTACGCGAGCGACCCCCTCATGGACGGCGTCGTCTGCCTCTATTCATCTCTGCCGGGCGGCTCGGAAGTCCCCTACAACGAAGGCGACACGGGCACGCATGAAGTCGGCCACTGGCTCGGACTCTTCCACACTTTTCAGGGCGGCTGCGCGGCAAACTATAACGACTTCGTTGCAGACACGCCCAGTGAACGCTCCCCAGCGTTTCGTTGTCCAACGGGCCGCGACTCATGCCCTGGCCCCGGCGTTGACCCGATAGAAAATTTCATGGACTACACGGACGACCCCTGCATGTATCTGTTTACAGCCGGTCAGTCCGCGCGCATGGAAGCGCTAACGCTCCAATATCGCGGTCTATAGCGGCCTCGCTTCGACTATTAACGAGTAAACAATCGAAAGGGGAACGCTTTATTGACAAGCGTTCCCCTTTTGACATGAGACTGAAATCTGCGGGCCTCTGCACACCTTCAACCAGCGCAGGCGAAACAGCATATTCTATTTCCATCAATCAGCTTGTCAGGCAGCCGCCACGACTCCTGCTTTCCGCTTCTTCAGCCAATCGCCGAGCCAGATTAAGAAAGAGACTAAGACCGCGACTCCCATCGCGAGTCCAAGCGCAACAGACCAGAACGGCTTACCATCTTTTCCGTTAAGCTCGCCTTCCTTAACCGAACCGAGAAAGAACAAGACGAAGGCTGCGAGATGTATGAGAGCGCGTTGAATGCGAATCCATAAGGCTTCGGAACGCTGTACGAGCCACGCCAGCAGAACATCCAAGCCCCACCAGACGGCAAAAATCGTGTCTGGAATGGGCGCGCTTACTCGCATCCGATTGTTGTGCAGAATCCTGGCCCAATCATTGTCAAAGAAGACGGACACGGCCCAGTAGAAATGGACTAGAAAAGCAATGTAGCTGGCCGTCCAGAAAGCCAGCCAGTAGCGGGCGGCTGTTTCAGAAGTTCTCCGGAACAGAAACGTGCAGAGCGCGGGCGTCACGAGAATCAGCGCCGCCCATGCTGTATAAAACGTTCGGTGCAAGTCAATCCGCCGCTCGGCTGAAATATCCGGCGCTCCGCCGTCGGGCGGCACTAATGAAAATACCGGCTTCCCCTGTGTCAGAGAGGCTGCCAGAAATGCTCCGCCTAAAATCAGGACGAGGCATACCGCAGCGATCAGCATTTCCCTTGCCGTCGGTCGAACCCTCTGGGATGTCATCACAAGTTTCTCCTTTCCATCAGCGGCGATGTCTTAAAAGCATCTCATAAATATATGAGCCAAATCCTGATTTCATTTCAGTTCGCCCAGGCCTTCGGCAAAGGCTGTTTTTCAGGAATGTATAAGGCATCGGGAAGAAACCTATCTATGATAGATTTCAAATACTGCGATGGGCGAGGCTGCCTGCAAGGGGGCGCAGCCCACGCTATAGGAAGATTGATGCGAGGGATTCTACCGGCCAGTTTGTTTGAGAGGGGGCGAAAGCTTTCTCGCCCTTCAGATCAGCGTTTCGCCGCCGACGCGCTCGCGCCGCGCGACACCTGTGCGATAGGCCGCCTCTTCGACTTCGCGTGAGACGGCTTCAGCGACGCGCTTGTCGAAGACAGAAGGCACTATGTAGTCCGGATGCAGTTCGGTCTCGGTGATGATTTCGGCGATGGCGTGGGCGGCGGCGACCTTCATCTCTTCGTTGATACGCGAGGCGCGGCAGGCGAGCGCGCCGCGAAAGATGCCTGGAAAGCAGAGCACGTTGTTTATCTGGTTCGGATAATCTGAACGCCCCGTCGCCATCACAGCGACATAAGGCTCGGCTTCTTCGGGCATAATCTCCGGCGTCGGATTCGCCATCGCAAAGACGATGGGCTTCTCTGCCATCTTCTGCAAGTCGTCTACGGTGATAACGCCCGGCGCGGAGAGGCCGAAGAAGACATCCGCGCCCTTTATCACGTCGTGGACGCTGCCCTGCTCGTTATCGGGGTTGGTGTTCTGCGCGTACCAGTCCTTGACCCAGTTCATGTGCTCGCGCCGCCCGCGATAGAGCGCGCCGTTTTGATCGCAGCCGACGATATTTTTCACTCCCGCTTCCATAATAATTTTAGAGCAGGCGACGCCCGCCGCGCCGACGCCGTTGACGACGACCTTCACCTCGTCCATCTTCTTGCCGACAATCTTCAGGGCGTTAATCAACGCCGCCAGGACGACGACCGCCGTCCCGTGTTGGTCGTCGTGAAAGACTGGAATGTCCAACTCTTCTTTCAGTCGGTCTTCAATCTCAAAGCAGCGCGGCGCACTGATGTCTTCGAGGTTAATGCCGCCAAAGGCGGTCGAGATGTTTTTAATCGTGCGCACGATCTCGTCCGGGTCTTTCGTCGAAAGGCAGATCGGAAAGGCATCAACGCCTGCGAATTCCTTAAAGAGCATCGCCTTGCCTTCCATCACAGGCATCGCCGCCGCCGGGCCAATGTCGCCCAGACCCAGCACAGCCGTTCCGTCCGTGACGACCGCGACCGTGTTCTTCTTAATCGTCAACGTGAAGGCTTTTTCGGGGTCGCGGTTGATGGCTTCGCAGACGCGCGCCACGCCCGGCGTGTAGGCCATAGAGAGGTCGTCGCGCGTCTTCAAGGGCGCTTTCGAGACGACTTCAATTTTCCCGCCGATATGCATTAGGAAGGTGCGGTCTGAGACGTTGACGACTTCGACGCCATCTATGTCGCGGATGGCTTTGAGAATCTGTTCGCCGTGCTCGGCTGAAGCGGCGTTGACGGAGATGTCTCGGATGACGGAATCCGGGCCGACGCTAACAATGTCAATCGCGCCGATATCGCCTCCGGCGCGTCCGATGGCGGTCGTCAATTCGCCGAGCGTTCCCGTCCGGCTCGACAGCTTGACACGCAAAGTCAAACTATTACTGGCGCTTGGTGTGTTGGGCATTGTTTCTGGAACGTAAATTCCTTTTTGGGTTGAATATAGCTGGGGCTGATGAAGCGCACTCTAACGCTAATGAAGCGCGGAGAGCAAGTGAGAAGAAACGATGAACGCGGAACGATGAACGATGAACGCAGTTTACAGTTTTGAGTTTTCAGTGTTCAGAAGAAAGCAGCTTATCTTTAACTGAAAACTGAAAACCGAAAACTGATAACTGAGTTCCGACTTCATCGTTTACCGTTACGCCTTGTTCTTCAGCGTGCTCGCCATTTCTTTGAGCGCCTTTTTGTCCGCGCCGTTCTTCTGGGCCAAGCGCAGCGAGCGCCTGCCGAGCAGAACGTAGGCAGCCAACGCTTCATCGCCCGCCTGCGCGCGGATTGCGGCGAGATGCCTGCGCATCGTCGCCGTGTCGGCACGCGCAAACGTCCCTGTCAAAGCACGCGCAGGCTCAAGCGTCGCCAGATTCTCGACCGTGCTGCGAACGAGGGGCAACAAGATGGCGCGCGCGCGTCTGCCAGTCAGGCCGCAACGCATTAGCATCTCCGCCGCAATGTCGAAAAGCGCGGTCAGGTGTCCCGAAGCCATCACCGCCGCAGCGTGATAAAGCGCCTTGTCGGGCGTGCGTATGTGGAAGCTTTGCGCGCCGAGGTCACGCACTACCTGGCGCGCGATGCGCACGGCGGCGCGGTCGCCTTCGACGCAGTAAAAGGCTTCTCTTAAACTCAAAGCTCCGCGCACAGGGTCGCTGACGGAGACGAGCGGGTGCAGCGATCCCGTGGCGCAGCCAGCTTTTTTTAAATCACTTAAGGCTTCCGAAGAGAGAGCGCCGCTCGCGTGTAAGGCAGTGCGCCCGCGTGTTGGCCCGCGAAAGGTTGCGGCCAGTTGCGTAGCGGTACTGGCAATGCGGTCGTCCGGCGTTGTGATGAAGAGCAGACGGCTGGCGGGGAGTTGGCCCAGTTCGGTTGAAGTAAGAATAAGAGGACTTGTGCCTGAGATTTTTGCGGCGCGTTGTGCGCGCCGACGATGACGCGCGACGACCGCTTCTATCGTATAACCGCAGCTTGCAAGAGCGCCCGCCAGTGCCGTGCCGAGCCGTCCTGCTCCGATAATAGAGACGGTCGGTTTGCGCTCTGCCCGCTGCTGCCTGCGCTTCGGTTGTGCCCTTTTCTTCAAGCGCTCAGCCGCCATGACCGTCCGCTTCACCGTTAACATCAACGAGCGCAGGATAGCTTGGCAAATCATCAAGCCACTGTTTGAGACGCGCGGCCAATTCGTCGCGCGTCATCAATCCGTAGCCCGTGGCGGGGAGATGGACGCGCAAGGGTGGCACAGCCGTTTGCTGCAAAGCTTGCTCTATGAGTTGGATTTCAAAGGGTGTCAAAGGCGACGGCGCTTCGCCGAGCGCGAGCGTGGAAGCTAAAGCATCTGCGCGTTCGGTATTTTCCGCCGCCGCTTCCGACGCGGCGAGCGCGGCGAGCGCCTGCGCTAGCCCGTTGCGCCAGAAGGAAAGCGTGCTGCGATGCGCTGCCAGCCCACGCTGTAAGGTTTCTTCCAGCGCTTGCGGCAAACGCTTGAGCGCCGCAGCGTGGGCCAATCGAAACGAACAGCTACAGAAGGGCTGCGTAATTAATAATTGACGCACGGGCAGCGCGCAGTGTGCCGCGCGGGAACGCTGCAAGAGGCGCGTCGCTTCTTCCCAGTAAGACTTGTTGACGATTGAAAGCTGCGAGAGCGCTTCAAACTCTCTGAAGTCGTCGCGGCGCACAAGCGTCTCGATTGTCTCCTGCCGCGCGCTGCTATTCATCGCCTCGTCATGCGCACTATCGTAGTGCTCTCTGTAGCGCTGGTGAAACTCTCGCCAGAGCAGATCGAAACGCCTGTTGGATTCCTCCTCGAAGAGAGCGTGCGGGTCGTCGGCAATCGCCAGCAACTCGCGCCGCGCGCTCTCGATTTCATTCAACGCGGTCGGCTCGGCCAGCGAGAGATAGGCGCGCGCCTCTATGCGCCGCACCAGCCCGTTGACGAAGCATGTGAGCTTCCTCAATTGGTCTTGATGGCGTTTGAATTGTTCAAGAGAATCGCCGAAAGCATCTGCGATGCGCTGCAAGCCTTCTTCGAGCGAAATAGTGTCGGCCAACAACGCTTCGATTGACTCGGCGGCTGAGCCGAAGCTACGGCGCACGGCCTGGGCCAACCCCCAGGTGCGCGTCGTCAAACCTTCGTCCGGCAAAGCTTCATACTTTTCCAGCAGTTGACTCGCGCGCCACGTCTCGACCCACTCGGAGAGCGCCACGCGGACGGACTCGCGTGCTTCGGGTTCGGCGATGGAAGCGAGCGCTGTTTGCCCCGTCAACAGTCGCGCCCAGGCTGTTAGCTCTTCTGCGCTGTGCAAAAGAGTGGCGACGCGCGCGACACCCGCAATCTCGTCCCAGCGAAGCTTGAGATCAAGCGTGCGACGGCTGATGCGGTCTCCGTTTAAGGTGACAAGCTCGATGCGTCTTTGCGCGACCAGCGCGGCGAGAATCAGGTATTGCGATTCACGCTCCAATCCGTAAGGCTCGCTTTTCAACTTTCGCGAAACAGCGTCGAGCGGCACGACCTCGCCATTGGCCGCATCCGTCATCGCCAAGACTTCCCTCACCCAGGGCTTCTTCAAAGCCTGATCGCCAGCTTCGAGCGCGTAGCTGCCGCCGCGCAGGGAAGCCAGCCCCAGCGGTTCGGCGAACAGGTGGGCCAATTCCTGCACGCTCGCTTCCTGCTGATTAGCGCCGCCGAAGAGGCCGTTCACTAGCTGCGCGACCTCAGTTTCAGAGAGCGTTTGACTGAACTCCGGATGCAAAGGATAACGCGCGGCGAAAACGGGGGCGAGCATTTCTGCCAGTGCAACTCTGAACGTCGCTGCGGCCCGCGCTTCGTTCGTGAAGGCTTGCGCGCTGTTGCCGATGAGAAGCTGACCACGGTCAAGGTAAGCATTCGACCACAGACGCTCGGCCAGCGCGGCGTGCGTACGCTCGGCGGCGCGCACCGTCTCGCCAAACTGCGCGAAGAGCGAATTATCTTTACGCAGAGCGAGTAGACGATGAAGCGTCTCCTGCTCTTCGCCGGAGAGCGCCGCCGGTTGCCAGACGGCGAACGCAGGATGATTGGACTGGAGGCACAGCGCGACAGCGTTCTCCGGCGCAGAGCCACCAGCGACAGAATCAATAGCAGCAACAGAGCCGTCAACAGCTTCGCCCTTAAACATCTGTGGCGAGAGGATAACTAATTCCCAATCACAATTGCCTGCGGCGATGGCCGACGAATTATCCGCCGCTGTTGAAGAAGCAGGAGCGAGAGGCGGGGCAAATGTCCCTGGCGCTTGCCAGCGGACGCGACCACGACGAACAGTGCCGCGCCAGATAATGTCGAAATCAACCCCGCTCGTTTGCGCATCGACCTCCTGGGCGGGCGTCGCAGCTTCGATTGGCTTTCGTTCCGGCTCAGCGTTTTCGATGAGCGGCCAATCTTCAAAACGCGCGCGGGCGATTGTGCGCAGCAGCGTAGCGAGGGCCGCACTGTCGGAGGAAATCTGCTCGACGATTTCTGCGAGGGCGGCGTTGAATCCGCTCGATGCGCTGATGCGAAAACGATAGCGCATCTCGCCGCCTTCCTCGCTCGCGCGCAGGGCATCGGGCGATGCGGCCTCGGCGAATCGCGCGAGCATCTCGCCGACGCGCTCGACCGCCGCCTCAGGTTGCTTTTCGTCGTAAATCAACAGCGCCGCGCCAAGTTCGCGTGCCGTCGCGCCGCGTCCGTCGAGCGAGAGAATGAACAATCCTTTGAGAATCAGCTTGGCCTGCAAGCGCTGCATCATCGGAAACTGCGCGACGGCGCGTGTCGCCAGATCGTCGTAAGCCGTAAAAGTTTCTTTTAAGTCTTCGGCCTTGCGCAGGTCGTATTCCGTGCGGTCGAAGACTTCATCGAGCACGACGAGCGAGAGCGCAGGACGATTGGTGGCACGCGCCCCGGCTGCCGCCGCGAAGGGCAGAAAGCCGAAGGTCGGGACGTAGAGCCGGACGGCTGGCGCGACATCCGCAACCAGCGGGTGCATCGGATAGATGGAGGTAAAGCGCGGCTCGCTCCAATTAAAACCGGGGACGGCGGCGCGCAAAGTCAGGTACAAATCATGCAGCGCGGCCCGCGCCTGCGCGTTTTTATGAAAGAGGTGCGTGTCGACAATCCTGTAGAGATGCTCCGGGTCTAGATAGTCTATCTGGAAGCTGCCGCTGAGAGCGACGTTCGCGCCGTCTGCGCCGGCAATATCGTCGTCGAGCGCCAGCGCTATGAAAGCGTTGACGTGCTCGGTCGCCTTTGCCAGTTCGCTTAAGAGCGGGCCGTCGTCGCGCTGGACGCGTCCCTCCCGGCCAAAGGCCGTATCCACCAGCAGCACAAGCGGCGCGTCTGACATGCGCGCGGCCATCGCCAGCACAATCGAAGGCTCGTGCTCCCACTCCATTTCATCGCCACCGAAGACCTTCGCCAGAGCCGCCGAGACCTCCTCCATCAGGCTCTCGCGCGTGCCGCGTTCGACGCGGGCGACGATGTAGCGGCGGCTCAGGAGGCGGCGGGCGCTCGTGCCGACGTGGGCTTCCGTCAGCGTGTGACGGAGTTCGGGATAGGCAGCGAGCGCGCCAAAGACCGTTAGGGTGTGGCTTTTGCCGACGCCGCGCAAGCCCGCCAGAGCGCGTGCTGCGCCACGCGTTTTGGGCAAATCCGCAAGCGCGTCGAGCCAGCGCGCCAGAAGGTCTGACGTGACATCTGTGAAATGATAGGCGGCCAGAGAGCGCACCGGGTCGCTGGCGTAGTTCTGTACCTCGTCGAAAACCTGCGGCTCAACGAAGTCTTTAATCTTATCCTGAGCGCGTTTCACCTCTAATTTTATCTCCGGGAATGAGGCAAGCAGGGACGGTCACTCACACGCTTTCGACTGTAGCACGCGCCAGCCGACGGGCGCAATATTTATACTTTTTTGGCCCACTGCTGTTATAATGCGTGTGCGCGAACGCAACAGAAAAATCCGGTCTGCGTGGCCGCCAGGCGAGGGGCGAGCGCTCATGGCGAACCTCTCACGCAACCCTCATGCGGGGATGAAGCATCATAGATTGGCGTGTCCATCAGACAGTTTTAAGCAGTCACCTGGTTGACTCCTTCGCTGGCGCGTCCCCTTCGTGGAAAATTGAATTTAACTTGTGCTTCAGACGGATTTGGAGCGCGAAAGCAACAGGGAAGCCGCTCCCTTCGGCAGCGCTTCTTTCAACCGGCCATCTCAGTTTTTGGAGGCTTTTCGACATGAATAGTCGCTCACCCCGCGTCTTGACGGCACTCTTTCTGGCCCTCTGTGTCTGGACGAGCGCCATCGGAGCCGCGCCAGCGCAGACGCAAACCCAACCGCAAGAGCAGAAAAAGACTAAAGAGGAGCAGAAAGCTCAAAAAACGTCTTCTCAAACCGCCAAGCAAACCTCTGGCAAACCGCTGTCGAAGAACGAAGACCCGAACCAGATCGGAAAACGCAACATCAACAGCGGCCTGATCGCCAAGATGAGCGGTTCGCTGGAAAAGGAAGTCGCGCTTGGTCGTCAGATTGCCGCCCAGCTTGATAAAGAGAATAAGTACATCGAAGACCCGGTTATCACAGAATATATTAACCGCGTTGGACAGAATCTGGTTCTCCACTCGGACGCCAAAGTGCCGTTTACGATTAAGGTCGTGGATTCGGACGAGGTCAACGCCTTTGCGTTGCCCGGCGGCTTTTTCTACGTCAACAAGGGGCTGATTCTGGCCGCCGATAATGAAGCGGAGTTGGCTGGCGTGATGGCACATGAAATCGCACACGTCGCGGCACGCCACGCAGTCGAAAATCAGACGAAAGCCAGCTTGCTGGAATATGGCGCTATCGCCGGTTCGATTTTCCTCGGCGGCATTCCGGGCCTGATTTTTCAGAACACCGCTGGCCTCGGCCTTTTGGCCGGGTTTATGAAGTTTAACCGCAACGCGGAATCCGAGGCTGATAAGCTCGGCGTGCAATATCTCTATGCCGCAGGTTATGACCCAAGCGGCCTGCCGACGATGTTTGAGAAGCTGGCGGCGAAGAACAAGAAGAAGCCGGGCTTCCTCTCTAAAGCGTTTTCCACACACCCGCAACCGCCAGACCGTCGTGCAGCAACGCTGGCGCTGGTCGCGCGTTTCCCTGAGCGGGAGGAATACATCGTCAGCACCTCTGAGTTTCAGCGTGTGAAGGCGCGCCTGATGCGACTTTCCAACGCGCGTGCGACGACAGCCGGCGACCTCTCCAACAGGGACGACGGAGCGCCTGGGCGTCCGACACTCAAGCGCCGTTCGCCGCAGGGTGATGATTCGACCGCTCCTTCCGACAGCAAGCCTTCGGATTCGAAGCCTTCCGACCCGCCGAAGATGAAGCGCAACACGGACGAGGGGACGGATACGTCTTCGCAGTCCAGCGACAGCGGCAAGCCATAAATGCTGAGCTTGCAAGACTAAACTGAGAGGCCCGACAGCCTGCAAACTGTCGGGCCTCTTCTCGTGTCAGTCGGTGTCCGCGTCGTCTTCAGCTTGACATTTTTCGAGGCGTTTCGGTATTCTACCCGTTCGCGTTTTAGACGCTTTAACCAGAGAGAGTTATCCATGTCAACTTACTTTCCCAGCGGCACTGGTCTCGCTGAAAATCGCAAATGGTACGTCGTCGATGCGGCGGGGCAAACCGTCGGGCGGCTGGCAACGGAAGTCGCCAGCCTGCTTTCGGGTAAGCGCAATCCGCGCTGGACGCCGTTTATGGATATGGGCGATCACGTCATCGTCATTAACGCCAGCCAGGCCGTCTTCAAAGGCTCGAAGGCTGAGCAGAAGGTTTACCGCCATCACACGCTCTATCCGGGCGGCTTGCGCGAGATTTCCGTCAAGGATCAATTCACGCGCCACCCCGAACGCATCATCGAGTCGGCGGTCAAAGGCATGTTGCCGAAGAATAAGCTGGGCAAGGCGATGGCGAAGAAGCTGAAGGTTTACAGGGACGCTAACCACCCGCACGCGGCCCAACAACCCGAAGCCCTCGACCTGACCCCCAGCGAACGCAATCAAGCATAATCAACCGAAATTGAAAGATTTTAAAAGGAAGACAAAAAGCTGTGGCTGAGATTCAATATTACGGAACGGGGCGGCGCAAATCGGCGACGGCGCGCGTTTACCTGCGCCCCGGCGCGGGCGAAGTCAAGATTAACAAGAAGGCTTTCGAGCAGTATTTCCCGAACGAAACGCTGCGCATGATTATTCGCCAGCCCTTGCAGTTGACCGAGACGGCGAGCAAGTTTGACATTCTCGTCAACGTCATCGGCGGCGGCCCGGCGGGCCAGGCCGGAGCGATTCGCCACGGCATCACGCGCGCCTTGATGGAATTCAATGCTGACTTGCGCCCGGCCTTGAAGCACGCCGGTCTCGTCACGCGCGACCCGCGCATCAAGGAACGCAAGAAGTACGGACAGAAGGGCGCACGCAAGCGCTTCCAGTTCTCGAAACGTTAAAGGACAGTTTACAGTTTTCGGTTTTCAGTTTTCAGCAGAAAGGAACTTGCCTTTACTGAAAACTGAAAACTCAAAACTGAAAACTGTTTAAGTCCATTGTCGCAAGCCTTGATTGGTTGCTTCCGATTG
This sequence comes from Pyrinomonadaceae bacterium, assembly GCA_036387475.1. Lineage (GTDB taxonomy): Bacteria > Acidobacteriota > Blastocatellia > Pyrinomonadales > Pyrinomonadaceae > DASVTR01. The sequence continues at coordinate 950 of DASVTR010000014.1, read as the reverse complement.
CGGAGTTGAGTTGAGGCGGCGGCGAGTACATTAAACCAATACTTGAAGAAGGAGAGTCCCTTTTGGCTTCGGTTACGATGAAAGAATTGCTGGAGGCCGGTGTTCACTTCGGCCACCAGGTGAGGCGCTGGAATCCGAAAATGAAGGAATACATTTTCGGCGAGCGCAACGGCATCTACATTATCGATCTACAGAAAACTCAGCGCATGTTCCGCGACGCCATCCAGTTCGTCACGAACCTGATGGCCGAAGACCGTGGGCGGACGGTGCTCTTTGTCGGAACCAAGCGACAGGCGCAGGACGCCATCCGCGAAGAGTCTGAACGCGCCGGGCAATACTACATCAACCAGCGCTGGCTGGGCGGACTGCTGACGAACTTCCAGACGGTTCAGAAATCGATCAAGCGTCTCAAAGACCTTGAATCGATGCAGACGGACGGTCGCTACGAGAAGTTGACCAAGAAGGAGCGCATCAAGCTGGACCGCGAACGCGAAAGCCTGACCAAAAACCTCTCCGGCATCAAGAGCATGACCCGTCTGCCCGACGCGGTCTTTATTATTGACGTGAGGAAAGAGGAGATCGCCGTCGCTGAAGCGAACCGGCTCGGCATACCCGTAGTCGCGGTCGTCGATACGAACTGCTCGCCGGAAGGAATCGATTACATCATCCCCGGCAACGACGATGCCCTGCGCGCCGTTCGTCTCTTCGCCTCGCGCATCGCCGATGCGGTGCTCGAAGGCCAGCAGATGATCACCGAAGGCGCAGAGCAGCAGCAAGCCGAAGAGCAGAAAGAACAGGATGCGACCGCTGAAGAGACTGAGGGAAGGCCGCGCCGCCGTCGCGCCGGCAGCAGCGGGGATAATACCAGCAGCGTCACCACGCGCCGCGACCCCGGACGCGAAGCCGAGAATGTGACGGACATGGGAGCGGCTGCGCCTTCAACGGAGACG